>NZ_JANUZC010000002.1:0-3468 GCF_055804375.1 Gardnerella sp. c12Ub_1 | reverse complement strand
CCCCTAAGAGCGAAAACGGCGGAGAGTCACTTGCGCGGGCGATAATGCTTGAGCTTGGTTTTGTGGAACCAGAGTTGCAGCACGAGTTTCCAAACCCGAATTATCCACAGAGCCCATATCGCGCAGATTTTATGTGGAAAGTTAACGGAAAAATTATTGTTGGCGAGCTGGATGGCACTGATAAATATTTGATTGAAGATAGAACTTTGTTTGATAACCGCTCGGCTGCTTACGACTTGCGTACTGAGGATTTTGATGGAAGTGTTGAAAATATCAACAACTTCAGCACAAATAACTTATATAGATATAATCGTGATGCAGTTAGGAAGGAACGCAATAGAGAGCGGTGGCTTATGGATTGCGGAGTTGTTAGGGTTGTGCGATTTGATTATTGCGATATCTTGAATCCGCTTGAGTTTAAGAAGAAGCTGCTTTCTGCGGGAATTCCTGTTGCCGTTGCGTAACCAAAACAAGTATTAAGGGTGTAGTGCGATTGTACCAAATTTCAGCATTTTTACATACAAACACACTACACAAACCAACAAAACCGTAGTGCGATTGTACCAAATTTCAGCGTTTCTTAATACAAACACACTACACAAACCAACAAAAACAAACCAAAAACGTTGATATATCAAGGGTTTTCGACATGAAAAAAGGTTTCTAGCGATTGGCTAGAAACCACGTTCGCGGATGAGGCGAGATTCGAACTCGCGGTAGGTTTCCCTACAACGGTTTTCAAGACCGTCTCCTTAGACCGCTCGGACACCCATCCATGTGTGCTCGCTACGCAATATGCGCATCAATCACACAAGCGAATAGCCTACCATAATCCCTAGGAAGAACGCGCAGGCTCGCACCTAGTCGCGCCTATTTCCAAGCAACTCCAGCAAGTACACAAACATGTTGATGAAGTCCAAATAAAGATTAAACGCGCAAATAATCGAAACGCGCTTAATCATTTCTGGCTGATTAGCATAGGCTTCAAAAATCGCACGCGTTTTTTGTGCATCGTAAGCCGTAAGACCTGCAAAAATCAACACTGCAATCGCAGCAATAAATCGCATAGTTCCAGCGCTTGGAGCAACAAACATAAGAATTACCTGGCTCACGCACAACACCAACAAAGCCACCATAAGAATCGGGCCAGCCTTAAGCATATTCACTTTTGTAGTAAGCGCAAGCATTGTAAGACACAGGAAGAATCCAGCAGTTAAAGCCAGAACCATTGCAATAGAGCCTAGGCTAAACACAGTAAAGATCGTGCTAAGTGTAAAGCCTGTAAGTGCCGCATATGCATAGAACATTGCACGCGCAGCAAAAACGCTCATTTTCATAACGCGCATTCCAAGCACAACAGCAAGCACCACTTGCGCAATAATAATGCCGAAGAAACCAAACCTACCCGTAGCATACAAGTAAGAGTAAAGCGCACCCGTGCTTTGCGTAAACATTGCAACAAGCGTTGTAACTATTAAGCCAACGGTCATCTCTGCGTAAACGCGACGCACACTCACTCGCTCTGCCTGCTCGCGCACATAAGTAGCCTGCGAGTCTACAATTGTTGGGTTTTGCGCAAAATCGCCAGCATAATTGCCGTTAAAACTTCCAAAATCTCCCATAAATCCTCCTAAATCCTTATAAAACACTATAAAACATTATAAAGCCCTATAAATCCTTAAGTATCTAATTATAGTACATTTGTACGACTATGCGTGTCGTGCTACAAAAAGCGGAAATGTAGGTCGTCGTTCGCGCGGTCTAAACGCGCGAACGTCTTCGCCGCACGTAAAGTCCACTGGACTTTACGTTTAAGCGGCTCAGCGCTCCGAATTGCTTTTTCGCACTACGCTCTAAGCGCGAAGGCAGGTCGTCGCGCATTAGATTGCTACGACTCAGGCGCATCCTCCACGCGCGGCGCACCATTAATATCGCGATGAATCCCCTGCATCTTCGCCTCAATTGCCTGCAAATTCTGCGCGCACTCAAGCAGCGTCTTAGAATGCTCCGCCAACTTTGCGTCTGGCAAATCCGCCTTATAACGCAACGCGTGCTCCAAACTCGCCCAATAATCCATTGCAATTGTGCGGAATTGCACCTCAACAGGCGTGTAATGCGCGCCCGACGACAAAAACACTGGCACAGCGTAAATCACATGCAAACTGCGGTACCCATTCGGCTTTGGGTTTTTAATGTAGTCCTTAACCTGCAGCACCTGAATATCAGTTTGCTTGGAAAGGTATTGCGCAACCGCGTACACGTCGTCGCGATAGTTGCAAATCACGCGGATTCCAGCCACATCGAACAGGTTGTCGCGAATCGAACGCGTTGATATGCTTAAGTTTCTGCGGCGCAGCTTCTCAAAAATCGAGTGCACGGATTTTAGTCGCCGCTCCATGTGATGCACTGGGTTGTGCGAAAATCGCACCTGAAACTCGCCGTCCAAAATCTCCAGCTTCGTGCTGATTTCGTACATCGCGCCTTCGTACACTTGCATCATGTTTACGAATTCGTCCATTTGCTCGGGCGGAAGATGCGGCGTTTCGCTTTTTATAGGTGATTTTTGCGCGGACTTTTCGTCGGCGGTTGCTTGCGACTTTTCCGCGGCGGCGTCTGACGCCCCACCATCGCCAGCCCCTTGCAAGCTGGCGTAAAGTTCGGCCAAATTTAAACGATTATGACGATCAAGTATCACGTCTTTTTATTTTACTCGCAATTTTGCTATAAGTCTGATAATCGCCTGGGAATATGCACAAGCGACAACATATAGTGCGATTGCGCGACGACCTTCCTTCGCGCTTAAAGCGTAGCGCGCGAACGACTTTCCGCACTTTGTACCACATTTGACCTAAATCACGTACAAAATGCGGAAAAGATTGACGCACTTTGTACCAAAATCCGCCTAAAACACGTACAAAAAGCGGAACACAACTCCGCACTTTGTACCACATTTGACCTAAATCACGTACAAAACGCGGAAAAGATTAATCGAGAATGTTGTAAATCACGCAACGGCCACAGGAACTCCCGCAGAAAGCAGCTTCTTCTTAAACTCAATCGGATTCAAGATATCGCAATAATCAAATCGCACAACCCTAACAACTCCGCAATCCATAAGCCACCGTTCTCTATTGCGTTCCTTCCTAACTGCATCACGATTATATCTATATAAGGTATTTGTGCTTAAGTTGTTGATATTTTCAACACTTCCATCAGAATCCTCAGTGCGCAAGTCGTAAGCAGCCGAGCGGCTATCAAGCAAAGTTCTATCTTCAATCAAATATTTATCAGTGCCATCAAACTCTCCAACAATAATTTTTCCGTTAACTTTCCACATAAAATCTGCGCGATATGGGCTCTGTGGATAATTCGGGTTTGGAAACTCGTGCTGCAACTCTGGCTCCACAAAACCAAGCTCAAGCATTATCGCCCGCGCAAGCGATTCTCCGCCGTTTTCGCTCTTAGGGT
>NZ_JANUZC010000001.1:0-1532315 GCF_055804375.1 Gardnerella sp. c12Ub_1 | reverse complement strand
ACTACAACAATCCATGGAGCCGTAAAATTTACGACAAACACGCAAAATTTTGTTAAGATCTTCACCTTTTCGAGCAGCAGAATCGAAAGTTGCTAGCGACTCGGCGAACGACCCCTTCCAAGCGCACACGTAGAGAACGTTGTAAATGCTGGCAACATGACTAATCGCAAGCTCTTCATCAGTTGCAATATGTCCAAATGACGACGCCGTCAAAAGATTCGTATTTTTTACTGTGCCGCTATTAGCGCTTGTGCCCTTGCCAATAATTGTGCCGTTGCTCACATTTTTATGTCTATTTTTAGTAAAATCATCAAGCCTTATACCAGATTCATCTTCTATTATGTTTGGAAGTTTTAGTCGGCTATATTTGTGTCTAAATGCACTTCGCACCGATTTTTTCCGCTCTAAATCAGATTTTTTCTTGTTCGAAGCAAATTTTTCCGCATAACTAGACGACACGTATATTTCTGTAAGAGAATGATGTATGTAAGGCAAGTGAACCACCTCCAACCCCAGGAGCACGGCAGCAGTTTCGCCAGTAAAATTCCACTTTTTTATCTTTATCTTGTTTGTAAGAGTGACTGCAATACGCTTAACTTTATCTTTGTACAGCAATTGATCCCAGTGATCACGAATAGCGTAGAAGCCGTAATATGGCTCGACTAATTTTCCTGATTCTAAGCAGCGTCGCAAGTCTGTTCGAGAATTGCTTTGAGAAGCCATAAGACATGACTTAGAATTCTCTGACTCAATAAGTTTTTTAAATAATTTATCGGGTATGCCGTTAATATTTATTTTCTTTGACATATGTTGATAATAAATAACGTTGTTTTTGTATGTAAAGAATTTTTTATCAATGTGGTTAAAGGCTATAAAACGTTGAAAAATCAGGAAAAGCGACGCACTTTGTACCACATTTGACCCAAATCACGTACAAAAAGCGAAATAGTTGACGCACTTTGTACCAAATTTGACCCAAAACACGTACAAAAAGCGGAAGTATCGCTCGCGCGCGGTCTACGCGCCGCGCATCACTTTGCGCGCAACTTAATCTCGCCACGCCCAACCCATAGTATGTGCTTGCCGCGAATATCCCACTTGCGCCGCCTCTTACCAGCCGCCGCCGTAATCATCATGGAAAGAATCGCCGCCGAGAATATCATCGCTATAACAAACAGCGTCATCCAAAGCGGCCACTGCACATGGTCTTCTGGCGGCGCAACAGGGTCCGGCAGCACACGATACCCCGTAACCAGCAACCTATGCGAGTTCACACCATACGGCGTACAAGTAAGCAGCGTAGCTAAATCGCGCCCCTTCTCGCGCTGCAGCAAACTTATATCGTGCGGATCCACCACGTTTATACGAAACACCTTGTAACGCAAGGTCTCCCCTTGCACATCAAGATAAAAGTAGTCACCCTTTTTAAGGTCTGTTAGCGAATCAAACATGGTTGCGTTCGGCAAACCAGTGTGCGCGGTAATCACAGTATGCCGCCCCTTGCCGCCCACTGGCAAATCCGTGCCATACAAGTGCCCCGCGCCTCGCGCAAGCGTATCTTCTTTTGTACCGTGGTAAATCGGCAGCTTTACGCCAATCTTCGGAATCTTTACAATGCCGATAATACCCATCGGCTCCTCAAGCGTTTTAAGATAACGCTTGTATCCAGGCGTGTTAGTTATATCTTCCTGACCGTCGCCTCCGTACGGGTCGCGCGTGAGCATGTCTTTGCGCGTTGCGTTATAACGTTTCGCAGCGCGAATGTGTGCGCGTCGCACATCGCCAGCCTGATCGTGATTATATTTATCGTACGCTGTCGATATCTCCTTAGAAACGTGGTTGTTCCACAGCGTTGAGCACACAGGGTAACTAAAGCACAAAATACCTGCAAGAACCAGCGCAATCGGCTCTAGAATGCGCATCAGTGCGCTTTTCTTTTTAGTTATTTTTTTAATTGTTTTTTTAGTTTTAAGTGTATTTTGGTTTATATTTTTGCTTGAGTTGGATCGTGGAGTCTGCCCTTCGGTTGCTTGCGATTCTTCCGCTAGCAAATCACTCGCACCAGCCACACTGCTCGTGCCAATCACACTGGAGGTACGCTTCGCCTTATTCTTGAACAATCTAGCAACCGCGCGCTCGCTTAACGAGTGGCACCAATTGCTAATATCGGCTAGCTTCATAACTCCTCCAAGCTCAAGCTATTGAATTAAATAACTCCGCACTTTGTACCACATTTGACCCAAATCACGTACAAACTCGGGAAAGATTAGAGCACTTTGTACCAGAACACGCCAGCGTAGAAACAAAATGCTCAACGCATTTTGTTTTAAGCGCTGCAGCGTGTCTTCTGGTACAAAGTGCCTAAATCTTTTGCATGATTAAACCAAACGCCACCTAATACAGCGTTGGCTAATCACACACAATCACGCAGCCTGCTCTTCTTCCTTCTTGCGATTCTTAAGGAATACGAACATACCAGAGCCCACAAGACCAAGACCCACGAGAGCGAAGATAATCACGCCAGCAGCACCAGTCTTTGGAAGCTTGAACCAATTGTTGCCCTTGTTATCTGGAACGTTAGGAATTTCAATTTCTTGTGCTTCTTCATTTGCTGCAGAAGTGAGATTTACTTCGTAAGACTTTTCAGAACGAGCAAATCCTTCTGGAGCCTTGATCTCAACAACATAGATCTTGCTATTAACATCGGTTACCTTAGCAACATAATCTTTGGTCTTTCCACCAGCATCAGTGGTGGTAATTGTTGCTTCAGTGTTGGTCTGTGCAACATCAGCAAAGCCAGGCATAGCATTCTTACAATTATCGTTACCACTTGGATCCTTAGCACACTTATCAGCATCACCTTTATTTGTGAATGCCTTAAATTCTGCCTTAGGAAGACCCTTCTTTGCATCACCTTGTTTTTGACCAGTTGTACCGTCATACTTCAAAATATGGAACTTACGAAACTCTGTCTCTGTTGTTTTACCAGTAATATGAGTATCTGGTCCACCTGGCTTATGACCAGGAATAAAACCATACTTGTTGGCTAGCTTATTTTTGGATCCAACTGTCTTCAAATCTTTTTTCAGTTTAAGATTCAAAGTGATTTGAACTCGAACATCTTTGGATGAATCTTTATTAAACTTGCCTATAATTTTTTTCAATCCAGCGTCTTTGTCAAACTTAAAGAGAATACGCTTACGAGTTGCACCACTATTATTATCAACTTCAGAATCGCTCACACTCAGAGAATATTCTGTTGTTTTAGTAATTTCAGATGAACCAGTTTTTAATCCGCCTTTACTATCGTTAGCAGTAGAATCCCACTCACCAACTTTTACGACAGCAGAAATTTTACTGACTTCAAGGTCATCATATGCTGATATTAATGCATCATCATAAATCTGGAAATTTGTAAGATTTTTAGTTTCAAATTCACCACTTGAGTCCTTGCTAGCATCCGACGGCAGTGTAACCTTAGTTGTGATGACATAAGGTAGAGTGTCTCCTGCACCGACAATTTTACTAGTCAGCGCATCCTTAATAATATCTTCCTTAGCATTTCTGTTCTTTGGAGAAACATTAACATCATAAGTATAAGTATTATTAACGTTATTACTTTCTCGTGTAATCTGAGGAACTGTTACAAAGAAAGGAACAAATTCAGCAGAATACCCATCTGGGACCTTTGACTCATAAACGTAGTAAAGTCCGATTTCTAGACTATCAAACTTTGCCACACCTTTTTCACCAGAAACTTCTGCAGTATTCTTTTTACTTTCACCATTTGTGCCAAATGACTTATCAAATTCAACGTTGAAGGCTCCTGCAGCAGATGCGCCAGCAGCAGAGTTATTACCATGAGTAGCAACCCACTCATTAAGATCCTTAACTTTAGCAGCAAGTTTTACCCAGTTATCTTGATCTTTAAGATTTACTGATTCAGTGCCAAACTTAGAAACTTTCTTAACAGTGAACTCAGCACCATTAAGACCTTGTGCGGATTGAGAATCAACTCTATCCTTCTTATGAATGGTAATGGAACCCTTCTTGTTGGCATCAAGAGTTGTATCCCATGGAGCCTTTTCAGTAGTAGTCTGAGCAGCCCAAGCGGAGCTGCCAGCAACCACGGCGCCAGCAACGCACAGCGTGCCAGCCATCGCGAGCGAGGCCACCGCGGCCACGCACTGCTTTGTTATCTTATTCATATTTTCTCCTTGTTTGTTTTGTTCTTGCGAACACTTTGAGAGATATGTGTTATGTTTTGTGTTGCGCACGGTCGGCGGAGTCATCGCAAAGCCGCATGAACTCTGTCGGCGGCTACGATTTGCGCCGCGCGCAGCAAGATTAAATCCGAACCATGCTTCGGCATAATTGTCGTTACTATGTAACGCAACTACGTAACGCCATTGCCGACATATGGAACGTTGACACTGCAGTTTTTAAGCTGCAGAAAATTTTCATCAGCATCGCCACCTTTCGCTACGTCGCCTTAAAGCGCGAAGCTTTTTGGCAGTTTTGCGGATAAAAGCTTTAATTTTCACATTGCGCATCAGTGTCTCGCGCAACAACGCCTTACGCAGCAACGCCTCCAGCATCGCGCGCCCCCACTTGGTCTGGTCAAGGAAGAATCCAGCCGCCATAGCGCCCGTGCCAAGCACGCACACAACGCTCATCACCATGTTCCAGTTCACGCAATCTTCCCCACCTGTCTTTGGCAGCTTAAATTGTTCGACCACGTGTACTTTGAAGGATATGCGATCCCAGTCTCTAGATTGCGCTACGCCAGCAAGTTTTACATTCCACATATCGGTTGATGAATAACTACCATCATTCTGAGGAATACCATCTTTAACAGCTTGATTAAAAGCAGTAAGCGCATTATCTTTCAGTGCAAAAACAGAGCAAACATACGTTCCAGTCTCTTTTGGAGCACCTTCGATTTCTTCTTCCCTGCGAGCGGTTGAACTTTCCACACTTCCTGCCTGAGTATTATTCGCATTCAGCATTCCATACAAAACATGGTCAGCAGAACAATTTCCATTTTCTCTACAATCTTTCTGCTGAGATTCGGTCGCAAAAGTCCATTCAGGAGTGTTTTCGCCATAATCATGACCCAAATGCATGTTCAATGTATCCTCAAGTCCGCGACTCCACTTATTCGTGTTGTCTTTTGAACACATCATACGTAGATGAATCTTGGTCTTATTTTTTACGCTCCAAGCTTGTACAAACGGATTTCTAATAAGACCAATGCCTTTCATAACAGTAAGATCATTACTACCATTAAGCACACTGTTAGTATCTTTAGATTTAGTTAGACTCATTCGCAAATCGTTACCGCTATAGCCCAAATCAGTTACTTTAACTGGAGCATACACAGGGTTCATAGTATTAGTTGCATTATCATCATGCTTAAACTGGTTATTGCCAGCATCTGGATCTTCTGATGTAGAACCATCTGGATAATGCACAACAACATGTGTCTTATAGTGGTCTTTTGGAGTAACAGTTACGTCTGGATGGAATGTAACATTACCATACCTAGAGCCTGCACCTATTCCAGTATCATTACCATTGTGATTAAGCGGATTGTTATTATCTCTAGGAGCATTACTATCCTTCTGACCATTCTTCCAGAATGACCAATCATATGCGTCTTCAGATGAAGATGCAGCACTACCGTCATCCTTCTTCAACTCAAACCACGTACCGTCAGGGAACGATACACTGTCTGATATAGCTCCATACGCAAGCGACTTAGTATTTACATGCTTCCCAGTTGGCTTCTTATTCTTTGGCAAACCAGATTGTACTTCATCACCAGCTCGAACATTTACTTTATCATACACAGGATTGTAGTTGTGAGCTTGAGTGTGAATGTGGATTGGTATTGTGCGAGAGTCATAATCGACACCTTTTTTAGCCTTAACAATGTTATTGCCACTGCCACTAATATTCCACTGGAAATCTCTTAAAGGATCAGTATTATTTTTACTTGCATCTTTGTTAAGTTTTTTTACTGCATTATCAAAGTTAGTAAGCAAATTATTAGTATCTTTACTGAACTGCTTCTCTTTAATCGCGTACACTACACACTCGTAGTCGCCAGTTTCCTTTGCAGTACCCTTAATCCATCCGCGAGTACGCTCGGTAGTTTTTTGCGAATTACCGTTAGAAATATAGTCGTCGTATAAATGCTTAACTTCACATTCATTGCTATTTTCTTCGCATTTCTTCTGCTTTTCAGGATCTTCAGTATGATCCCACTTTTCTACATTTTGCATGGTAATTCCAGCAATGCCACCAGATTGATAATGAGACTTAGTGCCATCTGGATTATTCCTATAGCAAATAGTGCGCAGGTTAATTTTACCAGGCTTATACTGTGACCATGAATCAAGCCAACGACCCTTACTATTATTAACTGTAAGTTCCTCGTTCTTACTAAGGTTAATCGTAGGATCATTCCAATTACCGCCACCTTCACGATCACTTACATTCAGGTGTAGATTATTAGCATCTTCATCATGAGAACGAAGTACGTTAACTGAAGCAAAGACTGGCTTACCGTTGTTACCAGAATCAGAATCTTCTGATGTAGAACCATCTGGATAATGCACAACAACAGGAGTTTGATCTGGATTATTCTCACTTGTAGCAGGGAACCACTTGTGCGGACGGAATGTTACTTTACCATATAATCCATCTTTGCTTTTAGCTGAATTATTATTATCAGTATTATTTTGCCCATCTTCAAAGAACGAATAACTCAATGGAGGTTTATGAGCATATCCTTTATACATCTTAAACTCAAACCAAGTACCTTCAGGAAGTTCTCCTTCCTGAACCTCACTCTGGTTAAGTGTTGCTTTGTTAGCATCACGAGCACTCTTTGGACGTTCTGATGTTTTCTTAGTACCAGCCTCCATAGTAATGGTCTCATACTTAGGGTTGTAGTAGTGAGCGTCCGAGTGTACGTGAATTGGGAATGTTACAGAGTCCCAATCAACGTGTCTTTGAGTGCTATTCTGAGGATTTGTTTTATCTTGCTTATCTGTTAATACTCCTTTAACAACATCTTCAAACTTACGGTCACCAGGTTTCTTTACAAATTCATTTACAGCCGTATCAAACTTTTTTTGTAATTCACCATTTTTTCCATTGTATTTAAGTTCTTTAATAGCGTACACAGTGCACACAAAGTCGCCATTATCTTTCACTTTGCCGTGCAGCCATCCCCAAGTGCGAGCAGTAGTATCATTCTCATTACCATATAAGTAATGTTTCGTATCACACTGTTTTTTATCTTTACAATCCTTTTTTTGCTGCTCTGTAGCTATCTTCCATTGAGAAGTTTTACCACCTACAGCATTAACCAAATCACCATCGTAGACATTTTTTCTACCTGCAAGCTTCAAACCGTTTATTCCATCAAGTTCATAACTTTCAGGCTTACCAGTTTGCCTATTCTTTTTATAGCAGAGCATTCTCTGGTAAATAGTTCCTTGTTTCTTGCTTGACCAAGAATCAAAGAACATTGGTTTAGTATCATTACTGCCATCGCCTAACGTTTCACCCTTACGGAAGCGCACACCATTCCTATCATTATCTTTAATAAGTCGTCCGCCATGAGTTTTACTATCATAAACTTTCAACTTCAAATCATCATCTGCAACTTCTGTAAGAGTTACAGAGACAGGAGCGTAAATCGGCTTTCCGAGATTACCAGAATCAGAATCTTCCGACGTGGAGCCGTCTGGATAATGCACAATTACAGGAACTAAATAATCTCTTGCTTCTGTAGTCTTTTCTGGTTTAAACGTAATCTTTCCATACCTTTTATCAGTAGTTTTATCTTTTGCCTCATTACTACCATTTTTCTTATTGCTCTGATCTGCTTCAAAATTCGACCAAACAGGCTTTTCTCTAGAATCTTTATGCTTAGAATACTTTTTAAGCTCAAACCATGTGCCTTTTGGCAAATATGTTCCGTCTTGCACTAAATCCTTTTGGCTTTGATCATCAGCTGCAACACCATTGGCACCAGTTTGGCTTACTGGAGCAGCATTCATTACACCTTCTGTATTACCAGCTTGTACACTTACCTTCGTGTACTGCGGGTTATAATAATGCGCGTCAGAGTGAACCTTAATTGGCACAGTTCTAGATGTATAATCAACACCTTCTCTTAGACCATTGAAAGTATTTGTATTAATGATATTAGTAGCAGAACCGTCTGAGCTTTCAATCTTGGAATCTTTTTTCTTTGCCTCTTCAAATTTCTTCAAAGCATTAGGTTTCAAAGCATACACAGTACACTGATAATTGCCAATCTTTGTTGGTTTTCCTTTAATATGGCCACGCGTACGCTCCATGGTATTGCCTGTGCTATCAAATAATTTGTTTGCTGCACAACCCTGACCATTTCGACACTTTTCCTGTTCTTCATCAGTTGCATGCTGCCAAGGTGTATCACCTTCTATTTTTATGCCATTAATACCGTTAAGATGATACTTCAAACTCATAGGATTCGTAGTATCAGCGCACACAGAACGAATACTAATATCTCCAGGCTCACGTACAGACCAAGAATCTATCCATGGCTGTGGAGTAACATCACGATTCTTGCGGAATACGAATCCATTGGTGTAATCAATCTCTTGACCATTTTGGTTCTTATGAATATGGAGCTGCAAGTCACCTGATTCAGAAGCATCTCTAGTGACTATTACAGGGGCATTAACTGGATTACCATTATTACCAGAATCACGATCCTTTGAAGTTGAGCCATCAGGATAATACACAACTACAGGTCTATTTTCAGGCTGATTAGGTTTAGAAGCAGGAACCCACTTATTTGGGTGGAAGGCAACAACACCAGTTGACTCATTCTTAATCTTTGCCCATGTTGGTGGATTCTGATAATCATTATAAGTTTCTGCTCTGAAACTAGTGCCAGATGGGAATGCTTTGCCTCCCCTATCCCTAGGAGAATTAGAATCTTTACCTTCACCAGCTTTTACTGTAGTAGTGTCGTAGTACGGATTATACAGTGAGGCTTGCGAAACTACATGAATGTCAACACCCTTTACTTTAACAATTGAATTGTTCATTTTACAATTGTTAGGTCTAGGATCAGGATAGTTTATTTGAACTTCAAAATGTATAGTTTTACCTCTATCAGAAGTCTTAGGACTATACTTAACCTCGCCTGTTTTTGGATTAATATACGCCTCGCCAGGTTTTATATTATTAGGACTATTAGTTCTTGTAACACCGGGCGGAAGAATCTCCCTATTCCCAATTTCATTCTTTTTAAACGTAAATTCTATTCCAGCATCAGTTGGAATCATCTCAGACGTATTTCTGACGCTATGACTTGGCATGTCCTTGTAATATTTGAAGTCGCCGTAATATGAATCGCCAACCCACTCACCAGTGTTGATATAAGGCTTTACGGAAGTAACTTCACCGTAAACAGCGTCATTTTTAGACTTCTTTGGGAATTGGATATCATCATTATTTTTAGGATTTAAACCATACTTAAACTCTTCCAAGTCTGGTATGCCGTCACCATCGTGATCATATGGACCAAAAACTGTAAACTTGTGCTTATCTCCTCTGTAGGAAATCCAACCTGCCATAAAAGGTAACTTATAAGGATCAACGCCTTCTTCAACTTCTGCAGTAACAATCCAGCGAATAGAATCTGCATCGTTATCTTGTTCCCAAGATTTCAATAATCTACCAAAATCACCAGCTCTACGCCATGTATCGACTTCACATGTTGCATCTGTACCTAAACCACATTTTTCAACAGATGCTTTCCAGAAATTCTCATAATCAGAATCACCCGGTAAGCGCGTAGCATTACTACCACCATTAAACTCGCCTGGTGTTTGATCTTTGCCTCGTACTTCCCACTTAAACTTGTTGCCCCCAGCACCACCGATAACAAATCCTGTACGATACCTTGTAATTCTTATGCTATTATCTTTGATGTTTTTTGGAAGAATAAAGTAAAAATCAGGTCTACCACCATACGCATGTCCAAAATTGTCAGCATTACACACTACATTTGGATTTTCTATTTTTTTAATTCTGCATCCATTTGCGTTAAAAAGAACATTCCAAGTGATGGTCGTTTTTTTCTTTCCATTAACGGTTACCGTATTTATATCTGGCGGCTGAACATCGAAATCCCTATATACATCATAACTCGCAACAGAGTTAGGAGAAATAAATCCATTACCAATGTAATCCCAACTAACATTAGCTGCATTAGCTTCTTTTAGCGGCGGCACGATGAGCATGGTTACTATGGTGGCAAAGGTGACAATTATTGCGAGAATCGAGTTTTGCAAGATATGCGATTTTCTTGCTGTTTTACCTACGTATGAGCCTAATGAATCATTCTCAGATGATGAAGATAAAGAAGATGATGAAGATAAAGAAGATGATGAAGAATTTACTTGAATATTTGAGTACGAATAAATTGGCGCACTGTGGTAGTCGGAATCTGGGCGCGTTGAATAGGTAGAGTCAGAACCAGCAGACGCATCTGCCACACTATTCGCATTGTCAGTATCGCTCACAGAAAAAACCTTCTGCGCAATGCGGCACACGCGAGATGCGAAACGAGCAAACTTTGCAGGTAACATAATCGACTCACCTTCGATTGTCATTTTTGGCTAGTTTGTACATCCTAGCCATTTTGGCAATTTCGGCTATTGCATAAGCAACACCCTGCTTTTACACGAATCCCAAAATTGGGCAGAATACTACACGTATCAAGTACAGAAGTACTAAGAGCATTCAAATACATGAACTAGCATTTAGCAATTGCAGCATTTACAAACAACGCCTAATGCAATTCCACATGTGAGCACAACAATAAAGCAGCAGAACGCGCAGCTTTACTAAAGTACTCAAGCAAAAGCATTTATCAAATATACCCCCCCCCATAACGAATTGCAAGAAAAAATAGACTTTAACAGAACTTTAAGGAAAAGTTTTTACAATCGTTCTCTTTTACAAAAAAATCTATTGATTGATTGCTAATAACAGAATAGTTTTATGTAGTAGGTGAAGTGTTTTGCGTGACCTGCGTGTCGTAAAACCACAACATCTTGTGGTTCGGATGCGCACTGACCACAAATCGCCAGCTATGTAGTGCGATTGTACTGAATTTCAGCGTTTTTGATACAAACGCACTACATAAAAGCGCTCAGGCAGGTCGTCGCGCAAACTCGGGAAAGCAGATCATTCGTTCGAGCACTGCAGAGTATTGCAAAACGTTACGAGTTTGATAGCACTGCGATACAATTAACAAAGTCAAAGCAAAACACACGGCAAATAACGCGAATACACAAATAACACGGAAGGCAGCACTACGATTAGCTTAATTAGGCGGCAGATTCTGCCAGAGTTTATACCAGTTGGCGCACGAATTGTTGTGCGAACATACAAAGTCGCGCAATTAGGCGGCGACGAAAGATTGCAAACAGCCACTGGCAGATCGCAAGCAACCGACGCCAGCGAAGAAACAACCGACGCCAAATCGCAAAAAATCGAATACCACGACGCGATTGGTCACGTAATCAGCTGGGACGGAGCAACATTGCATCTTATGCGAGACGCGGCAGCAAACGGAAGCCGACCCGAGCAAGAAATGTTCATTGACGCGCGCACAATCGTGCGATTAAAGCCCGTGCCCGAGCGCAAACATCGCAGCTAATCTACGCAAGCTATGTAGTGCGATTTTACTGAATTTCAGCGTGTCGTACCGCGTGCTACGCTTTAAGCAAAAAGGCAGGTCGTCGCGCGAGAGAATGTTGCTCTAATTGGCGTGTCGAGCAACAAAAAGCGGAAAGTTTTCCCGACTTTGTAGCTCAAAACCACAAAATCAACAACAAAAAGCGGAAATATCGTTCGCGCACTACAGCGCAATGCGAAGGCAGATCGTCACGCAAAGCGCTATTCAACAACGCCGTTAGAAATCAGCTCGCGCGCAACCTCGCGATACTCCTTAGCAGTCTTATGCTCAGGAGCAAAAATCGTAATCGGAACCGCCGCAACAGTGGAATCTGGCAGCTTAATCGAACGCGAAATAACAGAATGCAGCACGCGCCCCTGGAAAGCCTCGTAAATCCTTTGCAAAACCTCTTCGCTATGCAAAGTGCGCGTAAACATAGTAACGAGCACGCCAAACACTTGCAAATCTGGGTTAATTCTGTGCTGCACTTTTTCAATCGACTGCATAAGCAGCGCCACGCCTCTAAGCGCAAAGAACTCCGCAGCAACAGGAATAATCACACCATCCGCCGCCGTAAGCGCGTTTACAGTGAGCAAGCCAAGCGAAGGCTGGCAGTCAATAATAATAACGTCGTATTCGTTACGAACTTTGCGCAACACGCCAGCCAAAATCTGCTCGCGACCAACCTCGGTAACAAGCTGCACCTCTGCAGCAGAAAGATCAATGTTTGCAGGCATAACGTCAATGTTTTCGGTGGCAGTGTGACGAATCACATCGTGCACGTCTACAGAAGAATCAAAAAGCGCCGTATAAACCGTGTTATCAAGCGCGTTCGCATTAATCCCAAGCCCCACCGTTGCAGCGCCTTGCGGATCGAAGTCAACAATTAAAACTCGCCTACCGTATTGACTCAACGCACCAGCGATATTGATGGAGCTGGTGGTTTTACCAACGCCACCCTTCTGGTTACACATAGCAATAATGCGCGCAGGACCGTGCGTTGTAAGCGCATCGGGCGCGCGGAAAGTCTCATATTCGCGTCCAAGTAAATCAGTAGGCATAAACTTCAGTCTATCAAAAGGTATGTTCAGTGAATCGATGCGTCGTTGTGTATCTATCTCGCGCGCGGATGACTCATAACATACGCCTCCATAAGCGCATCTGGGCTTATATGCGTATAAATTTGCGTTGTTGTAACGGACGCATGACCAAGCAGCTCCTGCACAGTGCGAACATCGGCGCCCCCCGAAATCAAATGCGTTGCAAATGAATGTCGAAGCGTGTGCGGATGCAATTCTTTGCCGATTTTAGCCATTTTGCCAGCACGCGAAATCGCCTCCCACGCGGATTGACGAGATAGCGATTTGCCACGTTTGTTGAGGAAAATCACGTGAGTATTAGCAGATTTTGACGATGAGCTTAAGGGTGACTTGAGTCGCGACTTTGCGGTTGCTGGCGACTTTTGCGCGCGACTTGCAAGAATAGGTCTTGCGTTAGCTAAATAATCGCGCAACGCGCGTACCGCGCACTTTCCAATCGGCACAAGCCTCTGCTTTTGTCCTTTGCCAGTAAGACGCACAACCGATTCATCTAAATCAATGTCCTCGAATTTTAAGCTAACCGCCTCACTTACGCGCGCACCCGTAGCATACAAAAATTCCACAAGCGCACGGTCTCGCAGCGAGACAGCATCCGTGCTGCCAAAGCCGCCAGCAGCATCGATTACGTGCTCCACTTCGCTAATGCTGAGCACGTCTGGAAGATGCTCCGCTTGCTTTGGCGCTTTGACTTCTGCAGAAGGGTCGCTTGCGATTTGCGCGTTGGAAAGCATGAATTTGTTCCACTCGTGGATGCTTGCGATTCGCCGCGCAATCGTGCGAGGTCCTAAGTTTTGCGATGACATTGCTTGTGATGACATTGCGCGCACGTATTCTTCAATATCTAGTTGCGTGATTTCATTAACATCGTTTATTTTTCGGGCTTCGCGCAGCCAGTTCGTGTATTTTGTAAGATCCGACTCGTAAGCTTCAACGGTTTTTGGCGAAAGCCCGCGCTCCACGCTTATGTGGTTTAGAAACTGCTGGATTTTTGGGGAAAATGGCGATTGCTGCGATTCGGTCATATGTCAATTATATGCCGCTCGAATCTACCACTTCGAGTTGCGTAATGCGCAAGCAACCGCAGAATCGCTAAACGCCACGCCAACAATCTGCTCGCCGCTTTGCGCGCTTTGAATCAGCTGACTTTGCCAATCACCTGCACAATCAAGCGCAAATCGAAGCTCGCGCAAATCGCCAGCCGACTTATCGCAAGCAACCGCGCGCTCCTTATACTTGTATTCGCGCCAAGAATCAGCCTTAGCAAAAAACGCGCGCTCATCGCTAGCAACCGCCGAATCGCCATCGCTCCTCTCAAGCATCTTCTTCGCAAAACTCAACTCCTCAATCACACTCCCAAGCAAATCCGCAACATTTCGCCGATTTTCCGCAACCATTGCACGCGTGCGATCTGGATCCGTAAGCGCCACTCGCGTCATATCTCGCCAAGAACCAGCCGACATTTGCAACGCAACATTGCGATTTTCGCTTCCGCACAAAACGTTCGCCAGCGCTGTAGAAACAACGTGCGGCATGTGCGAAATCAGCGCCGCCGAAGCGTCGTGTATAGAATCGTTCAACACAAGCGCGCGATTGCCACACAACGACACAATAACGCGCAAAACCGCCAAAAACCGCCAAAAATCACTATTCTCATCAACGCTAACTGCCCAAAGCGCGCCGTTCAGCAGCTGCACGCTAGACGCCTGCCAACCCGTAAACTCGCTGCCAGCCATAGGATGCGCGCCAATATAGCAATCACCAAGCCCCGCTGCCTTAACCTGCTCGCGCACAAGCCCCTTAACGCTACCAACATCCGTCAAAGTTGTGTGCTGTTTGTTGATTCCGCGCGAAATCTCGCCAAGAACTTCTGGCATAGAGGCAAGCGAATTGCATAAAATCAAAACATTTGGCTGCATGCGCGCAAGCTCCGCAACGCTTTCAACGCAAGTGATTCCAAGCACCCTCGCCTCTTTATACATTGTTTGATGGCGATTATACGCGTACACTTTGCAGGAGCCAGTCGCAGCCAAACGCTTTGCGATTGATCCGCCAATAAGTCCAAGTCCAACAATACCAACAGAAAATTTTTTAGAAAATCCAACATCTTCTACCATAATAATTCTCTTTCTGCACGCATTGTGTTCAAAGCGCTCAAAGCATCAACTAGAGCATCGCCTGGAGCATCAATACACACTCCGCCATTAGGCAGCATCCAATCATTCATAACCGGATTATCTCTATTATCAGAAGGATACACTGCTAAAACTCGCACCCAATCACCATGTTCAACAACTTCTTGAATCATAGCTTTGCACGTAGAATCCCAAGGAGCAGCATCAACAGTGGCAATAAAACTATATAAACCATCTTGACCTTTAATCGGCCTAGACATAAAAGAAGTCATATTAAGACCATGATCGCGCACAACGTCAAGCAAATTTGCTAGCACTCCAGCACCTGTACAACGCGGAATAAAAGCAATAATCGAAGAAAAAGATGAATAGCATTCGCGATGCATACTAACAAAATTGAAAGCCTCATCTCTAGGAGCTAACACTAAAAACTCAGTGCGCGCGCCAGAAAAATCTTCAACAGCTTCACTCACAATCCGCCTATTGTATAAATCAGCACAAATTTTAGGGCACAAAGCAACTTCGCCAGGAACTAAATCCCTACAAGCAGCAGCGTTTGAAGACGCAGTTTTTTCTTTCAATCCATGCTTTTGAGCAAACTTACGGCATTGTGCCAACGCATGAGGGTGAGCAACAATAGTCGAACAGTTATCGATTGAATCCGACTGGCAAACAACAGCATCAAAACTTATATCAACGCCCAAGCGAGCAATGCCAACCATATTTTTTGCATCAATTAATAGATCTAAATTAGGTATTACTACGCCTTCAATATTGTTTTCCCACGCAATAATACCCAAATCGTGACAATCTTCAATTTTGCTAGCGATATTACGAATATTCTCACACGCAGTTGGAATAAGACGCAAAGCACCTAACGATTTACATTGTTCTTTAACTTTTAAAGCAGCTTGATGAGTAAAAGAACCTTCCGGCCCTAAATAGCATAATTTACGAGCATTATTACTGTTCTTATTACTATTCATGACTATATTGCTATTCATGACTATTCCTCAAAACTACTCTAAGACTGTAAGACTTTAAGACTCTAAGACTGTAAGTAAGACTACTGCATAATGCTATTTTTGCACAAACATGCAGCAAATTCACCTATAAAAATTCACCTATAAACTAACTTACACTTATTTAGCACCGCTTATTTAGCATCAGAGATAACAAAGAATTTATTAGGGATAAAAAGCAAAACTACGTGAACAATAATAATGCCATAAAGCCAAAAATATCCAGCATTTTGCGCAATCCACGGAAGATTATCCGCGCCAAAACCAACGGCAACAAGCACGCCTCGAAACGCGCCAAAAATCCTAAACCATCCAAGCGCAATCATCCACACAACCGAACAGCACACAATTGCGTGCAAAATAAAGCCAAACATGCCACAAAGCATGCGAGCAAAACACGCGCTCAAAGTAACAAGCAAAAGCGCGATTACAAGACCGTACGGAAAGTTGTACATAGCGCCCATTCGATGCGCAAAAGTGCCCAAAACCGCGCAAAATGCCGCCAAAACGCATAAAGCCGCACACTTGCTAGCAAATAGCACGGAATGCGACTTTATGTTAAACATCATTTTAAGGAATCACGCAGCATTATTTTGACGACGCTGCTTAGCACGCCACTTATACCATTCATCACGGCTCAAAATGATCTTGCGCACGCGAATCGACTCAGGCGTAACTTCCACACACTCATCTTCGTTAGCAAAGTCAAGCGACTCTTCCAAGCTCATCTTAATTGGTGGAGTCAAAGTCTCAAGCACATCTGCTGTAGAAGAACGCATGTTAGTCATATGCTTAGCAAGCGTAATGTTAACGTCCAACTCGTCTGGCTTATTGTTAATACCAACGATTTGACCTTCGTACACAGGGCTTTGCGGATCCACAAAGAACACGCCACGCGCCTGCAAACGCTGCATAGCATAAGGCGTTGCAACACCCTTACGATCGCAAACCATGGAGCCGTTTTGACGAGTTACAATCTGACCAGCCCATGGAGCATAGCCTGCAGAAATAGAGCTTGCGATTCCCGTTCCGCGAGTCGCAGAAAGAAGAGCTGTCCGGAAGCCAATAAGACCACGCGAAGGAACAGTAAATTGCAAGCGAATCCAGCCAGATCCGTGATTGCTCATAGAATCCATGCGACCCTTGCGATCCGCCATAAGCTGCGTAACAGTACCCATGTATTCTTCTGGAACATCAATCGTAGTGTTTTCCATAGGCTCGTTAATTTGGCCGTCAATCGTCTTAGTAACAACTTGAGGACGACCAACTGTAAGCTCGTAGCCTTCGCGACGCATTTGCTCCGCCAAAACTGCCAACGCCAACTCGCCACGACCCTGAACTTCCCAAGCATCTGGGCGGTCTGTTGGAAGAACCTTAATAGACACGTTACCAATAAGCTCGCGATCAAGCCTATCTTTAATCATGCGCGCTGTAAGCTTGTGATCCTTACCTTCTGTGCCAGCAAGCGGCGAATCGTTAATGCCGAAAGTCATGGAGATAGCTGGGTCGTCAACGTGAATCAATGGAAGAGGCTTTGGATCGTTCTGATCTACAATCGTCTCGCCAATCATAATGTCATTAACGCCTGCAACTGCAACAATATCTCCAGGACCTGCAGATGCAACAGGAGTTCGCTCCAAGCCTTGCGTGCGCAAAAGCTCAGAAACACGGAAGTTTTCAATAGAGCCGTCTACACGAGAAAGCCCGTAAGTCTTACCCTTTTCCAAAGTGCCATTGTAGATTCGCACTAAGCCGAGGCGGCCAAGGAAGTCGGAAGAATCAATGTTTGCAACGTGAGCCTGAAGAGGTGCGCCTTCCTCGTACTCTGGTGCTGGAATGTTGGAAATAATGGAGTCAAAAAGCGGCTCCAAATTATCATTGTCTGGCAAACCGCCGTTTTCTGGCTGATTCAAGGATGCATAGCCAGCTTTTGCAGCGCAATAAATAACAGGCAAATCAAGAAGCGAATCAATATCTAGGTCGATTCCTTCTTCAACAACGTCTTGTGCAAGACCGAGAAGCAAATCTGTAGCTTCGCTCACAACCTCGTCAATACGCGCGTCTGGACGATCCGTTTTGTTAACGCACAAAATCACTGGCAACTTTGCCTCAAGAGCCTTGCGTAGAACGAATCGAGTTTGTGGAAGTGGGCCTTCGGAAGCGTCAACAAGCAGCACAACGCCATCAACCATGGAGATGCCGCGCTCTACTTCGCCACCAAAGTCGGCGTGACCTGGGGTATCGATTACGTTGATTGTAATTCCCTCTGGGTGACCGTACTTTTCTGCGAGCGGGCCAGTGTATTGCACAGCAGTGTTCTTGGCAAGAATGGTGATGCCTTTTTCGCGCTCAAGGTCGTTGGAGTCCATTACGCGGTCTGGCACTTCTTCTCGCTCAGAGAATACGTGCGACTGCTGAAGCATGGCATTTACGAGCGTTGTTTTACCATGGTCAACGTGCGCTACGATTGCCACATTTCTTATATCACCGCGAACAGTCATTACAAACCTCTTCCGTTTTATTTAGCCAAACCTAGACGAGTTTACTCGCGGCTTTAGACACGCCGCTCATGCAATCGCAGACTCACGCAATCGCAGATTCGCTGGCACCTTCTGGCAAATACTTGTCGTATCCTTCTTCTTCCAACTCGTCTGCAAGCTCCGGTCCTGCCGTCTTTACAAAGTGACCTTGCGCAAAAACGTGAACAATATCTGGCTTAATGTACTTTAGGATTCGCGTGTAATGCGTAACCATCATAATTCCCAAACCAGTGCTTTCTTTGGCGCGATTTACGCCTTCCGAAACAATTCGCAAAGCATCCACGTCTAGACCAGAATCCGTCTCGTCTAAAATCGCAAACTTTGGCTTTAAAATCTCTAGTTGCAAAACTTCCGCGCGCTTTTTCTCGCCGCCCGAAAATCCCTCGTTTACAGAACGAGATGCAAACTTTGGGTCCATTCTTAAGCGCTTCATTGCTTCGTTAAGCTCTTTAACCCACGCGCGCAAAGTCGGAGCTTCGCCGCTCACTTCTGTTTTTGCTGTGCGCAAAAAGTTCGTCATCGAAACACCAGGTACCTCTACCGGGTATTGCATCGCAAGAAACAGCCCAGCTTTTGCGCGCTCGTCTGGAGTCATCTTCAAAATATCTTCGCCGTCTAGAAGCACCTGACCCGAATCCACTTCGTACTTTGGGTGACCTGCCAAAGTGTATGCGAGAGTAGACTTTCCAGAGCCATTCGGACCCATAATCGCGTGCGTTTCGCCAGAATTAACTGTAAGATTTACGCCCTTTAAGATTTGCTTGCGCCCCTCCTTTGTTTCTACAGACGCGTACAAATCCTTGATTTCTAAAGTTGACATGTTTATCTCCTATTCTTCGGTTGCTGGCGATTTTTCCGCATTTACAGATTCTGCGGCTGCTTGCGATTCTTCCGTCTTAGCTAAACGCCTCTCAATCGCAGCCATCAAATGATCTACGATTTGCGGCACGCCAATCTCATCAATAAGCTCGTTAAAGAATCCGCGCACAACAAGCTTTCTCGCATCCGCTTCGCTCACGCCGCGAGATTGCAAGTAAAACAGCTCCTCGTCGTCGAATCTGCCGACAGAACTTGCATGACCTGCGCCAATAATATTTCCATTTTCGATTTCTAGATTTGGCTCCGAATCGGCAATCGCGCCAGGAGTTAGCACCAGGTTTCTGTTCAACTCGTACGAATCCGTGCCTGGAGCTTCTGGCTTAATAAGCGCGTTTCCAACCCATGTAGAATGCGCTCCTTTGCCGTAAAGCGCGCCCTTATACACTACTCGCGACTTGCATTCTGGGTGATTGTGCACAACCATCGTACGATGCTCAACATGCTCGCCTGGATCCACAAAATACATGCCAAGCATGTTTAAATCGCCCTTTTCGCCACCAAAATCCTGATCCATGCGGATTCGCACAACGTCTCCGCCAAGCGTGACCATTGTGTGACGAAGCGAAGCACCCTGCCCAACGTGAATCCTATGATTTCCAACGTGTTTGCTGCCTGAATCCCACTCTTGAATGAACGTTGTAGAAACGTGCGCATTATCTCCAAGAATGATTTCTACGCCTTCAGCAAGCTTTGCAACTCCTGTGTGTTCTACAATAATATCCGCATTTGTGCAGGAATCGGCTTCTATCACTAAGTGCAATGCGTCTAGTGATTTCACAGCGTCTAGTGATTGCAAGTTGTTTCCGTGGATTTGCAATATTATTGGCTTTGTAACTTCGCCACAAACATGCAAAACGTATGCCGACTTTGCAGAATTCCACGCAACAGCAGCCACTCGATCCGAAGGCTTCATTTCTGTGTGCGGAGCCTCGTTTTTTGGCAGAATTTGTAGCGTTGCGCGCGAATCGCCATCAACGCCTTTTAGCTCTACCGTAACGTTATTAGACGGCTCAAAGCTTTCAAAAAACTCATCGATTCGCTCAACTGGCGTGTATCGCCAATCTTCCTGCTTGCGCGTTGGAATAGCAAAGTCTTGCACGTTAAAAGAGCGCACGGATTTATCTGCACTAGAAGGCATTGCAGCAGGAACAGAATAAGGATCGTTAGGGTCTGCTACAGGAATATTAATTTCTTTTTCCGTCATTTTATTGCCTAAATTCTTTTTCAGATCTTCGCTCATCACCCCACGGATCCTTCCATTTGCAATTCCACAAGACGATTAAGCTCCAGAGCATACTCCATCGGCAGCTGGCGACTAATCGGCTCCACAAAGCCGCGCACAATCATTCCCATGGCCTCTTTTTCTTCCAGCCCTCGGCTCATCAAGTAGAAAAGCTGATCCTCGGAAACCTTGGAAACAGTGGCCTCGTGAGCCATAGAAACGTTATCTTCGCGCACGTCAACATGCGGATAAGTGTCGGATCTAGAAAAATCGTCAACAAGCAAAGCGTCGCACACAACCGAAGAGCTAGAGCCACTAGCGCCCTTAACAATCTTCACAAGACCGCGGTAAGCCGAGCGACCGCCGCCGCGCGAAATCGACTTAGCAACAATCGTAGAACTCGTG
This sequence comes from Gardnerella sp. c12Ub_1, assembly GCF_055804375.1. Lineage (NCBI taxonomy): Bacteria > Bacillati > Actinomycetota > Actinomycetes > Bifidobacteriales > Bifidobacteriaceae > Gardnerella > Gardnerella sp. c12Ub_1. The sequence goes on along the minus strand of NZ_JANUZC010000001.1, from coordinate 1,511,257 downwards.
TGCGGAGCCAAATGAATCATCTTCGCACCCGTATCCTGATACTGACCGCGGCCCGCAAAGCTCAAAGACATAGTCTCCGCTTTTGCGTACGGCTCGGCGAGAATACAAGCAGGATACTTCATAGTAGCCTTGGAGCCAATGTTTCCATCAACCCACTCCATTGTGCCACCTTCGCGCACGTAAGCTCGCTGAGTTACCAAGTTGTACACGTTATTTGACCAGTTTTGCACGGTTGTGTAGCGCACGCGCGCATGCTTTTCTACAACGATTTCAACGTTTGCAGCGTGGAGCGAATCCGTGGAATAAATCGGAGCTGTGCAACCTTCAACGTAATGCACGTACGATCCTTCGTCTGCAATAATCAAAGTGCGCTCAAACTGACCCATGTTCGGCGTGTTAATGCGGAAGTAAGCCTGCAGCGGAATATCCACATGCACGCCTTTTGGCACGTACACAAACGAGCCGCCACTCCAAGCTGCGGTGTTAAGAGCCGCAAACTTGTTGTCGTCAACTGGAATAACAGTTGCAAAATACTTTTTTACAAGATCTGGATACTTTTGAACTGCCGTATCCGTATCCACAAAAATCACGCCTTGAGCTGCTAAGTCCTCGCGAATCGAATTGTAAATAACTTCCGACTCGTACTGTGCTGCAACGCCTGAAACTAAGCGCTTTTTCTCCGCTTCTGGAATGCCAAGCCTATCGTAAGTTTTGCGAATGTCTTCTGGCAAATCATCCCAAGTTTTCGCTTGATCGTGTACTGGGCGCACGTAGTACTTAAAATCGTCTGCGTCAAAGCCGCGCAAATCCACGCCCCAATCTGGCATAGGCTTTTGCAAAAACGCGCGGTATCCTTGCAAACGAAGATTTAGCATCCATTCTGGCTCGTGTTTGTCGGCAGAAATTGCGCGAACAACCGACTCGTCAATGCCCTTCTTTGCAGCTTCGCCTGCAGCATCCGAATCGTGCCATCCGTAATTGTATTCGCCAAATTCAGCAACAATTTGCTCGTCTTGACGGATTTTATCCTCATTTACGCGAGCGCGATCTGCTACATACTGGCTCATTTCAACGTCTGCGGCGCTGGATTCGGCGGCGCTTACCTTTGCGGCGCTGGATTCGTTTTGATTCGCTACATTCTTATTCGTCGATACGCTATTCGTCAATGCGCTTGATTCAGGCTTATTTGAATCATCAACCACTGTTTTACCCTCCTATCAAGCTTATAAGTCGATTATACATTTAGCCACGCGGCGGCATTACGTGATTCAAATCACATCTTTTCATTCCCTGCATGTGTTAATTAAACACAAAGAAAAATACTTTATTTTTTATTGCATTTTTATTAAAATCTTATTTAGAAAGGTGGTAATTTAGATGACAACAAATACAGTGAACATTAATTTCAAGCTAAATGCAGACGATAAACGACTTATGGAAAATGTTTGCCGAGAACTAGGGCTTTCAATGAGTGCAGCATTCACAATATTTGCTAAGAAAGTTGGAAGAGAGCACAGAATACCATTCGAAGTTTCAGCAGATCCGTTTTACAATCCAGAGAATATAAGTCGTCTTAAAAAATCCATAGCACACATGGAAGAAACAGGCGGCACTATACACGAGGTTCCGCTAGATGATTAAAGCGTGGACAGATGAAGCGTGGGGGTGGAACAAAAATCACGCACGCGGGAAGGCTTGCGAGTAGCGCTGCTTAAGAGCCTGAATAGAAACGTGCGTGTAGCGCTGCGTTGTGTTAAGCGACGAATGCCCCAAAAGCTCTTGAACCTCGCGAAGGTCCGCTCCACCGTTGAGCATATGCGTTGCAGCACTGTGGCGAAGTGCGTGCGGAGCAACATCTGGCACGTTTGCAGCAGCTGCAGCTGCATGAACAATACTCCTAACAATGCGCTGATCAATGCGCTTTGCTCGCGCGCCCAAAAACAGCGCTTGCGAGCTTTCTGCGTGCTTTTCCAGCAGCTCACTTCGACCATGCTCAATCCACTCTTTGCAAGCGTTTGCAGCAGGAACGCCAAAAGGCACAACGCGCTGCTTGTTTCCTTTACCTGTAACTTTTACAGTGTGATTTTCAAAATCCATATCTTGCACATTAATGCTTGTAAGCTCCCCCACGCGCATGCCCGTTGCGTATAAAAGCTCTAGAATCGCAGCGTTTCTAAGGGCGATTGCATGTTCTTGAGGGGATTTTTTGGGCGATTTTTGTGGCGTATTTTCTTTACGCTCGGAAGCTTGCGACTTTTGCGCGCGAGGCTTTTTTTGCGTGCTGCTTTGCTCAGTTGAATCATGCTCAGTTGAATCCTGCGCAAAGTTATCAGCGCAATTATCTGCGCAATTATCTGCATAACTATCCGCATAATCGAGCAACTTTTGCGCTTGCGATTCGTCTAAAACAGTAGGAAGCTCATTAGCAATCTTAGGAGTTGAAAGAATTTGCGCAGGATTTGCGCTAATCAAACCAACGTGCTTAGCCCACGCAAAAAAGCCGCGCACAGCTACCACTTTGCGCGCCAAACTCGAGCGCGCGTGATTCTTGTTAAGCCAATACATCCATTGGCGCAAAACACTCGTAGAAACCTCGCGCAAATCGCAAAAACCATTGCGATTGCACCACTCTAAGCATTGCAAAACATCAGCGCTATACGCGCGCAAGGTGGCGCTTCCAAGGCCTTTGTTTGCGCGCAAATAGTCAACGTAGCGCGCACAGTGGTAGCGTAAGTCGCAAAAGTCGCCAGCAACCGTTGATGATGCTGAACCATCGTCAAATAATAAATCATTATTATTACGACTGCTAGCCATAGAACCGCCTCAAATCGCCTATATAACAGCAATCAGAAAGACCTAATTACCGCTTTCTTCGCTCGCGCTCGATTTACGCCTTCTATCCAACACATGCCACGCTTTATCTGCAGCAGCAAGCTGAGCCTTGCGCTTGCTAGAACCATCCGCCTCGCCAAGCAGCTCATCGCCACTTTCGTGCGCCAAAACCGCACGCGCATGGAACACAGGCGCATAATCTGGGCCAGAAACCGACATCCTATATTGCGGCTCGTCAAGCCCCATCTCGTGCGCCAAAACTGTAAGCGAAGTCTTCCAATCCAAAGCTGGGCCTTCCGTAAGAACCTCCGCCAAAGTGTCGTCAATCAAGCGATGCACTACAGCGCGCGCAACGCCAATGCCATGCTCAACAAAAGTCGCGCCAATAAGCGCCTCCACAATATCGCACAAAATCGAGTCTTTTTGAGCGCCGCCATGCTCCATCTCGCCATGACCCAAAAGAATATACGGCCCAACGTGCAACTTATCTCGCGCAACAGCGCTCAAAGCCCACTCCGAAACAGCCTTAGCGCGAAGCTTAGCCAACTGACCTTCTGTCATATCTGGGTGAGCAGAAAACAGCGTTTCCGTAGAGACAAGCTCCAAAACAGCGTCTCCCAAAAACTCTAGGCGCTCGTAGTTTTTAGTGCCTGGATGCTCGTGCGAAAAAGATCGATGAGTGAGCGCTTCAACAAGCAAATCTGGCGAAATCGTAGTGCCAAGCGCGCGCAAAAGCTCCTGAGTGGGGTCACCATTCTGCGTGTGGCCATCTTGAGTGCGCGCAACGCCAATGCTGCCAGTTCTAGTATTTTCTGGATGATTTGTGTTCTTGTACGCGCTATTTTGAACGTCATTTTTGACGTCACTTTGAACGTCACTTTTGTCATTACTTTTGACGTCACTTTTTACATCATTCTGAACGTCATAGTGATCTTTTGTATTGTTCCCACTCATATTTTCAACATTATAGCGCAAGCATTGAAGTCATTGATTTGCGCTATATGCTTCCCGACTTTGTTGCTATAATCAGCGTGCAAAACAACAAAACCCGTCAACTTTTCCCGACTTTGTGCAAAATTTGACCTAAATCACGTACATTTTCGGGAAACAACAAAAACTAGGAAAAAAACAAAAACCCTGCCACCCGTCGATGGCAGGGTTCTCTTAAAATACAACCTACTTGGTGTGCGCAGAGCGAATTGCTTCGCGATACACGCGACCGCGGAAGTTACCGCAGGTTGGGCAAGCCATGTGAGACAACGCTGGCGAACCGCAGTTCGGGCAGGTAATAGTCTGCACGGCAGAAGCCTTCCAATTGGCGCGACGCGAATGAGTATTAGCGCGCGAGGTCTTGTACTTTGGCAGTGCCATAATCTTTCCTCTATTTCGTTCAACCGATTGAGCTTAAGCGTTCTGTATATTACAGCAAGCGCCATACATTATTCAGAATCGCACTACATGACAGGTAATCGTTCGCGCGGATTAACCGCGATTTTGCGATTTTTCAAGCTTTTCCTTAAGACCTTCAAGCGCCACAAAACGAATATCCGTAACGTCGTGATGATGCTCTGGATGCTCATTCAGATTCTCGCCACACTGCGAGCAAAGCCCCTTGCAATCTAGCTCGCACAAAGGCTTAAGTGGCAACTCGCTAACCATCATGTCTCGAATCAGCGCCTCAATGTCGGCAAAATCGCCGCCACCAACCAGCGGATACACATTTCCAGAATCGTCGCCCTCGTCCCAAATATCAGCATCTTCTAAATCATCATTAGAGTTATTAGAACGCGCGCCGCCATTTGCGCTCTTGCCGCCTTTGCCGCTTTCCACGCGCGCAAAAAACGCGCACACATCAACAGGCCAATCCCTATGCAACGGCATCAAGCATCGCGAGCACTCTGCATGCACTCGCGCCGTAATCGTGCCCTGGAACATAAGCCCGTCCACTACGGAATCAAAATTGCCGTCTACCGTAACATCACTCCCTGGCTTAACGCCAATAACGCTGTCTCCAATGCCTTCTGGCGCTGGAAAATCGCGATGCAATTGCATGCTACTTCCTGCACGCGCTGCCATTTGCGCAACTGGAACCGCCCACAAAGACTGGGAGGGATGCGATGTCATTTTAATTCCTTTCGTCGTCGCTTCTTTCACTGCTTTCGCTGTTAAATTCTTCATCTATCTTACTCGCAGCCTGATTTTGCACATGTGCAGCTGCGCGTCTACGCTCTTCCAAAACACGCTGACCCGCTTGAACGTCTTGCTCAAGCTTATCTAATTGCTGCTTTAAGCCTTCCATAACCGTGGCGCTGTACTGATCCGCACCGCGAGTAAGCTTTTCGGCCTTTGCTTGCGCATTGTTTACAATCTCGCGCGCTTGATTCTTTGCAATCGCAACAACATTTTCTTGACCTGCCAAGAATCTGGCTCGCTCCTGAGCTTCCTCAACCATTTGCGCAGCCTGACTTTGAGCCGAACTTACAACAGAATTTGCTTGAGCTTGAGCCGTTCGCAAACGCCTCTCTGCCTCTCGCATTAACGCACTAGCGCGCTCCAGCTGAACAGGCAGCATGTCTTTTAGCCTAGACAAATAATCGCCAAACTCTTCGCGATCCACCTTTGCCATTCCAGCAGCAAAAAGCACTCCCTTTGCGCTATTTAACGCCGTTTCCATCGTGTCGATTATGTCGTACACAGTAGTGAACTCTTCACGCGACTTTGTGCGCACTTCCTCACTAACGGTTTGCGGATCTGCTGCCTTAAACACGTTTTCTTCTTCGTCGTCAAACGCTATTGCACCGCCGTCTTCTCGCTCGCGCAAATCTGGCATTGGGAACAAGTTTTGCACATTATCGCCAGCAGACGCAGAATCGCCAGCAGCCGCTGAGTCGCTAGCAGCGTCACTAGCATCATCATTAACCTTACTTGCCGCAGGCACAGCGTCGTAAGCTTCAAAAGCAGCACTAGGCGAATCGTCGTTGTTTGCAATCACTGGATTTAATGGCAACTTTTGGCTGCGATTTGCCGATACTTGGCTTTCCATTGTGTCGTCTTCGTTTTCGCTCATTTTCGCTCCTTCGCTAAGTAGCTGCTCTCTTATCTCTTAACAATTTTATTGTATGTATTTTAGTACGTATTTATTTAGTACGTATTTATTTTAGTAATATTGTACTTATTTCGGTGATATTTAACTTGCCATTACAATATTTCGCTAATTTTATGATTACGATACATTTGTTTTAGAAAAAACGCTTTGCAAAAGTGGAATCACATTATTTGGCACCATTCCCGAAACATCGCCACCATGACGAGCCACATCTTTTACAACAGAGCTAGAAACATGCTCCAAAATAGGATCCGCTGGCAAAAACATGGTTTCAATGCCAGCCAACTTGCGATTAACCAGCGCCATTCCAAGCTCCGCCTCGTAGTCGCCATTTTGACGCAATCCCTTAACGATTACGGTTGCTCCAACTTTTTTGCAATAATCTGTAATAAGACCATCTGTAGAAGAAACAACTATTTTACACGCTGGCGATTTAGCAGCACCGCGCAAAGGTGGCGCAAACTTGCCGATTGGCGAATCGTCTTTTAAGTCTTCCAGCGCCTTGCGAATAATATCCACGCGCTCCGACTCGGAAAACATGGGCGTTTTGGCCGCATTAACCGCCACTAAAACATGCACTTCGTTAAAAAGATGCGTACAACGTTGTATCACGTCTAAGTGCCCGGCTGTAACGGGATCGTAGGAGCCTGGGCAAACAGCTATAGTCATATATTTAGGTTACCACGAATCTGCCACGAGCTAGACGCGAGCCGCAACTAGCATATTTTGCACGAGTTTGTACTAGATTTACGGCGTATTATGTCGTTCGCACGGATTAGCCGTGCGAACGTCTTCGCCACGCAGAAGCAGTGCTTCTGCCTTGAGTGGCTCAGCGAATCGAAGTGCACTCGCGCGCTACGCTATTCCTCACGGCTATTAGTAGCCGTTCGGCTGATTTGGCATGTAAAGTCCACTGGACTTTACATTTGAGCCAAATCACGCTTTGAAGGAGCTTGAAATGCGTTATGCAATTTCAAGCTCAGTCAAAGCGCCCATGCAAGTCGATTCGTGTGTTTGTTGCGATTATGAATTATGCTTGTATAAACATAAATCGCAAGCAACAAAACACGATTTATGCAAACATGATTTGTGTGAAAAGGATTTGTACGAAAGGGATGCAATGACGTTTTCAAATGATTCAAAATATGGCGATCGCTCAAACGCTGCTAATTTGAACGCTGTTATGGAAGACGATTCGCAAAGCCTCCCAGATTCTGGGTCTAGCACAAGCACAAGTGTGCTCGAAAAACCAGAAGTAGACGAATCCGCAAAAATGGACGACGGCGGCGACGCAGACCGCTTTGCACACTACGTTTCCAAAGATCGCGTAATCGAATCGCGCTTGACTGGCCGCCCTGTTGTGGCGCTGTGCGGAAAAGTGTGGATTCCAAAACGCGAAGCAAACGACTACCCTGTTTGCCCAGAGTGCAAAAAAATCTACGAAGAGATGAACAATCTGGGCTTTTAGAGTAACGTCAAATTAAAGCTGATTTATAAACTAGCCTAAGCTAACTCAAACTAGCCTAAAACGTTGATTTCTGTAGGAATCGCAGGATCGCCGCGCATAAGACTTTGAGCAGAAATCGGAAGTCTGCTAAGCGCTTTGGCGCAATAATCCTGTGCGCGCATAATCGCGTCATGACCCATAAACTCCGTATTAAATTCGCCATTTTGCACGTAGTCAACTAGCAAATCTTCCCAAGAATCTTGCGGCTTAAAATCAGCGAGCGCACTCTCCGATCCAGAAATCACGCGCTCGCAGTCAGCTACGCCATTGCCAGCAGCGCCACCATTCGCACCGCCACTAAAATCGTAGGAACGATACGCAAGTTTACGCCCTGGAACAGTAGCCTTATTCTTAGACTTCTTAGCAACAGGTTGCATAACGCCATCCGCGCCCTGGCGCTCCGTAAGCTTATAAACCATTGCGCAAGTAGGCGCGCCCGAACCTGTAACAAGCATTGTGCCAATGCCGTAGGAATCGACTGGCGCGTTTTGCAAAGACGCAAGAGCGTACTCGTCCAAATCGTTAGTAACTGTGATTTTAGTGTTTTTAGCGCCTAACGCATCGAGCTGCGCGCGCACGCGACGAGCCATAACACACAAATCTCCCGAATCAATGCGAACGCCGCCAAGATTCGCGCCAGCAACCTGAACGGCGGTTTTAACAGCCTCTTCCACGTTGTACGTATCTACTAACAGCGTTGTTCCCTTGCCAAGCGCGGCAATTTGCGATTCAAAAGCATCGCGCTCGCGGTCGTGCACAAGAGTAAAGCAATGCGCGGCCGTTCCAATCGCCTTAAGACCGTAAAGCTTTGCCGCGAGCAAGTTTGCAGTGCCCTTAAAACCGCCGATTACCGCCGCGCGAGAGGCAGCCACTGCCGACCACTCGTTTGTGCGCCTGCCGCCCATATCCATGCACGGCCTTCCAGCAGATGCGGAAACCATGCGTGCGGCGGCGCTCGCCACTGCGCAATCGTAGTTAAGCACGGAAAGCAGCAGTGTTTCTAGCAATGTGCATTCGCCGAAAGTGCCTTCAACTTGCAAAATTGGCGAATCTGGGAAGAACATTTCACCTTCCCTGTAACCGCGAATTTTGCCGCTAAAATGGTAGTTTTCTAGCCATTTAATGGTGTCTTTGCTTACGATTTTGCGGTCTTGCAAAAATCGCAAATCCTCGTCACTAAAGTGGAATCGCGCTAGCTCCTCTAGGATTCTGCCTGTGCCTGCTACCACTCCGTAGCGTCGGCCTTGCGGAAGATGCCTCGTAAAAATCTCAAAAACGCATTTGCGGTCTGCTGTGCCGTCTTTTAGCGCTGCGTCTAGCATTGTGTACTCGTACATATCGGTCATGAGTACGGAAGAGTTTGCGTAGGATTTTACGTCAGACTTTACTTCAGACTTTGCGAAATCAAAAGAATCAATCATTTTCAATCCTTTCTTGCGATTTTAGTGGCGTGCATTCGGCGGGCGGTTAATGGCCATTTTTCCGTAGCTGCGCTTGCATTTTCTATCTGCTTGCAATCATAGTCCTATGCCTATCTACGCATTTTGCGCGACGAAGACGTTAGCGCGGAGTTATTAGCTAAACATATAATTGAGATTATGCTTGAAAATACGAACAGAACTCTTACGTCCGCAGCCGCGCGATTGCGCTTATATAACACAGCAACGCACAACACTAGCGAGTTTACAACCGTTACTCCTGGTCATGTTGGAATGTACGTGTGTGGTGCAACTGTGCAAAGCTCGCCGCACATAGGCCATATTCGCGCAGCAATCGCCTTCGACATTGTTCGCAGATGGCTTTTACGCCTTGGCTACAGTGTTACTTTTGTTAGAAACGTTACAGATATAGACGATAAAATCATCAAAAAAGCTAGTGAAAATGGCCAAACATGGTGGCAGCGCGCGTACATTTACGAGCGCGAATTCACTAAAGCTTACGATACGCTTGGCGTTATGCCGCCAACTGTGGAGCCGCGCGCGACTGGTCACATCAACGACATGGTGGAGCTTATACAGCGCTTGATTGATCGCGGCCACGCTTACGCAATAACAGACACGAATGGCAATCCTACTGGAAACGTGTATTTTAGTGTTCCAAGTTGGCAAGATTATGGCGCGCTTACGCATCAAAATGGCAATTCAGATGGCAGCAATAGCGACGACAAATCCAGCAAGGCCGACAAATACAATCCGATTGACCCTGCCGACGCAAGCCCAGATAAGCACGATGCTCGCGATTTTGCGCTTTGGAAAGCACCTTGCGATTTTGACCAAAAAGACGCGCGCTGGAATACGCCGTTTGGAGCAGGCCGACCAGGATGGCACATTGAATGCTCGGCGATGAGTCACCGCTATCTTGGCGATTCCTTCGACATTCACGGCGGCGGACTAGACTTGCGCTTCCCACACCACGAGAATGAGATGGCACAAACACTCGCTGCCGGATGGAAGAGTGCAAACGTGTGGATGCATTCCGCTTGGGTTACATCTAAGGGCGAGAAAATGAGCAAATCCCTTGGAAACGGCCTTTCGGTTCCATCTGTTTTGGCTCAAAAATCCGCGTGGGTTGTGCGATACGCACTAGGCGGCGTGCAATATCGCGCAATGCTGGAGTGGTCGGATCAATCTTTGAACGAGGCACAATCTGCTTATGATCGCATATCTAACTTCCTCGAGCGCGCTTGCCGCGTAATCGAAAATCAGCCAGATTATGCGGAAGTTCAGGGCGTTGATGCAGATAATCTTCCAGAAGATTTTACTAAAGCTATGAACGACGATATTAACGTTTCGGGCGCGCTGGCCGCGATTTTTACTGCGATTCGCTCTGGCAACGCGCTTTTGGACGACTATGCGCAAAGTCAAGATAACAGTCAAAACGATAGTATTAAAAACCTTCTTAAGACTTGTGTTTTGCAAGTTCGTGCAATGCTAGACACGCTTGGATTAGACCCTTACTCTCCACAATGGCGCAGTAACGCGCAAAAATCGCAAGATTTAGGAGAAGACGCAGATAATGGCGCAAGCGCAGAACACAAGGCTCTTGAATCTTTGATTACAAATCAGCTGGAACAAAGGGCGATTGCGCGCGCCGCTAAGGATTTTGCACGCGCAGACGCGATTCGCGACTCTTTAACTGCCGCTGGAGTTGTAATCGAAGATTCCGCACAAGGGTCATCGTGGCATTTGTCTTAAGCAAAAACAATATAACAAAACATTCCAAACAACCTGTAGAATAGAGCAATTATGGCAGCATTTAGTTCGTTAACAGAAAGACTTTCTGGCGCATTCAAGCACTTGCGCAGAAAAGGCAAATTATCCGATTCCGACATAGACGGCACGATTCGCGAAATCCGCCGCGCACTTTTAGACGCAGACGTGGCTCTAGACGTTGTGCGATCTTTTACCGCTAAAATCCGCGAGCGCGCACTAGGCGAAGAGGTTTCTAGCGCGCTAAATCCTGCTCAACAGGTTGTGCGAATTGTAAACGACGAGCTTACAAACGTTTTGGGCGCAGGCGTTGAGCGTCCGCTGAATTTTGCAAAATACCCCCCAACCGTAATCATGCTTGCTGGTTTGCAAGGCGCTGGTAAAACAACGCTTGCAGGAAAATTGGGCTACTGGCTTAAAGATTCGGGACATACGCCTTTACTTGTTGCGGCGGATTTACAGCGCCCTAACGCCGTTACTCAGCTTGAGGTTGTTGCCGAGCGCGCAGGCGTGGCGATTTTTGCGCCAGAGCGAGGCGTGCAAAGTGATGGCGGCGGCGAAGTTGTTTCGGCTGGTTTAGCCACTGGGGATCCTGTTAAAGTTGCGCGAGATTCCATTGACTACGCGCGCGCAAAAATGTACGACACGGTTATTATTGATACCGCTGGTCGCCTTGGCGTGGACGATGCTCTTATGCATCAAGCGCGAGAAATTCGCGATGCTGTTAATCCGCAAGAAATTCTGTTTGTTATAGACGCCATGATTGGTCAGGATGCTGTTCGCACGGCTCAAGCGTTTAACGAGGGCGTTGACTTTACAGGCGTTGTGCTTTCTAAGTTAGATGGCGATGCGAGAGGCGGCGCTGCGCTATCTGTTGCAAGCGTTACAGGCAAGCCGATTTTGTTCGCTTCTACTGGCGAAGGTTTGAAGGATTTTGAGATTTTCCATCCAGATAGAATGGCCTCCAGAATCCTAGATATGGGCGATATTCTAACGCTTATTGAGAATGCACAAAAGCAGTTCGACGAGGAAGAGTCTCGAAAAGCGGCGGCTAAGATTTCCGAAGGAACTTTTGGACTAGACGACTTTTTGGATCAGCTTCAACAGGTTAAAAAGCTTGGTTCTATGAAGAAGATTCTTGGAATGATGCCTGGAATGGCGGCGCACAGACAGGAGCTTGAGCAGTTTGACGACCGCGAGATAGACCGCACAGAGGCGATTATTCGTTCGATGACGCCTAAAGAGCGCAAAGATACAAAGATTATCGATGGTTCTAGGCGCGCGCGAATCGCAGCTGGCGCGGGCGTTTCGGTTTCCGCAGTGAACGCGCTTTTGCAACGCTTTGAGCAGGCAGCTAAGATGATGAAGCGCATGAGCAATGGCGGCGGCGCAGGAATGCCTGGAATGGGCGGAATTCCTGGATTTGGCGGCGGCGCAGGAAAGTCGAAGCGCAAAGACAAAAAGAGCAAGAAGAAGGGCGGAAAGTCTGGTAATCCTATGCGCCGCGAGGCTGAGGAGCGCGCGCTAAGAGACCGCTTGTCTGGAAATTCTTATGCAAATAATTCGAATAATGGCGATGACGCGAATGGCGAATCTGCTTTTATGAAGAAGAAGCAGGATTTGCCTAATAATCTGCCAGAAAATCTTCAAAACCTTATGAGCGGCGAAGGTGATTTTGCTGGCGGAATGCCTGATTTGCCGCCAAACTTGGGCGGCGGACTCGCAGGTCTTTTTGGCAAATAAGCCAATAACAGATAATCAGTAGATGATTTACTCGATTTTACTTGCGATTTTACTTGTTGCGCTTGTTTTGCTTCTAGCTTGGCAGTTGCTTAGGTGGCTGCCAGCTGGAGCAGACGGGCTAAAACCACTGCCCTATGTTATTGCGCTGCTTCCAATTGCGCCGTTCTGTGCGGCGCTTGGGCTAATCGCCAGCGCTGTGGCTGCAGTTGCAACACGCTCGCAAAATGAATTTTATAAATCTTACGTATTTTTGTGTATTGCATATTTTGTGTTGTTCGTAATCTCTTTGAAATCGTATTCGCCCTATTTTGCAAAACGATTGATGCGAATAAAACAGGAAAAATCGCAGACAAGATCGCAGGAAAAATCACTAGAAATCCGCGTTATGACGCTTAATTGCAGATATGGCCACGCAAACGCAAGTCAAATAATAAAGATCGCAAAAACGCATAAAATAGATACGATTCTTTTGCAAGAAGTAAGCAAAAAACTTGTAAAAAACCTTGAAAAACTTGGCATTAAGCGTGATTTTGCGCATGTGCAATTGGGCAACGCGAACGACCACGAAAATGGCGGCTTTAACGCGATTTATACGCGACTAAGCAATGTTAAATCTTTTGGTAAGTCGATTAAGATTGATGCAGCAAACGTGCCAATTGTTACGGCGGAGGCTTGCGATTCTTCCGCGGAAAATATTCTAATAACATTCGCCTCAGCGCATCCAAAATCGCCTATGCGCGGATGCGCGGCTTGGTGCAGCGGAATAATGTCGCTTGCAAAAATCGGCGAAAATCATAATAAAAGCGGATGCAAAAAAGTCACAATAATCGGCGGAGACTTAAACTCTACTCCAGACCACCCAAGCTTTAGAACGCTACTAAAATCAGGCTTTTTCGACGCATCAATGCAAATCGGCAAGCGACTAAAGACTTGGCCAACGTGGCAAAAATGGCCGAATCTTGCGCTTGACCATGTGTTAGTAAAATCAAGCGGATGCATCGCTAAAGCCACAGAGCAAAGCACGATTCGCGTGGACGGCAGCGACCACTTTGCGCTAATCGTTTGCGTTTCAATCCTCCTCTAGCTCTATTCCTCACGGCTATTAGTAGCCGCTCGGCTGATTTGGCACATAAAGTCCACTGGACTTTATGCTTGAGCCAAATCACGCTTTGAAGGAGCTTGAAATGCGTTATGCAATTTCAAGCTCAGTCAAAGCGCTTATTCACGCGAATAACAACGTTCTTTGCGTACATTACTCCGCCAAGCAAGGTAGAGATTCGAGATTTTTCGCGGCGAATCGACGACTTCGAGCTGCATAGCGCGCGAGAAGTCACCTCGATTCGCTGAGCCGCTTAGAGCAGAAGCACTGCTTCTGCGCGGCGAAGGCGTGAGCGCGCTGTAACGCGCGAGCGTAGAAACACCCAGCCCTCCTACAACACCAAATAGGAAATAGGAAATATCGTTCACGCACTACGCTCTAAGCGCGAAGGCAGGTCGGAGCGAATAGTCCACGCAATCAGTCATAATAGAAAAGTTATTCGCGTGAATCGAAGCCCTCTTATCGACCACGCGAGGAACAGTGGAACTCGCAAGGAGTGCCCCACACCCGAGCGAAATTCTACGACTCTAGTTATAAGGAGAGCCATTTTGGCAACCAAGATTCGTCTTAAGAGATTGGGCAAGAAGTTCTACGCCTTCTATCGCGTTGTGATTTCTGATTCGCGCAACAAGCGCAACGGCAAGTCCATCGAAGAGATCGGCATCTACGATCCAAACAAGCAGCCATCTTTGATTCAGATTAAGTCTGATCGCGCACAGTACTGGCTTGGCGTTGGCGCACAGCCAACCGAACCAGTGTTGAAGCTGCTAAAGATTACTGGCGATTGGCAGAAGTTCAAGGGTCTTGAAGGTGCAGAAGGCACTTTGAAGACTAGCGAAGCTGGCCCAGATGCTCAAGCTCGCGTTGAAGCTGTAGAAGCCGAAGCTCAGAAGCTTAAGGCTGCTAAGTCCGAAGCCGCTGCAAAGGCTCAGGCTGCTGCAGAAGCCGCTAAGAACGAAGCCGAAGAAGCTCCAGCAGCAGATGCTGAAGCCGAGGAAAAGGCTGAGTAATTATGCTGGCTCAAGCTGTGGAACATCTCATTAAGAACATTGTGGATTTTCCAGATGACGTATCCGTGCGTTCTCATTCAAACGCTCGCGGCGAACTTTTGCGCGTGCGCGTAAATCCAGAAGACATCGGTCGCGTTATTGGAAGAAACGGTCGTACCGCTAATGCTATTCGTATTGTTGTTCAGGCTCTAAGCCGTCGCAATGTGCGCGTAGACATTATGGACGTACGTAAGTGAGATTGAACGTGGCTAAAAACCAACTTTTTGACAACCCTCAGCAAGGTTCAAACACCCTACTGAGGGTTTGTCGTATTGGAAAAGCGCAAGGATTAAAAGGCGAAGTCACGGTTCAAATCTTTACCGACGAACCTTATAATCGCTTTGAACCAGGCAATGTGCTTTACACGCAAGACGGCGAGCGCAAGTTTACAATCGAAGCCTCTCGCACTTTCAAAAACCGCTGGATTCTGCTTTTTGAACAGAGCCTAAATCGTAACGACGCAGAGGCATTAAACGGCTTGGAGCTTTACACTAAGGCTCAAAGCGCGGAAGAGTTAGAGCAAGAAAACGCCTGGTATATTAAGGATTTAGTAGGCCTTAGCGCGCGCATTTGTAAGAATAATTCACTTGGTGTTGCTCCTCGCGAAATCGGCAAAGTCGTAGACGTTGTGGACGGCGCGCAGTCGCTGCTTAAAATCCGCCTTTTGGAGCCAGTTGGCGATGATAAAATTGCGCTAGTTCCTTTTGTTCAAGCGCTTGTTCCCGAAGTAAATCTTAAAGACGAATATTTAACTTTAGACCCTCCAGGCGGCTTAATCCCTGGGCTTTAGCTAAAGACTTAAGCTTAAGGCTTATAAAAATGCAAATCGACATAATCTCCGTATTTCCAGAATATTTTCGCATGCTTGATTTAAGCTTGCTCGGCAAAGCGCAAGATAATGGCTTGCTTAAAATTAACGCGTACAATCTTAGAAGATGGACACACGACGTTCATCAATCTGTTGACGATACGCCAGTTGGGGGCGGCGCTGGAATGGTGATGAAGCCCGAAGTGTGGTCGGAGTGCCTTGATGAGCTGCTTTTTAGTGGCGACAATGGCGACAATGGCGATAACGGCACAATTCTAATATTCCCAAATCCTTCTGCACCACTGTTTTCGCAAAAAGACGCAACGCAATTAGCAAACGCAAAGCGACTTGTGTTTGGATGCGGCCGCTACGAAGGCTACGACGCGCGAATCCCAGAATACTACAAATCGCGCGGCTTAGATGTGCGCGAATATTCAATTGGCGACTACGTTCTTAATGGAGGCGAAGTGGCTGTTAGCGTTATGGTAGAGGCCATTACGCGCTTGATTCCAGGCTTTATGGGAAATCCCGAGTCGATTGTGGAAGAGTCGTATACGGGCGCGGACGCGATTCTTGAGCATCACCAGTACACGCGACCAACAACTTGGCGCGGCCTTAGCGTGCCTGCGATTCTCACTTCGGGAGACCACGCTAAAGTGGATCGATTCCGTAGAGATGATGCGTTGGAGCGCACAAGTCAAATTAGACCAGATTTGATTGAAAAACTTGATTGCAAGTCGCTTAGTAAGCAAGATAGAAAAACGCTGATTAGCCTTGGGTGGGAGGTTTCTGGCGATTCGCCGAAGCGCCTATAAATCTAGCTATCGCTAGCGCATTTCCTTGTTTGGTGTGTAGGAGGGCTGGGTGTTTCTTGTCTCACAACGCTCCGCCTATTACGTGTAGTCTGTTGTTGCGGTTGTTCCGATTCGGCTTTTTGTTTTGTTTTTGGTTTAAGTTTGTTTGTAGGGTGAGTCATTGGACTATTTGGTATCGGCTGCCGCTCTTATACTGTTCGACCAAGAATCACCCAGCCCTCTTACATGCTAAAACTTTTGCGTATCGCTAGTCGCCTGAGATTCTCGATTTTTCTTGCTCTCTCGGCGAGTCACCACCTTCGGCACTGCGAATCGACTTGCATGAGCGCTTAAAGCGTAGCGCGCGAATGCACTTCGATTCGCTGAGCTTGCTCAAAGTTGAAAGCACAGTGTGCTTTCAACGCAAGCGAAGACGTGAGCGCGCTGTAACGCGCGAGCGATACACCTCTTTCGCTGCGAAAAATCTCGAATCTCTACCTAGTTTGGCTACTCTATAAACGCAAATAAAAGTCATCGATTTGTAGTTTGAATAAACATTACGGCAGTTTCGCCATAGTTTCGCGTGTCGAAAATCTCCCACCCAGCGCAAATCTTAGGCGCAACACTGCGCGCGCTACGCTCCAAAACAATCAGCGTATCTGCCGCATCACTTACAACGCCGTTTTTAACCATGTTTTCAATCAAAAGCTCAACTTGCGCAGTCTCCAACGCATACGGCGGATCCACAAACACCAAATCGAAAGCCTCGCCGCTGTAGTCTTGCACAAATTGCTCCGCGCGCTTTTTATTTACGCGCGCGCTTAAATCTTCACTCCACGCGCTTTGGTTTTCTAGCACTTTAACGGTTTTTGCAATTAACGCTGCCGCAGCTGCATTCGCCTCCACGCACACAAGCTCTTTGGCGCCTCTAGAAATCGCCTCAATACCTAGAGCTGCAGTGCCTGCGAATAAGTCGAGTACGCGCGCTCCCCCGCACACTCCCCACGAGTCGAGTCTAGAAAAAATCGCCTCTTTTGTGCGGTCTGTTGTTGGTCTTGTGCATGACTTTGCGGCGCATAATGGCGTGCCCTTAAATCTTCCTGCAATTACGTGCATATTTTAAGCATATCATTTTAATTTATTTTGACTTATGTATCTTTTTTACTTGTGTCAAATTTTATACTTGTTAAAATTGTATTGGTCATTTGTTTATTAACATCAACAAATGTTGCTTAGCACTGGTTTCTGGCGATTTATCCCAAACTACGCTAAACAATGAAGTTTGCTAAAAAGCCTAAGCATAAAATATCTAAATCCCAAATACAACTGACATATAACTAAACAACTAAGGAGCAGCAATGACTTCAATCATTTTAGATTGCGACCCTGGCCACGACGACGCGATGGCAATTCTTCTAGCGCTTGGCAACCCAAACATTGATTTGATTGGCGTAACAACAGTCGGCGGTAATCAAAGCCTCGAAAAAGTTACGTACAACGCGCGAGCAACGCTAGAAATGGCTCACGCAACAAACATTCCAGTTCACGCAGGATGCGATCGCCCAATGATTCGCCCGCTAGAAGTGGCTGCATCCATTCATGGCGAAACTGGCCTAGACGGAGTAACGCTTCCAAAGCCAACTCGCCCATTAGACGAAGGCCACGCAGTAAACTGGATTATCAACACGATTATGAACAGCGAGCCAGGCACGATTACACTTGTTCCAACTGGCCCACTTACAAACATTGCAATGGCTGCGCGAATGGAGCCGCGAATCGTTAGCCGCGTTAAGGAAGTTGTGCTTATGGGCGGCGGCTACCACGTTGGCAATTGGAGCGCAGTTGCAGAATTTAACATTAAGGTAGATCCAGAAGCCGCTCACGTTGTGTTTAATGAAGATTGGCCTATTACAATGGTTGGCCTTGATTTAACGCACCAAGCACTTTGCACGCCGCAAGTGCAGGCTAAAATCGACGCAATCGGCACGCCTCTTTCTGCCTTTGCAAGCGGCTTGATGGACTTCTTCCGTAAGGCGTATCAAAATAATCAAGATTTTATTGACCCACCTGTACACGATCCATGCACGGTTGCATACTTGATTGACCACAGTGTTGTACAAACTCGCAGATGCCCTCTAGACGTTGAAATTAAAGGCGATTTAACACTTGGAATGACGGTTGCAGATTTGCGCGGACCAGAGCCATCAGCCAGCGAATGCCATACGCAAGTGGCCACTAAGCTTGACTTTAACAAGTTCTGGGATTTGATTATCGACGCTCTAAAGCGAATCGATGGAATCAAATAAGTCAAATAAGTCAAACAATAGACATCAAACAAATAAATAAAAGATAATAGAGAAAATCCCTAACAAGAGAAGATCCCTAATAACCAAACAAATATATAGGAGTTATTATGACTGAGGTTTCATCTCCAGCTCCACACATGTTAGACAAGGGCGGGCGCTCAATCGTAGCACTTATGACCGCACTTCTAGTGGCCATTTTTGCGTTCCAGCTAAACGCATCCATGCTATCCCCAGCACTCGCCACTATGACGCACGAGCTTAAAACAACAGATACGCAAATCGCGCTAACACAAACCGTGTTCTTTACTGCAGCAGCGCTGTTTTCGCTATTCCTACCTCGCTTAGCAGACCTTGTTGGTCGCAAAAAAGTACTTACAGGCATTCTGGTTTCAACCATTTTAGGATGCGTTATTAGCGCCATTGCACCAAATGTTACGGTTCTTATGATTGGCCGAATTCTTCAAGGCGCAAGCGGTCCAGTTGTGCCAATGTGCTTGATTATGCTGCGCGTGCGCGTTAGCGAAGAAAAGCGTTACGCAAAGTTGATGGCAATTTTAACGTCTGTAAACGGCGGAATTGCAGGCGTGGACGCACTTGCAGGCGGCTGGCTCGCAGGCAACTTTGGCTTTAGATCCGTGTTTTGGACTATGGCTATAATCGGCGTGATTGCAGTTCTTTTGGTTATATTCCAAACTGAAGAGTCGCACGCTCAAGACACTCCTAAGATGGATTGGGTTGGCGTTGTAACGCTTGGAATCGCGTTCTTGGCTGCATATCTTGCGATTAACGAAATCGGCAAACTTGCTAGCGCCAACTTGACGCTTGTTGCAGTTCTTGTAGTTCTTGCAATCGTTTTCTTTGTAATCTTCTGGAACGTAGAGGGCAAAAACTCCGCTCCGCTTGTTTCCACAAAATACATGAGCCAGCGCCGAACTTGGGGCTTGCTTTCTTGCACGCTTCTTACAATGACGGGCGTTTTTGCAATCATGAATGGCGTTGTTCCACAGCTTGCACAAGATGCTAAGTCTGGAGCTGCAATGAGCGCAAGTGTTGTGAGCTTTGCAACTCTTACACCATACGCAATCATTGGCTTTGTGTTTGGCCCTGTTGCTGGCATGCTTTCTGCAAAGTTTGGATACCGACTCGTTTTGCGCGCTGGAATCCTTGTAAGCGTTCTTGGCGTTGTATTTGGAATGTACGTTTCCGAGATGCCTTCTGTTTGGGGACTCGTAGTGCTTTCCTTGTGGCTTGGAATTAGCTACGCAGGTGTTGCAAACATTATGCTTAACGGCCTTGGAATTGTGCTTTCGCCTAAGGATAATCCTGGATATTTGCCTGGCATGAATGCTGGCGCGTTTAACCTTGGAGCAGGATTGAGCTTTGCGATTCTTTACGCTGTTATGACCAATTTTGCGCAGAACGCTGGAGCGACCACTGGCTACGTTGCTTCGATGATTGCTGGAATCGTGCTGCTTGCTCTAGCGTTTGCATGCTCGTTCTTAATCCCTAAGCCAGAAGATTGCGAGTGATTTGCTAATCAATCACTAGAGAATAACAGAATAAACTAAGACCGCAGTTTTTTTAGCTGCGGTCTTTTTTATATCAAAACAAAAATCCTACCGACTTTGTAGTGCGATTGTATAGCGACACGCCGTAAATCATATACAAACACACTACAAGGCAGGTAATCGCTCGCGCGTTACAGCGCGCTCGCGTTTTCGCAGCGCAGAAGCAGTGCTTCTGCCTTGAGCTGCTCAGCGAATCGAAGTGCATTCGCGCGCTACGCTTTAAGCGCTCATGCAAGTCGATTCACGCGCGCTCATGAATGCTTTGCATACGCTCCTCAACAAGCTCTGGCGTCATCGCCTCGTGCACCGCTTCAACAGACTCCATGTTAAGCGCAGCAGCAGCAACCGCAAATCGCCCAGTCTTAGAATTGTCAAAGTGGTTGTATCGCGCGTAAATCAAAGCTGCAGTCGCAGTATCACTAGAACCGTTGTCGTTGCCAACAGCCTTAGCGCCTTCGGATCCGTTTCCTCTAGAAACAATCATCCTTTGAACGCGCCGCAAAGGCACAGGATAAAACGCAATGCCTTCCCCAAGAATTCCATACGCAACGCCTTCTCGCCCAGAATTAACAAACACGCGCTTTACTCCACGCTTAAGCAGAGCCTTTGCGCATTGAATGGCAGACCTTTCGTCTACAGCGCAAATTCCAGTAAGCGCTTGCGATTCTGCAGTGTCTAAAACAAGAGTATCAATGCAATTTAAGCGCGAAAGTATTCTCGGCGCTTTTGCATCCGTTATTGCACGAACCATAATCGGCTTCTTGTAGTTATCGCACACCCATTCAAACGACTTTTGTGAAATATTGGTGTCGAGCGCAACAATATCTGCGTTTTCTATGATTGATATTCTTTCACGCAAAAAGTCTGGCGTCATGTAATCGTAGATGCTCATGTCATCTAGCGCCAAAAGCCTTTGACCAGAAGCGTCTCCAACGTACATGTAAGACGCTGTCATTGCGTCTGGAAGCTGCTTTGAGTAGCCTATATCTAGTCCATTTACGGATGCATCGATTTTGAACAGTTCGCCATTATGGTCGCCTCCGTACACAGAGACCAGACTTGCGCGCGTGTTCATCCTCTCTAAAGCAACTGCGATATTTCGCCCAACTCCGCCAAGCGCGTAGCGCACTTTTGCAGCGTTCGACGTGTAGTCCATAAGATCTCCGCACGCGATTCCCAAAACATCCATGCTTATTCCGCCGATTACAGTCACGTAGCTTGGTGGCGTAACAATGTAACCTTTGCCTCTAAGGTATCCCTTGCGAATCAAATTAGAAATGTGCGCGGCCACGCCCGATCGCGTAATGCCAGCTAAATCTGCAAGCTCTTGCTGACTAATCATAGGATTCTGCTGAATCCACGACAATATTTGTTGTTCGCGTTCAGTCATCTTTGCCTCGTCTCTCGCGTTTTTACCTTATATCTCTAGAATATTCAAAAATTGTCTTTTTCGCACGTAAATTGTAAAAAATTGTGCGATTTTCTTCTCGATTTTCTTCTAATTGCTCAAAATCGCAGTGCTACTTCCACGAGTAAAGTCTAAAACAGCTCCAGCGAGTTGCGTGTGATTTTGCAAAGTCGGGTCGATTGCAAGAATCGAGGTTGCGCATTGCCTTGCGTCTGCAATAATATGCGCGTCTTTAACAACTCGAAGCAGCTTTAAGCTTGATTTTCCGCCAGACTGACTGTCTCCTAAAACGTCTCCAGCGTTTCTAAGCTCCAAGTCTTTTTGCGCGATTACAAAGCCATCTAACGACTCTTCTACAACTTGCAAACGCTCTGCTGCCAACTCGTTGTCTTGAGCTGCAGATACCAAAAAAGCCCATGATTGCGTGCCAGAGCGCCCGACTCTGCCTCTAAGCTGATGAAGCTGCGCAAGGCCGAATCGCTCTGCGTTAAAAATCACTATGCAACTTGCTTTTGCAACGTCTACGCCAACTTCGATTACGGTTGTAGAAACCAAGATTTGCACTTTTCCGCTTTCAAAGTCGCTCATAATTTTGCGCTTCTCGTCGTCGCTTGTGCGGCCTGTAAGCTCAGCAAAATTGACGCCACTAAATTGAGCTAGGTTTTTAAGGCGGGTTAAAATTTGCGATACTGTGTGAACTTGCGAGTTAACTTGCGAATCGTTTAGTGGATTAGATGCGTATGCGCCAAAATCGCCAGCAACCGCGCAATCGCGATTATCGCCATTATCGCCATTATCATCATCGTCGATTCGCGCACAAACAATGTACGCGCGCTCCCCTGCGTCAATTCTGGAGCGAATGTGACTAAACATAGCGGCCATTTTTGCAAAGTCCAGCTCGTTTATAACAAAGGTGCGAATCGGCTTGCGGCCGCCTGGAAGCTCCGTTAAATAAGACGCGTCTAAATCACCAAACCAAGTCATTGCAGCGCTCCTAGGGATCGGCGTAGCAGTCATAACAAGAAGATGAACATCCGCATTATTGCTCATTTTTCGTATAAGCGAATCGCGCTGCTCAACGCCAAATCTGTGTTGCTCGTCGATAATCGCAAGCGCAAGGTTTGTGGGCTTAAAACTGGCGGAAAATGCGGCATGAGTGGCCACTATAATCGCTGGCTCGCCGCTTGCTACTTTTGCCAAAGCACTTCTTCGATCCGCCAGCTTCATCCCGCCCGTCACAAGCGTAATTTCAACGTTTATATGCGCGCGCGCAATCATTTTGCGCAAATTTTCGGCGTGTTGATGAGCCAGCACTTGAGTTGGCGCAACAAGAACCGCTTGATGGCCCGAACCAACAGCTTGAAGCATTGCGCTCATTGCAACAACCGTCTTTCCAGAGCCGACTTCTCCTTGCAAAAGACGACGCATTGGTTTTAATGGGGATTCTGCGGCTGCTTGCGATTCGCCCTGCGCGCCTTGCATATCTTCAGTAATCTCGCTAATAACGTTTTTTTGACCTTCCGTCAACGCAAATGGCAAACTTTCTTCAAACTGCTGCCTTAAAGCGCCATTGTTGCATTTATAAGCAGAGCCTAGACGCGAATTCTCGCGCGATTGCAAAACAGCAATTTGAGATATAAACGCCTCTTCAAAACGCATTGTGTTAATTGCACACGCAAAATCCTCTTTGCTTTGCGGATTGTGGATTGATTCAAACGCATCCGCACGGTGCATAAGATTTTTACTTGCGATTACGGATTGCGGAAGAATGTCTGGCAGGGATCCAGACAAGGATTCAGGCAGGGATTCAGGCGCAAAATCGCCACTACAATAACTCTTACAAAGTTGCAATAATCCTAAAATCGTCTCGTGAATATGGTCGCTAGAAATACGCGAATTTGCGTGATAAATCGGCCGAGGAGCGCATAACTTTTCAAACGCTTCTTCAACACTTTGTGCAACAAAATCGCCAGACGCGCTAGACTTGTCATCGTTGCTCTCATTGCTATCGTTGCTAGACTTCTCATCATCACTACACGCCGCTAAAACGCTTATAACTTGCGGATGCGTAAATTGCAAAACGCCATTAAACGCGCCGCTCGTGCCGCCCACAACAACGGTTTGACCAACGCTCATGCGGCTGCTAACCCATTGAGCGTATTGCTTGCTTTTTGAAAAATAGACGATTTGAGCGCGCGACGCATCTTGCGCAACGTTTACATCTAGGCGATACCCTCTTCGGGCATTCATTTGCACTAAGTTTATGGACTGTATAATCGCACAAAACGCCACTTCTTGACCTGGCAAAATTTGGCTTAAATGCGCGCGTTTTAGCGGATTTGTGACTCTAAACGGGTAGTACGTTAGCGCGTCTTTTACTGTGACTACACCTAGCGATTTTAATGCAGACACGCGGCGCTTGTTGCTTACGATTGAAGATATTGCTGTGTTAAGTGTTATGCGTGCTGCCATACTTCGATTATAATCGTTGCGCTACGATTTAAGCGAAAAGATAGGTCGTCGTTCGCGCGGTCTAAGCGCGCGAACGTCTTCGCCGCGCAGAAGCAGTGCTTCTGCTCTAAGCGGCTCAGCGCTCCGAATTGCCTTTTCGCGCTACGCTCTAAGCGAAAAGGCAGGTCGGAGCGAACAAAAAAGCCCCGAGCACTGCTCAGGGCCTTACATTTAACACGCGATTCACGCTTCAACACGCTGAACCTTGCCTGCCTTAATGCATTTTACGCACACACGAAGGCGAACATTTTCGCCATCAATGGTGGTGCGAACTGGCTGAAGGTTCGGGCGGAAGGTGCGCTTATTGCGAATGTGCGAATGTGAAACACTGAAACCGGTCTGCGGTCCCTTGCCACATACTGCGCAACGAGCTGCCATAATGGACTCCTATTTTCTTTGACTTGCAAGTCTTGCGTCGCTCATCCATGCAAATCCAAACGCGACTAACCGACGCTAAATCGCATAAACAAATAAGCATGCCTGAACGCACAACTACACAAGTATATCACCACACCAGACATTACAGCGAGAACGAGTTGGAATCAATCAAGATGCGCGAATTTTTGCGCAAGGCGGCAATATTCTTGCATCCAAGCAACGCCATTATTACGCGAATTTGCGCCTTCCAATCTTCAATCTGCTCAACAAGCGCGTCCGTACCGCCGCAAGTTAGCGTATGCAAGAACTCGCCAGCAACTCCAACCGCACTCGCCCCAAGCTTTAGCGCGCGCACAACATCAAGCGGCGTACGCACTCCTCCGCTTGCAAACACTTGCATTTGCGCACTATCGCAAGCAGCCGCACAATCGCAAGAATCGCGCAAAATCTCATCACATTGCGCTATATCCAGTAACGATTCAACAGTGGTAAGCCCCCAAGAATCAAGAAACTCGTAGCCGCGCCCACGCCCACGCCGTGCATTTTCAATCGCAACAAAATTCGTGCCGCCGCGTCCGCCAACATCAACCGCGCGCACGCCCACATTTTGCAAGCGCAACACATCCCGAGCGCTCATTCCGCATCCAGTTTCCTTAACAACAACTGGCACTTTCATTGAATCAAGCGCGCGCGCAATGGCCTCAATATTGCTAAGCCACGCGCTAAAATCGCGGTCTCCTTCGTTCATAACAAGCTCCTGCGCCGCGTTAAGGTGGATTTGCAACGCGTTTGCCTGCAAAATTTCCACAGCTTTAATCGCCTGCTCAACGCTTGCCCCAGCGCTTACATTCGCCATCACAAATCCGCGCGGATTAAAGCGCCGAATCACGCTAAAAGTCTCTGCAAGACGCGGATTTTTAAGCGCTGCGCTTAGCGAGCCAGAAGCCATTGCTACACCAGTTTTTTCCGCCACTTTTGCAAGCATTGCGTTTATATTTTCGCCATTCTTGCTGCCGCCCGTCATTGCGTTAATGTACAGCGGAACGTCCCATTTTTCGGATTCTCCAAACACGCGCACGCTTGTATCTACATCGCTTAGCGCCAATTGCGGCAACGCATTTGGAATAAATCGCACTTGTTCAAAACCAGCGTCCGCGTGCGATTTATATTGTTCGCACGCAAGTTTTATGTGATCGTTTTTGCGTTGCTCGATAAGCGAAAAATCGCCACTTTCATCAATTTCTGCGACTTTCAGATTAAGCGCCTCAATCCCACTTTTTTGCCATTCGTCTTTAATGCGAGCAAACACGGCATCAAAATCTTGTGCGCGCGCAATCGCGATTCCGCAATCTCCGCCGCCTGCGCCGCTTGTTTTTGCTGGCAATCCTGCGCAATTTGCTGCTTCTATTAGTCGCGTAAGTTTTGGCGTTTCGATTAGCGTTCCCGTGATTTCGCCAAGATCTTTTAGTAACGCACGATTTTGCGCGAATCCGCTTAACAACGCGTTAAAATCACCATTTTCTAGCGCATTTGCGATTTTTTGCACGCATTTTTCGCTTTGCGCGCAAAAATCTTCGTAGGTTTTAGCGTAAGTTTTAGTAGGATTGCGCGCGGTTAAATCACTAGTTGCTGCGCCAGCATTCGCGCCAGCTTTAACGCCAGCCTTCACGCTTCCAACAAGCTCCGCGCTACTTGCAGGGCTACCCGTCCACCCAACTAAAAGTCGCAAGCCGCCGCCCACTTTTAATCGTTTTACTTCAAATCGCGGCCATTTTCTTTGCATCAACTCGCACAAGCTGGAGTCTCCGCTTTCAATCATTTCTACTTCTGCTTTAAGCCATTCGCGATTGTACGCGCGGTACAATACCCATCCGCCGTATGCGCTGGCTGCCACGTCTCCGCCACTTCCCGACTTTTTTACTAGCGAAGACGCAATTATGGCTAATTTGCACAGTTCTGGCGTTGCAAGCGCCAATCCGTACCATTCACACAGCGCGCGCACAGCAGCCACCGTTACTGCAGCCGAAGATCCAAGCCCGTATTTTTTGCCCGTTTTTTTATCGTCTAAATCGCTTTCAATGTGTACGTTATACTCGCGCGTGTTGCCCAGTGCTTCCGCCGCACCCAACGCGCCCACCTCGCGCGCATATTCATCTACAACGTTCATTGCGGAAATCACATACGCGTAGTATTTTTTAATTTTTTCTACATTAGTTTGTTCTAGCAAATCGTTGGTTGCTGGCGATTTTTCCGCTGGCAAGTCGCAAGCAACCGAGCGCGAATCGCATCCGCATCCATCATTTTTATCTAAAATAAATTCCTTGTTATTGCCAAAACGCGCGCCGCCAAACTTCCAATACAACGGCTCAAAATTTTTATCCTCACACGTAATTTTTCCGTAAAAATTCCTACTACATGCACCATTTTCAAGAAAATCACAAGCTCCAGCCGCATCAACCGTAACTTTTACATAACGATTCACTGCTGTTACGATTGCAGCTCTTCCATCTACAACAGCGTATTCGCCTGCTATATAAAGCTTTCCAGGTGCTTCCGCTTGAAACTTAGTCATGATTTTCTCCGTACGCCGTTACGCTAACCGCATCGCCTGGGCGCGCAATAACACACTGCGGATTGGATTGCGACGACTCCGCCGATTCCACAGATTCCGTTGATTCAACAGATTCCGCCAAATCCGCCGATTTCTGCGACTCGCGCAAACTCTTAATCTCACTCAACACGCGCAAACTCAACTCATTTTTAACGCGCAAAGCATGCTCCGCGTTAGTTAAAACCTTAACATTTGGACCTGCGTCCATTGTAGCCCAAACAGGCCACCCCTCGCCGCGCATTTGATGCACAACTCTAAGCACGGCGTGCGATTCTTCGCTAAGGTAGTCAACGCTAGGATTGGCCGCGCGCATTGCAGCATGCATTCCTAAAGCGTTTCGCTCCGAAACCTCGCCCAAAGCCTCTAAATCACAGTTTTTAATCGCTTGCAAAGCCGTTGCAATGTCATCTTTACAACTTTCAATCCAACTTTTATAAAGCGGCGATGTTTCAACCGTTTGCCGCATTGCATTGCGGCTCGAAATCTTCTTTTTGCTTGTATTCAAAACAACAGCCACCATTGCAAGATTCAAATCTTTTGGCGATTCAATTGGCTCCGCATAACTTGTTTCGCTACTCACGCCCGCGTTCCACAACACCAATCCGCCATAAATCGACCTGCATGCCGACCCCGACCCTTTGCGCGATAAAATCGAAAGTTCGCGCGCGTTTAACCTAAGACCAGACGCATACGCTGACGCCGCAGCCAGCGCCGCAAAACCCGAGGCGCTAGACGCAAGACCTGCGGCCGTTGGAAACGTGTTTTTGCTTACGACTCGCGCATGGCTTTCGATTCCAGCCATTTTCCGCACCATGTCTAGCATTCTTACGATTCGCGCACGCTCTTCGCTTTGCAATAAATCGCCACTAAGCTCTGTGTTGTTTAAACAAACGGAGTCTTCTTTTAGAAAATCGTCAAAATGCACGCTAGTTTTAGTGGAAAATCCGCCTAAAGTCAAAGATAGCGAGGAAGAATACGGCAAAATAAGCTGCTCGTCGCGCTTTCCCCAATACTTGATTAGCGCAATATTTGCGTTTGCTTCCGCGATTGCGCAATGCGTTTGCATCGACTCGTCAAACGCTATTTTTGGCTCAATTTCAACGTTTTCCACAATAACCTTTCTATAACCTTTCTAACTGCCGATTTCCACAATCCACGTTTTGGCAGCACCTGCACGCTCTAAAGCCAGCGCCACTTTAAGCGCATCCTCGTAACTTTGCGCAAGCGCGATAACGCATCCGCCACCGCCTCCACCAGTTAGCTTTGCTCCCAAAGCACCACTTTTGCACGCAGCACTAACCAACTCGTCTAAAAGTGGCGTGCTCACGCCTAATTGCGCAAGAATCTTGTGCGCGCGGCTCATCTTAAGCCCAATTTCCAGCGGCTGCCCAAGCTCTAAATCCTCTTGCGCGCTAATAGCAATTTTCCCAAGCTGCTCTAGCATCGCATCAACCGCATGCGGATTCAAATCGCGCTTTTTGCGCAATTCTTCAACCGTATCGCGCGTTTGACCCTTGCATCCCGAATCAGCCAAAACAAGACACGCGTGCAATCGTATATTTATGTTGCTAAATTCGCCGCACAAAAATCGCACCGCGCGCGCCGAAGCAGTAGCCTTAGCGTCTAATCCCGATGCCTTTCCATGAGCAACATTTTCCGCCTCCTGCGTAAGCGCAAAAAGCTGATCCTCGCTGGCTTCAATCGCATAATAGTCTAGAATCGCGCGAATTACAGCGCCTGCAGCTGCAGCCGACGACCCCAATCCTCGCTCTGGCGGAAAATCGCAAGCCGTTTCCACTTGTAACGCTTCGCCGCGCCAATTCGCAAATTGCAAAGCCTTATAAATCGCGGTTTTAATGGAGTTCAAACACTTTGGTGCATTTTTTAATGGCCCGCAAAAATTCAACGCTTTAAGCGTTACGTAACTTTGAGCAAGCTCTTGCAAGCTGTTTTTATTAGGATTATTTTCGATTTGTGCAACTAGCTCGTCGGTTGCTTGTGACTTTTGCGCACCTGTGTTTAATACGTTTTCTGCGTTTTCTGCAATTGATGCGTTTTCTTCGTTTGCGCTACTAACTGTTGCGCGCATCTTAAGATTTTTCAGCGGAAGAGCCACTGCACTGTAGCCATAAACAACCGAATGCTCACCAAAAAGAATTACTTTTGCGCAAGTCTGCCCAACGCCAATGCGATTGTGTATGCGATTTTTCGCGCTCGCACGCACATGCTCATTATTGTGCGCATTCTTGCAATCGCACGGATTAGACACGTGGCGATTCGCTAAAGTGTTGCACTCAGTCACTAATCCTCCTTTGCGACTCATCTGGCTCACTCGCTGGCATTGCTTAATTGATGCGCGTTTAAGCTTATTTGCACAACTTTTATAATTTAGTAGCTAAAGCGACTAAACACCACGATTTGTGCAATACACACACAACACATTCACATTTCCCGAATTTTGTTTCTCTAATTAGCGTGTTCAACAACAAAACACGGAAAACAACTCCGCACTTTGTACCAAATTTGACCTAAATCACGTACAAAAAGCGGAGATGTAGGTCGTCGTTCGCGCCCACGTTTGTTTCTTTTCCCCCACGTTTGTTCCCATTTCAGCCAATTTTGGAAACAAACACGGGAAATAAAAAGCTCTGCGCAAGTCGCAGCAAGTAAAACTCACCACAATTCGCACAGAGCCAATGCTTAAGATCAATCCAAATGGATTGCCTCCCATCGCAAATTTCGCAGAAATCCTGCAAGAATACGCAAATCCTGCAAAACTCGCAAAATCACAATAACTTGCAAGAACTCACAAAACCCGCGTGGGAAGCTGGAACACGTTTAACTACTCAGCTACAACCTTAACAGTAAAGGAAGCGCTGATTTCTGGGTGAAGAGCCACAGTTGCTGGGAATTCGCCAGTGGTCTTGATTGCAGCAACGCTAATAGCGCGTGCTTCAACGGCGGCCTTTGGTGCCAAAGCAGCAGCAATCTTATCGGCGGAAATACCACCGAAGAGCTTGCCAGACTCGCTCACCTTAGCAGCGATTTCTACAACAGTGCCTTCGATTGCGGCCTTAGCTGCAACGGCCTCTTCGCGAGTGGCCACAGCCTTAGCCAAGCGAGCGCGACGCATCGCTTCAATCTGGGAAGCAGCGCCCTTATTCCACGCAAAGGCCAAGCCCTGTGGAATCAAGTAGTTACGTGCGTAACCAGCCTTAACAGTAATAACGTCACCCGAGTGACCCAAGTTTGCAACGGTCTTGGTGAGAATAACCTTGGTTTCTGCCATGTTCTTATCCTCTCAATCAGCGACCAGTGGTGGCGTATGGGAGCAAAGCCATCTCGCGAGCGTTCTTAACGGCCTTCGCGATCTTGCGCTGTTCCTGTACGGTTACACCAGTAATACGACGGGAACGAATCTTGCCGCGGTCCGAAACGAACTTACGCAACAAAGCAACGTCCTTGTAATCAATTTCAGTAATCTTGGCAGCCTTCAAAGGATTTGGCTTCTTCTTAAAAGGCTTGACCGGTGGTTGCGGCCTCTTACGTGACATAGGATGTCCTCTCTTAAATGCGTTAAACTTTTGTTTTTGTTTATACGCTAAACTGATGTTTTTAATTGTAAAGTCGTATTTAGATTTTTACCAGCATTAGTTTTACAAGCAATAAGTCATATTCGCTAAACTATCTGCCCTAAAGCAGCGGCGACTAGACGCCATTAGCGCGCGCATAAAACTAGTAAACCAGTAAAACTAGAAAAACTAGAACTCTGGCTCTTCGTCTGATCCACCAAAATCGGAGCTAGCTCCAAACGTTGCAAATCCGCCGTTTGATGGAGCAGAAGCACTCCACGGATCTTCAACGTTTACGCCCTGATTAGCGCCATTTTGCGCATTCATACCAGCACCAACAGCCGCACTATTCGCATAATTCGCGCCGCCAGCATAACCGCCAGTGTATCCACCAGCATTCATACCAGCTCCAGCACCAGCGCCCTGATTGAATCCGCCATTGTTCCCAGCAAAACCGCCCTTCGAGCTCAAACGATTAACCTGAGCGGTTGCAAAACGCAAGGATGGCCCAATCTCATCAATCATCAAATCAATGCTGTATCGTTTTTCGTTGCTGTTTTTATCAACGTAGTTGTTTGCACGCAACCTACCTTGAACAATAACGCGCATTCCCTTTGTAAGCGTTTGCGCGCAATGCTCAGCTAAGTCACCCCATGCAACGCATCTAAGCGATAATGGCGTGCCGTTAACGTAGCTGTTTGTTCTTCTGTCAAAAGTAGAGGAATTAGAAACAATCGTGAAAGACGTTCTAACACTACCATTGGAACTGGTAGCAGTCTCTGGCTCTTTAGCCAAATTACCAATCACCGTTATAACAGTTTCTCCAGCCATCGTAGCCTCTTTTCTATTAAGACTTGGAACAATTTAGAGCATATCTAAAATAATTTTGACTATTTTCAAATCTTGACTTTACTTTGCTTTATTTCGCTTTACTTTGCGTCCTTGCGAAGAATCTTCGTGCGGACTACAGATTCGTTAAGGTTCAAAACACGGTCAAGCTCGTCGCTAAGAGCTGGCTCGGCAGTGTAATTCACTACAACGTAGTTACCTTCGTTCTTGCCATCAATCTCGTAAGCAAGCTTACGGCGACCCCAATAGTCGGTACCATCAACGGAACCGCCCTCTTTGGTGACAAGCTCAAGATACTGCTCGGTCAACTTCTTAAGACCGCGCTCGTCAAGCTCTGGATCGGCAATGAACATCAGTTCATACTTATGTGCAGACATCACCCACCTCCTTCGGACTATTCGGCTGCGGGCTTTCCACAGCAGGAGTGTGTTTGCAAAATCGTTCGTAAATCAAACTTATTACGCATTATTACGCAAATTCTCACGCAATATTTTTGCATATTTAATTTTACGAACAACCTACTAAGTCTACATCATGCTTGCGACTCACCGCCGCGCAGCTAATCAACCACACTAATGAGCGTAAATATTTCTATGCTTCATGTCTTCTGGAAGCGCGTTTCTAAGCGAAACAAGCGATCCGGACCTAAACACAGACCTAATTCCAGCAGCCAAAAGAGGCGCAATCGAAAGAACCGTCATATTTTCTAAGCGCTTTTCTTCGGAAACAGGAACTGTATCCGTTAAAATGATTTCACGCGCGCCGCAACTCTTAAGTCGCTCTACTGCAGGGCCAGATAGCAGCGCATGAGTTGCAACCAAAGTAACGGATTTTGCACCAGCGCCTTTAAGTGTGCGCACAGCTTCGCAAATCGTGCCAGCAGTATCAATCATATCGTCTACAACAATGCAATCGCGGCCTTGAATATCTCCAATAATTCCATGCGCTTCCGCGTGATTTGGCCTTGTTATATCGCGCGTTTTGTGAATAAACGCTAATGGCAATCCGCCAAGCTTTGCAGCCCATTGCTCCGAAACCTTGATTCGCCCTGCGTCTGGAGAAACAATCGTAGTGTTTTCTAGGCTCATAGTGTTGCGAACGTAGTCAATCAAAACTGGCATAGCAGTCAAGTGATCCACAGGACCGTCGAAGAATCCCTGCTCTTGAGCAGCATGCATGTCTACAGTCAAAATACGAGTAGCTCCAGCAGATCGGAACAAGTCAAACATAAGTCGCGCTGTAATCGGCTCGCGGCCTTGATGCTTTTTGTCTTGACGCGAATACCCAAAGAAAGGCGCAACAACGTTTATGCTTCTAGCGGATGCTCGCCTTAAAGAATCCACCATAAGCAGCTGCTCCATAATCCAATTGTTGATTGGATCTGTGTGCGCTTGCAAAACAAAAACGTCTGCGCCTCGAACTGGCTGCGTAAAGCGCACATACATTTCTCCGTTTGCAAAATCGTAGGCAGTTGTTTCCAGCACGTCTATTCCAAGGTAGTTGGCGGTTTCTTCCGCAAGTTGCGGATACGCTCTACCCGTTACAAGCATCATTTGCTTTTTTGGAGTGCCTTCAAGAATTGTTGACATATTTGCCTTCCCGTTTGCAAAATCTGTAAAAACGCATACGCGACTAGTTTAGCAGCATACAACGCCACTACTCAAATGCGCGAACAACCTGCTGCGCACTTCCATACGAGCTTTGCGCCCCAAATCCCATTGCTGCATACGCCGAAACGTAAGTGGCAACTTGCGCGCTTTGCGCTAGACTAAAGCCAGCGGCAAGTCCTGCTAAAACGGTTCCCATAAACGCGTCTCCGCAACCCGTTGTATCTACTGCTTTAACACGCTGAGGGCAAATGCGCACAGCCTTCTTGCCATCTTGCGCAGCATAGTCTAAAACAACCGAGCCTTCTGCACCAAGCGTTACAACTGCCTCGTCAAAGCCGTACTCGTGCATAATGCGCGCCGCATCATGCCAATCAAAATCGTCCCAATTTCCGTCTTCTGGCTCGCTAATTTTAAGCAATTGCGCCATCTCGTGCTCGTTTACAAGAAGTATGCTTGCGTTTTCAATCAATTCGCGTGGCAGCTCGCTTACAAAAGGAGAATTATTTAGCAAAACTTTTACGCCAGCCGCACGCGCAATTTTTGCCGCCGCCGTTACGGTTTCCATTGGGCTTTCTAGGCAAAGTCCTAAAACGCTTGCGCCGCAAATTGCTTGCTTAACATCGTTTTGATTAATGTATTCAACGCTCACTTTTGCATTAGACCCTGGAGCGTAAACGATTGTGTTTTCGCCACCTTTTGCGTCTACTGTTATTACTGTTGCGCCACTTTTTACGCCTTCTACGCGCAAAATTCTAGACGTGTCTACTCCAGCAGATTCTAGCGTGTTTAGTAGGAATTTTGCATTTTCGTCGCTGCCTACCGCGCCAAACATTTGCACGTTTGCACCTATTTTTGCTGCAGAAACGGCCTGATTTCCCGATTTTCCGCCTGGAAGAACGCGCAAATCACTTCCGTTTACAGTTTCTCCAGGATTTGGGAGACGATCTGCGACTATTGTGTAGTCTGCGTTCATGGAGCCTACTACAGCAACGTGATTGCTTGATTCGCCTATCTTTTTTAGCGCGCTAGCAAGCATTTCGCCGCTTAGTGGCGTAGTCTTTTCCATCATAAATCCTTTCGTAAAATTCCATTAATTCGTGATTTAAGCGTGATTAAGTATTAATTCAAGCCGCAATCAAATCACAATTTAACTTACGATTAACTCGCCTAATTCTTAAAGCTATGAACAGGCGCTGGAATTCTTCCGCCACGCGAAACAAACTCCTCGCAGCTTGCGGTATTTACTGGCATAATAGGAGCGTACCCCATTAAACCGCCAAAATTAGCCATTTGCCCAACGCTTTTGCCTTCCACAGGTATTATGCGTACAGCAGTTGTTTTTTGATTTATCATGCCAATTGCTGCCTCATCCGCAATCATTCCAGATATTGTTGCAGCAGTTGTGCTTCCAGGAATCGCAATCATATCTAGCCCTACGGAGCATACGCACGTCATTGCTTCTAGCTTTTCTATTTTAAGGCAGCCAGACTTTGCAGCAGCAATCATGTTTGCGTCTTCTGAAACAGGTATAAACGCGCCAGAAAGCCCGCCAACGTAGCTGCTGGCCATTATTCCGCCCTTTTTAACTTGATCGTTAAGCATTGCAAGAGCGGCTGTTGTGCCAGGCGCACCAACAGTAGAAAGTCCGATTTTCTCTAGGACTTCGCCTACGGAATCTCCCACGGCTGGCGTTGGCGCAAGCGACAAGTCGATTATTCCAAACGGCACACCAAGCCTTCTAGATGCCTCTTGCGCAACAAGCTGACCGACTCGCGTAATCTTAAAAGCTGTGCGCTTAATCGTCTCGCACAAGAACGCAAAATCCTTGCCACGTGCCTCGTCTAGCGCGCGCGAAACCACGCCTGGCCCCGATACTCCAACGTTTATTACAGCGTCTCCTTCGGTTACGCCGTGGAATCCGCCTGCCATAAATGGATTATCGTCTGGAGCGTTGCAAAATGCCACAAACTTTACGCATCCGTACGAGTCGCGGTCTGCAGTCGCGCGCGCGATTTGCTTGATTACTCGCCCAAGCAGCTGAACGCAATCCATATCAATTCCAGTTCGCGTAGACCCCACGTTTGCGCTCGAGCACACAATATCCGTCTCGCTCAAGGCTTTTGGCAGCGATTCTATAAGCATGCGGTCGGCAGCTGTCATGGATTTTGCAGGCAGAGCGGAGTAGCCGCCAATCAAATCTACTCCAACTTTTTTTGCTGCTTTATCTAGCGCGTGCGCAATTTGCACAAAGTCGTCTGGGCTTTTGCACGCTGCTGCTCCAACTAGGCTTATTGGCGTTACGGTTATGCGCTTGTTTACAATCGGAATTCCGTAGTCGTGCTCAATCGCGCAGCCCGTGCTAACTAAGTCTTTTGCAAGGCGCGTAATCTTGTTGTACACGTTTTCGCACACTTTTTGCACGCTTGCGTCTGCGCAGTCTAGCAGATTTATTCCCATTGTTATGGTTCTAACGTCGAGCTTTTCTTGCTCGATCATGGAGTTTGTTTCGCTCACTTCCATAATGTTTAGCATGGGCTTCTCCTACTAATCCCTAGATTCTGTGCATGTTTGTAAATATTTCTGCGCGCTGGCAGTGTATGCTAACGCCTATTCCTTCGCCCAGCTTTGCCAATTCTTCGGCCAGCTCGCCAAATTCTACGCTTATTTCGTTTACGTCTACAATCATCATCATGTTAAAGAATCCGTTGACGATTGTTTGAGATATATCTAAAATATTCGCCTTGCTATTTGCTAAATGAGTCGTAACTTTTGCTATGATTCCTACAGCATCTTTGCCCACTACGGTGATTACGGCTTTGTTTTCATCATTATTAGTGGTGTTCATAATCACTCCTATTGGCTATATGTGATTTTTGCTGCGCAACAGCTATTCTATCTATTTTATGTGCCATTCGCGCGCGTTTTGCTCCTTATTTATACTATTGCCCGCCGCGTATAATCGCTTAGTTGTGCAACACGCCAAAATAACATATGAATAAATTTTCATAAAAGGTTAAAAATTTATAATAAAATCCTCTATATATCGTTATATCAACATAATATGCGTCAAATACCCCCCCCCCATCAGTAAATTTTACACTTATAAACAACGTCACGCTTAAAAAATTTCACTCAAAAAACAAAAATACGATATAATATCTTGAATTGATGAATATTTATCTGTTCATGTAATTGGGCAAAGCTTGAATGCATGCATGTTAAGCACACATTAGCAATCGCAATGCATCGCATGCTCCATAAAGCGGACGAATAAAAGAAGAACACAAAAAGAACGGGGATTATTATGGTAAAGAGCACTCGTCAAAAGCACGCTCGCAATCAAGAGTATCGCTCATTTGCAAATGTAAGCGCCAATTTTAGTGCATCAACCGCACGCAAACTGTCACTTAGCGCACTTACAACAGTTCTTACTGCCGCCACTTGCTTGGGCGGTCAGCCAATCCTCGCATCCTCTAATATTCTTCTTCCTCCAACTACTGCGGCATTTGCGCAAGAAGTGCGTAACGCAGACCCTACTCCTTGGCTACATACGCCAAACATTCTTGAGTATCAGCGCTACCGTTACCAAAATAGCAATGGTGACGCAGGTTACGTGAACACTGACGAAAATCATGATGACTACAACAAGGGCAACTACGACGACTTAAAGAACAAGACGGATATGTATGCGCATGTTAAAACGATAGGAAACGACCAGTACCTAGTCTTCGACGTGTTCTTTAACAACGACGGCAAGTCCATGCTTACATCGTCTAAAAAACAGCAATATGTGTGGCTAGTGCCTTATGCTGTTGCAGATTTAAACAATGGTGCTTATAAAAGCGATACCGTAACTGATTTACGATTTGATTTCTACAAGCGCAATGGCAGTTCACCTCAAACGTATGCAAACCTTTCTCATGATATTAAATTGTTTAATCATGAGGCAAGCAAATCGTTCGATCAGAATTTATTTAACAATGACCATGATTATAATGGCTCTACTTATAAGAATTCATTGAACGTTCGTAACGGAGGAAGTAGAGGACGAGACATATCCGATAACTTCCACGTTAACGAAAGAGATTTAGATGACGCTATTAAGAAGGCTATAGCTCCTGGACCAAGCCCTTATAGCGGATACAATTACGGCATTGGTATAACAACTGTTAATGTTGATTACGCTGTACGCATGCATTGCAAGGTAAAGCTGCGCCAAGGCGTAACAACAGACGACATTCAAAACGCTTTTACTTACGCAAACACAAGCTCTTACGGAAGAAATACACATTCTGCTTACACCTTCATTTCCGGACGAACTCACGACGAAAACTTCCCTCGCACAAAAAGCGATAATTTGCCTCCAAAGCTGTATTTTAATGGCAAGGAGCTTACAGACGACTCCAGTAGCATTACCGTATATCAAGGTGATAAGCAAAAGATTACTTTCGGCACGTCCGATAATAGCGAAAAAGTAACTAATTTCTCTGTAAAAGGATTCCCGGATAGCATAAAGAATGCAAACTTTGATGAGAATAATAAGGACGGTTATGACGCAACTGAAAAGAATCCTTACAAACACGAAATTAATGGCGTTAAGTTTGAGCACAAGGATGAAAAAAATAATCCAGTAAACTCCGACTACACGATTACAGTTTCTGCAACCGACGCTTCCGGCAACAAAGCAGAAAAGAAAGTCACTGTACATCTTAAGAACCTGAACCAGAAGTACAAGGCTCCAACCGCTACCCCACTTACTGTTGATTGGGGGCATAAGCTTACTGAAAAAGAACTGGAAAATCAGATAAAAGGCAATGATGGAAATGGTACAATAACTTTTATTGACAAAAAGTTACCAAAGACAAATCTATCCGAAAGCCGTTTCAAACATTCTAAAAACACTCTGCAAGTCGCATCAAAAATCATATATGCGGATGGATCCTACCATATAGTGAACATTCCTGTAACAGTTAGAAAGCCACTTGCTTTTGAGCACGCACCAAAAGGTAGCGAGAACACTGTAACCGTTGGGGATAAACTTAAACAACCAAGCGATTACATAACACTCGAAAATAATTCTGACAATAAAGTTAAGCCGCAAAAAGTAGAATGGTACGGCGGAACACCTAATTCCAGCACAATTGGCAACTTTAATAACACTGTCAGAGTGCATTACACAGACGGTAGCCACAAAGATACTACTGTAACATTTAACGTTAAGCCGAAAACACCTGTTATTGAAACAGATTTAACCGGTCGCGCAAAAATTAAAAACCAGAAAGTAGTAGTAAACGTCGGCACTGGGTTTATACCAGGTGCCACAAACAAAGTTACATTATACGATGCCAACAATAACGCAATTGGCTCTACTACCGAAATCAAAGACGGTAAGGCAACTATTACTGTAGCTAATGGCATACCTGCAGGAAATGTGTATGCGATTACAAGCAGTTCATACAACAATCATCAGGATAAACATACAAATACCTTCAATTTATCTTCCGATAAAAGTGAAAATCATCAAGCTACAGAAGATAAACAAAAGCCAACACTTACAGCAAACGATGCAACTGCAAAAGTTGGAGAAAACTTAATCTTTAATCTTGAAGCAAAAGATGATATTAAAATTGACGACTTCAATATTGCAGCTCCACTAGCGAAACTTGTAAATGGTGATTTTTCACGTTTGAAGATTGAATACCAAGGCAAACAAGATGATCCAAAAAATCGCAAAGTAAAAATTACGATACTCGGCATGAAAGAAAGCGAAATTGGAGAACACGAACTTAAGTTCTCAGTTACTGATGCTGCTGGAAACAAAACTGAGAAGGAAGTTAAGCTAACAGTTAAGCAACCTTACGAGCTAAAAGCAAATCCTATTACCGTTGACTTAGGTCATGAACTTACTAATGATGACGCTAAGAAGATATTTGAAAACAGCAAAAATGTTCCTTCTGGAACAACATACACTTGGGTTACTAAACCTGAAACAAACTCAACTGGGAAAGAAAAGCAAGGCACAGTAAAAGTCAGCATTCCTGGAGGAGAAACTAAGGAGATTCCTGTAGCCGTAACAGTTCAAGATAAAGTGAAACCAGTAATAAGGGTGTACAAGAAAGGTCCTGGTGACACTTGGACTGAAGTAACCGAAAAGGTTACTGAAGGCAAAACAAGTTACACAAAGATTGACACGTACCACGGCGACAAGTGCGAACTGAAAATAACAGCAACAGACAACAGTGGCAACGTTACAGATTTGAATATTAATAGTTTATTAACAGGCTTGTCTTCATCTGATTTTGAGTCAAAGAAAGGCGCTGGTTCCGAACAAGATCCTCGAGCTATAAAGATTGCAGGAAATGTGCCGAATGGCACGGCTGCCGGAGCGTACTCTAGGACTCTTGTAGCAGTTGATGGCTCTGGAAATCAAACGAACTTCCCAATTCGCTTTATTGTGCACAATCAAGCAGATAAATTCGGCAAGATTACTCCAAAGGATATAACTCATAACATT
The DNA here is from genome assembly GCF_055804375.1 of Gardnerella sp. c12Ub_1. Taxonomy (NCBI): domain Bacteria; kingdom Bacillati; phylum Actinomycetota; class Actinomycetes; order Bifidobacteriales; family Bifidobacteriaceae; genus Gardnerella; species Gardnerella sp. c12Ub_1. The sequence continues at coordinate 1,471,783 of NZ_JANUZC010000001.1, read as the reverse complement.
CCTGAAGATGGAAACAATAATAATCACCCAAAGGCTGAAGATGGTATATCCGAAACTAGCAAGAAAGATTTGCCAACCGGTACAACGTATTCTTGGGTTAAGGAACCAGATTGGAATAAGCCTGGCAAAAATACAACTGCTACAATTCGCATAACGTTCCCGGATGGTTCTCACGTAGACGTTTCACCAAAGCTTACTGTTACGGATACTATTAAGCCTGTTATTGAAAAGCCTGATTTAGGAACAGCAAAACATGGAAGCAAAGATCATTACTTACTGAAAGTTCATCGCGGACAGAAGTTTGATCTTACACTGAAAGTTCACGACAACACTGGCAAAGTAGTCGGCGCAAACTTGGATAGCACGGTACCTGATTGCGGAATTACTAAAACTAATTTAACAGTTGACAATGCAGGCAACCACAGTGTTAAGAACCCTGCTATTGTTCATATAACTGGCACAGCACCAACCAACGAAGGAACAAGCCAATATTGGAGCCGTACTGTTACTGTAACAGACGAGGCTGGTAATAGTTCTAAACTCCCTATTCAGATTGCTGTATATACAAGCGCGGAGGAACACACTGCAACCGCTACGCGTATTACTAAGCAAAACGGTAAAAAAGTAACAGAAGACGATATAAAGAAAGCAGTAACAACTGACTATACAAATAAAGACAAAACTAAGAAACCAGTAGTTTCTGTAAAAACTGGCCAAACTTTACCAGATGGAAGCACTCCTGGAAACTCCACAATAACAGCTATTGTTACTTATCCAGATGGTTCTACAACAGAAGTCGAAGTGCCTATTACCATCCAAGAGCCAATGAGTAAGACTTATAAACCTACTACAAACGAGGTTGATAAGTCTTACGGCTCTACTAAGAAGCAAATAGAAGATTCCATAACAAGCACTTCTACTGGCGGCGGAATATCTTGGCCTAAGAACAAAATTCCTGCAGGAACAACAATTAAGATTGCAGACGAAACCAAGATTCCTAGAGGAACTGAACCTGGCATATATGAAGTTCCTGTAAAGATAACGTATAGCGATAACTCTGTTGGATACGCCACAGTAAAAGTTAAGATTGGCGAGCCGCAGAGCAAGAGCTACAACCCACAAGGCAATACGCTTACGTTTGCTTACAACTCGAAGCCAAAGACTGACAACATATCCGGTAAAATTACTGGTGTTGGCAAGGATAAAGGCATTAGTCTTAAAGATAATCATGGTAAAGATACAGCGCTTCCTACTGGCGCAAATATTGCTATTGACAACCCAAGTAATATTCCAGACGGAACTAAAGCTGGCGATTTTACTGTTCCTGTAACAATTACATACAAGGACGGTTCAGAAGATCATACAGTTGTTAAGGTAAAAATTAACAAGCCACAAAGCGAAACAAATAATCCAACTGTTACTAATATAACGAAGGAATATGGTAAAACAACTAACGAAGCTGAAGTAAAGAAGCACGTTACTTTTGACGGTAGTAAACCTAATCCAACTTCAGTAACTGTTGAAAACGCTAGCGATATTCCAAATGGTAAGACTCCTGGCGACGTAAATATTAACGTTAGTATCGAGTATTCTGATGGCTCCAAATCTCGCGTTACAGTAAAAGTTACTACTGGAGATCCTGATACTAAGACTTACGCACCAAGCGCAAACGAAGTTAAGAAAAACCGTGGTGATGAAATCACAGCTGATGACATTAAGAATGCTGTAAAGACTTCTACAGTTGATGGCAAGACCCCGGATAAGAGCAAAACAAAAGTAGAGCTTGTAAACAAAAACAACTTGCCTGATATGACTAAGACTGGCACAACTAATGTTCCTGTTAAGGTCACATACCCAGATGGGTCAGAAGTTGTTCTTGAAGTTCCAGTGGTAGTTAAGGACACTGACAAGGATATTTACACGCCAACGTCTTCTACGCTAGAAAAGCCTTACGGCTCAACTATTAGCGATAAGGATATTACTGATAAGGTTACGGTTCCACACTTTGTTGGAGATGCAACTAAAATCTCTTACAAAGTCAAGGACACTAAGAAGATTCCAGGAGGAAACTCAGAGCCTGGAGCTTACACAGTACCTGTAACAGTAACTTATCCGGACGGCACAAGCGAAGATGTGGACGTAAACGTTACAATCTTGAATAAGGATTCCGACTCTTACGAACCAACCGCTAAAACTCTTACGAAGAAGCACGGCGAAACGATTAGCAATGACGATATTACCGGTCAAGTAAGTGTGCCTAATTATCCAACCGGCAAAAAGCAACCGAATAAGAATGTAGGAACTGGAGCAACGCTTCCAAATACTAATACTCCAAGCGAAAGCAACGTGCCGGTTACTGTTACTTACCCAGATGGCACAACTGACACTGTAAATGTTCATGTGGTTGTTAAGGATGCGGATGCGAATACGCATACTCCACAAGCTGAACCACTTGAAAGAAATATCGACAGCGGAAAGCCTTCGGATAGCGACATTACAAGTAAGGTTACGATTCCTAATTGGCCAGCAGGCGAAAAAGATAATCCAACTTACTCTATTGCTGATAGTGATAAGGCTCAGATCCCTGCTGGAGATAAGGCTGGCAAGTTTGAGGTGCCTGTAACGGTTACGTATCCGGATGGATCAAAAACCTTGATCAACGTGCCTGTAATTATTAAGGCTCCAAAGCCACAAGCGAAAACTGGCATGACTGTGCCAAAGGGTGCGGAACCTAAGCCAGAAGACATGATTTCTAATAAGGATAAGTTCCCTGATGGCACCATCTTCGAGTGGACCGAAAAACCAGACACATCTGAGGAAGGCAACAACAAGTCCGGAAAAGTAAAGATCACTATTCCTGGATCTACTACTCAAGAAGTGCCAGTAAAGGTTAACGTTGTTGACCCAAGTGCATCTGAAGTCAACGTGCCACAAAAAGGCAAGTTGCCAGATGCTAAGGATGTTATTAAGGATTCTAGCGAAACGAATAAGTATCCTAGCGGAACTACCTTTACATGGAAACCTGAGAATACACCAGATACCAGCAACTCTGGAAAGAAAGATGGAGTTATACTAGTCACCCTACCAGGCCAATCCCCTGTAGAGGTGCCTGTAACAGTGAACGTTACGCCAAATCCAGAAACGAATGTTGTTAACGTGAAGGTTGGCGACAAACTTCCAGACGCATCGAAGGGTATTGCTAATAAGGATAAGTTCCCTAAGGGAACCACCTTCGACTGGAAGAAGGATGACGAGCCAAAGACCGACAAGACGGGTCCTGCTACTGGCACTGTGCTCGTTCATATCCCAGGTGTGAAAGATCCAGTGAAAGCCAAAGTTACTGTGAACGTAAACCCTGCGCCTACAGCGCAGGACACCTCCGTCATTCAGAACAGCGATCCAGATCCTAAGAACAGCATTAAAGACAACGATAAGTTACCTAAGGGAACCACCTTCGAGTGGAAGAAAGATGCTGCTCCAAAGACAGACAAGCCAGGCACTGTTGACGGCACTGTGATTGTAAAGATTCCAGGGCAAGATCCTCAAGAAGTGACTGTAAAAATTACTGTTACAGCATCTCCTGAAGGAAAAGACGTAACCGTGCTGCAAAAGACTGGCGGCAAGGATACCACTCCTCAGCCACAGGAAGTTATTAAGAATCATAGCGATTTGCCTGAGAATGCTGATGTTTCTTGGAAGAAGAAGCCTGATACGTCAAAGACTGGCAACCAGCCAAGCGTTGTGACTATTACGGTTCCAGGAATGACTCCTGTAGATGTGCCTGTAAACGTGCTTGTTGTGCCAAATCCAGAAGGCAAGACGGTGAGCGTGCCAGTAAACGCCAAGCCAAAGCCAGAAGACAGCATCTCCAACAAAGATGATTTACCTCAGGGAACCACCTTCGACTGGAAGAAAGATGCTGCTCCAAATACTGACAAGCCAGGCACCACTAAAGGCACTGTGCTCGTCAAGATTCCAGGCGTAAATAACCCAGTAGAAGTGCAAGTAACTCTAAACGTTACAGACAAGCCATTTATTAATGATGGCAATGCTGAAAACACGCCAACTAAGCCTGATAAGACCACTATTACTGGTAAAACTCAGCCAGGAAACACCGTAACTGTCAAAGACAATGGCGGTAATACTGTTGGTACTGGAACTGCCAACGAAGACGGAAACTTCACTATCGAAATCGATAAGAAGGATCCTGGTACAACACTCAAGCTTGTTCCAAGCAAAGGTAATGAAGAAGGCACTCCAGTAGAAGTAACCGTCACGGCTAAACCACAAAAGCCAACGATTACGGTACCAACCGACAACCAGAAGAACGACGGAAACGTAACTGTAACTCCGCCAACTGGCGACACAACGGTTGTAAAGATTGAAATCAATGCTAAGCCAAATTCAATCAATGGTCCAGAACAGCCAGTTCGCACAATTATTGCTAAGAAGGATAACGATGGTAAGTGGAAGATTGACGGAGACGCTCCAGATGGCGTAACTGTTGATCCAAAGACTGGCGTTGTTACTATTCCAGCAAAGAATTTGGAGGATGGCAGCACTATTACTGCAGTATCTAAGAACAAGACAGACAAACCATCTGATCCTGCTACTGCTGTGACTGGCTTTAAGACTCCACAGATTAGCGAGCAAACACTGAAAGATAATCCAGATGATTCTACTAAGCAAATCATCACTGGAAAGACTATTCCGGGCGCAACAGTAACTGTTACCGACAAAGATGGAAAGCAAATCGGAACAGGCGTTGCAGATAAGAATGGCAACTTCACTATTACTATCAACAAGCAAACGCCTGGCGCGATTGTAAACCTTACGCCTACAAACGGCACAGGTGATTTTGCTAAGACTGGAAACACTGTTGAAGTAACGGTTGGCGGAGATATTGCCGTTCCACGCATAGACACGCCTGCAGACGGAAGTGCCACAATAACGCCAAATCTTACGGATACGCGCATAGATAAGGTTGTTATTACGTATACGCCTGAAGGCGACGGAAGCACGCCGCAAACTGTTACAATCACCGTTATCGCCGAGGGCGATAAGCGCGTGTGGAAGATTGATGGCTCTGCGCCTGACGGCGTAACTGTTGATCCAAAGACTGGCGTTGTTACGATTCCAGCTGCAAACGTTAAAGACGGAAGCACGATCACCGCTGTTGCAAAGAATAGCACTGATAACACTGCTGAAGGCTCGTCTAGTACTGTTACAGGCACGATTGCGCAGCCTGGAGACGGTGGTAGTGGCGATAGCGGAAGCGGAGACAGTGGTAGTGGCGATGATAGCGGCGATAATGGTAGTGGCGATAGCGGAAGCCACGCCAACAACGCAAACAACGCCAACAACGCAAACAAGAATGGCAGCAATAATCATGGAAACCAATCTCGCAATAGTGGATCTAATAGTGGATTTAGAAGAGGTAAGGGTGCGCTAGGCAATACTGGCGTTGGTGTTGCATTAAGTGCTCTTGCGTCTGCGATGCTTGCTGGCATGGGTGCTGCAGGAAGGGCTGTATCTCGCCGCAAGAAGCGCAACTAGCTAGCACGCGCTAAGTAACTATAAACCAACAAACAAAGGCCTGGAGCGATTGCTCTGGGCCTTTTGTTACCCGCTTTTCTGAATTCTGCAGCTAACCTGCGCGAACGATATTTCCGCACTTTGTACCATATTCCACCTAAATTACGTACAAAACCCGGAAAAAACTTCCGCATTTTGTACTATATTTGACCTAAAAATGGTACAAAAAGCGGAAAACAGATCGTGTCGTTCGCGCAGCCTAAGCGCGCTAACGTCAATGAGTAAAAAAAAACGCGGCAAAATACCGCGAAAACAAACATATTGTGGGTGATATAGGAATCGAACCTATGACCCCTTCCGTGTGAAGGAAGTGCGCTAGCCGCTGCGCCAATCACCCAAAATTTTTTTAATTATGCGTGAAAGGCAATCCTTTCGAGTGGGCGATACAAGGTTCGAACTTGTGACCCCTTCCGTGTCAGGGAAGTGCGCTACCACTGCGCCAACCGCCCAGGTTGTTTATTAAGCTAACACGCTCAATCGAGGTGGGTACGAGAGTCGAACTCATCTATACGGCTTTGCAGGCCGCTGCCTAACCGCTTGGCTAACCCACCACAAGGCCGATAACTCACCAGACCTAGAGCGGACAACGGGACTCGAACCCGCGGTCTCAACCTTGGCAAGGTTGCGCTTTACCAACTAAGCTATGTCCGCAATGCTTTCTCGCTAACTAACGCCAGCCCGAAGCACGAGTAACTACTATACCAGAAATATTTATAAATTCAAGTCCGCCGCCCATTGGCGTGTCGAATAGCAAACACTGTTAAATTTTCTACCTAACATTCTTTAAAACTCCGTACCCAATCGCCATCCTTCCCCCATTTTCAACATATTCCCTAATATTTTTTTGCAAACTTGTTTCCGTCTTGCCACTTTCCTTGCCACTTTCCTTGCGCACTTCCCCACACGCTTCTACATTGTTTTCCTTGCCACAATCTACTCCACTTTCTTTATGCCCAGCTATCTCGCGATTTTCTCCAAAAACCCAACGCTTATAGTCGTCAGAATATGCAATTCCAAAAACTCTAAACATAGATCTAAATACTCGAATATTCGACTTTTCTGGTAGCAACTTATCTAAAGCAGGATCAAGCAGCCATGATATGCAATAAAAAGTGCAATTCTTTAACTCAGGAATGTACTTATCTATAAACTCATTAGCCAACATAAAACTTATCGTTAAATTTTCTATGCTTAACTTTGCATCAGACGGAATATGTACGCTTACCAGATTTTGCCTTTTGCAAAACTCAAATTCTAATTCACCTAATCTAAATATTTTCATAGAAAGAAGACGCGGAAACCAAAATTCTTCACTAAAAACAAAAGGATACTTGCCAACATAAATCTTCTTAACAAATCTTTTAATAAAACCAAAAGTACTTAAAAAGACTTCATCTTTAATTCCAGCTTGTTCATATCTTCTACGCACCAAAAGAATGCATACCATAAATATGGAAAGAATACGCATTCCGCTATCATCAGCACAATATTCATTCAATTTTGCAACTGCTAGCTCTTGATTAAACCCGTCATTAAAAAGGTCTTGTATACAATCCATCAAAACAGAAATATCTACATTCTTAAACGATTGTATTATTGTGCGCGTTAGGCAATCATCAAAATGCAATTCGTTACACAGATTTTCAACATCTTCTGCAGTCTGCGAAATCAGGTATGACTTTTCATCTTCTTTTAACAAATCACACATTTTTACCTCACAATAAACTCACAATAAGCCTCACAACAAATCAAAATTAACTTCAAACATCCTTTTCCATGGAAAATCTACATTATTGATTTTCAAAGGAAGCGCTTTCGATAAATTCAACTTGCTATACTCTTTCTGCAACAAGTTTTTAGCTTCAAGCTTAGCCCACTCTTCGCATGGCTTTACATCAAAATAATTACCACCATAATTATCAATCCTATTAGCTATATTCCATCGAATATTTGATTGATATAACGCGTCTTCTATTATTCTATATGCAATATTTTTCTTTATACTTTTTGAATCAATACCCAGAATTGCTTGAGATAAAACTGTTCCCAAAGTATTACAATTTGTATTCCATCCCGCATAACTAATAATTCTGTCTAAAACGTTATTATCATCTAGCAAAGTTAATAATTGCAAATCCCCACCATTTGAATACGCACTATCGCATAACGCAACTTTCTTACCAGATTCAACTAGCGTGCAAATATGATTAGTAAAATAATCTAAATTTCTATACGTGTCGTACGCTACATCATGATTAGATACAGAAAATTCTGCTTCTTGCATAACTTTTCCAGGAGCATTAATCATTAAACAAATGTTGTTTAGTCCACTTAAACCGCTTAAATCACCTAAATCGCTATCTTCCCAATTTTCTAAAAGCCTTGCTCCACAAGCTAAAACATGAGATTTTAGGCTTTCAAACATAGGCCTATCTTCGTAAGAAGGAACTATTGTTGGCCCTAATATAGACGAATATTCAACACTTATAGCAGGCTTTATTCTATGCGATTTACAAAACGCTCTTGCAAGCAGAGTCATGCCAACTTCATCTGATCCAGGATACATAGCAACTCTACTGTTTAACCTCTTAGAATAAACAGCTGATTGAAGTCTTCTTTGAGATACTGCAGTATATCCGTATGGACTAGAATCGTCTTGTGGAAAAATAAGATAATCAATAGTATTATTTGCTACTAAATCAAGAATTGATATATTAATACCAAGATTTTTATCACGACGATTTTCATAATCATCAATAACATATTGAGGAATATCAAAAGATTCTAACTCTTTCTCCTGCAATTGTGTTAGATCATTGCATCTAATCTTTTTATCACTCAGATATGCTCTTAAATAAAGACTCCTACCATATTCTGCGTAATAATCAGGCTCCTCATCGCTGCTGTTATACGCAGGCGCGCGCATAACAGTGCAAAAAACAAATAAAGTCATATTTGGATTAACTTTTTTGAGCTTTTCCAATACGCTCAGTCTGCTTTGCAAACAATCGCTTTGTAAATTATGTACTCTTGAAGGAACCAATCCCCCATACACAAGCATGTCTGCAGATATTATAGCAATATCACATTTTTTGGCGTTATCCATCAAGAAATCAACTATTCCATTAATATCTGCAGACTGTTTTTTATTACCTAATAATTCTAACGGCACATTTACAAGGTCAAAATCACTACTTTTAGCTAAAAGCTCTGGGAACTTATAGTTACAAGGTCGCTCGTCTAATGGAAGAAATAAGACTTTCATTTTAACCTTTCAACCCACCTTCTTGTAATCCTTTGTAAAGATGCTTTTGGAATAAAGCAAAGAATACAACTATAGGAATAAGCGATATTATTGCACCAGCCGCAACTAATCTAGGATCCGTATAGAACGTTCCTTGTAAACGATTCAAGCCAACAGTAAGCGTATATTTATCGTCATCGCTTAATGCAACCAATGGCCACAAGAAGTCGTTGTAGCTTCCAACAAATGATAATATTCCAATAACAGTAAGCGTTCCTTTTACCTGCGGCAAGGCTACATACACGAATCTTTGCCAAATATTCGCTCCATCTACTTTTGAAGCTTCTAGTAAATCTTGCGGAACAGATTTAAACGCATTTACCATAAGCAATACGTTTAACGGGCCGATTAAACCAGGCAAAGCCAAACCAAACAGAGTATTAGTTAATCCCATACCTTTTACTAGAAGGAATGTAGAAACAAGAATACCTTCGCATGGCATGATGATTGCGGCAACAAAAAGCAAATAACCAATTTTACTAAACTTAAACTTTAAGCACCCAAAAGCATATCCAGCCATTGAGCATCCGATTATATTGCCTAAAACATTCATTGCTACAACAATCAAGGTGTTGCACAAATAGTGAAGTATAGGAACTGTTCTAAATGCTTTTACAAAATTTTGCACTGTAAAATCATGCGGAATCAAATACGGAGGCATTGCAAAAACATTGTCATTAGGGCCCTTAAATGCTAGTGCAATTTCCCATACTAATGGACCAGCTAGCAATATGAACACTAATACAAGAATGCAATATTGAACTATCGTTCCGATTCTAACGCGATGAGTGTTATTAGTTTTCATCTCCAGCACCCCTGTGAACAAATATTTGCTGAATAACTGTTATAAAACCAACAATAATTAACAGAACAACGCTTATTGCACTAGCGTACCCAGTGCGAGCGCTCAATCCTGTTCCTTCTTGCTGAATCAGCATTGTCATTGTTATGTCTTTTCCGCCTATTCCGCCTGTACCACGAGTAATTACATACACCTCGTTAAACACTCGGAATGCTGCTACAGACGAAAGCATCATTATTAGAGTCATTGTGGATCTAACTCCTGGTACTGTGATGCAGAAGAATTTGCGCATTATTCCAGCTCCGTCTATATCTGCAGCTTCGTACAATGATTTATTTATGTTAGCTAAAGCTGCTAAATAAATAATCATGTAATATCCAAGACCTAACCATATTGTTACAAACATTGCACTAAAAATTGTTAGCCATCTGTCTGTAAGGAATGGCAATGGCCCTGTTACTACGTGAATCATCTGTAGAATGGAATTAACTAATCCCCTTGTATCGAGCAAGTTAGTCCAGATAAGCCCTATTACCACTGCAGACAACACTACTGGGAAGTAGTAGGTTGTTCTAAAGAATCCTATTATTTTTGAATCTTTACTCACCAAAGCAGCAAGTATAAGAGGCAAAATAATCATAAATGGCACAACGCATACTGTGTATAAAGCAGAATTGAAAATAGCAGTTACAAAACGACTATCGCCAAATAGTTTTGCGTAATTTGCAAATCCAACATTGTGCCCAGGTATAAGCATTCTAGCGTTTGTAAAAGATCTTAAGATGGTGTTTATAAACGGATAAATGCAAAACAATATAAGTATGATTAAAGCTGGCAGAACAAATAACCAAGATATGCACCCATCTTCGTTAAATTTTTTACGGAAGATGCCCCGAGGGGCAGGAGCCGCATTACTGCGACTCACTGCCGACTCGGCTTGTGGATTATTCATAGGAGAAATCATTACTTTAACCTGTCGTTTAGTGCGGCAACTGCTTTATCAAGCGCTTCTTTAACTCCCTTTTCTCCTTGAATTGCCTGAGTTAATTCAGGAGATAGATAGTTTACGCCGTCAGTATCGGAAATCTCTGGTGGGAAGTTTGCAACAGTACCATTATCAATTTCTTCCTTAGCAACTCTAAGAACCTTGCCTTCTATAGTAGATTCGTCAATGCTCTTAAAGAATGGATCGTCCATTGCGCCAGCTGCCGAAGGATAAGTGTTTGACTTCTTAGAAAACTCAACTTGATTCTTCTTGTTTGTTAAGAAGTTAGCGAGCTTCAGAGCCATTTTCTTATTCTTTGTTTGAGAATTTACTGCCATTAGCATTGGGTTAAGCGTATTCTTCTTGTTTGTTGCCAATGGTGCTACATCGAGTTGCTTATAGACTTGCGGAGCATTTGCCTTAAATGCGGCAACAGATGAAGTTGAATCAAGCATATACGCTATGTTTCCTTGGAAGTATAGTTTCTCTGCGTTAATTATGTTTGCATTCATTCCATCTTTAGGAATAGCACCCTTCTTATAAAGATCTGCATAATGCTGAATATACTCAACACCCTTGCTAGAGTTAAAGGTAAACTTTGACCTGTCTTTACTCAAGAAGTTAACACCATATTCCTCAAATTGCGAAGGGAATACGTATGGAACAGCAATCATGTAGCTCTTACCACCGCATTTTTCATTAACCGTATTTGCCTGATCGAATAAATCATTGTAGGTTTTTGGCGGCTTATTAATGTCTAGACCGCAGTTAGCAAAAACATCCTTGTTCAAATAAGCAACATCAATATTTAAGTACCATGGGAATCCGTAGACTCCTTCGTCAATACCATTGCCCGAGAATTTAGATCCATCCCAAACCTGAGGCAAATAGTCCTTGGCCATTCCTGCAGCTTCTTTACTAAGATTCAGCAACGCTCCAGACTTTGCAAGATTGTATGCTTGCTGTTCGTTAACATTTACAATATCTGGCAATTGACCAGCTGCGGCATCCGTAGACAACTTTGAATCATAGTTTTCTGCAGGCTGATCGACCCACTTGACTTTTACTCCAGGATTTTCTTTTTCAAACTCACTAATAAGTTTTGTAAAATATGGAGTGTAAGTATCGTTCTTAAGATTCCAAGTTTGGAACGATACTGTAGAAGATTCGGAATTATTTGCAGAAGAACCGCATGCGCATAACGATAGTGCGGCTGCGATTGAGACGCATCCAGCAATAACACCTTTACCAATAGCATTCATAATGTTTCTCCTTTGAAATCAATTTATGTATTAACAGTTACGTATTAGCAATATCTAGTTGGAAATGTATGTAATTAATTATTTCCCTCCTTTTTTATATCGTCATTGTGATTGCCGATAAGAGCTGCTCCTAACGCACCAAAAAACACCTCTTGATCTGCAATCACTAGACGATTAGATATATTTAATGAGGACAAAAATGGCGATTTTGTCTCAAGTTCACCAATAACTTTTTGTATATCCTTTAATAAAATTGTTCCTATCTTGCTTATGCCACCGCCGATAACAATAATTTTTGGGTCAAAAGTTACTGTGAGCATTTGTATTGTGCTTACAAGCGTGAATATGAATTTATGCCAGACTTTTTCAGCCTTTTCATTTTTATTGGAGACTTCTCTTAGCAACGATGCAATAGGATATCCATTTTTGGTAGGCCACATTTGCGCTAAAGCACTTCCAGATATTATTGTTTCTACACACCCACGCTGACCGCATGGGCACATTGCACCATCTTTATCTGCAACAATGTGTCCTACCTCTCCTGCAATCCCAGTTGAACCGTGGAAAAGCAACCCATTAATAACTACTCCTGCCGAAACACCAGTGCCTAAATTCAAGAACACTAAGCTGCTTGAATTTGCTCCATAATAATGGTATGCACCAAATGCTGCAGCATTAACATCGTTATCAATGTAGGCATTTATTCCAAATCTATTTAAGATTTCAGATTTGAAATCTAGATTATGCGAACCCAAATTCACCGATTCACATACGCAACCAGTGTTTTGATTCACTAATCCAGGTACTCCAATACCAATACTTAAATCAACTTCCTTTCCATACTTATTAGTAACTTGCTTAATCACTTTTGATATGAGATTACACACCTCATCAACGATTTCTTTTTCTCCTTGATGAGTAGACACTTGAGAATACGCGATCGGCTTATTGTCCGTGTCAAAAGCTGCACACAGCACCTTTGTGCCACCAACATCTACACCTATACGTATTGGCGAATCAAGTGCCATAATAAACTCCTTATAATTACCTCTACCTTGAAGTAAAGTCCATATTTATTGGATTAAGTACAATTATTGCACTAAAAAATAAAAAAGCAATACCGTTTATAATATTTATCAAAAAACATTGAAAATAAAGGCGTTTCGCAATATAACTTATTAATACAAAAAACTTAAATTCAAAAAAATAATTTCCAAAAACATCTTTTAGTATATGTTCCAAACTATATATTTATCTGATAATATGTAACATATAAAAATAAAAGGGCTTGAAGATGGGATGCAATATGGAAGATACCCAAATACCTCAGTCGATGATAAATCAGCTAATGACGGTTTCTCAAAAAACAATACCCGCAGATGCAAGAATAAATAATAGAATGCTAGTATTCAATTATTTATTCCCAAAGCAAATACTTTCTAGAGCAATGCTTGTAAGAAAGACCGAACTTTCAAAAGCATCAATCTCTACGGTTGTCTCTGAAATGCTAGATGACCACATGCTTATAGAAAGTGGGCATGAATCAAAAATAGAACGAGGAAAAAGAGGAACACTACTAGAAGTTGATGAAACTTATTGGAATATTATAGCTATTGATATTTCTCAACCATGCTTAATACAAGGAGCAATCCTCAACCTATGCGGAGATATATTAAAACGATCAGAAATATCACTATACAAAAACACAGACGTTAGCACAGACAAAATAGTTGAATTGTGCCAAACTCTTATAAAGGAATCGAACAATAATATATTGGGAATAGGCATTGCTGTTCCTGGAATTGTAGACAACAATGGAAAAGTCATACGTTCGTTAAATCTTAAGTGGGAAAATATAAATCTTAAAGAAGAATTAAACAAATATTTTGACTGCCCTATCATTATTGACCACGATACAAATAGCGCACTTCTAGCAGAAAGATTTTTTGGCAACGGAGTATCAAACACTATATTTATACAATTATCATTAGGCGTTGGAGCATCTATATTAATAAATGATGCAATAATTACCGGCATAAACAATTCTGCAGGAGAAATCGGTCATATAACTGTTGACCCAAATGGCCCAACTTGCACATGCGGAAAAAAGGGATGTTTAGAAACATATATATCTGCAGAAATATTGCATAAAAAAATGTTCACATCTGATCAAGCAAGAATAGACATACTAACTGAAGCTGGTCATTATTTAGGAAAAGCTCTTACAACAACTATTAATCTTTTAGACTTAACAGATGTTGTTATTTATGGACCATCCGACATTGTAAACAAAGTCTTTATAAGCGCAACGGAAGAAGCCATACAAGAGTACGGCCCTTATAATCCAAAACACTTATGCACCGTAAGACGCTGTACGTGTAATAACGACATAACTCTTATTGGAGAATGCATTTCTGTTATTCAAAACAGAATTATGCATCTTTAATATACGAAAATATACCAATATTTACCAATAAAAATCTTTAATCATATTGAATATGTATTAAAAGATAAAACTTAAACAAAAATAGCAAAGAAGCATTAATCATGGATATAAAAGAATCAACAATAATACTTGTGCCTTATCCACAAAAATTAAAAATTACAGGAAACGACTCCATAACTCTTCCAGAGTCAAGCTATATTAGTTTCAAAAATATTAAACCAGATACAAGAATTACTACTGCTGGAAAACAGTTATGCGTAGACTTAAAAAATCAATTTAATTTTGATTGGAATGTTAGCTACGGGGATGGCTATAAAAGCGCCATAAATGTATCAATAAACAAGGATCTTCGCGCACAAGAATATAAAATTTATACGTCATTAGCAAATAATCAACCAAGAATAAATCGTGCAATAATCACTGTAGAAGCTAAAGACATTCAGAGTATTTGTTTTGCAATACAAACTATAAGACAGTTAATTAAACAATTTGGAACAAGTATGCCTTTAATAGAAATTGAAGACTTTCCAAAAATACCAGTCAGAGCATACTCTTACGATGTTTCAAGAGGTAGAATACCTAAGCTTTCTTGGCTAAAGATTTTGGTAGATCAATTGTGCTTATACAAATATAACCAACTACAGCTTTATGTTGAGCATACTATTGATTTAGAAAATACTATTGAATCATGGATTAAACATACTCCACTTACATGCAGTGAAATTATTGAACTAGACAAATATTGCTACAACCGAGGAATTGAGCTTGTTCCTACTATGGCAACTTTTGGTCATATGTACGAAGTTTTAAGAAGTACGTCTTATAAAAATCTTGGCGAATTCCCTAGCCAATCACAAAGGCCGTTTAGCTTTGTAGAAAGAATGCTGCATCACACATTTAATCCTGCAAACCCACAAACAATACCATTCATAAGTAAAAGAATTAAAGATTATGCAGCATTATTTAGATCAAATAAATTCAACATTGGTGCAGATGAAACCTTTGATCTTGGCTGCGGAGAAAGCAAAGAAATTGCGCAAAAAGATGGCGTAGCAAACCTATATTCATCTTACGTTCAAAAATTATGCAATACGTTACAAGAAATAGGATCACAGCCAATAATGTATGCAGATATTGCATTAAAACATCCAAATATGTTATGCGCCATTCCAAAAAATGTTATTTTTGCAAACTGGAATTATGCAGCAAACGTTACAGAAGATAGTGTTAAATTAATACGTAATCAAAACGCACAGCAATACGTATGCCCTGGAACACAAACATGGAATAGGCTAATACCAGATTTTGATTGTGCAATTAGCAACATATCCAAAATGTGTAAATATGCTCACAAAAATAACGCTTGTGGATTATTACTCACAGACTGGGGAGATTATGGTCATATAAATGACCCAATTCTCTCTTTGCCTTATTTGATTATGACTGCTCAATACTCATGGGGATCTAGCAAGATAAGTAAAAACAATGTAGAACACGATTTTGCAGATATCAATTCGCTAAATACCTTATTAAAAGATATAAGCAATATTCTTACCGATAATATTTGCCCTCAATTATGCAATATTCTTCAAGAAGCATCACACTCACAAGCATTTAGCTGGTCAGACGCGGTGCAATTTAAAGAGCTTGATGATAATGGCGATTCAAACAAAGATGTTTTATTCTTATTAGGATTCAAAAAAGACATATCTCTAAAAGAAGCAAGAAAACAGTTTTTGACTGATAGAAATCAACAAATATTAAATGCAGAAAAATACAACAACACATTGTACAAATGCATAAATGATCTTTATAAAACGTACTCTTGCTCCAAATGCTACACACTCAAAGAAAGAATAAATAAAGACTTTATAAACACAACAATTTTAAGCATTCAAGGCCAGCAAATACTTAACAGCCTTGGATTGTATATTCTTAACGCAAGCGCAGAATATTCAAATAGCAGCAGTAAAATAAGCAAAGACCAAGTAGCTTACTTTG
The DNA here is from genome assembly GCF_055804375.1 of Gardnerella sp. c12Ub_1. Classification (NCBI taxonomy): domain Bacteria; kingdom Bacillati; phylum Actinomycetota; class Actinomycetes; order Bifidobacteriales; family Bifidobacteriaceae; genus Gardnerella; species Gardnerella sp. c12Ub_1. Next base: position 1,455,388 of record NZ_JANUZC010000001.1, on the reverse strand, counting down.
TACAGACTATAAACAATTGGTTTGTTCAATATGCAAATAGGTGGAATTCTATAGGAAAATCTGCAGACTTGTACAGGATTCGACAAGTTTTTGATTGGTACATAGATTGGCTGCTAAAAAATTCCAATTAAATATATTACTTTTTATTACTGTTTATTATCCGATGACTATTTTGTGAAAATTATAAATACAAGATGAAGGCTTTTATGAATAACACAAACTGCTCAATCAACGAACAAGCAATTCTAGACTCTGGATTAAAAATATCTAACATATTCGATGTAAAACATAGAGTTTTAGGAAGATATAATAATGTAAAAAATCCTTGTGGAAACAAAAAATACTATTCAACTTATTGGACTGGAAGCGGCGTTGAATTTTTGTATTCAGGAAACTCACTAAAACTTGTAATTGAGTCATCTTACACACAATATGAACCTTGGGTAAGCGTAGACATAGATGGATGCCAAATAAGCAAACAAGCACTTAACAATGGCATTAACTTAATCCAATTGTCTAACGATTTAGAAGATAACAAATATCATAAAATACGTTTGCTAAAAGAAACACAGTTTATGCACGAAGACCCAACCCAAACTTTCGTTATAGAAAAAGTCATATATGATGGAACTTTTAGGAATCCAGAAAAACCATCTTTAACTCTTGAATTTATAGGAGACAGTATAACAAGCGCAGAAGGAGCATGCGCGAATGCGAGTATACAGAAATATTGCTCTGCCATTTTTAGCGCTTGGAATGGATACCCTAGAATAGTGTCAGACGCCTTAAATGCAGATTTTAGCGTAATATCTCAAGCAGGCTGGGGAATAGTTTGCAACTGCGAAAATAATCCTAATTGCACATTAACAAATATATACTCAAAAATTTGTAAACCTGCTCAAGGGAAAAACATTGAATTTGGCTGCAACGACAGCTATAAACCAGTAAACAACACTGATTTTATTGTTATAAATCTTGGAACAAACGACGCCACAGCCTGCTTTGCAAACGAGTGGGAAGACCCGAAAACACATAAAAAATTCAAGTTAAGTTTAGATAAAAACGCTCTAAACTCAAGTGAAAATGACTTCTTAGATAATGAGTCTGCAAAGATAGTTAAAAACGGCGTAAATAACCTATTAGAAACAGTTAGAAAGATTAACCCAGACTCAACCATAATTTGGTGCTATGGGATGCTTGGAAATAGGCTGGAGAATCTTATTAAACAATCCATTAATGATTTCTGTAATAAAACGAGCGACAAGAAAATATTCTATATTGAATTACAAAATACTAGCGATAATAATCTTGGCGCATGCAGTCACCCTGGAAAAATAGCACATAAAAATGCTGCGCAAATCTTAATTAATAAAATAAAACAGTTGATGTAAAGGATGACAATCAAAGAAGAAAGTATGCATTACACAAAACTGTAGTGTGATTGCGCGACGAATTACCTTTTCGCTTAAAGCGTAGCACGAAAAGGTAATTCGGAGCGCTGAGCTTGCTTAAGGTTGAAAGCACAGTGTGCTTTCAACGCAAGCGAAGACGTTCGCGCGCTTAGACCGCGCGAACAATTACTTGCATGAGAACTTAAAGCGTAGCGCAAGGCAGGTCATCGCGAAAACGCACTACATGAAACCGCAAATCTTCCGCATTTTGTAGTTATAATCAGCGTGTTCAACAATAAAATAAAAGCCGCAACGAAAAATCCACTGCGGCTTTTATTGCTTATAAACCTTTCTAAAATTTTCAACAATGCCTAATACTCTGCAATTTAACAATTACAGTTAAATACGGCAATAAATAATTTATTTACTAAAATACATGACTACAATACCTGACTCTACTACGCCTCATCTTTCTCAACGTGCGAATGGCTATAAATCATCTTCATAGAGAAGATGAAAATAACCATAGCTGCAAGAACGATAATTCCGCCTATCATAAACACGTTTGCATATGTGGAAGCAAGGCCGCTTGCTGTTCCAAACATAGATCCTCCGCTCATCGAGCCATTGGCCATAAGCTGTCCGAATAACGATACACCAATCGAACCAGTAATAGCTTGAAGCAAATCATTAAATCCTAAAGCTCTACCAGATTCTTCAGGTTCTACTGTCAAAGTTGCAGTATCAACAATTGGTTGGTAGAAGAATGAAGTGCCAAAGTAGTAGATGCACGGAGCAACAGCAAGCGCCCAAATCTGACCTGCAGGAATCAAAATAGCTATTGCAATCAAGCCGCATCCCATGCACGCAAGAGCGAGAATTACCGAAGCTTTGCGTCCAATCTTTTGAATAATAGGACCAGCAACAAATCCCATAATCGCAGCTAAGATGATTGACCAAACAAGCCAATTAGACACTTGGGAAGAATCAATCTTATAAACATTTAATCCAATAGCATTGCATCCTGCATTCAAAGTGTAGCTAAAGAAGTATCCAACAAAGATTACAACCATAGTCATTGCAAATGCTGGATTTGTAAGCATCTTAGGTGTAATGAATGGGTTCTTAGCCTTATTTATATAAACAACAAATGCGATTAACGTAACCACGCAAGCAGCAAGCCAGAAATAATTCATATCTGTAAAGAACATAGTTACAGATGCTGCAAATAGACCTATAAGCGCAAAGCCAATAACATCAATCCTTGCGCCCTTGCAATGTTCATCTGGCAGATTCTTACGCAATACTGGCAGCAAGAACACTGCCAACACGCCAATGCCAAACAGAATTCTCCAATCAACTAGGGTCATATATCCTGCAAGGAACACACCTAAAGCGGCAGCAGCACGGAATACTGCAACAAATATTCCGTACCAAATAACTCGCTTCTTCTTTTCTACATACTTAGAAACCAGCACCAAGAATATAGAGCCAGAAACTTGCCATCCAGCAGATTGTAAAATCCTAGCAATAATTACAATCCAAATATTAAGATGACCAAAGCATCCAAGAACCGATGCAGCAACAAACACAACAGTTCCTAATGTCATCATCTTCTTTAGCGACACAAAATCACCAAGCGAACCATAAATAACGCACACAATACCCAAGACAATTCCTGGCAAAGACGTGATCAATGGAGCAAGGTTTGCTTGTTTTAGCTGGTCTCCAATATTTACGTAAATCATTCCAAAAGCCTGCTGCTGCAATACGCCAAGAGTAAAAATAGCGAGCACAACAGGAATTGCAACTTTTGCCATTTTATTCATTTTTGCGAACTCTTCAGTTCCCTCTTCAGGAACTGGAATGCCATTAGTTCGCTCACTGACTTCAACTTTAGTCATGGCTATTCCTTTCTTCTATTCTTCCAATTAAATGGAATATTTTTGCCACGCCTATATTTTTGACGCAGCATCGCTGGCACAAATCTTCATTTGACTTATGTCAACAACATTTACTTATAAATCAGCTAAATCAGCAATACCCACTAAAAAACGAATTTTCTAACAGATTTTCCTATGCATAGAAAGCTGATATATTTTTTTACAATCATCTGGATTTAGCCTTGCAACGGAACCTATAGAATTATCTTCACCAAAGAACTCAATTTGACTCAGCATCTTATCGATTCCATCTTTTGGCAAACCCGCATCTTCAAAACTCGTAGGCATACCTAAGGATTTGAAAAACTTTTCAGTTTCCAAAATTCCCTTATTTGCTAAATAAGATTCACTATCTACAGTGCTAACATTTGCTTCAGTAGAAATGCCAAACACTTCTTTTGCGTATCTAGCAAATCTCTTAGCATTCTTGCTAGAAGCAACCTTCATCCATGAACACATGATTATAGATAATGTTGCACCATGAGGAGTGTTATATAGAGCACTAATCTCATTCGCTAACGTGTGCGTAGACCAATCTTCATTGCGACCAATACTAAAAGTATTATTCTGAGCAATTGTTGAAATCCACATAATCTGCGCACGCAAATCATAGTTTTCCAGATTTTCCAAACAGCGCGGACCTATGGAAATTAGAGTGCGCAGAACGCCCTCGCACATTGAATCCACTACCCCGAAATCGTTATCATCGCTAAAATATCTTTCGCAAATATGACTAAACATGTCTACTATTCCGCATGCTGTTGGATATGCTGGAACGCTAAGAGTTAGCTCTGGATTCATAAAAGCAACAACAGGTCTGACTATTGTATTAGATATAAGCAGCTTAAGATGCTCAGAGTCATTATTTATAACCACTACTTTGCTTGATTCACTACCCGACGCAGGCAAAGTAAGCACAGAAAACACTGGCAAACTAGACTTTACTTTCGCAAACCCAGTAAAATAATCCCATACATCACAATTACCAGCAGCTCCAATACCTATAGCTTTAGAAGAATCAATTACCGAACCACCTCCAATTGCAACGATGCCATCAATGCAATTATTTTTTACAACTTCAATACCTTTTCTAACTAGCGATAGCTTCGGATTTGGCTCAACTCCACCAAGATCAACAAAATCAATATTGTATTTATGCAAACTATTTTTAATATCAAAAAGAATATGTGAAAGGTATTCTCCCCCATCATAATGAAGAAGAACCTTGGATATACCTCTATCTTTTAATTCTTTTCCAACTTTACATTGAGCATTCCTGCCAAACACAAACTTAGTTCCAATGCAAAGATCAAAATTATTAATCATGATTACCGAACCTCCAGCAAAGAGTTTCTTTCTTCATTTGCAATATCAGAAGAAAATAGAACTGAAGAAATGTCATTTACGCAATTAGCTAAATACTTTGGCCTGGCCAACTTCAATGCAGAGATTTCACCGTCTCCATAAGATACAGCAATACAATCAACACAATTTTCTCTAGAAGACTCAACGTCGCTATAGGAATCTCCAATATATACACAATCAAAAGGGCTAATATTATATTTACTAATCATTAAAGAGATCATTTCTTTCTTGCTCATATAAACTTTCGATTCAGAATACAAAGAATCTGGAGAAATCCAACTGTCGAATAGCTCAATCCATTTTTTTATATTCAAAATCTTTTCCAATGCAACCAATGGCTTATTCGTAACTATTGCATTTATTACTCCGCATTTTTTAAGTTTCAAAATAAGCCGAGCAATACCCGCATACATGTGCGTACTATGAAAATTATTTAAATTCCTATAATGATTACTAATATCTGAATCGAATTTTTTATAAAATTCAAATCCAGGATATGGGATGAGGCACTTAAATATTTCTAATGTTGACTTACTCAAATTAGAACTATTAGATATAAATCCTTCAGGAAGCTTAGACCCACAAGCACATGCGGCATAGTTTATGGAACGCCACACGTCTTCGCTTGTACTGGCTATGGTTCCATCAAAATCCCAAAGGATTAATTTATACCTCATCCCAAGCCCTTTCTTTATAGATTGTTAATAATGAACAATGTTTCTAAATAGCGCTTCTTAATACTGTTTCTAAAACTAAATTAGTTATAACTTTCAAGAGTCTTGTAAAGCATATCTACAAATCCAGGGAAATCTAGCTCAAGAGCTGCTTCTGCGTTAGGTTCCTTACCTCTTGGCTCCATAGTTGGAGTACGCTCTAAATCAACAGCTGGATTTTCGCCACGTAGATGTCTGTAATCACATACAGTCATTCCTCTTGTTAGCTTTCCATCAAGCTCAACGTCAATATGCATTGGCACAGCCTTAATAAGTTCAGGGAAAGCAACCCATGTTACAGCACAAGCATCATGCATTGTTGCGCCTGTTAGATTTGTTTCTTCAGCACATGTTCCTATAAAGAATTCAGTTAAATCAGCAGCTAACATTGCTGCTTTTGTTCCAATTTGCCTAAATTTAGCAACATGCTCTGCTTTAAGATCGCATTGACGAGTTAAATTAATTCCAGTCATTTTTACATGAATTCCAGAATTAAACACTCTAGATGCTGCTTCTGGATCAACAAAAATATTGAATTCTGCCGATGGAGTCCAATTTCCAAAAGTAACAGACCCACCCATGATGCATATTTCTTTGACTCTATCAACAATTCTAGGTTCTCTATTTATTGCAGATGCTATGTTTGTTAACGGACCTGTAGCTATAAGAGTTACATCATCTGTGCTCATAACTGTATCAACAATAAAATCTACAGCATGCTTATTCTGTGGCTTATGAACAGGATCTGGAAGAACTGGACCATCTAGACCAGTAACACCGTGGAATTGAGGCGCAGTAACAAGAGGCGCAACCATAGGACAGCTATGCCCAGGGTAAACACCAATATTATCTGCCTCGCCTAAAACTTCAAGAATTTTAATTGCATTAGTCGTAACATTTTCTAATGGGCTATTGCCGCCAATTGTTGTAATCCCTAGAACATTAAGATGCTTAACCGCAATCATTATTCCAAATGCATCATCATGACCTGGATCACAATCCAAAATTACTTTCTTTTTATTACTCATTATTAATGACTTCCTTATCATATTGTTTGGTAACTTATTATTTATTGCATTATTTATTAATCAATAACCTCAATTGTTATTTGAAAGTTTTTACATCATAATGCAACAAAAATTCATTAATTTGATTGATATTAGGAGAATTCCTAGCACCTTTATGCGCTACTGAATACGCAGCAACAGCATTCCCATACAGTAAGGATCGTTCAATATTAGAACAATCCAACATAGATTTTATGTAACCAGCGTTATAAATATCGCCAGCACCTATAGTATCTACAACATCAACATTGAACGGTGGAGCAGATATAACGCTACTATTCTTAAATCCTATAGAGCCGTTTGCACCATCTCTTGCAACAACTGTACGTCCGTTAACAGATAAATCTTTTGCATTATTTTCCCATGTATCATCTCCTAAATAAGAAAACTCGTCTGGACCAGAACCTAATAAATGAGTTACATATGGCATTATTCCCATCAAAGCATCATAAAAATCAGGATTTAATACGCCATTATCAACTCGTAAATTCAAATCGAATGAAGTAGGAATTCCGAGATTATAAGCCTCTCTAAATATGCGCGTAATGGAATCTCTTGCAGAAGTGTTATACACAAGGCACATACCAGAAGAATGAATCCAATCAGAGTTTCTAACAGCATTCATAATGCGATCATCAAGATCTAGCACCTTAAAGGATTGGCTCTCCCTTGGCCAACCCCACAAATACCTTTCACCAAACTCATCTACAAACGCAAACACTCCAACGGTATTTAACTCAGCATGCGTGCGCAAATAGGTTGTGTCAACGCCTTCCTTAGCAAAATCATCTAAAACAAAACGACCATATTGGTCATTCCCTATAGAACCAACAAAAAATGTATTAACTGCTAATCTAGAAAGCGCAACAGCAGTATTTGCAGAAGTACCTCCACCTTGAATAGATACATCAGGATACTTAACAATAGTTCTTTGCTCATTCAAAAATCGCGGATAAGGAACTATAATATCTACATTTGCATCGCCAACAACAATAACATTATGCATTTAACGCCGCCTTAATAAAAGCTTCCACTTTTACAGGATCCTTACATCTCAACGTATTTGCACGCTCATCTTTGTAATTTGTAAGACTAAATGAGTCAACACCATATGGGCTAGTATCATGAATCGCATCAGCAACATTAGAAGCATCAAGGCCTCCAGCAATAATGCATTTAACAGATGTAGAGTCAATAATCTCCTTATCAATAGACCTATCGTGCTCAATTCCAGTTGCGCCTATGTCGTTAGCATCTGGCGATTTTGTGTCTATTAAAAAGAAGTCGGAAACTTTTTCATAATCTTTAACATATTGGAGAACTTTTTGCTCTTCTAAAGGAACGCCTTTAAGAACAGGTATAGCTTGCATAATAAGAAGCTCAGGAAACCTACTTTTTAACTCACCAACTTGTTCAGGAGTTATACCTTCTATGTTTCCAGATAAATGCAAAACATCTGGCATTGCTAAATTTAAGTCTTCACTAATTTCGTCTATATTCTCCGAACACGTTAAGCCAATTCTTACGGCACCTGGTTGTACTCCATTAAAAATCTCTTTTGCTTGCGAGCAAGACAACTGACCTGGAGTATGTTGAATATGCCCATAGCTTACGCCAATATGCTTAGCGCCAAGACTTACAACCATACGCGCATCTTCCACAGTCCTAATTCCATAAATTTGTACAATAACGTCAGCCATATTATTCACCTTTCACTGTTAAACAATTCAACAAACGCTGGCACAGTAAATGGAGTGCCATTCATACCAACTTTTTGCGCAACTCTTGTAATCGGTGGAGGAGTTACAAAAGATAATCGCAAGATATCCGTTTGAGAAAACACCTTCTCTGCTGGCCCATCTAACAAAACTCTTCCAGACTGCATAACAATTATTCGACTAAAATTCTCCGTAACAAACTTCATGTCATGCGATATTGTTATGCACAATTTTCCTTGAGATTGCAGCGTTTTTATAATCTTCTTAAGACGTAGATTTCCTAAAACATCTTGACCACATGTAGGCTCATCAAAAATAATGACTTTTGGATCCATCATAAGTACTGCACCAATAGTGCAGAATTTTTTCTCTGTTAAAGATAGGTCAAAAGGATGAATATCTAACTTATTGTTAAGACCAACAAGATTTGAAACTAATTCCATGCGTTCTTCGATTAATTTTGAATCCATTTTTATTTGTTCTGGACCAAACGAAAATTCTTTACGAACACTCTCTAAAAACAGCTGGTCATCTGGATTTTGGAATACATACCCAACTTCGCAAGCCCATTCAGAGGTATCTTTAGCATCAACATTTATCCCATCAATTAAGACTTTGCCCGAAGTTGCTTTAAGAATACCGTTAAAATGCTTAACAAGCGTTGTTTTACCAGCGCCATTTTGACCAATTATTGCAACAGGCTCATTGCTACTAATGCTAAAAGAAACACCATCAAGCGCTTTGTGCCCCGATTTATATTCGTGCACAAGATTGATAACATCTAACTTCATGAGTTAACCTCACTTTTATTAGAACGTATGCTACTTTTAACAAGATCAACTGCCTGATTTTCGGTGATAGGAATTTTAGTCACATTTACTCCGCAATTGGCAATAGCAAAACCGAGTTTTACGTAATCTGGAGGTTCAATTCCGTGATTAGTAATATCTGGATTTGTAAATACTTCATAAGGCGATCCACTTGTAAAAACTTCGCCATTATCCAGTACCATAACAGTATCAGCGCACCTTGCAACGCGCTCCATATCGTGATCAACCATAATCACAGTTACGCCACTATTATTAAGACGTTTTACAATGTCAAAAATCTCCTCGCTGCCAAGTGGATCAAGTTGTGTTGTACACTCATCTAAAACCAAAATCTTAGGTTCCATAATAAAAGTTGATCCAAATGCAACTCTTTGAATCTGTCCACCCGAAAGCTCAAGAGGATTTCGGTCTAAAATATCACTTATACGCATTAATTCTGCAACTTGAATAACTTTTTCGGTCATCTCCTTACGAGCAACACCTTGATTACATAATCCATATGCAAGCTCTTCTGCAACAGTGCCCGAAGTGTAGCTAAGTTGATTAAACGGATTTTGAAATACTAGACCGATTGTTTTAGAAAGTTTAGCTACACTAGAAGAAGAAACATCATTGCCGTCAACAACCACTTTCCCGCGAGATTTGCCAACAAAATAATGCGGTATTAAACCAACTAATGCATTACATAATGTTGATTTACCAGATCCGTTAGCGCCTATGATACATAAAAAGCTTCCCTCTTTAACATCAAAGCTTATATGTTTTAATGCACTTTTCTTACTACCGCTGTATCTATATGAAAAATCTTTTACGGAGAGAATATTATTCATTTTAGACCCCCATAATAAGGAATAATTCCAACATAGAAACAGGTAGACAAGACTAAAGAGATAGCAAGAATTAGTAATAATATATAAGCCAAAACTGAGTCATAAACTTTCCATTGGACTTCTACTATGCTTGTTCTTTTTACTCCATTTACACCAAAGCCACGCGTTTCTAATGTCATTCCTCGCTCTTGAGCATCAGTCAAAGAGCTTAAAACAACAGGCCCAAGTAAAGGTATTAGAGCACGCAATCTACCAATCGCACTTCCAGACATTTTTAACCCTCTAGCGCTTTGAGCCTGGCTAATAACAGACATTCGTCTTTGCATTTGCGGAACAACATTTAAGCTTGCTAAAACTAAGTAACCTATTTTTGCAGGAAGACCTATGCCAGTTAAAGCAGCGACCATACTGCCTATATAAGTAGTTTTATTCATAATGTAAAAACTGCCCAAAAATACTAGAACAGTAACTACTACTCTTCCCGCATAAATCATTCCTTCGAGACCAAGTTTTGCAAATCCAAAATCCGCTATAAAGGTTTTATTACTGGGACTATATAGCCCTTGTATAAACATAAGCATTAATGTCATTGGTATTCCAAAGCCAAACATAAGTTTTACATATGGAACAACAATCCTTGCAATAATTGCTACAACAAAAAGAACTACAATAAATGCAATTCCTAGACAAGGATCTGGCCATGCCATAGATGAGATTCCTAAAGTAAAAATAGCAATTATTTTTGTTATAGGATTCAGCATAGAAACAGGATTATTATCGCAACGCTGCCATGTTAAACAACTTTTATTATCACTCATTGCAACATAACTCCCTTGTTAAACTTATGAAACCATAAAACCATGAAGCTGATTCAAGATTGTTAAATCAGCTTCTTTGCCAAAAAACTAATTAATCAACAGAATCTTCATCATATTCATCTGATTCATCAGAATTATCCGAATCATCTGAATTGCCTGCAGCATATTGACTTAAGAACCTCTTAGGCACCTTTTTAACAATAAAGTAGGCAACAGCAACAGCAATTCCCTTATCTAATAGGTTCTCAATAATTGATGATGAAAATACAGAAGCAAAAATATTTTTCATTGCTACAACAAGCGTTGCAGTAAGAACCGAGGTTCCATTAATGCCAGTTGCTCCACTAAAAACAAATACTGTTATAAGTGATGCAGAAACGGCGTTTACTAAGGTTACAACAACCCAAACAATTAGAACACCCCACCACTTTTTGAATAAACCTGCCTTAACCATATAACCAACAACAAGACCACATAAAACGCTAACTACCGCATAAGGTAAATTAACCGGATTTGCCACCAATGCTAAAAATACATTTGTTAAGAACCCAGTTAAGGCAGCAACCCACGGTCCCGATAAGCAGGCAACTACCATAGTTCCAATCATATCTAGAAACAGAGGGAGCTTTAGCGTTGAGCATAGAGTACCGCCAATAAGATTTATACCTACTGCAATAGGAATCAAAACTAACGATTTAGTTGAGAATTGATTCTTAATATTCTCAATAAATAATAGCTTCTTTGCCATCATGCACCACCCTTCAACAAAATGTTGATAAGTCTTGCAAAGTTGTTAATTCTTTCAAAATTTCAACAAAACAACACTGTATGAAAATTGTTTCCTAAACAGTTTTCATAATTCATCTTAGAATAATAAATACTTATTGTCAATAATGCACAGTTATGAATAAACTATATCTTTGAAGACAAAAAAGAAGGAATCAAATGAACATTAAAGACATAGCTCGATTATCCAAAGTTTCAGCATCAACTGTGTCAAAAATTGTTAACAGTAAAGATGATTCAATCAGTTCTGAAACTCGCGAGCGCGTCTTATCTGTAATACGACAATATCACTACACTCCATATGCAAAAATATCGTCACAATCAAAAACTTGGCATATTGCAGTAATTCTTAGATCTTCAATATCTTTTGACACAACTTTAGACGGAATAATACAAACAGCCCAACAATCAGGCTATGGAACAGTAGTTTTCAATAGCTATTCAAACATAGAACAAGAAAGTAAAAATATAAGCGCGCTTAGCAAACACAAAATCGACGGTGTTATATGGGAGCCAGTAAGCAAAGAAAGCTTTAATAAATTAAAAGGAATTGAACACGAAATACCATGGCTAACTATTGGATCAATAGGAGGCGACGAATCACTATTATTGCCCTATTCAGATGCAGCATATAAACTGACGGAACAACTAATATCGCATGGTCACACATCAATAGGATGTTTAATGACAGATGGAAGAAGAACAAAAGATTTTCTTAACGGATTCAAATCATGCTTATTTGACCATCACCTCGATTTTGACGAAAGCAGAATATTTTTTGACCTCAACGACAAATTAGTAGAAAAAATAAGCGATCACTCTATTACTGCGCTCGTGTCTTCTCATTATAGAAAAGCTTTAGAATTTCAACAGTTAATGACTTCTCTAAATAGAAGCATTCCCGAGGACGTGTCACTCGTATCCATAAAAAATGACACAAACGAACAGCCTATATTGGCAAAAAACTCTGAAATATCTACATATACAATCCGCAACGCTGATTTTGGGTCATACTTGTGCAGCAAGCTTATAGACGAAATAGAAAAAAGACATGAATCAAAGACTTCTTTCGTTCAAGAATTCCATCTGGACAATACAAGAACTATAGGATCACCGTCTCAGCTAAGAAAACAAAAGATAACAATTATAGGATCTATTAACCTAGACACATTCCTATCTGTGCAAAATTTGCCAAGTAAAAATGAAAGCATTAATGTTCAAACTTCTAAAACTTATCCAAACGGTAGCGCAATAAACCAAGCTATAGCAGTATCTAACCTTGGCCAACGTGTAACCCTAATAGGAAATGTTGGATACGACTTGGATGCAGACAAAATATATAAAACACTTTCACAATGGGCAATAGATTCATCTGGCGTAATACGCAAACATGAATCTCACACTGGAAAAGCGTACACATTAGTAGACGCTTGCGGGGATTCAATAACATCTGTAATATCTGGCGCAAATAGCACATTAAATCAATCAAACATACAAGATAGAGCTAATTTGTTTGAAAACACAGCATATTGCATAATTCAATCAGATATACCTGTCGATGCAATAATATCTGCGTGCAAAATCGCTAAAAAAGTTGGCGCAAAAATCATATTCAATCATGTTTCATCCGAAAACATACCGAAAGAAATAATAGATAAAATAGATATTTTATTTACGAATATAGATAGTAAAAACACTGATCGAATTGAGGAAATAGCAAAAGAAAAATCCTCATCTTTTATAAATAAAGGCGTAAAAACAGTAATTATAAATATGCTGCATAAAGGATACTTACTATCTGATTACAAAGAAGAAAAAATAGTAAATAGCAACGAACCCAACATCGAGAAGTATAGCAACTGCAGTGATGCTTTTGTATCAGCACTAGCAGCATATATGCTATATGGTTACACTACAAACCAAGCAGCAGAAATTGCGGCCTACGCTGCAAATTATTCGAATTCCAGAGAAGAGATAACACCATCTTTTATAGACAAATATACTTTAGAAACAAGTATAACTATGCCTAAAAGCAGTTTGATAAACCAGTAGACGCTTTTTGTTGTTAGACACGCCGTTTAGAGCTACAAAAAGCGGAAAAATCGCTCTCGCTGACCGCATCAAGAGCGGTAGAGATTCGAGATTTTTCGCCGCGGATGAAGCGTTTCGTTCGCGCGGTCTAAGCGCGCTATTCCTCACGGCTATTAGTAGCCGTTCGGCTGATTTGGCATGTAAAGTCCACTGGACTTTATGCCTTAAGCCAAATCACGCTTTGAAGGAGCATGAAATGGTGATTCGCTGAAGTAGCAAGAAAAATCGAGAATCTCGGTGATGAAAGCTACGCAATTGTTCTAGACATTCAGAAGGTTTGATGTATTTCTATACGAGCAATAAAAGAGGAGCGTAGCGACGGGACTTGCGAGGAGAGAAATACTCAAACCTCGCGCAACACCAAGCAAGGAAACCGCGCTACGCTCTAAGCGAAAAGGCAGGTCGTCGCGCAAGCTATTCACCAGTAACTGTTGGCGCAAGAACTAGATTCTTAACCAACTCGCGAGTGCGAAGCTGCGAATCAGCATCTAAGCAATCGTCTGTAATAACCGTGTCAACTTGGTCAAATCGCGCAAAAAGCGAAAGCGATGTGCAAGTCCACTTTGTGTGATCCGTTAATATAATCGTGCGATCCGCAATATCCATCAAAGCCATATCGGTAGCAGCTTCCAACGAATTCGGCATAAGGAATCCACGCGGCAAACTAACGGAATGCGTGCCCAAAAATACTGTGTTTACGCGCAAAGACGAAACAACTTTATCGGCAATAGGCCCAACCAACGAGTTGGAACGCGTAATCACACCGCCAGTAACAATAACCTCAATATCTTTAGATTCAAGCGCTTGAACAAGCTCCGCAACTGGAATCGAATTTGTTAAAATCGTGATTCCAGACGCCCTGCGAGACTCAAGAAGATGCTGTGCAAATACGTATGCGGTTGTGCCGCCACCTATTGCAATCACATCCCCTGGCTGAACATAATCCACCGCCTTAGTGGCGATTGCATCCTTAAGACCCATATCCATCTGCGACTTTACGGAAAACAGCGGCTCTGAAAGAAGCGTGTTAGTTGTAACAGCACCACCGTGCACGCGTTTTAGAAGACCGCGATCCGAAAGCTCCGCAATATCCCTGCGAATTGTCATTGCAGAAACGGCGAGTTCCTTAGAAAGAGCGGTAATACGCACGGCCCCCCTGGTGCGAAGGCGGCTCAAAATCAATTGTTGACGCTGTGAAGAAATCATGTGAACATTATCGCACAAGTAAACGCAAAAAACAAACGCAGATGAGCGTTTCTAGGCTCAAAACGTTATGTATTTAACAAAAATCACATAAAATCTGGCAAAACGAACAAATGCTTGTAAAAAGTGCGCGTTACCAAGCACTGTAGAGATTCGAGATTTTTCGCCCTGAATGAGATGAACCTCAGCATGAAATGGTGATTCATCGAATGAAGAAGAAAAATCGAGAATCTCGGTGATAAAAACCACGCAAAAGTTTAAGCATGCAAGAGGTCTGGGTGATTCTTGGTCGAACAGTATAAGAGCGGCAGCCGATACCAAATAATCCAATGACTAACCCTACAAACAAACCTCAACACAAAAAACAAAATCAAAGCCAAAACGGAACAACCGCAACACAAGACAACACGTAAGAGGCGGAGCGTTGTGAGACAAGAATTAGCCAGCCCTCCTACAACACCAAGCAGAGAATGTCGTTCGCGCGTTACAGCGCGCTCACGCCTTCGCAGCGCAGAAGCAATGCTTCTGTTTTGAGCGGCTCAGCGAATCGAGGTGATTTCTCGCGCATTATGCAGTTCGAAATCGTCGATTCGCGCTACGCTTTAAGCGAAAAGGCAGGTCGTCGCGCCCGCGCATTATGCAGCTCGAAATCGTCGACTCGCACGCGGTCTAAGCGCGCGCAAAGATATCAGTATTGATGATGCGTATGATCGTGCATAACGTCTTTATGCTCCGATGCGTGCGGAATGTGCAAAACGCGCATACGGTCAATCGCCCTGCGCGCAAGCTGATGCGCCGAACCAGCGCCTTCTCCTTTAACGCCAAAAATAACAATCAAAGCCATAATAGCCGTAATAATCGCGCTAATTCTCAAAGTCCATTGAACGCCAAAAATACTAGCTGCAACGTTATCCGCACTTCCGACTCCCGTAAGCAAGTGATGCCATTGCGTAAAAGTGGCCATTGTTACAACAAGCACAGGCGCACCAATCGCACCCCAAAGCTGGCGCATTGTGTTAGTCACAGCCGACCCGTCTCCAAGCTCGCTTTGTTGCAAACAGTTTAATGACCAAGTTGTAACAGGCATAAGCAAGAAACCCATGCCGATTTGACGCGTAAATTGCCAAATAGAAATCCACCAAATCCACGTGTGCATGTCTATAAGACTCATCATGACTGTGCCAAAAAGCAAAATCAACGAGCCAGCCATTGCCACTGGCCGCACGCCAAAACGATCCAGCATGCGCCCGCCAAAGTATTGCGAAATGGCCATTCCAAACGCGCCAGGCAAAAGCACAAGGCCGCTCATAGTGGCAGAAAAACCGCGATCAGACTGAATATAAAGCGGAATAACAACCATAATCGAGCTAAACGCAAAGAACGTTAAGCATGCGCAAGCCGTTCCAACTGTAAAATAGCGATTTTTCAAAACGTTAATGCCAAGTAACGGTTGCTTACCGCTCGCATGCGCGCGCAATTGTCGCACAACAAACCACGCCACTCCGCACGCACCAACAAGCATAGGCGCCCAAGAAAACGCGCTAGCAATTCCGTACGCTTCAATATTTGTAAAGCCAAACATAACGCCACCGAAGCCAATAATCGAAAGCCCAACGGAGAAAAAGTCGGCTTTGGCGCTGCGATCTTGCTCGCCAAAATTGTGCAAGAAGAACGCAGAAAGAACAATAGAAATTACGCCAATAATACTAAGCGACAAGAAAATTGAACGCCACCCATTAAAATCGGTTTGCATGCCTCCAACAGTTGGTCCGATTGCAGGCGCAATGCTCATAGCCATTCCAACGCTGCCCATTGCCATTCCTCGCCGTGTTACTGGGTACACGGAAAACACGGTGATTTGCAACACTGGCCACATAACGCCCGTGCCGATCGCCTCTAAAGTTCGACCAACAAGCGCCATAATAAAGTCATTGCTAAGCCATGCCATAATCGAGCCGAGCGTAAAAAGAATCATAGACGATATAACGATTTGACGCGTGGAAAATCGTCTAGTTAAAAACGCAGTAAGCGGCACCATAATGGCCATAATCAGCTGAAAAATAGACGTAAGCCACTGACCTGTAGTAACACTAATGTTAAATTCGTGCACAATAGTTGGCAGCGCGGCCGTAAGTTGCAATTGCGCAAAATTACCAATAAACGTTATAAAAGTTAGAATTGCCAAAGAAACCAAGGCTGCTCGAGTAAGACGATTGTTCTTATACGCCTGCTCACCAACAAGAGCATGGCTAAGTTCACGCAAATTCCCAAAAGGCTTGCATTTATAAGACTTGCTAACAGAGTCACTACTCTTATTAAACCATGATTTTCTAGGCAATATTGTCACTTAAACTTCCTTCCATATTTGCAAAACACGCATAAAATAATCAGCGATTATTGCAAAATCAAGAAATATACTCGACTCTACAATAATCGCCTTAAAACAAGCTATAAGACTACTCCGTGAGTTTGTTGTTTACAAAACTATGTTGTTTACAAAACTAAAAACCCACGATTCTCTATAACCCAACGATTCTCGAAAAAATAATTACAAGTCAAATCAGTAGCTTCTGTGCGATAGCCAATGCCTGTAGGCGCCTTGAATAGAGCCATAACGACCATTGCAATAATTCCAGAACCAACGAAGCTGAGTTTGATAATTAGTTGCCCAATCGGCTCCCATAGAAGACATCTTTCTTCCAGGCAAAGCTTGAGGCAAGCCATACGCGCCAGAAGGATTCATAGCGTTTACGCGCCAACCCGATTCATGCGAGATAATAAACACAGTAGCAGTAAAATCAGCCTCGCTGTATCCATTCGAAAGCAGCCACGAATGCGCCCACTCTTGCATCTCGCCAGCTGGAACTGTGGTTCCAATAGACTCAGCAGAAGCAGAATCTACACTAGCGCCGCCAGTTCCAACAAGAACAACCCTATCTTTTGGAGCTTGCTTAACAAAAGACACAAAAACGTTGGAAGACACAATCTTCTTACCTGCACGCGTAACGATTTTGCTCGTTTCCATAACGCCAGGCGCACCTTGATCTTTAACCTTTTCTGTACCTTTTGGAAGAGCCGATGTCTCTTTTTTAACCGTATTAAAAGCAATAGGCTCGTCGGAAGTTTCAAGCTTTGCACCAGCGCGCTTAATAGTTATAACTGTAGATTCGCTAACCTTTGAATCAAGAGACGGCGTAACAACGTCGTGCGAATCCAAAGTTATGTCTCCCGCTTCTAAAACGGACTTAACGTTTGTAAAATCTGTTCCAAAAACCGCGCGATGATGGCCATTTATATTTACAGTAATATAAGAAGTTGCGCCTTTTTTAGATGGGTTGAGCGAGTTTCTGTATGCTCCACGAGAAACCTGATTTTCGCTATCTGTAGCCGAATAGGCAGTTACATAAGACTTTGCGGAATTTGATTTGGAACCAGAATAAAAGTTTCGAGAAACAACTCCAAGAACTACAACAGCCACAATACTAACGAAAATCACTGCAACTCTTGCCCATTGACGCATGCTCAATGAAGTAAGCGTAACAGTTTTCTTTCTGTGACTTGTCATAACTCTCCTTGATAGAAGTTAGTGCAAAGTGTAAATCTAAAACGTTATACGACTTTTCGTTATATAACTTTTAGTCATACGACTTTTTGCACAAAGTATATATAATTGTAGTCTTACGTAAAGAGAAGCGCTAAAAATCAAGGTTCTTGCGATTATTTCACACTCTTATTAAATTCGCTTTACTCGTTTACAGAATCACCTTCATTATCTTTACTAGGATCATAAGCCTTAGCTTGATTAACTAAATCTTCTAAATCAGCTGGAAGCAAAGCGCCAGCTTGACGATAAATAACATCTCCGCGCTTAATAACCATAACTGTTGGAACCGCTTTAATCGCAGCTGCACTCGCCAAATCTGGAGACTGATCAATATCTACTTTAACAAACGGAACATCTTCAAATTTTGCGCTTACTTGCTCAAAAATCGGCCCAAAAGCGCGGCAAGGACCGCACCAAGTGGCCCAAAAATCAACAACAACTACCTCGTTGGTGCTTGCAATCTTCTCAAAATCTTCTTGAGTAGCGTGAATAAGTGCCATTTTTACTCCTTAAAACAAGATTTAATAAATTTTACACGAACACGTACTCATTTGCACTATAGTTATTAGCATCATCTGTCGCCTTGCGGCACTAGGCTAGAAAACATGCTTGATATCCAATTTATTCGTGAACATGCCGACGTAGTTAAGGAGTCGCAACGCAAGCGTGGCGAGTCCGTAGAACTTGTCGATGAAGTGCTTCGCGCAGATGATTTGCGCCGCACAAGCTTAAAGGCATTTGAGGCAGCTAGAGCCGATCAAAAAGCAATCGGCAAAAAGGTAGCAGCCGCAAGTGCAGATCAAAAAGCCGAACTTATTGCACAAACAAAAGAGTTAGCGCAAAAAGTTGCACAGTTTAAGGCTCAATCCGAGCAAGCTACTGCCGACTACACAACAGCAATGTGGAAGCTTTCTAACATTGTAGAAGACGAAGCTCCAGAAGGCGGAGAAGACGACTACGTTGTTGTTAAGAAGGTTGGCACACCTCGCGACTTTGCAGCAGAAGGCTTTGAGCCAAAGGATCACTTAACTCTTGGAACTGGCGTTGCTGGAATCGATATGCGCAGAGGCGTAAAGGTTGCAGGATCGCGCTTCTACTTCTTGCGCGGAGCTGTAGCACGCTTGCAAATCGCAATGCTTACAATGGCTGTAGACCAAGCAGAAGAGCATGGTTTTACGCTTGCGATTACGCCAACGCTTGTGCGACCAGAAGTTATGCGCGGAACTGGCTTCTTGAATTCTCACGCAGACGAGATTTATCGCCTTCGCGAACCAGATGACCAATACCTAGTTGGCACATCCGAAGTTGCTCTTGCAGGCATGCATGAGGATGAAATCCTTGACTTAAGTAATGGCGCTTTGCGCTACTGTGGCTGGTCGAGCTGCTACCGCCGAGAAGCTGGTGCTGCTGGAAAAGATACTTCTGGCATTATTCGCGTGCATCAATTCGATAAAGTAGAGATGTTTGTTTATTGCAAGCAGGAAGATTCTCGCGCAGAACATCAAAAGTTGCTTGGAATGGAGCAA
The DNA here is from genome assembly GCF_055804375.1 of Gardnerella sp. c12Ub_1. NCBI lineage: Bacteria > Bacillati > Actinomycetota > Actinomycetes > Bifidobacteriales > Bifidobacteriaceae > Gardnerella > Gardnerella sp. c12Ub_1. The sequence continues at coordinate 1,435,503 of NZ_JANUZC010000001.1, read as the reverse complement.
GAGATGCTCGCTAAGGTGGAAGTGCCTTACCGCATTATTGACACCGCTGCTGGCGACCTTGGCTCTTCTGCTGCGCGCAAGTTTGATTGCGAAGCTTGGGTTCCAACTCAGGGTCGCTACCGCGAGCTTACTTCTACTTCTAATTGCACTGAGTATCAGGCTCGTCGCTTGAATGTTCGCGAGCGCATAGAAGATGGCGGAACTCGCCCAGTTAGCACGCTTAATGGCACTTTGGCTACTACTCGCTGGCTTGTTGCTATTTTGGAAAATCATCAGCACGAAGATGGTTCGATTGACATTCCAAAAGCTATGCAAGCATATATGGGTGGCAAAGAAGTTATTGAGCCTACTAAGTGGGAAGCCTAGAAGCCTAGAAGCCTAACATAGCTTTAAGCCTTTAATATTAACGTTGACTAATAAGTGTGCAAATCAGTTTTGGTTTGCACACTTTTTTTATTTGCACAGCGCAACAACACAACGCCGCTCAAAGCCCTACTTTGTAGGCAGCTCTTGCGCAGAACACCCGTGCAAAGTCGAAGCCATACTCTGCTTTTCGGCGCTTGTAACACTAAGATCGTACTTATATTTAACAGCAATCTGCCTAGCTACATAATCGCATCTAAAAGACTTATTAGATGGAAGCCAATAGGCCGCAGAAGCAGAGCCTTTTTCTTGATTTGCTGCTCCTTGCACAGCAAGAAGGTTAAGCATATCGTTACCAAACTTAAGTCGCTTAGCGCGATTCCACTTCCAAGCACCTGATTGCCAAGCGTTTTCTAAAGCCACAACGTGGTCAATTTGAACAAGCGCGCTAGTTTTTCTGCCTCGTACAAAGTTAATATCTAATCCTGTATATGGGTCGTGTAAAAGCCCAGACGCTACTTTGCAAGATCCCGCGTACTTAAAGCGAACATGCGTTAAATCGCGCGCAAGAACGTCTTCTCGAACATCACAACCGTTTTTATCATCGTCTGTAGTTCTATACCCAAAAACGCTTCTGTTATATCCAGAAGCATGCGACTTATCTACTTTTAGCTTGCTAAGCTTTTCTGCAGCATCTCCACTGGCAACGTATTCTCCAGTAATATTCCCAACATCTTGGTTGAGTTTAGGCAAAACTAAGCCAATAACAATGCCTACAAGAATCGCGAGCGCAATAAGCCATATAAAAGACGTTACGCTCCTAGAGATTGGAGCGTTGCTATAGCGCGCATCACCTACTCTACGGTTACTACGACCGCTACGATTACTACGATTGCGCAGCATGATTAATATCTACAACCCAAGGAATACGACGTATAACAATGTTGAGCACTTGCTGAATAATGCTAATAAGAATAATGATTGCCATAACTGCGTACACAACGTTCCATTGCGGATTCTTAGTTACAAGCGGGTGGATTGTGCTAGAAACAAGCATTATTGCGTTTGCGATTCCAATAAGAGAAACCGACATAAGAATCGCTTGCATTCTGCCGACTTTGCGCGATAATCTTACGCGTTGCTGAGCCAATTTTCGCATTGAGTCAACAACTCGCTTAACGCAATAATCTCCTTGACGGAAGGCCAATACTTCTTGCAAACCAAGCTCTACATCGTCTACTTCTAGTTCAACCATTTTTTGATCTAAATGAACTTTATTAATAAAGCTTTTAAGGCTCAAGCTAAACAATCCTGGGATTACAAACACGATTAGCAAACAAATCACAGACGCAAAAATCGCGATTTGAACACTAAAGTAGCTTAGCAAAACGATTGCTGGAATAATCGAAAGAATCATTCCAACGCTCATACTAAGACCTGCCTTGTGTAAGTGCGCGTGATGAAGGTCTAGTCCTGCAAAAGACGCAACAAGCGTTAAGCATCTTAAGCATGCACAAACAACTAAAACAAGAACATAGTCTTTAACACCTAAGCCAAAAAGCGGTCTGCTTGCTATAGCAAACATTGCTGCAATTGCGCAAACAGGAATCAACAAAGCGCAAACAATATTTATTACAGTCGAGAAGGCACTGAGAATGGCAAATAATGCTTTCTTTAAGTAAGATACTTTTGATTTTTTGCCACTATTATGCGCAATATTTTCATGCTCATTTTCATGCTCATTGCTACTTGCATCGCCACTTTGCACGCGCAAATCGCCATTTGAATCATCACTTAGTGCGCCTACAGATGCAGCTCGCGCACGCGAATCACTAAACACACTAACTTTAACTAAATTGTCTGCACTAGTGGCGTAGCTATCGCTTGGAAGAAACACAAGAATAGTTGCTTTTTTGGCAATTTTGCGCAAAATATCGCATAAGTTTTTAGCTTCTTTAGCGCTAATATCTTTGGAAGAATAGTCAAAAATGTATACAGGCGTGCGGCGAATCAACGCGCGTGCCATAACAAGTCGCCTAAGAATGTCTTGCTTATTTTCGGCATGAATATTTTCTACTCGCAAGTCTAAACCGTTGTAATCTGCGTAAACAACACCATCCGCACGAGCGGCTCCAAGTGCCTGCCACATAGACGTTGTAGTAGCATTTTTAGACGCCATCAATAAGTTTTCTCGCAAAGTGGCAGAAAACAGGTGACTATTCTTGCGAACAATCGTTACAAGATCTGCCAACGCACCAGGATCTACATTATTTAGAGTTATATAAGAAGGATTTCCAGCAATATCGCCAAAATCAGATGCCACAAATGGCGAATCCACACCTAAATCAGGCAAAGCATAACTATCACTGTAAGATAGCGCAACGTTTGATTTAGAGCTAAAAGTAACGCCATTAATAACGTTATGCGCAACCAGATCGTAATACTCGCTTGGCATTACATTCAGTTTTCCACTAGAAACATTAAAGGATGCTCGCAAAGGACGATTATTCTTAACAAAATTACAACGAACATGAAGAGAAACGTTGCTAGCGCCATCTGGAATACTCAAAGACGACTTATTGTCTATTTTTTCTAGCACGGATTGTGAATATTCGGAATCCAAATCGGAATCCAAATCGGAATCTAAAGTAGATGAATTATTGGAAGAACCACCATTAGCAGCAACACTTTTGAACAAATCGCCAATATTATTTAGCCCCAAAACAGCACGATTTTTAATATGCATGCAATTAGCAACTCGGCGAATTGGATCCACACTTAACATAAGCAGCGGCAAAGTTAGCATTGCTGCAGGAAGACCAACAGACCTAACCGAAAGAAGCCAAACCGTGCAAACAACAGCAACAGCAACCATAAAATACGTCAAAAAAGCGCATAAACAACGCAACAAAACACGAACGTTATAAAGCGCAGTACAAAGAGCTAAAGCAGAAAAAACGGCCGCAACGAGGCAAATACTCGCTAGATAAGTGTTGATTGAGAACAACGCAATGCTAACAGCAAAAGGCATAGGAAAAGCTGCAAAAATTTGCGGCAAAAGCAAACCAGCCCAACGCTGAACCCAAGCAATATCTTCATTTACGCAAATCGAAGAATACTCAACAGAATCAGTACGATTAGCCGAACTGAGCGAAATCATAGATCGCAACATCTTCGGTCGAAGCTTCATAGCTACGCGAGTGCCAATCTCGGTAGAAAAAATACAAGATTGATGGAAAGCAATGTATTTTATAATCAAAATACCAACAAGCGAAATCAAATAAGACGTTAACTCAACGGAGCTAAGCAAAGATTTACCAGTATATTTTGCTGGAATCAAAATAGGCGAAAGAATACCAACACAAACATACACAAAACCGATGTTTGCAAGAGAAGATATAGCAAGACACGCCGCTCTTAAGGCAACCAGATGTTTAACACCTGGAACAAAAGCAAAGAAACGACTAATCATTTAACTATCCTTTTCTTGTTCATAAAACCTACAAAATCAACGTAGTTATATTATGCATAAGAGCGAACACATTTAACCAGTGCAAACAAACACAAAAGCAGCCAAACATCTAAATATCTAAATATCTAAACATCAAACATCAAACAAATCTAATACTCACAGCACATCTAACATCTAAACTCTTAAAGCACTATAAATCACTTTTCAAACCCGTAAAATGCACTTTTACAAGCACTCTCTAACACACAGATTCGCTACCTATTACAACACATAAGATTACGCTAAACGCCAGGCATCAACACGCCGAATTGTAGATTGCTAGCTACACAAAATGCGCACTACCCCAAATGCCAACTCAAACGGTGCAAATCGCTAGCGCCGTGCTCAAGAATCGCATCCCTATGCGCTTTAGAACCATAGCCCTTGTTATGCGCCCAATCGTAAACAGCATATTTTGGATTTTGCGCTAAATCAATCATCAACGAATCTCGAGTCACCTTTGCAATAACAGAAGCCGCAGAAACACTAGCACACTTTTGATCTGCCTTAACTAAAGTGTGAACTTTTACAGAAAATTGCATACTAGGCGCATCAAAAGTACCTAAAGCTTTGCCAACGTAATTGAACGGACCGTCCAAAATCGCAGCAATCCGCGCATCTTTAAGGCTAGAGCGCATGCGATTTTGAACATCGTTAATTGCATTAATCGCAGCAACACCAAGAGCGTAGCTAATACCCCACTCGTCAATTTGACGATTTGTACAAGAGCCAACAGCAAAAGCATCGCACCAATTTTCAATCGGATCCAGTAGACCCTCTCGCTTATGCGCATTAAGAAGCTTAGAATCCGCTAAACCTTGCGGAAAACTACCCGATTTAATCTTTTGCGCACTAAAAAGCGCTGCACCAACCATAACAGGACCAGCAAGACTACCGCGGCCAACTTCGTCTAAGCCAATAACCCAGTCAAATCCGCTGCTTATAAGGTTTTGCTCAAAGTCAAAAGATGGAATAATTGCCAAATTTGCCTACTCTTAACTACTTATTTGCACTACTTATTTGCGATATCTACTTATGCTTAATTACGTCTACTTACGTCTACTTATTTGCAGATTTGGCTTTTACATCGTCAAAAGCATCGCTGTGATTTTCAAAAATACCCATACGATTAAGTGGCCAAAAACGCATAAACGCAACGCCTTCAATTTTAGAAATTGGCACTAAACCGTCGTCTCCATCGTTCTTATGATACCTAGAATCCGCGGAATTAGCGCGATTATCTCCAAGAACAAAAACGTGACCTGGCTTAACTTTTACCTTAAACGCAAACGCGCTCGGACTTACGCCTGGTCTAATGTAAGCAGATTCAAGAACTGGAACGCCATTAACCAAAATCGGGTCGCCATCTCCCTTGCACTCAACTGTATCTCCAGGAAGACCAATAAGACGCTTAATTAAATCTTTGCCTGCAAGAATGCCACCACTGCTGCTTTCTCCACTTAGCCAATTAGCTGGATCTTCAAAAACAACAATATCCCCACGATTTAGCGGAAAAACCCTAGGAGTTAGTTTAGATGTAACAACGTAATCGCCTATATGAATTGTGTCTAGCATAGATCCCGACGGTATAAAATACACGCCAAGAATAAAAATACGCAAAAAAATCACAACAATAATAGGAACAAGATACCAAGCAATAAGCTCTTTCCAAGAAGTTTTGAAAAGCTTTACTGTTCTTGCTTTAGAGCCATTTTGCTCTTGAGAATTTTGACGATTATTTTGCTCCGAATTATTCCCACGCAAAGCGTAATTCGTATAATCGCGATTATTCACGCAATTACCAGAAATGTGATTTCCCCTGATTTTGCAATGTTTAGAGTGCGTACCAGCCCCAGCACTCTTAGAGCCAAAATTAAAAACACTCATAACACCAAAGCCAGAAGCAAGATTACGCTTGACTTCTGGCTCGGGTGGAACAGGAGAAGGATTCAAGCCGTGACCTGCTACATTAACAATATGATTATCGCTATTTTGCAAGTCTTCGGAATGCATATTAATCCTTATGTAAATCCTTAACCTAAATAAATTTACTTAGCAGCGCTGTTGTCACGACGCTCGGCAATACGAGCAGCCTTGCCACGCAAAGCGCGCAAGTAGTAAAGCTTAGCGCGACGAACGCGACCACTACGAACCAGCTTAATCGAATCGATAGCTGGAGAATGAAGTGGGAAGCGACGCTCAACACCAGTACCAAAGCTAACCTTACGAACAACAAAAGTCTCGCGAACGCCAGCACCCTTACGAGCAATAACTACGCCAGTAAAAGTCTGAATACGAGTGTTGTTGCCTTCCTGAATCTTAACGTTAACGTCAACAGTATCTCCAGGACGGAAAGCTGGGATTTCTTCGGCAGCCTTAAGATGCTTAGCATCAAATGCTTCTACAGCATTCACCATAATAATTCCTCCATCGCCGCCGCATATCAGCGCAAGTTTTATCAAAGTAAATTGTCTAATTTTAATTTTGACTTTTTAACTTTATTTTGAATAATCTTTCCCAAAAAGTTTGCTTTTTGGGGCTTCCATCCGCCAATCTTCAAAAGCTGGCTAGACTACTAATAAGCAGACTATGCGGCATCCGCTTATTGAAAGCATACGAACATAAATTTATGCTCAATAATGGACATTATTTAGCACTATTTCGCACTATTTTATCACGCAACGCCATTAAGCGGCGCTGTTTCAACAGTACGCGTTAACTCGTCGTCGTCGGCATCGTAGTCAAAAAGCTCACCATAACGACCCCAGCTAATCGCAATATCAAATTGCTGACGAGCCAAAGCGTCCGTATGCTTACTGCGAAGCAAATCCAAAATCAACTCACCGCGAAGCTTGCCGTTGCGGTTTCGGCTCAAAGCCTGATCAATCGCGTGAACAAGAGGCGCATGCTCAATCGCAAGTCGCGCAAACACCTGCTTGCTGTGCAAAATGTCGGCATTATGCCACTCTTGACCCGCTTGCGTAATCGTAATATGACCATTTTCTGCTGTAAGCAAATCAAGCATTGTTCCAGCATCCACAAGTGGGAACAAATCATCGATTTCAAACGACAAATCCGCGGCCAAATCAGCCAAATCAATGCCATCCGGCTCTTCCGATATAACGTCTAGCAAACCAGCCATGCCTCCTGGCGTTGCGTTCGGCAACAAGTGCACAGCAACTGGCTCTGGCTTAGGATCACCAGATTCCGCTTGCTCTTCGTTTTGCTTAGCTTCCACCTCTGCATCGTGATGCTTTTGAATAAGCATATCGGCGATTGCAGCAGCCTCAGTTTCTTCCGCATCCGTTTGCTCCGCTGGCAAAGAGTCGGCAGCCGCACTAGGCGAATCGGAAGCTTCCGTCGAATCCGCATTTTGCGATTCAAGATCGCTTTCTGGGTTAGAGCCAGTCAAAATCGCATAAAGATTATCTACCATCGCCTCAAATTCGGCACTATGCTTGTCTCTTGGTCGAGGCAAATCAACTTGCACGTCTGCAATCAAATGACCTGGATGAGATCCCAAAACCACCACGCGATCTGCCATTTGCACAGCTTCTTCAATATTGTGCGTAACGATTAGCACGGACTTAATATCGCGCTCTTCGCTAGACCAAAGCTTAAGAACTTCTTGGCGAAGATTTTCTGCAGTAAGAACGTCAAGAGCAGAGAAAGGCTCGTCCATAAACAGTGCGTCTGGGCGCAAAACAAGCGCGCGGGCAATGCCTACGCGCTGACGCATACCGCCAGAAAGCTCCTTTGGATACGCTGTTTCGAAGCCGTCCAAGCCGATTGCGTCGATTGCAGCAAGCGCAAGCTCCGTACGCTTTTCTTTGCTAACTCCTCTAGCGCGCAAACCAAGCTCCACATTGTCTTGAACAGTAAGCCACGGCATAAGTGCGAATGTTTGGAAAACAATTGCAACACCTGGGTTTGGCCCTGTAAGCTCGCGGCCGCGATACGTAACTGTTCCCTCTGTTGGCTGAATTAAGCCTGCCATTGTTCGCAAGAAGGTTGACTTTCCAGCGCCAGAACGCCCTAGAATTGCTACGATCTCTCCCTCGCGCAGCGTAAACGATATGTCGTGAAGCACGTGCTGAGTAGTGCCGCTATCGGACGTAAAGCTTTGACTTATGTGCTTTGCGTCAATAATGTCGCTTGTAATTGAAGACTGCGCAGCCTTTTGCGCGTTTTTGTTCAAAGTGTTCATAATTTTGCCAATCTGTTTTATAAAGTTAAAAAGTTTAATTTTCCGTAGTTTAATAGATTTATTCGATTGATTAGTCGATTGATTAGTCGATTAATCAATTGATTAATCAATCACTTAATTCAACACGAATCTTTTTGCCGAATACCTTTGCAAAGGCGACCAGAACAGTCGATTACTTAACACAACTATTAAGCTCATAACCGTTACTCCCACAAGCGTTTTTACAGAGTCACCAACGGTTGTTGCATTCGTAATATACGCGCCCAAACCTTGAGTTGCCATGTGATTCTTGCCGTATTCCACAATCTCTGCAACAATCGAAGCGTTCCAAGCGCCACCAGCGGCCGTAATTCCGCCAGTGCACCAAGATCCAAAAATCGAAGGCAAAACAAGAGTCTTCCACTTAAGCACACGATTTAATCTAAAGCTTCTTGTCATCTCTTTTAAGTCGTCTGGAATCGCACTAGCGCCTGCAATAACGTTAAACAGAATGTACCATTGTGTGCCAAGCGCCATCAAAATAATACTTCCCCAGCCAAGGTCAATGTGCCAAGCCATAAACCACATCATTGCAAATGGGAACACAAAGTTTGCTGGGAAGCTAGCCAAGATTTGCACAACAGGCTGCATAATGCGAGAAATCTTAGGATTCATGCCAATGTACACGCCTACTGGCACCCAAATTAGCGAGCTTACAAAAATCAACACAGCAACGCGCGCAAAAGTCAAAGCGCCTAACGCTCCAGCTGTAACAAACTCTTGCAAACCTGTGCGAGTTGCTACAAAGTAAAGCATTTGTGCAGCCGCAGCAATAATTAGAACAATCATTACAACGTTAAAAACTAAATCGCCAAGCTTGCGAGCAGACGCTTTACGAGGCCATTTTGCACCCGTGCGGCCAAATGGGCGCGTAGCCAATTCCAGCCACTCGCGAATAGGCGAAAACAGCTTGCTAATAACTTCGTCGGCATGCGAATGACGAATCAGCGTTAAAATCGCGCTCTTTCGCTCTTCGTCGGATGCGCTTTGCGTTATGCGGAATCGTTCTGCCCACGCGGTAAGAGGCTTCCAAAGGAAGAAGTCGATTGCAAGCACAACAATAATCATGGATAAAATTGCCCACCAAATATTTCCAAGCTTGTTTTCTGCAGCAGATTGCGCAACAAAGCTACCAACTCCAGGAAGCGCGTAAGTGTGATTATTTACGGAAATCATCTCGGAAGCAGTAAGGAAGAACCATCCGCCACCAACGCTCATCATGCAATTCCAAAGCAGCGGAATCATTGCGTTTGGCATATCCAGCACCCAGAATCTCTGCCAATGCGTAAGTTGCAAGCTGCGCACTGCCTCGTCTAACTCCTTAGGCTCACTTAAAAGCGAACGGTGGAACGAGAAAGTCATATTCCAAGCCTGGCTTGTAAAAATCGCAAAAATCGAAGCGGCTTCAACGCCCATCATCGATCCTGGGAAAATAACAAGCCAAATCGTTACTGTAGCCGAAAGGAAGCCAAGAATTGGAACGGATTGCAAAATATCTAGCAGCGGAATAAGAACCTTGCCTAAGCGACGGCTGCGCGCTGCAAGAGATCCGTAAATAATCGTAAAAATCAGCGATGCTATAAGCGCAAGCATCATGCGGAACACGGATCTAAGCGTGTAGTAAGGCAAATTAATAAGGTCTGTTGAAACCGCGGAAGGTATGCCACTAGGTCCAATCGGCTGGTTAATGCGCTGCAAAAGGAAAGCGCTTACTCCAAAAAGCGCGATTATGCCAACGCACACAATAATGTCGGACCAAAAACGAGTGTTTTCGTCTACTTGCGCGCTGGCACTACTTTTTCCAGATGTTGTAAATATTGTCATGATAAGTCCTCTGGTAACGCGTATTTTCTTTGAGAGCCGCTTATCACCACTATTTTGCGTAATACTAATAAGGCTAATAAGCCCAATAAAGCTAGTAAGCCTAATCAGCTAAATCACTAAATCACTAAATCACTAAACGCAAGTATTTTGGCGGCGATTGCTGGCTTTTTATATTCAGGAGGAACGTCCGTACTACTACTAACACTGTCTGAATCGTCACTAACAGCGTTAACAGTATTAGCAGTATTAGAACTTTGATTACAACCCGTACTGTCATGTTTCACAGCAATCACCTCCTCCAGCTTGTGCGCGCCAACGCAAAACCGTACTATCGCATCGTCATTGAATCGGACGGCAAGCAAGAAGACACAATGTGATTTACAAATCAAAAGAAATCAACATTAATCTTGTCGTTCAAGCTTCAGCTTCGCAGGGCGATGGCGTTGCATTAGTCGAAGCCTTGAAATCGACAACGACTGTTGACCAACTTGCAGTGTCTCCACTGTGTTGCGGCAGCAACCCGTATCCCCGTGGTAGCCTTACCTACCGACCGTGCTTATTATAAATTATCACCACTCTTAAGTCAACCTATTTTTGAATTGACTTTTCGCGCTACGCTTTAAGCGCAAGGCAGGTTGGAGCAAAAAATAAAAAAGCCTCTTGAAGAATTTAATCAACAAGAGGCTTTAAATCAACAATCAAATAAGATTGCTACTCGCTCGCTTACTTGCGATGAGCGCGGTAGAAGCGAATCAAGCTCTGCGTAGAAGCATCCTGAGCTGCCAAAGCGCTATCATCCTTAGAAATTGCAGGAGTAATCTGCTTTGCAAGCTGCTTGCCAAGCTCCACACCCCACTGATCGTAGGAATCCAAGCCCCAAACAGTGCCTTCAACAAAGGTGATGTGCTCGTAGAGAGCAATCAACTCGCCCAAGCTAAATGGAGTCAAAGCATCGCCAAAGATAGAGGTGGTTGGACGGTTGCCGCTAAATACGCGAGCTGGAACAATCTCTTCTGGAGTACCTTCAGCGCGAACTTCGTCTGCAGTCTTGCCGAAAGCAAGAGCCTTAGTCTGTGCAAGATAGTTGCCCAAGAACAGCTCGTGAACATCTTGATCGCCATCCTTAGTAGGATTTGGAGTGTTCACAAAAGCAATAAAATCAGCTGGAATAAGCTGAGTGCCCTGGTGAATCAACTGGTAGAAAGCGTGCTGGCCATTGGTGCCTGGCTCGCCCCAGAAGATTTCGCCAGTTTCGCTGGTTACAGGAGTGCCATCCCAGCGAACCGACTTGCCGTTGGATTCCATAGTGAGCTGCTGCAAATACGCTGGGAAGCGATGCAAGTACTGATCGTATGGAAGAACAGCATGGGAAGCAACCTTGTAGAAGTTGCGGTACCAAACGTTGAGCATACCAAGAAGAACAACAACATTCTTCTCGAATGGAGTCTCAGCAAAGTAGGTATCGATTGCGTGGAAGCCCTTCAAGAACTCCTCAAAGCGCTCAGGTCCTAAAACAACAGCCAAAGAGGTGCCAACAGCGGAATCCACAGAGTAGCGGCCGCCAACCCAGTTCCAGAATCCAAAAGCGTTGGTTGGGTTAATGCCGAACTCTTCAACCTTCTCGAGGTTGGTGGAAACAGCTACGAAGTGCTTTGCAACAGCTTCTGCCTTCTTTGCATCGCTGCCGTCAATAGCACCACTCTCCTGAAGCTTGTTAAGCAACCATGTGCGAGCGCTACGAGCGTTAGTCAAAGTCTCCAAAGTGGTGAAAGTCTTAGAAACAATAATGAAAAGCGTGGTTTCTGGATCCAAATCCTTGGTCTTTTCTGCCATATCGTTTGGATCAATGTTGGAAACGTAGCGAGCATTAATGCCAGCATCTGCGTATGGCTTTAAGGCTTCGTAAACCATGACTGGACCCAAGTCAGATCCGCCAATACCAATGTTTACAACGGTCTTAATGTTCTTGCCAGTAACACCCTTCCACTCTCCCGAGCGAACCTTATTTGCAAAGTCGTAGATGCGACCCAAAACTTCGCGAACGTCGGCAACAGTATCTTGACCGTCAACAATGAACTTGCCAGCGTCTTCTGCTGGGCGACGCAAAGCGGTGTGCAATACTGCGCGATCTTCGGTGTTGTTAATGTGCACGCCAGTGTACATTGCCTTAGTGCGCTCGTCGAGCTTTACAGCCTTAGCAAGGTTTGCGAAAAGCTTAAGCGTTTCTGGCTTAATCAAATTCTTAGAAAGATCGAAGTGGAGGTCTCCAGCTTCGAAGCTCAACTTATCCACGCGATTTGCATCTTCGGCAAACCACTTCTTCAGGCTCACGCCTTCGGATTGCAACTCATCATAGTGCTTTTGCAATGCAGCCCATTCTGGGGTCTTAACGGCGTCAACTGGTGGATTGATGGCCATTTCTAGGTCCTTTCATCTTTATTAAGTGATGTGATGATTTATAAATGTTTTATATAAATGTTTTAAGTCTAAGCACAATCTTTGGCACACTTAAACACAATGCAGAATCATCATGAATCGTAAGCAAAAATCATAATGTAAACAAGTGTAAAAATGAGCTTAAGCAAGGTGCTTGCATCACATCTTCCAATTGCCAAGATACTCACAAAAGCGGACAGAAATACACTTTGACTAGAACACATGCGAACATTACGGCGCGGCGCACTAGACAAAATCGAAATATTCATATATAGTATTTGATTTGTGCGCGAGTCGCGAATGCTTCTCGGGCAGTTGCCACTTTAGCTCAGTCGGTAGAGCGTCTCACTCGTAATGAGAAGGTCGACAGTTCGATTCTGTCAAGTGGCTCTTAAAAACCCATTTTTTGCCTGTTTAGGCGATTTTGCGCGAGTGGCGGAATGGTAGACGCGCAGGATTTAGGTTCCTGTGTCTTACGACGTGTGGGTTCAAGTCCCATCTCGCGCACATTTTGTAGTTTAATCGCAAGCTGAAGTCGTTAGTTTATCGCAACTATAATCGCAAATTAAATCGCAACTACTCAATAAACATAGCTTTTAATTCAGGCAAAAGTGCCCTCAAAGCGTTGCCGCGATGAGAAATCGCATTTTTTTCTTGCTGATTAAGTTGCGCGCTAGTTAAATCGTGCATTTGAACACCATCCCTAACGGGCTGATTATTTGGCACAAAAAGCGGATCGTAGCCAAAACCCTTGCAACCTCTAGGCTCACGAATCAAGCGCCCAACCATTTCTCCAACGCGAACAGTCTCAAAACCGTTGTTTTTCCACATAGCGTTTTCCAGATCCGCATCAACGCAGTCTTTAGGAACAGCAAGAGCCGCCGCGCATCTAAATCGCGCCGTTCGGCATTCGTCTGGAATATCCTCAAGCTGCTTAAGCAAAAGCGCGTTATTGGCATTATCGTCTCCATGAACCCCGCTCCAGCGCGCAGACAATATTCCTGGAGCCGCGCCCAAAACGTCTACAATCAAGCCAGAATCGTCAGCAACCGCAGGTAATCCAGTTCTTTGCGCAACGTCTCTAGCCTTGATTAGCGCGTTTTGCTCAAAAGTCACGCCTGTTTCCACTGGGTCTGGAAGCCCCAAAGAGCCAGCAGTAACAAGCTCAATATGCTCCGATATTTCCGCAAACTCTTCGTTAAGAATCCGCTTAATTTCAACGAGTTTACCCTCATTATGCGTTGCCACAACAAGTTTCACGCTCGCCACTCCTTAGTAATTTATCGAATAAACAGACATAAATTTTATTTAATTTTGGCTTAACTTAATTTTGGCTTAAAACTGCACGCTGAGCCGCTTGAAGCTCGCGATTCCCCTTAGATGCCAAATCAAGCAAGACGTTAAGCTCATCGCGATTAAACGGACGATGCTCCGCTGTGCCTTGAATCTCAATAAAATTGCCCGAACCAGTCATAGCAACGTTCATATCTGTCATAGCTTGACTATCTTCTACATAAGGCAAATCAAGCATTGGAGTGCCATTAATCACGCCTACAGAAACAGCAGAAACAGAGTCTTTAAGAACGTTTTTAGCGCTGCGAATATGCTTGTGCTTTTCGGCCCAATTTAGCGCATCTACAAGAGCAACATACGCACCTGTAATCGAAGCTGTACGCGTGCCGCCATCTGCTTGAAGAACATCGCAATCGATTTGAATAAGGCACTCACCCATTGCCTTCATGTCTATAACGCCCCTAAGGCAGCGACCAATAAGGCGACTAATCTCGTGCGTGCGTCCGCCGATTTTGCCCTTAACAGACTCGCGATCAGTGCGCTCGGCAGTGGCTCTTGGAAGCATTGAGTACTCGGCTGTAACCCAACCTAAACCAGTGTCTCTCCTCCAGCGCGGAACTCCAATAGTAAAAGTGGCAGTGCACATAACGCGCGTATTTCCGCACTCAATAAGAACGGAGCCTTCTGGCACGTTTGTAAAATTGCGTGTGATTTTTACTGGTCGCAACTCATCCACGTCTCTGCCATCAAAGCGAATAGGTTTTACAGATTCCAACATATCCTTAATTTGAGCCATAATTCAACAATTTAGCACGCGGCATTAACTAGCACGTGGCATTAATCTTGAGCAAAATCGCGATGCAAAAAGTGTGGTGCTTTTGATTCAAATCTGCTCGCTAAGCTCAAGCCACTCTTCTTCTAACGCGCTAGATTCGCTTTGATTCGCCTGCAACTTCTCGTTAAGCTCTTGCAAGCCAACAAAATCGCTAGGATCGTGGCTTGCCATTTTTTGCTCAATCGCACTTTTTTCTTCCTCAAGCTTTTCTAGCTTGCGCTCTATTGCCGCAACTCTTCTTGTAGCATCGTAATACGCTTTTCCGCTTAATTTTGCTTCAGCTTTTTGATTTGACTTTTGATTTGAATCTAATCCAACACCTTCTGCAGACTCCGACTTTGACTCCGACTTACTCCCAGATTCCGCCGCAAAATCTGCCTTAGACTCTTGCATATTTGCACGCTCGTAGTCTTCCATAATCTTTAAATACTCATCAACTCCGCCTGGAAGATGGCGAATCTTGCCGTCAATCAACGCAAATTGCTGATCAGTCACTCGCTCAAGCAAGTATCTATCGTGAGACACAACAATCAAAGTTCCTGGCCAAGTGTCTAGTAAATCTTCCATAACGGCAAGCATGTCTGTATCTAAGTCGTTTCCAGGCTCGTCCATTATCAACACATTTGGCTCGTTTAGAAGAATTAAAAGCAATTGCATGCGGCGCTTTTGACCACCCGAAAGGTCTGCAATCGGCGTCATAAGCTGCTCTGGCTTAAAACCAAGCCTCTCCATAAGCTGACCAGGAGTCACTTCTTTGCCGTCAATTATGTAGCTTGGCTTGTATCGGCTCAAAACCTCTTTTACCTTATATTTCCCAAGCTTTTCCAGCTCTTCTAAGCGCTGAGATAGAACGGCAAATTTTACAGTTTTGCCAATATTTACGTGACCTTTAGTCGGATGCAAAGAGCCGTCGATTATGCCTAAAAGTGTTGATTTTCCAGCACCATTGGCTCCGACTATGCCGAATCGGTCTCCTGGCCCTATTAACCACGTTTGATTGTCTAAAATCATGCGGCCGCTAATCGTTTTTTGCAATGCTGCACATGTTTCTTTTAATGGCGATTCTTCTTGCGATAATGGCGATTCTTGCGATTCCACTTGCGATTCTTCTACAGAAATCGTAACGCTACCATCATGCGTAGGCTGTGAAAATGGCGATTTTACAATATCCGCATCGGATGCAGCAGGACTTGATGAATCCTCAAAAATTTGCGTAACGTCAATCAAATCAACAACTTGCTTACCAAGACGAGAAGTTGCCATTCTTTTTAGCTCAAGAGTATCTCGCATTGGCGGAACGTCTGCTATAAGCTCGCGAGCTTGCTTAACGTGGAATTTTTGCTTTGTAGAACGCGCTCGAGCACCTCTAGAAAGCCACGCAAGCTCTTTACGAGCCAAATTCCGCCTGCGCTCCTCGCGAACATCCGCCTGGCGTTCGCGCTCAACTCGCTGCATCATGTACGCACTGTAGCCGCCTTCAAACGGGTCGATTGCGCCATCGTGAACTTCCCACATAGAAGAGCAAACTTCGTCTAAAAACCATCTATCGTGTGTAACAAGCAAAAGAGCGCCCTGCCCATCTTGCCACCTATGCAAAAGATGCTCCGCAAGCCAATGAATTGTAAGAACATCAAGATGATTCGTAGGCTCGTCCAAAGCCAAAATATCCCAATCATGCAGCAGAAGCCTTGCCAAATCCGCACGCCTGCGCTGTCCTCCAGAAAGCGTGCCAACCTTAGCTTCAAGGTTGATTCCGCCCAAAAGAGACTCCACAATTTCTCGCTGCTTTGAATCTGCAGCCCACTCGTAATCCTGGCGATTCTCCAATGCAGCTTGGCGAACCGTAGCATTATCGTCTAGCGGGTCTCGCTGGCTTAAAATGCCAAATGTTAGGCCATTTCTGCGCGTAACTCTTCCCGAATCTGGGTCAATCGCGCCTTGAAGAAGCTTTAGAAGAGTGGACTTTCCGTCTCCGTTTTTGCCTACGATTCCTATGCGGTCGCCTTCAAAAACGCCTTGAGTTACGTCTTTGAAAATCGTTTTTGTTGCAAATTCAAGGGAAACATGTTCTAGTCCCAAATCATAAGTAGGCATAACTCACAAATATAGCTGTGCTGCTATACCATTCGCGAATGCAGGTCGTCGTTCGCACGGATTAGCCGTGCGAACGTCTCCGCAGCGCAGAAGCAGTGCTTCTGCGCTGAGCTGCTCAGCGCGCCAAATTGCCTTCGCGCGCTACGCTTTAAGCGCTCGGGCAGGTTGGCGCGCAAGCTAGGTAGAGATTCGAGATTTTTCGCAGCGGATGAAGCGAACCTCAGCATGAAATGGTGATTCGCTGAAGCAGCAAGAAAAATCGAGAATCTCGGTGATTAAAGACACGCAATTGTTCTAGATATTCAGAAGGTTTGATGTATTTCTCTACGAGCAATAAAAGAGGAGCGTAGAGACGGGACTTGCGAGGAGAGAAATACTCAAACCTCGCGCAATACCAAATAGGAAAATCGTTAGCGCTGTATAAGCTCGCTATCTATATGATTCGCTTTGCACCAAAAATTGCAAAATGCTTAATGTCGTATAGTATTGAATCATGAGTTACGTATCTGAAAATTCTTTACACAATGCTGTGAATCTTGCTGCAACAGACCTCTTTACTTTTAGCTACAAGCACATTATTAAGCCGCACTTAGTGTTTAACATTCCGCCAGACGAAGCACACGACCGCATGATTGCATTTTGCAAAATAAGCGAGCGCATTCCTGGATTAATGTGGCTTTTGCGACAAATGCTTGACTACACAGATCCAATTTTACAAACGCAAGTTATGGGAGTAGATTTTGCGAATCCATTTGGCTTAAGCGCAGGACTCGATAAAAACTGCGATTTGTGCACAGTTCTAGACAACGCTGGTTTTGGATTTGAAACAGTTGGCTCCACAACCGCTCGTCCATGTGCAGGAAACGCTAAACCTTGGTATCATAGGCTTCCGCAATATGATTCACTTCTTGTTCATGCAGGTCTTGCAAACGATGGCAGCGAATTTGTGATTCCTAGAGTAGAAAAAGCATGGACGAATGCTAAAAGCATGCAAATTTCTATAAGCATTGCGCGAACTAACGATAATCTTGTTGGCGATTTAGACGAAGGCATTGAAGATTATCGCATATCTATGGAGCGCGCAAGTGGCAAAAGCTCGATGATTGAGGTTAATATTTCTTGCCCAAACACTATGGCTGGCGAACCTTTTAGTAATCCAGATGCTTTAGATAAGCTTTTTAGTGTTTTAGATAAAGTAAGCAGACCTCAGCCAACTCTTGTAAAAATGCCTTTGAACTTAAAGGGCGGATGGCCTCAATTTAAGTCTTTGTTAGACGTTTTAAGCGCACATAAGGTTGATGGCGTGAGCATTGCAAATTTGCGCAAGAATCGAGATGGACTAGATATTCCAGCAGATTGGAAAGGTGGAATCTCAGGGGCTCCAACATTTGCCGCAAGCAATGAGCTTATTAAGCGCACTAGAAGCGAGTTTGGATCCCGCTTTGCAATTGCTGGAATCGGCGGAGTATTTACCGCTGAACAAGCATATCAAAAGATTAGAAACGGCGCCGACTTAGTTATGTTCGTTTCTTCTCTTATGTACAGAGGCCCTCAACAAATTACAACGCTAAAGCGCGGTCTTGCAAAGATGCTTAGAAAAGACGGCTTTAATAGTGTTAAGGATGCTGTTGGAGTAGACGCGCTCTAGTCGAGTCACACTAGTGACATCACACTAGCAACAACACACTAACGAGTTCCGCCAGAATACGAGCTGGAGGTATCTCCACTGCTGGAGTCACCAGAATATTGGTCTTGCCTTCCGTCGCCCGTTGCGTAGCGTCCGTTTGTAGCAGCATCTTGTTGCGAGTTTTGATCACCTTGCGCACTCTGATCGCTTTGCGAACCCTGGCTTTGCTCTTGAGCTGCCTGCCTGCGCGCTTCTTCTTCCCTATCGCGCTGTTGTTGCAACTCATATTGCCTGCGCATCTGCTCGCTAGTCAACGGCATTTTTCCGCCAGCCATATACTTTGGATCTGGCTTTCCGTAATCGTTATCCATAGGCGTGTTAGATGCCTTTAGGTACGTATCCATAAACTTTTTCCAAGCAGGCATAGCAATGTAGGTACCATACCATGTGCTGTGGTAGACGCCATTAATGCGCATGTTGTTAAAGCTTTTTTGAACTTCCGCATTTCCAACCGCAATAAACGCAGATACCTTGTTTGGCACAAATCCAGCTGTTGCCATGTAAAACTCTTCGTTAGTACCAGTTTTAGTAAACGTTTTTCGTCCACCTTCTAGCTGAGCCATATGCGCAACACCAGTTGGCTGAACAACGCCTTGATTAATAGCGTATGCTGCCGTTTGAGCAACCTTCTTTGGTATTGCTTGATGGCAATTAGCGCTAGGAACACGCAAACGCTTACCATTCTTGTCTACTACACGCTTAATGGCTATAGGATCGCATTGAACGCCATCAGCTGCGATTGTTGCATAAACATTTGCCATTGTAAGCGGCGAAGCTTGCACAGCACCAATCAGCATAGGAGGATTGAACGAGTTCTTAGAAAACACATCTTCTTGACCCAATGGCGAATTGTGATACCCCAACGTTTTAGCTGCCTCCGCAACAGCACAAAGCTTAAGCTGGGTTCCCATTGCTGCCTGAATAGTGTTATGAGAATGAACAAGACCCATTAAAGGCGTTTCTGGGCTAACACTACCGCCACCAGAGTTTTGAACAGACCAGCGACCAATTCCACGATACCTTGCACAAGAAAAATCAGTGTTGTTATAAAGCATGCTTGTTCTTAGAGGCTGATTAATCGACTTTCCAGCAAGCAACCAAGCAACAATGTTAATTGGCTTCCACGTAGAACCAATCTGCCAGCCTAAGCCGCCGCCGTCTCGCTCGTCTACAGCGTAGTTAATCGCAGTGTGCGTAGGGTCTGATTTTGCTGCATCTGTAGCATCGTAAATACGGTTGCTTCCAAATCCAAGTACTTCTCCAGTTCCAGGCTTAATCGCAGCAATCGAAACTTCAAAACCGCTTGGATCGTTGATTGGAACAGTAGCCCTAGCTGTGTCCATTGCAGAAGAGTTTGCAAGAATATCCATTGTTGTGTAAATGTCTAATCCGCCTTCGTTAAGAAGCTTTTGACGCGCAACAGTGGTTTTACCAAACTCGCGAGAATTCAATATTTTTTTAGTAACGTAATCGCAGAAGAATGCAGCGTCTCCAGCAGCTTGGCATCCAACATTTGCAACTTCATGCTGAATATTAAGCGTATCTTTAATTGGAATTTTTGCAGCATCATCATGCTCTTTTTGGCTTATAAAATTCTGCCTAAGCATTAAATCAAGAACAATATTCCTTTGCTTTTGCGATTCTGGCCAATTTTCTTCTATAGAAGGATCATACCTAGAAGGATTTTTTGTGATTGATGCAATCGTTGCCGCTTGAACAAGATTAAGCTTTGCTGCAGTAGTGTTAAAGTAGCGCTTTGCAGCTGTTTCTACACCATAAAGATTATTACTACCGAATTGCGCAACGTTTAAGTAACCCTGCAAAATCTCTAACTTTGAGTATTTTTTCTCCATTTGAATTGCGATTAGCATTTCTCGCAATTTTCTAGCAACAGTACTTTCTGCAGCATGATATTCCGATATAGGATCGTTATCTTCCCTAGCTTTAATCATAAGAACGTTTTTAACGTACTGCTGCGTTAAGGAAGAACCACCTTGCATATCTGACTTTTTAATAAACGTTTGCACAAACGCACGCATAACGCCTTGAACATCTACGCCAGAATGTTCAAAGAATCGTCGATCTTCTCGAGCAACCATTGCTTGTTGCATATATTGCGATATTCGCCTAAGCGGCACAACAGTGCGGTTTTGAGCATAAAAAGTGGCAATAACAGTTTTGCCATCGGAAGCGTATAATCGCGATTTTTGAGGCAAAGCAGTAACGTCAAAATCAATACCATCTACCCTAAGAGAAGGCACAACAGACTTAACAACGCTGTTTATGCTCATTACCCCTGGAACAAATAGAATACTAGAAGCTACACCACCTGCAACACACAAAGTGATGTACGTAAGAAACAGTGCGAGTACTCTACGAGTTGTTAGGGATTTCTTTTTAGGCATGCGTACTATTCTAGAGGCTTGCCTCTACGTTGCGGCACGCAAAAATCGCGATTTACAAGATTTACGCGATTTGCACGATTTGCATGATTTGCACGATTTATCTTTCTGCTCGGCGAATCAACATTCCAGGCTCGTAAATAATAATCGACCTTCCGTGCCTTTTAATCCAACCTCTTTGCGCAAAATCCATCAACGCTTTATTAACTGTTTCTCTAGAAGATCCAACCAATTGCGCAAGCTCTTCTTGAGTTAAATCGTGAGGAACAAGCACGCCTTCTCTAACAGGCTCTCCAAATCTAGAAGCAAGGTTCAAAAGCGTTTTTGCTAATCTTGCTGGAACGTCCATAAAAACAAGATCAGAAATATGCTCGTTGTTTGCTCTTAAGCGAGCAGCTAAAACTTGAAGCATATCTACAGCAACTCGCGGATGATGACCTAACCAGTTAAAAAGTACTTCATTTTCTAGCCACAGCACGCGAGTTTTATCTGTAATAGCAATCGCAGATGCCGTGCGCGGCCCACCATACGGGTCAAAAACAGGAATCTCCCCAAGAATTTCTCCATGCGTGTGAATGCTAAGCAATTGCACACGATTATCTCTAGAATGACGAACAAGCTTAACGCGTCCGCGCTCCAAAAGATACATGCGGCGATCCGTATCTCCTTCGTTAAAAATCGCCTGCCCCTTAGAAAAAACCGACTCATGCAAGTGTTCTAGCAGCTCCCTCGCTTGATCTAGTGGCACTTGCTTAAATAACGCTGTATGCGTTAACGGAAGGTCTTCCGCATAGGGCTTATCTGGCTTAATTCTTACCACAATCAGCCTCCAATGTGTTTTAAGGATATTCTACGAAATACCCATGGCATCTAAACACCACGCGTTTTCGTAGCAAACTTCTTCCCACTTTTTATATCTGCCAGAGCCTCCGCCGTGGCCACCTTCTGTTTCAATGCGCGCAATCGCATCCGCTCCAGCCGCTTGCAATCGCGCAAGCCACTTAAGCGGCTCCGTAACAAGAACGCGAGTGTCGTTAATCGAAGACGTTATAAGAATCTTTGGAAAATCTCCTTGCTCAATATGCTCAGGCACATTCTCGTAAGGCGTATACGACTTTAGATACGCGTAATCTTGCGCATTGTGCAACGGATCTCCCCACTCGTCCCACTCGGTAACAGTAAGCGGCAGCGATTCGTCTAACATAGATGTAAGCGCGTCTACAAAAGGAACGTCCGCTTCGATTCCTGCGTAGCATTGCGGAGCCATATTTGCCACAGCTCCCATAAGAAGGCCGCCTGCGGAACCACCATTTGCAACAGTCTGATTCGCATCAGCATAACCTGCTTGTTGCAAAGCGCGCGTAACATCTACAAAATCTTCAAAAGTGTGTTTTTTATTGCGCCGTCTGCCATTCTCATACCACGCGCGACCCATTTCTCCGCCGCCTCGCACATGAACTTGCGCAAAAAGCACGCCTCTGTCTAGCATGCTTAAACGCGCAACAGAAAAATACGGATCGCTGCTAATCTCGTACGCTCCGTAAGCGGTTATAAACATTGCGTTCGTTTTTGCAACAGCGTCTTTTTTCCAAACTAGCGAAACTGGCACGCTCTCGCCGTCTCGAACTTTAACCCACACTCGTTTTTCTGCGTAGTCGTTTTCGTTAAAATCGCCTAAAATTTTCCCGCGCTTAAGTAAAACACTTTTACCTGTTGCTGGGTCTAGTTCTTTTAACGCTCCAAGAGTTGCGTAACTTGAGCAAGAATAACGTATTTTTGGCGCTTCATAACACGGATTTCCCGTTGCTCCAATAAGGCTGATTCGACTATTTTTTGCTTGTTCAAGACTTATTTTAGACAATTCTTTGCGAGCGCTAGTGGAACGGAAGCTTGCGACTTTTGCGCAAGAATCGCAAGAAACTAACGAATCGCAAGAAGCCGCAGACTCGCAAGAATCTTCTACAAACCCGTCTTCTTTTACAAGGCGGAATCTCCATGGGCAGCCTGCCTTAAAATCTTCAACAGCATTGCTTTTAGTCATAACAGCAAGCTGAGGCAAGCCATTCGCGCGGAAAGAAAGAGCAACGTAATTTTTATAAACGCTTAAACCATCTACGCTCAAGCCGCGCAATCCTTGCAAAATCTTAGGATTTTTGCTGTTGTAATACGGCGCACTAATGGCCTTTTTACTCGCGCCTTTTTCTATTAAATCGCCATTTTGGCATCCGTATGGAGACCCTTGCGCAACGCAGATGCCTTCGCCAATGTTAAATGGCATTGAATCCGCAGAGTGCTTCCGCAAATCTATAACATCAATTTGAAAATTAGGATTTTTAAGATTGTGGCTTACAAACATTAGTGGAATATCTTTGCCATCTTGCCCAGCATTTTCAAAGCACGCAAACGAAACGTCGTATTCTACGTTTTCTATAGGCTTAAGAACCATTCTAAAATCGCCTTCTGGAGTGCTTAGAGGCAGCATTAACACGCGTGAAGTGGTTTTAGAACTGCTGTTTATAATAACACTTCGCTCGTCGAAGCTTTCGTACACGCTAACAAAAAAGCGTTCGTCTAAATCTTCAAAAACTTTAACGTCATTTTCTACACTTGTTCCAACCTTATGCCTAAACACTTGGTATGGCCTCCAAGCACTATCTAAAGTTACGTAGAAAACCCATTTTCCATCTGGCGTTAAAAGCGCAGAAGATATGCCTTTTATGCAATCCGAAAGTGTTACAAAACTACTGTTATAGCGAGTGATGTAATCGGCACTTTCGCTACCATTTTCTTCGATATTTTCGCCATTTTTGCAATCAAAATCGCCACTTTTCTCCGCGCAAAAATCGCGAATATAAAAGTCAAATCTTTCATCGCCCTTAGAGTCAACTCCAAACAGCATTCGCTTACCATCTAAGCTAATATCCATTCCACCAAGCTGAAAGAATCCGCCATTAAAACGGTTAGCTTCTATATTTGCGTCAAAAATAACCTCTTCGCATGGCGTTTGACCAGCATGAGCGTGCTCATCTATAACAGGTGGATTCCAATCATCTTCGCTTTTAATTTTCATACGGCATTGAACGCCATATTGTTTGCCTTCTTCTGTTCTAACGTAATACCAATAGCCGTCCATGCGCGTTGGAACCGACATATCTGTTTCTTGAATACGGCTCTTTAACTCACTAAACAAATGTTTACGTAAAGTCTCTAAACTAGAAACGCGTTTGCTAGTGTACTCATTTTGAGCATCAATATACTCGCGCAACTCCTTGGATTTAGTGTTACTCATCCATGCATATTCGTCTACGAATACATCGTTATGAAACTTACGAACGTAGTCAACTCGTTTTGCAAGAAGTGGCTTTTTAACAGTATTAAAATCACTAACTTTTAGCGAACTATCTTCCATTTATAACCTTTACAATCTTTATGATCTTTACAACACTTAAAATACTTACAACACTTACAACACTTAGAACACTTAAAATCAGTCTTTGATTAAAATCATTCTTTGTAATTAACAGAATCCATAATAAACGGAATCATAATATCTTCTAGCAAATTGCCATTTTGAGCAGCAAAGAATGGAACACCTTCAAAAGTACCAGCTGCACCCTTAGCTTCAACAAAAATATCATTGCAAGTTTTAGCAACTCTAGAAGATGCAAGAGTCACACCAAAATTCTTAGACATGTTTCGCCTGAAATCAACCAAAGTTGCGTCTTTTTTAAGCTGACGTATGCCAACAGCAAGAACGCGATTGGGGAATTTTTCAATGATTTTTGCATAAGTCGAAGGGTCTTTTTGACCGTCATCTCCAATAAGAACAAATCGCATGTCTGGAAAATCATCCATAAGCTGTTGAGCAAACTCGAGCTTGTGCTGTGGTCCAGTTGGAACAAAAGTCTTAGGACGCGGGTCTAAATCCCTAAGAAGAAGAGGTCCTGCAGGAAAACCTTCGCGCAAAATAAAGTGTCGAATTGAAGCTTCCACATTCCAAGGAGAATTGGAAAGGTAGAAGAAAGGGGTGCTAGGAATTGAATCCTTAATACGCCTAAAAAAGTGACTCATTCCATCAACAGCATGCCTATGTTCAGGATTCATAATAAGCAAATTGTAAGCAGCTCTAAGAGGAGAAGGCGCTTGAGTGACCATAATAGTATCGTCAACGTCGGAAATAATACCTAAAGGCGTTTGCTCCGATATAACAAACATGCTTGCTTCAACAGCATTGCGATTATCAACCGTGTACGAAACCTTGTGTTCGCCTGGCAAAAGCGACCTTTCGGTAACCAAATCCAAGTAACCCGAACAATCCGAAACGCAATATTCTGCGCTACTGTTATACGCAGAATCTGGCTTATCGTACACGGAAGAATCGCCAACTTGCGCCCATTCAACAGCAACGTTATCAATACTTAGAGCAACCTTAACACGAATTGCAGGAACAACAAGCATCGCGTAAATACCGCGCTTTAAAGCGGAATGATGACCAGCTTTAGGCGCTAGAACAGTTCGGCAAATCAAGCGCGCGTAGCGATCTGTACCGTAACCAATGTATGGCTCAACGCTAGGAAACCATCCAAAATGCCGAGCGATTTTGCCACTTATGCGCACCCAAAGTCCAAAGCTAGACGTTGCAAACTTTCTAGCAAATTGAACAATCGGAGGTTTTTTATCTAAGCGCTCTTCGCTAGAAGGAGCATCAAACAGCGTTTCTGTAACACGAACCTGAATCGGAGTGCTACTAACTCTTCTAGATGCAGCAGGCAAATCGCCCTTCAAATTTGCTGCTTTATTAGCGTACTGGTCCATCTGGTTGTTCTCCAACAACTTCCACAACTGTTCCGCGAGGGCAGTTTTCAAACACCCACTTTGCATCTTGCTCATACATGTTTATGCACCCATGAGAACCGTACTTTGCAGGATATCCTTGAGATATACCAACATTGTTCCAAAGAGCTGTATGGAATGAGATTCCGCCGTTAAAGTAGCTAACCCAAGTAATTCCAGGCAAGAAATACCTAGAGCCGTTTCGGTTAAATCCGCGCATATCTTGCACTCGGTAGCGCAAGTAAATAAAGTACGTTCCGTTTGGCGTTTCGTAATAACCGTTTGAGCCACTGCAAACTGGGAATGTTTTAAGAAGCTGATCGTCTTTGTAAACGCTTATTGTTTGGTTTGACTTGTTAACAACAACGCGCATGTCAACAGTCTTTTTTTCGATTCCAAACTTAACAACGTTTGTTGGAACACTAAGCTTTGCATCTGCCGACTTTTCTACAGCTTGAACAACTTTATTTGCAAAGTCTTTAGAATACTTAACTTCTATGCCGTTTTCACCCTTAAGCGTTGTTAATATAAACTTTCCTTGCTTGTTGTATGTATCTTCTTGGTCTACTTTTTGTTGATTAAGATTCTTAGCAAGCTCTTTAGAAAGCCATGCGTTGGCAGCAGACGAATCAACCTTGTACGAAATCTTCTTTTTTGCACAATCTGCATCAATCTTAATCCAAGATGCTAAAACAGCCTTTGAAAGCGTAAAATCTTTTGAATCGCCATTATCTAACGTAATTTTTTTAGATAGCAAATTATTGAGTTGATCAACAGTTTTCTGCGCTACATCACGCTTAATTGGAGCTTCTACCTTACGAGAGCCAACCGTAACTTTTACTGTTTTACCAGGATTTTCTAGAACGCGCTTAATTGCCTCACGAACTGGCAAAGTTATAATCGTACGGCCTGGAACACCATCTTCTACAACATAAGAGTTAGAAGAAGAATCGAACTTAGCTGTATACGGCATTGCCCTATCTTTTTCGCTAACAAACTTTTTAACAATGTACGCGTCCATGCTTTCGTTGTCTAACTTGGCTTTAAGCCCAACGTTTTCTTGCAACCAAGGCATAAGCATTGTAAACACGTTATTGTGCTTTGCGCGCATAACGTTTTGCACAGTTGCGCTTTTATCTACACTTACCGATAAGTCTTTAAGTGTTTCAACAGAGCTTTTTCCAGAATCGTCTTTAATCTCAATCTTTGTGTTTTCAATCGCCCTATTTACAGCATCTGTGACTTTTTCAATCTGCGCGCCCGAAACTTCACTGCTGCCAGCAAAATGCACTCCAGGAGCAACACGGTTATGGAAGTATGCTTGCGACCCTACAAAAGCCGCAACTACAAGTATTAAGAAAATAATAAACGAGTAAAGCAATACAAGCGCAGACTTATTGCCTTTAACACGTTTTT
The DNA here is from genome assembly GCF_055804375.1 of Gardnerella sp. c12Ub_1. Lineage (NCBI taxonomy): Bacteria > Bacillati > Actinomycetota > Actinomycetes > Bifidobacteriales > Bifidobacteriaceae > Gardnerella > Gardnerella sp. c12Ub_1. The sequence goes on along the minus strand of NZ_JANUZC010000001.1, from coordinate 1,408,563 downwards.
TCGATACTTCAAATTGTTCAGTATCGTCGGATTCAAAAACGCTCATATTATTTTCTTGCGATTCAGACATAACTTTAAACCCCTGCTAGTTCTACGCGCAAAACGCATGGTGCAAGCTTATCACTTGCTTAGCATATAAAAATCATATAAATGGCACTAACTAAGCAAACATGCCAACGTCAAAATGTAATTAAGCGCATAATCAAGCTCATAATCAATGCGCTAATCAAATGCCGCAATCAAGCTCTAATCAAATGCCGCAATGCGTAAAATAACGCAATAAGTGATGAAAATGTAAAGAAATAATCAAATTTTATAAATATTGTCAAAATAATGTCCATATCTTAAAGATGTGTGCAAGAATAATAAATATGCCAGATATGCCAATTCAAGCAACAATTGCGTTAATGGTGATTGTTTTTGCGCTAGTTTTTGCGCCATTCGTCATCATGATAGTTACGCGTACCCTGAAGAAGCATCATTTAGCAGAAAAACTGGCAGAAAGGCATGGAGACAGCGTTCACTACGCTTTTATAATAAATCCTTCTAAACCGCAAGCCGAAGAATACCGAAAAAGCATTAAAGATTACTGTGCTTCTAACGATTTTACGTACGAAATAATAGATACGCAGCTTAATAAAGACGGGCGCGAATGCGCGCTAGAAGCTTTGAAAAATGGCGCAAATGTTGTTGTTGCTGTTGGCGGAGATGGTACTGTTAGAACAGTTGCGAGCGCAGTTAGCGGAACAGACCACGCAATGGGAATAATTCCAATTGGAACGGGAAATTTGTTTGCGCGAAACATGGGGATTCCTGTAGACAATGTTCAAGCCGCGCTAAAAGTGGCCACTAGCCATGGATCTAGGTTTGTTGACGTTGGTCGCGTTTTTATACTCGATAAGCCGTACGAAGACCACGGTCATGCGTTCTTGATTATTGCGGGAATTGGATTCGACGCGCTTATGATAGACGACACTAATCCTGCACTTAAAAAGAACATAAGCTGGCTTGCGTACTTTGTTGCAGGCGTTAAGCACTTGTTTGCGCCAAAATACCGCGGAGACGTTACTTTTACGCGCAAAGATGGAACGGATTACACATCTAGTGCAATATCTTTCCGCACGCTTATGGCTGGAAATTGCGGCCAGATTCCAATGTTTTCACTTATGCCAAATGCTGCTTACGACGATGGCATACTCGACTTTGAGATTATTGACACTTCTGGCGGATTAATCGGATGGGCTAACTTGTTTGGAGATGTTGTGCACCAAACCGTTACAGGAAAAGCGCAACAAAGCCCACTTTCTACAAACTCCAAGATTGACCAATCGCAGGGTATTGAAGCCGAAGTTAAGCTAGAACGGCCTGCTCCTGTGCAGGTTGATGGAGATATTTTAGGCTACACAAAACACTTGCGTTTTAGCGTAGATAAAAGAGCATTATGCGTGCGTGTGCCAGAGAGTTTGCAATCTTCTTTAACCCAAAATACCGCCGACTTACATTAAAATACCGTCGCCGTGGCAAAATAAAAAATTATGGTAGCAAAAAATGCGGGAATGCCCGCCACCCCAGAAGATCTAGTAGACGTTGACGCTTTGATTGGCGCTTACTACGATGAAGTTCCAAATTCCAATATTCCAGAACAGCGCGTTATTTTCGGCACGTCTGGTCACCGTGGTTCTGCGTTAAAAACTTCGTTTAACGAAGCTCACATTGTTGCAATCACACAAGCCATTGCCGAATATCGCAAGAAGGCTGGCGTAACTGGCCCACTTTATATTGGTAGAGATACGCACGCTCTTTCCGAGCCTGCTCAAAAAACCGCTATTGAGGTTTTGGTTGCTAACGGCGTTCACGTTCGTGTGGACTCGCGCGGCGACTTTGTTCCAACGCCTGTTGTGTCGCAAGCTATTTTGACGCATAATCGCGCAGCTGATGGCACTCAGCGTTTTAGCGGCGAAGGTTTGGCAGATGGCATCGTAGTAACTCCTTCACACAATCCTCCAACCGACGGCGGTTTTAAGTACGACCCTGTAACTGGCGGCCCTGCCCCAGCAGACGTAACTAATGCGATTGCAAACCGCGCAAACGAATTGCTCGACAATTACAAGTCCGTTAAGCGCGTGCCTTTCGAGGAAGCAATCAAGTCTGATTTGGTTGAAGGCTTCGATTACCGCGAACACTACGTTAGCGATTTAGCAAACGTTATTGACTTCGATGTAATTCGCTCTAGCGGTGTGCGCTTGGGAATTGACCCACTCGGCGGCGCAAGCGTAAACTACTGGCCACTTATGAACGAAAAGTACGGCTTAAACATTGGCGTTGTGCGCCCAGATGTTGACCCAACTTGGCGATTCATGACAATTGACCACGATGGCAAGATTCGTATGGATCCAAGCTCCCCTTATGCAATGAAGGGCTTAGTTGATCAGCTTAACGCTGGCGCTTGGGATAAGTACGATTTAGTTGGCGGCACCGATCCAGATGCTGACCGCCACGGAATTGTGTGCCCTAACTGGGGAGTTATGAACCCGAACCACTACATTGCAGTGTGCGTGGAGTACTTGTTCGGCGGCGCTCGCCCAGATTGGCCAAAGAATACTGCTATCGGCAAGACGCTTGTGTCTTCTTCTTTGATTGACCGCGTAGCTGCTTCTATTAACGCTAAGCTTGTGGAAGTTCCTGTTGGCTTTAAGTGGTTTGTTGACCCACTCTTTAGTGGCGAAGTTGCTTTCGGCGGCGAGGAAAGCTCTGGCATGAGCTTCTTGCGCAAGGATGGCCGCGTGTGGACAACCGATAAGGATGGCTTGATTCCTGATTTGCTCGCTGCAGAAATCACTGCAAAGACTGGCAAGAATCCTGCTCAGCTTCATCAAGACCAGGTTGCTCGCTTTGGCGAAAGCTGGTACAAGCGCGTAGATACTCCAACCACTCTTGAGCAAAAGCAAAAGTTTGCAGCTCTAAGCGGAAACGACGTTGAAGCGACTAAGCTTGCTGGCGAAGATATTACTGCAAAGCTCACTGAGGCTCCTGGAAACGGCGCTAAGATTGGCGGCTTGAAGGTTACAACTAAGAACAATTGGTTCGCTGCTCGCCCATCTGGTACCGAGAACATTTACAAGGTTTACGCTGAGTCCTTCGTTTCTCCAGAAGCGCTAGATAAGGTGCTTGAGGAAGCTACTGCTGTAGTTGACAAGGCTTTAGCGTAACGCTTTAATTGCGATTAGTTAAAGTTAACAGCTTCTATATGCGCTGGTTGCTGATGCTGCCAGCGCATTTTTGAAAGGTTTTGCAATGATTGTTGTTTCTACAGACGGATCTGCTCTAGGAAATCCAAACGGATCAATGGGCTGGGCTTGGGCAGACCACATAGACGAAGCGGGCAACGCTCACGAGCACAATCACACTGGTAACGCGGATGCAGGCGGAGCTACTAACGGCACGAATCAAATAGGCGAATTATGCGCAGTTCTAGAAGCTTTGCGAGCACATCCTGGAAGCGAGCCTTTAACAATCGAAAGCGACTCGCAATATGCGATTAATTGTGCAACAACTTGGATTCATGGTTGGAAAAAGAACGGTTGGAAAAACTCCAAAAAAGAGCCTGTAAAAAATGCAGAACTTATTCGCGCAATCGATTCGGAGATTTGCAAGCGCAAAGGCTCCGTTAAGTTCGTTTGGGTTAAGGGTCATGCTGGAAACGCTGGAAACGAGAAAGTTGACGAGCTTGCTAGAACTTATGCCGAAGATTGCCGCAGCAAATTGAAGGATGGATATTTGCCACTAGAAGGGTGGAAATCGTTGATTTCTTCCTCATATTCAGATGGCGTTGACGTTCCGCAAGACGCAAAAATGCTATTGGATGGAAAAATTTCTAGTAGCGAATACCACATTGGCAGATGCGTTGGAGAAGATATTAATCCTGATTTTAATGGCGATAATACGCGTGAAACAGAGCGTGAAACATTTAGCGATACCGCTAAATACGCAAATAACAACGCTGCTTGCGACTCATCTACGCAAATCATTAATACAAATGATGAATCGCCAGCAAATGATGAATCGAAAGCCGATGAAGATTCGCATGAAAATAACGAATCCAAAAATAGCGAATCCCAAAATAAATCAGAGCAAAAATATAAAGCAGTTCCAGGATTGCGCGTATGCGGAACATTGCAATTTACGCCTGCTCCAAACACAAGCCCAAGTTTTAACGGAAATCCACGATTTATAACAGGCACAATACAGTTAAGCGGATACGTTATGCCAGATGGCACTTTTAACTTAGAACCAACTGAATTTTATATGCAAACAAATGCTAAGAAATAACAGAACAAAATTCTTAAAGCAGACTAATATGTAATATGTAATATGTATGAAACAGATGCGATTAGCAATCACTAAAAATCGCACATAATCGCGCAAAACAACGCGGTAACAACCTGCAAAAGCAAGAAAGTAGGCACACATGGATAAAGCACAACAAGACGCGCTAAAGAAAGCAGCTGGCATTGAGGCCGCAAAAATCGTACAAAATGGCATGATGGTTGGACTTGGAACTGGCTCTACAGTGCGATTCTTGGTAGACGAGCTTGGTCGCAGAGTTAAGGAAGAAGGCTTAAGCTTTACTGGAGTTACAACTTCTCGCCGCACGCAAGAGCAGGCAGAAGGCTACGGCATTAAGATTCTTGACATTAACGATGTTGACCATATTGACGTTACGATTGACGGATCAGACGAAGTTGATAAGAACTTTAACGGCATTAAGGGCGGCGGCGCGGCTCTTCTTTGGGAAAAGATTGTTGCAATCAACTCCGATCGCATTGTGTGGATTGTAGACGCAAGCAAGGTTGTAGACACAATCGGCAAGTTCCCACTGCCTGTTGAAGTGATTCCATTTGGTTCTGCTCAAGTGATTCGCAAGTTCGAGAAGCGCGGATACAAGCCAGTTTTGCGCTTGGATGCAAACGGCAAAGAAGTGCGCACAGACGAGAACAACTTTGTTGTTGACTTGCATTTGGAGCGCATTGACCACCCACAAGAGCTTGCTAAAGACTTGATTGAAACTGTTGGCGTTGTTGAACACGGCCTGTTCTTGAACATGGTTGATACTGTGATTGTTGGAGATCCAAACGGTCCTCGCACGCTTACAAATCCAAATAAGTAAGCTGCATAATCCAGTCATAATCTAATATTTAACCAATCATTTCCCGAGAATGTATGTAAAATTAGTTAATTTGCATACGTTTTCGGGAAATTTTTTACAATCTTCAATCGCAATAAGTCAATCGAAATAAAAAAAGCGCTGGAAAATCCAACGCTTTCAAAAGTGTTACGTGCCCAAACGGGCAGGCGCGCCAAACAGCATTACTTACGCTGATGACGAGTCTTACGCAGCAGTTTGCGGTGCTTCTTCTTGCTCATCCGCTTGCGGCGCTTCTTGATGACAGAACCCATCTGAAGCCTCCATTCATATGTAAAGTGTGCAACTTGCCTAATGTTACACCGTTTTGACGACTTTGGAAAATCCTAAAGCAAAGTTTTACAAAAACACATGCAAAACATGCGCAAAACCATACGTTAAACACATACAAAACACATACAAAACAGCTTATATTTTGCAAAGTTTACATTGGGAATTGCTTATAGAATCTTTCAACAGATTGCTTTGATCCAGTTAACTCAAACACAGCTGTGTCGTTTTGCCAAATGGCACTAGCTTTAGCTTTATTGCCCGACTCAGTCTTTAACACATAGCTGCCAGTGGTTTTCCCAGAAACTTGAATTTTTCCAGAAGCAACATCTACCCCACTTAATCCATCTAGCAAAAGCTCATATTGCTTATTCGCTAGGTCGCGACTGCTCCATTGAGCAACAACAAGCGAAACATCGCTTCCAGATTCTCCTGTTGAATACTTAACTGTGTATTCTTCTAAAGGAGAAGCCGAAGACCATTTTGCACTAGCAGAAGCATCAACACGAGCAAAATCAAGAACAGTATCTGGCATAGCTTTTAACAGAGCAGTAGAAGTGCTAGGCAAATCTTTAGCCTTAATAGATGGCGTTTTTGCAGAAGGCACATGCGTTTTAGCAGATTGCGCATTTTGCTGGTGATTTAACGCCCAACCTGGCCAAACAAACGCGGAAACAATTGCCAAAACAACAACTATTAATGCAACAATAAGCACTTTTCGTAAATTGTTATGAGACGCAGAAAATCCTTGCGAAGAAGTAGAAGAATTATTTGTATAAGAATTCATTTTTTACCCCACATAACACTGTTAAACATACTTGGATTATCTCACAAAAGTATGACGGCAAAATGTCTATAAATGCAGCTAGCGTCAAATCATGGCTGCAAAATCTTCTACTTATTACTTGTGCTCCGAATGTGGTTGGAGTGGGTCAAAATGGTACGGCCGCTGCCCAGAATGCGGCGAATGGGGTACACTAAGCGAGTTTAGCGAGCCAAAGTTGCAAAGTGGCGTTTCTAAAGCTTTAAGATCGTCTAGAAATTCAAGAAGCGCAAAAACAAATGCGATTGCCGCGTTAAACATCGATTCCAGCGTAGACGCACAGCCGATTAGCAGCATCCAAGCAGATAATGGAATTAGAATACACACAGGATTTAGCGAATTTGACCGCGTTTTAGGAGGAGGGCTTGTTCCAGGGTCCGTAACGCTTATAGCAGGCGAGCCAGGAATCGGAAAGTCTACTCTGCTTTTAGAAACCGCTGGAAAAGTAGCAAAAAATGACGGCGAATCTAGTCAAAGCAGCGAGTCTGCAACAAATTTAGTCTTATACATTTCTGGCGAAGAATCAAAATCGCAAGTAAAATTGCGCGCATCACGCATAAACGCTATAAGTCAAAATCTTCTTCTTGCTAGCACAACAGACTTAAACACAGCTTTAGCACTAATCGAAAAGTATAAGCCAACACTTGCAATTGTTGATTCGGCACAAACTATTGTTTCTAGCGATGTTGATGGCATTACAGGAGGCTCCACTCAAGTTAGAGAAGTAGCTAGCGCGCTTATTGACGTTGCTAAAACTTGTAATATTCCAGTGCTTTTAGTTGGTCACGTTACAAAAGACGGCTCGATTGCAGGCCCGCGCACGCTTGAGCATCTTGTAGACACGGTTTGCCAATTTGAAGGAGATAGTCAAACTGCATTGCGCATGCTTCGTGCTGTTAAAAATCGTTTTGGACCTACAGACGAAGTTGGCTGCTTCGATATGAGCGGATGTGGTATTGAAGAAGTCCCCGACCCTTCTGGCCTGTTTTTGTCTTCTAACGAGGATTGCAAAAACGAAGGCACATGCGTAACGCTTACTTTAGAGGGCAATCGAAGCCTTGCTATTGAGGTTCAAGCGCTTGTTACAGACTCTGTTCTACCTGCTCCTAGACGTGCGGTTTCGGGAGTAGATGCAAACAGAATTGCTATGCTTACGGCAGTTTTATATAGGCATGGCGGATTGAATCTTCTTGCTAAAGACATTTACGTTTCTACGATTGCTGGCGCTAAAGCAAAAGAGCCTTCTTGCGATTTAGCAATAGTGGCATCTCTTGCAAGCGCTGCAAAAAATAAGCCAGTTTTGCCTTTTACGTGCGCAATTGGCGAGATTAGCTTGACTGGCCAAGTTCGATCGGCTTCTAGAATGGAAACTAGACTTAAAGAAGCTGCAAGAATTGGCTATAAACGTGCGATTGTTTGCCATTTGCAAAAAAAGATTCACGTTGCAGGAATTGATGTAGTTGAAGTAAATAATCTTAAAGAAGCGTTGAAAGCGCTGGGATTGTAGGAGATTAATGGAGATTAATATGGTTGACTTTAGTAAATGGGCTGCTTTTACATCGCAAAAAACTAATCGCTCGCTTGCAGGTTCGCGAGTGTTTATTGAAGATGAAAATAAAGAAAACAACAACAGCAATAACATCAACAGCGGCAACAATAGCAACAATAGCAATGTGCAAAAATTCCTGCAAAACGCGCAATCTTGGGGAATAATTCCCGTAAATTCTAAGGAAGACGCTGATTTTTGCGTAAAAATATGTGCAAAAAACCTAGAGACCACTGTAGACGCGCCTAATTTAAGCGGAAAAGATGCCATTGACTACGCGCAAAACCACATGCCAGTAATGCGCACGCTACTTAACAATTTACAAGAAAATGGTCTTAATTTAGAAGGCGTTAGAATAGCTGTTTGCCTTGTGCTAGAGCCAAAAACAGCCGTACTACTAAGGGAGCTACACGCTCACGGAGCGATTGTTGGCGTATTTTGCGGCCCAGACGAAACTGACCAGAGAGTGGCAGATCAACTTAAAAAAGAGGGCATTTTAGTGCAAGCAAACCGCGATTGGTCTCCTGAGCAAACGCACGAAGGCGCTCTAAAACTTCTAGACGAAATACAGCCAGACATAATAATCGACGATGGTGCAAGTTTTGCGCGACTAGCAAGCCTAGAACGCCCACAAATCGCAGCAAATCTAATAGGCGTTGCCGAAGAAACAACAAGTGGAGTGCGAGCTTTTGAAGCAATGCAAAAAGCTGGGCACTTGCACTACCCCGTAATCGCAGTAAATAATAGCGCTCTAAAAACTGATTTTGACAATCGTCATGGAACTGGCGAAACATGCGTTACAACAATGCAACAAATTCTTGGAAGCGAATGCTTTGAAAACGCTAAAGTAACTGTTGTTGGATATGGACCAGTTGGCCGCGGATTTGCATTAAGAATACGCGCATTGGGTGCAAAAGTTACGATTTGCGATACAAATCCTGTTCAATCCTTACGCGCAGTTTTCGATGGATTTGAAGCTAAAAATCTTGAATGCGCTGTTAAAGAAAGCAATATAATTGTTTCTGCGACTGGAGTTCGTCACACTATTACATTGCAAAATATGCAAAACATGCAAGAAAACGCAATTTTGGCTGTTATTGGTGGAATTGCAAACGAGATTGCACTAGACGAAATCCCTGATTTTAAGCCAGTTGTTGGAACAGCACAAAGAAAAATCCAAGTTCCGCGCGGTCCTCAAATTACGCTAATAAGCGAAGGAGACGGCACAAATTACACTACAGGCGGCGGAAATCCTATTGAGATTATGGACTTTAGTTTTGCTGTTCAAGTAAGCGCGGTTGCGTATTTGCTAGAGCACAATGGCAATAAAGACGGCAATAAAAATGGCAATAAAAATAACGATAATCGCCTTGATTCTGGAATCTACCAATTGCCAGAAAGCTCCGATAATCAAATAGCAAGAATCGCACTAGCAAAACGCGGATATAGCGCAAGCGAATCCAATAAAAACAACGGCTACAAGTGGGATTTAACGCGATTTGCGGAAGAAGCAAATAGTTAGCATAAATCAATTAACCAAATCATAATAAATCTAAGCAATAATAGAATAAATAAAGCAAAAAGTAGTACAACGTAATTCCTTAAGGAACACAATGCTTACAGACCCAATACGCAAACTTGCACACCCAACACCACTTAGCGAAGTCACACTATACAGTGCATCAATGGTTATTCCAGTAACGGGGCCAATAATCCCCGAAGGTGCCGTTGCTGTATCTAACGGACACGTTGTTCACGTTGGAACACGTCAATGGGTTCTTAATATTCTAAAAGACGAGATGCCAAGCGATTCTTATATGCAAATGTTTAGAAATGAGAAACATTGGCACGGCCTTATGACACCAGGTCTTATAAACGCACATACGCATTTGCAATACACAAATATGGCAAGCGTAGGACGCGGAGAATATAGAAATTTCCACGATTGGGAGCAAGGATTTAACGTTGTTTACGACAAGTTGCAAGAAGATAAACAAAAAAATCCATCGCTAACAACTTGGAAGACTTCTGCATACCAAGGCGCAAGAATGATGGTGGAAGCTGGCACTAGCGCAGCTGCCGATATTGTAACCGATATTGAAGCGGTTGGAGCGCTTGCAAGCCAGGGAATGCACGGAATTGCCTATTGGGAGGTAATGGGCTGGAAAAACGTTGATTGGAAGGAAGAAGGCTACGCTAAGCTGCTAGAAATGCTTGGGCAAATGATGAACAACGGCAGCATACCGAGCATAGGTATTAGCCCACATGCGCCTTATAGTCTAGAAACAGAGCCGTTTGTGGATTTGCCAGACATTGCGCGCCAGCTAAACATGCGCTTGCACATACACTTGGCCGAAACGCCAATGGAAGCAGGAAATCACGCAGATACGCTAACTACGTATTCTGCGCCAGATTGGAATAGCAATGTTTGGGAAAGCTATAGCGAACTTAAATCGCACGGAATGACTGCATCTGCAATTCAGTTTTTGGATCAGCTTGGATCTTTAGGGCCAGACGTGCATATTGCGCACGGCGTTTGGGCGGACGGCGAAGACCGCAGGATTTTACGCCAGCGCGGAGTTGGAGTGGCACTTTGCCCAAGGTCCAATCGCATTACTGTTACAGAGCGAGACGCGCCGATTCGCGATTACATGGAAGAAGGAAACTTACTTGCAATTGGTACAGATTCCCTATCTTCTTCCCCATCTTTAGACGTTTTAGACGATGCTGCAAAAATCTACGACCTAGCAACAGCACAAGGATATAGAAAAGATGATTTAACACATCGAATTATCCGCATGCTTACTTTAGGCGGCGCAAGCGTTATGGGCTTGCACGTAGGGCCGCACAGAATTGGCCAAATTAATGCTGGTGCAACAGCAGACCTGGCGTTCTTTAACATTCCAACAGACACAAGCTCGCCGCAAGGAGTTGAAGAGACTTTGCACAATTTTGTTCGTCACGGCGCAGGAAGCGCAAAAGCAACTGTAATATCTGGAAATCTTGTGTACAATAATGGCGCTTTTGCGCAATAAGTCTTGACTAATAAGTCTCGCAAAATAAATCAGAAAATATCAGGAGATATTATGAGCATTAAATTAGAAGATATGAGCGATTACGCAAAAAATCTTGTTAAAGAATTGCACTTAGAAGCACACCCAGAAGGCGGATGGTACGCTCGCGATTGGCAAACAGCACAGTTATATAGCGCAAATAACAGCACAGACGCGAGCGCAGACGCGAGCGCAAACGCGACTAATACACAAGTTGACGAAAACTCCGCAGCCAGCGCTCCAAGACCACTAGCATCGCTTATTTATTTTCTTTTACCAGCTGGCGATTCAAGCGCGTGGCATAAAGTTGATGCAGACGAGATTTGGTTTTGGCATGGCCCAGCAAATCTTACGATTGAACTTGGCGGATGCAGCCAAAATCCTTGCGCAGAGGCTGATTTGCAACGTTTTACTCTGGGAAACACTAAAGATGGTAACGATTTACTTACGCGCGGTCATCTTGTGATTCCTGCTGGAACATGGCAGCGAACTGTACCTAGCAACGCAGATGTATTGGTGTCTTGCGTTGTAAGCCCTGGCTTTACTTTTAGCGGATTTAATTTAGCGTCTAAAAACTAGTATGCTACTTTGAAGGCGTAAGCTATTTAACAAGCGCGTTCAAAACGCTCAAAGTCAAGCTTCCAGCGCGATTTGCAGCAAGAACTAAATCGTCTTTATGCGCATCAAGCGATTCGTAAGATTCTCCGCAACGATTACTCATTGCGCGAATCGCAAGGAACGGCACGCTATTTTTAGCTGCAATATGCGCTACTGCAGCGCCTTCCATCTCTTCGCAATCGCCAAAAACCTCTTCGCGAACTGCATCTAGAACCTTTGGATCTGTGTTAAATTGGTCGCTTGTTGCTATGTTTCCGCAAACGTATGCAACGCCATTTTCGCTCTTATTAGACGCGCTTTGCTTAGATTCCGCGGAAAAATCGCAAGCAGCCGAAGATGATTCTTGCAAAGACTTTTCAAGCCTAAAGCCTAATAACTTCGCTTGATTTGCCGCTAAATCGCATAACTTTGAGTCCGATTCAAAAACTTCTTTGTATGGAGCACAATCTGCAATAATTTGTGTATTTGTTTCTAGATAGTGAAGATTCTTGCCTATAACAATGTCTCCAACATTAAGACGCGGATTTAATGCGCCTGCGATTCCGCTAAAAATCAACACTTGTGGCTTAGCTTCGATTATAAGAGCCTGAGCTGCTGCAGCTGCAGCACACTTTCCCATTCCAGCAATGCATATTGTAAGAACTGCTTTATTGCATTTGTTATTAGACGCGATTTTACCTTGAATAAAAGTAACACCGTAATCTTGCCAAGACTTATATTCGCCACTAAACGCTTGCAAAATAGGCTGAGCCTCTTTTTGAAGTGCCACTATAATCGCAAGTTTTGAAAGATTACTAAAATCGCCAGAATTACCGATTGAAAATTCCTTTTGCATAGTCTCCCCTAAAATAAGTTCGATAAGTCTAATCTAATAAAATCTAACAAAATCAAATATAGTCAAACATAATCAAATACAACCAAATACAGTCAAATACTTATGATTCTAAAATCGTAAAGACACGCTGCAACAACACAACACGCCGCAACACACCGATTGTAACCGTTACTTAACATTTACAAAATTGAACATAAGTAGAGCAAATTTACGCCATTAAATCAACAAAATATAGCACGTTATAAACAATCACGATAACAATTCTGTAACAATTAAGCCTTAAATGCATCTATCGTCTTATAAACTATCAAATGTACGGCCGCAAAACCTACTTAAATCGCTTAAAAAACGAATAAGCGAAAAAATTTAAGGTTTTAGCAAAAACAAGGAGAAAAAATGGCTATTTTCGTACATAACAACTTGCACACTAACCGCGTAGCAATCGCAGCTACTAAAATCGCTGCAGCAGCATTAGCCGTTGCATCAATGGTTAGCACAGCGGCATGCGGAAGCCAAAACGCACAAGATCCAAATCAAAAGACGATCACTCCAGGCGTTTTGACAATCGGCACAGCTCAGCCAACTTACACACCTTGGATGTACGATAACAAGCCAGAAAACGGCAAGGGATACGAATCCGCAGTAGCATACGCTGTTGCAAAGAAACTTGGCTACGGCAAAGACAAGGTTAAGTGGGTTCGCACAACCTTCGACTCCGCAGTAACTCCAGGCCCAAAGGACTTTGATTTTAACCTTCAGCAGTTCTCTATTACCGAGGAACGCAAGAAGGCAGTAGACTTTTCGCCAAGCTACTACAACGCAACTCAAGGCGTTGTTGTTAAAAAAGATAGCAAGTTTGCCAGCGCAAAGACTTTAGCAGATCTTAAAACCGCGCAGATTGGCGCAATGGTTGGAACAACAAGCTACAGCTTTGCTAAAGACAAGATTAAGAGCGATATTCAAACCTTTAACGATAACGACGCTTTGGTTCAGGCTCTTGACTCTAAGCAAATTGACGCACTTGTTATAGATACTCCATCTTCTGTAAATATTGTACGCAGCAAGCAGGTTAAAGATGGCGTTGTTCTTGGACAGATTGCAGGATCGGAAGATAAGGAAGGAACTGGCCTTGTTCTTCCAAAAGGATCTAAGCTTACTGCAGACGTTACTAAGGCTGTGAATGCTCTAGAAAAAGATGGCACTTTGAAGAAGCTTCAAGAAAAGTGGCTTGCAGAGTACACAACTGATGTGCCAGTTCTTAAGTAAATTGATCTAAATTAAATCAAACAAAATAGATTAAAAATAGATCAAAATAAATAAAAATCGTACCAACGTCATTACCAATACGCATTATTGTAAGCAATTTGTAACCCAATCGTCACATAAAAGTGCTTACAATAGTGCGTATCATTCATTATGTCGAAAGGCTCAGGCTACCGCCAATGACAGTACTTAACGGCAGTACAACAGATTCTGCAAGCAACGAATCAAATAAGTTACTCACTAATGCGTCGTCACTATCTAGCGCTAATACGGCATTAGATGAAGGAACGTGCGCTTTAAGCAATATCGAGCTTGAGCGCAGAGCAATACGCAAAAAACAGAATCTTAAATCTGTTTTAACAAGCATAATAAGCACTTTAGTATTGCTTGGCGTGTGCATTGCGGCGCTTGCAATGAGCCCTGGTTGGCCAAGAGTGCGCGAAACGTTCTTTTCTGGCAAATACTTTATTCTATCTTTGCCATCTGTTTTGCAAGGCTTAATGCTTAATTTGCAAGTGCTTGTGTTTGCTGTAATAGGAGTTGCAATACTTGGAACTTTAATCGCAGTTATTCGCACAAGCGTAAGCCCAATGCTTTTCCCATTGCGCGCTATAGCGCAATTCTACACAACTATTATGCGCGGCATACCAATGCTTGTTGTGCTTTACTTAATCGGCTTTGGCATACCAGGATTACAGCTTTTTGGGCGCATTCCACCAGCAATACTCGGCACAATCGCCATTGTTATGAGCTACTCAGCATACGTTGGAGAGGTATTGCGCGCAGGATTTGAAGACGTGCATCCGTCAATGCGAGCATCTGCAAGGTCACTTGGCTTAACATCTGGTCAAACTGTGCGATTAGTGGTAATTCCTCTTGGCTTAAGAAAAGTGGCTCCTGCATTAATGAACGACTTTATATCTATGCAAAAAGACGCAGGGCTTATATCTGTTTTGGGAGCTGTAGACGCAGTTCGAGCCGCTCAAATATCTGTTGCAACTTCTTATAACTTCACTCCATACGTTGTAGCAAGCGTTGTGTTTATAGCGCTAAGCATTCCGTTTATTGTTCTAAACGATTGGTATACAGCAAGACTTCGCAAGCGCGAGCTAAACGGAGGAACTGTGTGATGAATAACGTAACAAATCAAAAGGTAAATCAACAAATGAGTGATTACACGAACACAAGTGATCAAACGAATACAAGCAATAACACGGATTCAACCCCAGTTTTGCGCTTAAGCAATATTAGAAAATCGTATAACTCAACACCTGTTCTTAAGGGTATTTCTTTTGATATTGCGCCTCACGAAGTGGTGGCTCTTTTAGGGCCTTCTGGAAGCGGCAAATCTACTCTTATGAAGTGCATTAATTTGCTTGAGCGAGTAGACGACGGCCAAGTTTGGCTTGGAAACACAGATATTACAGATCCACGCATAAATCAAGATCAAATTAGATCTCAAATCGGAGTTGTGTTCCAGCAATTCAATCTTTTTACGCATATGAGTGTTTTAGATAACGTGACTCTTGCTGCGCGAAAAGTTCATCATTGGAGCAAAGATCGCGCAGAAAGCCGCGCAATGGAGCTTCTATCTAGGATTAAGCTAGAAAATAAAGCAAAATCCTACCCAGATCAGCTTTCGGGCGGACAGCAGCAGCGAGTGGCGATTGCTCGCGCGCTTATGACAAGCCCACAACTCCTGCTTTTAGACGAGATTACTTCCGCGCTAGACCCAATGCTTGTTGGCGAAGTTCTAGACATGGTTGCGGAGCTAAAGCAGCAAGGAACAACCATTTTAATGGCCACTCACGAGATGCATTTTGCGCACGAAGCTGCCGACAGAGTAGTTTTGCTTAGAAACGGCGTTGTTGCAGAAAACGGCACGCCGTACGAAGTTATGGATGCTTGCAGCGACCCAGAAACGCAAAACTTCTTTAAATCATTCCGACACTAGCGCGCGCGTTTGCTCAACGTCTTTGCTAATAGCGTCCTTAAGCTGCTCTTGCGAGTCAAATGCTTGCTGCGGGCGCAAGAAGCGCGCAAACTCAATGCAAACCCTATGCCCGTATAAGTCTTGAATCTTATCTGTTAACGCATATGCTTCAACAGTTCGATTAGACGATTGCTCTTCTAGAGTATCGTCGTAAGCATCCGCGCGATTTGCCGCGTCATCTTCAAAAGTAGGATTAGTGCCAACTGAAATTGCAGCAGCCCAACGCCAAGGCGAATGCAATCCAAGATGAAGCTCATCTTTACGCAAAACACCTACGCTAGGAATGTTTCTGCCAGAAGAAGCGCCATTTTGCTCGTCTGCATCTAAATCAATAATCCAGCCAGCATACACGCCATCAACAGGAATATATCCGTCAATTCGCTCACCAAGATTTACAGTTGGGAAGCCAATTTGATGACCGCGACCAGCTCCGTGAATAACAGTGCCTTCTACTCTATGCGGCTGTCCAAGAATATCTCCAGCATCTCGAACCCTGCCATTTGCAAGCATCCATCGCACATTTGTAGAGCTCCAAGCACGAACCTTTTTATTCGGCATGCCCTTGCTCCAAGCACGATATTCCGCCTTATTCATGCCACTTGCAGGATCTTTTGGCTCTCCGCCTTCTAAAGGAACCTCTGGAACAATCGGGTCTGGAACGCGAACGTCTCCTGGCCCAAAATCATCTACAACAACAAGATTAAAAACGCCTGTAGCTTGCGCAAGCTCTTTAATAGCATGAACGTTTCCAGCTCTTTTAGCGCCCAAAGCTGCATCCGACCCCAAAACAAGCGCGCGCATACCTAGCTTACCAACCAGCTGCCCAAGGAAGAATCTGTACGATTTTGCCGCAAAAGCAAGGCTATATCGAACTATAATAACGTGATCAACGTCTAACTGCTGTAAAACTCTAAGCCGCTGGCGAACGCTTGTTAGCGCTTGCGAATCTACTGGAATTTGCGCGTCATCGCCAAAATCGTCGAATAAATCTGGATTTTCGTGCACAACGCTTGGACGAGGGTCAAACATTATAACAACCGAGAACGCGTTGTTTTTGCGCGCAATCTCCACTGTTCGCTCAATAACTTTACGATGCCCAAGATGCATTCCGTCGAATACACCTATTGTAACAACTGACTTACGTTGAGCGCTCAACGTTGGCCAACTAATCATACCGTTGGCATCTGGTCGAATGTCGATGACCTTCATCATATCCTTACTGTTCGCAAGAGCCGCAAATATTGGTATCGCTTTATTTTAGACGCCACTTTGCCGCAACCCCATTTTCACACTAATATCTATTTTACCAGCAAACTAGCTTTGTACAAATACTACAATTGGTTTAGCTTCTATTTGATTTGTATTTTTTTCGTTATTCTCGATTTTTTCGTTATTCTCGTTATTCTCTTGTGACTTATAGAACGTAATACTTTCGCGCGTAGAAGCTTGCGACTTTTGTGCAACCTCTAGAACTGCAACAACGTCGTTTTTCTCATCTTTTGCGGCTTTTACGTATGCAATCGCGTTTTTTGCGCTAATCGTAGGAATTGTGATTTTTCTGCCAAATCGCAAGTCTTTAGCTTGATTTTCGCTTACTTCTACTGTTTGCATTGTTAATTTTGCAGATTCAAACATGCTTAGCAAGTGTTGATTAAGAGTGTTTTCTAAAGGCGATGAGGCTGGCAAAGCAGATGACGAATCGCCAGAAACCAGCGAATCGCATGAACCTTGCGAATAGTATAAATCGTCTAAAACAGCCTTCGCGCGAGTTTGAGTCACGCCATTTTTGTTTGTAAATGTGCGAATAACACTTTTAAGCTTAAGCACGCGACTATCTTCTATAGAAAAATCGCCAATACGCGTTCTTCTAAGGCTAACTAAGTGTCCTCCAACTCCAAGAACACGCCCCAAATCGCGAGCTAGAGCGCGAATATATGTGCCACTAGAGCAAGAAACGCTTGCGCGCACGTCAATAACCTTTGCGCCGCTTACGCCCACACTAAAATGCGCATCCAGCAAAGAAAAATCGTAAATAAAAACTTCTCTAGACTCTAAATGAACATCTTTACCTTCACGCGCTAAGTCGTAAGCGCGAACGCCATTTACTTTTATAGCAGAAAAAGATGTTGGCGTTTGCATAATCGAGCCAGTAAAATTCTTTGCTATTACAACGCGCAATTCTTTAAGAATTTCATCAATATTTGCAAAGTTTATAATGCCATTTTCATCATCCACGCTTGAAACAACATTACCATCCGCGTCGTCTGTGTTAGTTGACTCGCCAAGACGAATCACAGCTTCGTACGTTTTATTGTGACCAAGCAAATAGTTGAGCAAGCGCGTGGCGTTACCAAAGCCAAGAATCAGCAAGCCTGTTGCCATTGGGTCTAAAGTTCCAGCATGACCCACTCGTTTAGTGTGCAACAAGCCGCGTGCAAAAGATACAACATCGTGACTGGTAACGCCTTTTGGCTTATCTACTAGCAAAATTCCAGAAGATGGTACTTTGCTAGAAGATGGTAATTCAGGACTACTCATTGCCCTCTCTAAAGTCGCTAGTTACATCACTATCAAAGTCGCTAGAATCCGCAAAATCGCCAGAATCCGCAGAGTCGCTAGAATCCGCAAAGTTGTCGTCTTCAAAGTCGCTGTCTTCGTCAAAATCCTCGTCGTCAAAATCCTCATCTTCACGAGGCTTTTTATACGGATCCGCTTCCCCAGCATATTGCGCTGTTTCTCGCGCTTTAGCTAGCTCCTCGTCACGCTTGCGAGCCGCAACCAAAATGTCTTCAATCTCGTGAGCTTCGCTAGGAACTTCATCGTAAACAAATTGGATTTGAGGCGTTAATCGCAAGCCTGCTTTAGCTCCAACTAAAGTGCGTAAGCGTCCCTTAGCCTGTTGCAAAGCCTGGTTTGCGCGCATACGCTCGCCCTGCTCTTTTCCAGCAGTGCCAAGCTGCGTCCAATACACTTTAGCTATTTGCAAATCGTTAGTAACTCTCACTTCTGTAATCGTTACGTTAGCAAGTCGCTTATCGTGCAAATGCGATTCCATATTGGACGCAATCACTCTGTGAATCAAAGCCGCAATTCGCGCGGCTCTAGGGTTTGTTCCAGCCATATTACTTGCGCTCAATCTGCTTCATTTCAAATGTTTCGATTACGTCGCCAAGCTCAATGTCGTTAAAGCTGCCAAGATTAATGCCTGCTTCGTAGCCTTCGCTAACGGATTGCACATCATCCTTAAACCTACGCAAAGTGGAGATTTCAAGATCGTTAACAGTTGCAACACCGTTACGCAAAATACGGCACTTGGTTCCGCGCTTAACCTCACCATCTTGAACCATAACGCCAGCAATATTGCCAAACTTGGACGAGCGGAAGATTTCGCGAATCTCGGAATGAGATGTAACAACCTCTTCAAACTCTGGCTTAAGCATACCCTTCAAAGCAGCTTCAATATCTTCGATTGCTTTGTAAATAACAGAGTAGTACTTAACTTCCACGCCTTCGCGATCTGCCAAGTCTGCAACCTGGCGATTTGGACGCACGTTAAAGCCAATAATAACGGCCTTATCAACAGTTGCAAGGTTCACATCGTTTTGAGTAATCGCGCCAACGCCGCGGTGAATAACCTGAATTCCAACTTCGTCGGAAACCTCAATCTTCATTAAGGAGTCTTCCAAAGCTTCAACGGAGCCAGAAGAATCACCCTTAATAACAATGTTAAGCATATCCACTTCGGACTTAGCAAACTGTTCCTTAAGGCTTTCAAGAGACACAACCTTACGACGCTTTGCAAGCTGAGCCGCGCGCTCTGTAGCCTGACGCTTTTCGGCAATTTGGCGAGCAGAACGATCGTCGGAAGTAACCAAGAACAAGTCGCCTGCAGTTGGAACAGAAGTCAAACCAAGCACCTGAACTGGCGTGGAAGGACCTGCCTCTTGCAAGTGGTTGCCATTTTCGTCGAGCATTGCGCGAACGCGACCATAAGACGTGCCTGCAACAATGGAATCTCCGACTTTAAGCGTACCTTGCTGAACAAGAACGGTTGCAACAGCACCGCGACCCTTATCCAAGCGAGCTTCAACAGTTGCGCCACGAGCGTCCATGTTTGGATTCGCCTTAGGATCAAGCTCCGCATCTGTAGTCAAAAGAACAGCCTCAAGAAGCTTATCTACGTTGGTCCCCTGCTTTGCGGAAATATTCACAAACATGGTGTCGCCGCCGTATTCTTCTGGCACAAGACCGTACTCTGTAAGCTGACCGCGAACCTTATCTGGGTTTGCTCCAGCAACATCAATCTTGTTTACTGCAACAACAATAGGCACGTGAGCAGCCTGTGCGTGGTTGATTGCTTCAACAGTCTGAGGCATAACGCCGTCGTCTGCTGCAACAACAAGAATTGCAACGTCTGTAAGCTCCGCACCACGAGCACGCATAGCTGTAAACGCTTCGTGGCCTGGTGTATCCAAGAACGTAATCTTGCGCTTGTCGCCGTCTAAGGTGACTGTAACTTGGTAAGCGCCGATGCGCTGCGTAATGCCGCCAGCTTCGCGCGCTACAACATTCGACTTACGGATTGTATCGAGCAAGCGAGTTTTACCGTGATCAACGTGGCCCATAACAGTAACAACTGGAGGGCGAGTTACAAGATTATCGTCTTCTTGAAGCTCTTCTTCGTCTAAGTCAATATCGAACTGCTGAAGAAGCTCTTTATCTTCCTCTTCTGCAGAAACAAGGCTAATATTCCAGCCGATTTCTTCGCCAAGAATCTGGAATGTTGTTTCATCCAAAGACTGCGTAGCTGTTGCCATCTCTCCAAGATGGAACAAAACAGTAACCAAAGCTGCTGGATTTACATCAATCTTTTCTGCCAAATCCGAAAGCGTTGCTCCCTGACGAAGGCGAATCGTAGCGCCGTTACCCGAAGGAATACGCACGCCGCCAATAACTGGTGCTTTAAGCTCTTCGTATTCCCTGCGCTTTGCAAGACGATTCTTGCGAGCCTTAGAGGACTTTCCACCTTGGCGACCGAATGCACCTGCAGCTCCTGCGCGACCACGACCACCCCTGGATGGGCCTGCATTTGGAGCACCTGCAGCCGCTGCTTGGAAGCTTGCAGCTTGGTTTGCGTTAAAGCGCGACTCTGCCGATGGGCGCGATCCTGCGCCACCATTGCCGCCGCCTGAACGATGCGAACCTTGCCATTGGGAACGATTTGCTCCGTTGCCGCCGTTGCCATTGCCGCCGCCTTGACGGTTTCCGCCGCGACCACCGCGACCGCGACCACCGCCGTTGCCGCCATTACCATTACCAGATCCTGGTTTTGAGCCACGAGCATTCTCTGCAGCAGCGCCTGGCCGCGACATTGGATGTGGGCGTGGAATGTCTCCAGGTGTAGGCGCGCGCATACCCTGCTTTCGACTAAACGGATTGTTTCCTGGTCGAGGAGCGGTTCCCGAGCCAGAGCCTTGGTGTGGTCTAGGGCGTGGAGGCATTTGCGCAGAACGCTCTTGCTTAGCAGATTTAGATTCTGCACCACTGCGCTTTTCTGCGTTGCGCTTTGAATCGCCAGACCTAGAAGCATTATTAGGCTTTGCGTTTCCAGCCGAAGGCTTAGGAGTTGCATTGTTAGCAGCATGCGCATTAGAAGTCTTAGATTCGTGATTTTCATGCACTTTTTGCGCAGAATTCTGCTTTGCAAAAGACTTTTGTTCTGGCTTTTGATTAGCCTTCTTTTCTGCATTTTGACCATGAGATTCTGGCTTGCTATTAGACGCAGAATCCGCAGATTTATTAGACGCATGATCAACATTCTTAGACGCAGAAGGCTTCGATTCGCTCTTTGCAGCAGAATCCGCAGGCACAAATTCCGTCTTTAGACGACGCACTACAGGAGCTTCAACAGTTGAAGAAGCGGACTTTACGAATTCGCCCATACTCTTCAAACGTTCCAATACGGTTTTACTATCTACACCAAATTCTTTGGCCAGTTCGTATACGCGCTTTTTTACCACTCAGTGTTCTCCTCAGTCTGTGGCAGCGTAAAACGAACGCAACCACTTTATATTGTTATAAGATTCTTACTCTTATGCTTTTTATTTAGATATCTCATAATGCGATATCTCATCGTGTAACCATGATTTCAACCATGATTTTGTACCTCGTTCCCTAGGCAAAAAGCTGCTAATAAGCCCAGATTGCAGCTTTCAGCTTACTCGAAACGTTGGATTCTCGGGAGTGTCGCAAGTTTGCTAAATACTAGCAAAAATCTTATTCCGCCGAATTAGAATCAGCGTTCATAGCTTCTTGCTTTTTAGCATGCTCTTCCGCAGACTCAATTCCAATCTTCCAACCAGTCAACTTTGCTGCAAGTCGCGCGTTCTGTCCCTCCTTGCCAATTGCAAGCGAAAGCTGAGAATCGTGAATAAAAGCAACAGCAGTCTGACTTTTCTCACTAACAACATGAACTTCAGTTACTACTGCTGGAGACAATGCAGCGGAAACAAACTGTGCTGGATCTTGCGACCAATCAACAATATCGATTTTTTCTTGACCAAGATTTTCCAATACAGCACGAACGCGCGAACCACCAGGACCAATCAAAGCACCCTTTGGATTAACGCCATCTGTGTTAGCGCGAACAGCAATCTTAGTACGAGCGCCAGCTTCTCGAGCAATTGCCATAATCGAAACAGCTCCCGAAACAAGTTCTGGAACTTCTCGCTCAAAAAGTCTGCGAACAAGATCTGGGTGAGACCTAGAAACAACTATTTCTGGTCCGCGCAAGCCGCGAGCAACGTTTACAACATAAACGCGAATACGCTCGCCGTGACGATACCTTTCGCCAGGAACTTGCTCTCTTCTAGGCAAAATGGCTTCAACATCTCCAACAGCAACGTGAATATTAGAAGGATCTTTAGAATCCTGCTGCACAATGCCGTTAATAAGCTTTCCTTTTTGACCCGAAAAAGCTCCAAATACGCGGTCATCTTCCACTTTGCGGAAAAGTTGAGTAATAACTTGGCGAGCTGTTGCTGCAGCAAGACGTCCAAAATCTCTAGGCGTATCGTCATACTCCTCGCCCAAAGTAAATGCTGGGTGAGGATTATCTTCTGTAGGAACACCTGGAATCTCATCTCGTGCCCATACAGTAAAGCAACCAGCACGCTCATCTAGCTCAACTCGAGCATGCCTTGCTGGGTGGGAAGTCTTCATGTATGCAAGACGCAAAGCCTCGGCGAGTGCCTCGTCCAGCTCGTCGGCATTAATCCCCTGCTGAGCCGCAAGCTGATGCATTCCCGCCAAATCCAATTCCATCGTGCACGTCCTCCTGTGATTCATTTATAAATTTTCACTTATAAAATTAACTTATTCTTCTTTTATACGTTTTACGCATAACAAAACGCTAAAATCTAATTTTAACAAGTATGTAAAGCGCAAAATTTTATGACTATGATTAAAAATGTTAAGCATAAAATGTTAGACACAAAGCAAGCCAACATTGGTCACAGTCACGGACTATTTTAGTAGATTATGCAGACACGTTTTGTTTTGTTCTAAAGCCTTGCAAGGCGTGCAAAATATTATCAAACGCGTAGCAAAAGGTGTTCCAATGCACAAAAAAAAGTTTGTTCTAGTATTTGCATCACTTATTGCTGTATTAATGGCTTCTAGCGCTTGCTCGGGATCAGGGCAATTTAATAACGTTAACAACACTGCGGTTCGTTCATCTAAAAGCAATAATGAGTGCTACCAAGTTCTACAAAGCGCAAAGCACAATCAAAAAATCGTAGATCAACAAGAAGCAAACGTAACTAGAAACAACTTGCAAAATGCTGCGAATTCTTGGAAAAACGTTGCAATACAATGCAACGCACGATTTGCTCAAGGCGTTGTTTTTAGCGCGCAAAACACCTGGAGATTGGCCAACTTAAGTCAAGGCAACGAAAGTGGAGCAGCAAACGCCCCTAAAATCGCAAATCAAATGGAATCAAGCGTTTACAAAAAATTGTATGACTTTGCAAATAGTACTAGTAACTTGTATTGGAATCACGACCCACTTGCAAAAGCGGCATTAGAACAAGACAAACTAGCTTTTATGTTACAAACTTTAGCTGCAAAAGATGTTGATAATGTTTCCTTAAGACAAAGCGATATTACAGCTACGATTGCTAACATGCTTATGCACTTTGCTTCAAGCGGAAGCGACTTGCGACAAAAAGTATACGAAATACCGCAAAAGAATCTGGACTCTGGCGTTGCAAAAGACGAAGCTAGCGCAAAAGACTTGCCAATAGTTGCAATAGCGTATATGGATTGCGCGCGCGGAGAACTAGACGCGCTAAATCAAGCTATTTTCCCTACAAACAAAGACGGTAGCGTAAATCATAGCGCACTTTCTAGCAACACAAATCAAGAGTTTATTGAGATTCTTGCAAACATTGCTATTTCGCATATTATGAGCGCGTACGCGTATGGATACCCTAGCGATTCTTCCGCGATTTTTGAGCAATAGCACACTGCATGATTGCATATGTACGCCAAATAAAGTAGAGATTCGAGATTTTTCGCACTGAATGAGATGAACCTCAGCGCCGAAGGTGGTGATTCATCGAATGAAGAAGAAAAATCGAGAATCTCGGTGATGAAAGATACGAAAAAGTTCTAGATATCCAGAAGGTTTGATGTATTTCTCTACGAGCAATAAAAGAGGAGCGTAGCGACGGGACTTGCGAGGAGAGAAATACTCAAACCTCGCGCAACGACAAATAAGGAAAGCGCTTGTGTAAGCAAAAAGGGCTTCTGGCTAATCGCCAGAAACCCTGCTTGCGGATGAAGCGAGATTTGAACTCGCGGAGGGTGTAGCCCTCACACGCTTTCGAGGCGTGCTCCTTAGACCGCTCGGACATTCATCCTTTGCGCCAATCGCAAATACGCAAAACGCAAATGCAAAAAGAAACGCAACTTTTCAATTGTAAAACAACCCTAGAATATATAAGACGCATGGCGCGTTGACACTCACCCAAGCTCCTCGATCGTGCGCTTAGCACGAATCGCGTTTGCTCGCACACCAAGCTCCTCGTCTTTAGGGTATTCAACATATTCCAAAGTCAAACCGTTAGCTGCAATCGGCCCAGTAGAGCCTTCTCGAATCGGATTTTCAATCTTATTTTTGAACCAATCAACAGAACGCTTTGCACACCCAACTTGCACGCACGCCCCAACAAGCGAACGAACCATGTTATGCGCAAACGCGTCTGCAACAATAGTAAACTCAAGCAAACCGTTCTCAATGCAAGGAATTTTTCCAGTTGATTTAGATAAACAGCTCCCCACGCAAACGCGATTCCAAACAGCCTTTTTAACGCAGCGAATCGTAGTTCCACCAGGATTTGGCCGCGCAAAAGAGCCAAAATCGTGCAAACCAACAATCAAAGACGCCGCCTGATTCATGGCATCAACGTTTAAGTCGTAGTCAAGCTGCAACACAAAGCCACGCATGCGCGGATCCAAATTCGCGCGATTCGCAGCATCACTAATCCTATACACGTATGTGCGATCCAACGCAGAAAAACGCGCATCAAAACCGCTTGGCGCAATGCTTACGCTGTGAATCGAAATGTCTTTAGGCAAAACGCCACAAAGCCTATATTCCAAGGCTTTTACTGGAGTCAGATTTGTGTGACCGACGCAATTTTGCAAAACGGATTCCGAAACGTCTAAATGGCAAACTTGGTAAGATGCGTGAACGCCCGTATCTGTGCGGCCAGCAACGCTAAGGCGCAAAGGTTCGCTAGCATCGCTTTTATTCACGCGCAAAACCTTGTGCAATGCGTCTTCTAAAACACCTTGAACGGTGCGCAAAGTAGGTTGCTTTGCCCAACCATAAAAATCGCCGCCATCATACGCTAAATCCAAACGAAGACGCATTCAAAACCTTTCCAAACAGACTTACAAACAGACTTTCCAAACAGACTTCCACTAGTTTTTCTTATCTGAACCGCCAGCGAGCGCAAAAGCACTCATAACGCTACGAATCAACTCATATGTTTTTGAATCCATATGCATTGCAATCTTCAATAATGCAGGAACAACCTCCGACCAATGCGAAGACATCTCGTCGAAATTCGAGTACCCTAAACTGCTAAACATGCTGTAAACACTATCAATTCTGCGTTTTCGCTCTTCAAATGGCAAACTCATCATCCACTCGTTTGCAGCTTTAGAAACTGCTAGAGCGCGCGGAGTTACACAATCGCAGTAGTCAAAATCACCATCTTTAACTTGCCAATATATGCCAAGATGTTGCATTAATCCAATTGAATCGGCAGCTGTAACCTTATACGGCACTCCCGTATCCATAATCAATCCAATAAAGGCAGATTGCGGAACAACTTTTTCGATTCTGGAAACAACGCGAGAAAAAACCTTTGGATCAACAACATCCGAGCCAAAACTAGGGCCGTCCATTGAATAGATTTTACTAATATGATTTCCAAGGCTTCGATCTTGCGCGTCTAATCGCATTGCCGCGTATGCAGCCATATTCCCGCCTTTTGAATGGCCCACAACAAATATTTTAGGATTATCACTTAGATCGCAATCATTTAAATCGCAATCATTGCTATTTTCTAGATTGCTCTTATCTAAATCACTATTCTTAAAATCACTCTTCTTATTAAACAAATTCGCAAAATAATCACCAACACTGCTAAAAATCCCACGAATACCGCCACTTTTGCAAGAATCTTTACATGCGCGCCTAGATATAGAGAGCAAATACTCCGCCGCCGACTCCTGCGCTGGCACTGGGCAGCGAAATGCCATGTTAAAGTCTTCCTTCCAGCCAACAAGCGTGTTATCTGTTCCTCTAAAAGCAACAACAAAGCAGCTAGACCCAATGCAATCTGTTAAATCAAAAGTAACAGCCGCAAATTGCTGTTCGCAAGAGTCATCAATATTCGACTCATCAAAACGTTCAAGAACCTCACCAACACGCATGCCCCTATAACGCGGGCTAGACTCAACAGCCAAAAGTAGATTCTTGCGAAACTCATCTACCTTAGTAGAACCAGAGCTAAACATTGAAGAAAAATCCTCACCGCGAAGCAATTCGCTTAAAGGAACGGTTGCTAGTGAGTTAGAATCGTCATTATATTTTGGAATCGATTCAGGCATGCAAATATACGCCAACTCGCATAAAATAAGCGAATCTACGGCGTTGAATTTTCGCTCTTTAAAATTAGTAAAATCATTATTCAGTAAATCGAGAATATTTGACATAGTTCAATAATAATTGATACCAGATATAGAAAATATATGTCAGATATAGAAAAACGGGCTGGAGATATCTTCAACCCGTTTAATAAACCTTTATACTTGCGATTAATCGCAAAAAGATTTACTTACCGATGCATCAAGATGCTAATCTCAACTACTCGGCTGCTTCTTCTTTAGCAGCAACCTTAGTAGCGGACTCAGCTTCCTTAACAACAGCCTTCTTTGGGCTTACTGGCTCAACAACAAGCTCGATAATAGCCTGTGGAGCAGTATCACCACGACGAGGGGCCATCTTAACGATGCGAGTATAGCCACCTTCACGCTGCTTCATCTGCTCAGCAATCTGAGTGAAAAGCATGTGAACAACGGACTTATTGCGAATTACGCGCAACACGCGGCGGCGCGAATGCAAATCGCCACGCTTAGCGAATGTTACCAAACGCTCAGCAAGTGGACGAAGACGCTTTGCCTTTGGCAAAGTAGTCACAATACGACCGTGCTGGAAGAGGCTTGTAGCCATATTGGCCAGCATCAGGCGCTCATGCGCTGGGCTAGAAGCCAGACGAGGCCCTTGTTTCGGTGTAGGCATTATTACTCCTTATTGCCGCGGAATTCAGGTGGGCAAAAACCCGAACATCCAAAAACCGCGACGATTTGCGGTGGTTGTTTACTCGTCTTCTGGCGAGAAGAATGTGCCACCTTCGAGATTATTGGCGTCAAAGCCAAGCGGTGAAGGCTTAAGAGACAATCCCATGGATTGCAACTTTTCTTTAACCTCATCGATGGATTTCATGCCGAAATTACGAATATCGAGCAAATCCTGCTCAGTGTGAACTACCAGCTCACCAACTGTGTGGATTCCTTCACGCTTCAAGCAGTTGTAGCTGCGCTGCGTTAGGTTCAAATCCTCAATTGGAGTGGCCATTTGGGAATCAGCTTCCGCCATGACTGGAGCTGGACCAACTTCAACACCTTCAGCATCGACGTTAAGCTCACGGCAAAGACCGAAAAGCTCAACCAAAGTCGAACCTGCGGACGCAACTGCGTCTCGTGGTGTAATAGCTGGCTTAGTTTCCACATCCAGGATAAGCTTATCGAAGTCCGTGCGCTGTTCCACGCGGGTAGCTTCGACCTTATAGCTCACCTTCAAAACTGGCGAGTAGATCGAATCCACTGGAATGCGACCGATTTCGCTGTTTTCCTGCTTATTCATTTGAGCAGGCACGTAGCCACGACCACGCTCCACAGTGAACTCAATTTCGAGCTCGCCATCTTCAGCAAGTGTAGCGATATGCATCTGTGGGTTGGCAATAGTGACGCCAGCAGGAGGAGTAATATCTCCAGCTGTTGCCTCACCCTTGCCGCTCTTGCGTAGATACATCACTACTGGCTCGTCATACTCACTTGTAAGTACGATGCCCTTGATGTTCAGCAGGATTTCAGTGACATCCTCTTCAACACCTGGCAGAGTCGTGAACTCATGTAAAGCACCAGAGATGCGTACCGAAGTAACGGCCGCACCTGGAATGGAGCTCAACAAGGTACGACGCAGCGAATTGCCGAGCGTGTATCCGAAACCTGGTTCCAACGGCTCAATAGTAAAGCGAGAACGCTGGGGATTCAGTGATTCCTCGGTAAGTGTTGGACGCTGTGCGATAAGCACTTTTGTATCCTTTCAGCTTCTGGTCGGTGGTGCACTCGCCGCCCATAAGCGGGTTGGATGGATGGATTCGTAAGAGTGCTCAGACGCGGCGACGCTTTGGTGGGCGAACGCCGTTATGCGCTTGTGGGGTGACGTCGGTAATAGAACCGACCTCAAGACCCGCGGACTGAAGGGAACGGATAGCGGTTTCGCGACCGGAACCTGGACCCTTAACAAACACGTCGACCTTTTTAAGGCCATGTTCCATTGCCTTACGAGCAGCAGACTCAGCGGCCATACCTGCAGCGTAAGGAGTCGACTTACGGGAACCCTTAAAGCCGACATCGCCACCAGAAGCCCAAGAGAGGACTGCACCCGATGGATCGGTGATGGAAATAATCGTGTTATTGAATGTTGATTTAATATGCGCCTGCCCAACCGGTACCGACTTGCGGTCCCGGCGACGCGGCTTGCGCGAGGCTTGCTTTGCAGCTGCCATTGACCCTCGTTTCCTATGACGAATTAGTTGGTATGTCTAGGCGATGAGAATTAACTCGTGGCCTAGAGCCGACCACCGACTATCGGGTGGCCTTCTTCTTCCCGGCGACAGTACGCTTTGGACCCTTACGAGTACGAGCATTAGTCTTAGTACGCTGACCACGCACAGGAAGACCCTTGCGATGACGCTGGCCTTGATAGCAGTTGATCTGAATCTTACGACGGATGTCGGCGTCGATTTCACGACGCAAATCGCCTTCAATCTTATAGTTGGCCTCAAGATAATCACGCAAAGTGATTAACTGTTCATCCGTAAGATCCTTGACGCGGGTATCCGGATTAACACCGGTCGCGGCAAGCGTTTCCTTAGCGCGAGTACGACCTACACCAAAAATATAGGTGAGGGCAATCTCAATGCGCTTCTCATTGGGAATATCTACTCCGGCAAGACGTGCCATTGTAATTCCTTTACTATTACGCAGGTCGTGCACCAAGTCTCCCGCAATAATATCGATTATTTGCGGCCTGGGCCTGCGCACCCAGGGTTCAGCTTAAGCTGCGACTTAGCGCCTTATTCCTTTATATTCGCGGTGGAGATCCACTCAGCCCTGACGCTGCTTATGACGTGGGTTGATGCAAATCACCATGACGCGACCGTGACGGCGGATCACGCGGCAGTTTTCGCAGATCCTCTTCACGCTAGGGCTGACCTTCATGGTTTTCCTTTGCTTGTACCTTTACTTATAACGGTACGTAATACGTCCGCGGTTCAAATCGTAAGGACTCATCTCCAGCACAACACGATCTTGCGGAAGAATGCGAATGTAATTCTTACGCATTTTTCCCGAAATCGTAGCCAGTACAATGTGCTCGTTCTCAAGCTGAACGCGAAACATCGCGTTAGGTAGTGCTTCTACTACCGTGCCTTCGACTTCAATCACACCGTCTTTTGCCATGAGCCTCGTTCCGTTCCTTGGATATACTACTTTGCGCATCCGAAGACACGCCAATCTTCTATGATACAGTAAATGCGCCCAATACAACACTCGGCGTGTCGCAAGGGCGCATTACAAATATGAGAAAATCTAAATCTTAAATAAATCTCATACCAAGGATTCAACTATGCGATTGTTGATTTCGGCAATATCTCCAACGCCATCAACTTCAACAAGCTGACCGCGGCTTTCATAAATATCCAGCAAAGGAGCTGTTTCCTTCTCGTAAGTTTCCAAACGCTTAGCAATAACTTCTGGAGTATCGTCGGAACGACCCTGCTCTACAGCACGCTTTTGCATGCGCTCAAGCAAAACCTCACGCTCCGCCTCTAAAGCAACAACATGATCTAGTGGAGTACCAAGCTCTTCCAACATGCGATCAAGAGCCTGAACTTGAGAAGCGTTGCGAGGATAGCCATCTAGAATCCAGCCATTCTTTGCATCATCTTGAGCAAGACGATCTTTAACAATGCTATTTGTCAATTCATCTGGAACAAGCTCTCCCTTATCGAGATAACCTTGAACCTTCTTGCCAAGTTCCGTTTTATTCTTTAAGTTATAACGGAAAATGTCGCCAGTAGAAATAGCAGGAATATTGTAATGCTCTGCAAGCAAAGCGGCTTGAGTGCCTTTACCTACTCCTTGCGGACCCATAATTAACAATCGCATATTAATCTCCTAGTTTTATGCCAATGCAAATCCAATACAAATATTAAACAAAACCTATCTGAAATACTACTTAGCAACCTGCTTATTATTGCTGTGATCAAACAGGAATCCAGCATACTGGAATTGCTCAGTTTGAGCCTTAGCTTGACGCAAAGTATCCAAGCCAACACCAGCAATAATCAGAATTGTTGTACCACCAAATGGAAGCTTCATATTAAGATGCAAAGACATAATCAAAACCGTTGGAATCAAAGCCACAAACAGCAAGTAAATAGCACCAACTGTGTTAAGCCTATTCATAACGTAGCTAAGATAACGGCTTGTAGCGCTACCAGCGCGAATACCAGGAATAAATCCGCCGTATTCCTTCATGTTGTCTGCAGTCTCATCTGGA
The DNA here is from genome assembly GCF_055804375.1 of Gardnerella sp. c12Ub_1. Lineage (NCBI taxonomy): Bacteria > Bacillati > Actinomycetota > Actinomycetes > Bifidobacteriales > Bifidobacteriaceae > Gardnerella > Gardnerella sp. c12Ub_1. The sequence continues at coordinate 1,377,475 of NZ_JANUZC010000001.1, read as the reverse complement.
TTAAAAGTAATCTCGGTGTAGAAGAAGCAGAAGAACACGATCATAACGGTGTACAACGCTATGTACCAAACAGAAGTAGAGTTTGCTAAATTGGCATTAATCCAACGCACCCAATCCTTACGACTATCTCCAAATTGAGCAAGAAGTGTTGGAATAGCAAGAATCGAAGACGCAAAGATTGGTGGAATAACGCCACTCATATTCACCTTAAGAGGCAAGTATGTGGAAGAGCCGCCGTACATTTTGCGGCCAATCATTCGACGCGTGTACTGAACAGGGATTCTACGCTGAGCAAGCTCCACAAAGTCAACGAAAATAAGAATCACAAGGAAAACGCCAGCAACAATGGAGAACTTAGTCCAATCTCCATTAAGGCCATTCGTACCCCAACCGATTTCCCACAACTTTGGAAGGAATCCAGAGCAAATAGACATAAAGATTAATACAGACATACCCTGGCCAATACCCTTATCTGTAATAAGCTCTGCCATCCACATTATGAGGCCAGTGCCACCAGTCATGATTAAGACCATTACAATAAGGCTCCACATAGAACCGTCTGGAATAACCTGGCCGCATTGATAGTTAAATAGCGCGCCAGAACGAGCCGTAACCAAAATGGTAGTTGATTGCAAAACAGCCAAACCGATGGTTAAGTAACGGGTGTACTGAGTAAGTTTCGTTTCTCCAGACTGACCTTCTTTGTGAAGAGCCTCAAAGCGTGGAATCACAACTCTAAGCAACTGAATAACAATGGACGCCGTAATGTATGGCATAACGCCTAATGCAAAAATCGAAAGCTGCAAAAGAGAACCGCCAGAGAACAGATTCACCAACCCAATAAAGTTCTCGCTAGAAGAAGCCAGCTTAGCGGTGCAAGCTCGAATAACTTTGTAGTCAACTCCAGGAATCGGAATAAATGAGCCGATTCGGTAGATAATAATCATTGCGAAGACGAAGAGGATCTTATTCCTCAACTCCTTCGTCTTGAAGGCCTGGATTAACGTTTTCACCTGGGTCTTCCTCCCTTTTTTGCGCTACGATCTAGGCGCACCAGTAAAAAAACAAACTCTGAGGCAATAGTTTATATCACGGTACATACTGAAACAATAATTGAGTGAGTTTTGCAATAAAATAATCCCCCCAGTGCAAACTAGGGGGATTATTAAACAGTTAAATCACTGCGTTAATTAGCATTACTAGCTTAAGTATTACTACTTATTACTACTCTTCGCTAACAGAGCCACCAGCAGCTTCGATCTTGGCTTTAGCGGATGCAGAAGCCTTAACTCCCTTAAGAGTCAAAGCAACCTTAAGATCGCCATCGCCCAAAACCTTAACTGGGTAACCATCACGCACAGCGCCCTTAACTACCAAATCAGCAACAGTGACTTCGCCACCCTTTGGGAAGAGTTCTGCAAGGGCTGCAACATTAACAACCTGGAACTCCTTCTTGAATGGGCTCTTAAAGCCACGAAGCTTAGGCAAGCGCATGTAAAGTGGAAGCTGGCCGCCTTCAAAGCCTGGACGAACTTGGTAACGCTTCTTTGTACCTTTGTCTCCACGACCCGAAGTCTTACCCTTAGAGCCTTCACCACGACCCACGCGGATGCGATCCTTCTTAGCTCCTGGAGCTGGACGCAACGTGTGCATGTGCAACATTGGTTCTTCATTAGCCATAATCAGTCAACCTCCTCAACGCTCAGCAAGTGGCGAACGGCCATAACCAAGCCACGATTGACTGAATTGTCCTCGCGAACAACGCTTTGACCAATCTTGTGAAGGCCAAGAGTCTTAACGTTAGCGCGCTGACGCTCGGTGGAATGAACCAAACCGTGCACCAGAGTGATCTTTAAGTTAGCCATCACTCACCATCCTTTGCCTGGGCAGCCTTAGCAGCCTGAGCTTCTTCACGAGCCTTGCGTGCTTCGGCAATGCCAGCAGCGCGCTCACGAAGCAATGCGTCTGGTGCAACTTCCTCGAGGGAAAGTCCACGACGAGCGCAAATTTCTTCTGGCTCTTCAAGCTTCTTCAAAGCATCCACAGTAGCGCGAACCACGTTAACAGCGGTTGCGGAGCCCATGGACTTGGTGAGGATATCGGTAATGCCAGCGCACTCCATAACAGCACGCACAGCGCCACCAGCGATTACACCAGTACCTGGAGCAGCTGGACGAAGCAAAACTGTACCAGCAGCATCGTGACCCAACACAGGGTGAGTCACGGTACCACGAATGCGTGGAACAGTAAACATATGCTTCTTAGCGTCAAGCTGACCCTTAGCGATAGCTGCTGGAACTTCGCGAGACTTACCGTAACCAACACCAACAGTGCCCTTACCGTCGCCAACAACAACAAGTGCTGCAAAGCTAAAGGTACGGCCACCCTTGTGGGTCTTGGAAACACGGTTAATAGTAACTACGCGATCCAAAAGCTCTTCGCCGCGGTTTTCTTCACGACGGCTACGACGTTCGCTACGCTTACCTTCGCCCTTAGAACGACGGGAACGACGATCGTCGGTACGCTCCTCAGCGGATGCCTGAGTGTTCTGAGTTTCTTCAGCCACTTGGGTTTCCTTTTCGTTATCGCTCACAGTGCTAGACCTCCCTGACGGGCGCCTTCAGCTACGGCTGCGACGCGACCATGATACTTATTACCGCCACGATCGAAGATAACAGCGGTGATTCCCGCTTCCTTCGCCTTGGCTGCGATTAACTCGCCAACCTTGGTAGCAGCTTCAGTCTTCGTACCAGTAAAACCAGCGAAGTCAGAAGTCAAGGTGGAAGCGCTTACAAGGGTAAGACCCTTAGTGTCATCCACAATCTGAGCAACCATGTGACGGTTAGAACGAGAAACTACCAAACGTGGGCGCTCTGGAGTGCCAGAGATGCGCTTACGAAGGCGGGCGTGACGACGCAAACGTGCGACTTTGGTACCCTTACCGAAAATCTTAACGCTCATATCACTTACCAGCCTTTCCAGCCTTGCGCAAAATACGCTCATCGCTGTACTTAATGCCCTTGCCCTTATAAGGTTCTGGAGCACGAAGCTTGCGAATGTTAGCGGCAGCCTGACCAACGGCCTGCTTGTCAGTACCCTTGACGATTACCTGATTTGCGTTTGGCAATTCAAACTCAATGCCCTCAGGTGGCTGAACGGTAATAGTGTGCGAATAGCCGAGCGAGAACTCAATGCCCTTGCCCTTCATTACAGCACGATAACCAGTTCCAACAATGTCTAGAGTCTTGGCGTAGCCTTCGTGCACACCCTTAACCATAGACGCCACGATTGCGCGAGCCAAGCCGTGCTTTGCACGAGTTGGACGCAAATCGTCAACTGGGGTCAAAACGATCTTGCCATCAGCAACTTCAGCGGTAATACCTTCTGGAATTACATAGGAATCAGAGCCCTTAGCACCCTTAGCGCTAAAGGACTGACCTTCAATCTTAACTTCCACGCCTGCAGGAATGTCGACGGGGAGCTTACCAATATGCGATGCCATTTTCAGCTCTCCTTTCTCACCATACGTAGGCGACGATTTCGCCGCCAATGCCTCGATCGAGGCATTCCTTCTGAGTCAACAATCCCGAGCTGGTCGAGATAATAGCGATACCGAGACCGCCAAGAGGCATAGGCAAAGAATCAGACTTTGCGTAACGACGCAAGCCTGGCTTAGAGATGCGCTTAATGCCCTGGATGGAACGCTGACCATTGGAGCCGTACTTTAACGTAACTTCCAAAGTCTGTCCAACCTTAGCTTCTTTAGCAGCAAAGTCTTTAATGTAGCCTTCGCGCTTAAGAATCTCGGCGATATTCGCCTTGAATTTGGAGTACGGCATTTCCACGATATCGTGCTTTGCCGCGCTCGCATTACGCAGACGTGTCAACATGTCTGCGATAGGATCTGTCATTGTCATGTTGGGCTAACGCCCTTTCTCGCCGTGGTTTCCACCGCCTGTTTGTTATTTATAAAGCAGTGGACCTTCAGCGTCGATATTTACCAACTGGACTTCGTAACACCCGGCAACTCACCGCGATGTGCCTTTTCACGAAGGCATACACGGCACAGACCGAACTTGCGATACACGGAGTGAGGACGACCACAAACCTGGCAACGCGTATAAGCGCGCACCTTGAACTTCGGCTTAGCGGCCGCCTTGTTTTTCAGAGCGGTTTTTGCCATATCAGTTCTCCTTGAATGGGAAACCGAGGTGCTTAAGTAGCGACTTCGCTTCCACATCGTCCTTGGTGGTGGTCACCACGGTGATGTCCATACCACGCTGATGATCAATCGAATCAGGATCAATCTCGTGGAACATTGATTGCTCCGTAAGACCGAAGTTGTAATTACCCTGACCGTCGAACTGGTTGCCATTAATACCACGGAAATCGCGGATACGTGGCAAAGCCAGAGTGAGCAAACGATCCAAGAATTCCCACATACGATCGCCACGAAGAGTTACGTAAGCGCCAATAGCCTGGCCTTCGCGCAAATGGAACTGCGCAACAGACTTCTTAGCCTTAGTAACCTTTGGCTTCTGACCAGTGATCAAAGTGAGATCCTTAATCGCACCTTCGATGAGCTTGGAATCGCGAGCTGCAGCACCAACGCCCATAGAGACGACGACCTTCTGCAAACGAGCCACCTGCATAGGATTAGTGTGGCCAAATTCCTTTTCCAAAGCTGGAACGATTTGATCATTGTATTGCTGCTTTAAGCGCGGAGTTGCCGGCGCCTCAACTGTAGTATCGGTCATGCCAGCTCCTTTCCGGACTTCTTAGCTACACGCACGCGCACGGTCTTTACTTTGCCGTCGCGAGCTTCTTGCTTAACAATCACGCCCACGCGGGTTGGCTGCTTTGTCTCTGGGTCAATCACCATAACGTTAGAACGGTGAATTGGAGCCTCAACAGAGACGATGCCTGCCTGCTGACCCTGCTGGGTAGCACGCACATGCTTCTTAACAACCTGAACACCCTCGACGATCAAACGGTCTTCGGCGAGTACACGAAGTACTTTGCCTTCCTTACCGCGATCCTTGCCGCGGATAACCTTTACCTGGTCGCCGGACTTAATCTTGGCTACCATCTCAGATCACCTCCGGGGCGAGGGACACAATCTTCATGAAGCGCTTATCGCGCAATTCACGACCGACTGGTCCAAAGATACGAGTGCCCTTTGGTTCACGGCCGGAGCCGAGAATAACAGCGGCGTTCTCGTCGAACTTAATATAGGAACCATCAACACGACGATGTTCCTTGACAGTACGGACGACGACAGCCTTAACTACGTCGCCTTTCTTGACCGACCCGCCAGGAATAGCATCCTTAACGGAGGCGACGATAATGTCGCCGATGCCGGCATAGCGTCGCTTCGATCCACCGAGCACGCGGATGGCAAGTAATTCCTTAGCACCCGTGTTGTCGGCGACATGAAGCCGCGTTTCCTGCTGAATCATTGATTCTCCTTAGTCGAGCTGGTTCTCCCCGCTCACCCGTACCGCTCAAATAAGCAGCACAGGTGAAGCGCGGAGCCTTGCTGAACTTGTTTACTTGGCGCGCTCGATAATCGAGTCGAGACGCCAACGCTTGGTCTTGCTCAAAGGCCGAGTTTCCATAATACTCACGAGGTCGCCAATATGCGCCTCATTGTGTTCATCATGGGCCTTGACCTTGCGGGTGGAGCGGACGACTTTACCGTAAAGTGGGTGTGTCGAACGCTGCTCCAGCTCCACGGCAATCGTCTTGTCCATGGCCTCGGACACGACGTAGCCGCGACGAACCTTGCGGAAGTTGCGCTCTTGGTTCTCAGCCATGCTTACTTCTCCTTGACCTCAGTGGCGCCAGGCTCTTGGCTGATGCCGAGTTCACGCTCACGCAGGATAGTATACATCCTGGCTATGTCGTGCTTGACCGCCTTGAGGCGAGCGCTGTTTTCAAGTTGACTAGTTGCTGCCTGGAAGCGCAAGTTAAAAAGCTCTTCCTTAGACTTCTTTAAGAAGCCTTCGATTTCAGCATTAGTCTTCTCGTTTAAATTCTTGATGGTGTAGTCTGCAGTTCCGACTGGCATCAGATGTCACCGCCTTCACGCGCAATAACACGGCATTTCATTGGGAGCTTGTCGATAGCGCGGCGCAAAGCCTCGCGAGCGACGTCCTCAGAAACACCACCGATCTCGAACATTACACGACCTGGGTGAATGTTGGCAATCCAGAATTCTGGAGCACCTTTACCGGAACCCATTCGTGCACCAAGCGGGTGCTTGGTTAATGGACGATCAGGGAAAACCGTAATCCACACGCGACCACCACGCTTAATATAGCGGGTCATTGCGATACGGGCTGCCTCGATCTGACGGTTAGTGATGTACGCCGGAGCCAGCGCCTGAATACCGAAATCGCCGAAAGCGATAGCGGTTCCACCCTTAGACATGCCGCTACGGGTAGGACGGTGCTGCTTGCGATATTTAGTCCTTTTTGGGATAAGCATCTGCTCACTCCTTCGTTTCCGTTGCGGCAGGAGCTTCAGCAGCTACAGCCTCGGCTGGCTTTTCAGCCTGTGCCTCGGTAGCCTTCTGCTGATTGGCAGAGCGTGCTCCACGACGTGGACGACGATCGCCACGGCGACCTTCACGCTTACCCTGCTGAGCCTGCTGCTCTTCAAACTCACGCTCAGTCATATCGCCCTTGTAAATCCAAACCTTTACGCCAATACGGCCGTAAGTGGTCTTGGCCTCAAAGAAGCCGTAATCAATAAGGGCGCGCAAGGTCTGCAGTGGAACGCGACCTTCGCGGTAGAACTCAGAACGGCTCATTTCGGCGCCACCAAGGCGACCAGAGAGCTTAATACGGATACCCTTGGCACCTGCACGCATTGCGTCTTGCTGTGCCTTACGCATAGCACGACGGAATGTAACGCGGTTAGTCAACTGTTCCGCAATTCCCTGAGCAACTAATTGAGCGTCAAGTGCAGCGTTCTTTACTTCAAAGATGTTGAGCTGTACTTGCTTACCAGTGAGCTTCTCAAGCTTTGCACGAACACGCTCGGCTTCTGCGCCACGACGACCGATAATAATACCTGGACGAGCGGTGTGAATATCCACACGAACGCGGTCACGGGTACGCTCGATAACAATGCGGGATACGCCTGCACGTTCGAGGTCATGGCTCATTTCCTTGCGAATCTTGTCATCCTCAAGGACGAAGTCACGGTAACGCTCGCCGGCTTTAGTAGAATCGGAGAACCACCTAGAGCGATGATTCTCGGTAATGCCCAGGCGATAGCCGAAAGGATTGATCTTCTGACCCATCTTTAGCGATCCCCTTCCTTAAGCGAGACGATAACAGTGATATGGCTTGTGCGCTTGTTAATGCGCGCAGCGCGACCCTGTGCACGAGCGCGGAAACGCTTAAGCGTTACACCCTCATCCACATAAGTTTCCTTGATGACCAAGTTTTGCTCGCGGAATGGTTCTCCAGCTTTCTCAGCCTTAACGCGAGCATTAGCGATCGCGCTTTCAAGAACCTTGCGCACCGGCAACGATGCGTCTTGAGGAGCAAACTTCAAAATGGTAATAGCTTCGCTTGCACGCTTGCCTCGGATGAGGTCGACCATGCGGCGAGCCTTGCGCGGCGTCACACGTACGTGACGAGCGATTGCTTTAGCTTCCATGTGTCCTAACTCTCCTTTAGCGGCGTGCTTTCTTGTCGTCCTTCACATGACCCTTGAAGGTCTTGGTTGGGGCGAATTCACCGAGCTTATGACCAACCATTGCTTCGGTAACGAATACCGGCACATGCTTGCGGCCATCGTGTACGGCAAAGGTGTGTCCAATGAAATCAGGAGTGATCATCGAACGACGCGACCACGTCTTGATGACGTTATGCGTGCCCTTGTCGTTTTGTTCATCGACTTTCTTCTGTAAGTGGGCGTCGACGAAAGGGCCCTTCTTGATGCTACGAGTCATCTGTTCGACACTCCCTTACTTGCGGTTCTTACCATTCGGACGACGACGAACAATCATCTTGTTCGAAGCCTTCTTCGGACGGCGGGTACGAACCTCGCCCTTGCCCCATGGAGAAACAGGTGGTTTACCACCACGGGTACGACCACCATGAGGGTGATCAACAGGGTTCATAGATTCGCCTCGGGTGATTGGCCTGCGACCAAGCCAACGAGCACGACCTGCCTTACCAAGCTCGATATTAGCGTGGTCGGAGTTGCCAACCTCGCCGATTGTAGCGCGGCAACGAGCGTCCACGTTACGAATTTCGCCAGATGGCATACGCAACTGAGCGTAAGCACCATCCTTAGCTACGAGCTGAACGGCAGCACCTGCGGAGCGTGCAATCTTTGCGCCACCAAGTGGACGAAGCTCGATTGCGTGAACCACGGTACCAGTTGGGATGTTCTTAAGAGGCAAGTTGTTGCCTGGCTTAATATCAGCCTGGGCGCCAGTCTCAATAACATCTCCCTGGGAAATGCCTTCAGGAGCGATAATGTAGCGCTTCTCACCATCTGCATAATGCAACAATGCGATGCGAGCGGAACGATTAGGGTCATACTCAATATGAGCGACCTTTGCTGGCACGCCATCCTTGTCCCAACGCTTAAAATCGATGAGACGATACTGACGCTTGTGTCCGCCGCCGCGATGGCGGGAAGTCATGCGACCGTAAGAGTTACGACCGCCAGTTTTGCTGAGTTTGCGTACCAACGACTTTTCAGGAGTAGAACGCGTAATCTCGGAGAAGTCCGAAACCGAAGCGTTACGACGTCCTGCAGTCGTAGGCTTATAAACGCGGATAGCCATAATATAGTATTCCTTTACTTTTCTCGGCTAGCCTTCAGTTACCAAAGATATCGATTGTCTGGCCTTGTGCCACGGTGACAATAGCGCGCTTTTGATTCACACGACGACCGAAGCCGGTGCGAGAGCGCTTGAGCTTGCCAGCGCGATTCAAGGTGTTAACATTCGTTACCTTGACTTTGAAGATTTCTTCGATAGCCTGCTTGATCTGAACCTTGTTAGCGTTTGGAGCTACGACGAAGGTGTACTGGCCACGATCGGAAGCTGCATAGCTTTTTTCAGAAACAACTGGCTTTAAGATGATGTCATGTGCTGGGTTATGGACTGCGACCATTTGAATCAGGCCTCCTTAACTTCAGGCTCGGTCTTAGCTGCAACGAAGGCTTCGAAACCTTCCTTGGAGAAGACGACGTACTGAGCGGTGATGACATCGTAGGTGTTGAGCTGATCAGCGAAGATCACATGCACCGTAGGAATGTTACGAACAGACATCCACTCGTTGATGTTCTCGCGAGAGAGAACAACAGTGGTGAACTGATCCTTAGTTACTGGTGTAAGTGCTGCAACAGCTGCCTTTGTGGATGGAACATCCTTAATGCCAAAGTCCACAATTGCAATGCGACCAGCATTTGCACGATCCGAAAGAGCATAACGAAGAGCAGCTGCCTTCATCTTCTTTGGAGTACGCTGATCGTACTTGCGAGGAACTGGACCGTGTACAACGCCACCATGTACCCACTGTGGAGCACGAATGGAGCCTTGACGAGCACGACCAGTGCCCTTTTGCTTCCATGGCTTCTTACCGCCACCAGATACGTTAGCGCGATTCTTAACCGCGTGAGTACCCTGGCGAGCAGCAGCAAGCTGAGCAATAACGACCTGATGAACCAATGGGCCGTGAGCCAAAACGTCTTCGTTGGAGATGCCGAAAATCTCGGCAGGAGCTTCAACAGTACCGTTTGCATTACCCTTGGTGTCAGTTACGTTCAGAGTTACGTTTGCCATTTAAATCAGGCTCCCTTCACTGCCGAACGGACTAGAACGATAGCACCCTTAGGTCCTGGAATAGCACCCTTGATAGCTAAAATACCGTTCTCAACATCCGAAGAAACGATTGTGAGGTTGAGCGCAGTAGAAGTCACATGACCCATGCGACCAGCCATACGCTTGCCCTTCAAAATGCGGCTTGGAGTTGCACATGCGCCCACAGAACCTGGACGACGTTCATTCTTGTGCGAGCCGTGAGTACGACGGTAAGACTTGAAGCCCCAACGCTTGATTGTGCCAGCAAAGCCTTTACCCTTTGTAGTACCCGTTACGTCAACTTCTGCACCTTCAGCAAATACTTCAGCGGTCAATTCCTGACCTGGCTTGTAATCTGCTGCATTTTCAGTGCGCACCTCAGCGAGGTGACGACGAGGAGTCACGCCAGCCTTTGCAAAGTGACCAGCCAATGGCTTGGTAACCTTGGTAGGATCAATCTGGCCATAACCGAGCTGTACGGCGCAATAACCGTCAGTTTCTTCGGTCTTAACAGCGGTAACTACGTTGGTAGCAACCTCAACCAGAGTTACGGGGACAAAAAGGCCGTTTTCATCCCAAACCTGGCTCATGCCCAGCTTACGGCCGAGCAAAGCAGTGCGATTCTTATTTTGCGACATTATTTACCCCCCTTCCTACAGCTTAATCTCGATATTTACATCCGCAGGCAGGTCAATGTGCATCAAAGAATCCACAGCCTTTGGCGTTGGATCAACGATGTCAATGAGGCGCTTATGAGTGCGCATCTCGAAATGCTCGCGAGAATCCTTATATTTATGAGGAGAACGGATAACAACAAACACGTTCTTCTCGGTCGGCAGAGGAACCGGACCCACTACTGTGGCGCCCGCGTTCGTCACCGTCTCGACGATTTTCTTCGCCGATTGGTCGATGACCTCATGGTCATAGGACTTAAGCCTGATGCGGATTTTCTGTCCCGCCATTGCCGTCCGCCCTTTCTAGCGATTCGTTTACTGTTTACCAACCTGTATCAAAGGGCACCGGGAGAATAGACACTAAAGGCCATTCCACATCAGTGCGCAGCCTACAAAAATCAACAAAAAACTGCGATTTCTGTTTCTGCGCTCGCTTTTTTGAATTACAATATGCGAGCCTTAAAAACAGGCAACTAAGTAATTAAACCATCAACCTTGGATTAACAAAAATCGGGCGTGTCGGCTATTTTCCAACGAAAAATGGCAGAAACTACAGCTAGTGCAGCCTCTGCCATTTGTAACTAAATATGCAATAATCATTCAATAATTACCTAGATAATCACTTAGATAACCACTCAAATAATCATGCAATAAATTTTACTTAAATTCTACTTCGATTCGCGCTGTAGGCGCATACGATGTCCTTCTTCTTGAGAGACACCATAATACGCTGCAATCGCAATATCCTTCATATCTTCGATTTGAGGAATACGCGGATTTGCAGGAGCGCACTGATCTTCGTAAGCACGCATACCAATCTGATCCAACAAAGACCAGTAGTATTCTTCGTCCACACCGCACGCCTTAAACGAAGCATCCATGCTAAGAAGATTATCCCTATAATTTTCAACAGCGCGCGCCAAATTCTCTACGCCCTCTTGAGGAGTTTTACCAGGATTTACACCAAGATTCTTAGCAAGCTGCTGGTAGCGCTCTGGAGCGATATAGCGATTGTACTTTGGCCAGCTTGTAGGCTCTTGTGGAATTTGACCATTGTAGCGAATTACATATGGAAGCAAAATCGCATTTGTGTGGCCGTGCGCAACGTGGCACAAAGCCCCGATTGTATGTGCCATTGCGTGGCACATTCCAAGGAACGCCGAGCCAAACGCCATTCCAGCCATCGTAGCTGCATTATGCATCTTCTCTTGAGCTTGAATCTTGCGCTCAGGGTCATTAGCGTTCACAGAATCGTTAAGATTCTCCCAAATCAACTTTGCTGCATGCAATGCCATTGCGTCCGTAAAGTCGTTAGCATAAACAGAAGCAAAAGCTTCCATAGAGTGCGTCAAAGCGTCAAAACCAGAATCGCAAGCAAGCTTTCTAGGCTGCGTACGCGCCAAAACTGGATCCACGATTGCAACCGAAGGCGTAATCGCGTAATCCGTAATCGGGTACTTATAGCCAGTCTTATGGTCTGTAATAACAGCAAACGGAGTAACTTCCGATCCTGTTCCAGAAGACGTTGGTACGCAAATCAAGCAAGCTTTTTTGCCAAGAGGCGGAATCTTAAACGCGCGCTTTCTAATATCGAAGAACTTTTCGCGCAAATCAGCGAAGGAAATTTCTGGATGCTCGTAAAGAAGCCACATAATTTTTGCAGCATCCATAGGAGATCCGCCGCCAACAGCAATAATCGTGTCTGGCTGGAACTCTTCGCGCATCATTTCCGCGCCGCGCTCAACAGTTTCAACGCTTGGCTCTGGCTCAACGTAGTCAATAATCCTAAACGTTACGCGATTGTCTCTAGCACGAAGCTGATCAATCACCTTGTCTATAATGCCAAGCTGTTCCATCACTTTATCGCACACAATAACTGCGCGCTCAATGCCATACATGTCTCGCAAATAGCGAACAGCATTCGGCTCAAAATACGTTTTGGCCGGAATCTTGAACCATTGCATATTGTTATTCCTTCGCGCTATGCGCTTTATATTAATAAGATTTACCGCTTGAACGTTTCCAGAAACAGAGTTTCCACCATAAGAACCGCATCCCAAAGTTAAAGAAGGCGCGATTGCGTTGTAGATGTCTCCAACGCCACCCAAAGATCCTGGGGAGTTCCAAATGATTCGGCAAGCATGCATGCGGCTGCCATATTCACGAGCAAGCTGCTGATTATTGGTGTGAATCACAGCAGTATGACCAGCTCCGTGCACAAGCATCTTCTCGCACATTTCAAAGCCTTGTTCCTTGTTATCTGCGCGCAGTAAAGCGTGAACAGGAGCCAACTTTTCCATTGTTAGAGGCTCCATCTCGCCAACTTCTTTGCACTCAGCAATAAGAATCACAGCATCTTCTGGAATCTCAAATCCAGCCTGTTGAGCAATAAATTGAGGAGACTTTCCAGGAACAACAGAATTAAGCTTTGGAGTTTGGCCACTATAAGACGTGCAACCAAACATGTATTGCTCAAGCTTTGCTTTTTCTTCTTCGTTTACAAAGTAAGCTTTACGGCGCTTTAATTCGAGCTTCAAAGGATCATACACGTCTTTATGTGCAATAATCGCCTGCTCTGTTGCACAAATCATGCCGTAGTCAAAATGCTTTGAAAGCACTAAATCGTTTGCAGCGCGCTCAACATCTACGTCTGCATCAACATATGCTGGAGCGTTTCCTGCACCAACGCCCAATGCTGGCTTACCCGAAGAATAAGCAGCTTTAACCATTCCAGGACCACCCGTTGCAAGAATTGTTGCAACATCTGGGTGCTTCATTAAAGCTCCCGTAGCTTCGATTGATGGATGCTCAATCCACTGAATGCAATTTTCTGGCGCTCCTGCTTCTATTGCAGCATCGCGCACAATTCTTGCCGCCTCCGCAGAGCACTTTTGGGCAAATGGGTGGAAGCCAAAAATAATTGGGCAACGAGTTTTCAGTGCGATTAGCGACTTAAAAATGGCTGTAGACGTTGGATTTGTGACTGGTGTAACACCTGCTACAATGCCAACTGGCTCAGCGATTTCGTCGATTCCAAGAACGTCGTCTTCTCTAATAATGCCTACTGTGCGCTGGCCTGCAAGATAATGCGTAATATGTTCGCACGCAAAGATGTTTTTTGTAGCTTTATCTTCGACTAATCCTCTGCCTGTTTCTTCAACAGCCATTTTTGCTAAGACTAAATGCTTGTTTAGAGCTGCAATCGATGCTTTTGCTACGATTCGGTCTACTTGAGTTTGATTTAACTTTTCAAATTCATCTAAAGCGACTTTTGCTTTTTTAGCTAACTCGTCAACTTCTTGCTTTGCAACTAATGCCGCTTGCTCTTTTTCATCGAGCACATTTTCTTGCGCTGTTTCTTGCGCTTGCGCCATTTGGTCCTCCTTGATCTTTAGATTCCTTACGTACTTCTACGCTTTTGGCACATCAACATTTACATGCATAATCTTCTATGAAAGACGCATCATAATGCTGGTATGTGATACATTTCACAATTTACTTGGATTACTGTACTATTTTGAGTTTGCAGCGAGTTGCGCTATTTATGAGCGAGGTTTATCCCCTAATGTTCGTTATTTGTTCTTATTTGTAATGATTTATGTGCGATTTGCTGAAAAATTTTCTAGAATGTTAGATTTAGATGTTACTTACAAACGATTAATAACATTTAACTTAATTCTCGATTACACATGAACAAAAAATGGCTCCCAGCATAAGCCGGGAGCCATTGAAGTTGTAATTCTTCGCAGCTTAACGCTTCGAGAACTGAGGTGCACGACGTGCCTTGTGCAAACCAGCCTTCTTGCGTTCCACAACGCGAGCGTCGCGGGTCAAGAAGCCAGCCTTCTTCAAGGAAGCACGGTTTGCATCGCGGTCAATAGCGTTCAAAGCGCGGGCAACGCCCAAGCGAATTGCGCCAGCCTGACCAGTGGTGCCGCCGCCGTCTACCAAAACGACAACGTCGAACTTACCTTCAAGCTTTAGAAGCACGATTGGGGAATTAACTTCACGCTGCAATAAGCGAGATGGGAAGTATTCCTCAAGAGTGCGGCCATTAATAGTCCACTTACCAGAACCTGGAACCAAGCGAACGCGAGCAACGGCTTCCTTACGACGACCAGTGCCATAGCCTGGAGCGATAGCGGAAGTACCAGTGCCTGCACCAGCGTTGGTTTCGGTGGTGTAGCTAGTCAGTTCTTCTTCGTTCTCAAGAACCGCGGAGTTGTTGTTATCTACCATAATCATATTCTCCTTACGATTCACTTAGCCTGCTGGCTAACCTGAGAGATCTCGAAGACCTGTGGCTTTTGCGAAATATGAGGATGCTCAGCGCCAGTGAACACACGAAGGCGATCAAGCTGAACCTTAGCAAGACGATTCTTTGGAAGCATTCCCCTAACAGCGGAAACAATGATGCGCTTTGGATTCTTCTCCAAAAGCTCAGCATAGCTATCGCGGCGAAGTCCGCCTGGACGGCCAGAGTGGGAATACAATTCCTTGCTCAACTTATTGCCAGTCAAAGCAATCTTATCTGCGTTAATAATAATAACGTGATTGCCAGAATCGGCGTGAGGAGCATACGTTGGCTTATTCTTGCCACGAAGCAAAATAGCTACCTGGGAAGCCAAGCGACCAAGCACCACATCAGTGGCGTCGATAATGTACCAGTCATGAGTTAAATCTGCTGGTTTCGGTGTGAAAGTCTTCACAATCGTACCTTTTCTCTATTGTGTTTCGAGCTTTATATCTTCTTGGTTTATAGAAGATACTCTACTCATAATCCGTGGGCTCCCTGAAAGTCCTCGATGGCGAGTGGGAAAAGCGCTTTGAAGGACCCCTTAGGGAAACACAACAATCTGCAAGTATATCGCCACATGACGACTATTTGCAAACTTCTATTTTACATACAACGCGGACTACAACGCATACTACAACGTTATGCAAATGCGGACTACAACGCTCGCAAGTCAAAAACAAACGCTGCAGCCCGCAATTAATCACGCATATACCTCTATTTATTCATGATTTGCGCTAAAGACTTAACTCTAGGCAAGTCAAACAAATCATCCAAAAGAACGGGATTGCAATCGGCATCTGCCAAAGGAATACGCCAATTTGGATATTCGTCGTTAGTTCCAGGCTGATTTTGTGCTCTACGCTCGCCAGTGGCGTCAACAATCGACGCAGCAAGCAACTTAGAAGGCGCAGCTTTAAGCGCTTTATACAACGCTTCTACAATCTCTTGCTCATGCTGCGACTCGTCTTCTAGCGCACTTTCGCTTAAGAATCCGCCAGAAACAAGCATCTTAAGCATTGCATTATGCTCTTTAACAGCATCAGCGCGGAACTCTTCTACGGAGCCCGAAAGAAGATTCAAACGCTCGCGAATATTAACGTGCTCGTAGTTTAAGTATCCTGCAGCAGGTGGCAAATCGTGAGTATTTACAGAAGCAAGCGTCATTTCGCGCCACTTCTTAGGCTCGCGGAATGCGCCATCCCTCTGTTCAAACCACTCAACCGTGCATCCAAGAACCTTATTCTTAGCCAAAACTTCTAGAGCTTCAGCTGGCACAACGCCAAGGTCTTCTCCAACTACAACGCCATTTGCGCGCGTGGCTTCAATCGCAAGAATGCCAAGCATAACGTTTGCATCGTAGTAAACGTAAGCTCCGTCTACTGGAGTAGATCCTTCTGGAATCCACCAAAGGCGGAAAAGCCCAAGAATATGGTCAATTCGCACAGCTCCAGCGGAAGCAAACATGCCATGAACCATATCTCTGTATGTCTTAAAACCTGTGCGCTCAAGCTCAAATGGATTAAGCGGAGGCTGAGACCAGTTTTGACCTTGCTGATTGAAATAATCAGGAGGCGCACCAACGCAAGCGCCATTGGCGAATCGCTCTGGATTCCACCAAACTTCGGAGCCTGCAGGATGCACGCCAACAGCCATATCCGACATAATTCCAATGCGCATTCCTGCTTTTTTAGCTGCCATTTGCGCGTCGTGCAACTGGCCGAACGCAACCCACTCAAGCCAACGATAAAACTCTAGCGTGTCTGGGAATTGCTTTGCTAAAGCGCTAATCTCATCGGAATCTTTAGTAAGATGCTTCTCCCAGCAGTCATCGCCATTAGGCGCACCCCACTTGTCGTAGCAAAGGCACCAAGTTGCGTAGGATTCAAGCGTGTCTCCCATATCTTTCTTAAATGCTTCAAACTTTTGCGCGCGCTTATCTGACATGCCCGACTTAAAAATAATCCACAAAGCGTGCATTTTTACGCGCCACATTGCGTCTCGATCAATAATTTGCACATCATTATTAAGCGGCTCTACTTGATTATGCAAATCGTCAACGCTTTTGCGATCTTGCTCGCTAAGAAGATTATATTCTGGAATGCTTTCTGGGCGAATATAAGTGACGTTTACCATAGACCTAGCAACAGGCAAATATGGCGAAGGCGTTAACGGAGCAACTGGCTCTCCAGCATGAAGCGGATTTATAAGAACAAAGTCCGCTCCCGACTTTTCTTTAGCTTTAACAAGCAAATCCGCCAGATCTGCATAATCGCCAACTCCCCAAGACTTAGAGGAGCGGATTGAATAAAGCTGAGCCATCCAACCCCAAATTTGCTTGCCATCTTTTTCTAGTTTCTCAATAGTATCAATGCTTTCTGGCGCGCTAATAAGAGTGGCCTCTTCTACGCGGTCGGCAACACTAACGCGCAAAGTATGATAGCCCATTGGAACGTCTGCAGGAATCTTAAGCAAAGACGTTGCTACAAACTTTCCGTCTACGGGAATTGCAACATCGTTTTTAGAAGGAGAAATTTGCAAATCACCCTTGTATTCACTGCCATCTTCCAAAATAAGTGTTGCTGTAGGATACTCCAAAATCCCAGTGTTTACGCTTACTTCGCTTTCTTTACCAACAGTGTGCAAAACTGTTGGAGCAACTAAGCGAGTGTGACGCTCATTAAGGATTTTTTGAGTTGCTTCTTCGATTTGTTTATCGTTTTGAGCTTCTACGCATAGTGATTGCAATACTTTTACAAGCACGCTATCGGCGATTTGATGCTCTACGCCATCCGATCCAACGAATTTGGAACGAACGCCCATTAGTTCAGCCAATCGCCTTAACGGACTTGTTGGTTGCACTGTTTCTTCATTTTTAGTGTTCATAGTTTCCATCGTAGTCTATTTGTGGGGTTTTAATGCAAACGTATGCAATTATTATTCATTTTACTTTTATACTCAAGACTTATTTTTATATTTAATACTTATTCAAGACTTCTGACGCAGCAAGCGAGACATCCGAGTCCTTATCTTTAGACAAAGCAATCAAAGTTGGCTGCGACACACCAGGATTAAGAGCCACTGCTCTTCTTACCATTGCAGAGAGCACAGGAGAATCGTCACTTTCTTCGCTTGCACCAAGAGAAGCCAAGTAATCCAACGTTTTTGCGCTAACACCATTTGTCTGCGCACCTTCTAATCGCATTTTCCAAGATGTTCGCGGATTACACAAAGCAGCATCTCTAACTTGCGCGCAAGAATCTTTAGTAAGCCTTCCAACTAGCCAATTCTTAGCATTTTCGTTCTTTGCAACAGCTAAACGAACATTACTTGATTCGTCTTGAGAAAGCTTAACCAAGATATTCGGAAATGGCATTACTGTTGCTAATCGAACGCGATCTTCTTCTGGAGTATTTGAATTGCCTGCTACAGCTTCCAAAAGTGCAGTCGCTCTAGAAAATCCTGCCTGATCCGACCTATCTGGCAACTCTTTTATAGCAAATTCATGCAATTCTTTAGAATCACTGGAATGCCTTAAATGCTCGTAAACAGCGGTTAATGGCTCGTATGAAGCATTGGAATTATTAGATTCATTAGACTCATTAGATAAATCATGGCTTGCACTATTGCCTAAATCTTCGTTTTTCTCAACGCCATTAAGCTTTTGCGCATCATTCATAAGAGACTCACCAACCTTTGCTTAGTCACTTATCTAATCTATCAGCTTTGCAACACAAATCTTAAAACCAAGAATCAAACAAGTGCCAAACAAGAATCACTAAAAATAAAAATCAGCAAATTCTAGTGCAAACACCGCAAAAATCTGGAATTATTACTCCAGAAAACGTATTTTTTACTGCTTCAAGGAATCTATCTGACTCTTCACGTGGCACACATACTTTTAATTCAATAGAAACGCCGTATTCTTCACTTATAACTTCCGCATTGTTTTTTAATAATAAATGCTTAAACATTCTTAAATGCGCGTACTCAACTTTGCAAGAAAAACAATTACACTCTACAATATCCGCTATTTTACTAGACTTAACAGCACCTGCAGCCGCAGCAGAATACGCTCGTATTAATCCACCAGAGCCAAGCAAAATCCCACCAAAATAACGCGTAACTGTTACAACTGCGTCTACAACATTAGAAGACCTAATAACATCTAAAATTGGTTTGCCTGCAGTTCCAGATGGCTCGCCGTCATCGCTCATACGCTCGCACAATCTGCCATTTTTATCTGCGTAAATCGCAGCGTACGCAACGTGCCTTGCTTTGGGGTGAATCATCCTAATTGACTCTACAAACTCAAGCGCTTCTTCAGCACTAGAAATGTGGCACGCGTCCGAAATAAACTCTGACTTCTTTTCCACAAAAGCAAAGTGCGCAGGATTCTCACATAAATCAGTTACGGTTCGCATATTCTTCATATTCGATATTTAATATTATTCGATATTCGACATTCAAATCGTTTTCAATTCAAACAGTCTTAAAGCTACAAAAAGATTATATGCAACCGCTAGAATCACAAATCACGACTTATCGTAACGCATTAAGTGATCTACAACGTCTACAAGCTCTGCAACTTTCTTATCTGTAACCTTTTTATTTCCAGCGTCTTGCGCTTCTTCTAATGCCTTTGATATTTCTTGATGAGCAACTATAAGCGCAACTGCCCTAAGAGCTGCCGTAGATGCAGAAAGTTGCATAAGAATGTTGTTGTAGTCTTCCCCTTTTTCAACCATATTTTCAACAGCGTGAACTTGCCCACATACTCTATGCAAGCGAACCAACATCTTTTCTTTATCTATGTTGTAGTCACTCATAAAAAAACCTCATTTGAAAACAGTGCTTTTATATACTATTTACATAATAATTGTGCGTTGTATAGTACGCAAAACTATAAGCGCCAAAAAGCTATGTTTATAGAATAAATTATGCATATTATACAACGCAACTATTCTTATCTGTTTTAAATATATCCCAATTAATATATCTCAACATACATGTTTTACAAATTTATGCACATATGAATCAAATATTTTATGAGAGATTTTATGCAATGTAACTTACGCGTTTTGCCAAAATCACAGATCCTGCAATAAGCAATATAGCCAGAGAGAACATTAATGTTGTTTCAACTTTTACGCCAGTTGTTACTAGATGCCCAACATTAGCACCTAGACGAGCATGGCGTCGTTTTGAATTCTTTGTTCCACTTGCATATTGATTATTTGACTGCGAATTCTGCTCTACATTAGAGTCGCTTACTTGTTGATTACCTCCATACTGAGAATCTCCCTGTTTAGAATCTCCCTGCTGAGTAGCACTTTGGTAAGTATCAACCTTCTTAGAATCACCTCTCTGAATAGTACCTGATTTAGTAGCTGTATATTTACCTTCCTTGCTATCTTCCTTACTTGCAATATGCTCAGATTTATGCTGAGAATCCGTCTTAACATTACTTTGATCATCTTTTTTATTGTTTTTTTCATTAATTTTATCGTTATTAGCATTACTCTTAGGATTACTCTTAGGATTACTATCGCCAGTCGCATCTGCATTTTGATGAACTGTATTATTGGTTCCAGCATCTACTTGCGCACCGAGCGTATTATTATTCGCTCCAGCGTTTACACCAGATTGCGCATTGTTGCCAACTTGCGCTCTGCCAGACTGTGTGCCAGCAACTTCATTCTGCGCACTAGAACCTTGTGTACCACCAGGCTGCTCGCTAGAACCTCCAGGATTATCCTGCTTACCAGGATCTTGCTTACCAGGATCTTGCTTACCAGGATCGTTTTTCCCAGAACTCTGTGTGCTACCAGACTGATTATTATTGCCAGCTTGCACACCAGAACCTTGCGGATTCTGAGGATTCTGCGGATTCTGCGGATTCTGCGGATTCTGCTTTGAAATAATATTATCTACAACGCCACCACTAGAAGACGTCTTTGGATCAACTTCACTACCCGTAACATTTCCACTACCAGCAGGCTCACCCGATGACTCTCCACTTTGGCTACCATTCTTAACATCGCTTGCACCACCATTTTGGCTGCTACTTGCGCTGCCATTATTCTGCGTTCCGCCAGGCTGCAAACCGCTAGGCTTTTCGTTAGAATCACCTGGCTTTTGCACACCAGGCTGATCTTTTACAGGATTATCTTGTTTTCCAGGCTCTTGTTTACTCAGATTTTGCTTACCTGGATTATCTTGCTTACCAGAACCTTGCGGATTCTGCGGATTCTGCGGATTCTGCTTTGAAATAATATTATCTACAACGCCACCACTAGGAGACGTCTTTGGATCAACTTCACTACCCGTAACATTTCCACTACCAACAGGCTCGCTCTTACCTGGATCTTGTTTACTAGGCTTTTCGCTAGAACCTCCAGGATTATCCTGCTTACCAGGCTCACTCTTACCAGGCTGCTCACCTTTTCCAGACTCACCCTTTCCAACCTCACCAGTCCCAGGCTGCTTCTGATTACCAGGCTTTTCACTAGAACCACCAGGCTGCTCACCCTTTCCAGGCTCGCCCTTACCACTAGCATTCTCCGCCTTATTAACAGTCACAGTAACAGGCTTATTTCTATCAAAGAAGCTTCTACTATCTTCGTTATTAAACGACGTCTTAAACTCTTGCGCTCTAGAAGAACCTGGGAATTCATAAACAAAAACATACATTCCACTTTTAGCCGCATTGCCGTCTAAAAGGTCGATCATATCTCCAACTTTTTCAAACTTTTCTTTTTTATTCTCAACACTTCTGTTCTCTTTGTTATCTTCACTGCCCTTGTTATCTTCACTATCGCCATCTTTGCCAGCTTCTTTACTATTAGACTCGTTATGAGTAAGAATTATCTTGCCGTTCCCAAGTGTGTAAGTTCCATTGCGCAATGGAACATCCCATGAATCTATTTTCTTATGATTTTCGTCTTCTTTAGGCTCTTCTACAGAGCTGGAAACAAGCTTTACCATATTTTCGTTGCTCATTGAACCATCTTTGTTTCCAACCCACCAAAGACGAATATTCATCTTTGCATCTTTACTAAACCCATAATCGGTATTTCCATCAAATTTTCCGTAGTCTTTTGGAACACCACTAACAACTATCGCATCCGAAACGTCATTTGTATCTTTATTTTTTAGATTCTTAACATGTTCAATCGATATTTTTGCCTTATGCGAAACTGTTGAATTTACGTTTCCAAATTCTTCAACAAACTTTTCTGGAATAAACTCTCTAACGTCGTCTTTTTGATTTCCAGGATCAATAAACCAAACCCACGTTCCAAATAATCCTGCATCATCTTTGTTCACTTTATAAACTTTTGCGCTAGCAAGTTCATCTTTAGATAAGTCACCTTTTGCTTCGTGAGCAACCGCTTTAACTTCTTGATTTTCTCCCGAAAAATAAACATCGGCTGCAGCAACTTGACGAATATTCTTATCTTCTCGTAGTTCCTTTATATACTCTTCTACTTTGTCTTTTTTATTTTCGCGTTTTTTCATAATATCGTTATAAGAACCAACAAAGTAGTATCCGCGAGCACGAACGTCTTTACCACTTACCCACTCATCTTCAGTTGGATTCTTTAGCGCCGAAGTAACAGTATCTTCTACAGAATCGCCTACTTTTAACTCTTTTACAGTCGACTTAGAAGAAAGCGAAGGCTGGAACTTTCTGTGCGCTCTCTCTGTTAATACATTTGTAAATTCTTTGACTTTTTCATCTTTTGCTACTCGTATTAAAGCTGCCCCATTTCCTATATCTTTTCTTTGCAAATATGGAATGTAGTATTCACCCTTAATTTCTGCTTCGCCTTCTCCTGTTGCAACCCAATCAATTCCATACGTCAAGTTATAAGAATTAATTGATTCTTTAACCTCTTTAACCTGTTTCTTATCTTTTATAAAACGCAACTTATCGCCTACTGCAGTAACTTTAAATTCTGTATTTTCGCTGCCGTATGTAACATTTCTTCCATCAACACCCTGCGCATCAATAACTACCCTTCCACTCCTTGCATAGTAGGTAGCATAAGGGTCAAGTATTTTGAATCCCATACCCTTAGTCGTTTTTTGGGTTACTTCATTCCACAGTTTTTCGGCATTTTCCTTTAAGTTGGGCGCACCATCAAATCCCCTACGCTTCGCTTCTTCCCACCCGCGTTTATCTTCATCATAATGTTCATGAATTAAATATGCTGCAGCCTCCATTTGGGATGTAAAATCATTTTCAATAGAAGACTTAGCTATTCTTGCTGTGATTTCATTAATATTGTTAACATCAAGCGGAATATCTCTCCAATCGGAATCAGCTTTTACAGTTGATCCCGTATTAATGCAAAATACGTAATTACCATCTTCATCTTTTTTTACAATTTTTCTGCTCGGACTCACTTTTGAACAGGCATCACTATACGTATAGTATTGAGCAAAAATATCTGCAGAAGCAGCATTTATTGCGCCATTCCCAACAACAATTGCAATAGTCGCCAGCAACGCTGTCAGTAAAGAGAACATTCGCGTGCGCTTATTGCGTAAAAAGATTGGAATCCCTTTACATCCATGTTTTCCCATATCAACTCCTTAAAA
Organism: Gardnerella sp. c12Ub_1; assembly: GCF_055804375.1. NCBI lineage: Bacteria > Bacillati > Actinomycetota > Actinomycetes > Bifidobacteriales > Bifidobacteriaceae > Gardnerella > Gardnerella sp. c12Ub_1. Next base: position 1,354,068 of record NZ_JANUZC010000001.1, on the reverse strand, counting down.
CGTTGTTTTCTCTAACGTGACAAACGTTTTTGCTAGCCACGATGAACGAAAAATTCGCTCATGCTCTAACTATGATTTAGGAATTTCAATCTGTAAATAAAAAACTTTCAATGTGGTTAAAGGCTATTTTAGAGGGTAGTTATCCACATTGTTATACACAATTGTGCACAATTACACACAGTAGTGGTGGTTGCTGGCGATTCGCGTTTATAGGGTTATAGGAATATGTTGCAATCAGAAAAACAGGGGTTATAGGCCAAAAATAGCAACCATGGTGCTATTTACAAAATCAAAACAAAAAAGCTCTAAACCGCTGATTTTTCAACGATTTAGAGCTAGAATCGCGGAGTCAGAGAGATTCGAACTCTCGAGCCGCTTACGCGACTAACACCTTAGCAGGGTGCCCCTATCGGCCACTCAGGCATGACTCCACTTTGTAACTATTCAAGATAGCAACAGATTCAGACTATATCACCTCTTGAGGACGTGCACAATGCTTAAGCGACACACCAAACGCGCAAAAGTGCATTTAATAGCAAAACAGCAAGATTTATGCGGGATTGTGATCTCCCGAAAATGTAATCACAACAGCCAACATAACTAAAGCCATTCCGCAAACGTCAATCAACGTTGGCATTTCACCAAATCCCATGCCAACAAGCGCCGCAATCGCAGGATAAAGCGCTTGCATAACTGAATATCTTGCAGAAGACACACGCTTTAGCAAAACCTGGTCTAAAAGCGTTGGAATAAAAGACGCGCAAATCGCAATAACAACCATTAATCCAATAAGTTTCAAAGAACCATAGGGCTGAGCAGCCCACGTTGCACTCGATTTAGGATGCACAACATGCAAAATTGCAGGGATTCCAAGAACACTCGATTGCAAAAGCCAACCAATCAAAATAGCTACACTAACTCGGTCAATTGCATTAGACCCTCTTGCAAGCATTCGCCCCGATACGATGTACATTCCCCACATTGATCCGCCAATAAGAATTGCCACTAATCCAACAAGAAAATGCGGGCTTTCGTTAGACCCCATCGATGCGCTTGCAAGAAGCACTATTCCGCAAGCCGCAATAACAATTCCAACGCGCTCACGCCATGTTTTACCCGTTATAACAGCAACCATTAAAGGCCCTACAAACTCAATAGTTACAGCCACTCCAACAGCCATGCAACTAATAGCTAAATAAAACATTGTGTTCATAAGAACAACAGAAATGCCTACAGCAACAACAATTGCCCATTCTTTTAACGTTTTAGGAAGAGAGTTGCGAGCGCGCTTTTTACGCGAAAAAGGCCTTCTCCAAGCAAGCAAAAACAAAGACATAAACCCAACGCGATACCACACAGAATATAGCGGATCGAGCTGGCTAAACGCGACTTTTGCTATAGACGTTGCTAGATAGACCATTGCAGCTTCTGCAACAACGATTAGCAAAACAGGCATGCGATTTAGCGCGTTTACTATGATTTGTTTCATACAGCATACCCTACACGGCAGTAGTTATATTTGCATATTTTTACACTGATTTTTCGTAAAATTTATTGCGACACACTATTGTACAAAATCGAACGTTTGTTCTACTATAAATTCATGAGCACAGCACCGCGAGTTAATGCAGCTAAACGCGATTGGGGGCGCAATGCGTCTGGCTGCACAATACTTCATATCGATATGGATGCATTTTATGCATCGCTCGAAGCGGCGCGTAATCCTAGGTTACTTGGCAAACCTGTGATTATTGGCACAGGCTCGCGCTCCGTAGTTTCGGCAGCCAGCTACGAAGCACGTAAGTATGGCGTGAATTCAGCCATGCCTACAGCGCGAGCACGAAGCTTGTGCCCTAATGGCATTTTCCTGCCGGTAGATATGCCATATTACGTTTCCATTTCATCTAGGATTTTTAAGGAGGTCTTTTCAAAGATCACAGATAAAGTTGAGCAGGTTTCTGTAGACGAGTGTTACATGGACGTTAGCTCAGCGTTGTTGCGCTGGAAAACGCCCATCGCCATAGGCGAGTGGATAAGAAGCGAAGTCGCGCGCAAGTTTCATATCACTTGCTCTGTGGGGATTGCATCAAATAAGTTAATCGCAAAAATGGCGTCAACGAACGCAAAGCCAGACGGAATGCTGATTATCCCCCAAAATCGCAATGCTGACTTTGTTTCAATAATGCCATTACGAGCAATACCAGGAATTGGACCCGCGCTTGCTAAAAAACTAGCTACGTGGGGAATAAACAGCATTGAGATGCTTAGAAGTGTAGATGAGAAGACTCTGGAACGAGTTGCTGGGTCTAAAGTTCTTGCGCGAATGCTTTACAACACTTCGCGAGGAATTGACGCACGGCAAGTAACGCCCCACGTTCCAGAAAAATCCATTGGTACAGAAAGTACTCTTGATAAAGACACCACGGATATTGCAGCAGTGAAAAACCTGATCAGGCACTGCTGCAACGAAGTGGCACAAGAATTACGCAATCACAACACAATGGCAAAAACAATAACGTTAAAATTGCGATTTAGCGATTTGCACTATGCAACAAGATGCAAAACATTAAGGAATGTAACCGATTGCGCTCCAGAGATTTATAAGCAAGCTTGCGATTTACTAGAATCAGTAAATCCAACAGTTCATGACCATAAATTAGGCGGAAGTCATATTTGTTTACTAAGCTCCGTTAGGCTTGCTGGCGTTAGCGTAAGCAATCTTGTAGATAAAAGCAAAGCGCTTGTTCAGCCTACAATTAGCGACATCTTAGAAGAGAACGAAAGAGAAAACACCATAAGTGGTATGCGTAAAAATTCAACAGAAATTGCGCAAAACGCAATAAAAAATACGCATGCAAGAATAAGTCACGCAGAGCACGTATTAGATGAAGTAAGAAAAAAGTATGGTAAAGATGCCGCTCAAATTGGCATTTAAGCATCTTTTTTAGGAAGAGCAGCTACGCGATCTTCATCCCAGCCAGATGGACCAGCTTCTTGCGCTCCGCCTAAATCGCCAAGTTTGTTAAAGTATTCAACAGCAGCGTCTTTATACCATTCCCACTCTTCTGGAACATCGTCTTCGTAAAAAATGGCTTCTACGGGGCATGCAGGCTCGCATGCGCCACAATCAACGCATTCGTTAGGGTTTATGTAAAGCGTGCGATCGCCTTCGTAAATGCAATCAACAGGGCACTCGTCAACACACGCTTTATCTTTAACGTCAACGCATGGCTCTGCAATAACGTAAGGCATAACAAACGCACCCTTTCACGCTCAAAAATAAACTAACTCTTCTATTATAGTTCACGTTACGAGTGCAAAACGCATTGAGTCGGCATACGTAATCGCACACCGACTCAATACAATCAAATCAACATCTCAAAGGCAAAGCCTATTGAGCAGATTCTTGAGCAGACCCAACGGCCGCCTCTTGAGCAGCTTCAGCTCGCGCTTGGTCTTCCGACTCGCCTTCCGCAACTTTTTCGGCTGCAGCAGCATCTTGTGCAAACAAGGTTTCTACTGGAACACCAAGCTTCTTAGCTTTACGAATTTGTCTTCCAAGCAAAGAATTACGGTAGGAATAGCCAAAGTACACAGTAAAGCCGATTGCAAGCCAGATTGCAAAACGAATCCATGTAAGCACAGAAAGGTTTAACATAAGCCAGAACGTAGAAAGCGCGGCAAAAATAGGCAAAACTGGATTCCAAGGAACCATAAAGGATCGATGCAAATCAGGCCTACGCATACGCATAATCGGAACGCCTGCAGAAACAAGCAAGAACGCAGAAAGCGTACCAATATTCACCATATCGGAAAGAATTCCAATATCTAATGTAGAAGCGATTATTGCCACAACAATGCCAGAAACAATCTGAATACGTGCAGGAATTCCGCGCTTGCTAACCTTAGAGAAGCTACGTGGAAGCAGGCCATCTCGGCTAACAGCAAACACAATACGTGTAAGGCCCAAAAGAAGAACCATAACAACAGTTGTTAAGCCGATTACAATTCCAAGGGAAATAATCTTAGCAGCCCAAGTTGCGCCTACAAGCTCAAAGCTCGTAGAAAGCGAAGGAGCGTCTTGCTTAGCCAAATCCTTGTAAGAGACCATACCAGTTGTAACAACAGCAACAAGAATGTAAAGAACAGTCACAATCAAAAGACCAAGACCAATGCCCCTAGGAATGTTCTTGTGTGGGTCTTTAGTTTCTTCTGCCGTAGTTGCAACAACGTCGAATCCAATGAATGCAAAGAATACAAGTGCTGCGCCAGAAAGAATACCCGTAACGCCGTAAACAGCTGGCTGCATGCCAGTAATCCACTGCCAGAGCGGCTGGCTCATAGTGCCAGAAACGTGAATACCCTTAACGCTAGCAACGTCTGTTGCAGGTGGAACAAATGGAGTGAAGTTAGACGCCTTAATGTAGAAGAATCCAACAACAACAACAAACAGAACAATACCAATCTTCAAGATTGTTAAAGCACCGTCAAAACGAGCAGAAAGCTTTGTTCCAACAACAAGCATAATCGTAAAGAACGCAACAATAACTACTGGAGCAAGATCAAAAGTAAAACCGCCAATATTTACCGAAGTAGATACGTTAAGACCAAACAAGTGCATTAAATCGTTAAGATAAACGCCCCAATATTTGGCTATAACAGATCCTGCCATAAGCATTTCCAGAATCATATCCCAGCCAATAATCCAAGCAACAAGCTCGCCGACTGTTGTATACGTAAAGGTGTATGCAGATCCTGCAACAGGAATCATCGAAGCAAACTCCGCGTAGCACATTGCAGCCGTTCCGCAAACGATTCCAGCAATAATAAAGCTAATAATCACTGCAGGACCTGCGTGGAATGCTGCTGCTTGAGCGCCAACGGAGAAGATTCCAGCGCCAACAGCAACAGCTACGCCCATAACTGCCAAATCCCAAGCATTTAATGTACGCTTAAGATGGCGATCACCATCCATTGTTTCTGCAATAGTCTGTTCAACAGACTTTTTTCTCCATATTTGCATAATCCAACCTTCTCTAAAACTACGTCTAAAACATTCCATATAAGGGTATATATGTTATAAATCGCAAAAAATACGGTTCAACTCGCATTAATCGTCATCAAACAATAATTTTTACGATATTAAAAGAGCATAGTACTTTGTCTAGCGGAAAATCACAACACAAATCGCAATTTATTATGTTAAATTATGCTAAATTTGTGTTAACAATTGTCTTAACAATCCGCACTAACGCCGATTAAAACAGGTTCTGGAACAAGTTTTACACCAAACGAATCGTAAACACCATCTATGATTTTGCGCGCCAAATCAACAATATCCTTGCATTTTGCACAACTGCGATTAGTCAACGCCAAAGTGTGTAAAGAAGATAATCCAGCTTTACTCTTTTCGCCATCACTTTGCGTAAGTCTAAATCCCTTGTGGAATCCAGCATGGTCAATAAGCCAAGCTGCAGAAGTCTTAACTCCTTTAGAGCCATCTGGCAAAGTGGCGTCAAAGCGCGGAGCGTCTTCTGGCAGCAAATCTGCTTGAGCTTTAGTCAAAATCGGGTTCATAAAGAAGCTTCCGCAACTATGGCGATCAGCATACTTAGAATCGCCTTCTAACAAATCTCCAGCAGAATAGTCTTCATTTTGAAGCCTAATCGAATACTCAACACCATTTTCGCTTTTTGCGTAGCACATCCACTTATTTGCGTAGCGCATAGCATCTTCAAGCATGCCCTTAGACGCTCTAACGCGCAGAACTTCGCGACGAATCTTAGATGTTTCCATCCTATCTCCAACTTGTACGCCAAGCGCGTGAGCAAGCTGCGAATGAGCCACAACACCTGTTTTTGAATGCTTTAAGCAAAAAGTAACAGACAAAACAACGTATCTAGGCGTTGGGAAGAAGCAGTCAGCAGCAACACCAGGCGCCTTATACATGCTTTTTTTGAGAACAGAAGTGCGGTAGCCAAATTTAAGATCTGCAAGATTCATATAAAAAGTGGTTTTATCTTTACGATCCCAAACCTCTACAGATTCAACGCTTTGCGCCACTTCTGCACCGTATGCGCCAATGTTTTGTACAACAGACGCTCCAACGGTTCCAGGAATCCCAGATAGCGCTTCTACGCCTTGCAATCCAAGCTCAATAGTGTGAGACACAAAATCATCCCAATTGCAGCCAGCCTCTGCACTAACGTGAACCAAAAAATCTCCGCTAGTTTTATCAACACCATCTATGCCAGGAGCTGCCTCATCTAAAACGCAAATCTCACGCCGAGCATCACGCACAACTACTCCGTTAAACGGTTCATCGCTTACAAGCATGTTAGATCCGCCGCCAATAACGCAAAGAGGCAATCCTGCGCAATCTGCATCTTCTACAGCTTCAATAACAGCCACTCTGCTAGTAGGCTCTACAAAACGAGCAATAGAGCCTCCAACGCCGATTGTTGTAAGATTTGCAAAAGTTGGATTATCAGATTCCAATAAGGATGATTGCATACTCATACGACTAATCCTAACAGCAATAAATAACAAAAAACCCCGCAAAACGCGGGGTAATAAAGCTATAAAACTTCGCCGAAGTTCACGCTTTTAGCGAGTCTCGCGATGGAGAGTGTGCTTGCCGCAGCGTGGGCAGAACTTGCTCAACTCAAGGCGATCAGGCGTATTACGACGATTCTTCGTCGTGATGTAATTACGCTCCTTGCACTCCGTGCATGCAAGCGTAATGCCTGGACGGATGTCTGCGCTCTTACTTGCCATTTTGTTCACCTCTAGAATATTGTATGTTGACCAACTCCTGCTGGCCATTGTAGCGAGGAAGAGACTCGAACTCTTGACCTTACGATTATGAGTCGTACGCTCTAGCCAGCTGAGCTACCCCGCCAGAGAGCCTCGAGTGAGAATCGGACTCACGACCTCTTCCTTACCAAGGAAGTGCTCTACCACTGAGCTATCGAGGCGTGGCGGGTAGTGGATTTGAACCACTGAAGCACGAAGCAACTGATTTACAGTCAGTCCCATTTGGCCGCTCTGGTAACCCGCCAACGTAACCGCGCGGAGAAGAACATCTCCAAACGGCAACTTTGTTATTTTGCCACGAACGCGCGACTAATGCAAGTTCAAGACACGCCGAAAGCAAAAATCACATCTAAATGCATCTAAAAAATGCGATTATTTATATGCTATTTATCCGCTATTTATATGCCATTTAAGCAATTATTTAGCGATTATTAAGCAATTATTTAAGCGAAAAACCATCTTTCTTTAAAGACTCGCACACTTTAAGCACGCGATCATTTGCCTCAGTCTCCGCAATCGTAATGCGAATACCTTCTCCAGCAAACGCGCGCACAGAAAGACCTGCATCAACAAAACGTTGATTAGCTCGCTCTGTATCTTCACCAAACGGCATCCAGAAGAAGTTTGCGTATGGTTCGGCAACATTCCACCCTTGCTCACGCAAACCGCTTACAACGCGCGCACGCTCCTTAACAAGCGCATCTACGCGATTTCGCATTTCTACAAGCGCTTCATTCTCCAAAGACGCAAGAGCAGCCACTTGTGCAATTTGGCTTACACCAAACGGAACAGCCACTTTTCGCATGCCTTCTACAACATCTGCAGCAGCAATAGCGTATCCAATACGCAAACCAGCCAAACCGTAAGCCTTAGAGAATGTTTGTGCAACAACAACGTTTGGATATTCGCGGTAAAGTTGCATGCCATCCGCCGTACCCTTTGCGTTGTTAAATTGCACGTAAGCTTCGTCAATAAGCACCAAAACATTGCTTGGAACAGCATCCAGCACTCGTCTAGCTTCCTCGTCTGAAAGCGATGCAGATGTAGGATTGTTTGGATTGTTCAAAATAACAAGACGCGTGCGCTCATTAATCGCATCAATCATTGCGTCTACATCGTGCGACCCATCTGCGCGATTAGGGATTTTAACGCTTGTAGCGCCAGCACCTGTAACAATAATCGGGTACGCTTCAAAGCTTCTCCACGGGTATATGACTTCGTCTCCAGGGCCTGCAACAAGATTTACAAGTTGCGTAATAACCTCTGTAGAGCCGCATCCAAGAACAACCTCATCTGGAGTAACGTTAAACTTTTTAGCTAACTCTTCTACGACTTCTGTTCCGCGCATGTTTGGATAACGATTAATAACCCCAAGCGCACGGCTAGAAATGGCGCTTTTCACGCTTTCTAACGGCTCAAATGGGTTTTCGTTGCTAGAAATCTTATATGCGCGAATGCCATCTAATGCGGGCGCTGGTTTACCTTGCTTATAATTTGGCAAAGTATCTAAAATACTGCGATGTTTGTAATCCATGATTTTATAATAGTCGCGTCTTAAACAAATTAAGAAAAATTAGACAAAATAAGTAAATTAAACAAAGCTATACAAAATAAACAAAGCTATACAAATTAAACAAAAACGCTGAAAACAGCGGTAAACCGTCATTTTCAGCGCTAAATAGCTTTATATAAATAGCTTTTATTACTTGACTAATACAAGTTAATTAACCAAGCGAGTAATAAAATCAGCCAAGGATTGCAAGAACGTCACGAGACGAAACGATTAAGTAATCTTCGCCTTCGTAATGAACTTCTGTGCCACCATACTTGGAGTAAAGAATCTTGTCTCCAGGCTTAACATCCATAGGAATGCGCTCGCCCTTATCGTCTCTGCGGCCTGGGCCAACAGCCAAAACCTCTCCCTGCTGTGGCTTTTCCTTAGCATTATCTGGAATGTACAAGCCAGAAGCAGTTTGAGTTTCTGCTTGAGCTTGCTTAACAATAATCTTATCTTCCAAAGGTGTGAGCTTAATCGACACTTCGGTACCTCTTTCTAGAGAAATGTAACCTTTGCGCGAATAATGTTGACGAGGCTGACGATCACGTCAAAACTATCGAGCACTGAACCTTATAATAGCGCGTTTTTAGCACTCTACCAACTAGAGTGCTAAAATTTTAGAAAATTTTTACAAACTTTAAGCAGCGCGGCGAGCCAAAACATCCCTTAAATCGGCTTTACCAAGCGAATCTTCCGTGCTAACTGGAGGTTCTACAGTAACTTCGGTTGAATCGCTCGCGGAGTTTGGATTGCTTGAATCGAAAGCCGCCGCCAATTCGTTTGAATCGCCTGCTGCAATCGCTTTAGTAACTTGCTTTGTAGACTTTATTTCTAAGCTTTGCGGATCATTGGCGTTTATTTTGCAATCGCTGGAATCATCGCCAAACGAGAACGATATAAGATCTTGGTTAGAGTTGGAGATATCGACTTGCGAGCGCGCATCATTAGCAGCGGAAAAATCGCCAGCAACCGCGCTTTTTGCCGCCTCTTGCCTATTTGCTCCTGCTAAAGCCATGCTTATATCTCGTTGTTGCATAACTGAAGTCTCTGTGTTGTCTGGATTGCTGGAATTGTCTGAATTCTCAACATGCTCAACAACTGAGTTTACGGCAGCGTCAAAAATTGGCTCCACAACAGAATCATTAAAAGCTGCAGAACGCTTGTTATACAAAGCAACTTTTGCTTCCCACTTACGCGCTTGCTTAGCAGCCATAGAACCAAAGTAGAGAATAGTGCAAACAGCAGCAAGAGGAAGGATTGCAAACCACGCACTATAAAGGCCAGAAAGACCAGCAACAAACACAACAAGAGTTAAAAACGTTAGAGAAAGCACCAACGCACGGCGACGGCGGATTGCTGCACGGCGAAGCGCGCGAATACGAGCAACATGTTCAGGCGTAAAAACACCATTAAACTGCTTAGCGCACTTATGTTTATTAGCATTCACGCTATTGCGACTGGACTTGCCATTATTAGGCTTTGTATTCGCTTGCATCTTCGACGGCTGCATGCCAACCCCTTTCGCCATCGTGCCGCTACACGCGTGGAAAAGCGAATCACTGCTATAATCCACAATGTGCAACGAAGGTGAATACCTATCTTCGCTGTGTTCCAGCATTGACTTCATGCTGTTTTCAGTGCGTTTAGGCAACCAACCAAACATTAAGGCTACGATGATGATCAATACTGTTAACGCGCTCACCGATTCATAACCCATACGTACAAATATAAAGTGCATTAAGGATGTAAAGGCTAAAAATAAGTCGGCGTGTCGGATTTTTTGCGATTGTTTCGCAAAATTTTACAAACGAAAAAGCGTTTACGATTAGCGATTAACAGCTTTAACGAGGCGATATTATGAGCTAGGATATGTGATGGAATTATAGATTGGAGGAACCGTTGCCTACTTATCATTACCGTTGCAAGCAATGCGGATATGATTTTTCACAACATCAATCGTTTGAAGATGAGCCAATTACCGTGTGCCCAAAGTGCGGAAAGCAAGAAGTTCGTAAGGTTTTTAGCGCACCACCAATCAGCTTTAAAGGTAGCGGATTTTATCGCACCGATAAGTAACGTGCAAATAACCCATTAAAATTTGTGCATATGTGCATAAGTGAAAAAATATGACGCTACTTATGTGTGCATGTGAATAAATTGAAACTTTATAACGCCACTTATGTGCTTATGTGCGTAAGTGGCGTTTATTTTGCTACGCATGTGTGCGTATGTTAGTAATCACTTATGTTGATATGTGGATTAACACCAATCAAAAATGGCCATTTATGTGAATATGTGTATAAGTGACTATTAAGATTCATCAAAAATGTTTATATGTGCGTAAAATCCTTGTAAAATCCCCATCTAAGCTAGCCTTTAACCACATTGCACAAAAAAGCTTGCAAAAGCGCTACGCGTGATAAATGATGCTTATATGAGTACATCATTTTTACTAAAAACAGTTGGCTACAAAGCAGAAAACAAAATGCCAGTAGAGCTTATAAAGCGCAGAAAAAGGGCGCAAACCTTAAACATGCTTTCAATATTTTTTATAAGTGTTGCAACATTGTTTTCAATACACCTTATTTCAACGTTTCAAGCTACTCAAAGCGTGCCAGTAGCCATTAGAAACATAGCAAAAGGCAGCGTGATTAAACAAAGTGACCTGCATTACGTTAACGTGCCTAAAAGCAGCGTTTTTAACAATGTTCTTAACCAAACTTCTATAAACAATTCCTCTAAAAACGCTATTATTGCTGCGTGCAACATTAAATACGGAACGCCGATTTTTAGCAATCAAGTTACAAAGCAAACAAAAATTCCGCCTGGCTTTACAACGATTTCGGTTAATCTTGCAAGCAGTAGCGCCAGCCTTGCGCCAGGAGACGTTATTTCTATAGCGTTTAGCAAAGTTCCAAACAGCTTAAATACAGCCAACCATTCAACAAATCCAACACAAATAGAAACATCTAGCGACGCCAGTTTTTCCGATAACATTACTTTGCAAGACAAAAACGTTTCGCTTGTTCACAACGTAATCGTTGTTAACGTAAACAATTCTGCACAAAGCGCACTGCTAGCAATGCCAGCAGAAAACGCGTTGCAAATCATAAACACGCAAGCGATTATTCCAAACCTTGCGGTAATAGCTGTACAAAACTAGCAAGCAATAAATAAACGCATGCCAGCAACTATGCAAAGTTTATCTACCTCGTTCGCTAAAAACCGCCCAATGCGGAGGAAGCTCGCCAAGAATACGATTATCGTCGTCTTTTGCGCGCTGCTCAATCGTTTGAGCATCACCTGGCTCTTGTTTTACGCCATCCGCGTCGAAAAGCTCCGAACCTTTACGAACCACGCGCGAATGACCCCTAGAACACCTGCGATTAGCGTTGTATTCACTCATTGCTGCTCGCCGCTTTTATAAAGCTCGCCAATTCTAGAAACAATCCGCTCAACTTCTTTTTCGGGATTAACGAATGCTCCAACGCTCCAAACGTTCATAACCGACCAGCCAAGATATTCCAAATCTTGAGCTAGTACGCGATTGCGCTCACGAGTGGACTCAATGCTCATAAAACGCGCATCGTCTGTTAGAACAGCCAAAGCAAACGGCTTATTTGGCAAGCCAACAACAAGAGGAATGCTATGATCTTCACTAAAACCGTAGTTCACTGCAACATTAAGGCCGCGAGAGCGAATTCGTTCTGCCAGATCAGCAAACAAAACGTTGCTAAAGCCGTTTGCGGAAAAATCGCCAGCAGCTTGCGATTTAGTAGGCTCGACCTCGCTACCCTCGTCTCCAGCATCTCCAGCATCGCTAGAATCGCCAGCAGCCGCTGCATCTACTGCATCTACTGGATTATCGCCCAAAGCCTCTGCCCAAATAAGCAAATCCTTAAGAAGCTTAGGTCCGTCTTGATGCAAACGATCATCTTCCATATCGCTAGACTTAAATGCGCAAACAATGTCCAGATTTCTGCGAGCCAAAGCCAAGGAGTCAAGAAGCATGGACTTTCCGCCTTCTTCTTCCAAAACGCCAAATTGTTGCAAAAGTCTGCCATGAGAAGTTTTTGCATAGCAAAGCGAAAGAATAACATCCGTTGCAGCTGCTCCAACAGCCTCATTTACGCTTACAAGTCGAACATGCCTAAGGAATCTACCCATATTTTCGTCTTTAACAGCCAACGCCTTAAGCTCCGCACCAAGCCTGTTTCTAAACACGCTTGTAAGAGTCACAACTGCAAGCACGTAGCTAGAAGGAACAATGCTAAAAGTCTTAGCGCGCTGCTTAATCAAAGACACAACTTCATCAATCTCGCGCTGGCTGCTTTCAATAAGACCCGTTGCCATAACTGGAACGCCAGCGGCTTCTACTTGATGAAGCTTAACCTTGCCTTGCATTTTTTCTACAGGAACATCGTGTCTAAGCAATCCGTAGCCATGATTTTCAAGGAAATCAGCAAGATACGTGGATCGCCTGGTTGCTCGCGACTTAACGCAAATAGTAGGCAAAACACTAATAAGGTCACTTACGCTTTGCGAGCTAACAGTTTGCTTGTGCGCAATAACAACGGCTTGGCGTGCGCGCGCAAGAATGCTAAGCAGCTCAATGTTGTTAATATGCTCTGCAGAATCAATGATTACAACGTCTACAATCGGCTTAAACTCAGTCATCATAGTTAAAGTAGACGGCATTGCAACCAGAATCGGCTTAGCAGCAAGCAGCAAATCTGGGTAAGAGTTCATCAACTTAGCAAAAGTTACACCCGAACCATTGCTTGCAAGAGCAGTGTGAAGCTGATTTGCCTCTTGAGAACGCGCAAAAAGCAAGTCGCAAAGCTTTTTAAGTGCTTCTTGCTGAACCATTGGTCCTACAGAACGCACATGCTCTGTGTCTACTTGAACAAAACGATCAGAAGCGTCTTGCAACGCGGAACCGTCTTGATTAGATATAATCTCGGAAGAATTAACAATATCTTCAAAAACGGTAGTCCACCAAGCTAGATGAAGCTCGCCATCTAAGGCCTGGCCCGTAACTTTACGCCTACGCAAGTCGCAAACAAGATCTTCTAAACCAACGCCGCGCAATTCACGCTCAATAACACACCTACCTGGTAGCGTATCTAAGGATTCGCGACTATCGTGCAAAGCTTGTAAGCGCTCGTCAAGCTTAGTAAACTCAATGTTTTCAAGGTCTGCACCAAGTCGCGTTGTGGAAAGCACAGCGTTAAGCGCTACAAGATTACGATCTAAAAGCTCCTGCGTGCTAACGATTTCGTCTAGCTTAGGAGGCAATACTGGCCAACCGCCATGAGGCACAAAAGTACGCCATTGCGCAGCTTGCGCGGCAACAATCTTTAACGCTTCGTGAAGATCGTCTACCTTTGCACCAACACGCAAAAGGCTGCGCGCTTCTTTAATATGATGCCTGCGCTCCCAAAAGCCCATTGGTGTGCCTTCGCGCTTGCGAACAGCCTTCGGCTTGCTCGCTTCAATCATTGCGTTAAGATCGCGCTCAAAAATATCTGGCTGGAAAACGTCTAAAACGCGGCGAAGATTCTTTAGAACCGTAACCTGCCTACCCCATTCTCGCGCCGTAGAAGGAATAGGGAAACCGCAATTTTGCACAGTTGACTTAACGTGCTCGCGCGCGGCTGGCAAAAGCTTTGTAAGAACGTCTACAACGCGCTGATACACTGTTACAGCCTCGTTCTCGCTAAACAGCGAAGCACCAAACCACGGCGTATCTTCGGCATTAGTAGTAAATTCACCAAGAGAATCTGCCTCGTGCAGCTTTTGCGCCCACTCGTCTAAATGACCAGAAAGCGAGCGCGCAGCATCTACACTAAGACGAACATGCGTGCAAGGATGAGTAGGCAGCATGGCGATTCCTGCAAGATTTTGCATAGTCTGATAAGCGGAGACACCCCATCGCTCGTTTACTCCGTGCAAATCTCCCAAGTAGCGGTTTAATCGCGTTTTAACACCAACAAGCTCGTCGCAAACTTGCTCAAATCGGCTAGAAGCAACGCTTTGGCGAGACCCAACTGCCGCTATAAGCTGCGCATCAACGTGCTTTGCAAGATGCGAATCCGAAACGTCTAGAGAAAGAGAAGAAATCTCGTTTGCGCTAAGAGCGTGGCGGAATCGGCGCTGCTGCTCCATAACGTTTGGAACGTACAAAACGGACTTTCCTGCAAGAACGCAGCGCGAAGAAATTGCAGCTGCGATTAAAGCGGAATCGCATCCAGCGTCTGCGTCTATTGCCAAAGAAGCGCCATTTGCCGCCATTCCTGCAGCGTATCGCACAGCGTTACTAACGTCGCCAACTTCGTATTCGTAGTGTGGGTCTGCATCTAGTGGAGAATAGTCGGAAGTAGCTTTTGCACCCAGCGATTCAACGGCAATATCATCTCCCGCAATCGCGTCAATCATTGTATTTCCAACGTTCCCCAGCTTAAGCGCGCGCAAAATCTGGCCGCTTTCTGCTAAGAATCTAGATCCCGAGTCCGTAAAACAACCGAGCACAATATCTCGCTCAATGTCGAAATCTGGGAAGACTCTTTGCGCAGCAGCACAAATCGCGTCAAAAACTGCGGATGTTTCTGGCGTGCCGCTCTGGTAGTTTGAGCCATCAAAAAGCGCTTCTTCGCTAAGGTGTACGCCTCTTTCTTGCAATCTAAGAACAAGAGCGTGGTTTAGGCGAACGTTTCCCGAAAAGTAAATCGTTGCAGCCGTCTCGTCTTTTCCAGCTTCTCGCAAAACGCGTACTGGGTATGTTAAAACTGGCACATGATTTCCGCTCCAAGACGCAACTCCAACAACAAGCGAAAGCTCCGAAACGCCATTTTCGTGCGCCTTGTTGTCTCTGTCTTCAAAAACTCTGTCTAGCCTTCTACCTGCCGCGCGCAGCATTCCCGAATCGCGGAAAAGCGCTTGAAGAGCGGCCTTTCCACTGGCAAAAAGCTGGGCGATTCCCGAAGGATGCGCGTGAGTTAACTCTAGTTGCGCACAAAGTTTTGTTATGTCTTCTAGCGGAGAAGGAGCAAGCTGCGACTTGTATTTTTCATGCCATTTGTTCATGCGCTCGAGTTTCTCGGCGCGCAAAGATTGTGCAGATTGGCTAGGCGCAGCCTGGCCTGGCTTATCTGGCTTATCTGGCTTATCTGAAAGATTTTGCTGATTTTGCTGGCTTAACTGACTTGCCTTGCCTTGCTGGCTGTGCATAAAGTCATTTTGATTATCGCTCATACTACTCAACTCCCTTGTTTACAAGCCGATTGCATTGCGATACGCGCTGTATCCGCTATTTTGCGCCAACGCTTGATCCACGTCTGCATTCCCTTGAGCCGAAAGCCACGCGTACAAATCGTCGTACAAATTTGTGTTCATTGCCAAGAATGGCAGCAACTCTTGGTACTTTGCCATTTCAAATTGCTCAGCAAAATCGTCTGTTTTTTGCGCTTCTTCCGATGTAAATCCTCCAGCGGAAACAACTTCTTTGCGAGCGCTAAATTCGCCATTTGAGACTTTTTCAAACACAGATCCTGGCTCAAAAGCTGGTGTAAATTGTGCGGAATCGTTTGCTATGGTAGCGCTTGCATCACTTACATCGTTTGCATCATTAACGCTATTAACAGCATCTGCAGAATCATTGTATTGCACTTCTTCTTGGGCATAATTTTGAGCAACACTTTGATCTTGAGCAACATCTTGCAGATCTGATTGAACGCTTGCTTGCAAATCCTCTTTATAATCTTCTTTAGAATCCGCTTGAGATTCTACATTTTGACTATTTGTTGCATAGTTGCTATTCGACAAATCGCTATTCGACAAATCATTATTATACGAATCGCTAGCAGCATCAGTGTTTACAGCATCATTATTAGCAGCATCGTCAAATAAATTGCGCAGTTCCACAGGGGAAGCAAACTCATCTCTAACAACAGGCAAAACAACTTGACCTGCAATAACAGGCTTAATTTGCTCTGCAACGCTTTCTACAACGCTTGCAACATCTAGAACGCTTGCACCATCCGCAACATTTGCAACATCCGCAACGCTTGAAGGCTCAACACTTGAAGACTCAGCGGCAGTTACAGCAGAAGTCGCAGCCGAAGTTGAATTATCATCCGAATCAGCACCAGCATCCGCCGCCGAAGCACTACCAAGATCATCTGCAGCAGCAGCATCATTAAGCCGCTTTTGACTATCCCAAACCAAATCAGGCCTAGAAACCGACTGCGCATGAAACACGCCCGTTGGCTCACCAGCGCGAATGTCAAGAATATCATCTACCGACAAATCCGCCGCATCTGGCTCCTTAATATCATTATCTGGAGCATAAGAGAATAAATCGCGCACTGGCTGCGCACTCGCATCGCTTCCTTGCGGCGCTTTTTCTTCAATGCGCACAAAATCAACTGGAACGTCGCCAAATTGCATGCGAACAATGCTGTCTGGCATGTGAAAATCAACGCCTGGGTCTAGTCGCAGCAAATCACCGCTTTCGCTAACCAAGTAAGTTCCGTTTGTAGAGTTTAAATCGCGAATAGTAGCCGCGCCGCTCGCATCAACAATAAAAAGCGCGTGCCTTTTAGACATAGAGCGCTTATTGTCTACAACGTCTACACGCATAAAACCATCTTCACGCAAAGGGCGTATAGGCTTCCTGCCAATTTCTACAGACCGACCCGCACCAACGCGTGCCTGCTCCACTCCACCTACCGTAATCATCCAGCGCTGCAAGGTTTGTTGAACACTCACGGAACCTGCTCCCTTCAAAAAACACACTACACACTATTGTGTCATGCTTTGTGTATATTGCGCTAATGGCGATTGCGCAATCTTTCCCGAAAATGTACGTGATTTGGGTAAAATATGGTACAAAATGCGTCGACTATTTCCGCTTTTTGTACGTGATTTGGGTCAAATATGGTACAAAAAGCGGAAAATAAAGCAGATTTAAGCAAGAATCGATAAATGCTTAGCGTGTAAATCAAGCTTTCCGCGCTTTCTTTTAGCATCTGCAACAACCATAGTCGCAAGAATCACCGCGCACCCAACAAGCGCAATAACAAACAGCGTCATCCAAAGCGGCCACTGCAACTTGTCGTCTGGCGCCTTAACAAGATCTGGCAGCACGCGATACCCCGTTACCAGCAGCCTTTGCGAGTTCACACCGTACGGCGTGCAAGTAAGCAAAGTAACCAAATCGCGCCCTTTTTCTCGCTGCAACAAGCTGATGTCGTTAGGTTCTACAACGCTAATGCGAAACACCTTGTATCTTAAGGTTTCGCCTTGAATATCCAAATAGAAAAAATCGCCTTTTTTAAGATAAATTAAGTCGTCAAACATAGTGGCATGTGGCAAGCCCGTGTGCGCCGTAATAACCGAATGCCTGTTTTTGCCGCCTACTGGCAAATCCGTGCCATACAAGTGACCAGCTCCGTACGCTAAAACATCCTGCGAACTGCCGTGATAAATCGGCAGCTTAACGCCAATCTTTGGGATTTTTACGATTCCCATAATGCCCATTGGCTCATCCAGCACGCTACTGTACTTTTTATACTCGGGCGTTTTCTTAAAATCTTCCGTTCCGTTATACGGATCCGCCGTAAAAATCGCGCTGCGATGCGCGTTATAGCGGCGAGCCTTTTCTAAGCTAATTGCACGCGCATCTTTAGGCTGCTCGCGACTAAGCTTGTCGTAAATTGCAGAAAGCTGCTTCGAAGCATGATTGTTCCAAAGAGTAGATGCCACTGGGTACGTAAAACATAGGATTGCGGCGACTGCCAAGACCACTGGCTCTAGCGCTCGACGCAAAGGGCTTTTCTTTTTCTTAGCCTTCATTCCTCCTCCAATGCGAATCGACTTGCATGAGCGCTTAAAGCGTGGCGCGCGAATGCACTTCGATTCGCTGAGCCACTCAAGGCAGAAGCACTGCTTCTGCGTGGCGAAGACGTTAGCGCGCTTAGACCGCGCTAACGATACGCCTCGATAGCGGCGAAAAATCTCGAATCTCTACCTAGTTTGGCGTATTTGCGCAATCTGCATAGCGGGCAAAAAGATTAGAGCACTTTGTACCAGGACACGCCAGCGTAGAAACAAAATACTCAATGCATTTTGTTTCAAACGCTGCGGCGTGTCTTCTGGTACAAAGTGCCTAAATCTTTTTAACGCTAAACCGAACGTTTAATCAACGCTGGTTATCTAAGCGCATCAGGCTTTTGCCTGCTCCTCTTCCTTGCGATTGCGCATGTAGAGGAACACGCTAGCTGCAATCAAGCCCATGCCAGCAAGCGCGAAAATAATCACGCCAGTAGCACCAGTTGCAGGAAGGTTGAACCATGTACCAAATGTGTTCTTCTTTGTGTTAGAGAAGTCAACAATCTTGAGCTTGCCTTCTTCTACATTCACAGCCTTAACTTCTGGCAAGCGCATGTAGTCATTTGGAGCTTTAACCTCAACAAGGTAAATGTTTGTGCCAGCTTGAACCTTAACAGCCGCCTTCAATTTACCAGTAGTTTCTTGAGTTGTAGCCTCTTCGCCCTTAAACGTAGAAGAAGCAGCGCTGCATTCGGTGACATCATCTGCAGTCTTACTTGCATCAACAAGTTTCTTAGCGCAAGCGTTCGCTTTCTCTTCAGTGTTGAAAAGTCTGAACTCAGCACCCTTAAGGCCAGTCTTGGTTTGCTTGTCTTCGTCTGCAGCATCGTACTTGAACACGTCGAACCAGCCATACTTGACTTTAGAAGTACCGCCGTCATCATCGCCAGACACGATTGGGTCTGGCTTATTTGCATCTGGTGTGCCCTTAGGACTTGCTTGGAAGTAACCAGACTTATTTACGACTTCGTTCTTGCCGTTTTGCTCTGTTGAAGTTGTGTCGGTAGGAGCATTACCGTTCTGGTAAGTATCACTAAGATCGAGCTTAATAGCAACGTTTACCTTAGGGTCTTGGCCGTTGGTAACGTCATTCAGCTTTTCAGCAATTTTCTTCAAACCAGCGTCGGTGAACTTAACTAAGATGCGATTTCGACCAGATTTAAGATTCTTGCCGTCGGCTTCAGAGCTAGCTTTCACGATAGAAACGTTGTAGTCAGTATTCTTAGTTAGTTCAGTAGCACTATCACCATCGCCAATCTTCACAGACTCAACAGCGCTGCTGGCATCCGTTGGTGACGCAAATGCAGCAGTAGGAAAATCATCAAACACAGCAAATCCATTAAGATCATCTGCGCTCAAAGTGCCAGACTTGGTACGGTTTACAGAAGCGCTAATCGTGTAGTAAAGCGTCTTATCTTTTGCAAGAACAGAGTTGTGATCTTTACCGTCGTCTAGCTTCTTGGTAAACGTCTTAGAAATATCCTTGTTCTTTGGGTTGATTGTTGGATTCCAGTTGTAAGTGGTGGTCGTAGCGCCATTCTCAACCTTCGTCTCAATCAAAGGCATTGTTATGTAGAACTCGGTCATATCCGCAGCACCATAGCCTGCAGGAGGCGTTTCAACAACCTTGTACAAGCCCTCTGGGAGTTTTGAGAAAGTTGTAACGTTTTCACTTACAGTAGACGTAGGACTTGTATTATCGTCAAATGTAAGATTTGCGCTAGCCTCATCACCACGATTCAGCGCACCGACTATGCCAGCAATCTTGGACCAAGTGCTAAACTCATCGTATTTAAGATCAACGTTATCAATCTTGGTAACCTTTTTAAGAGTAAACGTTGCGCCAGTAAGAGCAGCGCCCTTGTGGTGACCCTCGCCATCTACAGTATCTGCGTACTTAAACTTGTTAATCGTTAATGTACCTGTTTTATCTTGTTTCGTACCCCACGGAGAGTTATCGGCATGTGGTTGGGGCACCCCAGGATGTGGAACACCCCACGCAACGCTGGCCATAGTCACAGCGCCAGCAACGCACAGCGTGCCAGCCATCGCGAGCGACGCAATCGCCGCAACGCACTTTTTTGTTAGTTTATTCATATTATCTCCTTTACTCTATGCTTCTAAAAGCAGTTGAGTTAAGTTGTTTTGTTTTTGTGTTTGTTACTGTGTGTTTGTTTGAGTACCGATTTAGCACTTGTTTACGTACTTACTCGATACTTGTTTGTGTTTGTGTGTTTGTTTTGTTTTTTGACTACCTGGAATATCTTGTTGAAATATCTTGGTTTAGTTAATCTAATTATGTTTTTATTTTTGCTACGCGCACTGCACTAATACGCGCGCACAACTTGATTACGTAGGCAGCTTTCACATTAGCATCGCCGCCTTTCGTAAAGCAGCTTTCTGCATGCTTCACTTTGACTTATAACAAATCCAGCAGCGAGCACGCTCACCATAACGGCAGCTACAGCGCCCAGCTGCAAGTTCCAATTCTGACCGCCCGTCTGCGGCAAAGTAAAATCTTTGGTCACGTGAATGTAAACGGCTGATTGCGCATAGTCTTTGTCGGCTTTTAGACCCGCAAAGGCAGTGGATAATGTGTCTGGCGTTGCTGTAGTAACTGCATTGAATTTAGTAAGCGCATCTGGCTTAAGCGCATACACAACGCACCTGTAATAGCCATCTTCCGTTGACATAAACGTAGCGCTTGCGTTAGTTCTAGCAGCAAACTTGGTAGTGGATCCATCAGGCGTGCAAGACTGCTCGCCTTCGTTTGAAGTACATGGTTTTTGAGCCTTGTCATCTGGGAAACTAAAGCCAAGGTTGCTTGGATCTACCCATTTTGTATACTCAAAATCTGCAGCGCCTGTTTTGGATGCGTTACTTGCGCCGCCTGCAGCGCATGCGTTAGTTTTTTGCGGCTTCTCACCCTTCGAGCACAACATTTTAAGCTTAATTTGTTTTGTGGAATCCGCCTTAGACGTAGCTTCAATAAACGGCTTAA
This sequence comes from Gardnerella sp. c12Ub_1, assembly GCF_055804375.1. Taxonomy (NCBI): domain Bacteria; kingdom Bacillati; phylum Actinomycetota; class Actinomycetes; order Bifidobacteriales; family Bifidobacteriaceae; genus Gardnerella; species Gardnerella sp. c12Ub_1. Next base: position 1,332,802 of record NZ_JANUZC010000001.1, on the reverse strand, counting down.
GCTCTATTCCCTTCATAACAGAAACAGTGTCACCATCCGCCAACGCCGAAGAAGCGCCACCAGAGCCAGAATTATTGCTCTTAAACGGATACACGTTCAGCTTAAGATCTCCATCTTTAACCTCAAGCTGCTTCTTTTTCTTCGACTTAAAAACAATCTTAATGGTCTTATAATCCCAGTCGATGGTTTTTGTAATATCGTTGCTATTAGTCCACAAACTACTATCAACCATATTGCTTTCTGGATTAGCAAACAATTGCGCAATAGATTTTTTATCTTTAATTTTACTGCTGAATTCGTCTGACACCGAAGAATCTTTTACTTCCTTAGGTACGTATTGATTCCTGATGTGAATTAACTTAGTATCCTTAACAGCAAACACTTTGCACTCAAAAGTTCCATCACTTTGTGCCTGCGGCTTGCCAGTAATCCAGCTTTGGGAACGCTCAGTAATACTGTCATCCCCTTTTTCATACACAGCGTAAGCATCTGCACCAGTTGAAGGCTTATTATTTTCCACATGCTTGAACTGAGTCTGTATGCCTGAGTTGCTATTTTTAGCGCTTAAGCTCAAGCCGTTAACTTTATCTACCGTGTAATTTTCATTAGAATCACCACTACCATCACTACCATCTTTATGGCAAATCATATGGTGATAAATAAAACCAGGCTCTTTTTTGGATTGAGAATCAATAAAGATAGGTGTAATTTCGCTATATTTGCCATCTTCGCCTGATTCAAAAGTTATTCCAGTTTTATCGTTTATTTCTGAACGCGTTGAATCAGAATCCTCATGATTGTAAACATTAAGTGTTAAATCACCACTAACAGATCTGGCAATTTTTACATTTACATAAATTTTTTTACCTTTTATATCAGCAGGGTGGTATATGCCAATTTTGAATTTATGACTACCTCGATCCCATTTGCCTGGGCGCAACGTAACAGAACCGCTAAAATCTTTTTGATTTTCAGTATCCTGAACTTTAGTGGCACCACTATCTTTTTCAAAATTCGCCCAACTTGGTACAGGATCTTCACCATCTTTTTCCAACGTAAACCACACGTTTTCTGGCACAGTGGTTTTTTGTTTTTTACCAAACCTGAATTTGAATTCTGGAGTAATAGTTATATCACTACCACGTTTTACTTCAATAGGATTATTACTTTTAACAATAGACCGACTATTATAGTATTCAATCTTATAACATGAAGATAAGGTATTTTTCCCTTTGTCTATGCACTCTGCTGGAAGCTCAACTTTGCCAGCGGCAGCGCGAGTGTTGCCCAGCTCACGCCTTTGCCGACGCAATTTCTTTGCAGATTCTTCTTTTTTGGCGCGTTCAGCAGCGTATTTTTTAACGTCTTGATTAGGGTTCTTGTTTGCGCCTTCCTTGGCAGCGCCTTGCTTTTTCTCTGAATCAACGTTTTGGGCGTGGTCTGCATTAGGGGCATCTGGATTGGTAGAAAGTTGCGGATTTACAGACTCCACAGCTCTTAGGTCGGCAGATTTATACTCACCATTTTCGCCGCTTGCAGAAGCCCCGCCTTTTGCATCAGCTTTGTTTTCAGCTGTATTAACATCCGCCGCAGTCTTATTCTCAGTCTTTTCGGCTTGAGTTTGCTCCTGATTAGATTCATTTTGCGAGCTAGCGCCCATAGAGGAGGATGGCATAATCATAAAAGTAGAAAGAATAGTAGCAACAACAACAAAAAGCGCAACAATCGCGCGGCGAGCATACGCAGTTTTAGCGCAAATTGAGCGCAATAATCGAAGGAAATGGCCACCGCAATGTAAATTACGCATCGGCACACCTCCCTCTCCGCGTATTTACTAAGCTTGCAAATCAAAATGCAAAACTTACAGATTAAATAATCATCTGCTAACTACGGCCAGTAAATGGGCACTTATTATAAGCCATTAATAATATACCCCCCCCCCTATGAAAACATCAAGTGCGATCCACGCGCAACACACCGTAAACTCAATACAGAACCCGTCAGCTTTCCCGCATTTTGTACGTGAATTAGGTCAAATATGGTACAAAATGCGGAGTTATTTTCCCGACTTTGTACGCGATTTAAGCCAAATTTGGTACAAACACCGTCAACTTTTCCAGCGTTTGCGCGAAGGCAGGTCGGAGCGAAGCATAACGGGTATAATTAGAGTGCAAGAAAAACACAGACCAAACAAAACACAAGCATTAGGTGGAACATGAAACGCATTAACACGAGCACAAAAGCGGCAAGCAAAATCGCCGCAAACTCGCTAATCGTTTTTACATGTATCTTCCTTGCAACCTGCACAAGTCTGGGCGTAATCTACCGCGCACAAGGATCTTTAACAGATTTTAATTGGCTAAATGCGCTGATTTTTATAGTCGCATTTTGCGCATATTACGCAATTTTGAGGGTTCTTATTTATTTTGGCAAAAACGGAGTTATGCCAAAAATCGTAAGATTTATGCGCGCAGAATCATCGCTAGAATTATCGCCAGAAAAATCAAAAACAAAACAATCGAAATCAAAAACCGCAACAACCCTACGCGCCGCATTTTTTAACGCAAAACGCGCCCTAAAGTGGTGTTTTTACCACTCAACCTGCCGCAAACGAAACATTTTTCTAACGCTGATTATCGGCTGGCTATGGGCGCCCGTAACGCTGCTCGCCGCATACGGAGCCGACATTTGCTCACAAATCCGAGAATACAGCTGGGCGTGGAATCAAGTAACTGGCCTAAAACAGCCATACATTGGCTTCTTTAGCTTTGTTCCAGCAGACATCTACCCAACAGCACACTATCTTTGGCCTGCAAAACCAACGTATTTAAGCGACCAACACAACATTGTTTTAACGCTCATTTACGGCGCTACAGCCGCAATATCGCGATATTTTACCGAATCGAACGATGCAGGAATCGTGCTGCTTGCCGTTATGCAATTTGTGCTCGCGGCATTTTGTTGCGCTGCAACCGCAAACCGATTCTTAAACACGCCGTGGGCTAAATCTAAAACAGGCGAATCGCAAGCTGGCTACACATCAATCACATCAACACCAATCACAACAACGCCAATCGCCTTGCGCGCAGCCGTAATAATCACATTTTTATTCAGTCCACTTGTAGTATTTTCAACGATTTCGCTTACAAAATCGCCACTGTTCGCGTTTGCGTTTGTGTGGTGGTTTGGAATAATGTACGAGCTTAATTGCCTTGATTTCAAGCAAAAGCCAGCCGCACACACAATCGTCGAATTAATAATCAGCGTGTGCATTATGCTGATTGCTGCAAAATACGCGTGGTACATTCTTGCGATTCAATTTGTGTTGATGATTATATCTAGCAGAAAACGTTGGAAAATATGGGTTTTGTGCATTCTGCTCCCAACAATTCTTATACATGGCGCAATTATGCTTGCCATTTCTAGCGGCGCGATTATAAATGGAGACCCAATCGAAAGCCGCGGAGTGCAACTTCAGCAAATCGCAAGAATCGCAAAGCTAGATCCAAAAAGCATACCGCATGCAGCAAAGCGCGCAATATCGCCAATTTTTAATCTTAGTCAAACTGCAGAAGCGTACACTCCTCAAGACGCGGATCCTGTAAAATCTTCTGGCTTGCAATCTAAAAAAGTGAGCTACCGTTGGCGTTATATTACAAAAGACGACATGAAAAAGTTTAACCACGCATGGTTGCTTATGATTACGCACAGCCCGATTGTTGCAACGGATGCGCTGCTAGCAAAGTCGTACGGCTACTTCGACATTCTAGACATGCCTTATGTTGGCCCAGAATACTACGTAAACACCGAGAATATAAAGAATTCCGAGTGGATTCGCTACTGGCTGCCCGAGTGGCGTGGCGCTGTATCAAGCAGCGCGGAAGCGTGGAGCAATACGCCGATTCTTGGGTGGATTATTCACGGAAACTTGTATGTTGTTGCAACGTTGCTTATTGGCGTTGCCGAAATAGCATTGCGCAGGTGGAAAACGCTGGTTTTGCACGCGCCTCTTGCGCTTTTGATGGGCGTAATGGTGTTGGCTCCTGCAAACAATTTTGAGCGACACATGCTGCCGATTGCGTTTGTGTTCTTCTTTACGGTTCTAATGTTTATAAGGGATAGCGTTTGCATCTCATGCCGTAATACATGCCGTCAAAGTGATAAAATAAATTGCGATTTGGTGCATGATAGTACGCGCGAGGATTAGCACAACAATACACACTACAAGACACACGAGGATTCGCACAAGAATTGAGGGAGTGAATGGACGAAAACGCTGACTTTCTTACAATTCTTACAAGCGTAAAGCCAGATGACGAACGCAGTGAAGCATGCGAATCTGCCGAAGAATCTAGCGCACAAGGCTTTACACCAAGTTCCACACCAAACTTTACGACAATGCCATGCGCTCCAAAAAGCGAAGATGCACTCGGAATTTTTGACATTCGAGACGGCAAAATTTTTGACGCATCAACACGCTTGCGATTACACGCGCTAATCGGAACGTGCCTTATGAACGGAATCTACGACAGCCGCGTAAGCGCGCTAATGCACCTCTTGCAATGGCAAGAAAATACGCGATTCGTGGCGATTGCAGGCACGTATAAAACGGAATTGAACGCAAACGACGACAACCCAAATCCAACACCGCAAAACGCAGGCGCGCATGCGGCGCAGAACAACACAGACTCTTTAAGACGCGCAATATGGACGCAACTTGGCGCATGCGGCGCATACGATGCAATAGTTGACAGAGTGCAGCTAGACGCCATTAGCGCGCGTGCAAAAACGTGGAAAATCGGCGGAAAATCGGGGGGAAGCGTCTCGCGCAAAGATGCAGCGCCTTCGCACATAATCATTCTTGCGCTAAGAGAAAACCCAAATCCAACAGCATTAAACAAGATGTGCGAAGTGTTTGAAAAGTCGGGAAAACCCGTTTGCATAAGCGAAGTTGTAGTCGGCGCGCAAAAAATATGCAAAGAAATCACAGCAACACTTGCAGCGCTTGCCGTTGCGCCGTCTGTAACACATTTGCCGCAAATAATCCGCTGCGACGACGTTCTTCCAGAGCGCGCACTTATAGGCGATGAAACCGCCGTAGAAACCTTATACACTAAGGTGTATCAAAGCTTGGCGCCGTACAACCCAGACGACCCGACTTTGCAAACAGTCGACGCTTTCTTGCGATTTGGCGGCGCGCTGGATCAAACTTCGCACAATCTTAACGTGCATCCAAACACAATACGATACCGCTTGCGCAAAGTTGCGCAAACAACAGGCTGGGATGCCACTGACCCTAGAGAGGCGTACGTTTTACAAACTGCGATTACGATTGGGCGAATACGCGATTCTGCGCTCTAAAGCAAAAGCGCCGAAAACAATGTGCTCTAAAAAAGAACACACTATTTTCAGCGCTAAAAAATTACTCAGCTATGCTTGGCTAAAATCACGCAGCAATGCTTGCAATATCCACCGGAACGCCAGGAGCCATTGTAGAGGTAATCGTTACCTTAGTGATGTAACGACCCTTGATGGTTGTAGGCTTCAAGCGGCGAATCTCATCGGCAACAGCCTTGAAGTTCTCTTCAAGAGCCTTATCGTCGAAGGAAAGCTTGCCAAACAGGAAGGAAAGATTGCCCTGACGATCAACGCGGAACTCAATCTTACCGCCCTTAATATCGGCAACAGCCTTTGCAACATCCATTGTAACGGTGCCAGTCTTAGGATTTGGCATCAAGCTACGAGGACCAAGCACACGACCAAGGCGACCAACCTTGCCCATCATGTCTGGGGTTGCAACAACGGCATCGAAGTCAAGGAAGCCACCGGCAACCTTCTCGATAAGCTCGTCATCGCCAACAATGTCTGCGCCAGCTTCTTGAGCCTCAGTAGCCTTTGGGCCACGAGCAAACACCAAAACCTTAGCGGTTTTACCAGTGCCATTAGGCAAGTTCACAACGCCACGAACCAACTGATCCGCCTTGCGAGGATCCACATTAAGGCGCATAACAGCCTCAGCAGACTCGTCGAAAGCGTGCTTTGGCATGCTCTTAAGCAAAGCAATAGCCTCAGCTGGGGTGTAAAGGTTGTTGCGGTCAATCTTCTCAGCCGCTTCACGATACTTCTTAGAACGCTTCACCATTTTTTCCACTCACTTTCAGTCGGTAACGGTAATACCCATCGAGCGAGCAGTGCCCGCGATAATCTTCATACCAGCTTCAACATCTCGTGCAGAAAGATCTGGCATCTTGATTTCGGCGATTTCGCGCACCTGAGCCTTGGTTACAGAACCAACCTTGTGGGTCAATGGGTTCTCGGTGCCCTTAGGAATGCCAGCAGCCTTAAGCAACAAAGCAGCAGCTGGTGGAGTCTTAAGAATAAATGTAAAGGAACGATCTTCGTAAACAGTAATTTCTACTGGAACGATCTGACCCATCTTGTCCTTCGTCTGGTCGTTATAGGCCTTGCAGAAGTCCATGATGTTTACGCCGTGGGAGCCTAATGCAGGACCCAGTGGTGGGGCTGGATTTGCTTTACCAGCCTGAATCTCGAGCTTAATAAGCGCAGAGACTTTCTTTTTTGGAGCCATAATATGGTTCTTCTTTCTTTTGAAGCGGTTAAATCGGCGCCCTAAAACGTTGATATTAAGCCGTTTTAAGGATCCTCCCGCAACTTATATTGCTGTGCTGTGCTAGCGGATTACTCCTCCAGTCACAAGCTTTCCTATTATGCCACTTTGCCGCGACGATTTGGTGACACAAGATGTAGTGTGATTGTACTGAATTTTGGTGTTTTTGTCGTTAGCGCGGTCTAAGCGCGCTAACGTCTTCGCCGCACGTAAAGTCCACTGGACTTTACGTTTGAGCGGCTCAGCGCTCCGAATTGCTTTTTCGCGCTACGCTTTAAGCGAAAAAGCAGGTCGAAGCGAAAAGCGGCAAGGAATTCGTGATAACCACAAAAACCTTGCCGCATTCAAAACGCATTCGCGACTAGCGCATTAACAAATCACGCTAGCAACCAGCCGCTCGCGTTAACAAAAGAGCCTAGAACTACTTAAGTTCAACAGTTGCGCCGGCTTCTTCAAGAGCAGCCTTAGCCTTGTCGGCATCTTCCTTCTTAGCCTTCTCGAGGACTGGCTTTGGAGCATTGTCAACAATGTCCTTAGCTTCCTTCAAGCCGAGGCCAGTCAAAGCCTTAACAGCCTTGATGACGGCAACCTTCTGAGCGCCTGCAGAAGCGAGGACAACGTCAAACTCGTCCTTCTCTTCCTCAGCAGCGCCAGCAGCAGCGGCTGGAGCAGCAGCAACAGCAGCTACAGGAGCAGCAGCCTCAACATCGAACTTCTCTTCAAAGGCCTTGACGAACTCAGAAAGCTCGACGAGGGTCATTTCACCGAAAGCTTCAAGAAGCTCTTCGCTAGTGAGCTTAGCCATAATGGCTTCCTTTCTTACTTGGCCAGACACACCTTGTGCCTTAGAGCCATAACATTTTTATTATTTTTTGGTCTCATGCAGCAAGCTGCAAGGGAATCAAGCGGCCTTTTCCTGCTTCTCGCGCAAAGCGTCGATAGTACGCACTGCCTTGGTTGGCAAAGCGTTGAACAGGTAGGCGGCCTTGGACATGGTGCCCTTGAGCGCGCCAGCCATCTCGGAAAGCAATTCTGGGCGAGACTTGAGGTCTGCCAGCTGCTTGGCGCCTTCGGCATCGTAAACGGTTCCATCTGCGAAACCGCCCTTAATGACGAGGGTCTTATTCTCTTTGGCAAAATCACGCAAGGTCTTAGCAGCCTCAATGAAATCACCCTTTACAAAGGTGATTGCAGTTGGGCCAGCAAGAAGCTCATCAAGACCTTCAATGCCCGCTTCCTTAGCGGCAATGCGAGCAAGCGTATTCTTAGCCACAGAGTAGGAAGTATCGCGGCCTAGCTTTTCGCGCAGAGAAGAAATCTGCGGAACTGTAAGCCCGCGGTACTCGGTAAGGTAGACAGCGTCGGCGTTACGGAACAAATCCGTAAGCTCTGCAACTACCGCTTCCTTTTCGAGCCTCTTCATGGCGTTCCTTCCTAAATTGGCCGCTGGAATGGAAATAACATATCAAAAAAGCCCTGCGCACGGCAGAGCATCCAAAAAACACATAGTGTTAAAAAGTTTGTGAAAAATCGCAAATAAATCGCAACAATCACTGCTCAACCTGTGCTGGCATGACACATCATTTTCAGGAATCTTGCGACTCCACCAACGGTCTGTGGTTTACGTTGGGCAAGTTTAATACCCACGCGCGACAATGTCAATATTTTTTCGCAAACTTTATAATTTATTTTTATTTAGGATTATTTAAGAGCGTACTCAACACGCGCGGTTGCTGGCGACTTATCACAAACTCACGCGGAAAAATCGCAAGCAACCGTACGCATCAAATACGCTCTTAAAATAATTAATTAAATTAATATCTAACTAATATCTAACTTAACTAATATCTAACTATTCGATTTACAAAACTGCGTTAGCAACAAAGTCAAGAATGAACAAAAGCGAAACAATCCAAAGCATTGGATGAACGTCTTTAGCACGCTTCTTGCAAGTCATAACTAAGCAGTACATGATGAATCCAGCGGCAATGCCGTAAGAAATCGAGTAAGAGAACGCCATAAACACGGCAGCGAAGAACGCAGGAATAGCTTCGGAAATATCGTCCCAAGCAATCTCCTTTAACGAGCTTGCCATCATGCAGCCTACAACTACAAGCACGCCAGCCGTAGCAGCAGCAGGAACAGCGCTAGCAAATGGCGCAAGAACAATCGAAAGCGCAAAGCACACGGAAACAACTACAGAAGTCAAACCAGTGCGGCCACCAGCACCAATACCAGCAGCAGACTCAACGTAAGTAGTTGTGTTAGAAGTACCGCAAATTGCGCCAACCGAAGTTGCAATCGAATCAGCAAACAGCGCACGATCCATCTTGGAGCTAAAGCCAGAGCCGTTTTCCAAAGCCTTCTCATCTGCCTCCGAGAAAATGCCAGTTCTGCGGCCTGTTCCAATAAACGTTCCCAAAGTGTCGAAAGTATCCGACATAGAGAAGGCGAAAATAGTTACCAAAACAAGCGGAATGCGTGCTGGATTAGAGAAGAGAGCAGGGAAACCTTGCGGGCCAAAAATAGCACCAAAGGTGGTTGGAAGCTGGGCAAAAGCATCCGTAACAGAAACGGCATTATTTAGCGAAGTTAAGCCAAGCGGAATACCAATCAAAGAGGTTACAATAATCGTAATAAGCAAGCTTGCGCGAACCTTAAGAACAGTAAGAACAATAGCCAAAACAAGTCCAATAAGGAATAGCCACAAAATAGGATTGTTCATAACCGCAAGACCTGGAATAGCAGCGGTTGGCTTACTCTTAGCGGCGGCTGCAGGATCTTTGGAAGTAAAGGTGATTAAGCCAACGCTCATCATACCAACGTATGCAACGAATAAACCAATGCCACCACCAATCGCGTGTTGCAACGAAGTTGGGATGGCACGAATAATCATCTTACGAATCTTAGTAACGGTAATAATAATGTTAATTAAACCGCACAAGAACACCATACACATGGCTTCTTGCCACGTAAAATGCAAGCCAAAGCACACTGTGTATGTGAAGAATGCGTTAAGACCCATGCCAGCAGCTTGAGCGTAAGGCACGTTAGCAAACAAGCCCATAACAAGCGTGCCAATAATTGCTGCGATGATTGTAGCGAGGAAAACGCCACCCTTAGGCATGCCAGTTTGGCTTAAAATCATTGGGTTTACAACAATAATGTACGACATTGCAAAGAATGTAGTGAGACCTGCAGTGATCTCCGTTGATACATTCGTGCCGTTTTCTTTGAGATGGAAGAACTTTTCCATAAACTCTCTGTTCCTTGGTTTTACAGCGCAAAAGACCATAAAAAGCGTGGCGATAGCACTTGAGCAATCGCGGACGCAATTACATTTGGGCATTCACGCAGAGGTTACTGCGACTCGCTCGGCGCGCAAAGCACAAGCCGAATAAACACGCTAGAAAACTCGCGAGAATTAGAAACGACTTATAGAACTTTGAACAACCGAACAGGTTCGACCTTACGCGCACGTGCTGACCAAAGAAAATCATGTAAAGAACCATGCAAAGAAAACGTGTAGTGGATCGCACGAATGCAAAAATCACCCAAAGCGGCCAGAAATGTAGCGCTCCGCCTCCGCATTGCGCGGATTGTTGAACATAGTGGTGGTATCTGCAAAATACTCAAGATGCCCTGGTTTTCCAACCGCCTTAAGGTTAAAGAACGCAGTGTAGTCGGCAACGCGCGCCGCCTGTTGCATGTTGTGCGTTACAATCACAATCGTGTAATCGCGCTTAAGTTCGTTAATCAAATCTTCTACAGCAAGAGTAGAGATAGGGTCAAGAGCAGAGCACGGCTCGTCCATAAGAAGCACTTGCGGATGCACAGCCACGGCTCGCGCAATACAAAGTCGTTGCTGCTGGCCGCCAGAAAGCCCGATTCCTGGCTTATCGAGTCTATCTTTAACCTCGTTCCACAAATTCGCGCCACGCAAAGCCCACTCAACTAGGTCGTCGGCGTCTTGCTTTGAAATATGGCGATTGTTTAAGCGAACTCCTGCAAGAACGTTTTCTCGAATAGACATTGTTGGGAAAGGATTTGGGCGCTGGAACACCATTCCAACATCTCGGCGAACGGCCACAGGGTCCACATCTTTGCCATACAAATCGCGGCCTTCAAGCAACACTTGACCTTCTACGCGAGCGCCTGGAGTAATCTCGTGCATGCGGTCTAGAGTGCGCAAAACCGTTGATTTTCCACATCCCGAAGGCCCTATAAAAGCCGTAACCTTATTTGGCTCAATGCTTATGTTAACGTCTTCTACTGCTAGAAAATCACCATAGTAAATGTTCAAATGCTTAACATCAATGCGCTGACCCATTTGCGCCTCACTTTCTAAAATCCTTCGCTTTACTTTGCATTACTTCGCTTTACTTTGATTTACCTTGATTTACTTCGCTCTATTTCGCCTTTACTGAGAACACGCGCGCTACAACTCGCCCAATAATATTCAGCAGCAAAACAACCACAATCAAAGCAAGCGCCGCCGCCCACGCGCGCTCCATCGGAATCGTAGTAACGCACGAAGATAGCGCGTTAGCTGGGCAATTCGCCGAAAGCTTGGAATATTCCTGGTAAACGTACACTGGCAAAGTAGTCATTTGCCCGTCAAAAAGATTGAAATTCGTGGATGCAATAAACCCAGCTGCCATTAAAAGCGGAGCCGTCTCTCCAACCACGCGCGCAACCGCAAGAATACAGCCAGAAACAATGCCAGGCAACGCGGTTCGCAATACGATTTTTGTAATCATGCGCTGCTTTGTAACGCCTAGAGCAAGCGCCGCTTCACGCAGATCGTTCGGCACAATTTTTAACATTTCTTGACATGACTTAACAACAGTTGGCAGCATAAGCAGCGAAAGCGCAACCGACCCTTCAAAACCATTGATTGTTCCAGGTCCTACAAAAATCGTAAAGCTAGAAAACGCAAACAAGCCAGCCACAATCGAAGGAATTCCGCTCATAACGTCTACAACAAGATTAATCACCCTAGCTAAGCGGCTGCCTCGCGCGTACTCAATCAAATACACGGAGCACATAATTCCAATCGGAATCGAAATTGCCATTGCTCCAAGCGTAATCTCCAACGTTCCAATAATGGCGTGCAAAATACCACCGTAGCCGCCCGTACCAGTAGCAGCGCCGCCAACAACATAAGTCATATTATGCGTTAAAAAGTCAAGGTTTAATCGCTTAATGCCATTTACAATAGTCGTTAAAAGCAAAGAAAGAAGCGGAATTAGTGCAACTATAAAAGACAGGAAGATTAGAACGCGCATAAACGCGTCTTTTCGCTTGCGACTTGCGATTCTAGAGCGCGTTGGGCGGAACTTGTTAAAGTCGATTTTTGGGGATTCACAGCTATCTTCAATAGTCTGATTAACCTCAACAACCCCAGCTTGTAATGATTGCGAATTTTGCATCATGCACTCGCCTTTCCCGTGATTTTGCGAGCAATAAGGTTTACAGCGAATGAAATAACAAACAGCACCAAACCTGTAGCAATAAGCGCACTAACGCCCAATCCGTTGGCTTCTGGGTATTGCGCTGCTATGTTTGCTGCAATTGTTTGGTTTTGCGAAGCTTGCAAAATGTTGAATTTAAAGGTGAATCCTGGAGACAAAATCATAAGAACTGCCATTGTTTCGCCCAAAGCGCGACCAAGACCAAGCATAGATGCGGAAACAATTCCCGACTTTGCAAACGGCAAAACCGCTAGCTTTATCATCTCCCACTTTGTGGCACCAAGCGCAAGTGCGCCTTCTTGTTGCAATCGCGGAGCTTGCTGGAAAATGTCTCGCGCCATAGAAGTTATAATCGGCAAAATCATAACAGCAAGAACAATACTAACGGTTGCAGCGCTACGCGAAGGACTTGCCGCAGGGCCTGCAAAAAGCGGAATCCAGCCAAAGATGTGCGAAATAAACTTCCAGAACGGGTATATAGATGGCACGAGCACCAATCCGCCCCAAAGACCGTAGATTACGGACGGAATTGCAGCAAGCAAATCAACAACACCGCTTAAAAGTGGCACGATTTTTTGCGGAGCATAGTGGCTTATAAACAGCGCGATTCCAATCGAAACAAAGAATGCAAAGAGCAGAGCGAGCGCAGACATAAGAACAGTTCCAAAAACCATCGGAGCTACGTAGCTAAGAAAATCGTGCGCTTTGCCGCCAGTAAAGTCCAAAAATACTTGACTTACTTGGCTTTTGTTTGCGCCTAGAATCGGCCACGCTTGAAACAGCAAGAACAGCGCCACAGCTGTAAGCACCATTAAAATCAGCAATCCGCATAAAAGAGCCACGTTTTTGAACACGCGGTCGGCAAAATGGCCGCTTTTGTTCGCGTCCTTACTGATTTCAGTTCTTTGTTTAGAACTCACTCATGCTCCTTTTGTAGTCATTATATAAATGCTATCAGCAGCAATATATTGACTACTCTAAAATCTTTGCAAAATGCTATTTTTACTTGCCAATCGACTGAATCGACTGAATCGACTTGTTAATCCTGCCCATAAGCTTTTCTGGCAAAGGCGCAGTTCCAGCAGCACCTTGAGCCGCAGCCTGACCATCTTTGCTAGTAACGTAGCTAAGCCACGACTTTGCGAATCGCGCTGTTGCAGCATCTTTGTAAGCACCGCACACAATATCGTAAGAAACTAGCACAATCGGATAAGCACCTTTTTCTTCTGTTTTGTGGTTTATTTTAACAACAACGCGGTGCTTTGATTTTGCTGCAGCATCTTCGTCAACCTTTGAATCGTTAACGGTTATAGAGCCACCTTCTGGGCTAATCTGGTTGTAAGAATCTCCCACTTTTACTGCAACAGTTCCAAGCTTTCCAACTTGCGAGAAGTCCGCGTATCCAATCGCTCCGTCTGCCATGCGAATTGTGGAAACAACGCCAGACGTGCCTTTTGCGCCCTGGCCTACGCTATTTGGCCAATTTTCGCTAAGATCGTACGCCCAATCGCTTGGAGCAACATCTTTTATGTAGCTTAAGAAGTTCTGCGTTGTGCCAGACTTATCGGACCTGTGAACAACTGTAATCGGCTTATCTGGAAGCTTTAGCTTTGGATTTTGCGATTTAATAGCATCATCATTCCAACGCGTAATCTTGCCGTCGAAGATTTTTGCGATTGTAGAAGCGTCCATATTTATGTGTTTTCCAGCATCCGAAACGCCTTTTAGATTAAAGATTACTGCGATTGGAGAAACGTATACTGGAACGTCGAAAGCCGTAGTGCCATTAGCACAAACCGACTTTGATTTTTCAACTTCGTCGCCGCTTAGCGATTTATCGGATCCAGCCCAAGCTGTTGCACCCGTCATAAATGTTGTAACTCCTGCGCCTGAGCCAGTTGGATTATATGCTATTTTTGCGCCAGGATTTTTGGATTGGAATCCTGCAATCCACGCTTCTACAGCAACCTGCTGGGAAGACGCACCCGAGCCTTGGAAGTTTCCTACGATTTTTGCGGAAGAATTTGCGGACGGTTGCGAACTGCTTGCAGGAATATTGTCGCCACAAGCCGCAAAGCTTACTAAAGTTGCTGATGCTAACAATCCTGCTGCAATCGCGCGCATATTCCACTTTGTGTTTAATTTGATTGATCGATTTTCTACTGCATTATTTTTTACTGCATTTTTTACTGCATTTTTACGCATATTCTTCATTCCTTTCAAGAAGAATTGCCATTATGCCAGCCAATCTGCGTTTCTCGTATAACCTACTGCAAATTTTCCTCTTAAATTAATTAAACTAATGTTCAAAACTGGCATCTTTTATTTCTTATTACCTTTTTCTTCTATTAACGATGCCAATATTAAGAGGGGGGTAAAAACCTTGCCGCCAAAATCTGATTGCACTCAGAAAATGGCGGCATTTAGCGCTACTCGCCTTTTGTTTGGCGATGCTGCGCGTCGGCGACCACATCGGCGTGTTGAACTCTACAAATTCCTAACAATATTTACCGTCATTTTTGCAGCAGTATCCGCGTATTCGGATATGTCGAAAGTGTGAAACTCCTCGTATTTTGTGTCTGCATTGTCGCTCATTGCGCGCACAACTAGCGCTGGAACGTCGTTTCTTGCAGCAACGTGAAGAATCGCAGCGCCTTCCATTTCTACAGCATCCGCTTGAGTCGCCTCAATAACTTCCGCCACTTTTTCGGGCGTGTCTACAAAATATCCGCCAGATGCGATTGTTCCCAAAATGTGGTTAATGCCCATCTTTGTTAAAACGCTGTCTGCAGTTTTAAGAAGATAATCATCTGAATGATATTCGTTTGTAAACGGCTTCCACTGATTAATCATGCGCATGTCGGTGTCTAAATATCTTAATGTTTTTCCAAGAACAACATCATTTGTATGCAAATTTTTATTAAGATTTCCCGCAATTCCCGAAAAGATTACGGCCTGCGGCTTGTACGTATCAATTAAATACTGTGCAGTTGCAGCGGCATTTACAAGTCCCATTCCGCCAACCGTTGCAGCCACTTCGATTTTTCCGCCATCTTCGCATTCAAGCACGCCACAAGATACATCTAAGCTGGCTGCCTTATTATGCTTAACATTGCTAAGAGAAGCGGCAATGTGCACAACTTCTTCTTCCATAGCGCCAATAATGGCAATTTTTGTAAACTTAGGCATTCGTCAAATCATCCTTTAGTCTTAATCTTATGTGTTGCATTTAATCACGCGCGTTGTATTTAATCTCGCGCGTTGCATTGCGTCTAATCAAAAATACGCTTACACAACACATAATAACAAAAGACGCGGTTGCAATTTTTAGCAAAGCACTGCACGTGAATTCAAACCAAGGATTTGTAGCTGGAACATTCAAAAACTCCATGATTTGATTTTGAAGCGCAATAAACCCAAAGAAAGACGCTATTAGCAAAACGCAAATCGTAGAGCCAACAACAAGACGCCATCCGCGCACAAAAACGCAAAGCACAATCAACGTAATAAACGGAACAATAACGCTAAACCATAGTGCGGAACAGGCAACAACTGTGTAGCCTTTGCTGTGAGTGCCGCGATACCACGCAAACGCCAGAAGAAATGCGCCAGCAAGCAAAAGCGCAAAAATCGCATATCGTGCAATTGGAAGAGCGCGGCTTAAAGCGCCATCTTTATCTTTAGGAAGACTGTTGCGATTTGTGGCTGGCGATTCACACATTTTGCACTCCTTTGTTCAAAAATGCTGACTATTTGAGGATTTATTGTAATAGTTTGTAACTAAAAAAAAACACGGCGTGTCGCGCCGTTAGCGCGGTCTAAGCGCGTGAACAATTTTCCGCTTTTTGTAGCTCGACACGCCGATTAAAGCAACAAAATCGGCAAAATCAAGACTTAAGTCTGTGAGAAGAAACAGACTGTGCAAGAGTGTTAAGCAATCGCGCAGTATCTTCCCAAGAAATGCATCGATCCGTAATCGACTTTCCGTATTCAAGCTCGCTCAAAGGTGCAGGATCTTGGTTTCCGCCTTGCAAGAAGCTTTCCATCATAACGCCTTTAATGCCCTTTTCGCCGTGCGCAAAACGATCCGCAATATCTTGCACAACTTGAATCTGGCGATGTTCATCTTTGCCAGAATTCCCGTGCGAGCAGTCGATTACAACGCCATTAGACGCTACGCAATTCGCTCCAAGCCTCAATCGAACTGAAGCAACGGCAGCTGCAACAGAAGATGCATCGTAGTTTGGCCCCTTGCTAGAGCCGCGCAAAACAACATGACAATCAGGGTTTCCAAGCGTTTGTACAGCGCAAGCGCGTCCAAGATGGTCAATTCCAAAGAAAGTGTGATGCTGGCTAGCAGCTAGGCAGCCATTGACGGCGGCAGTAACAGAGCCATCTGTAGCGTTCTTAAATCCAACTGGCATAGAAAGACCACTAGCAAGCTGGCGGTGAATCTGCGATTCCGTGTTGCGCGCGCCAATCGCCCCCCAGCTAACCGCATCCGCAATAAACTGCGGGCTAGTCGGCTCCAAAAACTCGGTTGCTGCAGCCAAACCAGCGTCCAAAACGCCAAGAAGCGTGCGACGCGCCAAAAGCAAACCCTTGTGAATATCGTGCGTGCCGTCAATATCTGGGTCGTTAATCAAGCCCTTCCAGCCAACTGTTGTGCGCGGCTTTTCAAAGTAAACGCGCATAACAATCAAAAGCTCGCCTTCGAGCTTTGCGCGCAAATCAGCCAAACGAGACGCGTAGTCAAGAGCCGCAGCGGGGTCGTGAACCGAGCAAGGTCCAACGATTACAAGCAAGCGGTCGTCGTCTCCGTTAAGGCATCCGCGAATCTCATCGCGTGACTCGGCAACAATATCTTGCGCATACGGAGAAAGTGGCAACTCGCCAAGAACTTGAGCAGGAGTGGGAAGCGGCTCCAACTCCAACACGCGACGGTTGATTATGCGATCTACGCCAACCTGGTCTTCCCAGCGCTCGAATTTAGACGAGTCAAGCGGATTCATGCCGTTTTCAACAGCTTGCTTGACTGCGCTTGAAATGCGCTGATCAGGCGTAGATTCCATTTGTCACCATCCTATAAAATAAGCTGCGCTAAATGTGGAAGCGTTTGACGTAATTACAAAAGCACTACAAGTTTATGTAGTCGCTCCGACCTGCCTTTGTGCGTTACGCTCTAAGCGAAAAAGGCAGATCCTGTCGTTAGCGCGGTCTAAGCGCGCTAACGTCTTCGCAGCGCAGAAGCAATTGCAATGCTTTATAGGGGTACTTCGCAAAGTCATCAGTCAAAGCGCGTGCGCAGAAGCAATGCTTCTGCCTTAAGCGGCTCGGGCGCTTTGGAGTAGCTTAAGCGCCCAATGCGCTTAAGCTAAGCCACTGCATTCGCGCGGTCTACGCGCGCGAATGTCCTCGCTTGCGTTGAAAGTCCACTGGACTTTCAACCTGAGCAAGCTCGGGCGCGCTCGAGTAGGCTAATTTCCTAGTGAAATTAGCCTAGGCGAGCGCGCCCATTGGGTCCCACGCCGGTAAAACAATTGCTGGTTCTTCTAGTGCTTTCTTATATTCTTCTGGCAAAAGAGCCTTAGGCACAGCAACCTCGTACACGTACTCAGTAAACCAATCGTCGCTCATAGTAAAGTAACCCTTGTCGGCAATCTCTGGCCCCCAAGAGTTCTCAACACGCCAGCGGCGAGTAGTCGTGCCGTCATCCGCAACATCAACTCCAGCAAACGCCATAGCATGATTCATAGCCGAATCAGCAAAACGCACTCGCTGCTCCTTGTTCAAATCAAAATCAACGCCATAAACGCGATCGTACTCAAACAAATCCGTAGCCCACGCGCCATTATCTCGATCCATCATAGGGTGGCAATCCGCACCAAACCAAACTGGAATACCCTGCTCAACAAGAATCTTACGCACGCAATCCTTCATAAACTGGTTTGGCACGTTCAAATATTCCGTAGCATCTCCGCCAGCAACATTGCCCAAATGCTCAATCGCAATCTTCTTGCCCTTTGGATGCTCCGCACGTGGATCGTCCACCAAGCAAACATAGTCTTCCAAACCAGCAGTAACGTACTTCTTCCAAAACTCAACTGGCGTAATTTCGCCATCGCGATGGAACTTTCCGTCCTCGTCTGTCCACTCCCAATCGAAGCTCTTTGGCGGCTCACCCAAGTGGATTGTAAGAATCCTATGACCCGCAGCCATAGTCGTCTCAATAATATTGTCAATGTCGGCAGCGTTGGCATACATATGAGCCACAGCCGTGTGCAAAAGCTTTTTAAGCTGAGTATTCATATCGCCAGTGTCTTTAGAAGACTCGGTTTCTGGATACAAATCCTTAGGAACAGCACCATACTTCTTGTAGACGTTCATAGCCATAGTCCACTGACCGCCGTCACCCATAACGTCACTGAGCAAATGCTGCAATAAACGAGAATCGGAAGGCTCTCCAGAGCGAACAAGAGCCGCAACATCCTTTAAGAAGTAGTTGATTCGCTCAAGCTTGTCGAAGTACATTGCGTAATTTTGCGAAAACTCAAAATCTTTAACTTTAAGCGATTTTTTAGCAACAAATCGCGCAACATTCAAAGAGCTAAATAGCCAGCAGCGACCAGAATGATCTTGATGCCTTGCGTCGCCATTATCCACAACCGTTGAGAATCGGCGCTGCAGCAAGCGAGCGCGGTCGTAATTTCGCGCCACTTTTTCGATTCCTGCAGCCGTAACGCCGTTCATTGCCAAACGATTCAATGGATTTGCGTCAAAATCGTCACGCAAACCTTGCAAAGCTTCGGCACTTAATTCACAGATCTCAGTCACTGTATAACCTTTCTTGTTTTTCTTGTTTTATGTTTATTTTTTATAGTTTATTTTAGCTTTTTTCGCAAATCTTGCGTCTGCTTGCGATTTTTCCGCGCAAATCACGCATCCAAATCACGCCGCGCGCATCTACGCCAGAAATTCACGACTCTTGAACTCACGACTCCTGCGCAATTGCCTCTTCAACTTGAGCTTGTGCATCTTTTCTAGCCTGCTTTTGAGCATCCGCATCTCTACGCTCCGAAGCAACATCACCTGCAGAATCGCCAGAATGCCCCTGTCCAGAAGCAGCATCTCCAAAGTCAAATCCCGAGAACGCGTTTGCAAAAAGCGACCTAAGCTCAGTAACGCGCTGCGTGATTTGCGCTTCCCTATGCTGCAACTGCGTTAAGCGCGCCGTCATGCCGTCCAGCTCCTTCTGAGCCGCAGCCCTACGCTCTTCCACCTGAGCCGTAGCATCTTGCATAGCTTTGCGAACGATTTGCGCAGCCTGAGCATCCGCATCCTTATGCGCTTGAGCAGCATAATCATCCGCATCTTGATGCACTGTTTTCGCTCGCGCAACAAGCGCATCCGCCTCTTCTTGCGCAGCACGCTCACGCTCTTTTAGACCAGAAATAAGCTCGTTCACCTTTTTTGTGGCCTCTTCTTGCTGAGCGGCAATATCGTTTCTAATTTGCTCAACTTCTGCACTAACTTGGCTAAGAGTACGCGTGCGCTCAACTTGCGCTTCGTCTGCAATCTCTTGGGCTTTTGCAGCTGCAGCATCCGTGATTTCTCCAGCCTTGCGCTGAGCATCCGCCATCATCTTTGTTGCGCGCTCTTGCATATCTGCAAGCTTCTTATTTGCTTCTGCTAAAGCCGATTCAATTTGATCATTCGTTTCTGCTTTAGCATGTGCGATTTCCGCGTTTGCAGCCGACCTTTGTTCCGCGATTTTTTGCGCTGCATCCGCCTTTAGCTGTGCAATTGCGCGTTCTTGCTCGGATTTTTCGGATGCCATTCGCTTCGTGTGCTCTTCACGCGCATTGTTGATTTCTAGCGTTGCAGCATCTTTTTGTGCATTAACATCTTTACTCGTTGTTTCGCGCAAACGCTCTGAATCCTCTTTCGCAGCGCTTGTCATCTGATTTGCCTTATTGCTTGCCGTAGAAAGCAGCGTATCTGCCTTAGTTTGCGCTTCTTGAAGCAAATGTTCCGCGTCTAATTTTGCATTATTCAGTAAAGTTCCTGCCTGAGCTTGAGCCGTCTTTTTAATAGACGCAGCGTCTTGCTTTGCACGCTCAATTAATTGCGCACTAGTTTGCTCTGCCGAAGCAAGTAATTGTTGCGCATTTGCGCCCAAAGATGCAAAAGTATTTCCGCTTTTTGCACGTTTTACATTATTTTTTTCTTCTTGCAATTGTGCTTGCAATTGCAAAATTGACTCGTCACTAGATCGCACTTGTTCACGCAACCGCGATATTGTGCGCTCATAGTTGGTAAAGGCTTCGTTGACTTTATCTTTGTCGTACCCTCGCAAAGCAGTTGGGAAACGATCTGGCACCATGTTTATTCCTTTCACAAACCCCCGCACGACTCTACTTATCGTGCACACTCCATCAGCAATAACGCTATCACTTTAGTTGCTAAAACACTCGAGCGTGTCGCGCGAATTACTTGAGCAATATTCCCGAAGACGAAGGTTTCATATAGTAATTTACAGCTTCGCAAATTATGCTTTTTCCAGCTTTTATTTGCGCGTCTAATGGCAGCCCGTGGCGTGCATCATGCAACGCAACCACTGGCGGAAAACTTACAAACCCTGCGATTATGCGCTTTTTAGAATTATTCGACGCCCAATCTAGCAATCTATAAAACAGCGAATTGCAAACATATGTTCCTGCATCCGAGCTTAGCGTAGACGCAATCCCACTATGAGCAAAATCGTTTAGAATCATTCTTAGCGGCAGCCTAGTCCAGTACGCAGCAGGCCCATTTTCAACGATTGATACGCTTTGAGGAGTGTGGTTATCTACGTCTGGCTTATTTGCATCCATTATGTTTGTAGCGCATCGTTCTAGTTGCACTCCACGAGCCGCGTGCTTTACGCCTGTTGCAATTACAATATCCGCGTCTTGCGCGTTAATCGTTTCTAAAAGATGCGGCCAAGCATTTGCAAAGCTGATTGGCAACATTACAGACGTGATTTTTACGCTAACATCTTCTGGAAGATCAAAATCCGCAAGCAAATCGCCATTTTTGGCGTGTTCAAGAACTAGCGGCACTTCGTGCGAAGGATTTATGCTTAAATCCTCGTATGGCCCAAACCCAGAAATCACTACGTTAATTTGATTCATAACAATAGCTTTCTATAGCTTTCTAACAATAGCTTTTACTTGTCTTTAACTACAAGCGCAAGCAATCGTCCTTCGTGAGATTTTCCTGCAAGACCAGCGCGCCTGTGAGAATACCATAATGGATTTTCCAGCGTACACATTGGGTTTTGCAACGCCTTAAGGCGACTTTCCAGCGCTTCGCCTTCGCCGTCTACCTTACAAATCGTTTGCAACTCTTCATCTTTAGCCAAATATTGTGTGGCAGCAGTAACACGCGGCAAAGCGTCGACAATGTTTGCAACTCCTGCAAGCGCTAAATCAATGCGAGCAGCTTCTGCAATATCAATTCCAAGTCCACCAAAACGCGTTTGCGTTACAGTTTGTGGGTATCGGCGTTCAAAGTCGCGCGCGATTTCTTCGCCAACTTCGTAGCAATCACCACAAATGCATGGCCCTAAAACAGCTGTTATATTCGAGCGTTCGGCTCCCTTTTCGCACATTGCTTCAATAACAGAATCAAGCACGCCAGCCATTAAGCCTTTTCTGCCACAATGCGCTGCAGCAATTACGCCAGATTCACTATCTGCAAGCAAAACTGGCAAGCAATCTGCAGCAAACATTCCTAAAGCAAGCGAGCAAGCAGTTGAAACTTGCGCGTCCGCTTCGATTTTAGCGTGTGAATCTGCAAAACCTGTAGCATCAAATCCATACGGAGTATTCCACGAATCAACTATTGAATCTGCATCAAAAACACTATTTCCGTGAACTTGGCTAACAAGGCACAAGTCAGATTTAAGCGCGCGTTGCAAAGCGCAACGGTTGCTAAACACAGATTTAGCATCATCGCCAGCTTTGCCTCCTAAATTAAGCGAAGCAAACGCACCTTCGGAAATTCCACCTAATCGCGTTGTAAAAACAGCATGAGCGCGTGCTCCAAGTGGCACTGGAATTGTCACTGGAATTGGCAAGCCATCTTCGTCTTCATGCGCAAGTGGCATTCCTGCTACGCTAGTTTCTTGCATATTATTCGCTTTCGTTTTGTCTTATTCGTTTTGTCTTATTCGTTTTGTCTTATTCGTTTTGTCTTATTCGTTTTGTCTTATTCGTTTTGTCTTATTTGATGTAACAACTTATTTTATGTAAAAGTTAATCAAAATTAAACTAACCCAAATAAGCTAATTCTTCATCGCTTAATTGCAAATCTGCAGCCTTTAAGCTATCTAAAATCGTAGCTGGCCTATGCGCGCCTGGAATAACAAAAACATTGTTTCCCTTAGCAAGCTCCCAAGCCAAAACAACCTGTTGATAGCTAACGTTGTGATCATTTGCAACTTTGCGGAATGGGTCAAAAAGATGCTCGTCGTACGGGTGACGGAACCCTCCAAGCGGACTCCAGCAAACAAACGCAATTCCAAGCTTCTTGCAATATTGCAACGTGTCTTCGTTTTCTAGATGCACTGGAGAATACTGATTTTGAACAGCAACAAGATTTTCTCCCAAAATCTCACGCGCAATGTCAATCTGCTCAACAGATGCGTTAGAAATGCCGATTTCTCGCGCGACTCCCTCATCAAGCAGCTGTTGCATTGCTTCAATCGACTCGTTGTATGGAACTTCTGGATCTGGCCTGTGGAAGTAAAGCAAATCAATCGTATCTACGCCAAGAGCCATTGCAGACTCTTTAGCGTGCGCAATTAAATGCTCTGGCTTTCCATCTTTACCCCACGTTGGCTTGCCATCTGTAAAGTTGCGGAAGTGACCGACTTTTGTTGCAACAAGAATCGAAGACTTGTCTCCATTCCAGCTATCCAATGCCTCGCGCACAAGCTTTTCGCCAGTTTGCTCCTCGCCGCCCGAGCAATAATACGCCCATGCCGTATCTATATGCGTGCATCCAGCGTTTAGAGCCGCATGGATTGTTTCAATGCCCATACTGTGTCCAAGATTGTTTTCAATCGTTAATGGCATCTCACCAAAGCCGATAGCTGTAGTGTTAAACGATCCTATAGTGCGATTCATGGCCATTTTGCTCCTGTTCAAATACTTCAAATGTTTCAAAATGCCCCCAAGCGCAAAAAGCAACTTGAAGGCATTTAGATTTTTTATTTTATATGACTAGGCGCTTATGCGCTTGCGTCTTTATCTTGCGATTAATCCTCGTCAAATGGGTCAAAATCGCGGCGGATTCTGCGACGAGGGCGCTCAGAGCGCTCCTCGCGAGCAGCGCGGTACTCATCGTAGTGATCGTCGTCTGCAGCGTAGCGCAAATTGCGGTCGCTCACTCTGCGATCCGATCCGCGACGAGGACGCTCTGCGCGGTCGTCGGAACGATCGGAACGCTCTGCGCGCTCGCTTGAGCTATCATCTCGGTCGTCATAGCGATCGTCGCGAACGCTACGGCGGCGAGGACGCTCGTCATAATCGTTGTTATCGTAGCGATCGCTTCTGCGATCATCCCTTCTAGAAGAGCGTTCATCGTAACGGCTGGAACGATCAGAACGATTTTCCCTATCGTCATAGCGCGAATCGCGATCATCGCGAACGCTACGGCGGCGAGGACGCTCGTCCCTATCTCCTCTATCTCCTCTATCATCCCTATCGTCGCGTGGAGCACGCCTACGGTCACTTCTGCGATCATCCCTATCTTCACGATCTTCGCGAGATCCACGACCACGATTTTCACGAGGCGCTGGCGCCGAAGACTCTTGATTTTCAAAACCTGGAATTGCCAAAGAAATCTTACCGCGCTCATCTACGCTTTGCACGATTACTTCTACGGTATCTCCCTCTTTAAGCACATCTTCAACAGTGTCAATGCGCTCACCGTTAGCAAGATTACGAATCTGGGAAATATGCAACAAGCCGTCGCTTCCAGGAGTCAAGTTTACGAAAGCACCAAAGCTCGTAGTCTTAACAACCTTGCCAGTAAAAGTCTCACCAGCCTTTGGAATGCGCGGATTTGCAATAGAATCGATGATTTCCTTTGCCTTCTGAGCAGCTTCGCCGCCTTCGGAAGAGATGTACACAGTACCATCATCTTCAATAGCAATCTCTGCACCAGTTTCTTCTTGAATCTGGTTAATCATCTTGCCCTTAGGGCCAATCACTTCACCAATCTTATCTACCGGAATCGTAGTTGTAATAATGCGTGGAGCAAATGGGCTCATATCTGCTGGGCAATCAATGCACTCGTTAATCACTTCAAGAATAGTCGTGCGCGCCTCGTGAGCCTGTTGCAAAGCAGCAGCCAAAATGTCTGCTGGAATGCCATCAAGCTTAGTATCAAGCTGCAAAGCAGTAATAAATTCAGACGTACCAGCAACCTTAAAGTCCATATCTCCAAACGCATCTTCTGCGCCAAGAATATCGGTCAAAGTCTTAAAGATGTGCTTGCCATCAACGTCTCCGGAAACCAAGCCCATAGCAATGCCAGCAACTGGAGCCTTCAAAGGAACGCCAGCAGCGAGCAAAGAAAGCGTAGAAGCGCACACGGAGCCCATAGACGTAGAACCGTTGGAACCAATAGCTTCCGATACTTGACGAATAGCATATGGGAACTCTTCGCGACTTGGCAAAACTGGCACCAAAGCCTTCTCTGCCAAAGCACCATGACCAATCTCGCGGCGCTTTGGAGAACCAACGCGACCCGTTTCGCCAGTGGAGTATGGAGGCATCTCGTAGTTGTGCATGTAGCGCTTGGTTTGTGGGCCAGAAAGCGCATCCACTTGCTGCTCCATCTTAAGCATGTTCAAAGTAGTTACGCCCAAAATCTGGGTTTCGCCGCGCTGGAAGAGCGCAGAACCATGAACGCGAGGAACAATATCAACTTCTGCACTAAGCGTACGAATATCGCGCAAGCCGCGGCCGTCAATACGGTAATCTTCCGTCAAAATACGACGACGAACAATCTGGCGCTGCAACTCCTTGAACGCATTGCCGAGTTCCTTTTCTTTCTCGGCTTCGTCCATATCAGTAAACTCTTGCGCAATCGCCTCGCGCACGCCTTCTTTAATTTCCGCAATGCGGTCTTGGCGTGGAAGCTTTTCTGCAATAGAAAGAGCCTCGTTCAAATCAGCATGAGCAATCTCATCGATTCTTGCATAAAGCTCATCCGTATACTCTGGGAACAGCTGGAATTCCTTGGTTTCCTTAGACGCAATTCGCTTCAACTCATTTTGCGCTTCGCAAATAACCTTAATGAACGGCTTTGCGGCTTCTAAGCCTCCAGCTACAACTTCCTCATCTGGCTTAATTTGACCCTCATTATAAATCAAATTCCAAGCATTCTTACCAGCGCCAGCTTCAATCATTGCAATCGCAACATCGCCATTTTCAATAACGCGACCAGCAACAACAATCTCAAATACAGCACGCTCACGCTCACTCCAACGAGGGAATGCAACCCACTGGCCATCAATCAAAGCCAAACGCACACCAGAAACTGGACCTTCAAATGGCAAACCAGAAATCATAGTAGAAGCAGATGCAGCGTTCAAAGCAATAACGTCGTAAGCATCATCTGGATTAATTGCCAAAATCGTTTCTACAACTTGCACTTCGTTACGCAAAGTGTGTGGGAAAAGCGGGCGCAATGGGCGGTCAATAATACGGCACGCAAGCGTTGCCTCATTTGACGGGCGTCCTTCTCTGCGGAAGAAAGATCCTGGAATCTTACCAGCAGCGTACATTTTTTCTTCCACATCCACAGTCAGTGGGAAGAAATCGTAGTTTTCTTTTGGACTAGATCCTGCAGTCGTCGTCGACAAAATCATGGAATCATCATCCAAGTATGCGGCAACAGCACCGTCAGCCTGCTGAGCGAGGCGACCAGTTTCAAAGCGTAGCGTACGCTTTCCAAATGAACCATTATCAATAACGGCTTCTACAGCCTTAATTTCGGGACCCTCCACGGGTTCCTCCTTTTCTTAACTTACCTAATCAACCAACATGCGTCGTCATTGGCAGACTCGCTTTTTTGTTACCTTTACCTAACATCCGCGCGAATCTTTGCAAAATGCATAACCAACATTTCGTAGTTTTTTGTTTCGGTTACTTCAATCATCCATATTCAATTATGCTTTATTCTTCAGTTATAAATCCTGCAAACTTAAGAACTTGCTAAAACTAAATCGCTTAAATCTTAAATCTTAAATCGCTTAAATACTAAATCATTTAACCTTAAATCAATTATTCTTAAATTATTTAGCTTAGAATCTAAATCGTTAATCTTAAATCTTCAAACTTAAATCTTCAAACCTCAAATTCAGCCATTTAATCAAGCTTTTTAATTCTACTTCAAACACACTAAATTCACTAGAATTGCATAAACAATACGCATAAATACAGATGCATAAATACAAAAGCCCGAGCTTACGCTCGGGCAAAAAGACTTATCGACGCAATCCGAGTCGATCAATCAAAGAACGATAGCGATTAATGTCTACGCGCTTCAAGTAATCAAGAAGACGACGACGGTCACCAATCATGAGCATCATACCACGACGAGAGTGGTGATCATGCTTGTGTTCCTTCAAGTGATCGGTAAGGTCGGAGATGCGCTTGCTGAGCAAAGCAACCTGAACCTCTGGGGAACCCGTGTCACCCTCGTGCGTTGCGTATTCGTTGATAATGTTCTTCTTATCTTCAGCCGTTAATGCCACGGCGTCCTCCTTATGTAGTTACTGCGCGGTGCCGCATCCTTTAATACAGCGCTTGCAAATCCGCGGGCGTTACACGCCGAGTTTCAATGTTACAACTATGCCCAAACAAGCTTATAAAGCCTACATAGCAGTAATAAATCCACCAAAAATCACAACAAGAATCGCAAGAACTTCAATAGCGTAAAACATTATTAACGAAGCCCAGCTGCAAGTCAAAACGTTTAATCGCGACTTTTTAGGAACCATTACAAGCAATCCAACAAATAAAATCGCATAAACAGCAACGCCAAATCCAGCAGAGATTATTCCAAGATTTGCAGCATTTGCAAGTCCACTTGCTGACCCATAAACAACGTATGTTGAATACCAAAAACTTAAGCGCAACAAGCATAATCCGCTAATAAATTGTTCAATCGTTAGAAAAACAACAAGCAAGAATCGCCAAAGCCATCTACTAGACTCAATTAGCGCCATTGCCAAAGCTGTAGCGGTTGCAACTGTTGTAACCCAAGCAATAAACACAACTCCCTGCGCAGATAATCCAGAAAAATTCTTAACAACCCAAGCAGTGTGTTGAACTGCCAAAGTTCTACCTGCCCAATAAGGAACAACAACCGCTACAAGAAGAATCGCAAAATAAAGCACCCAACGCTTAGGATTTGAGTGGCGCTTGGAGATATCTGCTATAGAAAGCTCCGACTCCAATTCGCCAGGCGACTCAAGGGTTTCATCTGCGTTAGCATTAGCAGCATTAGCGTTTGCTTTACGCTGATCCATCTCTTGCACTCTCCTTTAACGTGCTAAACTCTTAGTGCTGATTAGACTAGATTAAATTTGTTACAACAAATCTAGTAACGGCAAATCTTAGTGAATACCTTACCAGCCACATTCCCCTATCTAAAGCGTGCAATATAATGATACTCCACGCGATTGCAACAAAATGCGCAATCACAAACAGATTTAGGTACACACATGGGTTTTATTCATTTTATTCTTAACCTTCTTAAAGATCCGCGCTCTGCTATAGCTGGCTGGATTGCTATGGGAACTGCACCCGCACTAGGATTGATTTTTCTAATCATCTTTATTGAAACAGGCGTTGTGTTCTTCCCATTCTTGCCTGGCGATTCCTTGCTTTTTGCTGCTGGATTCTTTGCAGCACCAGATGCACAAACAGGTAAAAGCTCGCTTCCACTTGCGATTTTGCTCGCCGTTGTTTGGATTGCGCCCATTATTGGTGACCAATGCAACTACTTTATTGGCCACTTTTTTGGCAGGCGAATCGTTGAATCAGGCAAAGTTAAGGCCTTAACACCAGAACGCATTGCTAAAACAGAGCAAATGATTGATAAGTGGGGACCAATTGCCGTGTTCTTAGGCAGATTCTTCCCATTTATACGCACATTTATGCCATTTATTTCTGGCATTTCTGGCATGCGCTGGACTCGTTTTACTCCTTTTTCTGTTCTTGGCGGAATAGTGTGGTCATCGCTTTTTACTCTTCTCGGCTACTTCTTTGGCAATATTCCTTTTGTTCAAAAGAATTTTGAGCTTGTTATAGTGGCGATTTTGCTTATTTCTCTTGTTCCAACTTTTATTGGGCTTTACAAAGCTCACGCTGCCAACAAAGCCAAAAAACGCTTAGAAAACGAAGCGCACCAGAATTAGCTTAACAAAATAACTTAAGCAAAATAACTTAAGCAAAATTAATCGTGTTTTACAACACTCCATCACTTCTAGCGTTGTACTTTTACGCATTTTGTAGTACAGTGTGCAGAGTTGTGTAAAACATTGGGGCTATAGCTCAGTTGGTAGAGCGCTTCGTTCGCATCGAAGAGGTCGTGGTTTCGATTACCATTAGCTCCACTAAGCCCACTGCATTCATTCCACCGCAGTGGGCTTTTTCTTTGCAAATCCTAAGCACCGCTGTTATCGAATGCGTTTTCAATCGAATCGATTAGCGGATCTGCCTGGCTCATTATGCTCTTAACTCTGTTATCAACGTTTTTATTTTGCGACTTCAAAGACCGCGCTAAATCCAACGCATCGTCAAAAATCTTTTCAACAATATCTTGATTTACGCCATCTGCCTTAAATTGCGCACTCCAAGAGTTCAGGGACTCAAACACAATCTCACTTGCATCTATTTTTACAATCTCATTTTCGTTTTTCTTTGCATTTTCAACAAAAGCGCGCAACTTTCCAGCATACTCTCGCACTTTAGGCTTTGGCTTAGCTTGTGAATAGTTTGTAAGATCTAAGTAGCCTTTGCCAAGCGTGGAATACATTAACGCTGACTCATAATCCTTTGCCTTAACACCCTTTAGCGCCTCTTCAAACCACTTTGCAGACTGTTCAATACGTTCCTTTCTATTCGCACTACTTGATTCTTCTTTATCTTTAACACCGTAATACCAATACGCTTTTCCAACAGATAAGCATAATTCATACCAATCTTCGGATTTTTTAAGATCCGACTTGTACTTATTAACAAACGACGTAAAATCTTCTCTTTCGCTTGCACTCCATCGAAAATCTTCAATCTGGTTTACTAAAAGTCGCAACGCTGGCTGAATGGATATAGGCTGAACATTTGCATTAAAAAGCTTTACTTGTAAAGACATAGCTTTGTTAACATATTCAACAATTTGCTTAGAATCTGTTGATTTTGCAGCCTTAGACATGTACTTTTTATATTCTTGTACACTGCTTGTTATGTTGCTAGCGTTCTTGTTTTTTGTAGGGATATTGCCGCTTTTTACATATGAGCGCAGTTCGCTTACTTTTGCTCTACTTGCGTTTGTTATTACGGATTTACAAGCAAATGCAAAAACAATACATCCAATAAATGCCATTAAGGCGCAACAAACAATCTTAAAAATATTTTTCTTGCCATTTTTAACACCATTTTTAACACCATTTTTCTTGTGTCTTTTGCCAATATTTTGATTACCACTTTCTACGCGCAATCGCGAGAGAGCATGGCTGCTACGACTTGCATCATATTTTTTGCGAGTTTGCGCACCTCTCGCACGTTCTTTATTGCGCAAAACAAGACCAGATTCTCCCATATTTGACTCAACTTTTTCGCCAAATTCTAAATCTTCTAAACAATCTTTTAACGCTTGAGAAAACTCCGCACAATCTTCGTATCGGTCCTTTGGATTATGCGCCAATGCGCGCATTAACACATAGCGCACACCACTATCGCAATCGTCGCAGCTCAAATCGAAGTTAGTAAGCGGATGAGATTTATTAGAATCCTTAAAATCTAAAGTCTGATTACTAGAAAAACTAGAAAAATCGGAATTGTTAAAACTTAAAGAGGAATCGGAATGATTGGAACTCTCGCAATAGCATGTACCCGTAAGCGCGTAAAACAACGTTGCTCCAAGCGCATAAACGTCTGTAAAAACGCCGATTTTAGCATCCTGCTCAAAAAGCTCGGGAGCTGCAAATCCACATGTTGCAAAACGCGCATCTTGCTTAAATCGACTTGGTTGCACCAAAACACCATCTTCGCCTTTAAGCTCTAATGCAGAGCCAAAATCAATTAGATGCACACTAGAATCATTAGAAATCATAACGTTAGAAGGCTTTAAGTCGCAATAAACAACAGCTGGATTTAACGAGTGAAGATATTGCAATAATTCGCATAGCTGGATTCCTAAAGCGCATACCTGACTAGGAGCAATAACTCCGCTTTGCGTAATAATCGTTTTTAGCGAACTTCCCTCAACATAGTCGCGAACTGCGTACGCTCTGCCATTTTCCTCAAAAAAATCAACGATTCTAGGAATACAAGGATGATTGCAATGATTCAAAACCTCGACTTCTGCTCGAAGCGATTGCAAAATCAAAGCTTTTTTATCACTATCTAGATGCTCATCAGACGTTTCTTTAACAGCCCATTTTTTGTGTAAAACATTGTCTACAGCAAGATAAACGCTAGAAGTTCCGCCCGAACCAAGCTTTCCCAAAAGCTGATATTTTCCACCTACACAAACCATATTTACCGCACTTTCATAAAATCAAACCGATAATAATCCTGTGCGCTAAACTCTATGCACTAATTCATGCAAAGAAAAGACTTAATGGAAAATGTGTACCAAAGCCATAAAAGCCCTAGAAAAATAAGGGAAAAGTTATCCACATTGCTATCGTTGCTTGCGTTGTTATAGTTGCTAGCATTAATCACACTAATCAATGTCTGCGCCAAGAGCAGTGAGCTTGCCTCTAAAGTCAGCATAACCGCGGTCAATAAGCGAAATGCCCTTAACGTTAGATGGCCCCTTAGCTGTAAGAGCGGCAATAAGATGACTAAAACCGCCACGCAAATCTGGAACATCAATATCTTGACCAGTAAGAGGCGTTGGCCCAAAAATCACAGCAGAATGCTTGTAATTGCGCTGCTGGAATCGGCAAGGAAGCGAACCTAAGCACTCGCGATACAGCTGAATCATTGCGCCCATTTGCACAAGCGGCTTCGTGAAGCCAAAACGATTCTCATACACTGTTTCATGCACAATGCTCAAGCCTTTAGCTTGCGTTAAAGCAACAACAAGCGGCTGCTGCCAATCTGTCATAAAACCAGGGTGAACGTCAGTTTCAATAGCAACTGGATGCAAGTCTCCACCTGGATGCCAGAATCGAATACCGTTATCTGCAACGTCAAATTGGCCGCCAACTTTGCGGAACACGTTTAAGAACGTCATCATTTCTGGCTGAGTTGCGCCTTTAATAAACACATCTCCGTGAGTCGCAAGCGCCGCCGAAGCCCAAGATGCCGCCTCAATCCTATCTGTTAAAGCAGTGTGATTGTAACCTTGAAGCTTATCAACGCCCTCAATCCTAAATGTGCGATCAACGTCTACAGAGATGATTGCGCCCATTTTTTGCAAAACAGCCACCAAATCCAT
This sequence comes from Gardnerella sp. c12Ub_1, assembly GCF_055804375.1. Classification (NCBI taxonomy): domain Bacteria; kingdom Bacillati; phylum Actinomycetota; class Actinomycetes; order Bifidobacteriales; family Bifidobacteriaceae; genus Gardnerella; species Gardnerella sp. c12Ub_1. Next base: position 1,300,969 of record NZ_JANUZC010000001.1, on the reverse strand, counting down.
AATCTCTGGCTCGATTGCTGCACCCGAAAGCTCCGTTTTTCCTTCTGCAAGAACAGCAGCAAGAAGAGTTTGCTCAGTGGCACCAACCGAAGGGTAAGGAAGATGGATTTTAGTTCCGTGCAAACCGTTTGGAGCAGTAATGTGAATACCGTCTTCGTGGTCTTTATTTACATTTGCGCCGAGCTTGCGCAAAGTTTCAAGATGGAAGTCTATAGGACGCCCACCAATATTGCACCCACCAAGCGCTGGAATAAAAGCCTCGCCAAGCCTGTGAAGAAGCGGGCCAGAAAACAGAATCGGAATGCGAGAAGACCCCGATAACGTGTCTACGTCGGCAACGTCTGCAAGTTGAACATTGCTTGCGTCAATGCTAACAACGCCTGCAGCACCATCAACGCTTACATTTACACCGTGCAATCGAAGCAAATCCGAAACAACGTGAACATCTCTAATCTCTGGAACATTTTTTAACACGGATTTTCCAGGAGCAAGCAGCGCTGCAACCATCGCCTTGCTAACAAAGTTTTTTGCGCCACGAACTTTAATCGTTCCGTTAAGCGGCTTGCCACCTTCTACATGTAAAACGTCTGCAGCGTCGATGCCACTTTCGTTATGTTCAGCCGTGTTTTGCGCAGACACATTTACCTCTTTCGTTTGCAACTAAAACTAATAACTATAATACCGATACGCGTGCCAATCGCATGTAAACGACGTTGCAATCGCACAATAATCGCGTGCTATTTTGCAACTATAGACCGCCATCTTCTTAAAATCCTTGCAAAAAGTGAAGGCTTTTGCAATAAATCGACTTCTGGCAAATCGTGGCTACAATCCGCGTTTAATCCATATGTGTACGCTTTTTTAGACGATGCTTTGCCAACTAAATCGCCAAATTCCAGCATTTGCGTTCTAGGCTCGTAAGGGTGACGAATGTCGAACTCAAGAAGCCTTGCTCCGCATTTAGAAGCCACTGGCCCATAAGATGCAAAACCGCACGTTGCAGTGGCCATTAGAAGCATGCCAGAATCCTTGCACCTGCCCGCAAACGCGTTTCTGTGATCGTGCCCTGCGCAAAAAGCAAAAGCACCAATCTTTTGCAAAATATTGTATTCCCCACTGTCTTTATCTGGGCAGCTCACGCCTTCTCCAAGATACCCATCTGGCAAAACGCAATTATCGTCTAAAGCGTAGTATTTTCCAGCAAAACGCCTATATCCTTCGATAGCGTTTTCTTTAGCAGCGCAATCTTTAGCAACTTCGCGCAGTAAATCGTAGTATTGCGGAAGCGGAAAATGCTGAAAAACGCAGAATTTTGGCGGCAAAAAGTTTGGCAAATCCGCTAAAAAGTCAAGTGCCTTGCTAGAAGGACTTCCGTAGCCGCCGCGCTTTTCGTAATCGCCAGAATCTACAAGAACAATAGAAAATACGACTTTTTCTTGATTTACGTCCATAACAGGCAAAGCGAATGTTCCTGCTTTACAAGGAAATATGATTTGATTTGGCAAAATGCTTTTTGGAAGAGACATGGCGGATCCGCTAGAAAATTCTCCATCGGTTTGCTGGCGATTCAAGCATCCCGAAAACTCTTGATACAAAGAATCCAGCTCCGCGTTGCTTAATCCGCACTGAAAATCGTGATTCCCGTACGTTAGCGCCCAAGGAATTGAGCGTTCTTCTAAAGGCTTTACCATGCATTTAATATGATCTAAGACTTTTTTGCGCGTATTTTGCAAATCTTTTTCATGCGACTTGCGCGCATCTACTCCACGCGCACCTACTCCACGGTTATCTTGCGACTCATCCCAGCGTCTTCGCACAAATGTGTTCGCAAAATCTTTAGCATATCCTGCAATTTGATTGCCACTAAAAATCACAATATCTGGCCTAACTGCATCGCAAGCAGACTCTATAAGCTTAATCGTGTCTTTGCTGATTTTTGGCGCATCTTGAACATCTGCAAACTGTAAAACACGGAATTTTCCCGAAAGATGAAATTGCAACTTACCTAATCTTGCAGAGACGGATGTTGGTAGCTTTGACGAATCATATGCATTAGATGACTTAGACACATTAGATGACTTAGCAAAACTTGACGACTTAGCGTTTGGAGAAGTCGCCTGCCCGTTTAGACTACTTTCCAAAATCTTAGAGTCGCTTTTATCAGATTCTGCAATTTCTAACATAGTTCAAGCATACGGCACAGCATCTGGCGTATCAACAAAACACGGAAAAACACAGAAAAACACGGCAGAAGGCCGCAAAACGCCGCAAAAATAGCGTTTTTTTACAATATTTTAAGATAACTTTAAGCTAATAACCTATTCGCATTAAGAAAAGAGTGGTTAGATATAAAGCATAGACGGAATAAATCACAATAATCAGTGATTTAGAACTAATAACTGAACCTCTCTTCTTCTCTTCTTTCAAACCCCGAGCCAATCACTCGGGGTTTTGTTTTGCGTGGGATTTGAGTGGGATTTTCGTAGGGTTATAGGCCAAAAAGTGTGTAAAGCTAAGCTGATGAATATTCGCACAAGAGGCGCGTAAGCAGCAAAACAGAAACCAATTGACGCACTTTGTACGTGATTTAGGCCAAATTTGGTACAAAACCCGTCACATCGTTCGCGCGGATTAGTTGCGCGAACGTCCTCGCCGCGCAGAAGCAGTGCTTCTGCCTTGAGCGGCTCAGCGAGTCGAGGTGATTTCTCACGCATTATGCAGCTCGAAATCGTCGACTCGCACGCGGTCTAAGCGCGCGAACGTCCTCGCTTGCGTTGAAAGCACACCGTGCTTTCAACCTTGAGCAAGCTCAGCGCTCCGAATTGCATTCGCACGCTACGCTATTCCTCACGGCTATTAGTAGCCGCTCGGCTGATTTGGCATGTAAAGTCCACTGGACTTTACATTTGAGCCAAATCACGCTTTGAAGGAGCTTGAAATGCATTATGCAATTTCAAGCTCAGTCAAAGCGCCCATGCAAGTCGATTCGCGAACAAAAAAAGCCCCCGCGATTACGAGAGCTATTCGCTGGGGTACCTGGACTCGAACCAAGAATGGATGAACCAGAATCACCTGTGTTGCCAATTACACCATACCCCAATTGGCAGGCTTCGCGGCTCTTGGAACCGTTCCGTCTTTGTACCCCCGACCGGATTTGAACCGGTGTTGGCGCCGTGAGAGGGCGTAGTCCTAGGCCGCTAGACGACGGGGGCTTAATTTATTTGCTACGCCTCTAGACGCAACAAATGTCGACTTTACAACATAACGCAAGTATATGCAACTAGCGGCGTGTCGCGCTACATCCAAATCGACCATAAATCAGCTACAAAAATGCCCCCAAGCAAACAAAATCAACAAGCATTGGGGGCAAATCGTGTTAAAGCTTAATCATTTTTACAAATGCTCACGCAATCCAGCTAAACGAGCCAAAGTCACGTCTTTGCCCACGATTTCCATGGACTCAAACAGTGGCGGAGAAACGCGGCGGCCAGAAAGAGCCACTCGCACAGGGCCAAACGCCAATCGCGGCTTGTAACCAGCTTCCTCAACAAGCTTCTTGTTCAAAAGCTCGTGCAAAGAATCTGTATGCCAATCAGACTCATCAACACTTTGCAAAGCAGCAATAGCCGCATCGAGCACATCGCCAGCAGATTCCTTAAGCTGCTTACGAGCATCATCATCTGGCTCAATGTAGCCATCTTCGCTTAACAGGCTAGAAACCATGCCAGCAACTTCACCAAGCAATCGCACGCGAGGCTGAACAAGAGGAGCGGCAGCGCTAAGCACCCCGCGCTCGCGACTAGTCAACGCATCCCAATTGTCCGCACTAACTACGCCATCCTTATGCAAGTAAGGCACAGAACGATTCAAAAAATCTTGAGGCTCAAGCATACGAATATGCTCAGCGTTAATGGAAATTGCTTTGTCTAAGTCGAAGTGTGCAGGGTTTGCTTTAACGTCGCGCACATCGAACTTTTCAATCATCTCGTCCATAGAGAACACATCGCGATCAGGCGCAATCGACCATCCAAGCAAAGCCAAGTAGTTCAACAAGCCTTCTGGAATAAAGCCGTTATCTCTATGCAAGAACAAGTTAGACTCAGGGTCTCTCTTAGAAAGCTTCTTCTTACCTTCGCCCATAACATAAGGCATGTGGCCGTAAAGCGGAGTTTCCTTAGCAATACCCATCTCCATCAAATAGCGGTAAAGCACAATCTGACGAGGTGTGGAGCTAAGAATATCTTCGCCACGCAAAACCACGTTTACATCCATCAATGCATCGTCAACAGGGTTTGTAAGCGTGTAAAGCGGATCGCCATTTGGTCGAACAATCACATAATCAGGAACAGAACCCGCCTTAAAAGTGATTTCGCCACGAATCAAATCATTAAAAGTAATGTCTTCATTTGGCATCTTTAAGCGAAGCGCAGGCTTGCGACCTTCATCGCGGAAAGCTTGCTTCTGCTCCTCAGTAAGGTTGCGATCGTAGCCATCATAGCCAAACTCAGCTGGTCGACCTGCAGCAATATTGCGCTCTTTAATCTCTTCTGGAGTAGAGAAGGATTCATAAGCGTATCCTGCTTCAAAAAGCTTTTTCGCTACGTCTTTATAAATCTCCATACGTTGAGACTGGCGGTATGGGCCATTTTCTCCGCCAACATCAATGCCCTCGTCCCAATCAATATTGAGCCAACGAAGAGCCTCAATAATCTGCTGATAGCTTTCCTCGCTATCTCGCTCGTTGTCCGTGTCTTCAATGCGGAAAAGCAACTTGCCATGCGTGTGGCGAGCCTCCGCCCAGTTAAACAGAGCGGTACGAACCATACCTACGTGAGGCGTACCAGTTGGCGAAGGGCAAAAACGCACGCGAACATTCTTTGGAAGTTCAGGCTTTGTGGATTTTGTTGCATTATTAGCAACTTCTTGAGTTTCCTCTGTATCAGTCATAGGTTCCATTGTGCCGCGCGTTACGGACGTGCCAATCTAGTCAAGAGCTTGCGTTGATTCCTTATTACCTTCCACATGCGCAAACTTAGCAGCAAGAGCTTCGCGAGACTTTCTATCGTCTTCTTCTTTTGCAAGCTTCTTAGCCTCTTCTGGGTCCCAAAGAACGTCTTCCTTATGCTTTGACCATTCACGCTCAAGCAATGGAGCCGCAAATTCAACCAGCGCGCTCATACTATTTTTACTATTTTCGCTATTTTCGCCATCATCGCCACTTTTTACGCAATCAACAAGCGCACGCCACTGATCGCATTTAAACATCATTCGCGGAACTCCAGCACACTCACAAACTTCGTTAATATATAGGAATATAGGCAAAGTTTCGTAAATGTTACTGGTTTTTTCAATAAGACTTTTAAGAATAGAAAGTATTGCCGTAATTTTTTGCGATTCTACAGGATTAATCCCGCAAAAATCACACTCTTGTTTTGCGCATCTAAACGCATCTTGCAAGCTCTCAACGCTCCAATTCCCTGCAACGCTTAGAGAATCTGCAGCACCGTTGATTGCGTTAACATCGTTAGAAAGATTGGACTCAAGCTTGTTAAAAATAGCGCTAACATCATTCGTGTTATTTTCTAGCTCTTCTTGCGCTTCGCTATAGTCTGGGTCGTAGCATAAATCCATATCGTCGTAAGCGTTTGCTGCTGCCAAAAGCGCGTCAACTATCTCTTGTGGGCGCCCTGGAATCACATCCGCACCTTCATACACAAACTCTGCATCTGGAACAGTAACGTCTAAATCCGTAATAATTCGTGCAATAGCGCGAATCGCCCTTACCTCAAGATTTTCCGCATATTTTGCGTCATTATCTAAATGGCGTGCTTCGCTTAAAGGCCACAATTTAGTTAAATCCGCGGCCTTCTTTGCAGCAGACTCAAGCAAATCTAAAGCCTTTGAATCCAACTTTTCTACAGAATCACCCATAATAACGCTCCTTCGCATTAGCCGTAAAAAACACGGTTTCTACGCATCTTTTATGCATATTTAAAGTCTACTGCTTATTATTCCACACGTTCTACTGCACACGCGCCGCAGGATCCACATATGTGATGGAAAGCACATTCATATTTGTGCAATCGTATGTAATCGACGTAATCGACGCCAAAGCCGTCTTGCGCAAAAGCATATTGTGCTCCGCGTGACCCGTTTCTAGCAGATGACGATAAGACCATATTGGCGATTCATGCGTTACAGCTACGATTTGTTCTCCTGGGTGATTTTTCACTTGTTCGCGCGCAAAATCGCCAACGCGAGCTGCGATGCTTTTGTAGGATTCTCCCCAACTCGGCTTCCACAAGTTAGATACAAGCTTCCAATTGTTGTTTTTCCACAAAGCGCCTTCGCCGTAGCCGATTCTTTTTCCGCGAAAATTGTTTTCCGCTTCGATTAGACGATTGTCTAAAATAATCGGGCCAATTTGCAAAGCGTTTGCGATTTGTTGCGCCGTTTCTTGCGTGCGCTCCAAAGGAGACGAGTAAATCGCACTAATTCCGCGCATTTGTGGAACAGTAGCAATATATTTTGCTGTAGCGCGAGCCATTTCTAAGCCGCGATTAGATAAGTGAAATCCTGGGAGTCTCTCGTAAAGCACGTGATTTGGATTTTCCACTTCTCCGTGGCGCACAAAATGAATAGTCGTAGCTGGCATATTTTCTAAACCTACTTCCAAACCTACTTCCAGCCTTTTGGAGTGTTGCTTAACGACCACTCGCCCAACTTGTGAGCAAAAGTATTGTCTTTAGCGGCATCATAACCAGGTTTTTGCGACTTTGTATCATCTAAAAGCCATTTTCTAATAACAAAATTCCACACAGCTACAACAACTGTTGCAATAAGCTTGCCAATGTTTGTGCGAAGCATGTAAATCGCAGTACCACGCAAAGCTTCAACCATTCCAAGCGTGCTAAGCCAAATAATCGCATCGTTAATAAGCAAACCAATAACTGCAGAAATAACAAAAATTAGCAATTCCATCCAACGAGCCATGTCTTCGCGGTGCTTAAACACGTACTTCATGCTGGCAATGTAGTTAAAAATAAGTGAGATTATAAAAGATATTGTTCCAGCAACAACGTTATTAAGATGCACAAGAAGAAGCAGATTTAGCAACGCTACGTCAATAATCAGCGCAATGATGCCTACGATTCCAAATTTAACAACCTGTTCAATAAGTTTTTTCATACATTCAATTAAACACGCGGAGGTTAACAATTCACTATAATTATTGCGTAGCGCAAGTTTATTATTGCGTAACACAAGTTGCGTAACACAAGTTTATAAAACTTAGCAAATTTATAAAATTTAGCAAAGGAGCGATTATGCCAGTTATTCACACTCACGTTTCTGTAAGCACTACACCTGCTCAGCGCGATGCCTTAAAAGCAGCGTACGGCAAGGCGATTAGCGCAGTTCCAGGCAAAAGCGAACATTGGCTTATGTGCCCATTTGAAGACAACATGCCAATTTATTTTGCAGGAGATAATACTAAACCTGCAGCTTACGTTGAAGTGAACGTGTTTGGTTCTAGCGTTCCAGGCTCGACTTGGGAAAAGTTGACAGAGCAGATTATGGCAGCTTTGAATCGCGAGCTTGGAATTCCACAGGATCGCACTTATATTCGCTACACTGCAACAACTGACTGGGGTTGGAACGGCGGCAACTTCTAGTCGCAAGTTTTATACAAAAATCGCCATCAAATAACTTAAAGACAAAGCCTACAGCACGTGAAAACGTGCCGTAGGCTTTTGATTTAATAATCCAGCTTTTGAAGATGGTATTGATTGGATAATGCGCAAAATTCCTTGCATATCAGCGGCGTCTGTCTCATATTTTTCCCGTCAGACGATGTAATTCAGTTGTCGACAAAATGTCGACAACTGAATTTTTTCTTATATGTTATGCGCTTTTACACAATACCAATAGTCACTAGGATCGATTGCCAAAATTAGGCTCGTCAACAGTAGACTCAGCAGATACAGCTAACGCATCCGACTCGTCAAACTCAGAGCTGCTTGAAGAATAGTCATCACTACTAGCAACGCTGCCTTCAAGATCTGGGCCAGCAGCTACGCGAGCCACTTCTTCCATACCTTTGTTGTCACATATAACCATGCGAACATAGCCAACAACAAATCCAACAACAGCAGGGCAAACCCAAGCCATTCCAAATTCCGAGAACGGCAACCAGTTTTGAGCAACAATCAACATATCGTTCATATGCAATGCGTTGCGCAAAGCTGTTGGCAAACTATTCAAAAAGTCAAATACAGCTGCAACACCAGTAAAACCAAGTGTCCAAGCATACACGACCTTGGAATTTCCAAAAAGTCGACCACACAAAGCCAAAAGAATCAATACGATTGACAGTGGATACAAGAACATCAATACTGGAACCGCGTATTCGATGATTGCGCTCAATCCAAAGTTTGCAAGACCAAACGAAACAAGCGTAATCAATACAGCCCAAACACGGTAGCTAGGACCCTTAGGGAATAACTTAGAGAAGGTTTCCGAGCAGCTTACGATTAATCCAACCGCAGTCTTTAAGCAGGCAAGCGTTACTGTTGCAGCAAGCACGAATAAGCCAGCATTTCCAAGATGGTAGCGTGCAACTTGTGCCAAAGTTACGCCACCATTTTCCGCAGGTGGGAACAGAGCACGGCTACGCACACCAACAACAACAATCGCAACGTAAATCAAAGCCATTAGCAAGCAGCTAAAGAATCCAGAGCGAGCAGTATTTACTGCCACATCTTTAGGATCTTTTACACCAAACTGGCGAATGGTGCTAACAACCACAATTCCAAATGCCAAGCTAGCTAAAGCATCCATTGTGTTGTAGCCATCTAAGAATCCCGTAAAGAATGACTTATTAACGTAATTTCCCATAGGAGCAGCATCTGAAGAAGCACCGCTTATAGGGGAAAATAGTGCAGTAAATACCAAAACCGCTAGGAACACAAGGAAGATTGGCGTAAGAACTTTACCAACCCACGTTAGTATGCCGCTTGGTTTCATAGCAAAGAAGAACGCGAGCGCAAAGAACACTACAGAGAACAAGAACAAGTACAATTGCCCATTTCCGTCTTGCGGAATAATTCGCTCCAAGCCAACAGTGTATGAAGTTGTTGCGCATCGCGGAATTGCAAAGAACGGGCCAATTGTTAAATAAAGAACGCATGTAAAGAACATGCCGTATTTTTTACTAGCTTTGCTTGAAAGTTCAAAAAGACCGTTTGCGCGACTCATTGCAAGAGCCGTAACGCCTAACAATGGCAAACCAACGCCAGTAACAATAAAGCCTAATGCTGCAGGAGCAGAATTGTTTCCCGCGTTAGCACCAAGGAATACTGGGAAAATAAGGTTTCCAGCGCCAAAGAACATGCCAAACAACATGACCGCCACGTATGCGGATTCAATAATTGTCAAGTTCCTTTTTTTCGGGGCACTGTCTGTGCTGACACTTTGTGTTGTGACGCTCATGCTTACACCTCCTATATGGTGAAAATTGTTTAAGCATATTATTTAACGCATTGAATAACAAAACTGAAACCGAAAAATAATATTAGGGGGTATATTAATAAATCGCATGTACTTAATAGACAAAAATTTGCAATTTCGCGCGTGTCTCCTAATCAAAATAAAAGGACGCCAACATAAAAGCTAGCGTCCTAAATAAAAAGCAAATGCGCAATAATAGCAAATGCGCTAAATCACATCTTGTCTGGAGCAGAAACACCAAGCAAATCAAGGCCAGAGGCGATTACTGTGCGCACAGCAGCGTTAAGCTTAAGTCGAGCTGCAGCACGTGCTGGCTCTGGGCACTTTGCAATGCGAATAGCCTCACGCTCTGCCTCTGGCAAGCGATTTTCTGGGTCGCTCAACTCCATTGGCACTACGCGCTCAAGGTTGTACCACTTGTGGTAGCTTGCGGCCAAATCCTCAAGATAATGCGCAACGCGGTGCGGAGCGCGCAAATCGCCAGCTTGCGCCAGAGCCGCAGGCCATTGCGCCAAAGCAGCCAACACTTCGCCGTCTGCCTCAGTATTAAGCAAGCTTAAATCGGCTCCATCTGCACTAATTCCAGCGTCTGCCGCGTTACGAGCCACATTGCAACTGCGCGCGTGAGCATATTGCACATAGTACACAGGATTATCGTTGCTGTGGGAAGCAAGCAAATCCAAATCAATATCAACGCTTGTGTTGTAATCTGTGCGAGCAAGAGAGTAGCGCGAAGCGTCAACGCCAATTGCATCAACTAAATCGTCAATCGTAATAACGTTTCCAGCGCGCTTGCTCATGCGCACAGGCTTGCCATCCTTCATAACATTTACCATCTGGCCAATAAGAATCTGCATGTTTTCGCCTGGCTTATCTCCAAAAGCCGCGCACATTGCCATCATTCTGCCAATATAGCCGTGATGATCCGCGCCAAGCATGTAGATTGCTACGTCTGCAGGATTCTGTTCGCGATGACGTTTGTTACGATAGTACGCAATATCTGCAGCAAAGTAAGCGTAATTGCCGTCAGACTTAATAATTACGCGATCTTTATCGTCGCCATGCTTAGTGGATTCAAACCAAGTTGCGCCATCTTTTTCAAAAATATCTCCACGCTCACGCAAGTCCGAAATAGCGCGCTCAACTTCGCCATCTTCATACAGGCTGTTTTCGTGGAACCACACGTCAAAACCAACACGAAAATCACGCATTGACTTGCGAATTTCCGCAAACATCATTGGCACTGCGCGCTTGCGGAACTCTTCTCGCTGCTCGGAATCACCTTCGCCAAGTGGCAAACCTTCTTCATCTTTTCCAAGATCAATTCGTGGCAAAGAAAGAACGTCAACGCCGTCCGCATTCGCTTCTTTTATAACAGCGTCCGCAATTTCGTTAATATACGCGCCTTTGTAGCCGTCTGCAGGCGTTTCTTCGCCGTGAGCTGCAGCAACTAAAGACTTTGCAAAACGGTTGATTTGCTCACCGTGATCGTTGAAGTAGTATTCGCGCACAACTTTTGCGCCGTTCGCTTCCAAAACTCGAGCCATAGAATCGCCAACTGCTGCCCAGCGTGTGCCACCAATGTGGATTGGGCCAGTTGGATTTGCGGAAACAAACTCAAGATTCAAAGTTTTGCCGCTCAAATGCGTATTCTTGCCAAAATCAGCACCCTGATTTAAGACCTCGTCTACAACTGCCGCTGCAGACGCGGAATCAAGCGTTATGTTAATAAAGCCAGGGCCTGCAACTTCTACGAGCGAAATACCTTCTGCTTCTTGCAAACGCTCGGCAAAAAGTTCAGCTAAATCGTGAGGCTTCATACCAGCTTTTTTAGCGAGCTGCATAGCAACGTTCGTTGCCCAATCGCCGTGCGCGCGATCTTTTGGCCTCATAACTGCAAGTTTTTCGGCAGCAGGAATCAAATCTTCTGTTAGATTGCCAGCTTTACCACTTGCTACTAAATCTTTAGCAATTTTTTCGATTAATTCACTTAAGCTTTCTGGATTCATGGTTTACAGTCTAGCGTTACCGCGCGATGCTTAGTTATTAAATACAAAAAAGCGCTGGGGTCGAAGGTTGACTTCCAGCGCTTTTGTTTTGCGATTAACTATTTGCAATTACTGGCAATTACTTCTTTTTTGCAGGAGCTTCACCGAGTTCGCTTTGAGCAACAGAAACGTTTACATTAGCTGCATCAGATTCCGCAGATTCAGATTCAGATTCAGAATCAGAATCAGAAGAATCTCCAGCATCCGCAGCCTTAACAGCGTTAAGCTTTACTTCTCCAGTAACGCGTCCCGCTTCCGCAACGTCTCCCAAAGTCTCCTCAACAGCCTTATAAGCGTTTTGCGCTACATTCAAAGTAACTTGCAAAATAGGAGTCTTCATAGAAACTTTTGCCTCAGACTTAATCTTGCGCAAAGTAGCCAAAGCCTCGCCCGCGTAAGCCAAAGTGTCTGCAGAAACACCGTTTGCAGCAGCCTCATACGCCTTAGCGCATGGCCAGCTTGCGCGATGCACAGAACCTTCGCCATCATGCATCCAGCTCCACACTTCTTCCGTAGCGTAAGGCAAGTAAGGAGCAAGCAAGCGAGCCAAAGCGTCGAGTGCAAGACCAAGAGTTGTGCGAGCAGACTTTACAGCAGATTCACTTGGAGTGCGTCCAGTGGATTCCGCAGTTCCATAAGCACGATTCTTTGCAAGCTCAATGTAATCGTCGCAGAATTCCCAGAAGAAGGTTTCGATTGCTTCCAAAGCCTTAGAATGCTCATAAGATTCAAGCGCATCAGTTGCTGTACGAATAACGGATGCAAGCTTTGCCATAACAGAGCGATCCAAAACTTCCGTAACATCTGCAAAATCCCAATCCGCGCTGGCAGACTCAAGAACCTGATGTTCCTCATCTTCGCGACCAATCGCGAGCGCAAACTTAGTAGCGTTCAAAAGCTTAATCGCAAGGCGACGGCCAATCTTCATCTGACCTTCGTCGTAAGTTGCATCCAAACCAAGCTTTGCAGAAGTTGCCCAGTAACGCACAGCATCCGCACCAAACTCTTCGATTGGCTTATTTGGCACAACAACGTTGCCCTTAGATTTAGACATCTTCTTGTGGTCTGGGTCTAGAATCCAGCCAGAAAGCGCAGCATGCTTCCAAGGCAAGCAGCCGTTTTCAAGATGCGCGCGATCAACCGTACTAAACAGCCAAGTACGAATAATATCCTGGCCTTGTGGACGCAAATCCATTGGGAAAGTAGCCTTAAACAAAGCTTGATTTTCCTCACCTGGCTCTTCCCAACGAGTCACAATTTGTGGAGTTAAGGAAGATGTAGCCCAAGTATCCATAATGTCTTGCTCAGCAGTAAAGCCGTTTGGCTGATCTCGCTGAGATTCGTCGAATCCTTCTGGCACGTCAATAGTTGGGTCGATTGGCAAACGGTCTTCGCTAGGAGTCAAAGGATGCGCGTAATCCACTTCCCCATTTTCGTTTACTGGATACCAAAGTGGGAATGGTACACCAAAGAAGCGTTGGCGAGAAATAAGCCAGTCGCCATTCAAGCCATGAACCCAATTCTCGTAGCGCACGCGCATAAAGTCTGGGTGGAAGTTAAGCTCCTTGCCGCGCTCAATAAGCTCAGCGTTCAACTTTTCGTCCGTGCCGCCGTTCTTTAAGTACCATTGACGAGAAGTGACGATTTCCAAAGGTTTATCGCCCTTTTCGTAGAAGTTCGTCATACGCTTTGTTGGCTTTGGATCGCCTTCCATATCTCCAGCTGCTTGCAAAGCTTCAACAACTTCCTTGCGAGCAGAGAACGTGGTTTTGCCGGCAATTTTCTCGAACATTTCGCGACCGGATTCATCCGTAATCCAATCAGGAGTAGTCATTACAATGCGGCCGTTTCGCTGAATGATTGGTCGAGTTGGCAAACTCAAATCGCGCCACCACTCAACGTCTGTTACATCACCAAAAGTGCAGCACATTGCAATGCCAGCACCCTTGTCCATTTGAGCTGCAGGATGCGCCAAAATCGGCACTTTCACCTTAAACAGCGGCGAGTAAACTTCTTTGCCAAAGTACTTCTTGTAACGCTCATCGTCTGGGTGTGCAATCAAAGACGTGCAAGCAGCAAGCAATTCTGGGCGCGTAGTCTCAATATAAATTGGCGTACCATCTTCAAAGCGGAAAGCAATCTTATGATAGAAACCAGGGTATTCGCGCGCTTCAAGCTCTGCCTGGGCAACTGCAGTCTGGAATGTAACATCCCACAAGCCTGGAGCATCCTTTTGGTAGGCTTCTCCGCGAGCAAGATTGCGCAAGAATGCTTTTTGCGCAACTCTGCGAGGCTGCTCGCCAATCGTGTGATAAGTTTGCGACCAGTCTACAGAAAGACCGAGCCTGCGCCACAATGCTTCAAAAAGCTTCTCATCTTGAGAAGTCAAGCGCTCGCAAAGCTCAATAAAGTTTTGCCTGCTTACAGGAACCTGATCTTTTGCCTCAATTTTCTTGCCTTCTGTGCCTTCAAATGGAGGCTTAAAATCAGAATCATATTTAAGCGAAGTATCTACGCGCACGCCGTAATAGTTTTGCACGCGGCGCTCTGTTGGCAAGCCGTTATCGTCCCAACCCATTGGGTAGAACACGTCAAAGCCTTGCATGCGCTTATATCGCGCAATCACATCCGTATGCGTGTAAGAAAATACGTGACCAACGTGCAAGTGGCCACTAACTGTTGGAGGCGGCGTATCGATTGAATACACGGCCTTACGGTCGCGAGAATTGTGGAATTCGTAAGTCTTAGCTTCATCCCAATTACTACGCCATTTGTCTTCAAGACCATCAACACCAACCTTATTAGGCAATGGTGTTAAATGTGCGTGTTTTACTGTGTTATCCTGTTCACTCATGAACTGAATATTAGAAACTCACTGAGACATCGCACTATAACAGAGCACTAAGAACTCACTAAGCCAGCACTATTTAACAGTCACATCATGCAAAGGAAGCAGCTGATCGGTCATGTTAGTAGGGTATCCACTAACATTATTCTTTGCAACAACAACGCTATTCCTTGCGTACAACCATCCCGAAACCGCGTAATCGCACAATTCTTTAGCGTACTTTTTAATGTTTTCTTCGTACTCTTGCGGACTTGTAGACTTCATTGCGTCTGCAAAATACTTTTGCGAAGCGTGATCTTGGAACAAGTAGTTAGACTTAGTGTCTGCATACATTCCAGAATCCAAAGTGTGATTAGTCCAAGTAAGAGCTAAGTCGTATTTGCCTTCGCGTATTCGCTGATCGATTACACTTTGGTCTAATTCTTCTAGTTTTACTGGGAATCCACCTGCATAGCTTAAGTTTTTTGCCATTTGATCGCAAACACTAGCCATTCCAGTTGGAACAAGCATTGTGATTCCGCGCAAATATCCTGCAACAAAGTAGTGGTACATACCGTAAGCTTTTTGAACGTCGTGAGGATACGTATTACTAAAATCTTCATACCCAGGAGACATAGGGTCGATTGGGCCACCAACAAGCTGGCCTCCAAAAGGATCGGAAGCAAGGATAACATTTGGCTCAATCACGTGTCTTGCAGCTCTACGAATTTGCTGATCGCAGAACATAGATGACATTCCCGTGTTAAAAGCAAACATTCTTAATCTTGTGCTTTTTCCCTTTACCAGCTTAGTGTTTGGCATTGTAGCCATTCGCTTGTTTTCATTTCCGTCTAATGGAATTGCCATTTGCACGCTGCCATCTTTAACAGCGTTTGCTAAAGACGTGTCATCGTTAAAATACTTAAGCGTTATGCTTTGGCATCCAGCTTGTCCCGCCCAATAATTGTTGTTTCTAGCAAGAACGAGATCCCCACCCTTGTTATATCCCTTTACTGTAAACGGGCCCGTTCCAATAGCGTCGGAAGCGTAGTTAACAAAAATGTTTGTGTTGTAAACAATTCCAGCTCTTCCAGCTAATCGCCTTGGCAAAAGTGGGTCTGGAGTTTTAAGAGTTATGTTTAGAACGCTAGGCCCAGAGTTAGAAACGCTTGTTATGTTTGTTAGCTTTTCGTAGCCAGGATAATTCTTTGTAATGCCTTGCTGAAGCGATTTAAGAACGGAACTTGAGTCCATTGGGTCTCCGTTAGCAAACTTAATTCCGCTGCGGAGCCTAAATTTATAATTCAATCCATCGTTCGAAACGCTCCAAGATTGCGCAAGCCCTGGGTGTAAAACATTGTTTTCGTCTCGTTTTACAAGTGTTTCGTAAACGTTCTCCAAAAGTGCCTGTTGTAAGGAATCACTATCGTCTGTTCTAATATCTAGCGAAGCTGGAGCCGTGCGTAATCCTATTGTTAAAGTTGAACTTGTCGCTGGAAAGATGTTTGTAGGTATTAAAGATCTTCCGCCTATAAACCGCCATCCGCCCCAAATTATTGCAGATAGAATGCCGATTAAAACAATAAATACAACCCATGGTTTAGCGCTTCGTCTAGTTCTATGCGCATATCTTGCACTACGCACATGCGAAGCAGATGAGTATCTTTCAAATTCAGGCATGATTAAAAGTTTATATCACCGTTTGAATTTGATTGCCGAATTTATACACAAAATAGTCTAAAAATATCCTAAAAATATTCTAAAAAATTTACTAGACGCCATTAATCTTGTGCAAATTTATTTTCTACAATCTAACAGAAGGGCATAAAAACCTAAGAGGACAATCGCCACAGCGCGGGTTTCTAGCAGTGCAAAACATTCTTCCGTGCAAAATAAGACGATGCGAAAGATTCGTCCATTCTTCTGGCGCAAAACAAGCTGTGACTTCTCGCTCGATTTTCGCTGCATCTTTAGCCTTAGCGCTAGAGTCACTCACCCAGCCAAGTCTTGACGTAACGCGCATAACATGCGTATCTACTGGAAATCCTGGAATATTAAAAGCGTTTCCTAAAACAACGTTTGCTGTTTTTCTTCCTACGCCTGGCAACTTTGTAAGATCTGCCATATTATTTGGAACAACGCCATTAAAATCTTTAACAAGTTTTTGCGAAAGCTCAATAATATGTTGCGATTTTACTCTATAAAAGCCAAGCGAATGAATTATTTCTTGCACGTTGCATATTTGCGCTTTTGCTAAATCAACTGGCGTTGGGTATGCCTTAAAAAGCTTACGCGTAACAAGATTTACGCGCTTATCTGTTGTTTGCGCGCTAAGAACAGTTGCGATTAAAAGCTCAAATGGGTTCGTAAAATTTAGCGCACATTTTGGATTTGGGATTTCTTCGCATAAAATCCTGTATTCTTCGCGCATTTTGTTTTTATTTATCACATTTACCGCATTGATTTTATTTGTGTTATCTATTGTGTTATTTATTTTATTCGTGTTATTTGTAGCCAATATAAGCCTAGTCTAAATCGTTGGAAACGCTTGAATCCTTGTCACGCGAATCGCCAGAATCCTCGCGATTAGCGTTTTGTGCATAATCGTCATTTTCAACTTCGTCAACTTGAGCTTCTAATGGGTCGAAACGATATCCAACGTTTCTAACTGTTCCAATAACATGCTCATATTCAACGCCCAACTTTGCGCGAAGCCTACGAATATGAACGTCTACAGTTCGCGTTCCGCCATAGTAATCGTAGCCCCAAACCTCTTGAAGCAAATGTGCACGCGTAAAAACTCTACGAGGATGCTGAACAAAATACTTAAGCAGCTCAAATTCTTTATACGCTAAATCGATAGGCTTTCCGTGCAAGCTAACTGTGTAACTTTGCGTATCTACAACTAAGTCTCCAGAGCACATTTGACCGTTGCTGTTAACTTCAACGCTTGTGGAATCGGCAACAGTAGAGCCATGAGCAGAATCTGCAGATACAACTTTTTTAGCAGCTAAGCGCAATCTTCCTTCTACTTCTGCAGGAGAAGCGGTTGTTAACATAACGTCGTTAACGCCCCAAGATGGGTTTACAACTGTAAAACCGCCCTCTGTAAGAATTAGAATAATAGACATTGTTAAATTAGACGCGCGCACAAGAGAACACAGCGATTTTGCTAAAGATAAATCTTCTCTAGCATCAACAAGAAGAATTGTATCTTCGGGCATTTTAAGCATGCTAGAAGGTTCCATTGGCACTACGCGCACGCGATGCGAAAGAAGCGTTAACGATGGCAAAACTTTTGCAGGCGCGGCACAAGAGGTCATCAATGTAATATCCGTCATATTGACACCTCCATAGCGCATAGAATTGAATTAAAATTCAAAATCAAGCTGTTATAAAAAAGAATTGTAATCCATGCTTAAGAAGAATCAAAAAGCGCAAGTGTACGCTTGCATATAAAATGATGTAAATACATGATTAACAAATTAAATACACGGATTGAATACACAGATTGAATACTGCGTAAACGCGATAGGAGCGTACAATGAGCAACACTATTCAGCGCAACAAAATGTATGATCACATTACGATTGTTGTAACTCAATTTGTTGCTATAGTTCTTTTAGCATCTGCTGCAATGCTTCCATTTGCAACAACAAAAGCAGTTTTAACGGTTTGCATTCTTATTCTTCTTGCTTTAATAACTTTTTGGCCACTCAAAGGCTCCACAGCCGATAAAGCTATTCCTTTTCTTGCATCAGTAGCGTCTATGTGGTGCGCAACGTTGGCCTTAAAAGGATGGCTGCCAAGCAGCGTGATTGATGGCGAATCAGAAGTTAGTATTCACAAATTTGTTGCTGCTATTAGACCATACGAGCGATGGGCAGTAAACTTTGCGCTAATTCTTGTTGCAGCAACATTTGTTAGCTTTGCTAGACAAATGTTTAGAGAAGATAGGTCTAATCTTGTACGAAACCTATCTCATTGCCTTACTGCAAGTATTGCATGCGCAGCCTTGCCTGGATGGCTTTTCTTGCCGTCAATTATTAAATTCACTTTTTCTGTGCGCGTATTGGAACTTGGCGTGTTAGTGGCAATTCTTGGATTGTTTGTTGTGATTGTTTTGGCTGGCCTTTCTCACCTTTGGATTAAAGACGCGCAATACAATGCTGGAACAGTTTTTCCGCAAATTGGAACAGCTTTGATTCCAATTATGATGTGCGGAATGGTTGTTTACGGAGCTGGATTGGCAATGTTGCTTGTAGCATAAGCGATTAAAGTTAATGCTGGTTGTTTCACGCGTTGTTTCACGCAATATGTTTTATAGATAGCAATGTTTTATAGATAGCAATTACTTATTAAGATATTAAAGATATTAAAAAGTGTCTAACACATAAAATGCGTTAGACACTAATAGATACGTTGTTAAAACGTTCGGAAGCTTTGCGACTAATCGCAAGAACTACTTTTCGCTTTCTTCCAAACGCTTGCGAGCTGCAACGATTTCCTTCTCTGCTTGCTCAACTCCAGCCCAGAAGTCTCCAGGAAGAACTTCCTTGCCTGGCTCCAAAGCCTTGTATTGCTCAAAGAAGTGCTTGATTTCTGCCTTGTGATACTCGTTAACGTCATCAATATCTTTAATATCGTCAAAGCGAACATCTGCTGGCACGCACAAAACCTTGTCATCTCCGCCAGCTTCGTCAACCATGTGGTACAAACCAACAGCGCGGCATTCAACAACGCAACCAGGGAATACGGAATTTGGAATCATAACAAGAGCGTCAAGCGGATCGCCATCTTCGCCCAAAGTGCCATCAATGTAGCCGTAATCATCTGGATAGCCCATTGCAGTGAATAGAGTACGATCCAAAAATACGCGACCAGTTTCGTGATCAACTTCGTACTTATTCTTAGAGCCGCGTGGAATCTCTACCACAACGTTAAATGTTTCTGCCATTTTTACTCCTTAACGTAAAACTTAATGCTTAAGTACATTAGTACGTTTAAGCATTTGTTTATCAATCTAACGTTTGTACATCTAACTTAGACTGTTCAATCTAACTTTAGCGCGCAGCAAAGAGTATATAAAACACTACGCGCACGATAGCAATTCAGAACCAGTTAGATATACAGACTATATGCGGAATATATGCGAGACATATTTGTGTAATATATTTGCGACATGTGAAAAATAGTGCGCAATACGCTTTACGATATATGCACAAGCAAATCGAAGCAAAGCGCAATAATGCGCGATTTAGATAAACACAGAAAAATGGCGACTAACCAATGAGAAAAACACAAAGAAAAATATGAAAAATATTAATAAAAAATATTAATAAAAACAGTAAAACATTTGAAAAATATTTTAGCTCACATTAAAAAAACTCTCGTTAATTACGCAAAAATATGCTAAAAATCAAGGAAAACCTAAGACACGCTATAGGCGTCTTTAATGTCTTAATACATAGATAATATGACTACGTTTTGGCGCGATACTAATGGGAAAAATCGAACATAAACACTTGTAAAACTGAATACAAAACTGAATACAAAAACACAACAAACACAACAAACACGTATTAAGTTGTAGGCAAGATGACAGAATTGAACAACGCAACAAACGCTGCAAACAAACGCAACGCTGCAATAGACGGCATGCGCGCGATCGCAATTATTGGAATTGTAGCGTTCCACTTGCGTCCAATTGTATTCAACGGCGGCTTTTTAGGCGTAACAATGTTTCTTGTTATGGCAGGATACTTTAGCACCGTATCTTTGCTAAAAATGTTCAGCGAGAATAACAATAAAAATTCGCATTTAGATGGCAACCAAGAAAGCCAGAAGAAAAAATCAAAACTTATTGCCTACTTTAAGTACTTGCTTAAACGCATAAAACGAATATGGCCTTCTACGCTGGGCATTATTGCACTAAGCGCACCACTTATGTGGCTGTTTTCGCCAAGCCTTTTAACAAAGTTGCAATCAGATGCTCTAAGCGGAGCAACATTTAGCAGCAACATGGCGTATGTTTTGCGAAAAGTCTCGTATTTTGAGCAATCGGGGCTGCCTTCTCCTATTAAGCATTTGTGGTACTTAGGCCTTATTATGCAAATGTTTATTTGCTGGCCTATTATTCTATGCGCAATTCTTAAAATAGTTAAATCAAAGTTCGTGCGAATGCTTGTTACAGCAACGCTTGCGATTGTGTCTGCGCTTACAAACATTGCAATAACAATTCTTTATGGAGAAGGGCAAACCATTGCACGCGTGTACTACGCTTTAGATACACGCGCATGTGAATTCTTAATCGGCGCGATTCTAGCAATGTATTGCACGTGGTTTAGTGGAAAATCTGCTATAAAAATCATCTCAGACGCGTGCCGCTACATTGTTGGAAGCAAAAGCGAAAAAGAACAAATTGAAAACCAAGAAAACGATTCGCAAAATGGCAAAAACAAAGGCAGACAGCCAATTTTAGAATCCATTGTAGGATTTGCTGCACTAGCATTTATTTTATTCTGCTTTATTAAACAAGACGGACTAAAAACGTGGATTGTGTACGGCGGTTATGCACTTTTTGCAATAGTTTGCGCAATTTTAATGCACGCTTGCATGCTAAAAAACAACATTTGCGCAAAGATACTTGGCACTAGCGTGTTAAGCTACTTAGGCAAGAGATCTTTTGTGATTTATCTTGTTCATTTTCCTATACTCGAAGTCTTAAATCCTGCAACTAGAACAACGCATATAACGCTATTTGAGCAGATTTTGCAATGCGTGATTGTTGTTGCTGCAGGTGAAGTATTTTACAGAATTTTTGAAATGCCATTTGCAAGTAAATATATGACTTTTAGTGTTAACACAAAATCAGAGAATGCAAAAGATAATTCGATGGATGATTCAAAAGATAATCCTATAGATGATTCTATAGATGAAAATAAAAACCTTGATCTTTCTAGCGATACTTTAAGCGTTAAAAGCAAAAACATTCGACTTCCATTTGTTCTACGAAGAGTTGCAACTACTGTGTGCGCAATAGCGTGCATAGTACTAATTGCTGCGCCATTAAACTGGAACAGCATTGCGCAGGCGCGAGCAATACAATTAAGACCAGAACTAACGAGTCAAGAACAAAACAATAAAACTCATTCGCAAAATGGCAAGCAAAAGCCAGAGTCAGGCCAAAGCTCAAAGTCAAACAATAACTCAAACAACAAGACAAACACAAAGTCAAACAACAAATCAAATCAAAATCAAAAAAGAAAAGTGGGCGGAAAGCGCCAAAATATAACAAAACAAACGCTTCCAACAAAGCCAAGCGCGCATAGAGTTCTAAACCCAATCGCAGAAAAAGTGCCAGCAAACATAAACACAAAACCTTGGAAAATTGACTCAAAACAAGACGTTTGCACGGCAGACATAACAATGGTTGGAGACTCCGTAACCGAAGGCGCAAAACCGTACCTTATAAAAGCTCTACCAAACGCTTGGATTGACGGAAAAGTTAGCAGGCAGATTTTCCACGGAGCCGAAGACTACCAAAAAGACATAGCCGAAAAACACCCTGGAAGCGTTGTAATCTACGAACTTGGAACCAACGAGCCGCCTAGAGACGAGTCAGTTTTACAAAACATGGTGAATATTACTGGCGGAAAGCCCGTGTACTTTGTAACAACTCGCGTGCCTCAACCTTGGCAAGACGAGACGAACGCAAAATTGCGCGCATTTGCATCAAAGCGCAAGAACGTTGGAATCATTGACTGGAATGGCACGAGCGCAGGCCATAGCGAGTTTCTAACAGACGACGGAATACACTTAACGCCTATTGGCGGGCCACAATACGCACGAATGATACGACTAGCCGTGTGCGGCGGATGACTTGCGCATAGCAAAACAAACCGCCCAAATCACGTCAAAATATTACGATGGTACATATGAGTGAGTTAATAACCCCATTTTCCCAAAGCAATAAGGGCGATTCGATTGCAGAATGGAAGAATCCTCTGCGAGACCCGCGCGACTTGCGACTAGCCAAAATCGCAGGCCCGTGCAGCCTTGTTATATTTGGAATCACGGGCGATTTAGCTAGAAAAAAGCTAATGCCAGCCGTATACGATTTAGCAAATCGCGGACTTTTGCCACCTGGCTTTGGCCTTACGGGATTCGCCAGACGCGACTGGACAGATGAGCATTTTGTAAACTTTGTGCGAGAAAATATTCAACAACATTGCCGCACGCCATTTTGCGAATCCACTTGGATTAATCTTGCAAAAGGCATACGGTTTGTTCGCGGAACATTCGACGACGCAAGCGCTTTCGAGCGATTAAGCAAAACCGTAAGCGAGTTAGACAGAGATCGCGGAACTCGCGGAAATCACGCGTTCTACATGTCTGTTCCACCATCCAGCTTCCCTGTTGTAGCACAACAATTGGCTGCATCTGGGCTTTCGCACTCCTCCGAAAACGCATGGAGACGAGTGATAATCGAAAAACCTTTTGGTCACGATTTAGCAAGCGCACAAGAGCTGGATCGCGTAGTTTCCGAGGTTTTTGACCCTAATTCCGTGTTCCGCATAGACCACTATTTAGGCAAAGAAACTGTGCAAAATCTGCTTGCTTTGCGCTTTGCAAACGCAATGTACGAGCCAATTTGGAATGCTAATTATGTTGACCACGTACAAATCACTATGGCAGAAGATATTGGCATAGGTGGCAGAGCTGGATATTACGATGGCATTGGCGCTGCTCGAGATGTTATTCAAAACCACTTGTTGCAACTAATGGCACTCACTGCTATGGAAGAGCCTGTAAGCTTTAGCGCTGGCGATTTAACAGCAGAAAAAACTAAGGTCTTGTCGGCTATACGATTGCCTAAAGATTTAGCTGCAAACACTGCAAGAGGCCAATACGCAGAAGGCTGGCAGGGGTCATATAAGGCTATTGGATATTTGCAAGAACAAGGAATTAGCCCAGATAGCACTACAGAAACATACGCTGCTGTGCGATTAGACGTAGACACTCGCCGATGGGCTGGAGTGCCATTCTACTTGCGAACTGGCAAACGCTTAGGTAAGCGAGTTACAGAGATTGCTGTGATTTTTAAGCGCGCCCCACACTTGCCTTTTGAGACTACTGCTGTGCGCGAACTTGGAAACAATGCTATTGTGATTCGCGTTCAGCCAGACGAAGGCGTAACAATGCGATTTGGCGCAAAAGTGCCAGGCGGAA
The DNA here is from genome assembly GCF_055804375.1 of Gardnerella sp. c12Ub_1. NCBI lineage: Bacteria > Bacillati > Actinomycetota > Actinomycetes > Bifidobacteriales > Bifidobacteriaceae > Gardnerella > Gardnerella sp. c12Ub_1. The sequence goes on along the minus strand of NZ_JANUZC010000001.1, from coordinate 1,277,356 downwards.
CGTCTATGGAAGTTCGCGATGTTTCTATGGACTTTAGCTATGGAAGGTCTTTTACAGAAAACTCTCCAGAAGCATACGAACGCCTTATTTTAGACGTTTTACTTGGCGAGCCGCCACTCTTCCCAACAACGCAAGAAGTTGATTTAAGTTGGAAGATTTTGGATCCGATTGAAGATTTTTGGGCTTCGCTTAACACGCGTCCGCAACCATACCGTGCTGGAACTTGGGGACCAGCGGAAGCTGACGCTATGCTTGCTCGTAATAATCGCCATTGGAGGCTGCCATGATTATTAATCTTCCTAACACAAACACATCTAAAATATCTGCAAAAATCGACGAGCTTCACGAAGAACGAGGCGAATCCGCAAGTGGCCGCGTGCTCACTCTTCTTATTGACACCACTCTTAAAGAGCTTGAAAACGCACTGGGCGCAGCAAATGCAGCTAGTCGCGAGCATCCTTGCAGAGTTATTGCGATTGTTCGCGATTGGCAAAGCGCTAATCCAAGTTTGCATAATCAAAATCAAGAAGATCAAAATCAAGAAGAAGAAACGCCAAACTTAGACGCTCAAGTGCGATTTGGAGCAGATGCTGGCGCAGGCGAAATCATTATTCTCTATCCACATAATGACCTTGTTCGCCACCCAGATACGCTTGTTATTCCTCTGCTTGTTCCAGACGCGCCGATTGTTGCATGGTGGCCTACAAACGCACCCGAAAATCCTGCTAACGACTTGCTTGGAGCTATGGCAAGCAGCAGAATTACAGACGCTCAACGGGCCAGCAACACTCTTGAAACTGTACAAAATCTGCGCAAAAATTGGTCCTCTAAAGACGTGGATCTTTCTTGGACGCGCATTACGTCTTGGCGCGCAATGCTGGCTTCTATGCTTGATCAGCCGCCGCACTTACCGATTCTTAGCGTTAAAGTTAGCGGCCCTAAGCATTACGTTCCGTTGCATTTGCTTGCGCAATGGCTAAAAATCTCACTTAATGTTCCTGTAGAAATTGTTGAAGATTCAAGCTCGCATGCAATTACAGAAGTAAGTCTTAAGAGGCAAGATGGCGAGCTTTCTTTAACGCGACCTTCTGGCAGTAGTCAAGCAATAATAAGTCTTCCTGGGCAAGCTTCTCAGCCGATTTCTATGCCGATTCGTTCTTTGCAAGACTGCTTAAGTGAAGAATTACGCAGAATTGACCCAGACGAGATTTATGCGCAGCTTATTCACGCAAATTGTTGCACAATGCAGAGTAACGAACTTGCAAGATAACGAACTCTAATACAACAAGTAAAAATAATAAAAGGATTCATTATGGCTAAAGATTTTAGATTTGCGCATAACGCAACAGTGTACGGCTACGACAATCAAGATATTTTAGCTGCTGTTGCTGCGCAAAAACTTGTGACTTTGATTATGCAATGGCAAAACAATGTTGAAAATCTTAATAAGCCATTCCATCTTTTGCTAACAGGTGGAACAGATTCGATTCGCATGTTTCAAATGTTAGCTAGCAACCCATTGCTTCCAGCAATCGACTGGTCTAATGTGCATATTTGGTGGGCAGATGAGCGTTTTGTAGCTTATAACAGCGAAGATCGTAATGCACGCAAGGCTCGCGAGTTGCTTCTTAACATACTTAGCGATCACAAAGTTTTGCAGGAGTCTCATATTCACGAAATGCCTGCAGATGAGCGTAATGCGGAGGAAATTGCAAAAGCCAGCGACGCTGAAAATGACGCTATTTTAGACGCTGCTGCACGCGAATACGAAGAAGAAATTATAGGCTTACTTGGCAAAGAGCCAGTGTTTGATTTGGCGATTCTTGGCATGGGACCAGACGCGCATATAGCTTCACTTTTCCCAGGATTGCCGCAAATTCATAATCGCGATCGCATAGTTTTAGGCGTGAATCACTCCCCTAAGCAGCCGCCAATGCGATTAACGCTTAGCGTTCCCGTGCTGGCTCATAGCCGCCGCACTTGGTTCTTAACTGCTGGCGAGCAAAAAGGAAAAGCTTTAATGAACGCGCTTTCTGGCAACAATAACCCAGATTATCCTGCGTCTTTTGCTAACGGAACTGAAGAAATCGCATGGCTAACTACTGCCGAAACTTTGCGCGCTGCAATCCAATAATATGCATAATATTCAATCAACTAAAAATTGAATAAACATAGCCTAGATGTCGCATTTGCGAAAATATGGCTTTCAAAACATAGCGCATTTGGGAAAAACAGCCCCTAAAAACATAGCGCATTTGGGAAAATCTGCTTGACAAAACATGGCGCATTTGGGAAAATCTTTATAAAACCATTGAAATATCAAGGAAAACTACACTCTGCAACAATTGAACAAATCAAGCACAAATTTATATTCCAAGAAAGAGCGCAAAACCCACATGTTTGATAGAAAGATATACAAAGAAATGCTGAAATGGAAGCATGAATATGCACCAAATTATGCGCTTTTTCTTAAGGGAGCAAGACGAGTCGGTAAAACAACGTTAGCAGAAAAGCTTGGAAAAGAAGAATACAAGTCTTATATTCTGATTCGTTTCGATCAAACCGAAGAAGATATTAAGCAGCTTTTTATAAACAGTCTAAGAGATTTAGATACTCTATTTAACACGATACAGTTAGCTTACAATACCAGACTTTATAAGCGAGAATCTCTTATAATACTTGATGAAATACAATTATTCCCACAAGCACGGCAAGCAATAAAAACTCTACTTGAAGATGGTCGTTACGATTACATTGAAACAGGATCGCTTGCTTCTATTACAAAGAAAAGCAAGGATATTCTCATACCTTCAGAAGAGTACACATTAGAAGTACTGCCACTTGATTATGAAGAATACTTATCAGCGAACGATAACGACCTGATTTTCCCTACTATTAAAGGTCACTTTGAATCACTCAAACCTATGGGCAGTATGCACCAGAGCATAATGAAATCTTTCAGAGAATACATGCTGGTTGGTGGAATGCCACAAGCTGTTCAAGCATACGTTGATACAAAAGATTTTGCGAAGGTTGATTTTGCTAAACAGCAAATAATCAATCTTTATAAGCAAGATATGCAAGATCAGGAAGAAGAGAACCCTACTTACGTAACTAATTTTTTCGATAGAGTTCCTGCAGAGCTTTCCAAACACGACAAGCGTTACGTGCTATCCCACGTAGATTCCAACGCGCGTATTAAAGAATATAGGGATCCAATACGTTGGCTAGAAGAAGCAATGATAATAAATATTGCAAACAGCGTTGAAGACCCAAGTGTAGCTTTGAATCTATCTACTATCAACCCTTCCTTCAAATGCTACATGATGGATACAGGACTGTTAACTTCATTAGCATACAAAGATAGACCTTACTTAGAAAATGAACTTTATAAGGCAATTCTGCTAGACAAACTACATGTTAATGAAGGAATGATAATAGAAAATATTGTCTCACAGTGTCTAAAAGCAAATGGACACAACGCGTATTTTTACAAAAAAACAAGTATCGATACCAAAAAGACAGTAATGGAAATAGATTTTCTCTTGCGCAAAAGCAACAAGATTATTCCAGTAGAAGTGAAATCTGGTAGTAGTAAAAGTGTGAAGTCAATAACAAACTTTATGGAAGCTTTTAGTAAAACCAGCAGCGAAGGAATCGTGCTTCACCATGGAGAAATTAAGCGCGAAGGTAAACTGCTTTACTTACCGTACTACATGGCTTCTGTGTTGTAAAAACAAGGCGTCGCATGCAAAACCTATACATGCGACGCTTACGCAAGAATTATTTTTATATTATATTAGTTTTAATCTTGCTTTACTTCTGGGCGATTAGGCTCTGCCCACAAAGTGTGGAATACGCCTGGCTCGTCAATGCGCCCGTATGTGTGCGCGCCGAAGAAATCGCGCTGAGCTTGAATGAGTGATGCTGGCAAACGCTTAGAACGCAAGGCATCGTAGTATGCAAGCAAGCTAGAGAATGCTGGAACAGGCACGCCATGCTCAACTGCACGCGCAATAACACGTCGCCAAGCAGCTTGCGACTTTTCAATAGCATCCTTAAAGTACGGCGCAAAAAGCAAGGAAACACTTGCCTGCCCAGATTCAAAAGCCTCGGAAACGCGGTTCAAAAACTGAGCACGAATAATGCATCCGCCGCGCCAAATGCGAGCAACAGCAGCCTGGTCAATCTTCCAATCATGCTCAATTGCAGCAGCAGCAATCTCGTCAAAGCCTTGCGCATAAGAAACAATCTTAGAAGCGTACAAAGCTTGGCGAATATCCTCAATAAATGCCTTACGCTCAGAATCGTTCAAATCAAAATGCATATCTGGGCCAGTCAATCCCTGGTTTTCTGCAGCTTCACGCAAAACAACTTGGCTTGAAAGTCCGCGAGCGAACACAGCTTCTGCAATACCCGTTACAGGGATTCCAAGCGAAAGCGCAGATTGCACAGTCCAAGTACCCGTGCCCTTCATTCCAGCGTGATCCACCATCATCTCAACCAAAGGCTTACCAGTCTTAGCGTCTTTCTGGCGAAGCACATCCGCAGTAATCTCAATCAAATAAGAATCAAGCTCGCCCTTGTTCCACTCGCTAAACACATCTGCAATGTCTTCGGACTTCATGCCCAAACCGCGAAGCATTAAATCGTAGCTTTCGGCAATAAGTTGCATATCGGAGTACTCAATGCCGTTGTGAACCATTTTTACAAAGTGACCAGCACCATCGGTGCCAATATGCGTTACGCAAGGCTCGCCTTCTGCAACAGCCGCAATCGACTTTAAGATAGGGCCGAGCGTCTTCCAAGATTCCTCCGTTCCACCAGGCATCATCGAAGGGCCGCGCAAAGCACCTTCTTCTCCGCCAGAAACACCACAACCAACGTAGTGAAGACCGCGCGCGCGAATGTTTTTCTCTCGGCGAATCGTGTCTTCAAAGTAGGAGTTTCCGCCGTCAACGATAATATCTCCTGGCTCCATAGCATTTGCAAGCTCTTCAATAACAGCGTCTGTAGGGGCACCAGCTTTTACCATAATAATTGCTGTGCGCGGACGCTTAAGCGAAGCCACAAACTCTTCAACGGTTTTTGCAGGCACAAAATCGCCTTCGCTGCCGTGCTGATTCATCAACGTTTCTGTGCGCGAATAATGACGATTATAAACAGCAACTGTATTGCCGTGATGCGCAAGATTTCGCGCCAAATTCGATCCCATAGCTGCCAAGCCAACAACACCAATATTTGCTCTAGCTTGAGTTTCCGCCATTTTGCACCTCTATCTTTTAATATTTATAACAGTAATATTTATAACCGTTTTATTATTTTATGATTGTTTTATCTTTAACACTTAACCAATCAAAACACACTTTTTTAAGTTTATCGTTTTATATGCACAAGCGTTTTTGTTGCGCTCACACGTAAATTTTGCACTATCGCAATAGTGGCAATTTTGTGATAAAGATTACATTTTTACTTTTATTCATCGCTATTTAGAAAGCATAAATACCGCTTAAATCTTATAGACACGCGTGCTGGCTCAAATTTGGAGACACTAGATATAGGGATTATCTATACAACACGCCACTACAAATAGTGTTAAGTGGTAGTAGACTGTTAAATCGTGCCAAAAAGCACGAAATTAAATAATCATAAAGCAAAAACTTAAACACCACATAACGAAGGGAGACGAACCGTGACTATTACAGTTTTCACCAAGCCACATTGCCCACAGTGCGATGCCACAAAGCGTCAATTCACTAAGCTAGGCGTGAATTTTGAAACAGTAGACTTAACTCAAAGCCCTTCTACTTTAGACCAGTTGCGCGCTGCAGGATATCGCCAAGCGCCAGTGGTGATTACTCCAAACTCATCTTGGAGCGGATATCGTCCAGATTTGATTGCACAAATCGCAAGTCAATTAGAAAACAACAATCAAAACGATTAAAGCAGTCAAAAATCAACAATCAAAATATGCAAAGCAGTCAAAATAATCAAAGCAATTAAGAAGCATAAAAATGTGTGATCAAGAAAATATGTCACAACCAAGCGAGCCAGAAGCGCGCGCACAAGGCGAATCAATCGGAGCTGTAGTCTATTTTTCTTCCGTCTCCGAAAATACACTACGATTCGTAAAAAATTGCGATTTTCCAAGCAACAATGTGAACGTGTATCGCATACCGCTTCGACCAAAAGAGCCAGAATTGCACGTGCGCGAACCATACGTTTTGATTGTGCCAACTTACGGCGGCGGAAATATTAAGAAAGCAATACCAATGCAAGTGCGCAAATTCCTAAACAATCGCGAAAATCGTTCGTTTATTCGCGGCGTAATATCTTCTGGAAACACGAATTTTGGAGACGCATATTGCGCTGCAGGCGGTCAAATCGCAGGAAAATGCGCGATTCCAAATATGTACTCGTTTGAACTTACGGGAACTCAAGAAGACATAGAAAAAGTAGCGCAAGGAATACCAAGATTTTTAAGGCAATTAAAAGAAGCAGAAGAAACGAAATAAACAAAAACAACAAATACAGCATATAAACAAAAACAACCAGCGTTTGAAAAGCAAAAACAACGCACGAGGAAAGGAATAAAACCCATGAATAGCACGGATCCGATGAGCGAATCTACTTCGCTTAATCTTGATCACGCTGACGACGCCATCACTGCCAGCAGCAGCACAACTGCCGAACGCATTCGCAACAGCCGCGACTACCATGTTCTTAACGCTATGCTCGGTCTTTTTGACCCAGAAAAAGGCATTCAGTTTGATAAAGATCAGGAAGCAGAAAAGCTTTATGTTTCGGGTTACGTGCAAGAACACAGCATGAAGTTTGCTTCCACTCGCGAGCGCTTGAACTATTTGATTGACAATTACTACTACAACGGCAACGTTTTCCACAAATATAGCGACGAGTTTCTAGATAAGTTCTATGAGCACGCAGAAGCCGCTCACCACACTTTCGGTACATTCTTGGGTGCTTTTAAGTTCTACACTTCTTACGCTTTGAAGACTTTTGACGGAAAGAAGTATTTGGAAAACTTCGCTCAGCGCGCAGCTGCAGTCGCTTTGGAACTTGCAGATGGTGACGAAAAAGCAGCGCTTAACTATTTGGACGAGATGCTTGCAGGCCGTTTCCAGCCAGCAACCCCAACGTTCTTGAATCTTGGCAAAGCTCAGCGCGGCGAAGCTGTGAGCTGCTTCCTTGTGCGTTTGGAAGACAACATGGAGTCTATTGCGCGCGGAATTAATTCTGCTTTGCAACTTTCTAAGCGCGGCGGCGGCGTGGCTCTTCTGCTTACGAATTTGCGCGAACTTGGCGCTCCTATTAAGCGCATTGAGAATCAGTCGAGTGGCGTTGTGCCTGTTATGAAGCTTTTGGAAGATTCATTCTCTTACGCTAATCAGCTTGGCGCGCGTCAAGGCGCTGGAGCTGTGTATATTAGCGCGCATCACCCAGATATTATGCGTTTCCTCGATACTAAGCGAGAGAACGCAGACGAGAAGATTCGTATTAAGTCGCTTTCTTTGGGCGTTGTAATTCCAGATATTACTTTTGAGCTCGCTAAGCGTAAGGAAAAGATGGCTTTGTTTAGCCCTTACGACGTTGAGCGCGAGTACGGAAAGCCTTTTGCAGACATCTCCGTTACCGAGCATTACGATGAGATGGTTGCAAATCCTCGCATTCACAAGAAATACATCGACGCTCGCGAATTCTTTATGACTCTTGCAGAGATTCAGTTTGAATCCGGCTACCCTTACATTTTGTTTGAAGATACTGTAAATCGCACAAATCCTATTGAGGGTCGCATTACTATGAGCAACTTGTGCTCCGAGATTTTGCAAACTCAAGAAGCAAGTACATATAACGCCGACTTGTCTTATAGTCACGTTGGCCGCGATATTTCTTGCAATCTTGGCTCTCTTAATATTGCTAAGGCAATGGACGGCGATTTGGGTGCAAGCGTTGATTTGGCTGTGCGCGCACTCACTTCTGTCTCGGAGCACACTTCGATTGATTCTGTGCCTTCGATTCGTCGCGGAAACGCGGAAGGCCACGCTATTGGCTTGGGTCAAATGAATTTGCACGGTTTCCTTGCTCGCGAGCATATGCAGTACGGAAGCGAGGAAGCTCTTGACTTTACAGACATGTACTTTATGACGGTTGCCTACCACGCTTATAAGGCTTCTCACGCTTTGGCTGTAGAGCGCGGAACTGCTTTTGCAAGCTTTAAGATGAGCGCCTACGCTAAGCCTGCAGGCCAAGGAAACTACTTCGATAAGTATACAGATGGCAGCCGTTCTCTTGAGCCTAGAACTCAAAAGGTTCGCGATTTGTTTGCTCGTTTTAACGTTGCAATTCCAACCGTTTCGGACTGGGAAGCTTTGCGCGACGAGATTTTGCGCGACGGCATTTACAACGAGTATTTGCAAGCTGTTCCTCCAACTGGCTCAATCTCGTACATCAATCATTCCACGAGTTCGATTCACCCGATTGCTTCTCGCATTGAGATTCGCAAAGAGGGCAAAGTTGGTCGCGTCTACTATCCTGCTGCATACATGACGAATGACAATATGCAGTACTTTAAGGATGCATACGAGATTGGATGGAAGGCAATTATTGACACTTACGCGGAGGCAACTCAGCATGTGGATCAGGGATTGTCTCTTACTTTGTTCTTCCCAGACACTACGACTACTCGCGATTTGAACAAAGCTCAGATTTACGCGTGGCGTAAGGGCATTAAGACTCTTTACTACATTCGTATTCGCCAGAAGGCTTTGGAAGGTACAGAAATCGAGGGTTGCGTAAGCTGCACGCTGTAAACCTTATGGTTGTAAATCTTTCGCAAATTAAATCAAAAACTTAAAAATTTTATAAAACGTAAACACAGAATCAGGAGTAATTATGACAGAACTCGACCCAACCGAGCTTAGAAGTAGCCTCGATAAGCCTTTCGGCACGAACCGCGTAATCGCAGACGATGCTATGATGGCAGCTTCTATCACACCAGCTCAGTATCGCTATCATCACGGTTCGCGCGTGCGCCCAGTTAATTGGAACAATATTATTGACGACAAGGATTTGGACGTTTGGAATCGTCTTATTGCTAACTTCTGGCTTCCAGAAAAAGTTCCGCTGAGCAATGATATTCCTTCTTGGCGTTCCCTCACCGATCTTGAGCGCAAGACCACTACTCGCGTTTTTACGGGCTTGACTTTGCTTGATACCAGCCAGGCAACTATTGGCGAGCTTTGCCAGATTGAGCACGCTCGCACGGAGCACGAGCAGGCTATTTACACGAATATTGCTTTTATGCAGTCAATTCACGCGCGCTCCTACTCCTCTATTTTCTCTACTCTTTGCTCTAGCGAAGAGATTGACGAAGCTTATCGTTGGGCTGTTGGCAACGACGTTTTGCAGCAGCGCGTTACCACCGTGCTTTGTGAGTACGAGAGTGAAGATCCGCTTAAGCGCAAGATAGCAGCGACTATGCTTTCTTCGCTACTTCTTTACGCGGGATTCTACCTTCCACTTTACTTTGCTTCTCGCGGTAAGATGATGAACACTGCCGACATGATTCGCTTGATTTTGCGCGATAAGGCAATTCACGGCTACTATTCTGGCTACAAGTTCCAGCGCGGCTTGGAGCTTAGAAGCGAGAACGATAAGAAGAATCTTGAAAAGTTCACTATGAACTTGCTCGACACTTTGTACGATTTGGAAGTTGAGTATTCTGGTCAGATTTATGAAGGATTTGACTTCCACGATGACGTTTTTGACTTCGTGCGTTATAACGCTAACAAGGCTTTGATGAACCTTGGCTACCCTGCTAAGTACAGCGAAGAAGAAACTCACGTAAGCCCAGAAATTCTCGCAGCTCTTTCTCCTGCTGCCGACGAAAATCACGACTTCTTCTCTGGCTCTGGTTCCAGCTATATTATGGGCAAGTCTGTTGAAACTGACGACGACGATTGGGATTTCTAGTCACTTAGTTGTTTCATTGCTTCGTTAATTAGTTAATTAATCAGGTTGCTTATGTACTTTTCATAAGCAACCTCTTTTTTTTTTATTTAATTATTTAAGAATATTTACATTTTGTAAATATTCTTAAATATCCGCGTACTTACTGAGTTATCTTGGCAGTTTTTGCTAATTTTGCAATTTTTGCTAGTTAGAATAAGTCATCATGAGATCCTAAGCGTAGAAATATAATGCAATCTTCTTTAACTTGATACAACAGTAGAACATCTGCAGAAACATGCAATTCATGCACGCCTTTATATGAGCCTTTAAGAATATGATCTCTATAAGTTGCAAGCTCGCGAGAATCTGCACCATTGCAAATAAGTCTTACAATATTGATTACTTGCTCAATATCGTAATGCTTCTGCTTATATTTCTTAACATCTCGCAGATAGATTGGACTATAAAATGGCGGTTTAGGCATTGCGCATCAGCTCAGCAAAATCGTCTACAGTGCCTGCAGCTATTGGTTTTTCTTTCATAGCTTCATCAATAGCGTGCTCGCATGGAGAACTTTCAAGTGAAAATGGGAAACGTTGCGTATTTACAATCTGATACAAAAATAGGTTGACTGCTGAACTCATATCAAGACCATAATGTTCAAGAACTTGCGATGCGCTATCTCGTATTTCTGGGTTAACTCTTACACTTAATCTGCCTGTTCTCGCTGTTTTTGTAGAAGTCATATCGTTTCCTTTAAGCTCAAAATCATAAATTTGTTATTCATGTTTTGCTTTATTATAACAGACCTACAGCACCCAACGTAATACCAAAGTAGCACCATTGTACACACAATTATTACTAAATCACAAGTTATCGTGGCAGTTTTTGTGATTTTTGCAATTTTTACCACGATAGCGCGTGATTTCGGCTGCGCGATATAGTACGTAACTATTGTCTCGTAATCAGTTAAAAAACATTGTTTGTGCGTCAACAAAGTTGATGCTTGTTTTGGCATGACGAGGATTGTAAGAAGTTGGATACTTTGTAAACAACATAAATATTTTCTTATAATCGCGATTTTTTGCATTCTCAACTAAAGTTGCTCGCTGCAACAACTTGCTCACCGCTTCAGCTTCGTTAAGATTATTACGCCACTTACATTCTGCAATAAGAAGCTGCTTGTTAATATCATCTTCTGCAACAATATCAATATCGGTTTGCTCACGAGCAATAGGGTCCGCACCCCACCATTTACCTAACTTAGTTGGCAAAAAGTCCATTCTGCCGATTTTGCATTGGCGCACGATCCACTGTTCGCACATTTTCTCAAACTGTTGACCTACAAAAGTGCTAAACACTTCATGTTCGCCACCAAGAACGCTACTTGCGGCAGCGTGTGAAAGTCCGCGTTCGATCAATCCTTTATTAGGTGCTACAAACCTATACCAATACGCAAAAAATGGGTCACAAATCTGCCATAATCCTTTTTTGCAATGAAGTGGATTCATGCCGAATGGAATATTTCTTTCAATTAATCCAAGGCCTTCTAATGTTTTCAAATACACGTTCACCGATGTAGCTGGCAATACAATACGATCAGATATCAAAGTCGGAGTATTGCATCCCGTTGCAAGAGCATTTAGCACACTATTGTATGTTGAAGGATCGCGCAATTCCTGGCGCATAAGCATGTCTGGTTCAGCGTACAAAATTCCCGAAATGTTAAAGCATAATTGCTCAAGATTTTCCGCAAACGAAGAGTTATTATCTAACTGTTCAATATAGTATGGCGTTCCTCCAAGGGATGCAAAATAGTTGATTTTATCTTCCCAAGTAGCATTATTTGGCATAAGCTCAGCTGCTTCAAAAAGGTTGAATGGCTGCAGGTGAATCTGTGCGGTACGTCTTCCGTAAAGTGGACTCTTTTTGCCAAGCACTTCACTTTCCATGAATCCTTCGTTGCTGCCGCACAAAATAAGAGTCATGTTAGCATTCTTAAATTTATGATCTATTGCGACTTGGAATGTTGACGCTAAGGATTTATCTGCTTGAGCTGCGTATGGAAATTCGTCGAAAACTAGAATAAGTGGAGATTGAGAAGCGCTTTGATTTGCGTTGTTAGATTGTTGCGCAACAAAATCTAGAGCGTTGTTCCAATTATTAAACGATCCTGTAGTTGGTGGAAGATTGAAGAAATCATACACAACGCGCGAGAAATCACGTAAATTCTCAATATTAGTTTGTTCGCGAGCAGTAAAAAGTATTGCGCGCTTATTTTTACAAAATTGTGAAATAAGCGAAGTTTTTCCTATTCGTCTTCGGCCATAAACTATTGCCATCTGGAACGAGTGTTTGCTGTTTTCATACAGTTTTTCCAGTACTTGTAACTCGTCTTGTCTGCCAACAAAAACCATATTCCACCTGCCGTTACGTCAATAATTGCAATATTTTTCAGCGCATCTTATAGCTGCTGAATCTGCGCTCAAGTTATTATAATTTAGATTATTATAATCATAATTATAATAATCTAAATTATATTATTTTGCAATATAAGCAAGGCAATCGAACGTTGTCATGGCAGAAATTACAAAAATTGCAAAAACTGCCACGATAACTCGGTAAGTACGCGGATATTTAAAAATAGTTCCAAAACGGAAATATTCTTAAATGTTGATTGTTAGGAACATACAAACTGCTAATAGTAAAAGTTTTTTAAAAGTTTTCTAAAAGCACTATCGTTAAAAATAGGTACGCCTATTTGTGTAGATAAAATCTGCACGTTAGTATGTTGATAATTTACAAAACAAGAATCACAAGGAGGTGCTTATTATGACTAATCCTTTGCGCGGTATACGAGAAGAAGATATCGTCAAGTATTTTAAAGATCACAATCTTTCAGTTGATAAGACGTATGTATTTACAATGAAATACGACCCTTGGTGGAAAGATTTAATCAAACTATTTTTGTTACCTAAATTATTCTATGTAGAGCAAGGCGTTGCTGCGCGTATTATTGCTGCCACTAATAATGAGTTTATTGTTGTTAATCCGAATGTAATTTTAGGCTCGGGTAATCTAGCTAAATTAGACGATAAGTATCTTCGTCGTATTGCGTGGAATCAACTCACTAATTTTGAAGTTATAAATAAGCCAACAACTCAAATAATTCGTTTTACTGCGAATGGTAAAACCGAAGAATGGAGTGTGCCAACGGAAAGTGCTAGCGTATGGCACTTTAATGTGTACAATCTTGATAATTTGAGAAAAACAATACAATCGCACATCTCTTGATAAGTGGATTCCAAAACAAGATACAATATATTGTATGAACACTACTTACGCAATTGTTGATAACGACACGCTTGTATTGCGATATATGCAACTTCTTCTGAAAAGTCGTTTGCCTGAAAACTTTGTTTGTGCATGGATGTGTTCTTCTGCAAAACAAGCTATTCATCGTTGCGTTACAGAAAATACTCCTGACGTACTTTTAGTAGATATGTCAATGAGAGAAATGAGTGGTGTTGATGTAATTAAAGCAATTCGCGAGCGCAATAGCAATATTGTTTTAATTGGCATTACTTCCTACATGCTAGATGAATACGTATTGCAAGTTGCTAAGTCGGGTGGTCAAGCGCTAGTGCATAAAGATAATTTAGCAGACGTAGTTGCAGCCATCCAATCGCGCGCAACAAGCTACGGTTGTCCAGAATTGCCACAATATATTGACTATTTTCACACTCCGCAAGAATCATTCAATATGATTTCTCAACTTCCGAAGACTTCAGTTTTGTCTCCTCAAGAATCGGAAATTATGCGCTTGTGCAAACAGGGGTATTCTACGAAAGAGATTGCAGATCAGCTTAATGTGAAAGTTTCAACAGTAAACACGCATTTACGGCGTATTTATGGAAAACTTCAAGTCCGAAGTCGAATGCAGGCGCTTGCTGCGCTCGCAAAGTATTCGCATGACATATAACGTGTAAGAAATTAACGTGTAAAAGTAGGTAGTTATGAAATTATTAACGCGTATGATCAATTTTTTGCCGCATGATGCCTGGCAGAAAATTGGAATTGGTGTAATCATAAGTTGTACTTTGATTCTTGAAATTTGTTCTTATAATAATCTTCATTACTATTCTAATTGGCATGCAATTACAGTTGAAATAGTATGGATTGTAATATGCTTGTGCATTGCAATATGGCCTCGTAAAGCATCTTTTATTGTGCTCATTTGGATGCCGTTGGTAATTATTGCGCCAAATATCAACTACTCATCTATGATGCTTACCATATTGATCTGTTTGGCAATTGCTGTAATCACTCAGCCTTGGTACACTGTGCTTTCTTCTTGCGGAGTATCTTCATGGTTCTTTATTATCTGCGATTTTCAAAACGCTCATGTGTTAGCGTGGTGGCTTCTTATCGTTCTTATTTCTAGCGCAATCGTAAAATACTATATTTCTACTATTCACCAACAGCAGGAACAGTTATTTGCACAGCGTTACAACGTTTTTCAAAAATATGCCACTATTGCCGCAATTCGCATGCACGATGAAGTAACTAATGAACTTTCCAGCATTATGATGATGGCTCAACAATCTATTGAACCTCAAACGACTCATGACCAAGAGCATGAAAATTCGCGAGAGATTCTTCAACGTGCTACTACAACTGTTCATAGAGCACGTAATATCATTTCTCTTCTTGACAATGCTACAACTGCAAGCACTGGCGATGTTATGCAATCGACTACATGTTATGAAGATTTTTGTACAGGATTACGCGTTTTATTTGATGGTGAGCAAAAGTCATTTGAGAAGCTTGGCTATATTGGTTCCATTGACTTGAATAGTGATTTAGCTGCTGAAGATTCGAAATCAACGCATTTGCCTTTTGAAGAATGTGCTCAAATTGAGTATATTTGCCGAGAACTGCTTGCGAACGTAAAAAAGCATGCTGCAAAGCCTAAAGAATACGCCATGAATGTAATGCTTAATGACCATGAATGTCATATTACGTGTATAAATAGTGCGCAACGCGGTATTCTTGCTAACTTGCAATTAGGATATGGACTGCGTTTTCATAAGATGCTTGCGGAACGCGTTGGTGGAACTTTTAAAGTTATTGAAGATGGCGATTCGTGGATTATTAATGTACACGTTCCGCTTCATGTAGAGAAATAGCCATTGTGCAAGATACTTATTGTGCTTTCTTGCGCGTTAATCGAGTATTTGGACGTGTCTGCTGCATGGCAGATGCAAGTAGGCGGTTAATTTGCAATGCAGAATGCTGTTTCGTTGCTATGTTATACACGTTATCGTGGCAGTTTTTGCTAATTTTGCGATTTTTGCCACGATAACGCATGATTTGAGTGATGCTAGTTTAGTGGAATAACAACATTGACCAGCCAAGTGTCGTCATCTTTTTGCGCGCTTAAAGATCCACCTAAACGTTCCACAGATTTTTTGTGGAATAGTAGCCCTTTGCCAAAAACAAGCCTTTCACCAAACTTATTCAACGTCGAAATCGAATTCATACACATTATTTTGCATTCGCGCTCATCAACCGTAACATTCATAGAAAAATCAACGCTAGTATTGCAATGCTTGCGAATATTAGTAAGCAGCTCGCTGCACATGCGAATAGCACATTGAGCTTTTTCGGCATCAACTATTGCAGATGCAGCAAAATCGTTACTTACCGAACTTTCATCATTTACTGTTAGAGAGCCATAGTACCCAAGCTGCTCACAAATCTTACGTTCAGCCTGTAAGCGCGCGCGAATATTGCATAAGAAATCAGCCAAAGTCATGCAATCATTACCATTAGAACCATAAACGAACTGCGTGCTAGCAATACTAGCAATATTTGAATCTAAAGAATCATCATACTTATGCTCAGCTTGCTCAAGTAGATTAATAACAAGTCGCGTTTTAGAAAGCGCATTACGAGAATGCTCAACAATCTGCTCTAGCGACTCTTTTGTATGATCACTTTTCTCGGCATACAAAGCATCAGTCGCAAGCAATGTAATATCCGTAATCTCATTGTTCACATCGTCGTGCAATTGCAATGCAACAGAAGCAATATAAGACTGGAACTCACTGCGCACAATATCCATTTTTGCGCGATTATTTTCTTCCAACATGTTCAAATACTTGCGCAAAGCGTAACCGCAAATCATGGAAATAAGAATAAAACAAGGGAAAGTAAGCGGAATGTACGCCATTTTTGCAAAGTACATAATATTCAGCGAAACTATGTACGCACAAAGCAAATACTTCCACGAATCATAAAAGCCTGCAACAAGCATGCTAGCGAGCAGCGCAAAAAACACGCAGGTTGCATTTACGCCTGGTACTGCTAACGTTACGCAATATAAAATCGGAGTTACGAGGGATATTTGACGCGGAAAAGCAATCATAAGAAAAGTTGCAAACATCCAAATGTATTGGCACGCAGATTGTAATGGGTTGCGCCACAACCAAGCTGTATTGCAAGATTGCACATCCATTGACACTACAAGAATCGCCAATATTATGAATAAAGTTCGCTGAATTTTCCAGCTTTTAACCAACTCAATAACACGCGAAAATGTTTTCATTAACATGCGCTATCCGTTTCTTGAGAAGGATTCGGGTGATTTTGCGTCGAATCATAAGCATATTGCAGATTGCTAGCTTGCTCACGATTTTGCATTGCAGCAAATGCGGATATTGCTTGCACGCGGTTAGAAACGTGCAATTTTTTGTAAATCCTATGAATATGCGTGTTAATAGTGTTTGGCATAAGACCAAGTTGAGCCGCAATCTGATTTGTTGTGTAGCCTTTAGCAAGCAAATCCATGATTTTTAGTTCTTGAGGCGGCAAAACGCTGCGCGACCTTGATTTAGAAAGTCTAATAAAAGATTCTTGCGGAGTAGCAAAATCGTAAGCAACATTCTTAACGCAACGGCAGCCATACACGTGCTGATTATCGCAATATTGCAAAGCTTCTGCTAGTCCTTTGAAATTGTCTTTAGCAACCATAGCTTGCCCACCAACTTGCGAAACCATCGAAGCGTAGGATCTACAATCGTACGAAGTCATGCCAATTAAAACAATGCTGTTGTTTTGTTCACGAATTGCGCGTATTACCTCTACTCCAGACATGTCTTTCATTGACATATCTATCAAAATATAATCCGGAGTGGTTTTTGTTACTTGGCAATATTTCAAAGCTTGCACGCCTGATTTTACGCACCATTTGCACACGTACTCGCTTGGCAAAAGCTTGCTGAGCACGTTTCGCATAACCGCTAAAACTAATGGGTCGTTATCTACTATTGCATACGTTTTTGGCATAATGGCTTTCTTGCAATCACACGCTACTTTTCTTATATTCTACTTTATAAACGCGCGCAAAGTAGGGCAAATTGTGTAGTAATAAATGATTACAAGTAATGCACGTAAGTCAAATTTGGTTATAATAAGTAACAATATGTGACTTTTGGTTGCGTTGAAATTCATATTCAATAATGATTGCAGCAGGATTATATGACAAAACGATTAGTAGTATTACACTCCGCAGAAGTAGCTGCGATGGCGCTTGCCTCAACAGCTGCTTTTATGCGTAGCTTTGACTTTTTCGTTTTGTGGCTTGTTCTAGGACTTCTTTCTGTTGCATTGTATTCTTATGCATATTTTTTCTTGCGTAAAAGCGTTATTAAAGAAAAAAATGCGTATATAGAAAATAATATATCTAAGATTGATGGCGATGGCGCTAACAGCATAAGTAGTGATGTTGAGAATACAGAGAACAACAAAGATTACATAATTACGCTTGAGCAAGAACGCAAAAAAGTCGAATCACAAAATAAGCAAATACTCAACAATTACTCAAATAATTTAATAAATATTATTTCATGCTTTATTTGTGGGCTTATTCACGTTCCTTGGATTTATTACTACGGAATTGCAAACGGCGTTTTAACATTGGTGATTTTGTGGCGAGTAATAAAGCGCCCACAAGGTCACCCTATTGATGAAAGCGATTTTTAAAGATTTAAGACTTTAAGGATTTAAGCTTATTGCTGATCTTCCATTGAAAGATTTAATCCTTTTGCAGCATTGCGAAAATATTCTATGTGATCGCCATAACCGTCTGCAATAATAGCATCCTCTTTTACAACAAAAGAGCCATTTTCTAGCACAATATATTTTGTAAAGAATTCTTCTAATTGCTTAGCTAATTCATCAATTTCATCTTGCGAAAGCTCTTCGCTACTATTTTCCGCAAAGTTATCTTCCTGCTTTTGAATTTGATTAATGCTATTTTCGCAAACTTTTCCTATTTTGTTTACGTTATCTTCTGGCTGCCAAGAGTTTATGCCAAAATCACTCATGCTTACACTACCAATATTTGCGCTACTCATGTTTGTATCTCCTTGTATTTGTAATATATTCACAACTTATATTCGCAACACATATTTTCAATATATTTGTGCGTTGCTTTAAGTCTAATTACAAACATTTTCCGTGCAATCTTGAGTACTAAGTTCTGAGTACATAGTATTTCTCGAAGACTTGCAGCATTTATACTAGAAATACAAAATGCATACGAACGATAAGCAATGTACATGAATTAGCTACAATGCTCACAAACAAAACAGCAAATTGGAAGGGAAACAACTCATGAGCAAGGACTCTATAAAACTTATTAAAAAAACGCTTATTTGGATTCTTAAGTGGGCAATATTTACAGCAATCGAATTCCTTCTTTTGTACGTTGCGCTTATATCTTGGAATCATGATTTTGCACAGTTCATGAACGAATACAGAAATGCGATTATTCCATTTATGGCAGCAACTGGAGCTATGGCAGCGGCGATGATTCGCGACGAAGGCACTATTCTTGAAGTCAAAGATTAAGGTAGATATGGTACTAAAACGCAATATTGCAAACAATAAGCAATTTATGATATAACTTCGTTACGCCGTGACTGCGCCATATTGCAGGTTTGAGGTTAATCTTCAACACGGCGTCTATTTTTATTATTTCAATTTTCAATAATGCAGCTACCATTAGGCACGGCGACTACTCCGAATCCTTCCGCCTTACCTTGACTATTTCTACGAACGTTATTTCTTATCATATTATAAAAAGTTGAATCTCTTTTAGAGCATTTTCTATAAACTGCTCCTGCAACTAAATCTGCAAACTGTACACCTACGCTGTGATGCGAAGCTGCTATAAATAATCCTTCAATTAAATTGTTATAATCAGCTCGATGTGAGTCATGATTATTAAGCAGGTCAAAATGGAAATCATCAAGTTGCTTATTTTGCTTACTATTACGAGCATCAATAACTATCATTCCGTAAATTAGATTATGTAAATATTTATGAGCTATTGTGTTTAATACAAATACGAGTATACTTTTACCTTCTACGGGTATAGTGTAGAGATTGTACTAATACAATGCATTAACTAATGCCAAACTTCAGCAGATAATATGGAGCTAGCAATGAGAAGAAATAATAAATATAAAAGCATGCGCATACTTACTACTTCAACTATCATTGCAGCAATGTCACTACTTTCTGTATGTCCAATAAGTGCATTAGCTATTACTCCCCCATCAGCAGAAGTAACCGTAACTAACCCAGCTCCAAAAACACAACTTGTTGTAGATGGCACAAACGGATTAGATTCCAACGATGGATCTGAAAGTAAGCCATTAAAAACTATTCAAAAAGCTCTTGAAAAAGCCACACAAAAACCTGCAAATATCAACATTAAAGGCAATTTTTCACTTAATGCACCTATAGAAATTCCACAAGGCATTACACTTTCTATCGATAAATCCGGCGCCACAATAACAGGCTCGAATAATGCCAACGATGGAATCACGCTGAAATCTGGTTCCACACTTCGCGGTGACGGCGAATTGAAAATGACTGCATTTAAGGTAGCACTTACAGCAGAAGAAGGCTCTCTTATTACGGACGGCACATACAATTTCAAAGATAACGGAGTAGAAGACAGTCACGGAATCTACCTTGCGGGAACAATAAAAGGTACAAGCAAAGATAAATTAACAATTACCGCTGACGACAACTATGATACAAATTTTTATGCTGATGGTATTACTTTCGAAAACGCTACTATTAACGTTAAATCACAAATTCGCACATGGTTTGATGCAAGAGATTTAACTTTGAAGAATTCTTCACTTACTGTAGCAGGCTTTGGAATGTCATACTACGTAAACAAATTAAACATGGATAATTCGGAGTTTGTGATTAATAAAATTGGTTGGAGGCACCCAACTGGTTTAACAATTCAAGGCGACTCAACTGTTACCAATAATTCACGAATTGTTGCGAATGCAGGATCTACAGCAGGCATTTCCGTTGGAATATCAAACGGAAAATTAACTGTTACCAACTCTACTCTTGAATTTAATAATGGTGGCGCCGGCGGCTTAAATGTAAATACCGGAAAAGTAATTATCTCCGATTCTACAATCAAAGGCAATGGAAAAAATAGTGGAGCGCTTTTTGGAGCTCAGGAAAACGGATCTATTGAACTTAGAGAAGACTGCTTAATAGATAGCCCGGCAATCAAAAATGCAGATGGTGGAGCTGGAACAGGAAATAGCTATGTTGTTACTGGAGGCTCGCACATGGTTACATATGCTCCTGATTATCACAACAACAGGGGAAGCACTGTTCCTGTAAACGGTAAAGAAAACGGTAATGAAAGGCTAAGTCTCTTTACTCTTGCTGATAGTTCTGTAAATGAGATAAAACCAATTAACAAAAATGGAAATGCCTACATATACTCAGTTAAAAAAGCTTCTAAAGATAACAAAAAGCACGTATGGGTTCCAGCAGCAAAAGTGACATTCGAGCTCAATGATACAAATGCTGAGGATTCTAAAAAAGCTAAAGAAGCTATATTCTCTGACTTTTCAACTAAAGCAAAAGAATCCCTTGCCGTACGAGGTTACGCATTAAACTTTGCAAAAACAGTTGCAGGAGGAAGTACTGAAGTACCAGCAAATCCAATTGCTCCTGGATATAAGTTCCTCGGGTGGTTCTGCAAGAACGCTCAGAATAGCGAGCAAAAATTTACTGAAAAAATGATAATTAAAAGCGACACAACAGTGTACGCAAAGTGGGAAAAAGATCCCTCATCTTATGCTGTTCGCTACCATAATTGCGCTCAAGATGATGCAACATACCTTGTTAGTGAAACTAGTCCAAAACGCACCAGCAAAGTTCTTTCATTCGATGAAGTTATTAAGAATAATGCAAAATTCGCTCGAAAGGGAATGGTCTTCAAAGGTTGGACTACCGAGGAAAACGGCAAAGGCAAGACTGTAAAAGCAGGTAGCAATATTTCTATATCGCAGAGTGAAAACTTAATTGACTTATATGCTAATTGGGAAGAAAAAGAATTTACAGTAAAATTCTCTGCGAATGGCGGAACTTTCTCCAATAACAGTATCTTTAAGACGAATACAAAAGTATTTGAGATTAAAGATGAAGATGGCGGAGATGTTGCTGTTGTGAAGAAAACAGCAAAATTTAGCGAAAACAGGACGCTAATCAATCTTATTAAAAGCTTGGATAAAAGTGTCAGCATAGACACTCCTGGCATTAGCGGCAAAGCAAGTTCCGATTCAGATGCAAATTATACGAATCTTGCCACGCGCAAATATTATCATTTAATAAATGAGAAAAAAGAAAACTCATTCTTTGGCTATGTGTATAGCACAGATTACTGCTACTGGTTCAAAGACAAGGATGGAACAGAAAAAGCTGACATTAATGACAAATCACAAGTGAACGATGATCTTACCTTCTACCTTAAGTGGGAGCTTGATTCAAACGTCGAACAGATACAACCGGAGACTCTTGATCTTCCAGCAGATTTATTAACTGGCGATAACACAGCAACTACAGCATACAAAGTTACACCAGGACAAACTATTGATTTCACTGGCACAATCACAGCTTCAGTAGTGAAAGACCAAATGAAAGCGATAGAAAATACTTTTAAAACAGTGAAAGAGGAAAATTATAGCAATATTGCTCTCAGCGATATGACATCTTCTTTCACGGCTACATTTACTATTCCAGACGGTTTAACACTGCCTAAAAATATCACAAAAAATACGCTTAAGCTCGATGGGTTCTCAGATACTTTTGCTATCCAGAATGTGAAAGTTAAAGGCAAGACTGTAACAGTTACTATTAATTTGAAATCTGGCATTACAACGTATGCAGCATTGAAGGCAGCAGTACAAACAAATCTTGGCGACACAATGAAAATCACTATTCCGGGAATAAAGATAAACCAAGATTTCTCCGGAAAAGCTACAATCGTTGGAACCGTATCGGGCTCATTCCACGCAGCTGCAACATTTAATGAAACAACGAAATTATTTGACTTTACTTGGAATGGCTCACAAACAAGCGAAGGGAAAAACTCTGACGCAGCAGCAGGTGCTAATGGTATTTCTCTCACCGTAGAATATGATCCACCAACTCCACCGACTCCACCAACACCGGAGCCAACGCCTGATCCGGAGCCGACACCAGAACCGGAACCAACACCGTGGCCAAAACCTGCGCCACTACCAAAAGAAAATCCAAATAATAAAATCGTAGAAAAGCACAAAAACGAGAATAACCAACTTCCAAAAACAGGAAGCGAAATATTACTGACTGCCTTTTCTGCGATTGCAGCATTCGGACTTGCTGTAGTAATCGCAAAATTAAAGCGCATAAAATAAATAAACAATAATAGGGGTTAGTACTGAAGCAACTGCAGCACTAGCCCCTATTAATTACAGACGAATATTCAACAATATAATCACGGTTATATTAATCACGGTATATTAAAAATTAAGGTTGCTGTAAATTATTGCGCGGATACGATTGAAGCCTCTTGACGAGCAACGTCAAGCGCTTTATTGAAGGCATCACTAGTCCAACTTGCTCCAGCAACAACCGAAATATGCAAATCTTTTAACGGTTTTCCAACGATTTTTCCTGGAATAGCCTCACTAAAAGCGCTCATGTGTTTTTTGGAGATTGGCGTAAACGGGTGAGACGTTATTTGCACACTGCTAATATTTCCATTTGCAACGCTTAAATTCACGTCAATGCTATCTTCTGCAACTGGCCCATACTTAGCTTTGATTTTGTAATCGCCATCTTTGTAATTGCCAGTGTCTGTTTTAGGCGAATTTTGCTGATTTTGCTGATTTTGCTGATTTTGTGAATCCTCACTTTGCGCAGAAGCGTGCGATTGCTGAGCGCCAGAATCGTAAGACTTCGAAGCATTGCCACTATCGTTTTCGCTTTGACCAGAGTTTCCTGCAAACTCATCATTCATTGGAACGGCACTTGGCTCACCGCAAGACGCAAGAAGCGCACTTGAACTAGCCAAAACCGCAATCGCAGCAACCGTTTTTGCAATTTTTTTAGACTTCAAATCATCACGCAAATTGTCGCAGCGTGAAACATTGTGAAACATATTGTCTAAAATCATAAATCATCGCCTTTAAATCTTAAATTAAAACTATGCACAACTAATCATCTAAAAACTAATCATCTAAATTCGCTAATTTAGGCGACTTAGTAGGCTCATGATTTTGCAAAGATTGCGCAACGCTTTCATCAACATGCGCACTCGTAAACGCAGGCTTGCCACCAATCACCTCGTACGCTTTGCGCGCCTCCTCATTATTCCAGCGCTCCCCAACAAGCACACCGTGGTTGAGCATAATTTCACGATCCGCGCATTGAGCTACCAAAGAATCGTGCGTTACAACAATAATCGTAGTGCCTTGGGAATGAAGCTGCTTAAATAAGTCGAGTACAATCTGCTCATTCTTTTCGTCCAAATTACCAGTCGGCTCATCCGCAAGAAGCAACTTCGGGCAGTTAATAAGAGCACGCGCAACACACACGCGCTGCTGCTCACCACCAGAAAGCTGACTTGGTAAATGATGTGCGCGGTCCTTTAATCCCACGCGTTCCAAGGCTTCCATTGCTTGCGATTCATCTACAACTGAATGATAATATTGCGCAACCATCACGTTTTCTACGGCTGTTAAATGTGGCACAAGATAAAACTTTTGAAACACAAGACCGATTACGTTTTTACGAACGTCTGCAAGCTGACCCGCGTTCAAATCCTCGAGTTTGCGGCCTTGCAAAGCAACGGAGCCTTTAGACGGCGAATCCATGCACCCAATAATGTTCATTAGCGTAGTTTTGCCAGAGCCGCTCGAGCCAACAATCGAAAGCCACTCGCCTTGCGGCACAGTAAGCGACAAATCGTCAACAGCGCGAAGAGAGCCGTAAATCTTGGAAACATGGTCCAAAGTCAACAGCATTTCTGGCTTTGAATCTGTATTTTCCTGCCTATTTTCTACATTATCTGCCATATCAAATCCTTAAAAATCCTTAACTAAACATTCTAAAAACATTCTAAAATCACTATAAAAGCTATTCTTCTCGAAGCACAATCGCAGGGTCGATTTTTGAAGCGCGCAAAACAGGCGGCAACGCAGCAACGCAAGACGCTGCAACGCTAAACACAATAGAAAACGCCACCAGCCACCAATTCACGCTCAAATCTCGCGCAAACACCATTGACGCAAGCAATCGCGCAAATCCATACCCCACTGCCGTACCAGCGATTCCGCCAATAAAACCATAAAGCCCAGATTCTGCAGTGAACTCAATGCCAATGCTTTTAGCGCTCGCACCCAAAGCTTTGCGCAAGCCAATCTCATTTCGGCGCTGTTGCACAATCGAAGAAATCGTAGTGCTTACGCCAACCATCATCAATGCAAGAACAACCAGCGAAACAATCCAAAATAGGCTGCGAAGCATAGCAATAATGCCAGTATCTGCCGCTGTAACTTTAGTAACTTGTTGCGCACGAACACGCATAGAAGTCATATCGTTAATGCTGCGCACAACAGCATCTACGTTCGGCGCAGAAGACGAGTAAGCGATCACGTCCGCACCGCGCTTAACGCCTGTAAGCACACGCAAATCCGCGTTAGTTGCGTAAAGCATGGAATCTTCGGCGTCTCCCGTATCTAAAATGCCGCAAACGCGGAAAGTTGTGCCGTGAGTATCCATAATATCTGTGGAAACTCTGCCTTCAACAAGCTTTTTTGAGGAAGATTTATCTGCTTGATTATCTGCTTGATTTTCTGCTTGATTACCTTGCGACTTACCTTCCAACTTTTGCGCGGGCTTGTGCGAATCCGAGGAATTATCGCCAGCGCGATACGCGATTGCAATGCGCGAACCAATCTTCAATCCCATAGCCGAAGCAACATCTCGCCCAACCATAACGTTGCCACTGCTAGGCCAAGCGCCGTCCACGTTCCAATGCTTATTAAGCGACTTAACATCGGAAACATCCACTCCAGCAAGCACGTACGGAGCCGCATTAATGCGCACATTTTCATAACGGTAGGTAGCAGATCGCATAGCACCTTTTGCAAGAACCATGTCGTTAGTATGCAAAACCATTGCGCGATCAATGCCATTTTTCCACTCGCCTGCAAGCGGCGTCACAATAATATTCGCTCCGTACGTGCGCATTTCGTCACTCATTTGTTGAGGAACAACAATGCAGATTGCAGCCAAGCAAAACAGCGTAGCAGCACCAACAAGAGTGGCAACTACTGCCATAAGCGCACGCGACTTTCGGCGAAAAACCGCGCCAAAAAGCATAGTCGCAAACATTGCGCTATTAGAAGTCATACCCGAACCAGATTTAACGCCCATGAAGCACCTCCGCAGGACGCACATGCAAAATAGAGCGAATAGAAGAGCCAGCAGCAGCAAGAACAGTAATCGCAAGAAGCACAAACACCAGCACAAACACCATTGGTCGAAGCGAAATCGCAGAACCAAACACGCTAAATCCAATCACTTGCGCAACGCCAAAGCCTGCAATCATACCAATAAGCGCACCAACGCACGCAATAACCGCTGTTTCCATAAGCATTAGCCGCGCAACAGCGCCATCGCGCGCACCCAGCGCCTTGAGCAGCGCAAGCTCCCCCGAGCGCTCCGAAATCGCAGCCGCCATAAGATTCGCAACCGCAACAGCTGCCGCAACCAAGCTAAGCGCCGTCATAAGCACCATCACAGCGCGCGTTTTGTTAAGCACGCTGCCTTGCATAGCCGAAACTTGCCGCACTTGCTTTGCAACAGCTCCTGGAATCACTTCTTCAATTTGGTAAGTAATCGAGCTTGGGTAAGCTGTGCAATACCACGTCTCCCACTCTTCTTGGCTAAGAGCCGCTGGATTCTTCGCCGCTTTACGCGCTAAATCGTTTTCTGGCGTAGTCAATGCTTTAACTTCAATCGCCTCAACCATATTTGGCTTGTTTGAAAGGCGTTGTGCCTGGCTGGAATCCGCGTAAATCGCGTTATTGTCACTATCTCCAGAATCGTAGATGCCAACAATTTTAAGTGAGATTTGCCTGCCAGAACGAGTTAGTTTTATTAGCTGACCAACTTTTAAATTATGACTTTTAGCAAGATTTGTGCCAACAGCGGCCTCGCGCTTAAAATCGCGCGGGAATCTGCCTTCAAGCATCTTCCACCAAGACCGCATTCCTTGCACGCCAACAACTGTTGTCTCTCCAGAAGCGAGCGCAAGCTTGCGATTAAACCACGTGCCAACAATCGGAACTACTGAATTAGCAGATTTAGCGGAATTAGTGGATTTAGCAGAAGAAGAATTAGCAGATTCGACAGAAGAACTTGCTTTAAGATTTGCATAAATCGTTAGTTTTGGCGCAAAATTCGTTATGTTAAACGCCCAAAAAATCATTTTAATTTTTGCAGCATCCGATTCCTTCAAAAAAGCGGTAGATTCTTCGCTTTCCGCATCCGCCAAAGTTTGAGAAGTTTGAGAAGTTTGCGAATTACTATAGTCCGACTTTGTGCGAGACGCATACAAGTCGTTCACAACAGCATTCGACTTAGGCTGAACAATAATATTGGATCCGTAAGAGCTAAGCTCCGCGTTAATTTTGTCTCCAACGTCGTAAACAACGCTAAGCATTGCAACGCTTACACACGCACTCAAGCACACAACAATCGCTATAAGAACTCGCTTTTTAATCTGCCTAGCAAGAGATCGCGCAACCATTCGAATCATAAACATTTGCAAGCACTCCTACTTAAAGTGCGAGCTAAGCACGTCTAAATCGGCTGTGTGAATGGTAATTTTGCCGCCACCAGCCTTGTATGGGAATGGAATCGGGTTGCATCCGCCCTTAAAACCAATAGTCGCCAAGTTTATAGCAACATCGCATTTTCGGCATATTATCTTGCCGTCTTTTTCGTAGTAACCTGCGTCTCCGCAATTTTCGCAAGCATCCAAGCCCACACCATACGCTCCACCATTTTTCTTGATGATTATAAAGCGCATAACAGTGCCATCTTTAGCTTTGTATTGGAATCTATGCAAGTGGCCATCGCTAATTTGCACAAAGTTGATTGTTGCTACGCCATCATGCAGCTCGTACGGTTCTGGCGGCGTAAGCGTTGGCTTAATATTCATAAGAGACACGCCAGCAGTAAGCGTAAGTATTACTACGATTGCAGCCATTAGCGCCGCAAGCGCGGACCTTCTAGACTTGCGCTTAAACGCTCGCTTTGCGCGGATTTGTGCAGGATTTTCTCCATCTACAGGCGTCTTAAAACCAATTACAAGAGAAGCGAATGCAGGAATCAAAAACACGCAAATTTGCGCAATAATCATAAGCGGAGCGTTGTTTATAAGCCAAACAAGAATGCTAAACGAAAAATCGTCTATATACAGCAAAATACTTCCTTGCATAATTTGCAGCAGGGATGTTAAATGCTGAATTAGCAAAATTATTAAGCTTAGAATAATTGCGATTTTAAAGGCGCCAATACTCGCGGTTGTGCGCAAAGATCGCACCATAAGACTTATGCAAATCGCAGCAGCCGCGCCAAGAATAAATCCTAGCGCGCGAAGAAGCATATCGGAAGTAAACGGAGGCGTGCTGGAGTCAACGAAAATCGTAAGCTGCAAAATCACGTCTGGGAGCGCGTAAAACACTGTAAACGCTAGGCAAAGCGCGCCAATTGCATTACTTATATGCAAGGGCAGCGGATTTTTGCGCCATTTTGCAACCGTTTTGCCAGACGCGCCAACACAGGCGATTGTTGCAATATCTAGCGGAACAGCAATGCAAAGCGCTGGAAGATTCACAAAATTGCGCTGATTAATCACCACGCTTGCGCGCAAAAATGCAAAAACAAGAGCCGCAACTGTTCCAAAAATCAAACCAAAAAGTCGCCAGCGGCAGCTGATTGGCTTATCTCGTCCCTCGCCAACGCTTAGCGTTGCGCTTAATCCCATTGTAAGCAGCGCAAGAGGGAGCAGCCCTGGAAGTACTGTAACGAACAGCCTGAGCATGTTCCCTCCTTTGCTGTTTATGTGTTATTTGTTATCTATTTTTGTTTTTTATTTATGCGCCATTTTGCACTATTTATGCATTACTCATGCATTCCACTGGCAAAATTACCACTGACGTGGAGTGTACTTCCAATCGTCGAATGTAGCGGTAATTGGCTCAGTCCAGAATCGGCCAGTCACGCCCGTAGCAGGATCTACGTGAAGCATCCAGCCCTTCTTTTCTGGCGATTCAACAGAAAGCACTAACTTGTAGTTTCCAGCCTTATCGAGCTTAACATTTGCACCGTAGTGTGGGCCGTCGGAAGCGTTCATTTGCATAAACGTGCCCTTTACAACAGCGTCGCCGCTCGCCTTATCAATAATTTGATAATTCACAGTCAAATCTGGAATAAACTCGCCCTTTCCGTAGCCAAGCTGTGCACCTTTCTTGTTTGCGTGAATATCTGCCTCAAGGTGGAAGCTTGCCTCGCTTGCCTTTAAGCCCATGCCTGCTGGAACCATGTCGACTGGCTGGAAGTACACAGCGCCAATCGTAAGCGGGCCAATGTTCTGGTCTTGGTGAGGTCCAACTGGAACCTCTTCAAAGCCCTTGTCTCCGCCCTTATCGTCAGCCTTTTGCTCGGATGCTTGTGTCTTAGCAGCAGATTTTGCCGCGTTTCCGTTTGCACCGCAACCAGTGAGTGTTAGCATTCCTGCCAGCGCTAAGGCTGCAATTGCCATCATCTTTTTATTCTTCATATCTAACCTTTTCTATTAGTTATTGTTTATTATTGCTTGATTTTTAGTTTTGATTTTTAGTTTTGACTTATCCGTTAACTGTTGCCAACGGTTGCTTGCGATTTTCGCGCGCGCACAAAACTCACACACAACAGCGCAACAACTACGATTGCAGCTACGACTTGCGCCGAAATCGTTTCAACGTACGGATAGAATCCAAGCCAATCGTTAGTTGGCAAGCCTTGAATATACGCGCCAGCGAGCGCATCGCCCTCTATAAGCGCATGCACACCTCCGCCAGCAAAAATCACCACTAAAATGCACATAAGCGCGCTTGTTCCTGCAAAGAATGGGCGAATCGGTATGCGCACAGACGCAAAGCGAATCAGTAAGAAGATTACAACTAGAACAGCAGCTGCAGCCACGAATCCGCCCCAAATCATGGAGTCAGCTCCGCTTGATACAGCAAAAATCGCTTGGTAGAAGATTACGGTTTCTGCACCTTCGCGAAACACTGCTAGGAAGCTTAGCAACGCTAGAGAAATCAGGCTGCCTTTAGAAACGGCTGCCGTTGTTTGGTTGCGAATATACTCGTTCCAAGCTTGCACAGAAGATCTTGAAATCATCCAATTACTTGTGTACAGCAGCATAAGCATTGCAAACAGCGCCACAACGCCTTCCGTAATCTCTTGCTGCGGTCCAGAGCCATTGAATAACAATCCAAATAGCGCAGCAACAACAAGCGATGCCGCAATTCCAGCAACAAGACCCATGTAAATGTACTTAACCATGCTCTTGTGCCCAGATTTAATAAGATACGCGATTATTGCAGCAACAACTAGCAGAGCTTCCAACCCTTCGCGAAGCAAAATTATAAAAGCCTGACCAAAGGAGCTTGTTATAAATTGCATAAACACATTGGCATTAGCCGCCGCACCGCCGTCTAGCTTAGATGCATCTTCAATAAGCATTGACTTAAGATCTGTAAACAGCTTTTTTGTTTGCGCAAATGATTTGCCATTGTTCATAGCTTGCCTGCACTCTTTGAATTGATATTCAACAGTGCTTACTCGGCTTCCGCTTATTGCGTTCATAACGTTCTTCTCGAAACCGAGCTTTTCGTAATACTGGTAATAGGCTTCGTTCACTAAATCAACAGCTTTTGCAACTTCTTGCTTATTTGCTTTTGCTGCTTTATACGTTGATGCAGATTTGTCGAGTATAACGTTCATTTCTCGCGCTACTTGACTCCAAGTTCTGCCGTTTCGTCCAAGATTCTTCTTTTTTGCAGCATCGAGCTTTTTGCGTTCTTTTGCGATTTGCGCACGCAATTTGGATGCATAAACATTCGGCTTATCTAGATTTGCGTTTGAGTCTAATTGAGATGCGGTTTGCGCAACGTCTGCTTCTAGAGCAGATACAACTTCACTAATTTGCGCGGCCTGATTTTGTTGATATACCAGCGTTTGTAACTGTTGGAATTGGTCACTTTGCGATTGGACTTTATTCTGACTAATCGCATCTCGCACAACTGTAATCATGTTTGAAGCTACATAAACAGAGTTGTATGCAGCTTGAAACCTGGTTGCTGCTCCTGCCATATTTGCGTTTGCATACTCGCTTTTGCCTTGTTCTAGCTGATCTTTAATAGCTAAAGAAACTTCCGACCAAGTGTTGTATGTTTTATTGGCATCCGTAGCATAAGCAGGCGTTGGAGCTGCGATTAGTCCAGCAAGCCCAGCAACACCAGCAAACCCAGCAAACCCAGCAAACCCTATTGCGCAACTTACAAAAACGCATATAGCAAGTAAAAATGCATACACTTGCCGTGCTTTTTGGCGCGCTTTTGCACACGCGTGCATAATGTCTCCATATCTCCTTTGGCTCTAATCCCCATCGAGCGCACCCAACTTCTTTTATTTTCGTCCTATTTTTTAGTTTTATCTGCAGCTTTTATCTTTAAGTTTTAGCTTCAGTTTTTAGTCTTCAGTTTTAATCGTTCAAATTTTTTGGCGATTTCTACGCGGTTGTTCTGTTTTGTTATATTTGAAGTCGCCTCGCAAGTAACCCCATCAACATAATATCGATATATCAAGTAGATTGATATAGTTCAGAGCAAAAAACTCGCAAATATTACAAAAATGATATTGATAACGATAATTATCAATCTTTTTGCGAATCATATTGAGAAAAGCCAATAAGCCCAACAAACTCATTAAACATGTTTCTCATACTTTCTACAATGCGACTTTTCTTCTCAGCGCGCGCCTTAGCCGCAGCGCCAAATCTGCTCATTCTAGGCATTAAATCATTAATATCTGTACCAAGCTCACTCACTTCGCCAGCGCTAAAAGATTTCTCCATAAACTTGCGAGTCAAAGCATCGTTTAATCCTTCGCTTTGCACGAGTTGCGCCAAATCATGATTATACTTTTTCTCAACATACTCGCTCCAGCAATCAACAATGCTCAACTTGTTGCCGTTAGAATCGTAAACGGTAATGTTACCTTCAGAATCCACAAGATTCCCAAGCTCATTCTCGTTAAGCTGCGCAATAAACCCTTCAATAAGCTTCTTTTTACTACGCAACTGCGGGCTAGAGTCAACCGCCACCCTAATAGAAGCAAGAACATTTTTATCTTTACAATGCTTGCTATGGTAATGTTCTACTAACATCAAAATGTAGTCAATATTTACTTCTACTTGGCGCACAAGCTCCATCTCAAACACAACGTCATCCGTAATGTCTGCAATCTCGCCTTTTTGCTCTTTGCGCTTCCACTCTTCATGCAAATCCTGGTAATGCCCCAAGTAATCTTGCATATCGCGCTCTTTGATTATTTCGTTGCCTTCAAATTGATCGAAAGCTTTCAGCATATTACGCAATCGCAGTATATTACCAAAAAGCGATATAAACTTTTTCTGATTCTCTTCTCCAACAATGTTGAATCCTTGCAGCGGATACTTTTCCATAAGCTCATTTACTAAATCGCTGTATCCACAACGCTCAATTCCTTTAGCATCAATATAACCGTTATAAATCTGCTCAAACGTAGGGCATAGCACAATACCTTGCGCATCTTTATCTCCAAAAAGAGCTACCGCTTCGTCAACTCTATAACTCAAATCCCTAAAGCACACAATGTTTCCGAATGTTTTAACGGAGTTTAAGATTCGATTTGTGCGCGAAAACGCTTGAATAAGCCCATGCATGCGAAGATTTTTATCTACCCAAAGCGTGTTCAAAGTTGTTGCATCAAAACCAGTTAGAAACATGTTGACTACAATCAAAACGTCAATTTCCTTATTTTTCATGCGAATTGAAACGTCTTTGTAATAGTTTTGGAATTTGTTATTTGACGCATCATACGCAGTATTAAACATTTCGTTATAGTCTTTTATTGCACTTTCCAAGAATTCTTGCGAATTTGCGTCTAGATTTGCCGTGCTTTCTGAATTTTCTTCTCCAAGAGAACCCATGCCGTTGGCGTACGCCGAAGAATCTGACTCACCCTCGTTTACTGCATAGCTAAAAATAGTTGCTACTTTTAAGCGTTCGCTTGGAGGCAGATTTTGCTGCTGCTTTTTGAACTCGTTGTAATACGCTTTTGCAAGAGGAATGTCTGCAACAGCAAAGATTGAATTAAATCCGTTTACGTCAACTGCTTCAGAAGATTTTTTAGCATCTAAAGTATTATGCTTATCTGCAGCAAGTTCTTTAACGTTAATAATGCGCTTGTATTTGTAAGTTTTCTCGTTGCGATACGTTTTTTGAGTAAAATGCTCAATAATGTATTGAACAACATTATGCACGCGCTCCGGGTGCTTAATTACATCTGATCGATTAATATCTTTAACCAATTCGTCGGTTGCTTTTTCCAGCTCGCTCGACGTTTTTACAGTAGCAACGTATTCCACGCGGAATGGCAACACATTTTTATCGTTAATCGCGTTAATGATTGTGTACGTGTGCAAGCACGGTCCAAAGGTTTGCTCGGTTGTAGAAATATGCGCAGCGTCGGAGCCAGCAGCGTTCGCTTCAAAAATTGGCGTGCCAGTAAACCCAAAAAGCAGAGCATTTTTAAAGTGTTTTACAATATCTGCATGCATGCCTCCAAACTGACTTCTGTGGCATTCGTCAAAAATAAACACTATGCGCTTTTTGTAAATTTCATGGCTTGGGTTGTTGCTTATAAACCTACTAAGCTTTTGAATAGTGGTTATAATAAGCCTGCATTCTTCCGTATTGTCTTCTAGCTGTTTTGTAAGCACAGATGTTGAAGTGTTACTATTTGCGGCTCCTTTTTCAAACCTGTCGTATTCTCTCATTGTTTGATAGTCAAGATCTTTACGGTCTACAACAAACAAAACTTTGTCAACAAGATTCTTGCCTTCTGCGTCTTTTAACGCTTTTACTAGCTGCGATGTTTTGAAGCTAGTTAGCGTTTTGCCAGATCCAGTAGTATGCCAAATATAGCCGCCCTTTTGACGCTCTGATGCTGGCGTTTTGCTCGCATTAGCAAACATGTATTTTACGCGATTCACTATGTTTTCTGCTGCAGTAATCTGGTATGGTCGCATTACCATCAAGCATTTGTCTGCATTAAAAACGCAATATTTTGTAAGAATGTTAAGAATTACGTGCTTTGCAAAGAATGTTCTAGCAAAATCGCATAAGTCGGAGATTATAGTGTTTTGAGCATCGGACCAATAGTTTGTAAATTCAAAACTGTTACTTGTTGTTGTGTTGCTAGATCCTTTGCTTTTCTGCTCGTTGTAAGCATTATTGCGAGTTGAGTTGGAGTAATACTTTGTTTCAGTGCCGTTTGAGATTACGAAAATTTGCACGTATCCAAATAGTCCGCTTCCAGCCCAAAATGAGTCACGAGCATAACGGTTAATTTGATTGAACGCTTCTCTAATAGGCACACCTCTGCGCTTTAGCTCAATGTGAACCATTGGCAAGCCGTTTACTAAAACAGTCACATCGTAACGATTGCTACGAGCAGGGCCATTTGCATCATTATCGTTTGCATTATTGTTTGCACTATCGTTTGCGTTAACAGCATACTGGTTGATTACTTGCACAATATTCTTGTGAATATTTTCTTTGTCAATAATAGTAATGTTCTTATCTGTGCCGTCATCTTTTTTGAGTATTTTAACGTTATCTCGCTGAATAGTATCTGTTTTCTTAACTATATCGTCAGTGCTGTTTGCAATATTTTCTTTGAAAAATCTTTCCCACTCATCATTTGAAAAATGGTAGTCGTTGAGCTTTTCGATTTGCACGCGAAGATTTGCTATAAGATCTTTCTCGTTGTGAATGTGAGCATACTCGTAGCCTTGGGATTGCAAAATGTTAATGAACTCTTCTTCGAGTTGCGCTTCGCTTTGATAGTTGCCGTTATTGCGCGCGCTCGGCGTAAATGTAGACATTACAGTGCTATCTTGATTCTCTAACACGATTTTCATTTTGCTTCCTTCTTATCTACTCACACTCGAATTTTTAATTACGCACGCTTGAAGGTTAGGAGTTGATCTCGATAATACTCGTATTGCTTGCGTCTAGCTTCGATTTCTGCAGGCAAGCCTTGAGTTAGATCATTGCACAATGCGTCAAAGCGATCCAGAATTTGTACGATTTGATTCTGTACTTCTAGAGGCGGGATGGGGAGAACTAACTCCTCCAAGTCAGACTTGTTAATTGCAGGAACTCCGCCATCTTTCTTAAGAGACAATATTGCATACGAATTATTTGACAAGCAATAATACAGATATTTATTTAATACAAAGTCAGCATTTCCAGCGATTTTATAACATAAAGGTCCAAGCCAAAACTTATTTTTTTGATACCCAACATAACCAATACCACCTTGACCTCTAGAAGGCGTTGTCACCACATCCCCATCACAATTCCAATCTAATGAATATCCAGAATTAGTAGTTCCAGCATTAATATATTCATACAAAGAAGGTGATTCTTGAATATCACTTAATTTACTGCCAGTTGAAATAAAAGCAATATCACCGAGTTTTTTATACTCCACACCGTTTGGGCAGTAGCGCGAGATAAGCGAGTGTAGAGGATTATTATCGTTAAAAGTGAGCAAGGTATCGCGATAATACTCGTATTGCTTTTTACGGTCTGTAAGCTCTGCTGTAAGCTCTGCTGTAAGCTCTGTGAACGTGTCTAAAATCCGCACAATCTCCGCTTGAACCTCAAGCGGCGGAACTGGGATTTCAAAATCTTTTATGCTTGAAATATGCACATGTGGTACGCCGCCGCCTTTTTTCGTAGCATAAATAGCTTCCTGCTTACTAAGCAAAACATAATACAAAAACTTAGTTAATGTTAAATCATTTACACCCTTAACAGAAAAAGCATCGCAAACAAAAATAGGTTTATCCCAATATTGCACAAATCCAGCACCTGCACCACTGCCAGCAACAGTGATAGTTTCGCCGTTCCTATTAGAAATATCACAATAATAAGCTGGTTCGCGACCGCCAGAAATCACAGGAATATCACCAGGATTAACACTCTTTTTTGTAACAGTCGTGCCGCGCTTCATATCAGACACATCACTTAGTGCCTTATACTCCACACCATTCGGGCAAAGCTCAGCGATTAATTCCTCAAGTTTGCTAGTCATTGAGCCACCTCGCTATTATCAAAGTTAACGCTGCCAGCTTCAATCTCGCTTACAATCTTCTCAATTTGCTCGCGTAACTCTTGCTCACGAGCGCAAATAGTTTGCAATTGCGCATTAAGCTCCGCAATATCAATCTTCTCGCGAGTATCTTCCGCTTCAACATAAGTGGAGACGGAAAGATTGTATTTATTGGATTCCACTTCTTCCAAAGACGCTACGTGCGCAATGTGCTCCACATCTTGCCTAGCAGTGTACCACTTAACAATCTGCTCAATGTTCTCGTCCGAAAGCTTGTTACTATTCGTTGACTTTACAAACTCTCGGCTCGCATCAACAAACAATATAGAAGTATCATTCCGCTTGTTTTTGCGCAAAACCATAATGCACGTAGCAATCGAAGTGCCAAAGAATAAGTTGCTCGGAAGTTGAATCACGCAATCAACAGCATTATGCTCAACTAAATATTGGCGAATCTTTTGCTCGGCTCCGCCGCGGTACATAATCCCAGGGAAGCAAACAATAGCAGCAGCACCGTTTTCCGCCAAATACGCCAAGCAGTGCAACACAAACGCCATGTCTGCCTTGCTTTTTGGAGCAAGCACACCAGCTGGAGCAAAACGAGGATCGTTAATCATCAACGGATTAGAATCCCCCTCCCAACTCGTAGAATAAGGCGGATTAGAAACAACTAGCTCAAACTTTTTATTATCCTCGTTTTTCGGCTTTATAAGAGTATCGCCGCACGTAATAGTAAACTTATCAAAATTCACATCGTGCAAAAACATGTTCATGCGGCACAAGTTGTAGCTAGTAACGTTCTTTTCTTGACCGTAAAAACCGCCATTAATGTTTTCAATGCCTAGCACTTTTTTGGCTTTTAAAAGAAGCGAGCCAGAACCGCATGCGGGGTCATATACGTCTGAAATGCTTGATTTTCCAATGGTTCCAAGGCGCGTGAGCAGCATTGAAACTTCTGCAGGCGTAAAGTATTCGCCACCAGACTTGCCAGCGTTAGAAGCGTACAAGCCCATTAAATACTCGTAAGCATCACCAAAAGCCTCAATCACGTTGTTGTTTACACTACCAAGCTTCATCTCACTAATAACTTGCAATAACCTAACAAAACGCTTATTTCTGCCTTCAACAGTATCTGCAAGCTTAATATTATTCACATCGTAATCGGAGAATAATCCCTTAAAATCGTCAGACGAATCAGTTCCTTGAGAAGAAGCTTCAATATTGCGGAACACGCGGCTCAACGTTTCGTTTAGATTGCTATCTTGAGGAGCATTCTTAAGCACATTGCAAAACAGCTCGCTAGGAAGTATAAAGAAGCCTTTAGCAGAAATCATCTCACTGCGAAGAGGCTCGGCATCTTCATCGCTTATTTTTGCATAATCAAAGTCTGGATCGCCGCCTTCAGATTCATGCTCGTTTTTATTGATGTAATCGCATAAATTCTCGGAAATATAGCGATAAAACATAGTGCACAATACGTATGCTTTGAAGTCCCAACCATCAACGGAACCTCGCAAATCGTCGGCAATCTTCCAAATCGTGCGATGCAATTCCGCGCGTTCTTCTTCTTTGCGAGTGTCCATTTTACTGCTCCCTATTCGTGCAATTCGCGCAATTCGTGCAAGCGTATGCGCAATATATAAATAAACGCAATAATTAAATAAACTAAATACGCGTTCTTTAATATTCTACTGTAAACGCGCACAATCAACAGCAACGCCACTCGCATCGCTTAGCCTAGCTTCGATTCTTGCAAGCAAGATAGCTCGCATAGTCATTATTGGGCATTAGTTGGCATTATTCAGCATTAGTCCGCATTACTCAGCATCATTCGGCAAAAAAGTGCACTGGGAATGCACGCGTTTTGCGAAGCGCATGATTTGGCGAGATTACAGCAAACTCAGCACTGGTAGTTTGCACGATTTTTTGCAAATCGCTTTCTTGCGATACAAACAATGCCGTTGCGAGCGCATCGGCGTAAGCTGTTGGAAAATCGCAAGTTTTAGCAGGAATATAAACCCAGCTGGCGCATAAATCGAAAGCAGGAATGCCGTCAAGCGCATTAATCAAGTGAGTCGCAATTAAATTAGACTCAAAGCCACTTGCATCTTTGCCTAAGCAACTTGCTTCTTTTACTTTCCAACGCTTTCTTGCACTAGACGATGCACACAACGCTCCGCTTGCGATTGATGCCACTCCAACTGCTTGAGTTGTGTCAAACGGATTTTCCAGAGCCACTTTTATTTGATCATTCTCTTCGCTAAAACAAGCGCGCATATCTCCGCCAGCGTTTACAAGAAAATCAAAATCCGCATGCGAATCGCTATCCGCAGGCGAATCACTACCAAGCTCCTCTTTAATAATCTGTGTTACGAGATCTACAAAATAGCCCTTTCCAGCTGCACCAAAATCAAGCTGCACTGGCTGATTTGTGCAAAGCGTTGCACTGCCGCTATCTTGCGAAATATCCGACCACGTAACTGGAAGAGCGCGGCGATAGTTAGACCAACTGTCACTATCATCACTCGCGCTAGATGCCGACTCTGGAACGAATTGCACAGAATTATTGTAGCCAAGCGCAAGCAGATCCCCGCCGATGCACGCGTCGAAAGCACCGCGAGTGGCATCGTAAAACTCGCTATAAAGTGCAAAGAGTGGCCCAGCCCATGCTGGAAACTCAAACTCGCCGCCATGCTCCGCACGAGCCATGCGCGAAACAAGCGAATCCGCACGAAAGCGCGAAAGCACCGATTCATACTCTTCAATAAAATCGCGAATCCGCTTCTGCACGCGCTGCGAAATCGGCACGCTGCTAGAGATAATAATCCCCGTGCCAAGTGCGCGCTCAATCGCCACAACGTTCCTAAACATCGCTTGCCTCACTCCCAACATCAAACACTTTATCAATCATAAAAAACCACAACAATACCCCCCCCTCCAAAAAAGCCACAAAACAGCAAAATGTCGTCATGGTTTACAGGAAGTCGCATTCTATACCTACATTTTGGCAAAATGAAGGCATAGCACGCAAAAAATACTCATCTATACCTACATTTTCGCAAAAACGCACTATAGAAACATCGGAAGCATTGGCAACATCACGTGTCCACTATTCAAGCAACACTAACGCTTGACGTTAGTAACGCAATGCATTACCATAGTTTTATGGAAACCAGAGAAAAGGAACTTAATGATTACCTATACGGCGGATCATACCCCAAAGGTTATCCAACAGGATTAGAAAAAATCCTAAAGAGAAAGCTACAGATACTAAAGGCTGCATACAATTTACAAGACCTTAAAGCGCCACCAGGGAATCAACTTGAGCCACTCAAAGGCAATTTACTTGGGTATTGGAGCATAAGAGTAAATAAACAGTACAGACTAATCTTCAAATGGAACGATAATACGAAAGAAGCTTACGATGTCTACTTCGACGACTACCACAGATAACTATTTGAGCACTCCAGGCGAAATCTTGCGCGAAGAATTTATGGAACCTCTTAAAATAAGCTCATACAAGCTTGCTCACACTATCGGCACATCGCAAACAGCTATTGGAGAAATTTTAAACGGCAGACGCGAAATCAGTGTAGCAATGGCATACAAGCTATCTAAAGCTTTTAGAACTACCCCAGATTTTTGGCTCAATCTTCAACGAGACTACGACATTTTGCGATTTGACGAATCCAGCATCGGCAACATAACACCACTCGTTTCGGCGTAACATGATTTACACGCTTTAATGCTGAGCAAATACCACTTCGCAAGGTTGAAAATTTTTGGGTAAGCAGAAAAAAAAAATCGGGCGACGCATAAATGCATCGCCCGCAAAACTTCCGTTTTCAAGTCGTATTTAATAAATTACTATGATGGCTGTACATTATATACAATCTCTTTACAAAAAGCATACATCTGTTGCAGTGATGTAGATGACTTATACAAGTCCTTATTACTAATCATCCTACCGTCAAACAATTCCTTGATTTCCTGCAAACAATGATCCTTCAAATCCTCACTCTTTATAACATCATCTACAGCAATAAGCAGCGAAATAAAATCTTGCACACAGTTATTTTTCAACCGATTTTGAATAGTCCTTTTTCTTACATCAGGCAATAATTCAACAAGTCTAGAAGCTAAATAACTATTATAAAAACCATCTTTATTCGTTAAATCATGAATAACACAATTGCTATGAGCTGCAGCATTTCGTATACTTCTTATGCTATCCAGCAATGTACAATTAAATCCACAGTATTGATACTTTGAACAATAATACTTGTAAAAATTAACAAATTCTCCAAATGGAATCACTTCTAGAAAAACATATATAGGATAATTAGGGTGAGTATATTTACCCAATATATTCTTCACATACGCAGTAGAACGTCTATTATCAAGCTCTGTTGTAATGCGTGGATACTCTGCGATATATTCACTTACTATACTGAATTCATCAATATTTTTTCTTGTATATTTTTTAATATATTAACTTTTAAAGAATGTTCCACATTAAGACTTGCGCCAATTATCCAACGCCTTAAATACATATCAATAATAGATAAATCTTTTAGAGCCATAAAATCAAGACCCACATATTTACCATTATGCTTATGAAAATTGGCTTTGTAGGCAGTAACTTTAACATAATAATTATGCTCATTCAAAAATGAAATAGCATCCTCAACTGTACATTCTTGAAAAGTGACACCCTTATTTTTTAGTTTATCTATAAGTTGTTCTGTCTTTAACATGAAACCCCCATCCACAAAAAATAATTCAAATAATTAATAAAACTATTTATTTTTTCTTTAATGATTCAAGTATAAGAAAGAACACGAAAAGCAGGAAGAATAAGTAAGTAGATAAATACACACACTTTAACGCTGAGCAAATCCCACTTCGCAAATTTGAAAATTTTTTAATTTTGCGAAGTGAAACGATATTCACATAAGCCGCAAAACATAATAAACAGAACGCAATAAACAGAATACAAAAGGGCCTTCGAGTGTGAACGCAAGCAAGAAAGAAAACAAGCAAGCGAACACACGCGAAAGCCCTAAAACACTAGCGCTAACACGTAGCAGTAATATTAATTAGCTACGCACCTTACGCAACACTGCACCAGAAGCCGCAAACATCAAAGCAGCAAAAGCCACTAAAACGCCAGCAGCACCAGTAACAGGCAAAACACCCTTACCATCACCCTGGCCAGACGTACTATTTGCAACAGTAATATCCGTCCAAGCAAGCTGATTACCCTGCTCATCCACAAGAACAACAGTATGCTTACCAGAATAACCAGCAGGGAATTGCGCATCAAAATAAGGAACACCATCAGCGCCAAGCTTAACAGTCACAAAATCACTACCATCCACGCTACGCAAAAGCTTAGGAGTGGAATACATAAACGCGTAAGCCTTAACAGAACCCTCGCTATGCAAGCGATCAAGGAACGCCTTGTTGCTAACGTTCACAAAAACCTTGTTCACAGAACCTGCAACAACACTGTTGTTGAATCCAACCTTTAGCGTACCTTTTAATTCTGGCTTAAGATCATTAACACTCTTAGGAGCCGCAGGAACTACGGCTTTAGCTTGAGCTGTCTTCTCAGAAGACTCAGTCTTAGTGGAAGAATCTTGAGTAGCATTGGAATCGGAAACAGATGGAGCAGATGGAGCTTTTTCTGCAGGCTTATCACCAGACTTATCTTCCGACTTATCTGGGAGAACATCACCAGAAGCTCCTGGATTCTTTTCACGCGCACTATTCTTGCTCTTCTTAGCTTCCGCAAGAAGATTCTCTAAAGCAACCAATCTAGACTTCTTAGAGTTACGAATCAAATTAGCTATAAAGTGGAAACCTTGATCATCTGCTTGCTTAGCTAGATCTTCCTTTTCTACCTTATAGTTTTTAATAGCGTTCTTAAGATTTACAGAAATCTTATTATTAAATTCTACGGCAGCAGCACCAGCTTGATTTGCTTCAGCAGTAGTAAAGTCAGCAAAAGTCTTATTGCCAAAACTATTTACAACTCCAAGGAACTTTGCAACAGCAGTCTTTTCATCACCAGTAGCAGTAAACATTCCCGTGTTAACTAGCTGAGCTAATTCAACGGCATTAGTATAAGATTTTTCTTGGCCATCGCGACGCTTTTGCAATTCTTTTCTAAAGAATTCAATCTGGGAAGGCGTAGCACTTTTACCACTTGCTTTTAAAGCCTTAAGAAAATCTTCCTCTGATGTCCCTAGGTCTACAATGCCTTTAATTGCACTATCTGTAATTGTTTTTTGAGCTTCGTTAAATAAAGCACGAGCGCCACTAAAAGTCGCAGCTTTGCTCATAAGCGTAGCAGTAAAGTTGAAACCTTTAGCTTTTGCTTGCTTAATTAAGTCTTCCTTAGCATACTTCTCTGCTTCGTTAAGCAAATTTTCCAAAGAAGCTAAAGAACTGTAATTAGACTCTTTAATCTTGTTAGCAACTAAAGTAAGACCCTCATCTTTAGCTTTTTTAACTAAAGCAGCTTTACCATTAACGTATGCGCTTTGAGCATTATCGCGCTTATCTTTACTACCGTAGAAAATTTTCTTCGCCGACGTGAAGTCACCAGCTTCACGCATCTGCTTAGCAAGATCATGCAAACCAATAACGTCGAGATGCCTAGCACGATATTTAACAATCGTGTCATCTACATGCTTAACAACACTAGCATTACCGTCACCATGACCAGTAACCTTTGAAGCATTCTTGCTAACATAATCTAAAAGCTCAGCAATTTCACTTTTAAGAAGACCAGAGTTTTTTACACGGTTTTCGAGCTTCGCTACAGAAGGATGCTTAGCAGATTCTCCACCGCTATTCGTTTGAACTGTAGTCGCGCTATTAGCCAACGCTGGCATT
Source organism: Gardnerella sp. c12Ub_1 (assembly GCF_055804375.1). Classification (NCBI taxonomy): domain Bacteria; kingdom Bacillati; phylum Actinomycetota; class Actinomycetes; order Bifidobacteriales; family Bifidobacteriaceae; genus Gardnerella; species Gardnerella sp. c12Ub_1. The sequence goes on along the minus strand of NZ_JANUZC010000001.1, from coordinate 1,234,600 downwards.
GCAAACGCAATTCCCGAAACAAAAGTCGCTACCGCTGCAAATGCGGCAATCGCTTTTTTACTTAACATACTTTTCCTTTCCTCTCATCACGAATCATCGTGCGAAGAGCCTATTTGCTAAAACAGCACAATAAGTGATTCAATTTAGGCTTAAATTAAATCATTACAAAGTATGCAGATACCCTACCCCCCTAATGTATTGTTATAACCTTTCCATAACAGATAAACAGGGATGAAACAGAAATAAAACAGATCAAACGCTAAAACAGATAAAACAGATAAAACAAAAGCAGGAGTCGCGATAAATAATCGCAAACTCCTGCAATATATGAAACTTAGGCCTTATAAAACCGTAAGAGTCAGGCTAAATAACTTTTGCATTAGGCAAAACGTTGCCGTCTTTATCAACATTGCAACTATGCTCAACAGCAATCGTAATGTGATCGTTGTCAACGGAATAAAAGCCGTCAGTCACCTTAAAAACGTGACGAACGCCTTGCAAATCGTCAACCTTTACAAATCCGTGATCAATCAACGCAAGCACAGCCTCATGCCCAGGAAGAACACCCATTGTGCCATTCACAGAAGGAATAACAACAAACTTAGCATCGCCTTCCCAAACAGGATGCCTGGCTGCAACCACACTAACGTGCAGCGTTTTCACTTGCTTTTCTGCCATAATCACGCACCAAACTCTTGCTGCATATCGTGCCAACGACGCTCAAGATCGTCAATGCCACCAATGCCAGAGAACGCCTGCTCAGGGATCTCGTCGTAAACGCCATCGCAAATGCGCGTAAACGCTTCAATCGTCTCGTCTGCTGGAACATAAGAACCTGGGCGGCCAGTAAACTTTTCGGCCACGTAGAAGTTCTGACCAAGGAACTGCTCAATCTTACGAGCGCGGCTCACAGTGGTCTTATCTTCTTCACCAAGCTCATCAATACCAATCAAAGCGATGATGTCTTGAAGCTCCTTATTACGCTGCAAAATGGCCTTTACGCGGTTAGCGCAATCGTAGTGAGCCTGGCCAACATAACGAGGATCCAAAATTCTAGAAGTAGAAGCCAAAGGATCCACAGCTGGGTAAATACCCTTAGCTGCAATGTCTCGCGAAAGCTCGGTAGTTGCATCCAAGTGCGTAAACGTTGTTGCAGGTGCAGGATCGGTGTAATCATCTGCAGGCACGTAAATAGCCTGAAGCGACGTAATAGAATGGCCGCGCGTAGAAGTAATACGCTCCTGCAACGCACCCATCTCGTCTGCCAAGTTTGGCTGATAACCAACTGCAGAAGGCATACGACCAAGCAACGTAGAAACCTCGGAACCAGCCTGAGTAAAGCGGAAGATGTTGTCGATAAACAGCAACACATCCTGATTCTGCACATCGCGGAAGTATTCAGCCATAGTCAAAGCGGTAAGAGGCACGCGAAGACGAGTCCCAGGAGGCTCATCCATCTGACCAAAGACAAGCGCCGTCTTCTCCAAAACGCCAGCCTCAGCCATTTCGCCAATCAAATCGTTACCCTCACGAGTACGTTCGCCAACACCAGCAAACACAGACACGCCGCCGTGATTCTGTGCAACGCGCTGAATCATCTCCTGAATCAACACGGTTTTACCAACGCCTGCGCCGCCGAACAGACCAATCTTTCCGCCCTGAACGTAAGGCGTAAGCAAATCTATAACCTTAATGCCCGTTTCAAACATTTGAGTCTTAGACTCAAGCTGATCGAAAGCAGGTGGATTGCGGTGGATTGGCCAACGCTCAGTCACCTCAATATTCTCGCCTGGCTTAGCGTTCAAAATATTGCCAGTAACGTCAAAAACGTGACCTTTTGTAACATCTCCAACAGGCACAGAAATTGGGCCGCCAGTGTCCCTAACTAAAGCGCCGCGAACCAAACCGTCCGTAGGCTTAAGCGCCACTGCTCGCACAGTTGAATCACCAAGGTGCTGCTCAACTTCCAATGTAATCTCGTGGACGGTATCTCCCTCCGTGTTTCCAACGGTGTTGATATCAACCTTGAGAGCATTGTAAATATCTGGAAGATAGCCAACTGGGAACTCAACGTCAATCACGGAACCCTGAACACGGGTTACGCGGCCAGCCGTTGGGTCGCTTTCCTTTGCATCTTCTGGAGGTGCTGTGGTCTGATTTTCAGCCATATGCTCCTATTCCTCCTCATTATTCAGCGCATCAGCGCTGCCGATAATCTCGGTAAGTTCTTGTGTAATGGAAGCCTGGCGAGAAGCATTAAGCTTTCTCGTTAAATCATCCACCAAATTGCGGGCGTTGTCTGTAGCCGTGTGCATAGCATTTTGCCTACTAGCTGTTTCGGAAGCGGCAGATGTAAGCAAGCATTCGTGAATACGCGACTGAATATACTTTGGCAAAACCGCATCCAAAACCTCGTCTGGGCTAGGCTCAAAGCAATATTCCACAGCATCTGGATTGCTGCGACTAACAGCTTCTTCACGCGCCGAAACCGCACCCGTAGACGAAAGCGAAGCAGAAGGGCCAGAAGCCGCCTCGTAGTCAGGCCTATGCATAGCAAACTCTTCGCCGTCTTTTAACGGAACCAGCTCAACTGGAAGCATGCGTAGCGTACGAACCTTTTGCCTCACCATGTTTATAAACTCAGTGAACACAATGTAAAGCTCGCTAACACCGCCATCTTCTTCGGGAGTCATGTACGCGTCCATTAAAGTATCGGAGATTCGCTCTGCGATTGTTACATCAGGATGATCCGTAGACCCTTCCCAAGTGCCTGCAACGTCGCGATTACGATACTTGTAATAGGTTGCACCTCGGCGACCATACACGTACAACTCTGCGTGCTTTCCTTCGGCATCTAGCTTTGTAAGCAGAGCCTCGGTTTCTCGAATAATCGAAGACGTAAACGCGCCCGCCATTCCGCGGTCGGAAGTCAACGCCAGCACGGCTACGCGATTGCCCGCACGCTCTTTTCCAAAGATTGGATGCTTAATGTTTGCTTCGTGATGAGCTACCAACGCCTGCACGGCATCGAAAATTGCGTCGCTGTATGGCTTAGCATTAAGCGCAATATCTCGCGCTTTTGCAATATGCGAAGACGCAATCATTTCCTGAGCCTTAAAGATTTTACCCAAAGACTGTGTGGAAATAATTCTCGATTTCAATGCAAGTTGGGAAGACATACGCTACTTCCCCTCAGACTCGTTATTGCTTGAATCGCGACCATCCGACTTTGGCTTTGCAACAAGCTTTTCCTTCTCAACAGGAGCAGGATTTTCAGCAGGAGGCAAAGAATCCTTAACAATCAAAGGCTTTCCTGCAGAAGTCTTAAATGACTTACGGAAATCTTCGATTGCTGCATCAAGCTTTGCTTCTGTCTCTTTTGTAAAGTCCTCGGTATCGCGAATCACCTGCAAAATGTCGGTTCCTTTATCGAGATAATCCAACATCTCGCTTTCAAAGCGAAGCACGTCTTTTACAGGAATGTCGTCTAACTTTCCATGAGTACCAGCCCACACGGAAACAACCTCTTGCTCCATGGAACGAGGCGAGAACTGCTTCTGCTTAAGCAACTCGGTTAAGCGAGCGCCACGAGTGAGCTGAGCCTTGGAAGCTGCATCCAAATCGGAAGCAAACATTGCAAAAGATTCCAAAGACTTGTAACGAGCCAACGAAATCTTAAGCATGCCAGAGACCTTCTTCAAAGCCTTAGCCTGAGCAGCACCACCAACACGAGACACGGAAATACCAACATCGACTGCTGGGCGCTGACCCGCGTTGAACAAATCGGACTGCAAGAAGATCTGACCATCGGTGATAGAAATCACGTTGGTTGGAATGTATGCAGAAACATCGTTTGCCTTGGTCTCAATAATTGGCAAGCCAGTCATTGAGCCGCCGCCCATATCGTCGGAAAGCTTTGCGCATCTTTCTAGCAGACGAGAGTGAAGATAGAACACGTCGCCTGGGTACGCTTCACGCCCAGGTGGGCGACGAAGAAGCAAAGAAATCGAACGATATGCTTCTGCTTGCTTAGACAAGTCGTCGAAAACAATCAAAACATGCTTGCCGTTGTACATCCAATGCTGTCCAATTGCAGAACCAGTGTATGGAGCAATGTACTTAAAACCTGCAGAATCCGAAGCTGGGCTTGCAACGATTGTTGTGTACTTCATAGCGCCTGCTTCTTCGAGGCTTTGACGTACAGCAGCGATTGTTGAACCCTTTTGTCCGATTGCTACGTAAATGCAACGAACTTGCTTCTTTGGATCTCCGCTTTCCCAGTTTGTGCGCTGGTTAATAATCGTATCGATTGCGATTGCTGTTTTACCAGTTTGACGATCGCCAATAATCAGCTGACGCTGACCGCGGCCGATTGGCGTCATTGCGTCAATGGCCTTTAAGCCAGTAGACAAAGGCTCGTCCACAGGGTGACGATGAATCACGTCTGGAGCCTGGGCTTCAAGAATACGACGCTCCTTGCACTCAATCGCACCAAGACCATCAATTGGATTACCCAATGGGTCTACTGTACGACCAAGATAGGCGTCTCCCACTGGCACAGATAACACTTCGCCAGTGCGGTAAACTTCCTGCCCTTCTTCAATGCCCGTAAAATCGCCTAGAATAACCACGCCGATTTCGTGAGCATCAAGGTTAAACGCTAGGCCCAAGGTGTCGTTCTCAAAGGTGAGCAGCTCGTTTGCCATGCAGCCAGTCAATCCAGCTACGTGCGCAATGCCGTCACCAGCCGTAACAACATATCCAACTTCTTGCGTTGGCATGTCTGCTGGCTTGTACGAGTCAACAAACCCGTCAAGTGCCTTGCGTATAAGGGCGGGATCAATAGATAGTTCCGCCATAATTCTCCTTAATTTATTACTTCACTGCCTGTGTCCAAGCGCCATTGCGCGCAGAACGCTGCAGCTGCTTAAGCTGCATTAACATTGTGCGGTCTGTTACTTGATCGCCAATACGTATACGCATTCCACCAAGCACGTTTGGATCTACGATTGGGTTTATGTACGCACGATGACCCAACTTATTGCTGTAAATCTCAATCAAACGCTTGATTTGCTTATCCGTAAGAGGCTGAGCGGTTGTAACAGTAACCAAAGTTTCGCCTGCTTCGCGCTCAAAACCAGACCATGCGCCGCCAAAGCTGCCCGTCTTGCCACTTTCTGCGCCACCGTGCCAAGTTCCCACCAGGTAGTGCATAATGCGCAAAACAACGGGATGCGCCTTACCTCCAATAAGCTCGTCGATTAAGCGAGACTTATCTTCCGAAGACCTATTTGGATCGGTAATGGCATCAGAAAGCTCTGGATACTTTTCGATCGTATCCATCATTGTTGAAAGCTCATCAGATATGCGCTGAGCTTCGTCATGAGCGTCTGAAATGGCTTGCGCAAGCGAAGAACGCGATAAGTTTTCGCTTACTCGCGATGCCTTTTCTGGCATCCGTACCTCCTCATTTATGCAAAACTAAGTAGCATTAGCAACACTAAGACATAAAACTTAAGACTTAGTGAAAGCTTGCTTTGACTACTTGTTTTGCGCCGAATCCTTAACGTCTCCTACTTCATCAATCACATGATCAATGATTTTGGAGCCTACGGTATCGTCATCTAGCTTAGAAGCAAGAATCTTTCCAGCTAACGCCGCAGCGAGTACCGAGACTTCTCCTTGGAGGCTAGTCATGGCGTGCTTATGCTGAGCTTCAATGGAATGCTGAGCTTCACTAATAATCTTCGCAGCATCTTTCTCTGCACGCTGTCTTGCTTCATCAACAATCTTGGAAGCTTGTGCACGAGCCTGTTCGCGAGTCTTCGCAGCATCTGCTTGAGCTTGGGCGAGTTCTTCTTCCATCTGGCTCTTTAGCTCATCAGCTTCACGCTGCACGTTGGCTGCTTTAGACATTCCGCCTTCGATTTTTTCTGCGCGCTCATCAAGAATTGCCTGGAATTTAGGCATAACGAACTTGTAGAAAAACGCTGCAAGAACAACTAAAATAACCAGCGACCATATAACGTCGTAAGGCTCCGGCAAGAACAACGCCAGTTTATTAGTTTCGGCTGCATATGCCATGGCTTGTCCTTTCTATTCTTTCAACACTTGTATGCGTTGGAACGAGTTGTTTCGTTCGGTTCAGCTTCCCATAATGTAGGCAACGAATCCGAGCAAGCCCAGAACCTCGATGAATGCCAAGCCAATAAACATGAACAACTGAATACGGTTGCCGACTTCTGGCTGACGTGCAGTGGATTCCATAGCCTTGGATACAACCATTGCCATTCCGATAGCAGGGGAAAGAGTAGCAACGGCAAAGCCGAGAATGCTAAGGTTGCCCGTCAATCCTGCGAGAGCGATGATACTATTCATTGGTTTCCTTTCTTTAGGAACAGTAACCAGTTATAAACCCTAAGATTATTAAACCTGATTTATTTGTTTGCTTTAATTAGTTTTAACTATCTATGCAACAGCAACAGCAGATTTTTCTTCTTTCTCGGGGTAACTTTCCGAAATATACACAGATGCAAGAACTGTAAAAATAAACGCCTGCAAGCCTGCGACTATTATTTCGAATACTGTAAACAGAATGCCACCAAGCAGCCATAATGCACCGCCTAAGGCAAGGAGTTTATTGCTGGAATCCACCACAAAGAAGTTGGTGAATACTAGGCAAGTGGCCACCAGCAAATGGCCAGCAATCATATTCGCAAACAAACGGATTGTAAGCGAAAGTGGTCGCACAATCAATAATTCCAGCAGCTGCAATGGCGTAAGAATAAAGTAAATCGGCCATGGCACTCCTGCTGGGAACAAGGATTCGCGGAAGAACGTTAAGAATCCTTTTTCTCTAATTCCAGTGATTAAGTATTGGCACACAACCCAAAGAGCAAACACTAATGGCCCTGTAATAGTTGCGGTTGCAGCCATATTTAAGCCTGGAATAACTGAGCAAAGATTAAAGAAGAATATTGTTATAAAAAGGGTTGTAATCATTGGCACATAACGCTTTCCGCGCTCTTCGCCAATCATTTCGTACACAATGTTAAATCGCACAAAGTCCATTAGAATTTCTAGCACGCTTTGGAATCTTCCTGGAACCACTTTTGCGCGGGCTGCTCCAATGCCAAAAATAATCATAACGATTACGGCCATAATAAGACGCACCATAATAATTCGATTCATGGCAAAAGGTGTGCCTTGGAATAAAATCTCTGGCGGCAAAAAGTCATTAATGCTTGGCATCTCTGGCTTTGCTGAAGCTAGCAACGCCGCAACATTTATATGCGCAGCTTTCGCTAAAACTTCGATAGCTCCACTCATTCGTGCCTCCTTGTAGGACTCTTTTACAATACAGTTGCATTAAGTATAAAGTTATTCACAAGCTAGTTTGTAAAACCGTAAATCCTGTAAATTCATTCGTTGACATATGTGCGAAACGAAAATATATCTCTAAAAAGCTGATTCTACTCTTAGTTTGTACATTTGAGTTATATTTGAGTTATATTGCTGATTATTAACGAGTGTTGCGATTATATCAAGTACGCAAATTCTTAATAACTCGCTTTAGTCACTTGTTTATTATACTCCACATTTGTTTAAAATTAAACTGCTTGCGCGATAAAATTATGCGAGAAACACGCCGAAGACTTGACAAATCCAAATTTGCCCCTATCGTAGATAGAGCTGCTAAAAGTAGCCGACGCGGGGTGGAGCAGCTCGGTAGCTCGCTGGGCTCATAACCCAGAGGTCCATGGTTCAAATCCATGCCCCGCTACTAGAAAGCCAGGAATCGCATATTTCTCACGAATGCGAATCTTGGCTTTTCTTTTACTAACTAACAGCTCCTGCAAGCTTTCTGCGAACATATTCACTTCTGCTTATATGGTAACTTTTCGAAGCTTTTGTTATGCTTTCAAGCTGCGCTTTAGGTAGTTTTATTGTCATACTAACTAAAGGTTCATCTTGTGCAGAGGCCATATGTAGCCCATAATATACAGGTCCTATTACTCCATCATCTTGGTTCTCATCTTCCAAAATCTCAACATCCTTGTCAATTTGCTCGGATGTCATTCCAAATTTTCTTAGTAGACTCTCTTCGTTCATTTTCAATACCTTCTTTTAGCTAACTCAATTTTAATCTTTTTAGTTGGCGGAGTCATTGCGTGATATATCAACACATCTTCACCAATCTGCTTGTATACAATCTCAACATTTCTACCACGAGAATCAAGACCAATACATACCCAGGTTTCATTATCTCTGCGTGCATCAATCATTACACTATGAAATGCTGTAAGAACATCTTCATCAGTGAGTTCTGGATGCCTCTTATGAACGCGCGGCAATATATAAACCCTCATTCACAAACACCTCGCATAAGCCGAAGACTATTGATACTAGATTATCACCGAGGTATTACCAAAAAATTACTCAAGTAATACAAGATATCTGATGTATTAATAAAGGAGAATCGCTAGACGGCGGCGAGCGCGATTCAAGCGCTCATCGCCAGCTGGAAGCATTGCAAAATACTCAAGCATGCGGTCTTTAATCACCTCTGCGCAATCTTTGTGAGAAGCAAGAAAATCAAGAAGCCTGCCAAAAGCATCGTCAATGTGGCCGTCAATCATATCTACATCTGCTACAGCAAGCTGAGCGGAAGCATCGCCAGGATTATCGCCAGCAGCCTTGCGCACAGCCTCCACGTTTGTATTCGTATTTCTGCTAAGAAGCAAAGCCTTAGCGCGCTCACGAGATGCCAATTCGTCATTCGGATTAGCTTGCAATACTTTTTCATACTCGCGCGCAGCAAGAGCATAATCGCCATTCATAGCTGCATCGTGTGCAATTTTGTGCTCAGGTGGAATGCTGGAAGAATTGGCAGAATCGCCAGAATTCGCAGAGTCGCCAGAATCCGCAGAATTATCGTCTACACCAGAATATGCCGAATCAACATAAGGAGCCGTTCCAGCAACACCAGACTTTTCCGCAACTTTAACTAATTGCGGCAAAATGGCACTACAAATCTGATTCAACTCATCTTCACTAGGCAATCCTTGGCAAATAGGCATTGGCCTGCCCCCAACCAATCCATATACAGCTGGAAGCTGCTGCGCACGCAAAGCTTGAGCAATCGATGGGCTTTCATCCGCATCAATTCGCGCAAGTTGCATTCTGCCATCTAAGGCGCTAACAGAATCCGCAAGCTTTTGCGCTAAGTCGTAAGAAGTTTCGTCACTTTTTTGCCAAACAAGCAAAATAATTGGAAAACTTACGGAAGTTTGAACCATTGCCTGGAAAGTTTGATCGTTAACATCAATCACGTATCCGCCTGCAAGCGGAATTTTAGACTGCGGTTTGCCAGATTTTTCGGCAGCTTCGCGCTTTGCAAGAGCCTCCGCTTTGCGCTTTACGCCTTCTAAGTCTACTGCTCCAGCAAGCGAAAATCCGCCTGGATTCATGCCCATAGATTGTGAATCAACCATATTTCCTCTTTTGCTTATATTGCTTTACAGATATCTCTAAAACGTTAAACGCATTACAGAAAGCCTAAGGCGCTTCTACAACGCCTCTACCTTTATAGGCTGACGCTCCGCCCCAACAGGAATAATCTTTGCATCCGAGCCAGCAGGAGGTACAACCATAGCAACAACGTTCACATAAGTTACGCGCATTGTAGAAGTGGCTTTAGAATCCCCAAATAACGCTTTTTCTTCGTCGGAAGCTGGCCTAGATTCGCGGCCTTCTCCAGCTTTTCTAGTCCAAACTGAATCAATGCGAGCAATAACCAAATCACTCCCATCGCTTGCGCGCATAACGCTAATCTGGTTTGTTACAGGAGTAAAAACTTGTTCTTGAGATCCCTTATTTCGCTCCATTCCAGCTTGAACTGTTTTAGAAAGCTCGCTTAGTTTTGATCGCAAATAATCATTAGCAAAATACTTTGCAAACTTGCTCGATTCTCCCCTTTGCAAAACATCCGCATACGCTGTAACAGCCGCGTGTGGAGACATAACAAGCCCCGAATCATTAGCTTTGCCCATAGAAGCTCCGATTGAAGGAACTGGGAATTTTGGCAAATGCACACCAGGGAAAAGCCTTGCAACAGCCCAAAGCTTGTAATTTGAGCGCGCGCTATCTTGGCGAATCACCAACAAACGTTTAGACTGCTGGTCTTTTGTTGTTGTGGTAATTGTCATTAAATCGCGCGGCCAACTTGCGTTTGTTGGCACAATTGTTTGAGCAACTTCACGCGGAATAGTGGTTTTTGCATCTAGCTTGCCCGTTTTTGCAGCAATCGCCAGCTCACTTGCGCGCACAAGAGCCGAAGGGCCACTCATGTATTCCGCAAGATTACTTGCGTTTTTCTCTTCGTTAGCTTTTTCTAAAGAGCGCAAAACTCTTAAACGTATATCTTTTTCTTTGATTGGAGTTACGTCTGGAAGCTCTTTAACGCTAGAGCCTTCTGCAGCCTTAGGAACTTGGCCTTCGCAAGCGCAAAGCGTAAGGCACATTGCCGAAGCAATTACCGAAGCACACGCAAAACGCGCGTAGTGCTTGATTTTATGCGCATAAAACATAGTCACACTTTCCAAAATACGTTACTTTTTGCGGTTTTTTGAAGGTTTTGAGGAGCCACTTTGGGAACCATTTTGAGGACCGTTTTGGCGGCTGCCATTTTGATGGCTAGCATTATTAGAGCCATTTGCACCACGATTGGCATTATTGCTGGCGTTATTGCTGACCTTGTTGCCGTTGGTATTTCCGCCACTTGCATAGCCACTCGTGCGATTCTCTGAGCCTTTATACTTGCGATTTTTGCCACGATTTTGGCTTCTGTTGTCACGCTGGTTAAACTGGTTGCGCGACTTGCGCCTTGCTTCACCAGGCTTTGCGCTACTCGAATCGCCAGCCTCCGACGATTTGCCAAGATTTTCGCCAATGCGATTATCGCGCTTACGATTATCGTTGTCTTTACGATACTCTGCATCCATTATGCCATCTCGATTTTTATGTTCACCGCGATTGGTCTTCTTGGAGTCGTCAGCAAAATTTTCTTTGCAATCGTTGCGATTCTTGCGATCCTTATACGATTCCTTCTTGTAGCGCTTTTTTGCAAACCCAGTTTGTGATTTAGATGCGCCTTGTGATTTTTGTGATTTTCCAGACTTCCCTGCAATTCCCGAATTTCTAAATTCGCTAGATTCGCTAGATTCCGCAGATTCATGCAAATCCTTCGATTGCTCCGACTGATTCGCGCTAGACAAGTCGAAAGACTCCGCTGCATTATTCTCCGCAGCGTTATTCCCTGCAACGTTATTCCCTGCAGAATTATTCCCTGCTGCAAAATCGCCCTTAAAATCAGAACCCGACTCGCTCGCAAGCCTTGCAAAATAAGCTTGCAAATCATCTTTAGAAATAACAGTTGTTTCGTCTAAAGCCGCAGTAGGGGAAGAATTTAGACCAGACTTTACGCTTATAGAAGAATCTCCAGCGGCTTGCGACTTTGTTGTACGCGTTCTTGCGTGAACTCCGTGACGCGCATGCGCACCAGAGCCCACTTTATGCTTAGACTTTTTGTCTTTATTGCTACCAAAAACGCCAGCTATTGTTCCAGCCAAAGCCTCCGAGAACTTAACTTCTTCTTGGCTATTGTTTTCAACACTAATCAATCCCGTTCTGCTTGCAACAAGTCGCTTGTTTCGCCTGCGATGCGGAGCCATTGCAAACACAGAAGCCGAAAGGCCACATAGCAAAATAAACAACGCTCCTACAAAATACATAGGAGTAGCAAAATCAGGAAGATTATGCCTGCGCCAACGCAATTCAACAAAAGCTTCGGGAGAATTCTTACCAAGATCGATTATAAGAACCCTGCGTGCAATTTTTGATTGCAACTCCGACGACAATTTTTGATGAGAAGTCTGCGATTGCGCGCCATTTTGAGCATTGCTTTGCGCACTATTTTGCTCTTGCGACTCCTGCTTTAACGCTAAATCCGCCGCATTCCCCACTTGCTCAAAGTCGGCAGCATTTACAAACAACTTTGCCAAACCCATTTGGCAAGTGGCGTTAGTCCATAAATCGGAATCCTTAAAATCAACGTCTTTAGAAGCATCTTTAGAAACGTCTTTAGAAACCTTAGAATCGGCCGTTTTTGCGCTATCTACACGCGCATTATCGTCTGCCTTCATAACATCGGTAGAAAGACTACTCCAGTTATTAAGGCCCGTTATTCGCTGAACGGAATAACCCTTAGTCCATCCACGAACATCTTTAGCTAAGCCAACTGCAACGCAAATCGGCTTGCGACTATTTAGTGCCGCAACGCTAATCTTTACTCTATAGTCAACAAGATTCAAAACGCCTGGATCTGTAACAATGTATCTAGACCCATACACGTTTGCATGCGCCGAAACAATAGAGCTTGGCTTCCAAACAGTTGCGTTAAGCACACCAAGAACAATACTAAGAGCAGCAAGAAGGCCAAAAATTGGGGCCACTACTCCTCGCATAAACCTAGCTCGTTTTGTAGGACGTTGCATCAAACCTCTTTCTTAAGCTTGGCACGCCGCCAATTAGGCACCCCGCACGCGCACAAACTTATTAACGTAATTCTAAATTCGTTATATTTTATCCACTGCTATCTATTCTACAATCTTTACTAATCTTTTATAAGGTTTGATGTTTTGCGCAATAAATCACGCTGGAATTGCGACTAAATCGCTCTTAAATCGCGCTAAAATCGCTAGTTAAATCACACTAAAATCGCACACAAATCGCTAGTTAAATCACACCAAAATCACATGCAAGTTATAGTCTTAAACTTATGACAAAAACCAAATTAAATTTGACTAAATCAGTTATAACTCGAGTAATTTGTACTGCGAGCGCAATTGCCATGTGCTTTGGATTAGCATCTTGTAGCGCAAACAGCGAGTCAAGCAATGGCGCAGCAAGTAGCGAAGCAAACGCAGCTGGAATGAGCGTTTTAAGTGGCGTTAAGGCTAGCGGAGCTTTAGGAAAGCAGCCAAAGGTTGAGTTAACAGCACCTATAGATGTTAAGCCAAATTCTTACGCCATTTTGCAAGATGGAAATGGCACTAAAATCCCAGAAAATAGTCGCGTATGCGCTAATGGCATTGTATACAACGCTAAAAGCGGCAAAGAGCTTATGAACACATGGAAGCAAGGAAAGCCAGACTGCTCAATTGTTGTTAAAAAGGGTGTTACTAGCAAGTCTTACTACACGCTGCTTAAGGGCAGGAAGATTAATTCCACGATTGCGTTTGGAATTCCTGCAAATCCACAAACTAAGCAAGACGCGTACGTAATGGTGTTAACTCTTGTTTCTGCAATGAAAACTCTTGATCGCGCAACAGGCAACAAGGTCAAAGATATTCCGCAAAATCTGCCGAAGGTAACTCTTGATAAGTCTGGCGCACCGTCATTAGATAAGAATAACTACGTGCCAAATGGAAAGCTAATTTCTCAAACTTTGATTGAGGGCAACGGCAAAGTGGTTACCGAAAAAAGCACAGTAACCGCTCACTACACTGGATGGACTACAGACAAAGACGGAAAATTGTACCAATTTGACTCATCATGGAAGCGCGGCACTCCTGCAGACTTCTCGCTGGCTGGTCAAGTTATTCCAGGATGGACTAAAGGCTTAGCTGGAAAGAAAGTTGGATCACAAGTTCTTTTGGTAATTCCGCCAGAAGATGGATATGGCAAAGAAGACAAGAAGGACGCAAAAGGAAACGTAACGATTCCTGCAAATTCAACGCTTTACTTTGTTGTAGATATTCTCTACGCTTCGTGATTAGTTGCGAATTCAGTTGCAAGTTAACTTGCGATTAAACTGCGATTAATGTTATGCCGCGCTTGAATAAATCTTGCGCGGCATTTTTGTACGCGCTCCGACCTGCCTTTTCGCTTAGAGCGTAGCGCGAAAAGGTAATTCGGAGCGCTGAGCTTGCTCAAAGTTGAAAGCACGGTGTGCTTTCAACGCAAGCGAAGACGTGAGCGCGCTGTAACGCGCGAACGACACGACCTGCCTGAGCGCTTTGAGCGTAGCGCGAAAAGCGCTTTGACTGAGCTTGAAAATTGCATAACGCATTTCAAGCTCCTTCAAAGCGTGATTTGGCTTAAGGCATAAAGTCCAGTGGACTTTATGCGCCAAATCAGCCGAACGGCTACTAATAGCCGTGAGGAATAGAGCGCTGAGCCGCTCAAACGTAAAGTCCAGTGGACTTTACGCGCGGCGAAGACGTGAGCGCGCTGTAACGCGCGAACTATTTGCCAAATTTGGTACAAAGTCGGGAAACCGCCAGCGTTACAAACGTCTCACCGCCGAGACAAATGTAACAAATCTTGGGCAAAGCGCGAAGGCAGTAGAAGCAAAAAAGCCAGAGCTAAATGCCCTGGCTTTTGGCTAATCGTAAGCTAATTAACACCGCGCGGCTTACGCGTATGCGTGCGAATCAAGTATTCCTGGCTATCTACCAATGGCCTGCCTTCTGCATCGCGAGAATGCAACGTGTAAGTGCCGTCGCCATCCATCCACCAAGAAACCGTTGAATCCGCCATTTGCAAGTCAATGTACTGAATCAACGCTTCCACCTGGTCTGGGGCGCTTATGCGAACCAGCGTTTCAACGCGCCTATCAAGGTTGCGGTGCATTAGATCTGCCGAGCCAATCCACACTTCTGGTCCGCTTGCAGGGCCGTCGCCAATTTGCGGACCGCAAGAATTAGCAAAAGCGTAGATTCGGCTGTGCTCAAGGAATCTGCCAAGAATAGAGCGAACGCGAATATTCTCGCTCAAGCCTTCAATGCCAGGCTTTAGCGAGCAAATTCCACGCTCCACAATGTCAATCTTTACGCCAGCTTGAGCCGCACGATACAAAGCGTCAATCGTCTTTTCGTCAACAACAGAATTGACTTTAATCTTAATCCACGCTTCTTTTCCAGCAAGAGCCGCCGCCTCTTCCCTGCGGATTCGCTCAATAATGCCAGTTCGAACTGTGCGAGGAGCTACAAGCAAGCGATGGAAGCTAGACTTTGGAGCATAACCCGAAAGCTGATTAAACAAGCGAGTCAAATCTTGACCAACTACAGGATCGCAAGTAAGCAAGCCCAAATCTGTGTAAAGGCGAGCCGTCTTAGGATTGTAGTTGCCAGTTCCAACGTGGCAATAGCGTCGCAATCCTTCGGCTTCTTGGCGAACCACAAGCGAAAGCTTGCAATGCGTCTTCAATCCAACAATGCCGTAAACAACGTGAACGCCTGCACGCTCAAGCTTACGTGCCCAAGCAATGTTGGCATCTTCGTCGAATCGCGCCTTAATCTCCACCAGCGCAAGAACCTGCTTGCCAGCGTGAGCCGCGTCTACGAGAGCGTCGATAATCGGCGAATTACTAGACGTGCGGTACAGCGTTTGCTTAATTGCAAGCACCTTTGGATCCGCCGCCGCCTGCGCCAAGAACGCTTGAACAGACGTAGAGAACGAATCGTAAGGATGATGCAACAAAATGTCGTGCTCACGAATCGAAGCGAAAATATCTTGCGCGTGGCTAGTTTCCACTTCTGCAATCTGACGATTTGTAGTAGGAATAAACGGACGATACTTCAAATCTGGGCGATCCAACGCTTGCAATTCAAAAAGAACCGTCATATCTAGCGGCGAAGGCAAACGATAGACTTCTTCTGGGCTTACGCGCAATTGATTAGCCAGCAGCTGCGATAAGAATGGGCTAGCTTCGTCGGAAATCTCAAGACGAATAGGCGGTCCGAACCTGCGGCGCAAAAGCTCCTTTTCCATAGCGTTGAGCAAGTTTTCTGCATCGTCTTCCTCAACGTCAATATCTTCGTTACGCGTAACGCGGAATGAGCGAGCTTCCTTAATAATCATGCCTGGGAAAAGCGATTCCAAATGCGCTGCAATCAACTTTTCCATAGTAATGAATCCGTAGCGCTCTTCGCGGCCTTCTTCGTCTGTTAAATCATCAACTGGAACAAGACGATTCAAATTATCTGGAATCTTTACGCGAGCAAAATGCGACTTTCCAGAATTTGGATTTTCTACAATAACAGCCAAGTTGATTGACTTGCCAGAAATATATGGGAACGGGTGAGCAGGATCCACCGCAAGTGGCGTTAATACTGGGAAAACCTGCTTGCGATAATAGTCTGAAAGCCTATCTTTTTCGGATTGCGTAAGCTTATCCCAACTGAGCATAACAATGCGCTGCTTAGCAAGCTCTGGCAAAATGTGGTCAATAACATAATGCGCATGCTCATCTTGACGACGATGCGTAACCTCGCTAATCGCGCGCAATTGTTGACGTGGACTAAGCCCACTTGCAGCGGTTACTGCGATTCCTGAGTCGATTCTGCGCTTTAAGCCTGCAACTCGAACCATAAAGAACTCGTCTAGGTTGGAGGCAAAGATGGCTGCAAAGTTAGCGCGTTCAAGAAGTGGTAAATCGGTATTTTGCGCTAACTCAAGCACGCGACGATTGAACTTTAACCAGCTAAGCTCGCGGTCAAAGAAGCGATCTTTTGGCAACGGTAGCTCGCCCTCACGAGCTTCACGTTTTTCTGCCTTTTCGTCTTCGGCGATGTGCTCTGCAATCTGGCCGCGCAAAATCGCCTTTGAGGGAGCGTCAAAAATTTGTACCATACTCCGTAATTGTATGCGCTGTAAGGGATGTGCGCGACTGAGTGTCGGCGGTGGCTAGTGCTCGACACGCCGATATCTTCAATATGCGAACGCATTTGAACATGACAACCATTGCATGTTCACAAAATGATGCAAAACCATCTATTTTTTATGTGCGAATGAACACTAATTACAATATGTTAACAAAAGCAATTTTGCACTTTACTCTTGAGTAAAAAGTTGTGATAATAATAATCACAAGAACAAATTAAAAGAGCGGTAACCCACAAAAATGTATGGATGTTAGATTCCAATTACGTTGGACGGATACTTAAGACTTTTACCGTTGCAACGAGGATGTTGTGCAGATGAATCCGCAAGATTGTTTTTGTAAACAAGAGGCTCGCCAAGGTGGTGAGCCTCTTTTGATGTGGATTTTAGTTCGCCGCCGTCTGCTAAGTCTCCCACTACACGCATGCACGCACCATGCTCCTCACACTGTCTGGCTCTTAGGGGAAACTATCAAAGAACAATTGCTGAAACAATATTGTTGAAATTCATTTTCTTAGCTTCTTTGAAAATGATTTATTATGTAGCAGCAAAACAATTAAGAAGGATCGAAGGACCATGCAACATTCATTTACAGTAATGTTGGCAGCCGAGTTTATTGGAACTGCCATTCTTATGATTTTTGGCAATGGAGCTGTTGCCAATGTTGAACTTAAAAACACTAAAGGTCATCACGCAGGCTGGTTAAACATTGCTATGGGCTATGGTTTTGGCGTTATGTTCCCAGTGCTCATGTTTGGCGGAATTTCTGGCGCACACATAAATCCTGCTATGACAATTGCACAAGCCGTAAATGGCATGTTCCCTTGGCAAAATGTTGCACCTTATATTGTGGCTCAGCTTTTGGGTGCATTGGTCGGTCAGCTTATTGTATACGTAACTTATTTGCCACATTACAACGAGACAGAAGAGCCAGAGGCGATTCTTGGCACTTTCTGCACTACGGATGCTTACAATAACAAGCTTAACTACTTCCTAAACGAATTCTTTGGCACGCTCGTGCTTGTTTTGGCAGCTCTTTGCTGCCTAACTTCTCCTTGGGGAGAGAAGAATTTGGCTGGCGCTTCAATCGTAGTTGGCTTTGTTGTTTGGGGATTGGTGACTTCTATGGGCGGTCCTACTGGTCCTGCTTTGAATCCTGCTCGAGACCTTATGCCGCGCTTACTTCACGCCATTTTGCCAATTCCACACAAGGGTTCTTCTCGCTGGGGTGAGGCGTGGATTCCAGTGGTTGCTCCTATTGCTGGCGCAATTTTGGGCGTACTTATGTTTAAGTCGCTATTTGCGTAAAACGGTTGTTTTTAACTGTTATTGATTGCGGTTGATTGCGATTAATTACGGTTAATTGCGGTTGTAAGAAGCGCGTAATGCTAGTATGAATGCGTTACGCGCTTCTTATTTTACAAGTTTATGTTTTGCAAGCTTGTGCTTATTAAAAAAGGTATTAAAGGTATTAAGAAAGACGGAATAATGTTTTCGAAGTCAACTATTGCAATTGGACGTTTTGCCCCCACTCCTTCTGGGCGCATGCATATTGGCAATATGGTAGCAATGTTGGCTGCTTGGCTTTCTGCAAAGTCGCAAGGTGGAAGCATGATTTTGCGTCTGGAAGATCTTGATATTGCGCGAATGCCGAAGGATGCCAGCGCGCGAGTTATTGACGATTTGCATTGGGCTGGTCTTGATTGGGTTGGAGAGCCGACTTATCAGCATGAGCGCACTGAAATCTACCAAGAAGCTCTTGAGGCGC
Organism: Gardnerella sp. c12Ub_1; assembly: GCF_055804375.1. Lineage (NCBI taxonomy): Bacteria > Bacillati > Actinomycetota > Actinomycetes > Bifidobacteriales > Bifidobacteriaceae > Gardnerella > Gardnerella sp. c12Ub_1. The sequence goes on along the minus strand of NZ_JANUZC010000001.1, from coordinate 1,216,107 downwards.
TAGAATCTTTGCAAGACGACGACGGAAATTCTCTGATTTACCCTTGTTTTTGCTCGCGTTCCGATATTCGCGCAATTGCAGCGCCGCAAGAAGGCGACGGCTTTATACGCTACCCGGGTACGTGCAGAAATCTTCGCAAAAACGCGGAAGGCTTGGCGCAAATCGAAAAGCGTTTGCAAAATAATCAGCAACATTCTTTGCGACTTGCTGTTCCATCGGCTGATTCGCCGCAAGCAAATGTGAGTTTTATAGACGCGATTTTTGGCGCGCAATCGTTTAACATTAATCGCGATTTGGGAGATATGGTGATTCGCCGCGCGGATGGCGTTTTTTCTTATCAGCTTGCTGTTGTTGTTGACGATGTTTTGAGCGGAGTAAATGATATTGTGCGCGGACGCGACTTGCTGCGTTCGGCGGCGCTTCAAATTTGGATTGGTGAGCTGTTAGAAAAATCGGGATTTTTTGCGGCTCATGGCGTGCATTATGTGCAGCCACGATTTGCGCATTTGCCACTAATTGATAACGCTCAAGGCGAGCGACTCGCAAAAAGTAAGCACTCGCTAGACGTTGGTGCGCTTCGTGAATCTGGCTGGAGTGCCGAGCGCATGATTGGCTATTGCATGTATCTTTTGGGATACAGGAATCCTGGTCAAAATCAGCCTGTAGATATGAGCGCAAACGATGCGCTTGCGTTGTTTGAAAACTTTGACACGCCGTGGGATTCTGTTCGCGCAAACCTAGCCGACAAATCCGTGCCCTTCCTCGACTAAACTATGTATTTAGACTGATAGATTGGGGCAATAAATGGCATATATGACGCAAAAAGATTTAGCGAATACTGAGGTTGATTGTGTTCGTACGCGTCAAATTGCCGACGGCGTGCACATCGTGCAAGACACCATTGCTCAAGCCGAATCGCGTTACGGGCGCAAAGCTGGGTCTGTTACGCTGCTTGCTGCAACTAAAACGCGAGATGTTGGCGAGATTATGGCGGCGCTTAAAGCTGGAGTGCGCGTAATTGGGGAAAATCGACCGCAAGAAATTGTTGCAAAAGCCGAGATTTTACGCAAGGAAGCTGCTAAAGAAGGCTTAAGCGTTGGTGTAAACGGCGAAATTCCGCTCTACTTAATTGGTCAGCTGCAAAGCAATAAAATAAACAAAGTTTTGCCGCTTGCAAATGGGATTCAGTCGGTTGATGGCATTGATCTTGCACAAAAAATATCTGCTCGCGCGCAAAATTTGGGACTTTGCACAAACGTTATGCTGGAAGTGAACGTTTCGAGAGAAGCTACGAAATCTGGGTGCGCTCCAGAACGTGCGATTGACGAAGCACTCGCTATATCTAGTTTGCCATCGCTTAATTTGCGCGGATTAATGACGCTTGGAGCGCGCGTGAATGATGAAAAAATAGTGAGAAGTGGTTTCGCAAAATTGCGAGAAATTAGAGATTGCGTGAGTGAACAACTAGCGCAAGATCATGATGGAAACTCTGCAAAATTAGAGCTTTCAATGGGAATGTCCGGCGATTTTGCGTGGGCGATTGCCGAAGGTTCGACGATGGTTCGAATCGGTTCGGCAATCTTTGGCCCGCGCGCATTTGTGTAGTATTAAGTCAAAGTTTTAAGTCAAATTGATGATTTTAGTTACGCATGCATAATCACATTGCGAAGCGAACCAATGCCATCTACGTGCACAATCGCTTCGTCGCCAGCGTGCAAAGTTCCTGCAGGATACGGCGTTCCAGTCAAAATAACATCTCCTGGAAGAAGCGTTGAGAAGCTTGAAATTGCAGCGATTTGCTGTGGAATGCTATGAATCAATCGTGCTGTAGTGCCGCTCGCCTCTGGCACATCTTTGCCATTAAGCGTAAAGGATATATGGGAATCGCGCCAATTTAGCTCGGTTGTAATCCATGGACCAAGTGGGCAAGAAGTGTCGAAGCCCTTTGCGCGCGTAAACATTGGGTCGCTACCTGCGCAATCGCGCAAAGTTACGTCGTTTACACATGTAAAGCCAAAAACGTAGTCCATTGCAGCAACTGCCGACACATTTTTGGCGATTTTGCTCATAACAACAGCCACTTCTGGCTCAAAATTCATATCGTTTGAAAAAGCAGGAATAACAATCGGATCGTCAGGTCCTATTACAGATGTGCTCGGCTTTGTAAAAATCACCATGTCTGCAGCCGTATGCGACGCGGCCGCAGCAGAAGATGCGCGCTCTTCGGCAGAACGCGTATCGTAGTTTTTTGCCAATCCGTAGACTTTTGAAGGAATCACTGGTGCAAGCAGACGCACGCCGTCGGCGTCTAACTCGTAGCGCTTACCTGTTGGTTTAACTCCTTGAGGGCTTAGTGGATGGCCTTCTAGAGCTACTAAATAATCCTTGCCGTCTGCTTCATCTTTTTGAACGAAAGCGTATTGAGGAACTTCATTATAGGAAAAACGTGCAATTCTCATATTTTTAAGATTACGACATATTTGATACTTAGGAAAATACTTAGAAAAATACTTAGGAAAAGTCGCAAGCAACCGTTGTATAAGGAAACGCCACAAACATCTTGAAAACAAAACTTGAGTGTAGTAGACTCAAGTTTTAGAAATTGACAGAATGTGGTTTGAGTGTAATTGCAAAAATCGCACGCAAATCACCTAAAATCCGCAGAATAGCGGTGCAAATGGGGGTAAATATGGAACAAAAGTTTACAACCTTAGCGCAAGATGCATTAAGCGATGCTGTGCAAAGCGCGGCGGCAGCTGGCAATGCGCAAGTTGATACGTTACATTTGGCAGATGCCTTACTTCGCCAAGAGCATGGAGTGGTACGCGCGCTTATTGCTCAGGCGGGGGCGGACGCGCAACAAATCGGTGCTGAAATTCGCAATGCATTAGTGGCATTGCCTTCATCTACTGGCTCAACTACGACTAAGCCAGATGCAAGTCGTCAGCTTTTGGCTGCGCTAAGCCAGGCAGAAAAAGAGATGCGCGCAATGGGAGACGAATACGTTTCTACGGAGCACATGCTTGTTGGCATGGTTGCAAGCGCGCCGAATGCTGTTGCGGATATTTTCAAAAAGCACAATGTTTCTGCAGATGCGTTGCGCAAGGCTGTGCCAACTGTACGCGGTGGTGCGAAAGTTACAAGCCCAGACGCGGAAGGCAACTACAAAGCGCTTGAAAAATATTCTGTTGATATGACTGCGCGCGCTCGCGAGGGAAAGCTTGACCCTGTGATTGGGCGAGATCAGGAAATTCGTCGCGTGATTCAGATTCTTTCTCGCCGCACGAAGAACAATCCTGTGCTAATTGGCGAGCCGGGCGTTGGCAAAACGGCAGTTGTAGAAGGATTGGCTCAGCGAATCGTTGCAGGGGATGTGCCTACAACTTTGCAAAACAAGCGTCTTATCAGTCTCGACTTGGCTTCGATGGTTGCAGGTTCGAAGTATCGCGGCGAGTTTGAGGAACGCTTAAAGGCAGTGTTGAAGGAAATTCAACAATCAGACGGTCAAATTATTACGTTTATTGACGAGATTCACACTGTTGTTGGAGCAGGATCTGCAGAAGGCTCAATGGATGCTGGCAATATGCTTAAGCCAATGCTTGCGCGAGGTGAGCTGCGCTTGGTTGGTGCAACTACGCTTAACGAGTATCGCGAGCATATTGAAAAGGATTCCGCTCTTGAGCGCAGATTCCAGCAAGTATTCGTTGGCGAGCCATCTGTTGAAGATACGGTGACGATTTTGCGCGGACTTAAGCAACGTTACGAAGCGCATCATAAGGTGACGATTAGTGACGATGCAATCGTAGCTGCAGCAACGCTTTCAAACCGCTATATTACTGGCAGACAGCTTCCAGATAAGGCGATTGATTTGGTGGATGAAGCGGCAGCTCACTTGCGTATGGAACTTGATTCTCAGCCAGAAGAAATCGACGAATTGCAGCGCAAAGTTACGCGTCTTGAAATGGAAGAAATGCAATTAAAGAAGGCGGAAGATGCTGCTGCGCGCGAACGCTTAGAAAAGTTGCAAGAAGAATTGGCAAACTCGCGCGAAAAGCTTGCTGGTTTGAAGGCGCGTTGGGATGCGGAAAAGGCCGGTCACAATAAGGTTGGTGATTTGCGAGCGCAACTCGACGCTAAGCGCGTAGAAGCCGACAAATTCACGCGCGAAGGCAACTTGGAACAAGCAAGCCGTATTTTGTATGGCGAAATCCCAAGCATTCAAAAAGCATTGGAAGAAGCGGAGTCCGAGGCTGCTAATGCTAAGAGTGAAGCGAAAGAGCCGATGGTTCCAGACCAGGTTGATGCCGATTCTATTGCTGGAGTCGTTAGCGAATGGACTGGCATTCCTGTTGGCCGCTTGATGCAAGGCGAAAATGAGAAGCTACTCAACATGGAAAAGGAGCTTTCTAAGCGTGTGGTTGGTCAAAGTGAAGCAATTCAGGCTATAGCGAATGCTGTGCGCAGAAGCCGTGCTGGAATTGCAGACCCGAATCGCCCAACCGGTTCCTTCTTGTTCTTGGGCCCTACTGGCGTTGGTAAGACGGAGCTTGCAAAGGCTCTTGCTGACTTTTTGTTTGACGACGAGCGCGCAATAGTTCGCATTGATATGAGCGAGTACATGGAAAAGGCCTCCGTTTCTCGTCTAATCGGTGCTGCTCCTGGATACATTGGCTACGAGGAAGGCGGCCAGCTTACTGAAGCTGTGCGTAGGCGTCCGTATTCTGTAGTGCTTTTTGACGAAGTTGAGAAGGCGCATCCAGAAGTATTCGACGTTTTGTTGCAGGTTTTGGACGATGGTCGTTTGACTGACGGTCAGGGTAGAACGGTTGATTTTACGAATACGATTTTGATTATGACATCAAACTTGGGTTCGCAATTCCTTGTGCAAGAAGGCTTGGACGATGCTGCTAAACGCAAGGCTGTTATGAACGCTGTTCACGCTGAGTTTAAGCCAGAGTTCATCAACCGTTTGGATGAGCTTGTTATGTTCCATCCGTTGAGCCGCGAAGAGCTTAGTGGAATTGTGTATATTCAAGTTTGTCAAGTGGCTGCACGCTTGAGTGATCGCCGCATTAGCTTGGATGTGAATGACTCTGCTCGCGCTTGGCTTGCGGAGCATGGCTATGATCCAGTTTACGGCGCTCGTCCGTTGCGTAGACTGGTTCAAACGGAAATTGGCGATCAGCTTGCGCGATTGCTGCTTTCTGGCAAGGTGCATGATGGCGCTCACGTAGTTGCGGATTGTGCAGAGAACGACGACCATGTAACTCTCAAGATTGCGTAATATATGCATTATTTAATGTAGCCAAATAAAACAAAGCGTGCTGTTTATTGGATTATTTTCCAGTAGACAGCGCGCTATTTTTGTTGCATAACGCTTATTTTTCTATGCAATAATGCGCGTGTCTAGTTTTGTTTCAAAAGTCAAACCAGTAGTGTTTAATAGAACGTATGTTCGATAGTATTGTGATGTTTGTTTTAATGGTGGTTGCTGTTGTAATAACCGCCATTGTTGTGCTGGCTATTGTTAAGCGCAACTATGGAACGCAAGGCGTTAATGGCGTAAGTCAACGCGAATTTAACGAATTGCGCTCGCAGTACGAGCAAGCGCGCGCTCAAGCTCAAGAAAATGGCAATCAGGCTATACGATATCGCACACAATCAGAGCAGCTTGCTGAGCGATTAAAGTTTGTTGAAGCAGAACTTGCTAAAGCGCAGCAAGCAGAACAATTGCGAGTGAATCGCGAAGAACAATTGCGAGCAGAACGAGAAGAACGCGAACGGTTAAATCGTGAAAAAACTTTGAAAGAGCAAGGCAAAGTCTTGGAAGCGCTTGCTCCAGTAAAAGACAATCTCGAAGCTTTGAAGAATAAAGTTTCGCAGATTGAAGAAGGCCGCAAGCAAGAAATGGGTGTGCTGAGCACTCAGCTTAAAGGCTTAAGCGAGCAGCAAACAAGGCTTGACCGCGAAACAAGTTCGCTTTCTGCAGCATTGCGAAATAACAAGGTTCGCGGAGCTTGGGGCGAGGCTCAGCTAAAGAATATTGTGGAATCCGCAGGCTTGCTTGAACATGTTGATTTTGATACGCAGGTTGTTGTAACAGGAGTGAATGGTGAGCAGCAGAGGCCAGATATGGTTGTGCATCTGCCAGGAGGCAAAACAATTCCAGTTGATGCAAAAGTTCCGTATGCGGATTATCAGCGCGCTTGCGAAATCCCAGATGACGCAAGCGACGAAGAATTAGCTAGAAGAAGTGAGCTTCTAAAAGCGCACGCTAAGGCTTTGCGAGAGCACGTTAGAGCATTAGGAGCTAAAGCATATTGGCAGGCTTTTGAAACAGCACCAGACTTTGTAGTTGCATTTATTCCAAACGAAGCATTGCTTCAGGCGGCCCTTGAGGCGGATCCAACACTTATGGATGATGCTTTTGCGCAAAAAGTAGCCCTCACTTCCCCAGTTACCTTGTGGGCTGTGCTTAAGTCTGTTGCATACGCATGGCAGCAGCAAAGTCTTACAGATGACGCAAAAGAACTTTTCGATTTATCTCGAGAATTGTACGATCGCTTTGCGGTTCTTGGAGAAAATGCTTCAAAGCTTGGCGTATCTTTGGCAAGAACAGTCGCAGCTTACAATAAGTTTGCTTCCTCACTTGAGTCTAGAGTGTTGGTAACAGCGCGTAAACTTCAGAAGTTAGACCAAAGTAAAGTTATTGCTTCAATAGATCTTATAGATTCCGATAAAGCTGATGTTAAAGAGCTGAGCGCTCCAGAAGTATCAGTAGAAGATCATTAAGCGTAAAAACATTAAAGCATAAAAAATTGAAGAACTCTAAACGCTAAGGAGTGCAAAAATGACAGAATTACAAGAGGAACGCGCGGAACTTAAACGCATGCTTTATGCAGATATGAGCGCGAAACCATTTAGCGAACTGTTTTCTGTTACATTTGCTCAGCGCGGCTCTAAGCTAGTTGGTGATGTTCTTTTTGACTCAATTGAGAAAGCTGGGTATTCGTTAGAGCGCGATGTTGACGCTGTTGGTGCGTTAACTGCCGCTGCAGTTCCAATGGTTTTTGCACTTATTCATGCTGCAGAACGTAAAGGAATTGCACTCGACGGCTTTGTTATGGATTTTGTTTTTCCTGCAACAAAAGGTCCGTCTGTTAAAGGCAAGCGAGTATTGTTACTTGACTCTTGGCTCTCTGAAAAATCGTATGTTCAAACTTCTTCGCTTGTGACTTTACGACACGGAAATGAATTAAGTCTTGATTTTGGCATTGTTAATCAGCAAGGCGCGCAAATTCTTGCTATAGTTGCATTAATTGGTGGTGTTGACGCCGACGAACAAGGCACAAGGCATCTTCAATTAGTAAATCCAATAAGTGAGGAGAGTACTAAAATGGCATTTGTTCAAGCTTTCGATGAAGAAGAATTACGTGCAGATGCAGATCGCGACGATTGCTGCAACGACAACTGCTGTGGCGGTCATTGCGAGGTTAAATGCACTGGTGATTGCAAGCATGATGGTTGCACTGAGCCATGCTGTGAAGATAACTGCTGCGGTGGTCATTGCAAAGTAGAGTGCACTGGTGATTGCGCTCACGATGGTTGCACTGAGCCTTGCTGTGAAGACAATTGCTGTGGCGGTCATTGCAAGTCAGGTTGCACAGGCGATTGCGCAACTGACGGCTGCCAAGATTAGTTGCAATTACTAGCTGCCAATACTAAGAAAAAGTATTAAACGGAGCAAAACTCACACATGCACGAACCGAATCCAATTACTTTGGCTGCAAAAGCTTCCGATGAGCCAGAATTTCGACCTATAGGAGTTGGCCCATGGGAAGACGAGCATCCAGGTGAACCTCGTCCAGATAATCCAGAATCGCCAAATTATGATGCGCGGTTTAGCACTGAATTACTAGACGAAGGCGACCAGCGTAACGTTTTAGACCGTTACCGGTACTGGAAAGTAGAAGCCATAAAAGCGGATCTCGATTCTAAAGGCCGTCATGAGTTTGAAGTAGCTGTAGAAAATTGGACTCACGATTTTAATATAGGCTCTATGGTTCGCACTGCAAACGCGTTTACTGCGAAAAAAGTGTATATCGTAGGGCCTCATAAATGGAATCGTAAAGGCTCGTTAATGACCGAGCTATACCAATACGTTGAATGCTGCCCAACTATTGAAACTCTAGTAACTAATTGGCGCGAAAATATGCTTAAAGAAGCAGAAGAAGCGCATCAACTTTTGCTTAAAGCACAAGCAGAAGGCAATAAAGAAGCCGAAAAAATCGCAAATATTAAGGAACAAGACGCTAAAAACGCGCGCGTTATAGCGCTCGACATTATTCCAGGCGCTGTTGCTATGGAAAACTACAAGTTCCCTAAACGTTGCCTTATGCTTTTTGGCGCGGAAGGTCCAGGTCTTTCTAAAAAAGCACTAGAGATGGCGGATGACGTTGTTTATATTTCGCAATTTGGCTCTGTTCGCTCTCTAAACGCAGGAGCTGCTGCGGCTGTTTCCATGCACGCGTGGATTGCGCAACATGCAGCACCAAATTGCTAAATATTAATTAAAATTCAACAGTCTGTACTCATAAACGCTTACATTTAATGTGTATTTTTTTTTATTTGTGATACTGTTAAGCTATGTTAGAATTCCAACATATTACAAAGCGTTTCGGCGCAAAAACAACGCTTAACGACGTTTCTTTCGTCGCCGAAGACGGTAGAGTCACGGGCTTTTTAGGTCCTAATGGCGCTGGTAAATCTACTACCATGCGTTGCGCGTTAAATCTTATTCACGCCAATAGTGGCACTTCTCTTATTGACGGAAAACCTTACGCAAAAATCGCATCCCCAATGACGGAAGTTGGAGCAGTTCTTTATGCAAAGTCTGCCCACAGAGGTCGTTCCGCTTACAATCACTTGTATTCATTGGCTTTAACTCATGGAATATCAAAAAAGCGCGTTGACGAAGTGATTGATATTACTGGATTATCAAGTGTTAAAACCCGCAAAGCAGGTTCGTTCTCGCTTGGCATGAGCCAGCGTCTTTCGATTGCTGCAGCGCTTTTAGCAGACCCGCACAATCTCATTTTGGATGAGCCAATTAACGGTTTGGATCCAGAAGGCGTTAAGTGGGTTCGCGAATTGTGCAAGTATTACGCAAGCCAAGGTCGAGCAATACTACTTAGTTCGCACTTAATGAGCGAAGTTGCGCTTACTGCAGATAACCTTGTGATTATTGCGCATGGCGAAATTTTGAAGCGTACAACAGTACAAGATTTTGTTAATGCACATTCGCAGCACGCTGTGCGACTTGTGACTCCAGAAGGCGAAAAGCTAAAGTCTGTGCTTGCTCAAAATCATCCTGAATGCAAGATTTTGCAAGATGTTCGCACTCCTCAAGACGTTCAAGAAGGCGAGCTCCTCAGAATAACAGGATGCGAGCTTAATCAGCTTGCTCGCGAAATTGCAGATAATCAAATCATGGTTTATCAGCTGAATCAAGAGCATGCATCGCTTGAGGAAGCATATTTGGCTCTTACGCATGGCCAAGAGCAGTACGTGACTAGGACTATTCCTTCCGGAAACTTAAATCCTGCTGAGCAAAGTGTAGCTCAATTTAATAATCAGGGGAGTGCAAAATGAGTGAGCAAGTAGCAAATCAGCAAGTGCAATTGGCTGAATCTAACGCACACCAATCTAATGCATATCAATCTAACGCATACAAGACTGGCCGTAGCATGAACGCTCAGCACTTACGCCTTACATTTATGCACACGCTTAAATCTGAAATTGTTAAGCTGCGCGGACTTGCGTCTACGTGGTGGTGCATGGCATTAACAATTGTTTTGCCAGTAATTTTCAGCTTTATAATCGCGCTTGTGCAGAAAGCAATGTCTAAAGTTGACATTAAGAATGGAGCAAATCAAAGTAAATCAAGCGCTGCAATTACTGTTGGACCGAGCGATAAAAGTGACCTTATTGCATCTCAAGAAAGCATTTTCCGCTTGGTCGTTAGCTTTGCTTCTATATCTTTGATTGTTTTGGCGATTTTTGCAGTGCTTGCTGTAACTGCGGAACATTCTACGACTTCAATTCAGGCTTCTCTTACGGCTGTACCTAAAAGGGGTATGTTCTTTACGGCTAAGTTTATTGCGGTTGCAATCTATGTTTTTGTAGCCCAACTTATTGCAATGGCAGTTTCTTTAGCTGCTGCAGAATTAGCTTTTATGGGAGATAACATTTCCGGATTATCGGGAAGCAACGTGTGGAAATTGCCGCTTACTCTGTTCCTTGGCTCTCCTGCAATTATGGTTGTTGTGTCAGCAATGGCCTACGGTTTTGGCATGATTTGCAAGTCAACTGCTGGCGGAATTATGTGCGTTATTGGAGCCGTGATGATTCTGCAGGCCATTGTTAGCATTATTATGCTTGCAAGCAATTTTGCGAAGTGGACTTCAATACTTATTCAGATTTTGCCAGGCAATGCTGCAAGCCAATTCTTAGGAGTCTCCGCTAGTTCTGGGCGGCAACTTCCACCAAACGCATATGTTTTTACATGGTGGCAATCAGGCTTGGTGGTTCTCGCTTGGGGCGTAGTCATGTATGCAATTGGCCACGTTGTTGAAAAACATCGCGATATTTAACTACAAATAATATTTAGCAAACAACAAGGGCTTTATCTCGTAACCGACTACAAGATAAAGCCCTTAATTGTATTCACTTATATTTAATTTATTATTTATTAAATTATCTTTATTAAGTTATTTTTTGAAATTGTGATAAGTATCAGTCGTTCTTCACAGTTTCAGCAACTCGTGGCCACAAGGTGGTGCCCCAGTTCTTGATTGTGCGCTGGCGAACCAGTGGCAAATCGGAACGGTCATATACTGTACGCCATGGTTCCCAAGCCAAGCCGGTCTTCTCAACAAGCTTGATGCGGAGGTTACGCACATTGCCCTTGAACTGAATAGTGGTGTTGAAGTGAGCTGTACGATACTTGCCATTGCCTTCCCAAGCGCGAGAACGCACGTAAGGAGTGCCGTCAATTTCGGTGCCGTACTCATCCCAGTAGATGTAGTAGCGAGCTACGTAAGCTCCACGGTGATCCAAAGTCAAGTAGCCGTCGCGGTAGGAAGAAACCTTGGTTTCAACGTAATCGCTATTGGTTTGCAAAGTTGCTACTTCGTTATCCTTGACGAAGGAAGTGGTGTAAGCAATTGGAACTGCTGGGCTGGAGGTGCTCAAATTTGCGCCTTCTTGAATCAAAGCCTTCAACGTGTCGACGTTGCCGGTAATAACCTTGGCTGCACCGTTTGCGCTGCCGCCGAGAATTACAGCAGTTACAGAAGTGTTCTGCAAAATGCGGTGGAACTCGGTATTTGGCTTGATTTCAACACCCTTGATTGCAGCTTCAACAGCAGCCTGGAAATCGGTGCTCTTGCTGCGGGTGTCGAACTTTACGTACATTGAACGGCCGTAAGCTACGTTGGACACATATACTGGCGGACGCTTGCTGTCTACTCCGCGGCTCTTCAAGCTTTCTGGCGTAGTGCATGGTGCGAAGAAGTCAGCTGGGCTATCTGGAGCATCAACACTTACGGTGTAGTAGGTCTGCTTGAAGTTCACAATTTGAGTCTGCTTTTCGCCCTTGTGCACAGCGTCGAAATCAATCTTCAGCGGAACGCCAATCTTGGCGAAATCAGCACCAAACTTTGCCTTGAGCTGGTTCATGCTTTGTGCGCTTGCAGAATCGTACTGCATGCGAGCTGCAACATGATGGCTTGCAGCGTACTGTGCATTCCACTTGGAAACTAAGCCGTTCACTGTGGAAGTTACAGAGCTCTTGGTTGGGCGCTGAACAGTTACAGCACTTTCGCCGCCGTGGAAGCCTGGCAAATCAACGCTCAACGTGATTGGAGCGCGGTTTGCGGAAATCAGGCTTGGCATATTGTCCATCAAATTCTGGTCAGCGCGGAAAAGAGCACCTGGGTATACGCGATCATCGTTGGCGGAAGTAACCGACAAGTTTGAAGTTGTATTTGTGATGTTCTTCTTCTGATGCTCAACAACAACGAATTCATCGCCCTTGTTGAAGCTATCGCTAGAGAATTTGTTGTCAATGGTTTCGCCATGACGGGCGAGAATGTTTGTTTTATCGTATTGCAAATCCCACAAATAATTATTCAACGAGTCCTTCTTGGCTGCGCAAGATGCGGTTGGCTCAGAATCCTTAGCTGCAGGAGCGGCCATTGCTGGTGCTGCTAAGCATTGTGGAATAATAGTTGCGCCCGCGAGGAGCAACATTGCTGCATTACGGTAGAACTTTGTGTTATTCATATGTGTCCTTCAATTTTATATTTTATGTTATTTTTTATGAGATACCGTAACTTATTTGCTTCTATGCATGGAATGCTTCGCTGCATTAGCTTAATATCTCATAGCATTTAATTATTACATGCTTTTTTATTTCTGGGATAGTGAAATAAAACAAATTTTTTTATTCTGCAAATAAACGTATGAAGAAGGTTGGAATGCCAACATTCTTTTATTGAATTATTTCCATTTCATGGCGTGTTGACATGCATAGACCCTCGTCTTCACTATTTTATACTCGTTAATTTTATGAAAACTGTATGTGATAATAATTGTTATTTCGCTTATTGTCTCACTAATAAAATTTTTTTAATATTACACATAATTTTCCCTAGAAAATATGGATCGACAATCATGTTCTAAAATTGGGAAAATATTTCTACAGTAACGTGTGTAAATCTTTTATCAATATTGCTTTTTTCTTCTATAAGAAGGTCACGCATCACACATATAGTTGAGGTTATGCCAACATTCACACGCGAAGAAATTGAGCATCTGGGCGTTCTATCCCAGATTGCGCTTAGCGACGAAGAAATCAGTCGCTTGCAAGGCGAATTAAACGTCATTGCAGAATCTATTAACAAAGTGCAGGAAGTTGCTGGCGAAGATGTGCCACCTACTGCAAATCCAGTACCTCTTGAAGCGTATTTGCGCCCAGACGAGCCTGCTACGCCATTGACTCAAGAAGAAGCGCTTTCTGGCGCTCCTAGAAGTGAGTCTGGCATGTTTGTAGCACCTCGAATTTTGGGGGAGGAATAAACATGACTAATACTCAAGATTTAGTAAAGCTTTCTGCTGCCGATATGGCAAAAGCTGTAAAAGCTAAAGAAGTTTCTAGCCGCGAGCTTGTTGAAGCTCACTTGGCAGTAATCGAAGCAGCCGAGCCAGAAATCAAAGCATTCTTGCATGTTTCTGCAGATGTTGCACTTGAACAAGCAGACGCTTTTGATAAAAAGAATGCTAATGGCGAAGCCGAAGGCTTACCTGAGCTTGCAGGCGTTCCAATTGCCATTAAAGACATGATTGTTACTAAGGGCATTCCTACTACTGCAGCATCTAAGATTCTTGAAGGCTGGGTTCCACCTTACGATGCTACTGTTATTGAAAAGCTCAAGGCAGCTGGCATGCCAATTCTTGGCAAGACTAATTTGGATGAGTTTGCTCAAGGTTCTTCTACCGAGCATTCTGCTTATCAAACTACTTGCAATCCTTGGGATACCGAGCGCGTTCCTGGCGGCTCTGGCGGCGGCTCTGCAGCTGCAGTTGCTGCATTCGAGGCTCCTATTGCTTTGGGTACAGATACTGGTGGCTCCATTCGCCAGCCAGGCGCTTTAACTGGTACTGTTGGCGCAAAGCCAACTTACGGCGGAGTTAGCCGTTTTGGCGCAATCGCCATGGCAAGCTCACTAGACCAGATTGGCCCTGTTTCTCGTACCGTTCTTGACTCTGCACTTTTGCAGGAAATCATTGGCGGCAACGATAAGCGCGATTCAACTTCGATTCCTGCTCCTGTTCCTCCAATGGCTCAGGCTGCGCGCGAGGGTGCTCGCCGTGATTTGAAGGGCGTAAAGGTTGGTCTTGTTAAAGAGCTTAGCGGCGAAGGCTTCCAGCCAGGCGTTGAAGCACGCTTTAATGAGGCTGTGCAATTGCTTAAAGATATGGGCGCAGAAGTAACAGAAGTCTCCTGCCCTCACTTCCCTTACTCGCTATCTGCATACTACATAATCATGCCTTCCGAAGTTAGCTCCAACTTGGCTCGCTACGACGGAATGCGCTACGGTTTGCGCGTAATGCCACCAGCAGATAAGCCTCAAACTGCTGCAAACATGATGGCTGCAACTCGTGAAGCTGGCTTTGGCGACGAAGTAAAGCGCCGTATTATTCTTGGCACTTACGCACTTTCCGCCGGCTACTACGACGCTTGGTATGGCTCTGCGCAAAAGGTTCGTACGCTTATTATTCGCGACTTTGAAGAAGCGTTTAATAAGGTAGATGTTCTAGCCTCTCCAACAAGCCCTACAACGGCATTTAAGTTTGGCGAGAAGATGAACGATCCACTTTCCATGTACATGAACGATATTGCTACGATTCCTGCAAACATGGCTGGCGTTCCAGCTTTGAGCCTCCCAGCTGGCTTAAGCGACGATGGCCTGCCTGTTGGCATTCAGATTATTGCTCCGCAATGCCATGATGAAAAGATGTACAAGCCTGCAGCAGCGTTGGAAGTAGCGCTCGAAGAAAAGTGGAGCGGTCCAATCTGGAAGTCGCTTAAAGCTGGTTGGCTCGATTCATTGGCTAAGTAAAGTGAAATAAAGCTTAAGTAAGAAGGATTCTCATGGCTGAAAAACTTATGAAATACGCCGATGCTGTGGAGCAATTTGACCCAGTTTTCGGCTTGGAAACTCACGTTGAGCTTAGCACGCGCACAAAGCTGTTCTGCCCAGCAGAAGTATCTTTTGGCGGCGAACCAAACACTCAGCTAACACCTGTAAGCCTTGGTTTGCCAGGCTCTTTGCCAGTTGTAAACAAGACTGCAGTTGATTACGCGATTAAGCTTGGCTTAGCGTTGCATTGCGAGATTGCCGAGTGGAGCCAGTTCGCTCGTAAAAACTACTTCTACCCAGATATGCCTCGCGATTACCAGATTTCCCAGTACGATAAGCCTACTAATGGCAACGGCTACTTGGATGTTGAGCTGGAAGATGGCACTGTGTTCCGCGTTCCGATTGAGCGCGCTCACATTGAGGATGACGCTGGCAAGAACACTCACGTTGGCGGCGCAGATGGCCGAATCGAAGGCGCAAATCATTCTTTGGTTGATTACAATCGCGCAGGCGTACCTTTAATTGAGATTGTAACTAAGCCAATCGAAGGTGCGGGTAGCCGCGCTCCAGAAATCGCAGGCGCATACATGCGCGCTATTCGCGATATTGTTCGCGCGCTTAACATCTCCCACGCTCGCATGGAGCAGGGCAATATGCGCGCAGACGTAAACGTTTCGCTCCGCAGAAAGCCAACCGATCCATTCGGTACGCGCTCGGAAACTAAGAATGTGAACACATTCCGCGGAATCGAAAAGACGCTTCAATACGAAATTCGTCGCCAGGCTGCTATTTTGAGCGAAGGCGGCGAGATTTTGCAGGAGACTCGTCACTGGGATGAGGCAACTCAGACTACTGCTGGCGGCCGAGTAAAGTCCGACGCCGACGATTATCGCTACTTCCCAGACCCAGATTTGGTCATGCTTCACATCACTAAGGAGCATATTGAGCGCATGAAGGCACAAATGCCAGAAATGCCTCGCGAGCGCCGTAACCGTTTGCAAAGCGAATGGGGCATTAGCGATCTTGAAATGCGAGATATTCTTAACGCGGATGCTCTTGATTTGGTTGAAGAAACCGTTAAAGCTGGTGCAACTGCAGCAGGTGCTAAGAAGTGGTGGCTTGGTGAGCTTGCTCGCGAAGCAAACACTCGTGGCGTAACTTTGGAAGAATTGCCTATTACTCCGCAAGATGTGGCGCAAGTTGAAAAGCTAATTGCAGACGGTAAGCTTAACGATAAGCTCGCTAAGCAAACTGTTGCTTGCGTTTTGGCTGGCGAGGGCAAGCCTGATGAAGTTGTTAATAAGCACGGATTCAAGGTTATGAACGATGACGGCGCTTTGGAAGCTGCTGTTGACGCTGCTCTTGCAGCCGATCCTGAGGTTGCAGAAAAGCTTAAGGCAGGCAATATGAAGCCGATGGGCGCGATTATTGGTGCTGTTATGCGCGCAACTAAGGGTCAGGCTGATGCTAAAGCTGTTACTAAGATTGTAATGGCAAAAATCAAGGGCTAGTTTAGATTAGCTTTTACTTTGCACTTTTTGCGCTTTATGCTTTGCGTGTTAACTTTGTGTTTTATAGCATTGTATAGGGTGCAAAAAGTGCGATTTTATAACGCGGTTTTTACTAATCGCTGTAGCGCTTTTTGTAAGCTTTTGTAACACGTAAGTCGATTGTACGAAAAAGGTGAATATGCAAGGATTCAATGCTGATTCTACAAGCCACCGCGAGTTGCCAGAAAATATTACGATTCCGCCAATCCGCGGCGAAATGGCACGTCTTAGGCCAGCAACAATCGAAGATTTGGCGCAAATGGACGCATTGCATGCTTTTGATGGAGCAGCCGTTATAACAGGCAAAGATTCGCAATCGGAGCGCGCCATGGTTCACGCGTGGGTGAATCGTTCGGCGCAATGGTCTTCGGATGGAAGCACTGAGGCAAAATCTAATCATGATGCCGCCTCTAGCGACGCCCAATCGCGCCCAACAATCGCATGGTCAATTGTGCCAGATTTTATTGATGACTCCGAAAACATCAATGGAAATATTATTGGAATGATATTTTTGATTGACATTGACGGTTGGTCTAAATCCGCTAGGATTCAAGTGATTCTAGGACGCGATTATAGGGGTCGTGGATATTCTAGAGACGCAATGCCTAGAGTTATGACTTACGGTTTTGCACCAAGCGAGGTTGGCCTTGCTTTGCACAGAATTTGGGTTGGCGTTCCTGCAACAAACACGCGCTCGCTTTCCGTGTACCAGTCGCTTGGCTTTATGAAAACGGGAACAGCTCGCGATGCACTTTGGGATTCTCAAAGCCAAAAGTATCAAGATTTTGTTGTAATGGACACTCTTGTAGACGAGTACGATGCGATTCGCTCGCTAGACGCTTTTGGACTACACGTTATTGAAGATAATCCTGGAGTTTGCGAGGCCTTAAGCGCGCACGAACATTCGATTGCAATCCCAGTTAAAAATGGCGATTCGCGCAAGTCGCAAGCAACCGAACAAGCCGAGTCTAGTGTTAAGCAGACAGGCGATTCCTCTAAGCGCGCATGGTGGCGTATTATAGGACGAGGCCGCAAGCGTGCTCAAGAAGACGACGCAGCGAATAAAGCTGCATCAAATACGCAAATCACGCCAACGGAAGGGAAGCAATGAGCGCCGAAGACCTCGACAATTACGAAACAGACGCCGAACTTGCGTTATACAAGGAATATCGTGACGTTATTAAGCTTTTTACGTACGTTGTAGAAACAGAGCGCCGATTTTACTTGGCAAATAAGGTTGATTTTAACGTGCGCTCCGCAGGTCAAGACGTGTACTTTGACGTTCAATTAACAGACGCTTGGGTGTGGGATGTTTACCGACCTTCGCGATTTGTAAAAAACGTTAGAATCGTTACTTTCAAAGACGTAAACGTGGAGGAAGTTCAAAAAACGGATATCGATATTCCAGAATCTATCGCGTGATAAGAGTATGCTAGTAAAGCTACGTTTAGATTTTAATACAGATACGTGCTTGCAATTTTGCGTTTTTGACTTTATAAAGCGGTTTTTAGTTATGGAGGAAAATTGGCTGATACACAATCCCAGAAACAATCTGTAGTGATTATTGGTGGCGGTCCGGCAGGGTTGACGGCAGCTTGGGAGCTTGTAAAAGATGGCGGCTCTAGCCGCTACGATGTGACTGTTCTTGAGGCAACCAGCGAGTTTGGTGGCATTTCTCGCACCGTAAAATACAACGGAAACCGCATGGATATTGGCGGACACCGATTCTTCTCTAAAGACGATCGCATTATGCAATGGTGGCGAGATATGCTGCCTCTTCAGGGCGCTCCTTCTTACGACGATAAGAAGCTTGGCAGGCATCACGATTTAGAGGCTGGAGGCCCAGATCCAGAAGTCGAAGATGAAGTTATGCTTAAGCGTCATCGTGTTTCTAGAATCTTCTGGAATCATCATTTCTTCGACTACCCTATTTCTCTTTCTGCGTCCACCTTGCGAGCTATGGGCTTTGTGCTAACAATGAAGGTTGGTTTTAGCTACCTTTGGTCCATGATTCACAAGTTGCCAGAAACAAACCTCGAAAACTTCTACATTAATCGCTTTGGCAAAAAGTTGTATTCCATGTTCTTTGAGGGCTACACCGAGAAGCTTTGGGGAAGGCATCCAAGCCAGATTTCTGCCGATTGGGGCGCTCAGCGCGTTAAAGGCTTGAGCATTGTTGAAGTTTTGAAGAACGCTATTTCTAAGCTTATGCCTAAGAATAATGCAAGTCAGAAAGAAGTTGAGACTTCTTTAATTGAAGAATTTTGGTACCCTAAGCTTGGTCCAGGTCAGCTTTGGGAGACCGTTGAACGCCGCTGCCGCGAAAATGGAGCCACTGTTTTAACAGGATCTAAGGTTGTTGCCATAAAGCAAGCGGACGGCAAGATTTGCAGTGTTGTTGTTGAAAATCAAAATGGAGAGCGCAGTGAGCTTCGTGCAGATCAGTTTATTTCGTCTATGCCAATTAAAGATTTGGTTGCGTCTATTGAGCAAGGCGCAGATGGCGATGCAAATGCGGAAGTTCCACAAGACTTGCAAAAAGTTGCATCTGGTTTGCCTTACCGCGATTTTGTGACTGTTGGCTTGCTTGTTAAGCGCATGCGTTTGCGCAACACTACA
This sequence comes from Gardnerella sp. c12Ub_1, assembly GCF_055804375.1. Taxonomy (NCBI): domain Bacteria; kingdom Bacillati; phylum Actinomycetota; class Actinomycetes; order Bifidobacteriales; family Bifidobacteriaceae; genus Gardnerella; species Gardnerella sp. c12Ub_1. Next base: position 1,197,233 of record NZ_JANUZC010000001.1, on the reverse strand, counting down.
GATATTCCAACGCTTGGCAACCCTCCTATTGTGCCAGATTGCTGGATTTACGTTCAAGACCCTGGTTACAAGGTTGGACGTTTGCAAATCTTTAACAACTGGAGCCCATACCTTGTTAAAGATGTTGATAATACTGTTTGGATTGGCCTTGAATACTTCTGCAGCGAAGGCGACGATTTTTGGAATATGAGCGACGAAGAAGCTCGCAAAAACGCCATTGACGAGTTGATTCGCATGCAAGTTATTGACAGCGAAGACGACGTTTTAGATGCTCATCGCGAACGCGTTCCAAAGGCCTACCCTGCTTACTTTGATACTTACGCTCAAATGCCTGATCTTGTTAAGTACTTAGACGGTTTTGGCAACTTGTATTGTGTTGGTAGAAATGGCCAGCATCGCTACAATAACCAGGATCACTCAATGGCAACTGCTATTGAAGCTGTTCAAAACATCAATAGTGGTAAGAAGTCTAAAGATAACGTTTGGTCTGTTAATACCGAAAAATCGTATCACGAAAAGAAGTAGCGTCTGTAGCGTATTCGCGTATATCGCGCATATAGTGCATACCCTGCCGCGCGTGTTGTTGTGAGTCTTACGAGTGTAGTAGCATACATTTATCAGCGACTAATACACATTGATATGTGTTTGTCGTTATATTCACAACGGATTTTCCGTAATCTTCCACGTAAAGCTCCAAGTAATCTATCTTGGAGTTAGGGAAAGGCATAACTGTGGCAACAAGCCAAAATCTTGATGATATGAAGCTTTCGGAGCTTAAGGATCTTGCGAAGCAAATGGGTCTACGCGGTACGTCTACAATGCGCAAGCCAGATTTGGTTGCTACGCTAACTGCTGCGCGCAATGGTGGGGATGCTCCAGCTGGTGTTAGCGTTCATGTTCCTAAAAGCACTTTACGAATAAATCGTGTTTCTCAAGGCGACGACGAAACGCAAAACAATTCATCTTCTTTTGAACTCCGCTCGAGCATTGACACGAATCGCGATTTTAATGATTCTTCTGATTCAAGCGATGCAAATAGGAGTGAGCGTCATCGCAATTTTGCGCGCGACAATCAGTCTCATCGCTATCGCAAAGAAAACTCTACAAATGTTACGAGAGAAGATAATACTCGTACAAATGCAAGTGCAAACACTGAACAAAATAATGGTAGTAGTTTTGCTAAAACAGACGAAGTGGATGCTAATTTAGATCAGATTCTTGCCACTTTGCCAAGCGAAAAGTCTTCTGCTTCAAGTGCTAACCGCAATTCGGAATCGCGCAGAATGCGTATGTCTAATCGCTCTAGCGAAGAAAATGATTACGATTCTAAAGCAGACAGATCTGATAGATTCCAGCGCAGAACGCGACGCACTAGAGACGATTACGATTCTAAAGCGGAACGTGCTGAACGTGCGGAACGCTCCGAGATTCGCGAAGAGCACGAGATTCACGAGCAAGCTCCACGTCGCGAAGAGCCAAAAGAAGAGCTTGTTCCAGTTGCTGGCATTGTAGATGTGCTTGAATCTTACGCATTTGTGCGCACTTCTGGCTATTTGCCTGGACCAAATGACGTTTATGTTTCTATGAGCCAAATCAAAAAGTACGGCTTACGCAAGGGAGATGCGGTTCAAGGCTCTATTCGCGCTCCTCGCGAGGGAGATCGCAGGAATCAGCGTCAAAAGTTCGTTCCTTTGCAAAGTGTTGACAGCATTAACGGCATGAGCGTAGAAGAGGCTCAAAATCGCCCACAATTTGCTAAGCTCACACCTTTGTATCCGCATGAACGCTTAAAGCAAGAGACTACGCCAAATCGCATGCTTGGCAGAATCATTGATCTTGTGGCGCCTATTGGAAAGGGTCAGCGTGGTTTGATTGTTTCGCCTCCTAAGGCTGGTAAAACAATCACTTTGCAAAATATTGCTAACGCGATTGCTGTTAACAATCCAGAAGTACATTTGATGGTTGTTCTTGTAGACGAACGCCCAGAAGAAGTTACCGACATGGAGCGCACTGTTCAAGGCGAGGTTATTTCTTCTACATTTGACCGCCCAGCATCAGACCACACTACTGTTGCAGAGCTTGCGATTGAGCGTGCTAAGAGGCTTGTAGAGCTTGGCCAAGATGTTGTTGTTCTTCTTGATTCCATGACTCGCCTTGCTCGCGCATACAATATTGCTGCTCCTGCTTCTGGCCGTATCCTTTCTGGCGGCGTAGATGCTCAAGCGCTTTACCCTCCTAAGAAGTTCTTTGGCGCAGCACGAAACATTGAAAATGGCGGCTCTTTGACTATTATTTCTTCTGCTTTGGTGGAAACTGGTTCAAAGATGGATGAAGTTATTTTCGAAGAGTTTAAGGGCACTGGAAACATGGAGCTTCGCTTGAGCCGCGATTTGGCAGACAAGCGACTGTTCCCAGCTGTAGATATCAATTCTTCTGGCACGCGCCGCGAAGAGTTGATCACTCCTGCTCAAGAGCTGCCGATTATTTATCGATTAAGACGATTGTTTGGCGGTTTGGAGCCAGAACAGGCTTATCAGACTTTGGTGCCGCGCTTAAAGAAGACTGCTTCTAATCGCGATTTTCTTGCGGCTATTGTTCAGCAAGCCAACAATTCCACAAATGGCGGAACAGGCGCAATCGCGTAAAATTTAAGCGTAAAATTTACGTATAAAATAAAAATCTAAAATCTAAATTAAAATGCCTCTTGATTTAATAATCTGGGGGCATTTTTAATAATCTGATACACAAAAAATAGAATGGTCAAAAGTTTATATATGTAAACATGTGTTAAATAATGTGAAAAACCGTGATTTTTTATCTAATTTTGTTCTTTTTCATTAAAAAATACGATACGATTGAAGAGACTGCAGGGGGCGCAGCTAAAGTCGAAGAAGCAAAACAAAGATTTTGGTGGCGCTGTATGAGGATGGAGATCGCATGACGGGAAACTCTCATAGGATTGAAAATAATATTCCTTCTGGCTTAGAAACCAGCGCGAGCACAGTTGCTCCGATAGATTCTACGGATGCAATTATTGTAGATATTCTTGAGCACGATGGCCGTGCAACATTAACCAAGCTAGCTAAAGCTTCTGGACTGTCTGTTTCCGCTGTGCAATCCAGAGTTCAAAAGCTCGAGCGCAAAGGAATCATAACTGGATATCGCGCTTTGATTGACTACGAGCGCAGAGGCTTGCCAGTAAGCGCATTCGTTGCGGTTACGCCTCTTGATTTTGAGCAAGAAGCTTCCGTTCCAACCAAATTGAAAGACATTGACGGCATTGAAGCATGCTATTCGATTACTGGAAGCCCAAGCTTTATGCTTGTTGTTCGCGTTGCAACTCCTAGCAAGCTAGAAGAACTAATCAACACAATTCATCGTGTTGTTCCAGTTAGCACAGAAACAACAATGGTTTTGCAAACTTATTTTGACTAAAAATAGCATGTTCAACTTTTCTAAAGAGTCGATTGACGCGCGCAAAGATTTTGATGGATCAGATTGCAGCAATTGCAATGATTGCAGTGATTATAGTGATTGCAACGATTCAATGAATGAGATTTTTGCGCTGCGTCAGTCGATTGACAATATTGACAATGCAATTGTTTCGCTTCTAGCAGAGCGCTTTAAAGTTACGGAAAAAGTCGGAGAAATAAAAGCTCGCGCAAATCTTGCTACAGAAGATAAGTCTAGGGAAAATCGCCAGGCGAATCGACTTAAAAAAATTGCTGAGGAATCTGGATTAAAAGAAGAAATCGCACTAGAGTATCTACATTTTGTAGTAACGGCCGCAAAAAAGCGTCATCAAGAAATCAAAAATAATCAAAAATAGTTAAAAATAGTAAAATCTAGCAAAAAATCTAGCAAAATATAAAAAATATGCGCGCTTAGAGTCATAATAAAAATATGACTATTGCAACCGTTGAACGTTACGCACAAATGCTTGATGCAGCCAGCAAAGGTGGATACGCCTACCCTGCGATTAACGTTACTAGCACACAGACCTTAAACGCAGCACTACAAGGATTTGCCGAAGCTCAAAGCGACGGAATTATTCAAGTATCTGTTGGCGGATCCGCGTATTTTTCTGGCCAGTGCGTAAATAATCGCGTTGTTGGATCAATCGCATTTGCGCAATTCGCGCATCAAGTTGCTGCACAATACCCAAACATTACGGTTGCATTGCACACAGATCATTGTGCAGAAGCCTATTTAGACGATTGGATTAGGCCACTTTTAGCTTATGAAGCAGATCAAGTTGCAAATGGCAAAGAGCCGATTTTTCAGTCGCATATGTGGGATGGCTCCACAGTTAAGCTTGAGCACAATCTAGACATTGCAGAAGAATTACTGGAAGAGTCTGCAAAAGCACGCACGATTTTAGAGATTGAAATTGGCGCAGTTGGCGGCGAAGAAGACGGCCACAGAGCAGATATTGACGAAAAGCTGTACTCCACTCCCCAAGATGCTATGCGCGTTGTTGAGCGATTAGGTTTAGAGGACCGCGCAAAATACATGGCCGCTTTTACGTTTGGAAACGTTCATGGAGCTTACAAGCCAGGCGTCGTTAAGCTTAGGCCGCAATTACTAGACAATATTCAAAGCGCTGTATACAACAAGTACAAGCTTGATTTGTGTAATCGCAAGTTTGGCGTGCCAACAAAACCATTCTTGCTAGTGTTCCATGGCGGGTCTGGCTCTACAGCCGAAGAAATTGCGCAAGCTGTAAAATATGGCGTTGTAAAAATGAATATTGACACAGATACGCAATACGCTTTTACGCGCGCAATCGCCGACCACATGTTCCACAACTACGATTCCGTTCTTAAAATCGACGGCGAAGTTGGCGCAAAGAAGCTTTACGACCCAAGGTCTTGGGGCAAAGAAGCAGAAAAAGCAATGGCTCAGCGTGTTGTTGAAGCATGCGTGCAGCTAGGCTCTGCTGGAAAAGCTCTAAAATAGTGTAATCGCAAATATTAGGGTTATAGTCCAAATGTGTCTATAACCCAGCTTTCTTGCTTACTCGCATAACGCATTGCATATTCTACAAATTTAAATTATCTCCAATGTAAATGGTTAAATATTCCATTTTTATATTCTTCATTTTTATTCAGAAATTCTTTTATTTCAGTCTCATAATTATGATTGTTTTCTATTTTTGATACTAAATACATTAAATTTACTAATGCTGCAGCAATAGATTTATCTGTATAACCGTTTAATAAAGAAGAATTTTTAACATCACGAATTGAAGGAGTCGATATTACAGTTTCCTTATACCATAACCTACAATGATGAGAACACAAATTACGCAAGTACACTATTGAATGGATTGATTCAGAAGATTTACGAATTTCTGTTTTTAACCCCATTGAATCAAAAAGTTTTCGCAACACATTAGTATCTTTATACAAAGAAATCATTCGTGAAATAGTATCAAATGGAAAAGCTTCAACAGCAGCCCATATTGGTATAGGTTGTTTCTTACTCTTATAATGTTTTATACAAACTTCGTTAGATTTTTCCAGCCATTTATTCATATTAGATAAAAGATTATTTATGCTTATATTAGACTTTTTAATATATGAATCTGAATTGAGGTATGTATATGCTCCTCCAGAGTTTGCAACGTGATATGCAAATCTAGATCTTAATGTTAACTCTACTTGTGCGGTACCTTTAAGAATAATTGTTCGCAATTCTTCATCCATTTTGTACGGCACAAGAAAATCAACATCTTTACTACCTGGCTTAAACTGATTATTGCCAGAAGAAGGATCGACTTGAAACACTCGAAAATACCCAGATAATCTATAGTAGTTGCAGTTATATAGCATACTTTTAAAATTATTTTCATCTGTAACTACTAATTCTCGAGTTTTCATGAGTTGAATCATATCGTCAATAGATTTTGGAGGCTTTGAATCAGCTGAAAAACAAGAAGAACCCCCAGGTTTGAGCACTGTTAGTAGGCTTAGGGGGCTGCTATTACTGGCAAGTTTAGCAGACATTTCTTACCTCCTCAATCTTCAATCTCTTCGGCGAGTCTCACTAGGAATGTAATTTATATAAATTCTAATACTAAATACGCTTTTATAGTTTGCTTTACATAAATTGTGCATAACTACATTAGGCACACTTAAAGGTTAGGAGTTGATCGCGATAGTACTCGTATTGCTTGCGTCTAGCTTCGATTTGCTCAAGCAAACTAACTCGCATCAGCATTATTTGGCATTATTCGGTATTGGCTTTGCGCTAATCTTGACACGTAGGAATTGTGTTTATTTGGGCAATGTTAGCCCAAAAAATGGAGGTGCGGCATGCCTGGAATTGTGCTTATTGGCGCTCAATGGGGTGACGAAGGCAAAGGTAAAGCAACTGATTTAATTGGTTCTAAGGTAGATATTGTTGCGCGTTTTAATGGCGGCAATAATGCTGGCCACACTGTTGTTGTAGGAAACGAATCTTACGCATTGCACTTACTTCCTAGCGGCATAATCAGCCCAAATGTAACTCCTGTTATTGGAAACGGAGTTGTTATAGACCCAGAGGTTCTTTTTGAAGAGATTGACGCGCTAGAATCACGTGGTGTTGATTGCTCGAGGTTGCTTGTTAGCGAGTCTGCGCATGTTATTACGCCTTATCATCGCGTAATCGATAAAGTTACAGAGCGATTCCTTGGAAAGCACAAGATTGGCACAACGGGTCGCGGAATTGGACCGACTTATGCCGATAAGATTAATCGCGTTGGAATTCGCGTACACGATTTGTTTAACGCGGATCATTTGCGAGATAAAGTAGAAGCCAGCTTGCATCAAAAGAATCAAATGCTTGTTAAGCTCTACAACCAGCACCCAATTGATATTGATGCCGTTACAAGCCAGCTCGTAGAACTTGGAAAGCGCTTAAAGCCATACGTTGCCGACACTTCGCTTGTGCTAAACCAGGCAATGGAAAATGGTAAAACCGTGCTTTTTGAAGGCGGCCAGGCAACTATGCTAGACGTTGACCACGGAACATACCCATTTGTAACGTCTTCTAATCCTACAGCTGGAGGCGCTTGCACGGGTACGGGCGTTGGTCCTACTCGCATTAATCGCGTAATCGGTGTTGCTAAGGCTTATATTACGCGCGTTGGCGAAGGCCCATTCCCTACAGAGCTTTTGGACGAAAGCGGCGATTGGCTGCGCGAGCAGGGTCACGAATATGGCGTAACTACTGGTCGCCCTCGCCGATGCGGATGGTTTGACTCTGTTGTTAGCCGCTATGCAACTCGCGTAAATGGCCTAACTGATATTGTTCTTACAAAGCTAGATGTTTTGACTGGCTTAAAAGAGATTCCAGTTTGCGTAGCTTACGATGTAACTTTAACTGACGGAAGCGTTGAGCGCGTAGACGAGATGCCAGTAGATCAGTCTTTGTTTGCTAGCGCTAAGCCAATTTACGAGATGCTTCCAGGCTGGAGCGAAGATATCTCTAAAGTGCACAAGTTTGAAGACTTGCCTGCAAACACTCAAAGCTACGTAAAGCGCTTGGAAGAGCTTTCCAGATGCCGCATTTCTGCAATTGGCACTGGCCCTCAGCGCGATCACATTATTAGCGTTCATTCGCTGATTGATTAGTGGCTATTAATGCTGACTAAATAGTTGACTAAATACATATTAAATGCGATTTAAGGCGGCTAAAAATATGAGTGTTCCGAGAAAAAATCGCCCAGACTTGCCTAAAAAGCGCCAGCATAAAACACTTGGATTAAAAATCTATTTTGTTGTTTTTATTGGCGGATTGCTTGGCGCTTTTGTGCGTAGTGAAATAGGCGTTTTTACGTACGGCATGCATTGGGATTCGGGATATTCTATGCTTTTTAGCCGCTTTACTTTTGCAACTCTTTTATCTAACGTTTTAGCATGTTTTATTCTTGCTTTAGTAAGTTCGCTTGTAGCAAATAGATTGCGCAGCAAAAATAAAGACTTAATAAAATACGGCTTTTGCACAGGATTTTGCGGCGGACTTTCAACAATGTCTACTTTTGCCTTTGAGGGCGCGCATTCCGCATTTACTGCAATGAACATTGTAGAAGTAATTGCCATTATGGCGTTGTCTATGGTTCTTGGCGTTTTAGCAGTGCTTGTTGGGAGTCTAATTGGAGATAAAATTTTTGCTTTTAAAGGCAATGGCAGCGTAAAAAATGCTGGTGATGCAAACGCCATCAATAAAATAGACGCTAACAGGGGCGGTGCAAAATGATGTCTTACGCATACGTTCTTTTTTGGCTGCCTCTTGTTTTTGCGGGACTTGGCGCCGTTCTTCGTTGCGCAATATCTGACGCAATCGGGCGCGTTTATAACCATGATTTTCCAATCGCGACTTTGCTAATCAACGCTTTTGCGTCTTTTATAATGGGCTTAGTTGTATTTTTAAGTTCTTCGATTATATACGATTTAACTTTTGCTTCGACTATTATCTACACGTGCGCATTGGGATTTTTAGGTGGATTTTCAACGTTTTCAACCGCAATCTTAGAAGTCGTAAGCCTGTTTAAGCTAAAGAAAATCAAGCTTGGACTATGTCTTTTTATTAGCGAACTAATAGTGCCATTCTTGTGCGCATTTATTGCATACGCTGGACCGTGTTTTGTAATGTTTTTACTTCTAAAGTCTTAGTTTTTAATTTTATTAATTGACGTATTTTATTTATTAATTAATGTATTTTATTAATTAACGTTTATTGTGTTATTAAAATGTTAAAATGCTTTGTGTATTTGTTTGCGATTTGATTTAAGAATAGGTTTATTGTGACTTTAAAGAACGTAGGCGGTTTTATACGCGACTTTTTGCGCGACTTTTCGGATCGCATTCTTAAAACACTTAAGCATCTTAGATGGAAGATGGTTCTTGCAGGCGTAGTTGTTGGCCTTGTTTCGGGAGCGCTTGTAGCAACTTATAGACTTGGGATTGAGTACGGAACCGATTTTGCGCGATGGATGTATGTGCGAATATTGCAAAACATGCTTTGGATTGTGCCGTGCGTAGCTTTTGCGATTGTTGCTGGATTCTTTATTGGCTGGATGAGTCGCAAAGAAAGCATGGCGTCTGGAAGCGGCATTCCACAAGTTGTTGGATACGTTCAGCGCGGTCTAAAAATGTGTTGGAACACTATTTTGCCTGTTCGATTTGTAGGCGGATTGTTGGGTTCGCTATTTGGCTTATCTCTTGGGCGCGAAGGCCCTTCGATTCAAATCGGAGCTTGCGGCGCGCAAATGATGTCTCGCATTTTTAGAAAAGGCAATAAAAACGATACGCAAGAACACTATGTTGTAACCGCTGGAGCTGCAGCTGGCTTATCTGCAGCATTTAGCGCTCCACTTTCTGGGCTTATGTTTGCTATGGAAGAAGTTCAACACGGATTGTCTTCTACAGTTCTTATGGGAGCTGCTGCTGCATCTATTTGCGCGGACTTTGTGTCTCAAACATGCTTTGGACTTCGGCCTGTTTTAGACTTTGGAAAGATTCCAGACTTGCCAATGACGCTTCATTTTTGGCTGATTCCGCTTGGCATTTTTGCGGGACTTATTGGCTCTTTAATGAATAGATCCTTACTTGGATTGCAAACGATGTATAAATATTTGCCAAAGTGGGCTCCTGTATCTATAGCATGCTTAATCGCGATTCCTGTTGGCTTATATTTGCCAGATGTTCTTGGCGGAGGATCGAATCTTGTTAAGCTCTCTGAATATGGAAAAGCAAGCATAGCGCTTTTGTGTATTCTGTTTGTTGCAAAAATGCTATTTACTTCTACAAGTTTTGGATGCGGAGCGCCTGGCGGAATTTTTATGCCAATTCTTGCTGTTGGAGCACTTGCAGGCGGCGTTGCTTCTCGCACAATAATAAGCATTCCGATTCTTGGCATTGACGCAAAGCTAATGCCAATTTTTACAGTTTGTGTTATGGCTGGCACGCTTTCGGCTTCTGTAAAAGCTCCGCTCACTTCGATTTTGCTAACTGTAGAAATGTCGGGAACAATGATTCACACTCTTCCAGTTGCTGCATCTGCTTTTATTGCGCTTCTTGTATCCGATATTTTGCACACTAAGCCAATCTATGGCGAACTTCTGGAAAGGTACATGGCTTCCAATCCAAAACTCGTGCGCTAATATGCTTATACGCTTATACAAAAATACGCTAAAACAGCAATGTGGATAACTTTTTGGCGGATTTGCAACGTTTATTGAGCCTTTAACCACATTCTTACAAAAGTATTGCTTATTTATTTTGTATGCGATTCAATAGCTGCATGAGCAATATGAGTATTGATAATTACGATGCGCCTTCGTGCGCCGCTAGGGTACTTAACACATACCCTCCGCAAGCGAGCGCGCTTAAAAACGCCATTAATCAGTCTAATAATGTTAACGACTCAACTGTTATTGCATCTTTTAATCGCAGTTGTGAACTGGCTGAAAATCCTACGTTTAACAAAGATTTTGGCGTTATAAGCAATCGTGTTCTTCAAGACGATCGCAATAATAGTGTTGCTCAAAAAACTACTGGAAGCTTGAACTACTCGCTAAAGCCTTTTCCAAAAAATGTTGTAATTGGTTCTGCAGCAAATAGCGGAATTGGCTTAAGCACTACTCTTGCACTTCTTGCAAGCAATATTGCTAGTAAAAAATACGTTGTAGCTTTAATCGATGCAGATATTTCTAATGGCGGTTTAGATGTTCTACTTGGATTGGAGCAAGACGAAGGCAGAAGATTGCAAGAGGTTCAAGCTCCTTTAGGAAGACTAGACGGTTACGTTTTGCGTTGCGAGCTTTTGCATTGGAACAATGTGGATATTCTGGCCTACTCACCTTGGAAAAATCAGGAGCCTAAGCCATGGGTTATTGAGGCCGCAATTAGAGGTCTTGCTAAAGCTTGCGACGTTGTGATTGTAGATATTGGATCTGGATTTTCGGCAAGAAGGCTTTTACAAAGTCTTCCAACTCTAGCGAATGTTCCAACAATTTTTGCATCGGAGCTTAGCGTTTTAGGTTTAGCTCGATTGCGAGCGCATTTGCAAAACCTAGAGTTGGATCATAAAAATTACGCGGAAAATCTAACTTATATTGTTGCAGGCTTAAATCCACGCGGACTTTCTAACAGATTTTGCCCAGTAGAGATTACAGAAGCTTGTGATTATTTACTTTGCAATGTAGAAGGCCCAATTGGTCACGATTCTAAGATGTACGAAGACATAATTGGTGGGTATGGGATTAGAAGCATACCAAAATGCGCGCAAAGTGCGGTAGAAAAAATCACCATATGGCTGCTTGGCGACTCGCGCAAATCGGGTTTAATGGCATCTAGCACGCAAGGTGATTCTTCTTATGCGTTTGGCAGATTTTCAAAAATAGTTGGTGGTAGGCATGGCTTTACAAGATATTGATTTTGGAATTTTGCAAGATATTGCAGATAATCCAAATGTAACGGATATTGTTGTTACAGACGAGGGAAGAGTTTGGGCAGACTTTGGACTTGGGCTTAATGAATACAATCCAAGAATCCCGTTTGATAATCCCAGTGTTTTGCGCGAATATGCCGTCTGGCTTTGTGCTCAATTGGGTAAACGATTAGACGACGCATGCCCAATTGCAGACGCTTCTAGTCCACTTGGTGTGCGAATTCACGCGCTTATTGCACCAATAGTTTTGAGCGGAGCTGCCATTTCGATTCGCTTCCCTGCGCTAAAGCACTACTGTTTAACGGAACTTAGCAGCAAAGGCATGTTTCCAATTGAGCTATCTAGGATTCTTTATTTGCTTGTTGAGAGTCGCGCAAATATTTTGATTACAGGTAGCACGGGTTCGGGAAAAACAACACTTATGAAGGCTCTATTAGCTTCTTGTAATCCAAAAGACAGAATAGTTACTGTTGAAGAAACTAGGGAATTGGGCTGTGTTTCTAACGATTACGTTTCTTTAGCAACAAGAGAAGCAAACGTTGAAGGCGCAGGATGCATTGATTTACAAGAGCTTGTAAAAGCCACTTTGCGAATGCGACCAGACAGAATCATTTTAGGAGAATGCAGAGGCAAAGAAATCGCTGATTTATTGCGCGTTTTTACATGCGGACACAAAGGCGGAATGACGACTTTGCACGCAGATAAAGTACAAAAAGTTCCAGCGCGATTAATGGCACTTGGTCTGCTCGCAGGGCTGGAGCCAATGGCACTTTGCGCTCTTGCTGCAGACGCATTCGACGTTGTTATTCACGTTGAGCGCGTAAACGGGATACGCGTTGTAAAGGAGCTTGGAGTTTTAAGATCTAATGATTCTGGCGCACTAGAAGGCGTTCCTGTTTTAAGAGTTAAAGACACGCAAATAGAGGCCACTTTAGCATGGAAAGAGTTTTCGTCTAAATGGCATTTGCCACTAAATTCGCAAATAGTTTTAAGAGCTTAACAAGCAAAAAGCAAAACGGGCAAAAATAAGGCAAACTAACAAGCAAAATAACAAGCAAACTAACAAGCAAAATAAAAGCTAACAAAGGATTTAACATGAGTATTGAAGAGTCGCTAGCATCTCTTGTTGCATCATTAAAATCGGGAGCTTCGTTTGAGTCAATTATTGGCGTATGCTCAGATTGCAATGCTAATGGCAATGCGCGCAAAGCATACAACAAGCAAATAAATGCAGAATCCATATTACAGTGGTTTGATTCTAGACTAAGCGAAAGCACAATCACGTCTAGTTTAGATAGCTCTTTCAAAAACGCGAAGAATACAAAGAATACAAAAAATTATAAAAATGCCAAAAAACAAAAAGACATTCGTAAAATAGCGCAATCTCTTATGAGTGTATACAAATTAAGTAATTCGATTGGCTGCCCAATGGCAGATTGCGTTCAATCTGTTGCGGATTCTTATTATGCAAACAAAAGGGTTGATGATTTAAGCGCGGAAGTTTTTGCAATGCCAAAAGCCACTATTAAGTTGCTTATTGCACTGCCATTTTTGTCTCTTTTAACTGGTCAGCTTTTAGGAGCAAACCCAATACTAATGATTTTTACTAGCTACAAAGGATATACGCTTTTAAGCGTTGGAATGGCATTTTACGCGGTTGGAGTTATTTGGGTTGCGCGCATTCTTAAAAATTCTAGAAACGCAATGCAATCCGCTTCTTTTAATGGCAATTAAAACGCAATCAAAAATAATCTACGAAGTAATCAAAGAAGTATTTTAGTCAAAACTTAATGCAGTAAAGGAGGATAAATGCTAAGAGCAATTATTATTTGGCTTATTTTAGTTGCATACATAATTATTTTGTGCAAACTTTTTTCTAAGCAAATGGCATCTAGCTCACTCTATGAGCGCGCTGTTAATCCGAGCGTTTTTATGCAAAACACTTACGACTTTAGACAAAACATACTAAGCGATATAGATCCGATTCTTGGTTTGCAAATGATAATAGTTGCACTAAAAAGTGGTGTTGCAATAACTAGAGCACTAGACGTAGTCGGTTGTTCTTTGCCTGCATCAAAAGGAATTTGGCTAAGTCGCGTTTCTAAAGCGCTTATCTCTGGCAGCACTTGGAGAGAAGCTTGGAGCGAGCCACATGTTTGCTTTAGTAAAAAAGATAAGAACGCTTGCGCATCTTTGATTTTAAGCACATGGCTAAAAAATTCTTTGCGTGAATCTTGGATTTACGGAAGCTCCCCCGTACCAGTACTTAACGCCGTTTTGCAAAACTACGAGCAATCAATGAAGAATGTTGCAAAAAAAGAAAGTTCGAAACTTTCTGTGCGACTTCTTTTGCCAGTTGGATTGTGCTTTTTGCCAGCGTTTATTTTTGTTGGCATTTTGCCAACAGTTGCATCATTTATGCACTAGCTGCAAATCGCAGTGAAAAATCGCAGTGAAAACGATTTTATATAAAAAGTCGCATATAAAAGTCTTAAAAATGGCACTTAAAAAATTTGTATCCAAACTGGGTACATAAATAAAAAATAAACAATAAATAAAAGAAAGGAAGGTAAGTAACATGAAAACAATTGCTAAAGCATTTTCAAAACTTTGTTGCGAGTTTACAACAAACGCAAACAAAGGATTGATTAAAGCAGAACAGGCGTGCAATAGTATGCAAAACCGCTTGAATAACAGTCTAAAGAAACTAGACGAAGGAGCGGTTACTGCAGAATATGCGGTTGTTCTTATAGCTGCTACAGCTTTTGCAACAGTTCTTATTGCTATTGCTAAGTCGGATGCTGTGCACAAAGCTATTGGCGAACTTGTTAAAAGAGCTTTGCACGTTAGCTAATGTAAAGAAGAATATAAGTTGTTAAGCACTGCGTGAAACATTGCGTGAAACATTATGAAGCTCTTGTTGATATTTAACAAGATTCGATGAGATTAAACAAGATTCAGATTAAACAAGATTAAAACAAGATTAAACGAATGCTAAAGAACTAAGCATAAACACTAATAATGGAGATTCACTAATGCGAAAGAAATGAGAAAAATGAAGAATTATACGTTTTTGAATATTTTCAACAAAAGGAATGCAAAAAATACGAGCATAAATAGTTACAAGCACACTAAAAGCACTAAATTCACTAAAGATGTTAAAGATGTTAAAGATGTTAAAGATGTTAAAGATTCAGGTGCAGTAACCGCAGAATTTGCGATTATTCTACCTACAGTTGCGATTCTTGCTATAGTGTTAATTTTTTTAGGCAAATCAGTAGTAAATACAATGAATTGCAACGATGCAGCAGGCCAAGTTGCCTACTACATTGCATCTACACACGATTCTAAAGAAGCTCAAAATATAGTGCATAAAGTATCTGGAAAAAATAGTTCTGTAAAAGTCGAATATGTTGGAAATATGGCAGATATTGTTGTTAGTTGCCCGGTTGTGCCAGACCCGCTGAAGATTTTGCCAATGCAAGTAGAAGCGCGCATTAGTCAGGTTTTAATATGAATCAAAAAAGAGCTAAGCGATTAATAACGCAATGCTTAAAAGCTAAACATTTACACGGAGCGGATTGCGGATCTGGAACTATGCTTGGCATAGGATTAGTAACCGCAATCTGCTCTATTCTGGTTCTTTGTGCGGTTATTGGAACGATTCTTGTTTCAAAACATCGCGCATATGCGTTAGCAAATGCATCGGCAATATCGGGAGCGGTTGCTATACAGAACATGAACGGAGACGCTTGCAAAATCGCGCAAAACACAGCTACAGCAAACAATGCAAAAATCGAGTCTTGTGTGGAAAAAGATAACGACATATCGCTAAAATTAAGCGTTCCTTTACACGTTCCAATGGCCTCTAGAATAACCGTAAGCGCTAAAGCGGGTTTAGTGGATTGTAGCGAGTGAACCATAATGTAGCATGTAGTAGAGTGCGCATCGTTAGCATGTTAGTACTTAGATGATTAAAATGGAACAGATGATTTGCTTAAACAGTAAGCGGATTCAAGTTAATATCTAGTTGGCGGTAGGTTATAGTTATGGCACTTGCGTTGTATCGAAGATATAGACCAGACACTTTTGAAGGTGTTATTGGTCAAAATCAGGTTACGATTCCGCTTATTAGAGCACTTGATCAAGGCAAAATTACGCACGCGTATCTGTTTTCTGGACCGCGCGGATGTGGAAAAACAAGTTCGGCACGAATTTTAGCGCGATGCATTAATTGTGAACAAGGGCCAACTTCTAAGCCGTGCGGAAAATGCCAAAGCTGTAAAGATCTTGCAACAGGCGGCCCAGGTTCTATAGATGTTGTAGAAATAGACGCAGCAAGCCACAACGGCGTTGACGACGCTAGAGAATTACGCGAGCGCGCAGGATTCGCACCAGCAAGAGATAGATATAAGATTTTTATTTTAGACGAAGCTCATATGGTAACTCCTCAAGGCTTTAACGCTTTGCTTAAGATTGTGGAAGAGCCGCCTGAGCACGTTATGTTTATTTTTGCTACAACTGAGCCAGATAAGGTGATTGGAACAATTCGCTCCAGAACTCACCACTACCCGTTTAGGCTTGTTCCGCCAGAAGTAATGGGGCCGTATTTAGAGAGTATTTGCCAAAAAGAAGGCATTAAAGCACAAAAAGGCGTTCTTCGACTTGCCATGCGTGCAGGTGGCGGCTCCATGCGAGACACGCTTTCTGTGCTAGATCAATTGATGATTGGCTCCGTAGATGGCGTTATATCGCTAGATTCTGCGGTTGCTCTTCTTGGATTTACGCCTTCTAACTTAATCGGAGATGTTGTTGACGCTCTTATTGAAAAAGACGGAGCAAAACTTTACGAAACTGTGCAAAAGGTTATTGTTGGAGGCTTCGATAGTCGCAAGTTTGTAGAAGATTTACTTGGTCGCTTGCGCGATTTGTTACTATTAGCTTCTGCTGGAGTAGATAGTGCTAAAAACTTGCTTGGGGATTTATCGCCAGAAGACATGCAAGTTTTGCAACGTCAATCAAGTCAGCTCACTTTGCGAAGCTTGTCTAAAATGGCAGAAATCGTAAATAATGCTTTTTCGGGAATGGCAAATGCTGTTTCGCCTAGAATGAATCTTGAAATTCTTGTTGCACGCTTACTTTGCACTAGAACGGATTCGAGCGAAAACATTCAAACACAAGTTTATGCAAAAAATGTTGAAGCGCCAAAAGCGAACGTAAAGCATTTTATTGGCTCGGCCGATGCAACTAAAAATGCAAATGCAGCTGGGTTTACAAACGCAACCGAGTCTGCAAGCATAATGCAAAACAATGCGCAAAACACTCAAAAATCTGTTATTACAAATACGATTGAAACTGCAGAAACAGTTGCAAAGTGGCCAGAACAGCCAGAAAACGCAAACGCTAGCACAAATGCAAATGCAAGCGCAACTACAAGCGCGCCTCAAATTTTAGACGTTGACGAAGCTTGGAACAATCTTGTTAAAAGTCTTCCAAGCGATGTTCGCGAATACGTAGAAAGAAATCACGTTCCAAAAGTTAGATTAGACGAAAGCAATCCGCTAAAAAGAAAGCTTGTTTTAACATTTGATGAGCCTATAAGTCAGCATGCTTTTGCTCTTGCTCTTTGCACGACTGCTCCTTACGATGGCAAAAAAGTGCCAGTTGTTGTTATGAGCAAAGTAAAAGACGTTTTTGGTAAAGATGTTTCAATCGCGCCTGATTCTGTTGCGGAAAATGGACAAAAAGTTGAGTCTGTAGCAAAAATGGATCCGCAAAAGCTTGCGCAAGTTAAGCGCGAATTACTTATGCGCAAAGCTGGAATTGTAAAAGGATTTGGCAAAAACACAAGCGAGAAAAGCGAGTTAAATGCTGATAGCCCTTTAGGCGGTGATAACCCTTTAGATAATTCTTTAGATGATCATTTAGATAACCCTTTAGATGATCATTTAGACGCATCACAAGATGACGCTTGGGCTAGTATGGCTTCCGCTCCAATGGGAGACGCAATTGCACCTGCGCGAGCGCAAAATAAAACGCAGTCGCAAGATAAAACTCAGCAATCGCAAGCACTGCATAGTCAGCAAGAAAAGCAAGCAATAAAGCCATTTAACAGTGCGCAAAACGTGCAAGAAACGCAAGAAGCTTATCAATCGCAAGAATCATTGCAAGAACAAGCTCCGTCGCAAGCACAAACTCATTCTGCAGAGGGCATAAATGGCGCTCAAGAAGACGAATGCTCAATGCAAGACGAGTCTTTAGAATCCGCTACAAATTTGAGCATAGACGACTTGGAAAAAATGTTTGAAGTCAAATCTGTAAAAGAATTCGGCGCAAGCGACCCAAATAATCCTAAAAACGCGCGTGCTCGTAAAAGAAAGCAAGAGGAATAAATGCATAATGTGTCATCGTACGAAGGCGCAATCGGCAGAGTTATAGACGCATTTTCTAGCCTTCCTGGAATCGGCCCAAAAGGCGCACAACGAATTGCATTTTACATACTTTCGTCTTCTAACGCGCAAGCGCAAGAACTAATCAACTCGATTAACGACTTAAAAGAAAACGTGCGATTTTGCGAAATTTGCGGTAACGTGTGCGAACAAAGCCCTTGCGTTGTTTGCTTAGACCCTAGAAGAGATCACACAAAAATATGCGTTGTAGAAGAGCCAAAAGACATTATGAGCATTGAGCGCACGCACGAGTACGCAGGCGTTTACCACGTTTTAGGCGGAGCGATTAATCCAATGGCAAACGTGGGACCTGCAGACTTAAAAATAACGCAACTACTTGAGCGCTTAAAAGACGCGCAAATAAAAGAGGTTATTTTAGCGCTAGATCCAAATATAGAAGGCGAAGCAACAGTTACGTATTTAGCACGACTGCTTGAGCCGCTTGATATAAAGGTGACTAGGCTTGCAAGCGGATTGCCAGTTGGTGGAGACCTTGAGTATGCAGACGAAGTGACTCTTGGGCGCGCGTTTGCAGGAAGGCAAGATGTTTAGAGATTGCACGCGGAAAAATCGCAAGCAGCCGCTCGCCAAAATTCACGCCACTAATATATTGCAAAATAAAAATAAAAATAAATAGAGCACGCTTGGTAATCTGATTTTGTAGTCTGATTTTAGATTAGTTCTTCTAACGCGCGTGCTTTAGAAGCATAACAGCTGAACATAAGGGGTTAAAGTGGCTCTTATAGTGCAGAAATACGGCGGTTCGTCTGTAGAAGACACGGACGCAATTCAGCGCGTAGCAAAAAGGATTCTCGACACAAAAGCTGCTGGAAACGACGTTGCGGTTGTTGTTTCGGCTATGGGAGATACAACAGACAATCTTATTGACCAAGCAATGAGTGTAAACGCACATCCGCCTGCCAGAGAGATGGATATGCTTATGACTGCAGGCGAGCGCATTTCTATGAGCCTTCTGGCAATGGCGATTCACGCGCAAGGCTCGCACGCATACTCTTTTACAGGGTCGCAAGCTGGTTTTATGACAGACGCGCAATTTGGAGCGGCGCATATTCGCGCTGTTAAGCCAGATCGCGTTCAACACGCGCTTAAAAAAGGCAGTGTTGCTATTGTTGCAGGATTCCAAGGAATCAGCGAAATTGGCGACGACACAACGCTTGGCCGAGGCGGCTCAGATACTTCTGCAGTGGCGCTGGCTGTAGCTTTGGGCGCAGATATTTGCGAGATTTACACAGACGTTGATGGCGTTTTTACAGCAGACCCTAGAATTGTTCCAACAGCAAAGCGAATCCCCGTTATTGACTACGATTCAATGCTAGAGATGTCGTCTTGTGGATCGCGCGTTTTGGCTTTGCGATGCGTTGAATATGCACAACGATTTAGTATGCCATTGCATGTTCGCAGCTCGTTTTCTCACAGAAATGGCACTTTGGTTGTTCCTAATGGCGTAGATCCAAAAAGTCTGCCAAATCTAAGCTAATTATTTATTAAAAATATAGGCATAATACACAAAAATAAAACACAAAATAAAACACACAAAATAAGACGAAACGTAAGACACAGTAAATAAGCAGAAGCAATAGACAGAAGGCGGCAAAAATGGCAAATACAATAGCAAATAAAATGACAAATGTAGATATTCGCTCCACAATGGGCGATTTATTCCCAGACTTAGGACCAGAAACTCCTGTAATTTCTGGCGTTGCACACGATAGAAGCGAGTCCATGATTACTCTTAGAGGCGTGCCAGACAAGCCTGGAAACGCAGCAAAAGTGTTTACGACTCTTGCTACAGCAAACGTTAACATAGACATGATTGCTCAGGCAAGCGCATCTACCGAGACGGCAGACATATCTCTTACAGCTCCAAGCTCGGCTTTGGACGCCGTTTGCAAGGTTTTGCAGGGCGCGCGCGGAGAATTGCAATTTACGTCTATGGATGTGGACCCTTCTGTTGGAAAAGTCGCAGTTGTTGGCGTTGGAATGAAAACTTATTCTGGTCTTGCAGCCACCTTCTTTACAGCGCTAAGCAATCACGGAATTAATATTCTTATGATTTCTACATCCGAGATTCGCATTGCGGCGATTGTTCCAGTAAAGCAGCTCGACGAGGCGGTTCGCGCACTTCACACGGCTTACGGATTGGACGCAAGCAAAGTCGAAGCTGTTGTTTATGGAGGAAGCGGGCGCTGATCGCGCAAAATCGCAAAATAAGGGAGACAAAATGGCAATTATAAGCAACACAGGCGTAAACCTTGCGGTTTTAGGTGCCACTGGCCAAGTTGGAATGGTTATGCGCCGCGTATTAGACGAGCGCGATTTTCCAATTAAAAACTTGCGATTTTTGGCTTCCGCGCACTCTGCTGGAACCGTTTTGAACTATCGCGGCAAAGATGTTGTTGTAGAAGACGTAGAAAAAGCAGATTTAAGCGGAATTGACATTGCGATTTTCTCTGCAGGCGGCGGAACATCCAAAGTGTGGGCGCCGCGATTTGCGGATGCTGGCGCAATAGTAATCGACAACTCTTCTCAATGGCGTATGCATAACGATGTGCCTCTTGTAGTTGCAGAAGTAAATCCGCAAGATTTGAACGATATTCCGCGTGGGATTGTTGCTAATCCAAATTGCACAACAATGGCGTGCATGCCTGTTCTAAAACCACTTTCTGACGCTTTTGGCTTAAAACGACTTATTGTATCTTCTTACCAGGCGGTTTCGGGAGCTGGCAGAGCTGGCGCGTTGCAACTTATGAACGAAGCGCAAGCGGCTTTAGATCAGGGCGCAGATAAGCTTGTGTTTGATGGAGATGCGATTGATTTTCCGAAACCAACAAAAGTTGCGCGCACAATCGCATTCAACGTTGTGCCATTTATTGGCGCGATTGTTGATGACGGATCGCAAGAAACCGACGAGGAGCAAAAGCTTCGCAACGAAAGTCGTAAGATTTTGCACTTGCCAAAGCTTGCAGCGAGTTGCACATGCGTGCGCGTGGGCGTTTTTACGGGTCACGGAATGAGCATTAATGCCGAATTTGAGCACGATGTAACTCCATATATGGCTCGCGAAGTGCTAAAATCAGCCCCCGGCGTTGCACTAGACGATATTCCTACTCCGCAACTTGCTGCAGGAAAGTCTGCAAGCTACGTTGGCCGCATTCGCCAAGATCAAGCGGTTGATGGAAAACACGGATTAGCAATGTTTATTACAAACGACAATCTTCGCAAGGGCGCTGCTCTTAACGCTGTGCAATTGGCGGAAATCGTAGCTAAAAAGCGCGGATTTGCGTATTAATAAAGCCAAGTCGCACTCGCGATTGTAGAAAATTTTACGTAAAATATAACTATGTCTATTGCTTCGCAAGAAATACAAAAGCAGCTTGACCGCATTGTTGCCCTTGGCTACCCAGATGTTGCAGATATGAGTGCAGCGGCGTTCCGCGCTTTAGCATTGCCACTTATTCGCGCGCTTGAGCAAAGCGATTTGGGAACAAACATTCTTCTTGTGCCTACTCGCGAGCTGGTTTCGCCAGAATCCTTGATTTCTAGAACTAGCATTGAGAGAATGGCCGGTTTTACAACAATGCCACCTCGAGATATAGCTAGTTTCTTGCCTCAAGATGGTTTTGAGCCTCCAGAAGGACCATTTTACCTTGCGATTGACCCGCATACGGGCACATCGTATTTGAATCGTGAGCCAGATGTTGCCAGAAAGCTTATAGACTCCGACGAGCGCCTTCCTTTAACTTTAGAAGAAGGATTAGCGATTGCAACGCAGCATCCTGATTGGCTTGAAAGCAAAAATGGCTTTAATCTTTTAGGCTCAAAAAGCTCCGATGGAAGGGTTCCAAGTATTTGGATAAGTCAAGGAGCCGCACGTCTTGGCGCTGTTTGGCCAAATTCAAGGCACACTTGGCTTGGAAACGCATATTGCACAGCAAGGCGTGGCGTATCACTATTCCAATAAATAGAATTAAATATTAACCGAATAAATTAAAATTAAACATTAATAGCGAAAGCACAATTAAGTAGTCAGTAAGCAAGGAGTATTGTGGCGTACATAACTTTTGATCATGTTGTAAAAGAGTATCCATCTGGCTCAAGTGTTGTGCGCGCGCTAAATGATGCTAGTTTTACTGCCGAACGCGGTAAACTCACCGTAATATTAGGCGCTTCGGGTGCAGGTAAAACTACAGCATTGAATATTTTAGGTGGCATGGATACAGCAACAAGCGGTAGTGTAACTGTTGGTGATTTAAATATTACAAAGTTAAATGGCCGCGGATTAGTAAAGTATCGAAGAGAAGATATTGGCTTTGTTTTTCAATTCTATAATCTTGTTCCAAACTTGACTGCATTAGAAAATGTGGAGCTTGCTTCACAAATTTGCTCAGATCATTTTGATCCAGCACAAACGCTTATTGACGTAGGTTTGGAAAAAAGACTTAATAATTTTCCAGCACAACTTTCTGGAGGCGAACAGCAGCGAGTTTCTATTGCACGCGCACTTGCTAAAAAACCTAAGTTGCTTTTATGCGATGAGCCTACGGGTGCGTTAGATTACGAAACTGGAAAAGCTGTTTTGCAATTATTGCAAGATATTTGCCAAAAAGAAGGAATGACGGTTCTTATTATTACACATAATGCTGCACTTGCTCCTATGGCTCATAAGGTTGTGAGATTCCATTCTGGAAAAGTTATAAGCGAAACAGTGCAAGAAAATCCTACGGCAATTGCAGATATTGAGTGGTGATTTGTAGAGTGGTGATTTGTAGTGAGTATTGAGACTGTAAAATCTAAGAAAATCAAGCGCAAAATTGCGATTCGCAATAAGCGCACACACTCTATTTTGCCAATAGTTTTTATTAGCGCTGTAAGAATGTGGATTCACGAATGGCGTCGCTTTTGCATACTAGCAGTTATAGCAATGCTTGGTGTTGCTGTTATGACTGGCATTTATGCAGGATGCAACGATATGCTTCTTGGAGCAGATGACACTTACTCTAAGCTCAAAGCTTACGATTTACAAATCGTTTCCACTCTTGGATTGACTAAAAACGATGTTAAATCAATCAAAAAATTGCCATTTGTTAGTGAAGCAGAGGCAGAAAAGTCTTTTAAAGCTACTGCTCATCCTTCAAATAATGCCGACTCATCTTATGCAATGAACGTTGTGCAATATAATCACGATTCTAAAAAGCTAAATCGAGTACATTTGCTTAGTGGCAATATGCCAACAAATAATCGTCAAGCTGTAGTAACTGAGCGATTTTTGCACGATAGTGGGTTGCGCGTTGGTAGCACACTGTTTTTGAGTATGCAACAGAACGCTAATCATGCTAATCAAAATAATCAAAATAATTCGTCTAATCAACCGAATCAAAATCAAAAATATAAGCTTCTAATCACAGGAAGCGTGCTAGACATAAACGATTTAGACAATCCAAAAGGGTATCAATCAAAAGCTTTCCGCAATTCTGTAATATCTCGCTACCCAATTTTTACCTCTGCGATTACTGAAAACACAAATAATCTTCCATACACGTCTATTTCTGTGCGCCTAGATGAGACTCAACGAGTTAACGATTTTTCACAAAAGTATCGCGCAATTGTGGCAAATGCTTCAAACCAAATTAAAAATGGCGTGCAAAATGATTGCGAAGAAGCGCGTACAAATCAAGTTATAGAAGACCAAACTAATCAAAAAGTAGATCAAACTATAGCCAACATGCCAATGCTTAAAAACGCTCCCAACTCGGTTTTAGCTAAGGCTCGTGCGCAAATTTACGCAAAAATTAAGACAGAAGTAAAAAAGAATGTTCCTAAAGCAAAATGGTATATTACTACTCGCATATCAAACGGGAGCTATACTCGCTTGCGTTCTGATGTTGCCTCAATTCAGTCACTTGGATATGCCTTCCCAGTGCTTTTTCTTGTAGTAGCAATGATGATGAGCCTTACATCCATGGCAAGAATGGTAGAAGAAGAGCGAGGGCTAATTGGAACGTACTTAAGCTTAGGGTATGGTCGTTGCGCAGCAATAACAAGGCACGCTTTCTTTGCGATTTTTGCATGCTTTATAGGTGGTGGAATAGGCGATATTCTAGGATTCTTAGCGATTCCATCTTTACTACTTAAGATTTTGCGCGGATTGTACACAGTTCCTGGAGTTGTTTTGCGATACGACTGGCTTTACGGCTCGCTTTGTGTGCTCGCGTTTGTAATACCAGTTGCAATATGCACAATAATCGTAAGCTGGAGGGAGACAAGGCAAGTTCCAGCGGCATTATTGCGTCCAAAATCTCCAAAAGCTGGAGCACGCGTGATTCTTGAACGATTACCTTTTATTTGGAATCGTCTAAGCTTCCTAAACAAAGTATCTATAAGAAATCTAGCTCGTTTTAAAAGCAGATTATTTATGACGATTGGTGGCGTAGCTGGTTGCACGGCATTAATCGTATGTGCTTTAGCGTTAAACGATACTGTAGCAACTCTTGGAATACGCCAATATGACGGAATTTATCACTACGATATGATTTCTATTTCTACTCCAGATGCATTCCAGAATATGAAGAAAAGCGTGCAAAAAGATAAATCCAACAATCTTGTTGATGCCATTTTGCCTGCCTACATTAGCTCTGGAGAAATCGCAAAAAGCAATGCGAATAATGGTAATTCTAATGGTAAATCTAATAGTAAATCTAACAGCAAATCTAATAGCAAATCACATAATAGCAGCGTTGAAGATTCCGAAAGCGTGCAAATCGTAGTTGTTAAAGATTCGGCAACGTTGTCTAAAATGATTCGCCTTCAAGATGTTAACAATAATTTGCAAAATATTTCGCTTGATGACTCGGGTCCGCTTCTTTCACAAAGCGCATCATCATCGCTGGGCATTTCGAGTGGAGACTACATTACAATAACCAACTCAAGTTTTAAGCGTGCAAAAGTGAAGTTGCGCGCAATTGTGCGTAATCTTATTGGTTCAAACATTTATATGACTTCTCGTTGCTATGAAAGAATATTCGGTTTTAAAGATGGGAAAAATGTTAAGAATAATGCACTAATGATGCGCCTTCGCGGAGATGATGACGCAAAAATGCGTTACGCAGATCAATTTGCAAACAGAAGCGGCATTCTAGCTGTTATGAGCATTACGCGCATGAAACATTCGTTTAGCTTCGATTTAATGAATGCTGTTGTAGCGCTTATAGTAACTTTGGCTGCTGGCTTAGCATTAGCCGTGCTATTCACGTTAGCAAGCACAAATATTTCGGAGCGCTCGCGAGAGATGGCAACGCTAAAAGTTCTTGGATTCTACCGTAGAGAAGTTCACGCTTACGTGCATAAGGAGATGCTTACTCTTACTTTAATTGGTATTCTAGTTGGTTTACCACTAGGAAGACTAGTTGCTGGCTTGCTAACAAACGCCTTGCGAATGCCAGCACTGTATTTTGAAGTCGAGGTATCTTGGCTAAGCTATGCGATTGCTGGCTTTGCAACGCTAATCTTTGCTTTGATTGTTCAATGGTCAACCAATCCCGCATTGGACCGCATTGACCCTGTAAGTTCGCTTAAAAGTGTGGAATAATCCTATATGCGTTAAAAAATGTTTAACAATAATTCAAATAATATAAATAATCCAATATTTAAGGGTTCCTATAAAATTGAAAGCTCACGTCTAAAAGAATGGAGTTATAGCAATGAGTGATATTGACCAAACTAACAATGGTCACACTAACAAGATGGAGCGCAGCCTTACAAAAAGACACGTTCAATTCATTGCTATAGGTGGAACAATCGGCACTGGCCTATTCTTAGGCTCGGGCAAATCCATTAGTCTTACAGGCCCAAGCATTATGTTTGTGTACATAATTGTTGGCCTAATCATGTTTTTGCTTATGCGTGGCATTGGCGAACTCATGTATAAAGACCCAAACCAGCACACTTTTATTAGCTTTATTACACGATATTTAGGTAAAGGCTGGGGCGATTTTGCAGGATGGTCGTATTGGATAGTACTTGTGCTTATTGGAATGAGTGAGATTACAGCAGTTAGCACGTATTGCGTTACTTTCTTCCAAACTTTTGGCATAGACGTTAGCAGCTGGAAATGGCTTATAGAAGTAGCGTTTTTGGCTGCTTTAGTGTGCATAAATCTGGTTGCTGTAAAGCTGTTTGGAGAAACAGAGTTTTGGTTCTCAATGATTAAAATCACGCTGATTGTGGCTCTTATTGTAACTGCTGCAGTTATGGTTATTATTGGCTACCATTACCCTGCAACGGAGATTAGTGGCGTTGCAAATCCTGCAGGTCACGCAGGCTTTGACAATATTTTCAACAACTTCTCGCTTATGCCAAATGGATGGCTGGCATTTTTGATGAGCTTCCAAATGGTGTTCTACGCATACCAGCTTATTGAGTTTGTAGGCGTTACAGTATCGGAAACCAAGAATCCTCGCCAAGTTTTGCCAAAGGCGATTAATGAAATCATTATGCGAATCTTGATTTTCTACGTGGGAGCGCTTGCTTCAATCATGCTGATTGTTCCTTGGCAACAATTTAAAGCTACCGATTCTAAAGGCGTTTATATGTCTCCGTTTATTATGGTTTTCCACTATGCGGGGCTTCATTGGGCTTCGGCGCTTGTGTTCTTTGTTGTTATTACGGCAGCGTCTTCTGCGCTTAATTCGCTGCTTTATTCTGCAGGAAGACACATGTATCAAATTGCGTTAGAATCTAATTCTCCTGTTCTTTCGCATTTGCGCAAAGTTTCGCGCACTAAGGTTCCTGCGCGAGCAATCATTTTTTCTGCTGCACTAATCCTTTTCTCGCCGATTATTAACTCGATTCCTGGAGTGCATGGCGCGTTTATTGTGTTTGCTTCTGCGTCTTCGGCAGTAATAATCATGATTTACATCTTGATTATGGTTACGCACAGAAAGTACCGCGCTTCGGCTGATTTTATGCCAGACGGATTTGTTATGCCGCACTATAAGTTGCTTAATTCGCTAACGATTGCATTCTTTGTGTTTGTGTACATAACGCTGTTTATTAGCGAAGACACTCGCGGATCTGCGATTGGCGGCCTTATTTGGCTCTTGCTTTTTGGAGGCTATTGCGCGTTGCATCAGCGCTGGCAAAATCGCGATTTAGCGGAAGCTTTGTGCAGATAGTTACGCGATTTAGCGGAAGTTTTGGGTAGATAGTTTTTGTGCAGATAGTTACGCGATTTATGCTACGCTTTTTGTGTGCGAATTATTGTTGCGGATTGTAGTGCAAAATACACGGGTAGGCTTAACGCAAGTCTTCCAACAGCTAAGCGCGTTTTGCTTATTAAAGAAGACGGAAGCGTGCTTATTTTTTCGGAGATTGGCTCTTATAAACCACTAAATTGGATGGTTGCTCCGTGCACGATGCACGTTGAGAAGGATTCTGGCGATTCTGAAGAATCTGATAGTGAATCTGGCGAATCTGGCGAATCTGAATTAGATAGCGAATCTAATGAATCTAGCGAAGAATCTAATACCGTGTCTAATGCCGAATCTGTTTTTGCAAATGGAACTGTTCTAAAAATCGCAGCAAAAAAGGGCAACGACATACTTCGCATAGTTTTGCAACACGTTTATAGCGATTCTTCCTACGATTTAGGCGAAGACCCAGGTCTTGTTAAAGACGGCGTGGAAGAGCATTTACAGCATTACTTAGCAGAGCAAATTGAACGCATTGGCAAAGGCGCAAAGCTTGTTCGCCGCGAATACCCTACTGCGATTGGACCAGTGGATATTATGGCTAAGGATTCTAACGGCGTTCACGTTGCTATTGAGATCAAGCGAAATGGCGGCATTGACGGCGTTGAGCAGCTTACGCGATATTGCGAGTTGCTAAACCGCGACCCACTTCTTAAGCCCGTTCGCGGAATTTTTGCAGCGCAAACGATTAGTCCACAAGCACGCGTTCTTGCGCAAGATAGAGGATTTACTTGCCTTATTTTGGATTATGACGATATGCGCGGTGCTGATTCAAACGAGCTGCGACTTTTTTAGGCATACTCACGAATCGCTATCCTAGCGCATCCACACAGTTACGCATCCACACATCCACACAGTCCGCATCCACACAGTCACGTCATACAGTCACAGTCACTAAATCTCAAGCGTTCCAGCAGCCAAATCGCCAGCAACAAACGTCATAAAATAAAATGGCATAGTCGCGATTTTCTGATTTGCATCATAGCCATAATTATTTTTAGAAACTTTTATTGCAAACTCAAACTTGTTGTGCATTGCAAACTTATTTAAAGAATTAAGAGTTCCTCTGCCTTTTTTAACATCAATCGGAAAAAGCTTGTTATTTGATTCAACTATAAATTCCAATTCCGAATCCGATTTTCCACGCCAATAAAACAGATTTAAACCATTTGCACTAAGTTCATTCGCAACGTAATTCTCAAAGAAAATTCCAGATAGAGTATTGTCTCTTTCGTTTGAAATAAAAGATGCTGCATTTATGGCACTTTGATACGAGAACATGCCAATATCGCACAAAAATAGTCGGAAATTACTTTCGTTCTCTTGCATAAGCGGCATGGTTATATGCTCTTTGAGTTGGAATGACTGATTAACAATATGGGTCATAAGCAGCCACTGAATGGACGTAGCAAAATCTCTAGTTCTACTATCTTTTTTAATAAGACCAGCTGAAAAGTTTTTTGATTCCTTGTTAAGCTCTCTAAAAATATTCTCAAATAAAAGTCGAGATCTTAAAATCGATTCGCTACTTGCTTGATACAACTCCATATCTGCAAGATAATTGTCATAAAGCGAGCGCAAAATCTCACGCGATTCTAGTAAATCTTTACGTTCAATATATGCTTCTACTGCTTCTGGCATACCTCCAATCAGCAAATATTTATACACCTCGCTTAACGCAAGATTATGTATTTCGGCAGAAAGCGCTTGCTTAGAATCATAAGCTTCACGCACCTTAGAATATAAAAGACTGTTATTGTTTAGTAGGAACTCACCAAAAGTCATTGGATAGATTGTTATCTGGTCAATTTTGCCTACTGGAAAGAGGAATTGACCAACTGCTGATTTAGACGAATTTTGCTTGTGAGCTTCGCGATGCAATTTGATTCGCACCATTGAACCCGTTGCAATTACGTGAATTTTTCTAAAATCTTGGCAAAAATATTTAAGCGACGAAATAATATTTGGGCATTCTTGGATCTCGTCAAAAATCAGCAAAGTACCTTCATCTATAGCCTTGGAAAATCGCAAAGACAAGTATTCTATAATTTTTTCTGCGTTTGCTGTGCTTTCGCAAAAGTTACGAACCTCATCTTCTTTTTTAAGATCGATGTAAATATAGCTATTTTTATAATACTTTTCTGCAAATAGATCTTTTACTAGATACGTTTTGCCAACCTGACGCGCACCCCATATTATTAGTGGCTTGCGATTTGGTTTACTATTCCAGGCGATTAATTTTTGTAATGCTAGTCGTTTCATGGCTTACTCTTTTTAATGTTGATATTACAACGATTATAGCATTATTTGCCAGTTTTGGGATGTTTTTTGAGTAATTATTTGCCAGTTTTAGGATATTTTTTACGCAATAATTTGCCAGTTTTAGGATATTTGGAAGATTAGCAAACAATAACAACACTTTTGCTACGCACGTTTATGCCAGTCATGCCTGCGTACAAAATATAAAACATTAAAGCACAACTAAAAGTTACAAAAGAAAAACGCTAAAATAGTGAATATGAGTGCAACAGTAGCGAAGAGATATGTTGAAGCAGCTGGCGGTATTATCTACCGCTTGCGCAAAACTGCTAGCAAAGAAAGCAAGTCAAGCAATCCGAACATCACAAATCCAAATAAAGATTTCGGTAATGTTGGCAGCGAATCCAACGCTTGTAATCAAGTGTTAAACGAAAGCAACATAGAACTTTGCCTTGTTTACCGCCCAAAATACAACGATTGGAGCTGGCCAAAAGGTAAGAACGAAGCCCATGAATCGCATCGTCACACTGCTGTGCGCGAAGTTGGCGAAGAAACAGGATACGCGGTTACACTGGGGCCGCACATTGCGCAAATCGAGTATCCACTCGAAAACGAAGGCAAAAAATCAATCTCAAAAAGCGGTGCGAAAAACAGTTCACAAAACAACAACAAAACAGAAGTAGTTAAGCGAATTCACTACTGGATGATGCGCGAAATAGACGAGAATGCCGCAATGAAGCGACTACCAGCATTTGGTCCAATAAAACCAGCAAAACCTACTGAAATTGGCAATGTTATATGGCTTACTCCTTCTAAAGCTCGCAAAAAACTCACACACGATAGCGATAGAAAAGTTTTAGATGCTTTTCTTGAAAAGCTACACGCTAGTCAAACTGAATATAAGACATTGATACTAGTACGACATGGAAAAGCTGAATCACGTAAATCATGGCAAGGCAGCGAAGCAACTCGTCCAATCACTCCTCTTGGATCTGCAGCATCCTACGCTCTAGGTCGTGAGCTTGCTTGCTATGCTCCAAATCGAATTGTCTCGTCACCTTGGAAACGTTGCGTGGAAACTGTTGCAACTTTTGCACACGATTCTTCTCTTTCTATAGAACAGATTGCGGAACTTACTGAAGACCATCATGAGGATAAACCAAAATCTACATTATCTGTTCTTATAAGTGAAATACAAAATCTTGATTGCAACGCACAAAACACACAAAACGCAAAAAACACAGAAGCAAATATTAACAATTCAACAGTTATGTGTTTGCATCGCCCTATTATCGGCACTTTCTTTGACTATTTGCGAGGAATCACAAAACCGCGAGCACATAAACGTATACTTAGCCAAAAATCTCCATACATGCCTACTGGTAGCGCAATAGTTTTGCATATTAGCAATACTTCTAAAGGCGCTCGCATTATTGATATTGAAAAGGTGTTACCAATTGTCTACTAGCCTTAATTCACAATCGAGTTCTATCCATTCGAGCAGATCTGCTTTTATGCCAAGTCCAATAGGTGCAAGTCGCCCAAGCAGACCTGCACAAATGGATCCTGCAATGCTCGCGCAAATTGAAGGCGGCACAGATCCACAAATTGTAAACGAAATCAGCCACACTTCAGCAGCAGTTCTGCTTAACCGCGTGCATAAAACACAATCTCCAGAGATTGTGGAACGCGTACTGAATTTGGTTGAGAATGAGGGTATTGAGGTCATCGCAGACTTGTGGAGTCAAGCGCAACCAGATTCGCTTCCTGGAATGCTTTTTAGGCTATATTTGCTTAGGGAGTCTTTGCGTAAGCAGCGAGAAGCATATGCGGAGTATTGGAATCTTGGAGAACCCTCTGCAACTAGCGCTTCCGCAATTACTGGAATTGACGAATCTCCTACAGGAGAAGATATTGCGCGACTCGCGGATTCTATTCTTTCTGGTGCTTTTACGGGCGATTTTGCTGTTGCTCTATATCGAGCTTCTGCGTTTACTGCGATTATTTCGTGCGGAATGCGTTCTTACGCGAAAAAATTAACACAGAAGATGAACGATTCCAAAAGAGATGATTCACAGCGTCTTGCTAGCGTTTTGCACAAATCCGCAAACATGCATGCACTTTCCTTATGCTTCGCTAATGGAGCTAAATTGTGGAGACTTGGAAAACTCGATTAGTTTATTTGTTATCACACTGCGTTTATTTGTTATACAACAGCGCGGCGCGCTGAAATCTAAAAGCATGTATACTCGGGAAGTGACGCTGGCTTGTGTTTAAGCCCCGGGCTCCATTTTTTGCCGCTGCGAGCGGCGTTTGCGCCGACAGGCGCTTTCGCAAGTCAGCGTTTTTAAGTATGTTTTAATTTTCCAGCAATTCACAAAATTCAACCTTCATTAACACTTGTTTATATTTTTTCTAAATAGTCACGGCACGCCGATAGCTTAACATGCCGCACTTGCACTAATCTAGAAGGTATGGATCTTCATGTTTTACATCATCCGCTGGTGGACCACAAGCTCACCGTTTTGCGTGATAAGAATACACCTTCTAACATTTTCCGCGAGTTAGTTTCCGAATTGGTAACTCTCGAAGCATACGAAGCAACCCGCAATTTGGAAGTTAGCGATCGCGAGATTGAAACTCCTATTTGCAAGATGACTGGCAAGCATTTGAACCGCCCACGCCCAATGGTTGTGCCAGTTTTGCGCGCAGGTTTGGGTATGCTTGACGGCATGACTCGCCTTCTTCCAACCGCTGAGGTTGGATTCCTTGGTATGAAGCGCGACGAGCAGACTCTCGACATCGTCACTTATGCTAACCGTTTGCCAGAAGATTTGACTGGTCGTCAGTGCTTCTTACTGGACCCAATGCTTGCCACTGGTGGCACTCTTATTGCGGCTACGCACTATTTGGCTGAGCGCGGCGCTAAGGATGTTACTGCTATTAACATTTTGGCAGCTCCAGAAGGCTTGGAACGCCTGGAGAAGGAGATTGATCCTTCTATTGACTTTAAGGTTGTTGTTTGCGCTGTTGATGAGCACTTAAACGACAAGGCTTATATCGTTCCTGGTCTTGGCGATGCTGGCGATCGCTTGTATGGTTTAATTGATTAATAGTTACTAACCGAATCAAACGAAAACTAGAATCAAAAACTAGAATTTAAAACCACAAAATAGCCTGCTGTTTTGCAACACTTTGCAAGCTTCAGCAGGCTTTTGTATTTACATCTTTAATTATTTGCCGGTCTCATATTCGTTTAATTTTATTACTATTAAATTCCAGTTCGTGAATACTCCATAACACCATTGAGACAACTACGATAGATGCAGCTGCAACAGTAGCAACATTAACTTGCGGTCCACGATCCATTGTGTACTTGACCATTCCACGATTCAAAACATGTACAACAATAAATTGGCCAAAGAATATTTCAATAAAGCCGGCAAGTATTAATATGCTATCAATAATAATTAATATTTTCTTACGAATTAATCCTCTATTACACAACCCAACAATCATTTGAATTATTGGTGAAATAATTGAAACTAACACAACACCCAAAAGACTTAAATCAAAATCTGCTGGATACTTTCCTGGCATTTTAATAAGCAATAAAACTGCTAAAAATACAAAAGATAATGGTAAAAACCATTCTTTCCAATATTTAACGACGAACACGATAATAAGCTCCTTCACCATTGAATGAATACCAATTCTTATCCCAATCTAAATAATTTTCAGTGTGTTGAGCTATACGCAATCTACCGTTGCTTTTTAGGAATACAAACCCTATGTGATCGACAGTACCATCATTACTTTCATCAACACCAATAAAATCTCCATCCCTAACATTATCTACTAACATTCCCCAATAACTTGTACTAAATCCATACCCCATATAATTTTTAAAAACATTGGCATTAATCCAAGAAACCGAACGATCTCCTCTAGCTTTCCACCACCACCCTTTAAATACATCATTATGCTTATCCATACCAATACCACCAGCATATAGAATTTGCGAAGCGAAATTTGTGCAATCTGCCGGAAATATTAACTTACTTTTTTCTTCACCATATTTTGGATTTATTTTCCACGCCCATTCTCGCGCATATGCTCTGGCCGCTTCAAGATTTATGCCTGAATTTCTCTCAGTAAGTAAAGGTTTGCGAGGTGTAACCTCCTGCTTTGATGGAAGCCACAATTTTGCAATATTAATAGCTTCCTTTTGTGTTAGTTCATTTTTTAATACTTTTAACTCTAATTTATGCAATTCTGATAGAATCTGATTATTTTCATATTTATTCTCATATATATCTAGAAATTGCAATATTTTTGTTACATTATTGTTATCTTTATGCGAGGAATTAAAAAGAGAATTCTTGTAAATAGTAGCTGTTTCTTCACTAAGAGAAGGAAGCATAGCTTCGCTCTGTATTCTTTGTAATTCTGTAAAATATTTTGAAATATAGAACTTTTTTACTAACTCTGGATTTTCATAAGTATCTAGTAAAGAAAAATACATACTCTGAAATTTTGTCTTATGCTGCTTTTTGGGAAAATCTACATAAGTCTCTGATTTATAGTCAGATGATTCAGCTTGAGCAACATTAGCAAATGACAATATTAAAATAATAGAAAATAGCGCAGCTATAAATGCATAATGCAAAACAACTTTGTTTTTCATATATAACTCCATTATTATATAAAATTCCTTTTTACTATTCTATCACAATAAATACCAGTTGTCAAATATACACAGCGGCTATGTAATCATATACTCATCAGTTCTACATTTAAATAGCCTGCTGATTTGCAACACTTTGCAATTTTCAGCAGGTTATTTTGTATTAATTGATTGCTGCAATATTGCATAACAAATCAGATAATATAGCTAATAATACAACTAAGCTTTATTCACAGCTCCTTTAGCATATAAAGCTTCTAAAGCATCTCGCAAAGCTCCACTGTAGCTGATGCCAGCTTTTTGTGCCCAAGTGTCAAGCCAAGCTGGAACAGTAACATTTTTACGAACTGCCTGAGAACCGTATTTTGCAGCATAGGAATCCATATCAAGCGCAACCATAGACAACTTTGAATTAGGATTTTCTACAACAATATCACTAATATCGCTAGCTTTTGGCGCAGTTTTACCACTTTCGAGTTCCGTAAGAACCCATCCACTTGCTGCATCTTCTGCCATAATCAGAGCCTCTGCAAGATTACTACCGCCAGTTACACACCCTGGCAAATCAGGGACTTCTGCAACAAAACCTCCGCTATTATCTTCGTATGGAGTAAGAATAACAGGATACGCTAATTTCATCATTTCACCTTTGCTTCACTAATTCCCGCCTGACGCCAAATTGACTTAACAACAGATGGGTTAATATCACCTGGATGTTTAGGCACTGTGACTTTACCCGCTTTAGTTTTATGTACGAATTGGCAATGACTTCCACGCTGTGCAAAAAGTATCCAGCCGTCCTTCTTAAGACGTTTTTCAATCTCTTTGTATCTCATAAAAAGATTATACACACTATGCGCATAAAATAAAATAATCAATCAAATTTTTACTAAATCGCGCATACGCTCATGTTCATTTAGTGAGAGCAGATTTTACCGCGGACGAGTTACGGCCACTTTGCGAGCGCGATCTGCTAATTCGTCCAATTTGGCAAGCTCCGCGCGCTGAGAATCAGTCTGCTTTGGCGCAAATTCTCCGTAACGATTTTGCGCAGCTGTGCGAATTAAAAAGTCAGCCAAACGCGGATTTTTTGGCAAAACCGAACCGTGCATATAAGTGCCAATAACGTTGTATTTGCGAGCGCCTTCCGTGTGGTCTTCGCCGTTGTTTCCACAATTTTCACCATCAACCAATCCAAGTGGCTGCGTTCCATCTTGCAAGCTTGTGCGCCCAGAATGATTCTCGTATCCCACAATATCTCCAAAATCGGCGCTATGCTCAACAAGATTCCCAATCATGCGCACGTCTTGACCAACCGTATGCTCGCCGAGTATGCCTATGCCTTTAAGCTTCTGGCCTTCAATAGTCTCAAAGTATTCTCCAAAAAGCTGGTAAAGACCGCAAATCATAAGCATTGGAACGCCATTTTTTGCAAGATCACGAATCGCGTCTGCGCGTGCAAATAAATCATCTGTAACTCTACTTTGACCATGATCTTGGCCACCGCCACCAAGAATCATATCCACGCGCTTTGGCCAATCATCGCCAACGTTGTATTCGTGAAGCACAGGCTTATAACCGTACAATTCCGCTCTACGCATAATCGTAAGCACATTGCCGTAGTCGCCGTAAATATTCATGTCTTTCGGGTACAGCGACACAATATCTAATACACGATTTTCGGCTTTATTAGTAGCATTCGCTTGACTAATATAATTAACATCACTCATATCATTCATGACGACTACTTTCTTGCTACTTTCCAACTCCAACGTCTTTAACGCTTGCGATTTGCCCCAACGTAGATCGCACGCGAAGCATAGCAGTGTATGTGCAATATATGCGCTTAGCATTTTTAGCATCACTACTAAAATCGCCATTTACAAAGGTTTTAACGTCTTCTTCTAAATCAGTGTTCACATTTCTAGAGGCAACTTTGTCGTATTGTAAACGCAAAGCCATATCCCACGCGCGCGTGCCAGAAACACAAGTGACTCCAGTGCCACTAAAGCATGTAAAATCAACGTCCCACAGCCAGCTCATGTCTCGCCCATCCGCGTATTCGTCGCAAATCGCAATCATTGTGTCATGATTTGCAGGCTTATCCGAAGCGAGCGCAAGTCTAAATCCAATAGGATTTTTCACTAGAACAAGCTCAACAGGAGCGCCGTTAACTTCGATTACTTCGCCTCGCCCAAATGCTGGCGTTACGCGAGAAATAGCTGCCATAAGCGCATCGTCGTCGAATTTTGCGAGTGTTGCATCTTTTTTATCAGCATCTGCCAAAATAGCGCGCACAATCGTAGACGCAGCAGCCGCGTTAAAAACGTTATACACGCCTCGCAGCTTAACGCTAGTGGTTTTTCTATGCCCATCAATCAAAAAATCGGCTTTATTATCTGCAACTTTTGCCAAAACAACATCTGCATGCGGAAGATTACGCGAATCATCATGCGAATCACTACGCGAATCGCCATCCAAATCGCCATCCAAATCACTATGCGAATCACTATGCAAATCGTCGTCGGTTGGGAACATGCTTCTTAACGAATCGTCCAAACCAAAATACTTTACTTTGCAAGGCGTCAAAACGTCTTTAGAAAGCGCAGAAATTCGCGGATCTTCGCGATTTAATACAACTACCTGCTTAGTCGCGCGCGCAACACTACTCAACAATTTAGCTGTAGTGTCAATCTCGCCAAATCTATCTAACTGATCTCGCATAACGTTTAGAAGAAGCGAATAGCGCGGCTTTATTTGATTTACAAAATGCACAGCATAAGCTTCATCAAGCTCTAAAACAGCTATATCCGCATCTAACTTTGTACCAAAAACAGGCATTTCTTGCACAAGCGACGCCACGACTCCGCGCGTAAAATTCGATCCCGTAGGATTTGTAAACACGCGCAATCCAGCATCTCTGAGCATAGACGCAACCATGCGAGTCGTAGTAGTTTTGCCATTAGTTCCCGAAATTAGCACAACTCCGTAAGGCAAACTCCCTAGCGTTCTAGCTAAAAACCCACGGTCTAGTGTTTCTACAACTTTGCCTGGTAAAGCGCTTCCACCGTGGTGCAACGCTCTAGAAACCGCGCGAACCAGCTTTCCTACAGCTGGCATAAAAGCATCAAGCAGCATGGCCATCATAGCCTCCAACAGCATCGTTTCCTTGCGCATATGATTGCGGCTGGTATCCTTGCGGCATATCTTTAAACTTAGACGTTGCTCCAAGAAAAGCTAGATTAAACGTTTCTGTAGGGCCATTACGATGCTTTGCCATAATAATGTCTGCTTCGCCAGGGCGATCTTCTTTGTTGTAAAAATCAGGCCTATGCACAAGAAACACAACGTCTGCGTCTTGCTCAATAGATCCCGATTCGCGCAAATCCGAAAGCTGAGGCTTTTTATCGTTTCGCATTTCTGGCCCTCGGTTTAGCTGGCTTAGTGCAACAACTGGCACTTCTAGCTCTTTTGCAAGCAGCTTTAACGCACGCGAAAACTCGGAAACCTCTTGCTGCCTAGATTCAACCCTTTTACCCGAAGTCATAAGTTGCAAATAGTCGATTACAACTAGCTTTAGGTCGTTCGTTTGCTTTAGTCGCCTGCATTTTGCGCGAATTTCCATAAGACTCATATTTGGACTATCGTCTATAAAAAGCGGAGCGTCTTTCATTTTTGACCAAAACGCATTTAGCTTAGTCCACCTATCTGTTGTAATGTCTTCTGGAGTTCCGCGATGCATTGCCGTCATTGGAATATCCGTTTCGGCTGCGATTATTCTTTGAGCAAGCTCCAATTTGTTCATTTCTAGCGAAAACACGATTGTTGTCATATTGTGATGCAACGCTGCAGACCGAGCGAAGTCGATTCCAAGAGTTGACTTTCCCATTGCAGGCCTACCAGCTACGACTACCATTTGCCCTGGCTGCAAGCCTTGCGTCATGTCGTCAATATCTCTAAATCCTGTTGGAACGCCTTTTTCAATCTCGTTACTTTGCAACTTGTCTAACTGCTCGAGAGCGTCTTGCACAACTGGGCCAATAGCGGAATAATCTTGATGAACCTTGCCAGAGCTCATCTCGTAAACTTCGGATTGTGCAAGGTTCACAACATCTTCTGCCTGGTCTCCAGTGGCCGAATAGCCCATTTGCGCAATCTTTGTTCCAGCAGCAATCACATTTCGCAAAATCGCATTTTTATGCACAATATCCGCGTAATATAGCGCGTTTGCGGCTGTAGGAACGCATGCTACAAGGCTATGCAAGTAGTCAGCTCCGCCAATTTTCTCCAGGTTTTCGTCTTTTAGAAGCTCGTTTGCAACTAAAACAACGTCTACTGGTTGCGACCCAGAAAATAGGCTTATAATCGCGTCGTAAATTGTTTGATGCTTTGGAACGTAAAAGTCTGCTGTTTCTAGGATTTGCGAAACTTCGCCAATAGCATCTTTGCTCATTAGCATTCCGCCTAGAACGGCCATTTCTGCGTCTTCGTCGTGAGGAGGAACCTTGTCAAACAAGCTAACATTAGCGTTAGCGTTGTTTAATCGGTTTGAGTCTTTTCGATTTGACTGCCACATATCATTATCTGCCATAAAATCGAGTATAAACGTCTGCACGGAGCACGCAAACAAAAGTTTATATAAACTAACACAAATCGTAAGTTAAATGCTTTGCGATTTTACAAATCAACTTAAAAGTCATAAGTCACAAATCACAATTCACAAATCAACCTAACAAATCACAGATTTGCGCACTTCATCCAATCATCCGTTTTAACTCTAAGCGAATTTCCAAGCGCGCGTCCGCCAATATACACAGCATTAAGAGCAACCCACAGCGATATTGTTTTAGTAATATCTCCTGCAAAAAGAGCCACATTTGCCGCACAAACCGCACTAATTGCAATAAGATACACAACTGCTGTAATTGAGCACGATTTGGCTAAATACTTGTGATCTCCAGCCCCGATTAACACTCCGTCTAAAGCCCACATAAATCCAGATAGCGGCAAGAAAATCCCAAGAATCGTCATTCCGATTGAAACCAAAAGTTGCACTTCTGCATTTGGACTAAACAGCGGCGAGCATAACCAACCTGCAAATATCATTACAATTCCAACTATTACGCTACTTAATGCTCCTACTTGTGCGCAAACTTTTGTTATTACATTAGCGCGTTTTAATAATCCAGCTCCAAGCGCAGATGCGACTATTGTTTGAGCTGCAATTCCTATAGCGTCTAATATGTTCATAACAAAATTCCAGCAAGAATTTGCAACTTGATATGCCGCTAAAGTGTTTGTTCCAAGTCGCGCAGCCGCTGCAACAGTTGCAACCATGCACGCGCGCAACGCCAATGTGCGTATAAACAGCGGAATGCCACTTCCAGCGCTTTTAAGTATGCTATGTGCTTGTGGGCGCAAACGTGCTTTTTCTCGAGCTGCCCAAAAAATCGCTGGTAGCGTTAAAACAATGCCCATATACCATTGCGCTATCATCGTTGCTATTCCAGACCCGGCAATGCCAAGGTTCATTCCAAACACAAATAGAATATCTAAAATCGCGTTTAGCACAGCTCCACTTATTGCAGCAAAAAGCGTGATTTTTACTTTGCTAAGTCCTCTAAAAATGCCATTTGCAGCGTAAATTAGCAACATTGCAGGCAAACCTGGCATAACAGTTTGAGTGTAAATAATCGCGTTTTTAAGCGTTTCGCCATTTGCGCCAAAACTTTGACAAAGCGAACGCGCAAACACCATTAAAACAAGCGTTAGAACAACCCCAAGCACGAGAGCAAGCCACAATCCATCCATTCCAACGCTTAGCCCTTGGCGATTTTTGCCAGCACCCAATAGCCTTGCAACTTGGCTTGTTGTGTTATACGCCAAAAACAGGCACAGCCCCGTTGTTGTTAAGAGCACGGTTGAGCCTATTGAAAGCCCCGCTAATTGCGTTTTACCTAAATGACCTACTATTGCAGTGTCTACTAAAACAAACGCTGGTTCTGCAATAAGCTGGCCAAATGTAGGAATAGCTAGAGAAAATATGTGTTTCAGTAGGTCTTTTTTGTTAACGTTTTCACTCTGATCGCTCATAATAATGGCCTATTTAACGCCTTTTCATGCCTTTTTGGTAATTGAATCATTTATCTTGAATTATGCAATCGCTATCATAAAATTTTTTGAATTGCAAACTGAATATGATTTCAAAAAAGTTATCCGCAGGATATCCACAAAGTTATCCCCCATTTGTGGACAACTTTTATAGATATACACAGCAACACGCCTAAAATGTGGATAACTAAAAGTTTTATCCACATTGCGCAATCCGAGTGTGTCACATTTGCGTCTTGTCTTCAGCGTCAATCGCAGATTTTTCTTGAGCAATACCAGAAAAATCATAAGCGCGCTCACCTTGATCCGCTAAATCAACGCCCTTACGCTCTTTAGCTTCCGATATTCTCCAACCAAAAAGCTTCTCTAATCCAAAAGCAAGCAACGCGCTAACGGCTCCAGAATAAAGAATCGTGATTGCAAGAAGGCATATTTGCGCAATTAGCTGATGCCAATCGCCAGTGGAAAGCAATCCGCTCGCATCCGCAAATAATCCAACAGCTAGAATGCCAATAAACGCAGCAATGCCATTTACGCTTACAACGTGTAGCGCACCATCGTAGCGAGTAAAAGTCTTAGAATGCGTAGCAAGGCATGTAACAACTCCAACAATCGCACCCAATACAACCGCCCACAAAGGCGCTATAACGTCTGCAGCGGCAGCACTAGCAGCCAAACCAGCCATGATTCCACTAGCTGCACCAACAGCACTAAAGCACCCCGAGCGCAAGCGTTCCGTAACGCCCCAAGCAAGCATAGACGCAGACGCTGTAATAGTTGAGCTAACCCACGCGTACCCAGCAACTCCTGGAAGACCTACAGAAGATCCAATCATTAAGCCAAGCCATCCAAACCAAATGATGAAAATTCCAAGAACAACAAATGGAACATTGTGCGGAGCTCGTGCAGAAACATTGGAAAAATGGCCATTAACCTCAAGCTCGCTAGGGTTTTCTAAAGAAGAATCGC
The DNA here is from genome assembly GCF_055804375.1 of Gardnerella sp. c12Ub_1. Classification (NCBI taxonomy): domain Bacteria; kingdom Bacillati; phylum Actinomycetota; class Actinomycetes; order Bifidobacteriales; family Bifidobacteriaceae; genus Gardnerella; species Gardnerella sp. c12Ub_1. The sequence continues at coordinate 1,156,053 of NZ_JANUZC010000001.1, read as the reverse complement.
CCTTAGCTTTAGAATCATCGCTAGAAGCAGCAGAATCATTAGTCTTATTAGACTTTGCGACTTCCATCAAAAGTGCGCGAACTAAATTGCCCTTGTGCTCCGAATTTGCGCCACCCAAAGTCGCAAAAGACTTGGTATGCAAAACAAAATTCTTAAGAGGAAAATGAGCATGACCGCCAATAATAAGCACAATTGCTAAAGCCGAAACTGCCGCAGCTACGTGCAACAAAGATCCGCCTGCAAAATCATGAACCTGGATTCCAAGAGCCTGAGATATAGCGCCATTTGGCGAAAGCAGACCGCCTCCGCAAACCATGTGCGCAAGAGGTGCAAACACAAGCGTTACCCAAACAGCAACGAATATTAGCCAAATCGCATAGCGCACACGACCAGCGAGCGCTCCAGTTATAAGAGCTACAGCAACAACCGCGCACGCAAGTCTAAATGCCGCTGGAATTCCGCCAGCAAGACCAGTGTTTGCGTCCATCGAAGTAAAAATGCCGTGATCTGCCACCATTGAATCACGTAGCAGCAATCCGCTTACAGGGTCGCCAACAACGCCGCCAATCATGTCTTTGCCAGCAAAGGCCATTGACCAGCCCCAAAGCGTCCAAACTATGGTTGTTACCGCAATTGCACCAGCAGAAAGCATCATCATGTTAACCATTGATGTTGCGCGCTCACGGCCACCATAAAACAGTGCGATTCCTGGCGTAATTATAAACACTAATGCGGCAGCTAGTAACGCCCATTGCGGATCCATTGCGGTCATTTTTCACCTCACAAACGCAACCATCGGTGGCTGCAATTTAATTTATATTCTAATCAACTCAAGCTAAAAGTTACTAAAGCAAAATTACTTAATCTAAACTGCGACTAAAGCTAAAAGCAACTCAAGCCAAAATGCCGTCTACAAAACTTTCTGGGTCAAACGGAGCAAGGTCATCTGGACCTTCCCCTAGCCCAACAAGCTTTACAGGAACTCCAAGCTCGCGTTGAACAGAAATCACAATTCCGCCCTTTGCGGAACCGTCTAACTTTGTTAGCACAACGCCCGTAATCCCAATAGCTTGAGCAAAGACTTTTGCTTGAGCCATTCCATTTTGGCCAGTTGTAGCATCAAGCACTAAAAGCACTTCGTCTACAGGAACAGTTTTCTCGATTACGCGGCGGATTTTGCCAAGCTCTTCCATAAGATTTGCCTTATTTTGCAACCTTCCAGCCGTGTCTACAATCAAAACGTCTGCGTTTTCTTCTTTGGCAGCTGTAGCGCCATCAAAAGCCACGGAAGCAGGATCTGCGCCATCTTTTTGACTACGAACAACTTTAACACCTGCAGCATTTGCCCAAGTTTCAAGCTGATCTGCAGCAGCCGCGCGGAAAGTATCGGCAGCAGCAAGAATTACAGAACGATTTTTAGAAACCATTAGTCGCGCAAGCTTGCCAGCAGTAGTGGTTTTTCCAGTGCCATTTACGCCAACCATCATGATTACGCTTGGCTTATTTGCATCTTGCAAATCTGCTTTTAGACTTCTATCTGCTTTGACTCCAACAACATCCAGCAGTTTTGCGCGCAATGTTTCGCGAACCTCTTGCGCGCTGGCAGCATCAGAAATCCTGGCGTCTTTTTTAAGCGACTCAACCAACTCTTCGCTTGCTTGAGCGCCAACATCTGCCATTAAAAGCGTGTCTTCTACATCTTGCCAATCATCTTCACTAATATTATCTTTGCTTAAAATGTTAAAAAGCGCGCGTCCAAAAGGATTTTGACTATTCGCAAGCTTGCCTCTAAGCCTAGCCATTCTAGACGTTGCATTTTCTGGCAATTGCGCGCTAAAATCGCCATTATTTTCAGCGCTACTAGACAATGGGTCTTCTTTGCTAGTAGGTATTACTGGGCCATTCGATTTTCCAATAATTCGCAAAACAACAGCTACCGCCACTAAAGCAACAGCTAAAATAACTGCGCCAACAGTAAACCATATAACCAAATTTAAGTCCATAACCATGTTCATATAATAAGCCTATGAAATTAAAGGGACACATTAAAGGGAATTTGCTCAAATTTTAGTTAAAATTGTTGATTATTCGCAAAAATTACACAAATATTAGTGTTCTAATACAATGATTTTACAGACCATTATGAGTGCAAATTTATGCTACATTTGCAAGCCACTTTAATGGCCACTTTAATGGCCACTTTACAATCAAACTGAATTGGGGTGATAGTTTATGGAAAATTTGCCATTAGTCAATGTTTACGGAGCCGATTGGTGTGGCGATTGCATTCGCGCAAAGTCCGCGCTTAACCAGTTTAATGTTGCTTTTACTTGGCACAATATTGAGTCCGAAGACGGAGCTGCTCAAAAAGCTGTTGAGATTAGCGGTCAGAAGCATATTCCTGTTGTGACTTTTAGCGACGGCAGCTTTATGGTTGAGCCATCCGCAAGCCAAATCAAAGATAAGCTTATGCAATTAGGACAACTTGCAAACTAACACGCCAACATCAAAGAAGTTGGATTAGTCTACAAAATGTAGTACACTAAGCATTTGTTGCCCCTTTAGCTCAATTGGCAGAGCAGAGTCCTTTTAAGTCTTGGGTTGTGGGTTCGAGTCCCACAGGGGGCACAAAATAAGCACTGCACGTAGCAGATGGTTCTTAAATTCCAAATCATCTTGTTGCATGCAGTGCTTTTATGCTATAACACTTAGATTTCTATATCTCTACAAACAGATAACAAGCAAATAACAGATAAATAGCATATAAATATGAACTTATTTACCTATTTACGCTACTCTCCAGCAAACACCACGCCCTTACGCAGCATAATGTTAGCGTATTGAGCACGCTCACCCGTGGCAACAACACAATATGCCTTCTTTGCCTCATCGTAGAACGCAAATCTTTCAAGAGTTCCTAAAGTGCTTGCTCCACGTTTATCGTATTTAGCAATAATATCTTCATATTCTTTCCAGATTGGAGTTTCGCAAGGGTCTCCTGGAACAACTTCCATAAGTGTAGCTGGCTTATCGGTGTATTGATCGAGTGGCATCAACTTTAAGATTGCAGTTAGCAATTCCGAAGTTCCATGACCATCGCAGCGTACAACTATAGCGTCTTTTCCTACAGACTCAGTTGGAAAATTTCCATCGGCCAATACTAAAACATCTCCATGGCCCATTTCGCAAAGAACCTTCAGCAATGCTGGAGGAATTATAGAATCTACACCTTTTAACATAATAATCTCCCTTGATTAATTGATAAATAACTATGATTAGTTGGCAATCATTGACAACTAACAAGAAAATTCTATCACCATTCACAAAAGAAATTAACAAAATTCCTAAAATAAATACGAATTATTCCACATTTCAAAGAGAATAATTCCACACTTCACTAAACAAAAGTAAAGCAGATGCAAAACAGATGCAAAGTAAGGAATCTCTTAAAACGCTAGCAAAACAAAAATGCTCACAAAAGCTCACAAAAGCTCAGCTTGCCCAAACACTTGCGTCTTGATCGTACTCGTCATCGTCATCACTCGCTGCAGCGGCAGGAGCAGCTGCAGGCGCAGGCGTGGAATACGTGTACTCGTCATCTACAACGCCAGAATCCGCATCCGCATTAATCGCAGCCAAAACGCGCTTATCCATCTTGTATTGAGGCAAAACGTTCTTAATGTAACTTGTTACTGCATCTTGCATAGAAACGTCGTGCCCAACGCGCTCTGCCATAAACCAACGATGATCCAAAACTTCATGGAAGAACTGCGCTGGCTGGATTTGCGACCTAAACTCAGGCGGAATCATGCGAACAGTAGGCTCAAACACTTCGCGCATCCAGTCTGTAGCAACAATCTCCAGCTCTTCGCCTTGACGCCATGTAGAAGTGCGATACGCATCTAAATCGTTAAGAAGCCTACGAGCTTGATTTTCTTGCACATCTAAGCCAGTCAAACGCAAAAGCTTTCTAGAAGCGTATCCAGCGTCCACAACTCGCGGTCTAACCAAAACTCTTCGTCCATCTTCGGAAGTCTTCATCTCAAGCTCGTCTACGTCAAATCCAAGCTCGTTAAGACGATTCACGCGGCGCTCAATACGCCACATTTCGTCTGGGCTAAACTTATCTACGTCTGTAAGCGTGCTCCAAAGCGAATGGTATCTGTCTACAAGCCTGTTTCCAATGCTAATTTCGTCAACTTCTCCAGGCAAAAGCTGGCCAGAACTCAAATCCATTAATTCGCCGATTATATTTGTGCGAGCTAAATCAATATCGTATTCTCGCTGACCTTCGGTAAGGCTTCCGTGCAAATCTCCAGTTTCCGCGTCCACCAAAAACGCAGTAAACGCGTCGGCATCGCGCAAGAATAGAACGTTAGAAAGCGAAACATCTCCCCAATAGAATCCCGAAAGATGCAAGCGAACCATAAGCACAGCAAGCGCATCAATCAAACGCTCCGCAGTATCTGGGCGCAAAGTTCTAGCAAATAGTGCTCGATAAGGCAGTGAGAATTTAAGATGACGAGTAACAAGCATTGCTTCAAGCGGCTCACCATTCTTATCTTTTCTACCAGCAACAACCGCTATAGGCTTAACTGTTGGAAGTTCCAGCTTGCGCAAACGTCTTAAAAGCTCATATTCGCGCTCAGCGACTTGACGAGTAATCTCCTTCATTGCGTACACTTCGTCGCCTACGTGCACAAAACGCACAACGTGCCTAGAGATACCGCGCGGCAAGTTTACAAAAAGATTCGTAGGCCATTGAGATAATGGAAGCTCCCACGGAAGCATAAACATTTGAGGATTAGAGCTTGCAGCAGTAATCTTCAATGCTGGCGGTTCCGCAGAAGATACAGTCTCACTAAGCGCAGAAACCGATGTTGCTTGCGCAGCACGCGGATCCATTGAAGGAGTATCGTTCCATTCCATAAAATCTAGTCTACCCGTAAAGATGAACGCTAATAACCAAATGTGAATAAATGCAAATATAGCTACAAACTAAAATAAGCTAAATCATGCGAAAACGGGGCTCGCCTAGCGAACCCCGCCATACCCTTATACAGAAATCTTGGGCACTTAAAGCAAAAGCAAGTGCCCAAGAAAACGCTAGTTCAAACGCAACTCTGTAGAAGGTGCAAACAGGTGCATCTTGGATGGATCAATCTTAATCTTTACAACGTCACCAACCTTTGGAAGCGCACGTGGGTTCACGCGAATCGTTGTGAGCTTGTTCTGATCGCTCATCATTGTAGATGCTTCTTCTGGAGATCCATCGGTGATGATGTTTCCGTAGATGTAACCGTCGGAGCCAAGATCTTCCACGTTTACAACCTTTAAGGAGAAGGCGTTTGGATCGTCGGAAGTTGCCAAGCTTGCATCTTCTGGACGGAAGCCAACAATAATCTGACCCTTATCTTCTTCCGTAAGCTTATCAACAGCTTCTGCTGGAAGAGTGATGGAATCTTCGCCAATTTGAGCCTTGCCATCAACCACTGGATGCTGGTTAATGTTCATAGATGGGGAACCAATGAAGCCTGCAACAAACACGTTTGCTGGTCGATCGTAAAGCTCGGTTGGAGCGCCAACCTGCTGCAAAACGCCAAGCTTAATAACAGCAATGCGGTCACCCATTGTCAAAGCTTCAGTCTGATCATGGGTCACGTAAAGGGTAGTGACGCCGAGCTGACGCTGCAATGCTGCAATCTGCGTACGAGTCTGTACGCGAAGCTTTGCATCAAGGTTAGAAAGAGGCTCATCCATAAGGAAGACTTTTGGTTCACGAACAATTGCGCGACCCATTGCAACACGCTGACGCTGACCACCAGACAAAGCCTTTGGCTTACGATCCAAGTACTCAGTCAAATCCAAAACTTCAGCAGCTTTTTCAACGCGCTTGCGGATTTCTTCCTTGTTTACGCCTGCAATCTTAAGAGCAAAGCCCATGTTGTCTGCAACAGTCATATGTGGATACAATGCGTAGTTCTGGAACACCATTGCGATATCGCGATCTTTTGGCTGCATTGTAGTAACGTCTTGACCACCAATAAGAATGCGACCTTTGTTAACCTCTTCCAAGCCAGCCAACATTCGCAGCGTTGTGGACTTACCGCAACCAGATGGACCAACGAGTACAAGGAACTCGCCATCCTTAATAGTCATGTTCAAATCATCAACCGAAGGCTTATCGTTGCCTGGGTAGATTCGAGTTACATGATCAAATACAACTTCTGCCATGATATTTTCCTTTCATCGGCAGGTACGTGCCGAACGATCCGTTGTGAAGGGTGTGCACTCAAGACCCCAAGTCCTACATCGGCGGCGTCAATCGTCCACATTTACTTACATGGTTCATTGAAGGTTCTCTTCGTTGAGCCATGATTTAATATATCATGTTTATTCAGTAAAAACAGCAAAATTACAGTATTTTCTAACACTTCGGCGTGTCGAGTATAAAAATCACTCATAAACAAAGGCTTATAAACATGATTACTTTTACAGTAGATATATAAACATTTGTTTATAAAATCGCGTGTTTAGTGTTAAAAAACAAATTGGCATAGCTGCACACTAACATAATGCATTATGGAAGATGTGAGCATGTTTGACTTGCGCTCTGGCCAAAATGTTGGCGGATACACGCTGATTGAGCGACTAGGTGGCGGCGCCATGGGCTCCGTTTGGCGAGTGCAAGACGACGGCGGCCATTTTTACGCAATGAAGATTTTGCGCGCATCAATGCTAGAAAACGAAGATGATAGTTTGGAGTCTGCCGAAGTTAGCAATCCGCAAGAGCAAGCGAGACTTAGACTTAGGCGCGAGGCTCTAGCTTTGCAAAAAATACACCACGAAGGCGTGTGCTCAATAGTAGACATGGAGCTTGATGCTTCAATCGCTTTTATAGTCACAGAACTTATTGACGGCCACAATCTTAAAGAAGACGTTGCAATTAACGGCCCATACGTTGGTGGCGATTTAGAACGACTTGCGCACAAACTAATCGATGCCGTAAAAGCTGTTCATGGTGCTGGCATAATTCACCGAGATATTAAGCCTACAAACATAATGATTTCCACTACAGGCCCCATTTTAGTTGATTTTGGAATATCTATGGGGCAGGGCGAATCGCATGTTACGCGTACTGGCCTTGTAATGGGAACACCAGGATTTATTGCCCCAGAAATCATCGAAGGCGGAGAATCGAGCGAACTTACAGATTGGTGGAGCGTAGCTGCCGTTTTAGCTTTTGCAGCAACAGGAAAGCCTGTTTTTGGAACCAAGCCAATAATGGCAGTTTTAGAAAGAGCAGCATCTGGGAACGCAAATCTTAATGGCCTTCCAATAAGAACAATGCAAGCGTTCAAAAGCGCATTGAATCCTAAAAGAAGCGAGCGATGCACTCCAGAACAGCTTGAAAACGCAATTTTCCAAGATGCCATGAACCCTACAGACTGGCAGGATTCAAGCTACCCTTTTGAGAACAGCTTTAGTGGAGAAACTGTACCTAATAATGCCAAAACTCACGATTTTAACACGACTTTTCAAACAAAAAAACTTCCAGAAAACCCTAGAAAAATGTGGGGTTCTAAGAATGTTGACAACACAACTTTATTACACTCTACAGAATCGGATTTAATAGATTCCGCGCCAACATCTTTGCTAGACGCCACTAGCACATCTATTACCAAAGTCTACGCGCACAACCCAGAACAAGTTGCAGAGACGGAACAAGTCGCAAACAATCCAGAACAAGCGCCCGAAATTGCTGTGCTGCCCAATACAGACGAAAATCCGCATCCAAATGTAAATAAATACTTATTTCGCGGGCGAGTGGCGTCGGCTATATTCCTTACTCTTGCAAGCTTACTAGCTGCGATTTCTCCAATAGATGCGCTTGCAGCAAATCTTATTTTTATGCTAATTACAGCAACAATCGGATACAATGTTTGCTCAAGCGTACGCAGAAAACGCGCGAACGAATCCGTTGGCGGAAAAGACGTATTCATAAGAATCGCTAGCATACCGTGGCATTTTATTAAAGCAATAGCATACTCGATTAAAAAAGTTATAACTCTTGCAATAGCAGGAGTTATTGGAGCATACGTGTACCCAATTTTAATCCACGCATCTAGCCAATTAATCAAAGTTCAAGTTTGGTCAATTAGCGTGATTTTACCAACATACACTCCAGATATTTGTTCGCCAACTTCAATTGGATACATTATTGGATTTATTGCAGGATGGATTATTTCTTTTATATTAGGTAAAACTAAAATATTCGCCGTTGGAGCAGGGGCCATTTGCGGCGCGGGAAAATCGCAAGCAACCGATGGCGATTAAGCCCGTTGATACCGTAATCTAAACTATTCTTTTAGATTAATTTACTTATGTATGTTATTTGTAAAAATCAGGGGAAGGATAGGCATGCCTAACAGTAGCAAAAGCGCGCAAAATCAATCAAATCAAAATCTTCAAGCGCGCAAAGCTAAAGAATTACGCCAACAAACAATCGTTGGAATTGTTGTTGTTGTCATTTTAATTGGCATGATTGCAGCAATTGGAATTACAGCTCTTAACGCCACTAATGCGCAAAATCAAAAGAATGTCGAGCAAGCTCAACAAGCAAGACGAGCTGTTAAAAATCTTACGACTAATCAAAAGCCTAAGTACGCAAACGAACAAGGCGGAATTTTAATCAGCAAAAACGGCTATAACACAACGGCTCCAAACGCTCCGACTATAGCGGTTTATGCCGATCCTCTGTGCCCAGGATGCGGTAATTTTAATCGCGATTCCGATCAAATGCTTATTGCAATGATGAAAGCCGGCCAAATCAACCTTGAGATTCACCCAATGTCGTTCTTGGATAGAATTTCTAGCGACCACTATTCAACACGCGTAACTGGCGCAATCGCATACATTTCTTCTAACGACGACAATCCTTCGCACTTACTTCAATTTATTAACAACATTTTTGCAGAAGACTTCCAGCCAGAAGAAGGCGACGACTACAAGCCTGTTAGCAACAAAAAGCTGATTGAGCAAGCCATAAACGCGGGCGTTAGCGAAGAAGTGGCAAACAAAGCATTCAACAGAAATTATCTTGATTGGCAAAACGCTATTAATGCCGATACACCAAATCGCAAGGCTTTGTGGAATGTTAGTGGAGCGAATAAGGGAGCTATGACAACGCCAACAACCACTATCAACGGAAAGTTGCTAGATATGGTTGCGGTTAGTAAGAATAAGCTTAGTACTCCAGATGCAATTCTTAAGTCTATTGGATTAGACAAGTCTAAGGTTGGAGTTGAAGGTGTTATGCCAAAGGTAACAGATAAAGATCAGCCAAATCCTCTTGACTAGTTCTTGTTGATTAGTGTGTTGGTTCCAAAAGTTGCACTTGGCAACGGGTGCTGATACACTAATCAATGTTTTGCTCGCGAAGATTTTTAACTAGCGTGCAAGAACTCGCCTCCTTAGCTCAGATGGCCAGAGCGGCCGCCTTGTAAGCGGCAGGTCGCCGGTTCGATCCCGGCAGGAGGCTCCATTTTATAGGCGTTTTGCATAACAAAAACGGTCTAAATTATAAAAATCCACTTGTATGCATATTATGAGTCATAAGCATATAAAAAGTTTTTAGTAAATTTACAATAACAATAATAAGATAATAAATTATAAATAGATTTATTTTATGATGAATCGTAAAGCTTACAAAAATACTTTATGCTGATTACTTCGCTTGAGTAAGTTCTCGGGAACCTTCCCCCAACTCAGGGTTTCCGAGCATGAGGATGGAGCGTCCCCCAACCAGCTCCTCCTCATGGGGGCAGGACAAATCCCCTTCTCTCCTGCCCCCCTTTACCTTTTATAGTTTTATAGTTTTATAATTTAAGACTGATTCTTCTTAACGTATTTTTAATGAGTTAGATCATATGCTTATAGTCTTATTTTTGGCTGATTGTAATCATTGCTATAATTAAAATTCAGTTTTGCATTGAAAGTGAGGTTGAATGGCACGCAGATGGACGCCTCAGCGGTTTGTAATAATGAGAAGACTACGCGTTTTTATATGCGTTCTAGCTCTTGTTATTTCTAGCACTGGGATTTTTGCACTTTCTGCGCGTAAATCTATTGCTTTAATCATAAACGGCAAAACTAAAGTAGTAACAACTTATGCATCTACTACACAAAGACTTCTACAAGAACAAAAAGTACCAGTTAAAACACACGACCAAGTTATTAGTACTTCGGGAGACATGTTAGCAGATCACGCAACTGTTACCGTTAGAAGCGCTTATCAAACATCCATTACAGTAGACGGTGTAACAATACCATTTTGGACTGTTGCAACAAGCATTGATCAATTAATCGGATTCTTCCAAGCAAACGCAGATCATGCTGCAAAAATAACTGTTAATTTGCAAAACATTTATAACAAGCTTACTGGTGGACTTTCTATAAACAAAAAAGGACCAGTCACAGTTATTTGCGATAACAAAACAAGAGTTGTTCCAGACGGAACACTGCCAGCAAGCTCAATTCTTGATTCTTTAGGAATAGTCTTAGGAAAAGAAGACCAAGTAACTGTTAGCGAAGAAAATGGAAAAACTTTGCTTCGCATTCTTAGAGTAACGCATGGAAAAGAATCTAGAAACGTTGTTATTCCATTTAGCACTATAAACGTAAACGACTCAAGTCTTGCAATCGGAGCTAGAGTTATTAAACAAGCTGGCGCAAATGGCGAGCGCATAGATTTGTATAACGTGACTTATGTGGATGGCAAAGCTCAAAGTGCAACGCTAATAAAGCAGTCAATTGTTAAGCCGTCGATTGATCAAATTGTTGCAATTGGCGCAAAGTATACTCCTAGAACACAAAACGAATCTAAGCCAAGCAAACGAATCAATAAACAAGAAGAAAACAAGAAACCAAATAGTCAAACTAATCAAACTCCATCGCAAAAAACAAACACGAATCAACAAAATACACAAAACAAGAGCGCACAACAGGGCGCGCAAAATCAAAATACTCAACAAAATAATAACAACAATCAGCAAAATTCTAAGCAAACCGATGAAACTTCACAAGCTATAAAACAAACACCTGCCCCCGCACCTGCCCCAGCTCCTGCAGATAACCCAAACGGCATGGTTCATGCAACGCCCGAACAAGCAAAACTTTATGCTCAAGCAGCATGCGCACAACTTGGTTGGACTGGAGCAATGTGGGAAGATCTTGTTAAATTGTGGACAAAAGAATCGAATTGGCGTTGGAACGCAGAAAATAAAAGCTCTGGCGCGTACGGAATTCCGCAATCACTTCCAGCAGATAAAATGGCGAGCGCGGGAGCAAACTGGCACGAAGACGCGTCAATACAAATAACGTGGGGCCTTAGTTACATTAGAAGTAAATACGGAAATCCTAGCGAAGCATGGAAGCATTCACAAGAAGTTGGATGGTATTAAAGTTTGGATGGTATTAAATTGACGAAAGATAATATTGAAAATCAACAAGGCCGTCTTCTTGGAGCAGCTGATATTCGCGCAATCGCAGCACAAGAGGGCATTACGCCTACAAAAAAGTTTGGTCAAAATTTTGTTATTGACCCAGGAACAGTTAAAAAAATCGTTGCTGCGTCAAAAATTAATTCAAACGATTTTGTTATGGAAGTAGGCCCTGGTCTTGGCTCTCTTACACTTGCGATTCTTCAAGCGGGCGCAAATCTTACTGCTGTAGAAATAGATCCGCATCTTGCTAAGCGTTTGCCAAAAACTGTTAAAGAGTTTATGCCTAATGCTTTAGAACGGTTTAATGTGATTCTTAAAGACGCGTTAGAGGTAAATGCTCAAGACGTTCCCGATTTAGCAAAAGCGGCGCACTTTACGCTTGTTGCAAATCTTCCATACAACGTTGCAACACCGATTATTCTTACTCTTTTAGAAAAATTCGATAATCTTACAAGCTTTCTTGTAATGGTTCAAAAAGAAGTTGCAGATCGCTTATGCGCGCAGCCTGGCAATAAAACGTATGGCACTCCAAGCGTAAAGTTGGCATGGTACGGTACTGCTCAAAAAGCTGGTTTGATTGGCAGAAACGTATTTTGGCCTGCTCCAAACGTTGACTCCGCGCTAGTGTACTTTAAGAGAAACGATAATCCAAAAGGCAGCGAGCAAGAAAAAGAAAAAGTGTTTAAGATTATTGATGCGGCATTCCAGCAGAGAAGAAAAACGCTAAACGCAGCACTAAAGAGCATTGTTTCTAAAGAAGCCTACGAACTTTCTAAGATTGATTCAACAAGACGAGGCGAAACTTTAACTTGCGACGAATTTTTAGCTCTGTCTAAAACTTTTAACAGTTAAAATACGCTTATAAACGCCGTCATGCATAGTAAGTAAAATAGCTAACACTTATGCATACGCATATGCACGCACAATGCGCACAATACAAGCACACAGCACAGATCGGAAGTTAGCATGACGCAGTTTTACGACGAGCGACTAGCCCGAAGAGAGTTCATGTATCAAAGAAAACGATTTGTGCTATCGTCTGTTGCAATCGGAGTTGCAATTGCATTTGTTCTAGCTCTTATTGTGCAATCTCATCTTTTTGGAATTGGTGCTCCTAGAACTCCAGAAGTCGACCCAAACTATGGCGTTCAAGCGCCTTGTGCTGTAAAAAACAAAGACGAAAATAAAGCGTCTTATATAGATAATCGTGCTGTTTCTATACGCGTTCTAAATGGAACAAAATTCCGCGGATTCGCGCGAGCAGTCGGGGAAGGCCTTAGAAATCGCGGTTTTAACTTAATCGAAGTTGGAAATAGCGAAACACGCGTTAAGCGCACAACAATCTATTTTGGAAAACAGTCGATTAACGAAGCTTATACACTAGTTGCCAATTTTAAGGACGCTATTTTGCGCATGGACGACCGTCAAGATAAGCTTATTGACATTGTTTTAGGAACCACTTTTAGCAATCTTCGTCCTAAAACCGACGTTCCTGCTGCTGGAGCTACGATTAACGAGATTAGAGGCTGCGCAGCGTATAACACAATTAAGAATCTTCCAAAAGCTGCAAACCACAAGCCTATTCAGTAGTATTCTAGCTTGTATAGACGCTTATATAGACGCTTTGCGTGATTCGCTTTATTCAGCTTGACTTTCGTACCATTTTTTAAGCTCTTCAACAGCAACACTGTGCTCTACAGGACCATTATCTAGTCTGTATTCCAACATGTGCTTGTATGCCTTCCCAACAATCGGTCCAGGCTCTAGGCCAAGAAGATTCATGATTTCATTGCCATCCAAGTCTGGACGAATTGCGTTAAAATCTTCCTGCTTTTTTAATTCGCGTACGCGATCTTCCATCTCGTCCATCGCATGCTCAAACATAAGCGACTTGCGCTTGTTTTGAGTAGTAGCATCTGCGCGCGTTAGGCGATTTAGACGCTCGTACAAATGCCCAGAATCCTTAACATACCTTCTAACTGCAGAATCCGTCCAAGGCTCGTCTACGTAGCCGTGGAATCGCAAATGCAAATTCACAAGCTCGCTTACATCGTCAATAATATGATGGTCAAAATGCAAAGCTTTCATGCGCTTTCGAGTCATTTTAGCTCCAACAATATCGTGATGATGGAAGCTAACTTTTCCGCCGTCTTCAAACTTTCTAGTGCGCGGCTTACCAATATCGTGCAAAAGAGCAGCAAGTCGCAAAGTTAAATCTGGCCCAGGAACCGCACCTTCGTCATCTGTTTCAAGCGCTATTGCGCGCTCAAGAACCATCATTGTGTGCTCAAAAACATCCTTATGCCTGTGATGCTCGTCGATTTCTAAGCGCAAAGCAGGAATTTCTGGCAAAACCCTATCTGCAATACCAGAATCAACCATTGCTTCAATTCCTGCGCGCGGATTTGCCGAAAGAAGCATCTTTGTTATTTCGTCGCGAACGCGCTCCGCAGAAACAATATCTAATCTAGAAACCATGCTCAAAATGGCCTCAGCCGTGCTTGCTTCAATAGTGAAACCAAGTTGAGCAACAAAGCGAACAGCACGCATCATTCTTAAAGGATCGTCGTCAAAAGATTGACGTGGGTCTACCGGAGTTCGCAAAATACCTTTAGATAAGTCGCTTGCTCCGCCAAATGGATCCACAAATTCTAGACTTGGCACGCGCAAAGCCATTGCGTTTACAGTAAAATCGCGTCTAGAAAGATCACCTTCCAAAGTATCGCCATATTTTACTTCTGGCTTTCTGGAATCTGGATTATAAGCATCGCATCTGTAAGTTGTTATCTCTACTTTTACTTCGGTTCCGTCTTTTCTGCGCTTCAAAGCTCCAAGCGTGCCAAACTTTCGACCCATGTCCCAAAAACCGTCATGACCCCAAGACCTAAGAAGTGACTCAAACTCTTCTGGCTTAGCAGATGTGCAAAAGTCAAGATCGTGCGAAACTCTATGCAAAAGCATGTCTCGCACAGGACCGCCAACAAGCGCCAACTCGTAATTGTGATCGGCAAATAATTTACCCAACTCTATGGCTTCTGGCCAAACTTCAAAGTTCACAGACACGCTTAAAAACACCCTTTCAGCAAAAATCAAACTACATTCCAGCATACCGTTACCCCAATGCACAGCGGATTGAGTAAGGTGGAGTGTATGGTTACTCCGAAAGACTTAAGACGCATGCTCGCCAGAGCCTCGGATAATCATACCCAAAACACTCCAAGCATCCGAGTCACTCCTCTTGATGTTGCTAGAATGAAAAGCAAAATTCAACCGCAACAAGCCGAAGAAGAGGAGTCGATTTTTGTTGATATTTCGGGCTTTTCAGGCAGCTACACTGTTGAAAACATTCATGTTAATATAACGGAATCCAGGCAGCAAATATCTTCTATTAATGCTCCTTCTCCTGCATTAATGCCTCAAAGAAGAGTTAATGACGGCCCTAAAACTTTTGCTTCTCTAGACGCACAGGATTTGCCTATTGTTCGAGAATATTCCGCTGGAGGATTAGTTTTTGACTCTCTTGGGCGTGTCGCGGTTATAGCACGACATTCGCGAAGTGGACACATGGAATGGTGCTTGCCAAAAGGCCATATTGAAAAAGGCGAAACACCGCAACAAACAGCAGTTAGAGAGATTCGCGAAGAAACGGGTATTCTTGGCGAAGTTGTTGATTCAATTGCAACTATCGACTACTGGTTTACTGGAACAAGCCAGCGTGTGCATAAACTTGTTCACCACTTTGCGCTTAAGTATGTTAGCGGCGAATTATCTGTTCTTGGAGACCCAGATCACGAAGCAGAAGACGCGATTTGGGTTGATTTTAAGAACCTTAACGACATTTTGAGCTACCCAAACGAACGAAAAATAGCATGGATGTATGCTAAAAAGGCGAATAGGCGGCAAAACCGTGATTAACGTTACTAACGTGATTAATGTGATTGATTTTTCAAAAAACCAGTTGCGTAAGTCGCAAAAAAACGCGTTTTTAAGACTTTGCGTAACCACAGTTCTAATGGCACTCTTGCTTGCGATTTTCCCATTTTTCTTCGCACCAAAAATCGCGTATGCTAATCAGTCTTCCCTAAGCTCCTACTCTTTGTATAACACAAAATCCAAAGGAATCTCGCTAAAAATCGTAAAGTCAACTTCGATTCTTACAGATAAAAGCGGATACCACATTAGTCTTCTGCTTAAAAACAACAGTTCTAAAGATTTTCCAGAAGGCAAAATTCAAGTCACTTTTAACCCTTGGTACACTTTTATGTCTAGAACCGACTTGCAAAAATGGAGCCAAGCCGAGTCTAGGATTCCAACGCCTCAACTAATAGGCGAAGTTAGTGTTCCAGCGCTTGAAAGCGGAAAATCCTATAGCGCGCAAATCGACGTTGATGCAAACAGTCAAAATCTTTCAAACATTATTTATTGGGGTCCAAAACCTGTTTCAATAACGTATTCTTCTTTAGATTTTAAGCATTATTATTCTGTTAAATCGTTTGTAACTCGAGCAAATATTGGCATTAAAAACGTTCAGACTCCACCAATTAATGTGACTTTACTAATGCCAATAATCGCAAAATCTTCCGATTGGCGTTTTAACATTAGCAAGCACAATATTTCTCCTTCTATTAACGCCATTAGTGAATCGCAAGAAGATTTGTCAGGCTCTACAACAGGCTCTACAACAGGCTCTACAACAGGCTCCACAACTAACAGAAAAATCAGACTTAGTAAAAGCAGCATTAAGCGCATTACTTCTTTGATAAATCTTGTTCAAAAGCATCCAAAGTTGCAAACAATAGCAGACCCAAACACTCTTAAATTTAGTGAACCAACATTTACGCCTTCCGTATTTATGCAAAATAACGGTTTTAACATAAGCAGGTATGCGGAATCTGAAAATCATGTTTCTTATAAACTAGCTGGAATTGACTCAGATTCTTGGAGCAAAAAATCATCTGTATTAGAAAATTCAACAACAAAGCCACTAAATCTTGATTCCTACGCTTTTCAAACAGGCGAAAAATGGACTCTACGCGCACTAGAGAAGGCTGCCGCAAACGGATACAAAACAGTAGTGGCCACTAGCGGATTCGACCCTCTAGCAAACCGTTTTGCCGCAAAAAATGGTGTTTACGAGGTTCAAACATCTTCGGGAAGCGTAAAAGTGCTTTCTTGCCAAGAAACGCTTAACGAATTAATAAATGGACATTTTACAAGCGCTCAATCGGCAGCAGAAACTACTAGCGCAGGACTTCTAAACAGACTTGCAGCACAAAGCGCCTTCTACCAGATGGAACAGCCTTATATGCCTAGGCATTTGCTACTAACGTTTAGCCCAGATTCTTCTATACCTTTAATTGAATCAGTTGTAAGCATTCTAGAAAAATCGCCTTGGATTAGTCTTCTAGATATAAATTCTTTAACACACTCAAAAGCGATTACTAAAGAGCACCTTGGATATAGCCCAGTTCCTAAGGCGAGTGCAATCGAAGGAAAATCATTAATCGCAAGCAAAGCTAAGATTAGCCAACTAGCTTCCGATAGAATGCTAGTAAACCAATTTATAAACAGCATTCTTGATCAAAATGAGCTTAATAACCATAAAACCAGCGAATCAGATGCTCAATCTCTTGCAAAGCAAAACGCAAAGCTAAAAATTAATCAAAATAGCAAAATCTGGAGTGAAAATCTTATTAAACTTTTTGACGCAATGGCTCAAAGAGAGCTAGATAATACGTTAAATAGTGCTAGCAAATCAAACAGTAGCGCTAGCGAATCGCAGACACAAACCAAAAACGGCACTCACGATTTGGCTAAAATGCTCATTTCTGGAATAAATATTATTCCTCCAAAAGACGTTACTCTTGTAAGCGAAACAGCAACCATGCCGATTACAATCAGCAACACAAACCCATACCCGATTAGCGTATATTTAACTGCGTATACCAATTCTATGGAAATAGTAACTAGAAGAAAAACACCAGTTAAAATCGCAGCAAATAGCGAATCCCAGGTGATTTTGCCACTTAGATCTACAACATCTAGCAAAGTTAAAGCCACTTTTGCTCTAGAAGATAGAAACCACAACGTTTTTAGTAGCACTAAAGAGACGGCAATCACAAGCACGCTGCAAATCAGCGATAAAAGCGGTACGATTATTATAATATTTGCTTTTGCACTTGGAGCTTTTGGGCTTTTCAGGCAGTTTAATCGTAAAAAGGATCCAGACGAATGAATTCAGTAGGCCGCAACTCGATTATAATGGCAAGCGGCACAGCCGCTTCTAGAATCACTGGCCAGATTAGAACAATTTTGCTCGCCGCAGCCCTTGGCACAACTGGTTTGGCAGCAAACGCTTACCAGGCTGGGTCTATGATTCCTCAGCTTATTTATACGCTTGTTTCTGGCGGAATTTTCAATGCTGTTCTTGTTCCACAAATCGTTAAGACTCTAGAAAAACAAGATGCAAAAAATAGGCTAAATAAGCTAATAACATTTGCTATTATTCTGCTTTTAGGCGTAACCGCTTTAATGGCGATTGCCACACCTGTTTTAACATGGCTTTACGTTGGATCAAACCCAGCAATGATTGCACTTACAAACGCTTTTACGCTATGGTGTATGCCTCAAATATTCTTCTACGGCCTTTATACCGTACTCGGCCAAGTTCTGGCTGCTAAAGGCAAATTTGCAATGTATGCTTGGAGCTCGGTTGCTGCAAACATTGTTAGTTGCACGGGATTTGGCGTGTTTATTGCGATTTTTGGAAAGGCAAGTAGACAGCCTGCGCATTTTTGGAACAACACTACAATGCTTTTAACTGCAGGCTTTTGGACTTTAGGCGTTGCAGCTCAAGCACTTGTTTTGTTTATTCCTCTTAAAAAAATCGGATTAAAGTATAAGCCAAGTTTTGGCATTAGTGGCATTGGCTTGCGCTCTATGGGACCTGTTGCAGCTTGGAGTTTTGCAATAGTGGCTGTTAGTCAGCTTTCTACAATGGCTACAACTCACATAACAACAAGCGCACCTTCTATAGCCGAAGAAACATTGGGATTAAGCCAATTTGATGTTGCAGGAAACGCCACTTTTCAAAACGCATACACAATGTTTATTCTGCCATATTCGCTTATAGCTGTATCGGTTGCAACCGCTGTTTTTCCAAAGATCTCCAAGTCGATTGCACAACACGATTTATCTACAGTTCGCGCAGATTTAAGCTCCTGCATTAGAAGCGTTAGCATTTTAATGTGCTTCTTTAGCGTTGCTTTTATTGTTATTCCAATGCCTATCTCTTTGGCTCTTTTGCCTTCAATTAGCATAAAAGAAGCATACTTAATGGCGGATCCGCTTATGATGCTTTCGATTGGCTTGCCACTATCTAGCGCCTATTTGATTATTCAACGCACATTCTACGCTTTTGAAGACGGAAAGCATCCATTTATGTTTTGTGCAGCGCAACTTTGCGTAGAGCTTGTTATTGTGTTTTCTTGCATAAAGTTCCTTCCACCAAACTACTGGGTTAGCGCTTTAGCAGCAGCTGCATCATTTAGCTACATTCTTACTTTCCCTGCGCTTGTTAAAATGATTAGGTCTCGTTTTAACAATAATTTAGACGATAAGCAGCTTATTGTTACTCACATAAAGGTGATTGCGGCTTCGATTGTTTCTATTGTTGTTGGAATTTTGACTAGAGAATTTATTTACAAGTGGATTTCTTTAGATTCACCAAAGCTTCGTGGTGTTAATCGATGGTTGCTTGCGATTTTTGTTTGCGCAATTATAACTATTATTCTTGTAATCGTTTACGTATCTACTCTTTTGCTTTTAAGAACAAGCGAATTGGCGATTATTATTAATCCAATTCTTAAAAAAATCGGCGTAAAATGGTCGTTCTTGCTAAATCTTGAGCGCGCAAATGCTGTTAAAAGTAATGTAAAAAGTAATGCCAAAAACAGCAGCGAAAGCAGCGGCAAAAATGGCAACAAAAATAATTCGTCTCGCATTGTTCGTTCAAAAATAGGCAAAAACAGTGCATAATGTGCAATAAAAGGCCACAATAGTCAACAATAATCGTCACAATACAAGTTGATAATCATAAATCAACACAGTGAGCAATAATTAAATCAAAATAAATAAACAACAATAATTGCAAAATAAGGAGCGTTTTACTAAATTCTTCAATTACAATAATTGATGGGATTTATTATTTACGCATATTCATTACTCATGTAGGAAGCCGGGGAGTAGATGAAACCTCAGTTGGGAGATATTATACTTAATCGCTATGCTCTAATATCACCTTTGCGAGAAGAAGCAGGCGTTCAAGTATGGAAAGCTAGCGACCGCATACTTGCTAGAGATTGCCAGCTCTTTATTGTGCGCGACCGTAGATTCCTTCCCGAAGTAAACACAATATCTTCTACTCTTGCACTATCTAGAATCCGCAAATTTACGCCAGTTCTAAAAATTCACAACATAGATGACGTTGCAATTATTATAACTGAGTTGGATTCTGGAATAACTGTAGACGACTACATAAAATCACATAGCTCTACACTTAGCTACGAAGCTATACGCTCTATTGTTGCCGAAGCAGCAAATGCACTTAGCAAACTTCTTGCATCTGGAATAACTCATTATGCTATTTCAACAAACACAGTAAGAATCACAAATAATGGAGTAGAGCTAGCTTGCGCGCCAATAAGCCCTCTACTAAAAGACGTTACTGTTGAATATTCAAAGCAAGATTCGCAAGACAAACAAGATAAGCCGAATACTAAAAATAAGCAAGACGCACAGGATTCGCAAGACAAGAGCGACAATCAAAACAAAAACGAAGAACAGTCTAAAGACTTGCCACAAAGTATAGAAAACATTGCAACACATCAGCTTTCCGCACTTTTATATGCTCTTCTTACTCGTACAGGATACAAGCAAAATAACACAGTTTTTAACGTTTCTAGACTTGCAGACGGCGTTCCTGGCGAATTTGTTATGATTTGCAAAAGAGGCCTTTCTTCTGCTAAGGATTCAAGCATTATTCCAATGGCATCTATTGGGGAGCTTCTGGCACTCTTAGGCACATATACTCCTGTTAAAAAGCTTAGCGAAAAAGATATTATTCTTAACAACGATGCAAGCGAATCTTCTATTCAAAAAGCACTACTTTTACCTTGCAAAGACGAAGATCTTGTTGATTTTCCAGAAGGATTATCTAAGAACGAAGATTTGCTTGAAAACCAATTATCAAGTCAAGAATCTATTGGTATTTTAGATTCAAGTGATTTATCAATAAAAAATGAAGACGAAAAGCCTAACAAGTTTGGCAAAAACGCTAAAAATACTGGTCTTAAAAATGCAAGCAAAACCATTGGTGCATTGAGCGCTTTGCTAAAAAGAAATGGTGATAATTCTGAGAAAAAACTTGATTCTTTACCAGAGTCCGATTCAACTGGAACAGACTACGACTTCCACGATATTGCTGCAGCAGAAATGGCGAATATTTTAGCTCCAACTGAGCTAGACGCCGATGATTCAATTTTCCACAATTTGTCTTCAACATACACAAGTTTCCCTGGCTATTCAACCGATAAATCGCAAGCAAGCGAAGAGAATAAGGTTGGCGAAAATAAAAATAATAAAAATAACGAGAATAGCAAGAATACAAACATTGGCAATGATTCTACAAACGACTCGTACGCAAAAGAAAATGGCAATAAAAGCGCGTTAAACGCTTTAGACTCGCTAACTTCTGGAAACGATTATTCACAAAAAGATGACTTATCTTCGCCACTAATGCCTAGAAGATTCGACTTTGAAGACCTTCTAAGCAGTAACACAAGGCACACGGAGTTGCTTTCTAAGCCGCAAATCTTGCCATTAGAAGCCGAATCAACAGGAAGAGTGCCTGTTGTAGACAGCAATGGGCGTTTTGTTGCTCCTGGCGAAGAATCCGCTAGAGCGTTGCGAGAAGAGGAGCTAGAAAACGAGGAATATGGCGATTATAGCAGCCAAAATACTGGATTATTGTCTCACTCATCCATGCCTCCTAGCTTCCAGCCTCACGAGCATCAAGACGACTTAAAAGCAAAGAAATCTTCTGGTCAAAACAATGTAGACATTGCAGATGCAAAGATTTTTGGAGGACTTTCTACAAAAGTCTTAGCTATTGGCATTGTTGCATTGCTGGTAGTTGTTGTTTTTGCAATATCTTTGCATAGTCTTTTTAACTCTCACGAAGCGCCATCAAACTTTGCAAAATCTAATTCTTGGGATTCGCAAAGTGTTGAAAATGTGCCTTTTGGAAGTCAAGGTGTTCTTTCGGAAGATAAAAGCGATTCATCTAAAGAAAAGCAACCAAATAAGAACAATACGAGTAAGGCTGGCGAAAAGAAGGCTGGCGAAAAGAATAAGAGCAATAAGGATAATAAAATCTTTAAAAACAAGCATAAGAAACAAAATAAACGCAAGAAAGTAAAGCAAGTACCACCGCCTAAAATGCCTACTAACAACACGCCTTACCCTATAGATATTCAGCAATTCTTGGAAGATACGGGCAATCAGCGCGGCTACGGCTACTACATGCACTTAACTCAGCCTCAAGAAGCATACAGATTTGTTGTTTCGATTCGCTCTTCGGGCGGAC
Source organism: Gardnerella sp. c12Ub_1 (assembly GCF_055804375.1). Classification (NCBI taxonomy): domain Bacteria; kingdom Bacillati; phylum Actinomycetota; class Actinomycetes; order Bifidobacteriales; family Bifidobacteriaceae; genus Gardnerella; species Gardnerella sp. c12Ub_1. The sequence continues at coordinate 1,133,904 of NZ_JANUZC010000001.1, read as the reverse complement.
ATGGGTATTTGATTGCAAATTCCAAGAACGATCCTAGCGCTGGAGAAAAAGTTGCAGACTTTACTTTTGACGCTAGCGGAGTAACAGATGTAAAGTTCAAAAAGCCTATAACAGCGCAAGACTTTATCTTGTGGGTTCCACAAGGGTCTATACCAATGAATGGGCTATACATAAACTACGTTAGAATTTACTAAAAAATATTAAAACTGTTAGAAATATTAGGAATATTTTATGAAAACTGTACAAAAAAACGTAATTATTATTGGCTCTGGTCCTGCTGGGTACACTTCTGCTTTGTATTTAGCGCGCGCCGGCTACAGCCCTCTAGTTATTGCTGGAGCGCTAACACCTGGCGGGCAGCTTATGAACACTACCGAAGTGGAAAATTATCCAGGATTTGCAGACGGCATTTTAGGCCCAGACCTAATGGAAGCAATGCAAAAACAGGCAGAAAAATTCGGAGCACAAATCTTGCTTAACGATGTTATTTCTGTAGATTTTAATGGCGATTTAAAAGCGGTTACAACAGATGATGGTGTAACTTATACATCTAAGGCTGTAATCGTTTCTACGGGCTCACAAGTGCGCAAATTAGGTGTTCCAGGAGAGCAGGAGTACTCGGGCCGCGGTGTTTCTTATTGTGCAACTTGTGACGGATTCTTCTTTAGGGAAAAGCCTATTGTTGTTGTAGGCGGCGGTGATTCTGCTTTCGAAGAAGCGCTTTTCTTAACTCGTTTTGGCTCTTGCGTAACGCTTATTCATAGGCGTGATTCATTCCGCGCATCTAAGATTATGGTTGACCGCGCGCGCAAAAACAGCAAAATCAATTTTGTTTTAGATTCTGTTGTTTGCTCTGTAAACGGCGTGGATGGAGATGCACAATCTGTAACTGTTAAGAATGTTAAAACCGGCGAGACTCAAAATATTGAGGCAAGCGGCATTTTTGTTGCTATTGGACACTCCCCATCTACAAGTTTCTTAGATGGTGCTTTAGATCTTAATGAAGACGGTACTATTGCTGTGCAAGGAGCATCTACTAAAACTTCAGTTCCTGGCGTTTTTGCTGCTGGCGATGTTGTAGATAGCGTATATAGGCAAGCAATATCTGCTGCTGGCATGGGCTGCCGCGCGGCCCTTGATGCACAAGCCTATTTGAACGATTTAACTGATTTGAACGAACAATAATTTTTTGTTCCACGTGAAACAATAACCCCCAATAGTTGTATTAACAGCTTATTGGGGGTTTATTATTAATCTTTTTTATCTACTAAAATATTGACTATTCGATGCAGTTCTTCTGGAGAAGAAAATACTATTTCGATTCTTCCGTGATTTTCACTTCCCTTAATGGCCACTTTTGTGGAGAATCTATCTTCAAGCTGCTTTCTAATTGGAGAAGACACCCACTTGTTGTTTCTTTTAACTCTAGTTCTTCTAGAAGAATCGTCTCCATTGTCTACTTTAATCGAAACAATTTCTTCCGTACTGCGAACCGATAAACCTTCTGCAATAATGCGCTTTGCAAGAGCTTCCATTTCTTCTGTAGAAGCTAATGCAAGAAGAGCACGAGCGTGACCTGCAGAAAGCACTCCCGACGCAATATGCTTTTGCACACTGGCTGGCAAATTCAAAAGTCGCAAGGTGTTTGCGATTTGCGGACGAGACTTAGAAACGGACTTAGAAAGCTGAATTTGCGTAAGTCCAAAATCATCAATCATTTGAGCATAAGCTGCAGCTTCTTCTAGCGGATTTAATGCAACTCTGTGCAAATTCTCCAAAAGCGCATCCCTAAGCATGTTTTCATCCGAAGTGGTTCTAACAATCGCTGGAATCTTTTTAAGACCTGCTAATTGCGTTGCTCTCCACCTTCGCTCGCCCATTATTAACTCATAATGAGCATTGTGTAAATCATCTTTACTTACATCCTTAATTTTTCGCACAACAATCGGCTGCAAAACTCCAACCTCTTTGATTGAAGCAGATAATTCTTGAAGTTCTTCTTCATCAAAAATTGTACGTGGCTGATGAGCATTAGGAATAATATCACTTGGATCTAAATACTCTAAATACCCACCTTCAATAGGCTTTAGCTCTTGCGTTTGGCTTGTTTGTTTATCTTGCGATATTTTTTCTACAACTTTATTTTTATCATTATCTTCGTTCTTTTGCTTTGAAGAAACAAATGACTTAGAAGCAGAATCACCAAAGAAAAAGTCAATTGGCCTTGTAACGTCATCAATTGACGGCATAGAAGTTCGCTTTGCCGAATGCTTGTTTTTGCTAGCGATTGACGGCACTGTTTCACGTGAAACGGAAGTATTTTCCCCCAATTTTTGGCTTAAATGCGGGGAAATTGCGTTATCTACACTTGGTACTTTAGTAGATATCTTAGCGAAGATTTTGGTTTCACGTGAAACATTTTTTTGCGTATTTTTATCTACGATTTTACTGTCTGTTTCACGTGAAACAGTGCTCGAAGTGTCATTACTCTCTAATGTTTCATGTGAAACATCTTCAATCTTTTTGTTAGCAAACTCATCTAAACTATCTTCTCCAGGAAGTGCAGGGAATAATGCTCCCAATCCTTTCCCCAAACGCGATTTACTTGCACTCATCACTAATTACCCTCTCTTTTTGAATCAATAACAGACAAAATTACATCAGACTTATTAGCTATCTCAAATGCAGCTTCTCTATAAGACACAGCACCTGTTCCATGCGGATCGTAGGTTATAACACTTTGATTAAAACTTGGCGCTTCTGGAATCTTAACAGTTCGCGGAATAGTGGTATTAAGAACAATATTTGGATAATGATTTTTAACTTCTTGAAAAACTTCCCTACCAAGAAGAGTTCGCTTATCAAACATTGTTACAAGCATTGTAGAAACAACAAGCGCAGGATTATAGTGCTTTTGAACCAAACCAATTGTTCTAATCAACTGACCCAATCCTTCGAGCGCATAGTATTCTGCTTGAATCGGAATTAGCATCTCGTGCACAGCACACATTGCATTAATTACTAAAAGACCAAGAGAAGGTGGGCAATCAATAAAAACGTAATCGTAATGTTCGCTGCTAGAGCTTAAAAACTCATCAATTGCATTCTTAAGAAGATTATTCCTATCTTCCATTTGAGCAACTTCTAATTCAGCACCACTTAACTCGATCGAAGCTGGAACAACATCTAGCCCTGCAATATCTGGGCACTCTTGTTTAACATCAGCAATGGTCTTTCTTCCTTCAATAACATCATAAATAGAAGGATCTGCGGAAGAATGTGGTATATTCATTGCCGTAGAAGCATTACCTTGCGGATCCATATCAATTAATAAAACTTTCGAGCCGCCAACAGCCATTGCTGCCGACAAATTCACAGCGGAACTGGTTTTTCCAACTCCGCCTTTTTGATTCGCAACCGCAATAAAACGTGTAGTCTTCGGCTTAGGGAACACAACGCCATCAATGGCGTGAAAGCGACTGGTTATATCTGCCAACTCACTGCCCAAGGAAGATCCAGAATCCCCAAAAATACGTTTAATTGTATCTTCTGCTGATTCCACCATTCACACCACCCGCCCACCTATGGGAAATTACCAAACTTAACCAATTTAACCGTAGTATTTTCAAGTTTCCTTTCTTCTATGGACATAAAACACCATAAAAATTGCAGAAAATACTACAAAAATATTATAAAAACACACAGTTTCACGTGAAACATATAACATTTTTATTCAGTTTCACGTGAAACATTCAATGAAAGTTAACGCAACAAAATAATTGCGCATAAAAGTACAGAACTAAATCACAAAACTTAAATCAGCCTTTATAAATCAGCCTTTATCAATTATTACAACACTTGTTGATTGAAGGCCTTTAGCAACAGGGGCATCAACTACTCTAGGATTTAACCCTTTTACTTTTTTAATCATCTTTTCAGCTTTATCAATCTCCGCTTGTGCAGACTTTCCTTTTAACGCGATTAGTTGGCCATTCTTGCCTAATAGTGGAATGGTCCATCCAGCCAATTTTGTCATAGGTGCAACAGCTCTACATGTAACTACGTCAAAGGCTGGAATTTCGTGAGACTTAACTTTAGCAATAACTTCGTCTGATCTTCCATGAAAAACTGTAACATTTTTTAGGCTCATAACCTCTACGCATTCTTTTAACCAAAGAACTCGTCTTTCCATTGGCTCAATTAATGTTACTTTGCAATCAGGCAAACACGCAGCTACAACAATTCCTGGAAAACCTCCGCCACTTCCAACGTCTGCAATAGATTTCTTACTTGACTTTTCAACTGCTTTTTTAACAAATGGAACAACCGCAGCAGAATTTAGAATATGCCTTTCCCAAAGAATATTCATATCTCTAGGACCAACAAGGCCGCGAACTAATCCCTCTTTCTTAAGTTTCACGTGAAACATCTTGCATTTATCAAGAGCATTGCCCAAAACTTCACTCAACAAAGGGGAGTTGTCTAATTCATCTACATTGTTTTCATCTACATTGTTTTGTAAATTGTCAGCCTGTTCCATATCTAAAATCTTTTCCGCAAATCAGCCCCTCAAACAAAAAGTAACACAATAAAACATTTTTGTTCTATTGTGTTACTTTTTATTTAAGCTAATTGCTACTCTGTATATTCTTCGTCCAACTCTACGTCTACATCATCCATGTCTACATCCACATCTTCATCTAAATCATCGTCTTCAATGGCGCTTGCAGGCATATAAACAGTAACGTAGCGGTGTGGTTCTTCTCCATGAGACCTAGACCTTAAGCCTTCTTCTCTAACTGTATCGTGAATAACTTTACGCTCAAACGAATTCATTGGCTTCAAATCAACAGAATCGCCAGTTTCGCGAACTTCATCAACAGCATCCAACGCAATATCTCGCAAATGTTGACGCTTACGCTTAAGGAACCCATCAACGTCTACAATTAAGTGCGATCTTTCACCAGTTTTTTGCTGAATAGCTAGACGGCTCAATTGTTGCAAAGCATCAACAACCTCTCCATCTCTACCAATCAAATGCTTAATATCTGAATCGTCGTCTGCAACAATTTGAATCATTGGTCTATTGTTGCGAACTCCCATTTCAATATCACCTTCGTAATCAGCAATATCTAAAAGTCCTTCTAAGTAATCGGCAGCTATATCAGCTTCCTCATTGAGCTGGTCAATGCTCCTGGTCTCGTCTTGTGCCATTTACATACTCCTTAATTTCAATAAATGTCAAGAATCACAATTCTGTGTACAGTTTAACTGAAGATAAATCCAAATTTATAAATTATTTTAATAATTTTAATAAATCTAATAAATAAATTCACATTTACCTTGTTTTTACATTATTTACTTGTTTTTCGCTTGCGATTAGGCTGCTTACGTTGGAACCCTTCGGATTCTCTGCGCTTAGCTTCTTCTCGAGCCTGTTGAAGCTTTTCTTCTTCAATAGAAGGCAAACCTTCGCGCTTTCGGCGCTCGGATTCTTTTTTGTAATCGCGCTTTTCTTTTTCCTCTGCTGCAGGAGATCCTGGGGTTGGGAAGGCATACACCTGCCAAATAGAGCGAAGCATATTAATAATGTTGTTTACAAGCCAATAAACAAGCATTGCAAATGGAAGAGCAAATGCAGAGAAAACATAGATTAATGGGAATCCCCACATCATAAGTTTTTGCATTGTGTACTGGGAACCCTGCTTCGATTCTGGCGGAAGATTCTTACGAATATTGTTAAATTGCATGTACCACATTGCAGCACACATCAATATAACAAAGATTACAATAACAACTTTTCCGCCTGCTTGAACCGTCATAAACGTGTCGGAAACACCAACACCAAACACATGCGTTTTAACGAATTGCTGTGCTGTAGTAACATCAAAAGCACCCAAAGAAGCATGCTTTCCACGAGCAATGAACGGAATCACAGAAAGCGTATACCAAATACTCATAAATGCTGGGCCTTGAATCATCATTGGCAGGCAGCTTCCAGCAGGATTTGCGTTATTCTCCTGATACAGCTTCATCATTTCTCGCTGCATGGCTTCTTTGCTAGCAGAATCGTTTTTACCCTTATACTTTTGCTGAATTTTCTTCATTTTAGGAGCGATCGCTTGCATATTGCGCATACCTTTAATGCTTTTTATAAAGGCAGGGAATATGCACGCGTGCACAACAAGCACAAGAAAGACGATTGAAAGAACCCAGGAGAATCCAATTTCATTCATTCCAATAAGAACAAATAGCTTGTGGAAAAGCGCCATTACTTGAGTCATAAGCCACTCAACTGGCGTAAGGATTTTATAGAACCATCCCCAAATTCCATTATCAAGTAAAAAGTGGTCTTGATTAAACATTAGTTTTCCTTGTCTTGATCAGCCAAGGGAGTTAACCGTGGCTCTTCATGCGCTTTGGACCAAGCGCAACGATAAAAAATTGAATATTTGCGTGGTACATCGTCAATACTGCAGCTGGTCCATGGTCTACAGCGCAATAGTCGCAAAGCAGCTAGGATACCGCCCTTAAACGCTCCATAGCGGCTAATTGCTTCAATAGCGTATCTTGAGCAAGTTGGGTAGTATCGGCAGCAAGCTGGTCTATTAGCAGAAATCGCGCGTTGATACCAGCGAATCGCTTTTATAATCAAATTCGCTACAACACTTTTTCTGCTATTCATAGCTGTATCACTATTCCTTAAACCAACTTATTGTTGTTTTCGCCGATTTTCAACGATTCTGATGGTTGATTTAGTTGGCATTCTTGGTGTTCTTCTTGCGCTATTTGCTGGCTTTGATTTTGAACAATTTTGGTTATTTTCTCAAAAATCTTTTTAACCTGCTCATTTAATGATTCAAACGATGCACTAGCAGCAGTAGATTTAGCTCTTAGAACTACGTCACAACCATTTGGAAGTAACGATTGATGCTGTTTTGCTATTACTCTAAAGCGTCTTTTTACTTTATTTCTAATAACAGCTTTTCCTACGCTTTTAGATACAGCAAGCCCTAGCCTTAAGTCAGCTTCATTTTGTTGAGGCTGATTTAAGGTACCACAAAATGCCGCGGGTGTATTACCATCACGACCCGTGGCAATCTGATTCAGACTTGTTTTTTCGCCTTCGTTAAGCGCGTTTAACACGGCTATACCGCCACGCATGTTGTAATGCGCGACGATATCCCGTGAACACACCTTGCGTCGTTTTTTGAGCACCGCAACAAAATCGCGATGGCTTTTCAGCCTATCCATGCTTTACGACGCGCCCCATCTCAGGCAGATAGTGTCTTACGGCCCTTGGCGCGACGACGATTAATCACTGCGCGGCCAGCACGCGTACGCATGCGAACGCGGAAGCCGTGCTTCATGTGACGACGACGGTTGTTAGGCTGGAATGTCCTCTTCATAACTAACGCTCCTGTATTTAGCCATGCAAAAGCACGGCTCCGTATGAGTCAAGCTATACTAAATTACTATTACCCCTCACCAATAGTCAAAAAACTTTTGATTAAACGTGTTTATAAGTACGCTTTAATAAGTCAAATTTTTCAACACCGTAAAATTTTCTGTACCATTTTCACTAAATCAAACAACTTGTAAAAGTCTTGAAAAATGTGGATTAAAAGCTTTTATCTTATCCACAAATTACACACATGTTATTCACAATTAAGTATTTTCAACACGCGAGGCTGTGGATAACTTCTTAGGGTCGGAGTAAACATATTCTACTAGCACTCTTTACGCGCGCGAATGGATATGTATCTCTGTTTTGCATATCTGTTTTGTCTAAGCGTAAAGAATCGAATAAATGTTTCTGCAAGTTTATGGGGGTGTAGCATGACGGATTCTTTTAGCGATCCAAATGCGCAAGCCACTATTGTGTGGTCAAATACCCTTGCAGTATTGCGTCATAATGCCCTTTTAAGCAACCGCGATAAAAGCTGGTTTGAAAGCGTAAAACCTGAATCGATTTTTGGAACTACTATTGTTCTTTGCGTCTCTAATATAGAAACACAGCAAGCTTTGCAAAATGAGCTTAGTTCAGCTCTTCTTACATCATTAAAAATTTGTACTGGAAAAGATATGTTTCCAGCATTTAAGATTGTTTCTCAATCAGAAAATAACAATACTTCAACTAACAGTGCAGCCGCTAACATCAATGCCACTAACAGCACTTCCGATTTAAGCAATCTTAATCAAAATGTAAACGAGACTTCCCGAGTATTTTCAACATCTTTAGAAGAAAATACAAACGTTAATTCAGACTTATCTTCTTCTAAAAGCAACTCTTTAGAGAACGTAAAATCAAATTTTGGCGCACAATCTGTTGAAAATACTAACAATCTTGTAAACACTAATAGCGTTGAAAATGTTGGTTCATCTAGCAATACTCCTATTCAAAAAGATTTTGACTACGCAACCGGCTTAAATACCATGCAAAACACTGGTTTAGATGTTTCTGGTATTAATTCTGGTATTAATAATCCGCAAGCAAAAATTCCTTCTTCAATAAAAAGGGATCCCGTTACTCACTTAAATACTTGCGCAACTTTTGATACTTTTGTTCCTGGAGATTCTAATCGTTTTGCGCGCACAGTTGCTTTAGCTGTTGCAGAAGGCTCTGGAAAAGACTTTAATCCTTTATGTATTTACGGCGGATCTGGTTTAGGTAAAACACATTTGCTTAATGCTATTGGCAATTATGCTCTTGTTAAGGATTCTTCACTTAAGGTTCGTTATATTACAAGCGAGGAATTTACTAACGAATTTATTGAGGCTTTACAAAACACAAGTCAAAATCAGGGTCAAATCGCTAATTTTAATAGGCGCTTCCGCGAAGTTGATGTTCTTTTAATCGATGACATTCAGTTTTTGGGAGGAAAAGAAGCAACTCTGGAACAATTCTTCCATACTTTTAATGCTCTTTATCAAGCAAGTAAAAGAATTGTTATTGCTTCTGATGTTGCTCCTAAAAATCTTAGAGGATTTGAATCAAGACTTATTTCTAGATTTGAGTCTGGCTTAACTGTTGATATTAAGCCGCCTGATTTAGAAACCCGAATAGCCATTCTAAGAATGATGGCATTAATGAATAATTCTAACGTCCCTAGCGATGTTCTAGACCTTATTGCGGAGCGTTTTACAGAGAATATCCGTGAGCTTGAAGGTGCTTTAACTAGAGTTACAGCCGTTGCATCTTTAAGTAATCAACCTGTGAGCAAAGCCTTGGCAGAACAAGCTTTACAAGACTTCTTTGCTTCCGATATTGAAATTCGTCCAACAGATATTATTGGTCAAGTTGCTAAGTACTTCCATATGACTTTTGACGAGATTGTTGGCAGATCTAGAACTAAGAATGTTGCTTTGGCACGTCAAATTGCAATGTATTTAGCTAGAGAAATGACAAGTATGAGTCTTGTTGATATTGGCGAAGTCTTTGGCGGCCGCGATCACACGACTGTTATGCATGCTTATACGCGCATTAGCGGAGAGATGCAAGAAAAGCAGGAAATCTATAACTATGTTATGGAATTAACTGTTCGATTAAAGCAAAATCCTACGAATAAAAAGTAGTTTTACACAAATCTATACAACTCTGTTAATTAAAATAAAAAAAGTTATCCACATAGTTAGTCACAAATGTGGTTAAACCCTGCGGATAAGTGGTGGAAAACGCCGTTAAAAAAGTGAATAAACTGTTTATAAAGCCGCTCAAAATGTGGATTAATGAAAAAATAGCTTTGAATGTGGATAACTCGACTCTTTTTGCACACAATTGCCCATAGGTTATCCACATTTTTCTTATGTGGATAATGGCTTTAACAAAGCTTTTCTAGTCAGATGTTAACATTTCCACATTGCTTATTACTATTATTACTTTATTTTTGAATAATAATAATATTTTTTATTAACGCTTAGCACTTATTTCTAAATTAGATTTTCATTAGCCAATGAGATAGAATAAACACAGTTTTACTGAAATGAGGAAATATGAAAGTTGAAGTTAATTCCGCTTCTTTTGCAGACGCACTATCTTGGACTACTCGCGTTATAGATAATCGTCCAGCAAATCCTATTCTTGCTGGCTTAAAGCTAGAAGCAAAAGACGGAACTTTGCAGCTTTGCGCATTTAACTATCAACTTTCTAGTCGTCATCACGTTGATGCGGGTGTAGATGAAGCAGGGAGTGTGCTCGTTTTAGGCAGACTACTTGCAGATATAACAAAATCTTTGCCAGCAGAAAAAACATATTTATCTTCTAACGAAACAACTCTTACAATTACTTCTGGAAAGTCAACATTTACTTTGCAACTTATGCCAGAAGGAGAATATCCAGATTTACCAGAAATTCCTTCAAAACTTGGTCAAGTAGATGCTCCTACTTTTGTTCAGGCTGTAAATCAGGCTTCTGTAGCAGTTTCTAGAGAAGAAGATAGGCCAGTTCTAACAGGAATTCATGCTCATTTTGAAGACGATACTGTTACTTTTACAGCTACTGACAGATATCGTCTTGCTCGTTCCACTTTTAAGTGGACTCCAGAACATAGCGATATAAATACTTCAACTCTTATTAAGGGAAGCATTCTTAAAGATATTTCGCGCTCTGTTGACGAACATCAAAATGTTGTTATTAACTTAAACGAGCAAGAACCTTCTATTCTAGGATTTGAAAATTCTGGAAGAGTTAGCACTTCTCAACTTATTGATGGAGAATTTCCTTCTGTAGATCGTCTTTTTGTTGACGAGTATCCTATTCACGCAATTATTAATCGACAAATGCTTATTAACGCAATTAAACGCGTTGCTATTGTTGCAGAAAAAGATGCTCCAATCTACATGTCTTTTGCGGAAGATGAACTCACTCTAAGTGCTGGAAACGACAGTGAATCTAAAGCAAAAGAAATTATTGACATAGATATGGATGGTCAAGATATTATTGTTGCTTTTAATCCTAACTACTTGATTGAAGGATTAAGCGCTATTAGTGAGCCATTTATTCACGCTAAAATCACGTCTGCTGTTAAGCCTGTTGAATTTAACGGTCAACAAGAAGCAGATGGAGATGAATCCATGAATTACAGATATCTTGTTGTTCCAATGCATCCTTAAAACTAATAAATGTAAACGAATAACGTAGCCAAATAAATGTATGTTTCAAAGCTTGCATTAGACCATTTTCGCTCGTGGAGTAGTTGTGTATTCGACTTTTCCCCAAAAATTAATATTCTATTAGGTTCAAACGGTTTAGGTAAAACTAATATTGTTGAATCGTTAGAAGTTATTTCAACGGGAACAAGTCATAGAGTATCTTCTTTAATGCCATTAATAGAGATAAATCATAATTGCGCTACAATACGTGCAAATGTTAAGGATTTTAACAATACTTTCAATAGCAATACTTTAGATAGTTCAAATGATTTAGACGAAACAACATTTGAGCTAAGCATTAATCTAAAGGGTGCTAATAGAGCAAGGATTAATGGTAAAAAATCTCTATATATGAAAGATATAGTTGGCTTAGTTCCTTGTGTTTCTTTTACTCCAAGAGACCAAAATTTGATTGTTTCAGATCCTACTGTTAGAAGAACTTTTATTGATCAAGCTGGAGCATTATTAATACCAAACTATTTGCCTATTTTGCAAGAATATAATCATATTGCAAAGCAGCGTTCTGCACTATTAAAAAGTTTATCTAATAATTATTCACCAAATTCAATGAATAATTACAATACGGTTTCTGATTTAGAAGTATGGACTGCTAAGTTTATTGAAACTGGAATAATTCTTACAAAATTACGCAAACAAATAATAGAGTTACTTAATAATGTTTTTTCAAATATTGTTAAACATCTTTCTAACTCATCTAATTTTGCTTCAATCGAATATAATCCTTCTTTTAGTGAGATTGATTTTAGCGAAAACGATTTTGAAGAAAATAATGATAATTCTATTAGGCTTGCGATTAGTGAGCATTTTCAAAGAATTTATAATGGAGAAGTTGCAAGAGGATACAATCTAATAGGGCCTCATCGAGACGATTTTACTATATTGCTTAATAATTATAATGCAAAAGAATTCGCTTCAAACGGTGAATCTTGGACTCTTGCATTAGCGTTAAAAATGGCTTTATTTAAGTCATTAGAAAAAAAGAATGGGAAAAAACCTATTGTTATTTTAGATGATGTTTTTGCACAATTAGACGAGTTTAGAAGAAAACAAATTTTAGAATTTGCAAAAAATCAAGATCAAGTTTTTATTACTGTTGCGTCTTTAAGTGATATACCAAAAGATAAAAGTGTGTTAGAAAACTCGATTATTGATGTGTCTAAAATAGCAAAAGATCAAAATGAAGATGATTCTAAATCTTTAGAAAACAATATTGATATTAATCATAAAATTTTATTGGAAAATATTGTTAATAGTCGTAAAAATAGTGTTGATTATATTGAAAATAACCAAAATAAATCTACTGACTTAGGGGATATTAGATGAAAATTCCCGTAAATAAAATACTAAAATTAGATACAAGAAAGCTTCCAGAACTAATTTTTACGCCTATTAAAAAGAAAGCAATAAAAAAGGTAGTTAACGAGCAGAATGCTTATAAAGCTTTAGAAAGTTTTGGAAAACCTGGTAGAGATCCACAAAATCTTTATTCTTTACTTGCAAATTTTGCTAATCAAAACAATTGGAATGAGCAACTTTCTATAGCAAAAATGCGCGAAGATTGGTGGAAAATAGTTGGAAAAAGCGCATCATTGAATTGTTATATAGACAAAATAAAAGATGGCGTTTTAATTGTTAGAACAAAATCAAATGTTTGGTATACGCAACTTAGCTATTGCAAGCCTATGCTTGAGAAAAAAATATTTGAATATTCTAAGAATATTAATATTAAAGAAGTCAAAATAGTTGGCCCATCTTTGCAAAAAACAGGCAAAAAATCAATAAACAGTAGGTTTAATATTAAGAATCACTAATAATGGCTCTTAATAAAGAGCGGTCATTATGCATGTGTAGAATGTTATGTAATATAGTTAAATCGCTAGAAGACCCTTTTTTGTGCTTTCTAGCGTGTATAGACCTCGTAAATGCCTCTTGGCATGAGGTAATACGGGAAGGGATCTAAAGTGTTAAACACTGAAGATAATTCAATGGAAAATTCTGTTGAAGAACATAAACTAGATGATGCTCAGCTAGATGATTCACTTTCTCCTGAACATTATGATGCTAGTGATCTTCGAGTTCTAGAAGGATTGGAAGCAGTTCGAATTAGGCCAGGTATGTATATTGGTTCAACTGGCCCTAGAGGATTGCATCATCTTGTATACGAGATTGTAGATAATTCAGTTGATGAAGCTTTGGCTGGTTATGCTTCTCACATTGAAGTGACAATTTTGCCAGACAATGCAATAAAAGTTGTGGACGATGGACGTGGTATTCCAGTTGACGAAGTACCAGGCGAAGGTGTTTCTGGTGTTGAAACAGTTATGACTAAGCTTCACGCTGGCGGAAAGTTTGGCGGCGGCGGATACGCTGTTTCTGGCGGCTTGCACGGCGTTGGCATATCTGTTGTTAATGCTCTTTCTACGCGTGTAGAAATCGAAGTTCGTCGTCAAGGATTCCATTGGACTCAAACGTATGTAGATCAGCATCCAACGGCTCCTCTTAAAAAAGGTCAGCCAATGGAAGATGGTGAATCTACGGGAACTTCTGTAACGTTCTGGCCAGATGGCGCAATTTTTGAAACAACTACGTACGATTTTGAAACTTTGCGATCTAGATTCCAGCAAATGGCTTTTCTTAACAAGGGATTGAAGATTTCTCTAACCGATTTGCGTAAACCCGATGAAGCAGGGGATGAAGTCACTGGAGAAAATGAATCAATTAGCGAAGAAAAGCATCAAAGCGTTAGCTACAAGTATGATCACGGAATTAAAGATTACGTTGATTACTTAGTTAAATCTCGTAAAGCTGTTCCAGTAGAGCCAGATGTTATTGATTTTGAGGCAGAAGACCTTGAGATTGGTATTTCTGCAGAAATCGCTATGCAATGGACTGTTGCATATTCGGAAGCGGTGCATACTTTTGCAAATACGATTTCTACTACAGAAGGTGGAACTCACGAAGAAGGATTCCGTGCTGCGCTTACATCTCTTGTAAATCGTTATGCTCGAGAAAAGAACATATTAAAAGAAAAAGATACTAATCTTTCTGGAGACGATGTTCGAGAAGGCTTAACAGCAGTTGTTTCCGTAAAGCTTACAACTCCACAGTTTGAAGGTCAGACTAAAACAAAGCTTGGTAATTCCGAAGCTAAGACTTTTGTTCAGCGAGTTATGACCGAAAAGCTTGGAGATTGGTTCGACGCTCATCCAAGTGAAGCAAAGAACATTATTCAAAAAGCAATTGAAGCATCGCGTGCGCGTCTTGCAGCTAAGAAAGCTCGCGAAAATACTCGTAGAAAGTCAATCTTTGAAACTGCTGGAATGCCAGATAAATTGAAGGATTGCCAGTCTAATAATCCAGAAGAATGCGAGCTGTTTATAGTGGAGGGTGATTCCGCAGGTGGCTCCGCAATTCAAGGACGAGATCCTATTACGCAAGCAATTTTGCCATTGCGCGGTAAGATTTTGAATACTGAGCGCGCATCAATCGACAGAATGATGAAGTCGGAAACTATTGAATCCTTAATCACTGCTGTTGGTGGCGGTTATGGTGAAGATTTTGACTTAAGTAAAGTTAGATATCACAAAGTCATTATTATGGCTGATGCTGATGTTGATGGTGCTCATATTGCTACATTGAATTTAACACTGTTCTTCCGCTATATGCGACCAATGATTACAGCAGGCTACGTTTACGTTGCAATGCCTCCTCTTTATCGCTTGAAGTGGAGCAAGGGTGCGCATGATTTTGTTTATACGGATGCAGAGCGAGACAGAGTTCTTGCAGAAGGTAAAGCTGCAGGCAGACAACTTCCTAAAGGCGAAGGCATTCAGCGATACAAGGGCTTGGGTGAGATGAGCTATCAGGAATTGTGGGAAACAACAATGGACCCTGAGCACAGAATCCTAAAGCAAATTCATATTGAAGATGCTGCTCGAGCTGATGAAACTTTCTCAATGCTTATGGGAGACGAAGTGGAACCTCGTAGGCTCTTTATTCAACGTAATGCTCACGATGCAAGATTTATTGACGCTTAAAAATTGTTAAAAATTGTCAGTAAAAGCATTAAAGCAAATAAACTTAAAGCTAATAAAAAGGAATTACAGTGGTAGACGAAATAAATGCCGCTAATAATAGCGAAGAGCCAGATCAGTTACCTGACGGTTCAATGGAGCCACAAAGCCCGCAAGAAGCAGATAATACGGATTATGGCTTAATGAAGGGTGCTCGCGTAAAGCATATGGATTTGCAACAAGAGATGCGCGAATCCTATCTTGCTTATGCACTTTCTGTTATTGTTGAGCGTGCTTTGCCAGATGTTCGAGATGGCTTAAAGCCAGTGCATCGTCGCGTTATTTACGCAATGTACGATGGCGGATATAGGCCAGATCGCGGATACAACAAGTGCTCTCGTGTTGTTGGCGATGTTATGGGTAAGTATCACCCTCATGGTGATTCTGCTATTTACGACACTTTGGTTCGTATGGCTCAATCTTGGTCAATGCGATACTTGCTTGTTGATGGTCAAGGAAACTTTGGATCCCCAGGTGATGATCCTGCAGCAGCAATGCGTTATACAGAATGCCGTATGGCGCCTCTTGCTATGGAAATGGTTCGAGATATTGACAAAGATACTGTTGATTTCTTGCCAAACTACGATGGAAAAACTCAAGAGCCAACAGTTTTGCCATCTCGTTTCCCAAATCTTTTAGTTAATGGTTCTGCAGGTATTGCTGTTGGTATGGCAACTAATATTCCACCTCACAATATGCGCGAGGTTGCCGATGGCGTACATTGGGCTTTAGATCACCCAGATGCCAGTAATTCCGAGCTTCTAGAAGCATTAATTCAGCGAATTAAAGGGCCTGATTTTCCTACTGGAGCAACAATCTTAGGCCACAAGGGAATTGAGCAAGCGTACCGCACTGGTCGCGGATTAATTACAATGCGCGCTGTTGTTAATACCGAGGAAATTAAGGGACGTATGTGCTTGGTTGTTACTGAGCTTCCATACCAAGTTAATCCTGATCGTTTAGCTGCTTCTATTAGAGAAGCTGTGCGAGACGGTAAGATTCAAGGCATTGCAGATATGCGCGATGAAACGTCTGGCCGTACTGGTCAGCGTTTGGTTCTTGTTCTTAAGCGAGATGCTGTTCCAAAAGTTGTTTTGAACAACTTGTATAAGCATTCGCAATTGCAGCAAACTTTCGGCGCTAACATGCTTGCGCTTGTTGATGGTGTTCCTAGAACTTTGAGCTTGGATGCGTTTATTCGTCATTGGGTAAGTCATCAGCTTGAAGTTATTGATAGGCGTACACGCTACTTAAAGCGCGAGGCAGAAGAGCGAGATCATATTTTGCAAGGCTACTTAAAAGCTTTGGATATGATTGACGAAGTTGTTGCATTAATCAGATCTTCTAAAGATGTTGAAACAGCTCGCACTGGTTTGATGAATTTGCTTGATGTTGATGAAGTTCAAGCAGATGCTATTCTTGCAATGCAACTTCGTAGGCTCGCAGCTTTGGAACGTCAAAAGATTCTCGACGAGCATGAAGAATTAATGCGCAAGATTGAAGATTACAACGATATTCTTGCAAGCCCAGAGCGTCAGCGCAAGATTGTTGGCGATGAGCTTGACGAAATCGTAGCAAAATATGGAGATGAGCGCAGAACTAAGATTCTTCCATTCTCGGGAGAAATGAACGTTGAAGATCTTATTGCCGAAGAAAACGTTGTTGTAACAGTTACTCGCGCAGGCTATATTAAGCGTACAAAAGCAGACGAGTATCGCGCACAACACCGTGGAGGTAAGGGTATTAAGGGCGCAAAGCTTCGTGAAGATGATGTTGTAGATCACTTCTTCTTAACATCTACTCACAATTGGCTTTTGTTCTTCACTAATCGCGGACGCGTTTACCGCATTAAAGCATATGAGCTTCCAGAAGGATCAAGAGATTCTAAAGGTCAGCATGTTGCAAATCTTCTTCAATTTACTCCTGGAGAAACAATTCAAGCGGTATTGTCAATTCAAAATTATGATGTAGCAAAGTATTTGGTTTTGGCAACTCGTTCTGGAAAAGTTAAGAAAACTGCTTTGCAAGAATATGATTCTCCACGACAAGGTGGCTTGATTGCTG
The DNA here is from genome assembly GCF_055804375.1 of Gardnerella sp. c12Ub_1. Taxonomy (NCBI): domain Bacteria; kingdom Bacillati; phylum Actinomycetota; class Actinomycetes; order Bifidobacteriales; family Bifidobacteriaceae; genus Gardnerella; species Gardnerella sp. c12Ub_1. The sequence goes on along the minus strand of NZ_JANUZC010000001.1, from coordinate 1,116,595 downwards.
TTCGACTAATGGCAAACGAAGAAACTGGGGAGCCAACAGACGAGCTGATTGGTGCAGCTTTGTGCAACCCAGAAGATGACATTATTCTTGTTTCTAAACTTGGTATGAGCCTTAAGTTTAGAGCAGATGATGAGCAACTTCGACCAATGGGCCGTCAAACTGCAGGCGTTCAAGGCATGAGATTTAGAGAAGGCGACGAACTGCTGGATATGGATGTTGTGTCGGTAGATACAAGCAAAGATCTTCTTGTTGTTACAAACGAAGGATTTGCTAAGCGTACAGCTATTGAAGAGTATCGTTTGCAAGGAAGAAACGGCTACGGTGTTAAAGCGGTACAGCTTACAGAAGGCCGCGGTTCTTTGGTTGGTGCTTTGATTGTTGAAGAAACAGATCAAGTAATGGCAATTATGAAGTCTGGTAAAGTGATTCGTTCCGACGTTAACGAAGTTAAGCGCACAGGTAGAACCACTCAAGGAGTGACTTTAGCAAAGCCAGATAAGGGTGATGAAATCATCTCGATTGCTCGAAACGAGGAAAGAGATGATGATGAAACTCAAAATGAAGAATCATCAGAAAAAACTATTGGAAGGAACTTAGATGAGTGAAGATTTTGAAGCATCCAATAGCAAAGTTAGTGGAGAATCTAATACTAGTTCTCCAAGAACAGTAGGTGCAACAGCTACGTCTTCTTCTAATGCGTATAGCGTTAGAAAATCTACTCAACCAAGAGCTAGAAGGATGAGTCTTTCCCTAGTTAGAGTAGATGCTTGGAGTGTTGCAAAAGTAACATTTTTGCTAAGTGTTGCTGGCGGAATAATACAAGTTATTGCAGCGGGATTAGTTTGGCTATTTCTAAACATGATTGGTGTTTTTGATCAAGTAACACAGATTGTTTCATCAACAGGCTTAAATAGCAACGGTTTTAACCTTGCAGACGTTTTTTCTTTGCCAACTGTTTTAAGTGCTGTAATAATTTTTTCTGTTGTAGAAATAGTTATTGCAACATTATTATCTGCAATTGGATCTTTGCTTTATAACGTTGTTGGATCATTAGTTGGTGGAATTCACTTAACTCTTGGTGATGACTAAAGCAAAAGCACTTATAATTAATAATTTAATCTCATAAAATTAATCCCCACTAAACTTTAAGTAGATTAGTGGGGATTAGTTTTTATAAAAATCATTTATAAAAATCATTAAACAAACTATTTTTTATAAGATAGATCTCGAATATCTTCCAAAATTTTAATCATTTTTTCTTCGCGATCTTTGCGTTTTTCTTCATCACTCTTTTCTTTTTCAAATTGTAAGAAAGGAAGACCAATCTCCCTTAACTTATTAATAGGAAGAACAATGCAAAAATAAACAGCTGCAGCAACAATAAGGAAGTTTAAGATTGATCCAATAACTGCACCAAAAGAGATTGTTGCACCATTTATTGTTATTGTTAAAACACCATCAAGATCTGGCTTTCCGAAAATTATTGCTATAAGCGGATTAATAATGTTTTTAACAATCGAAGTAACAACGGAAGTTACGGCGCTGCCCATAACAACACCAACCGCCATGTCGATTACGCTGCCACGAGCAATAAATTTTTTAAAACCATTAAACATATAAAATCCCTTCTGCTATTTAATATTTGATGTCTATTTGATATCTATATTATTTTAATTTTCTTAATATTTTGTTGTAAATAAAACTATTACTTTTAGATAGATTAAGAATAGACAAAACAAGTATTGGGTACATTATTGCAGAAGTTAAAACATCACTAGGGAAGTGTGCTGCAACAACAAGTCTAGAAATTGCAACAACAGCAACAATAATAATGCTAACGATTAATCCAAGCCTTAAGAAAGACTTATTTGCAATATAAATAATCATAAGAGCCATTGAACAAATAGCTACTGCTGCTGCAGTGTGACCGCTTGGAAAACTTGGATCTGGTGGAACTTTAATTTTTACACCAATAAATGGCCTAGGTCTATGAACTATGAATTTAACAGCAAAAATATAAATCATTGGCAAAAGGCAAGTCGCAAGCTGTATTAGAGTTATGCGCCAATCTCGTTTTATAAAATAAGAAATAACAGCCAAAATAAAAAGTATAACAATGCATGATTTTGTAGAAAAAACTATTGCAAGCAATTTAGAAAGAGCCATTATAAAAGACGGAGAATAGTTGTGGAAAAATGCTACGATTCCTGCTTCAAAAGATCTTTCTGCACTATTAACAAGCAAAAGTTTTCCAATTAAAGGAACTAAAATCGCAAGAAGTATAACAGTAGAACACTTCTTATTATTAGTTATATAGAACTTTATTTTTTCTAAAAATTCGTAAAGCTTATTTTTTTGATTCATAATTAAAGATTACACTTAGAAATATATAATAAACTTGTAATATTAAATTGGTTTATAAGTTTTATTTGTTTATTTTGCATAATTTTGTAAAAATGTAGTATATAAACAAGTATGTAAATAAATTTAGCAAACGCATGTTTGGTATTTAGATGTGATTTGTACACCGTACGAGGTGACGAGTAATATGAGGAAAAGGTAGAAAGGGTTTACAATGAGCGTGCTTGACAGACTTGAGAAGAGCGTTGAAGGTGCAATGAATGGAGTCTTCGCAAAATTCGGGTCTAAAGACTTGCAACCTGTTGATCTTTCTAGTGCATTAGAGCGAGAAATTGATAACCAGTCTATGCCAATTGATCGCGATCGTACGGTTGCACCAAATGAGTATCACTTTAAGCTTAGTACTCCAGACTTTGATCAGCTTGGTAGTGAAGCTTTAGCAAATGAGCTTGCGGATAATCTTACACAATATGCAAAAAGTCAGCATTATGCTTTTGTTGGCCCAGTTGCAGTTATTTTTGAAGAAGATACTGATCTTACCAAAGGTGATTTCAATTTAACTTCTGATTCTGTTCCAGGAAACGCTGTTCCTGTAACAACTCAAGAGCAGTCAGAAAATCATCCAATGCTGGAGATTAATGGGAATAGGTATTTGTTAACAAAAGATCGCACAATATTAGGCAGAGGTTCTGGTTGCGATATTGTTATTGATGATCCTGGAATTTCTCGTAGACATCTTGGAATAGACGTTACACCAGATGGTGTTATTGCTAGGGATCTTGGATCCACTAATGGTACTTATGTTGAAGGTCATCAAACTCCAGCAGCAACGCTATTAGATGGAAACACTATTACTATTGGGCGCACCCGTATTCTTTATTGGGCTTCGGATCAAGATCAGGAGTAGTAGACGAATACGTAAAGAGATACGAGTACACGCATGATATTAACCGAGTTGACTTTTGCTATACTTAAGTACAGTTTTTTAGTACTTTTGTGGGTATTCGTATGGTTTGCTGTTCGATCTTTACGAAAAGATATTGAAATTTTTAGTCCTAAAAAGTCTAAAGCTTGGAAGAATAAGTCTCATCGCAGACCAAATCCTTCTAATGATGAATCTTTAAGAAATAACAATATTGCTTCTGCTAATTTAGAGAAGAATAATCAAGCTGAAATGCCAACTTTGCTTGTTATTATTGATGGTCCTTTAGCTGGTTCGTCATTCCCGTTGGAGCCTTCTGGCGTAACTCTTGGAAGATCTGCAAACAATACGGTTGTTCTAAATGACGAGTTTGTTTCTTCTCATCACGCGCGCGTGTATTTTAATCAATCTGTAAATTCTTGGGTTCTTGAAGATTTAGGTAGCACTAACGGAACTATGATAGGTCATAGTAGAGTTAATGAACCTGTTGTTTTGCCTCCGCGCAAGTCTGTGCGAATCGGAGCAACAATGTTTGAATTGAGGTAAGTAAATGGCGCAATTCGATTCAAACATTGAAGATAAAACAAGTAGTCAAAAGCAGCAAGATCAAGTTGATTCTGTAAGTAATGGCGTTGCAAGTGTTGCAAACGTTGTAAGTAGTGAGTCTGCAAATAGCAGCGATGCAAATAATAATCCAGTAAATAATGCTGTAAAAAGTGAAAAAAGCAGCTTAAATAAGGCCTATTTTATAGACAAAGCGTTGTTTATGTATTCAACAGCTGTTAGCGACGTTGGTACTGTTAGAAGCAATAATCAAGATTCTGCGTTTGCTGGAGAAAGATTGGCCTCTATTTGCGACGGTATGGGCGGTCATGCTGGAGGAGATACGGCTTCTACAATCGCAATTAGGTCTTTAGCTCACATTGAGCAAGATTCAAGGCCAAATGATGTAAAAGCTGTTTCTTCAATGATGGAAACCTCGATTATGGCTGCTCACGACGCAATTGTTGGCAAAGCCAAAAGAGAGCGCAGACTTGCTGGAATGGGAACAACAGTAACAGCCGTATCTCTTGTAAATGGTTACTGGGTTCTTGCACATTTGGGTGATTCTAGAGCGTACTTGTTGCGAGATAATCATCTTATAAGAATGACTTGCGACCATAGTTACGTTCAACATTTAATAGACACGGGTCACATTACGCCAGAAGAAGCAAGAAATCATCCGCAGCGAAATGTTGTTATGCGCGTTTTAGGTGATTTTGATATTGACCCAAGGCCAGATATTGCTATTAGGCAGGCACACCCTTCTGATCGTTGGCTTTTGTGCTCGGATGGTGTGTGTGGAGTGTTAGAAGATTCCACAATTCAAGAAGTTATGAGCACTGTATCTAATCAAGAAGAGTGTGCTCAAAAACTTGTTTCTATGGCACTTAAAGCAGGAAGCACAGATAATGCGACTGCTGTTATAGCGGATGCAACTTTGGCACTAGACGCAGATGCTTTTGACTTGCCTCACCAAACTCCATTAATTGGCGGTGCTGCAAGCAAAGATTTAGAGTCTATAGCAGATATTGTTAATAAGGCTGTTTCTTCTACGCCGCCATTGCGTGAAGGTAAGGATTCTCCTGCTCAAAGAGCTGCTGCTCTTATACAAACAGACGCAAAATCGGCGGAAAAAGATGAGAAAATTGTAGAAACCACTCGTCTTGTGCAGCCTTCGCATTTAAGAAACGAAGAAGAGCTAAGATCTACAGACACAAACGAGATTCCTATTGTAAAAAAGAAGAACGGTAGAATATCAACAGATCCTAGGGATCCAGATGTTCAGCGTGCTGTAAAAAGAGAACAGGCAGAAGCACACAAAGCAAATAGAATTAGAAGAAGATGGATGAGAATAGGTGTTGCTTTTGCAACGCTTGTTGTGTGTGCGATTGTTGCTTGTGGAGCTTATCTTGTTTATTCTTGGACTCAAAAGCAATACTACATTGGCAAGGGAAACGGCAAAGTAGTTATTTACCAAGGTGTTCCTACTAACATATTTGGATTAGAGCTTTCACACCAGATTGAAGAAACAAATATTAAAGTCAAGAATTTGGATAAGTCTTGGCAAGATCAGCTTGATGAAGGTATTAGTTTTAGCAGTCTTAAAGAAGCAAGAGGTCATGCAAGGCTAATTGGAAGAGAAATGCGCGCTCGAGAAAGCGAGAAGCGTGGTAATAAGCCAAAAAGTATTATTTCTAATTCAGATAATAAAGACGGAAATAATAGTGGAGTTGTAGATTCAAGCAATGATTCAGGAGGTAAAACCTCGTGAACATGTTTAGTATGCGCATTAAGCAAATATCTTTGTTGCTGTTTTCTGTAATTATATCTTCAATAGCATTTTTACAAATGTTTCTAAGGATTGATGGATTCGTTCCAGCAAACTATGTTGGTATGCTTGTTTTAACAACGGCGTTATACCTTGTTTTGTGGGGCGTTTTGATTGTAAAAAAGCCTTATTCTAGTCAGGTAATACTCCCTTGTATTCTTCTTCTTACAGCTATTGGAACTGTTATGATTGCAAGAATAGATAAACAGCACAACACTAATGTTGCTATGAAACAGCTTATTTGGGTTTGTGTTGCTCTTGTATTATCCATAATTTTTGTGATGGTTCTAGAAGATTATAGGATTCTTAGAAGATTCTCGTACGTTAGCATGGTGATTGGTCTTGTTCTACTTTTATCTCCAATGCTTCCAATAATCGGTAAGGAAATTGGCGGAGCGAGAATTTGGATTGGTTTTGGAAACCACACTATTCAGCCAGGAGAATTTGCAAAACTATTCTTAGCTTTCTTCTTTGCAGCATACTTGTTTGATCATAGAGACAGACTTGCAGTTGGTGGAACAAAGATTTTTGGAATTCATCTTCCACGATTCAAAGATATGGGTCCTATAGCGCTTGTTTGGGCTGCTTCTATGTGTGTGCTTGTTGTGCAACACGATTTAGGAACATCATTAATGTTCTTTGCAATGTTTGTTTCTATGCTTTACGTTGCAACTGGAAGAAAAGGCTGGCTTGCAATAGGCTTTATAGCATTTATAATTGGATGTTTAGTTGCTGTTAAGCTTTTTGCACACGTTCAATACAGAGTTGACGCTTGGCTTAACCCATACGACCCAGTTATTTACAACAGATTCCCAGGCGGGTCTGCTCAAATTGTTACTGGATTATTCGGCCTTGCTGCAGGAGGTATAACTGGAACAGGATTAGGCCAAGGTCATCCTTCTTTAACGCCACTTGCTAATTCCGATTTTATTTACGCTTCGGTTGGGGAAGAATTAGGATTAACTGGTTTGTTTATAGTCTTAATTCTTTACATGATTATTATTGCGTCGGGCATGATTACTGCTATGAAGATTAAAGACGGTTTTGGAAAGCTTCTTGCATCTGGTCTTGTTTTTACAATGGCGTTCCAAGTATTTACTGTTGTTGGCGGAATCACGCTTGTTATTCCACTTACTGGCTTAACAATGCCTTATATGGCAGCTGGTGGTTCTTCTCTAGTTGCAAACTATGTGCTTGCATCTATTTTGATTGTTATATCTAATGCTGCTAATAAGCCAGAGGCTGCTATATCGTCTGATACTTTCCAATACGAAGCTTTAGCTGCTCTTAGGGAAAGAGAGCTTAAGCAAAGAGAAAATAAGTCCTCTAATCTTAACTCCTCTAATCTTAAAGAAGATGGGGGTGAATCTTATGAATAAATGTTTGAAGCAGCTTTTTAGTGCAGTAATTGTGTTGTTTGTTGTTTTATGTATTTCTAGCACGTATATAACATCTATAAAAGCAAACGAATTAAATTCTGATCCTAGAAATAGGCGCGCGCTATATCACGAATTTGGCGCTCCAAGAGGAGCAATTCTTGCATCCGATGGAACTGTTTTAGCGAAATCAGATCCATCTAAAGATGCATTCGTGTATCAAAGGTCATATTTTAACGGCCCTGCTTATGCTCCAATAACGGGTTATTATTCAATAAGTCAAAGAGCAGATAGAGGAATAGAGGCTTCTAGAAATCAGCTTTTAAGTGGAGAATCCGACGCGCTATTCCTTCAAAAGTTTAAGTCTCTATTTACAGGAGCAGAAAACAGAGGTGCTTCTATAGAAACATCTATTAACACTAAGCTTCAAACTCTTGCATACAATCTGCTAAAAGACAAGAATGGCGCTTTAGTTGCAATAGAGCCAAAAACTGGAAGAATACTAGCAATGGTTAGTACGCCTAGCTACGATCCTTCTTCTCTTGCATCTCACAATGTTTCTTTAGTAAACAGAGCATATAAGGATCTTATATCTAACATATATAATCCAATGCTAAATCATTCAATATCTGAACTTTATGCTCCTGGTTCTACTTTCAAAACGGTTGTTGCGGCAACTGCGCTAGAAACTGGAAAATATGATTTAAATACTTCGATTCCAGCTGGATCTTCGTACACTCTTCCAGGAACGCAAACTCATCTTACAAATGTTGTTCCAAGCGCTAGCGGATTGAATGGTCAAATATCTTTTGAAGATGCTCTAGCTTATTCTTCAAATACTGCATTTGCACAACTAGGAGTTTCTTTAGGAGCAGATGCGATTGTTAAGCAGGCTAAAAAGTTTGGATTATTTAGCTCATTTACTTTAGACGGATCTGATTCAACAGGATTCCCAATGAGGGTTGTTGCGTCTTTGCTTAATCAAAAGCCTACGCAAGATAAACTTGCTCTTCAGTCAATTGGTCAGGGAGATGCTAGGGTTACTCCTCTTCAAAATGCTATGATTGCAGCTGCTATTGCAAATAATGGAACACTTATGAAGCCAACGCTTGTTGATTGCGTAAGGTCTAGTGACTTGTCTGTTATTTCTCAAACAACGCCTACCGTTATGAGTCAAGCTTTAAGCGCACAAAGTGCTGCAAAACTCAATGCTATGATGCAAAGTGTAGTTGTAAAAAGTAATCAAAATCTTTCTTTGCCAAATGTTGCTGTTGCAGCAAAATCGGGAACAGCACAAATTGGGTTTAGAAATCAAGCTATTAATGGGTGGGTTATTGGATTTGCTCCTGCACAAGATCCTAAAATAGCTGTAGCAGTTGTTATTCACAATGCTAGTACGTATGGAACGCTTACAGCAGGGCCAATTATGAGACAGGTGATGAAGGAGGCGCTTAAGCAATGAAACTTGTTGAAGGACAGTTAGTTCATCATCGATACAGACTAGATAGAAGACTTGCACAAGGAGGCATGGGGGAAGTCTGGAAGGGCTTTGATATACAGCTTGGCAGGATTGTTGCCGTTAAAGCGCTTAGAACCGATACAAGCAATGTTGAAGCTAAATTGCGTAGACTTAGAGCAGAAGCGCATAATTCAGCCAATCTTGCTCACCCAAATATTGCAGCTTTATTTGACTACTACGAGCATGATGGCATTGGCTTTTTGATTATGGAGTATGTTCCTAGTAAGTCTTTAGCAGACTTATATCATAAAGAAAAAACTGTTGAGCCAACGCGATTGCTGCCTATACTTATTCAAACTGCAAGAGGTCTTTTTGTTGCACATTCCCACGGTGTTATTCATAGAGACGTTAAGCCAGCAAATATTATGGTTTCCGAAACGGGAAGCGTAAAGATAACAGATTTTGGCGTTTCGTACTCTAGCGACCAAGAGCAGATTACTCAAGATGGAATGGTTGTTGGAACAGCTCAATATATTTCCCCAGAGCAAGCTCAAGGAGAGCAAGCAACTGCCCAGTCCGATATTTATTCTCTTGGAGTTGTTGCATACGAAGGACTTTGTGGACATAGGCCATTTACTGGAACTACGCCTGTAGATATTGCAGCCGCACACGTTAATGACCCTGTTCCACCTCTTCCAGATAGTGTTGACCTTCAATTAAGACAGTTTGTAATGTCAATGCTTTCTAAGAATCCAAAAGATAGACCTAAAGATGCTCTTGTTGTTTCAAAAGTGCTTGCAAAAATTGAACGAAGACTTTTGGATCAGCAAACAGCGTTTAACAATAAAAACACAATAGATTCTTCCAATGCTCAGCGCATTAAACGCAGCGTTAGAAGTGTTCCAAAAACACAAGTTAATATTATTAACATTTTGAATAATAACGACCGCAAGGAGCAGCAATGAGTAACACAATGCCTACCTCATTAGCGAATGGACGGTACCAATTAGGTGAATTGATTGGCCGCGGTGGAATGGCCGAAGTGCGAGTCGCAGAAGATAAGCGCTTGGGTCGTACCGTTGCTGTTAAAATCATGCGTTCTGATTTGGCAAATGACGAAATCTTTTTGTCTCGTTTCCGCCGAGAAGCACATTCTATTGCGCAAATGAATAATCCAAACATAGTGAATATCTATGATTCTGGAGAAGAGTCTGTTGTAGACGACAATGGCGTAGAAGAGCATTTGCCGTATCTTGTTATGGAATATGTTAAAGGAAAAACGCTTCGCGATATTCTTAAGATGAATGGTGCTTTAAGCCAGCGTGATTCTGAGCAGGTTATGCTTGGAGTTTTGAACGCCCTGGAGTATTCGCATAGAATGGGCGTTATTCACCGAGATATTAAGCCTGGAAACATTATGATTTCCGAGCAGGGCATTGTTAAGGTTATGGATTTTGGAATCGCAAGAGCGTTAGACGATTCTGCAACAACAATGACACAATCGCAAGGTGTTGTTGGAACTGCACAATATTTGTCTCCAGAGCAGGCGCGTGGAGAACAGGTAGATATGAGATCTGACTTGTATTCTGCAGGATGCGTCTTATACGAGATGCTAACTGGAAGGCCGCCTTTTACTGGCGATTCTGCAGTTGCAATCGCGTATCAGCATGTTTCAGAAGTTGCAACTCCTCTAAGCACGCTTGTTCCAGGTCTTCCTTCAATGTGGGATAAGATTTGCGCAAAAGCAATGGCAAAAGATAGGCAGAATAGGTACGCAACGGCTGCTGAATTTAAGAACGACATATTAGCGTTTATGAACGGCGGTGTTCCTGTTGCAGCAGCATTTAATCCGCTAACAGATTTAGCTAATATGCGCGCAAGAAAGCAGGCGGAGCAGAATGCGGCAACTCAAGCTATGGGAGCGGCAGACACTGCATCTACTCAAAGTTTTGGAGCGATTACAGGCCAGTTTGATGCGTATCAAAATACGGGCTACAACACAAGAGCAGCTCAGCGCGCTGCAAATCAGGCAAAAAGAAGCAAGCGCATTGTTATTGCTTCTGTTGTGTCTGCGATTGTTTGCGCAATCGTTGTTGGCGGAATTCTATTTATGCTAAATCGCAGTAAGCTAGCTGGAGATATTGTTGTTCCAACATTTAGCGAAACTACAACTCAAGATGCTGCTAAAGAAAAGCTTCGCGCGCTTGGTCTTATTCCAGATATTTTGGAAGACGATAAGTCTACTAAGCCAGAAGGTACTTTTACCAAGCAATCTCCTAAAGGTGGAGAAAAGGTTGCTTCTGGATCTAGAGTTAGCGTTTGGTTCTCTATTGGTCCTCAATCAACAAAGGTTCCAGATGTTACTGGAAAGTCGCAAGAAGCAGCTAGAAAAGCTCTTGAACGTGCAGGATTTAAGATTTCTAACGTTAGAGTGGAAGATAGTACAGACGTTAAAAAGAATCATGTTACTAGAACTGACCCAGTTGCAGATTCGTTTGCAGATAAAGGTTCAATGGTAACTTTGTACATTTCTTCTGGCTTAACTAAGGTTCCAGATGGAATGGTTGGACAATCTAAAGACGTTGTTACTGGCGAATTGCAAAATCTTGGATTTACTGTTAATACCGTAGAAGAAGAATCCGATACTGTTGCAGAAGGAACGGTTACTAAAATGAATCCGTCTTCTGGAGCTGCCGTAAAGCCTCATAGCACTATAACTGTGTATGTTTCTAAAGGAAAGCCTAAGGTAGAAGTTCCTCATATTGCTCTTGGAACATCAACATTAAAGCAAGCTAAGCAAATACTAGAAGCAAAGGGCTTTAAGGTTGTTGCTAATGGCTCCGCTACGGATGACGATATTGTTGATAGTATGTCGGAAAAGGAAGGGTCTAAGATAGATAAAGGCTCTACAATAACGCTTACTGTAAAAACTCCTCAGCCTCCTGTAGACACAACTACAAAGCCTGGAAGAACTTCAACATCTGACTCATCTTCTGCAACAACAAGCAATAGTGATAAATAACAAGAAGCCGCCTAGCTTGCCGTTGTTTTAACGGTGCTAGGCGGCGTTTTTGTATTTAACTTGTAAGCTATTTAACTTGTAAGCTACTAAGATTAATAGGTTTGTGTTTTAATAAGCTGTTTTAATAAGCTAGCAAACCAATGATTTATAAGCTGCTTGTAATCTAATAAGCTAGAAAACTAATTAGGCAAGTAAACTGTAAACTAATAGATTCCTAGCTTATTAGTAGCGATTTAATAAATCGTTGTTGTGTATGCAGACATTTCTCTTAAGAATGGAATTGTTGCCGAAGCAAACGGATATATCCATTGCATAAGAATTGCAATTGCTGTTACGTAGATTAGTGCACAAAGAACTAATCTTATTGGCAAAATACCAGGCTGCAAGCGCATAAGTCCGCCAAAAATGCTAAATTCTGGCTTTGGCTTTAATCCAGCTCGAATTTGACGTCTTAGAGGCCACTGCCAAGCTATAGCTGCTGCAGCGAAGATAATAATGTACGCAACCATAGCAATAAGCATAATTGGCACAAGTGAATCTAGCTTAGAAGCCAAGGACTGCTGTTCGTTGTTTACAAACTTAACTTGACCGTTTGCATCTACCGTAGAAAGCTCTTTAGGAATACCGTCGGAAACCTTAGCCCAATAATCAAACTCGCCAAAGCTAATAAAGCGGAACTCAGGAGTTGAATATTTTGGCTCACAAGTAACAAGCGTAATCATGCGCTTTTTAGGATTCTTGCTGTGATTTATTGGGTCTTGATCAAGAACTTCACTTTGATCTGGTCTAACAATCTTGTGAGTAACGTACTTATAAACGAACCAATAATCTTTTGTACGAATAATAATAGGATCGCCCTTTTGGAATCGGTCAACGTCTGCTAAAGGCTGACCGTAACCATTTCGGTGACCACTAATAGCCAAGTTTCCAATTTCTCCTGGCATTTCTGTTTTAGGGAAGTGTGCAAGTCCTCGCCTATTTAATATTTCTAGGCTAACGCCTTCAACAATATTGCGCTCCCATTGATTACCAAACCTAGGAATGTATGCTCGAGCAACAAGTTCTCCATACTTTACTTTTTGCAATTTAGGAGGATCGTCTACTTGAGGAAGAGCAATCTTGGTTTTTTTACCAGCAGCAGGATTCTTCCACGAAACAGCCTCTCTGGTTTCAAACTGTACATGCTCGGATTGAGCGCCCGTCCACCACATTTGCCAGACAATGTACAATGCGCAAACAACTGCAAAAGCTATAAGAAGTTCTCCAACAACGCCAGCTATTGTCCAAAGTGCGCTAGCCTTTGTTGTTTTGGCTTCGCTACGTTCGTGCTTGTAGTTAGAACGCTTCATTTTACTCCTTTATTGTTTGGTGGAATGGTGTTGGGGAATATTTCCAATAATATCGGCATCTTTTGGAACCGAAGCAAACCTTAGAGGCTGCAACAGGGCAGACGACTCTAAGAACTTTAAGTTTCCCCTTTTTTCCACTTTCCATCCCAGTCCAAAAGTACTGACATAGTCTTTATATGTTTGAATTGCTGGAGAATTATCCAACGATTCTATCATGTCTTCTATTGAACCAATAGCAGATATTCTATACGGTGGCGAGTACTGATGGCCTTGCAACATAAGCACATTTCCAATACAAACAACAGCTGAATTAAACAAGATTCTTTGACCCTGAATTGTTATAGCCTCCGCTCCGCCTTTCCATAGGGCATTTACAACGGCTTCTATATCTTGTTGGTGAATTACATAGTCATTTATGTTTGCGGAGCTTCCAGACCCGTTTACGGCCGTTTTCCAAAGTGGCGAATCGTTTAGCGTTACAGTAATTCCTGGTCCTTGTATTGCTGGAAGTATTGTGCTTGCGCCAGTATCGTCGGAAGAATCAGACCCGCTTGCGCTGCTTGTTAACGTTTTGTTTAGAAGATTAACTTTAGAATCTAACTCTTTAACCTCTTCTCTCAAAGATTTTGCTCTTTGAGAATTTCTTTCCACCATTTGCCCCGTATCGGAAGTTACAAATGCAGTACGATTTATGCGCAAATTAGTAACGAATAAGTAACCAGTAAAACAAATTGCTAGGGCAACGGCAACGCTTCCTAACAGCGATTTTCTAGCGCCGTGTTTACCTGTTTGTTTTGCCATATTACCCATTCTTCTTCTTGCGTTCGAGTGTAACTATTATTATAGCGTGTAGCCGATTGATTGGAGTGTTACTGTTATGGCTGACGAAGAATTGAATAAATTGAATACCACTTCATCTGCCGATGTGGATGAATCTCAAAACTCTTCTAAAGAAGACTTGTATGGTGTTCCTATGGAACAGGTTGAAGCTGTTTTGAACGCAACTGCCGATAAAGAGTCGTTGTCTCCGCAAATACAGCGCATGATGAAGCGTCAAGAAGAAAATACTCGCAGAGTTGAAGAGTCCATTAAGGGCACTAAAGCTAATGCTGGATGGTTTGTTCCACTATTTTGCACGCTTATGATTGTTGGCTTGTTCTGGGCTGTTATTTATTACTTGAATCCTGCTTTGCCAATTCCAGGAATTGGAGCGTTTAATCTTTTGATTGCAGCATGCTTGGTTATGGCTGGGTTCTTAATGACAATGTGCTGGAGATAGTTTGTATATAGCTTGATAGCTTTATATAGCTTGTAGATAATATTTGATTTTGGCTGCATGTAATAAGCGTGCAGCCATTTTTATATGCGTGCTTTGTGTGTTTATTACTCCGCTTTGCTTGCACAAATAAGAACATGATTATTTTTAGAATCGGTAGTTGCAATAATCCTAGTGTTTCCACCGTCTTTTAACTTAAGCCTTTTCTTTAAGTCGTTTACGCTTAGTGGAAAATTGTATGTTGCAATATTTGCGTAAGTTATTTTAGAAAGAGCTTTACTGATTTCTTTTTTGTTTAAGCTGCAAATATTATTTATTTTCCAAATGTTTCCAGGAAAATCTGATTTATATTCGCAAGATATAAAAACGTGGCTGTTGCTTGCGATTTGAAACACGTTGTATTTAGAGCTTAAAATCTTAAAACATCCCGACTTCATAATTGAAGAATTTGGCTCATAGGCATATTTAGCGCAGTTTTTCCAATCTCTTATTGAATCATTTGAGTTTTGCTCGCTTTTTATGTGTGATTCTTGCGATTCTTGCGTCTCTTGCGCTTCTTCTACTTTATTTAAGTCTGGATTGTATTTTGCGTTAAAAACGGTTACTGAATCGTTGTTTGCGCAATAAACTTCAATATGCGAATGCATGTTTGAGTCTAATACTAAAAGCAGCTCTTTGCACTCGTTGTTGTGTGAAACAATGTGTACTTGACTAACATTTCCACAAAAATCGCAAACAGCTTTTCTCCAATCAAGCATTGGAGATAGTTTAATAATCACAAATTTTGCTACTTGCAGCATGCGTTGTTTTAGCTCTAAAACATTAGGTGTGCAATCTTTAATCGCGTACGTTCTAGATCCGCTTTTATCTCGTCTTGCAGGATCAATGTAAATAATCGTTACGTAGTCTACTTTTTCTAGCACTTCTACGCTTGTTGAGTTTACGCATTGAACATTGTTTAAGCGCATAACAGTCATATTGTGCTGGCTTATGGCCGATAGTTCTTCTTGAGTTTCTACGCAAATGGCTTTGCAAAACTCTTGGCTCATAATTGCGCAATCTACTCCAAATCCGCCAGTTAAGTCGATTAGAGTTGTTTTGCACTTATCAATATTGTTGTTTTTTATAAGACGATTTGCGATGCGTGCTTTATATTGCGCGGTTTCTTGCGACGAGCACTGTTCCATAGAAATATGTGATGGGTAAATAACTTGATTGTTTTTATACCACATTGGCAGTTTTGTTTTTGCAATCTGCTTTCCGCTTATTTGATTAACAGCAAAAGCAACATTCACGTTTGGGTTATTAGACGCTTTTAGTGCAGCTTCTTTTGGGTTTGTGTTTTGATTTTGAAGAATAAAATCAATAGTTTGCTGATTTTGATCTTGTAGTTGTTTTGTGTGAATGTTGTTAGATTGCATAATTCTATTTTTGATTAAGGTTTAGAGAAAGTCACAATTTTCCAAAAATGTGGATAACTTTTATACACTTGTTAACATGGCTAAAAATGCAGAGTTATCAACGATTGTGTATAACAATGTGGATAACTTATTTAGATATACCCATGTTATACCCAGGTTATGCACATTTATGTCCACAATTGTGGAGAACTACACGCGTGTAATTTAACGCTATTTATTGCAAACAGAATGCGCTTATTGCCAGAAGAACAATAAGTATTAGTAAAGAGTAAACAGCAAATCGCTCATTAAAAGATGCTTTTTTAAGAAGAGGATTATTAGTGCCAAGTAAAGCAGACAGAACTATTCCAGTAACAATTCCACCAATATGAGCTTGCCAAGCAATATTTTGAACCAAAAGAGGCATTGCAAGCGTTAGGCCAATCCAAATTAAAGTTCCATTAACACTTTCGCCAAGTCGCCATTGCGCAACCAAAAGAGCGCCAATAAGACCCATAATCGCTCCCGAAGCCCCATAAGCTGCAATCACCCAGTCTTGTGTAAGCTTTGAGTAAAGTAGAGTTGCAACGCATCCACCAAGCCCACTAATAGCGTATAAGAAAAAGAACTTCCATTTACCAAAGAATCTCTCAAGCTCTACGCCAAGCGAATACAAGCAAATCATGTTAAAAAGAATGTGCGTAAGTTCTGGCGCGTGAACAAACATAGACGTAAACCAAGTCCAGCTTGCTTTTGTAATCAAAAATGGCGCAAAAGCAGTATTTTCAACAAATAGTTGATATGCGCTTGGCAAAAAAGTGTGAAGAATCATCTCAATAATCCACACAAACACGCAAATGTAGATAATTGAATACGTTGCGGTTTTGCAATTAGTTTTAAAGCGCTTAACAATAGTGTTTATGTCAAAATTGTTCATAAAATAACATTATCTAATTGCATACACAAATTTGCATACATAAGTAGCAACCATAATGGTCATTAAAAATGTTTTGTAAGATTTATGGTGTTTTGTGCATAAAAATATAATAAAAAGATGCAAGTGTTAAAAAAAATCACTATTATAGTGAATACACGAGTAAACTCGATACAAACGTTGACTTGGACGAGCAGGTCAGCTTAACGAAAGGAGCCATCATGGAGAACAGGTCCTCTGGCGGTTGGAAGTTCTTTGCACTGCTCTTTGGAGCACTGCTCGCAGGTATTGCAGCATTGTATGTTTACAAGCAGCATAATCCTGATTACGATCCATGGGAGCAGCCATGGGAGAACAGCTCTTCGCCAATTAACATAGGCGCAGAAAAAGAAGATAAGGAAGAATCTGAAGCAGCTAAGGCAGTTGAGGCTTAGTTAGAATTAAAATTCTTATACTCAAATCTTTAGCTATATAAGGTGTGAAGTATTGCACTCGTAGTGCATAACTTCACACCTTATTTTTATTTTGATAGTCGTTTTTTAGTCATTTTTATAAATAAAAAAGCTGTGACCAACAAACGCTAGTCACAGCTTTTATTAAAGCAATATTAAAATGCTTTTACATAATTATTCGGCAGTTGGAAGAGCGCCAGTGTGCCAAATGCGATCGAGGTAATCTTCGATAGAGCGATCAGAAGAGAAGTAACCAGAGTTGGCTACGTTCAACACAGCCATGCGTGCCCACTTCATAGGATCGCGGTAAGTTTCCTCAATTTGAGCTTGAATATCCATGTAAGAGCTAAAGTCAGCCATTGCCATGAAGTAATCGTGAGTAAGCCAATCGTTGACGAGTGGCTCATACACGCTCTTGTCGCCGTTGGAGAATGTGCCGTCAGCAACCATGTCTACAGCGGTCTTCAAGCGAGGATCGGACTCGTAGTACTTGCGGGAGCCGCCGTGATCGTAGCCTTCAGCGTAGAGCTTCTCAACCTCGTCAACAGTCATGCCGAAGAGGAAGAAGTTCTCAGCGCCAACACGTTCACGAATCTCAACGTTTGCACCGTCGAGAGTACCAACAGTCAAAGCACCGTTCAAAGCGAACTTCATGTTACCAGTGCCAGAAGCTTCCTTACCAGCTTGAGAAATCTGCTCATCCAAATCGGTTGCAGGAATCAAGTTCATAGCAAGTTCAATGTTGTAGTTCTCTGGGAAGAACACTGCAAGCTTGCCCTTGCATGCTGGATCGTTGTTTACAACGCGAGCAACATTGTTGATGAGCTGAATCGTAAGCTTTGCCATAGCATAGCCTGGAGCGGACTTAGCGCCGAAGAACACGGTGCGTGGAAGCATCTTGTCTACGTCGATTGTGCCATTCTTGATTCCAGCGTATGTGGAGATAACCTGGAGGATCTTCATGGACTGGCGCTTGTACTCGTGCAAACGCTTAACAATGGTGTTAAACATAGTGTCTGGGTTGATTTCAAAGCCATACTTGTGCTTTGCAAAATCAACGAAGGCAAGCTTGTTCTCCTGCTTGACTTTAGCGAACTTCTTCACGAAGGATGGATCGTCAGCCAATGGCTTCAAACCTTCAAGAAGCTCCAAATCACCCTGCCATGCGTCGGTGCCCAAGCCCTCAGTAATAAGAGCAGACATGCGTGGGTTGCTCAAACGCACAAAGCGACGAGGAGTTACGCCGTTAGTAACATTCTTGAACTTATCTGGGTAAACGCTGGAGAAGTCCTTTAATGTAACATCCTTCAACAACTCAGAGTGAAGCTCAGCAACGCCATTAACGTAAGAGCCGCCGTAGGTAGCCAAGTAAGCCATGCGAACTACAGCACCTTCGCCATTTTCGTCGGCGTCGGTAGCAATGCGCATACGCTCAACCTGATCTTCGGAAACGCCCTTGCTGCGAAGCTCGTTGCGGAACTGCTCGCTAATGCCTTGAATAATCTCAAGGTGGCGTGGCAAAAGTTCGCCAATAAGCTTGGCTGGCCAAACTTCCAAGGCTTCTGGAAGAAGCGTGTGGCAAGTGTAATTGAAGGTCTTGGTGGTAATGCCCCAAGCGGTGTTCCAATCGTAGCCGTACTCGTCCATAAGAACGCGCATAAGCTCTGGAATACCAATAACTGGGTGAGTATCGTTCAACTGGAAGTTGATCTTGCTTGGGAATGTTGTAAGATCTGGCTTATCTTGACCAGGATAGAACACGCGAATAGCGTCGTGAATAGAAGCAGCTACGAAGAAGTATTGCTGCTCAAGACGCAAAGCCTTGCCCTGTGGAGTGGAATCTTCTGGATAAAGAATCTTAGAAATGTTTTCTGCTTCAACCTGTGGCTTAACAGCATCCAAGTACTCAGACTTGTTGAAGGTGAGCAAATCAAATTCGTCGTAAGATTTAGAAGTCCACAAGCGAAGAGTGTTTACGCGACCAGAATTGTAGCCTGGAACCATGTAGTCAACTGGTACTGCGCGAACAGCCCAATCTGGCTTCCACACGCGCTTGCCATTTTCTTCAACAACCTTGCCGCCAAAGTTAACGCGCTGATCTCTGCCGTAGTCAACGTGACCCCATGGCTCTTCGTTGCTAAGCCAGTAATCAGGGGTTTCTACCTGCTTGCCCTGCTCGTCGAAGCGCTGCTTAAAAATGCCGTAACGATATTGGATGCCGTAGCCGAATGCTGGAACGCCGATAGAGGCGAGCGAGTCAATAAAGCAGGCTGCGAGACGACCCAAACCGCCGTTACCTAAACCTGGCTCATACTCAGCATCGATAACATCTTTTGGCTCAAAACCAAGCTTTGTAACAGCCTTGTTGAACTGATCGGTAAGGCCAGCGTTAAGCAAAGCGTTTTCAAGCTGCTTGCCCATTAAGAACTCTGCGCTCAAATAGCCAACAGCCTTTGTGTTTCCGTTAATCATGTCATGCTGTGTCTGCATCCAAGAGTCCATCAAATGACGACGGACAGCGGTAGCAGCGGCAACATACACATCAGCCGTAGTGGCCTGTTCTGGGGTGACACCCTGGGTGTACTTCAGATTTTCTTGAAGTTCTTTGGCAAATGCCGCCGCAGTAGTCTTGGCTTTAGGCGCGACGTGTTTAGTCATATTTGACTCCTTGTGCCGTGAATAATATATTTACCTAAAATGTGCGAATAGCAACCCTTGATTATGCTGGTTGTAGCCGCGCCAAATTGCACTTAACAAGACGGTACGCGGCAATGCACACGTTTTCATTGTTGATGATACCACAACCCCAAACCCTTATTAATAATTATTCACAATATGACTTTTATAAAACAACATTAAAATCGCAAATAATACTTAGATAATTCGTGAGATAATTCAAATATGGCTGTTATACGAGAAGCGGATATAAGTGGCGCTAAAAAATCGTTTGAAACGTGGGTAAATAGTGCAAAATCTTATATAAATTCTATGAAAATAGATTCTACGAACAATAAAAAAGATTTGTGCTGCATAAACACAAGCGAAATAGGCGTTAGCGTAAACGATGAAGCAATGGCTGTTAGATACTCGCTTTATGTGCTAGAGCATATAGCTCCAGGATGCGCTGTAGAGGTAAGAGTGGCGCCTTGGGGGGCTGTAAAAATCTTAGAAGGCCCACATTCAGATCCGCACAATTTAACACCGCCAGATGTTATAGAACTTGACCCAGATGTTTGGTTGCGACTTTCTTGCGCAATAACAAAATGGGATTACGAGCATCAAATTGGGAATATAAGCGCAGTTGGAGAGCGAGACGATTTAAGCAATTTGCTGCCCGAACTTACAAAAGCTCTTTTTAATAATTAATGCTAACTAAGGGTATTTGCCTACATGCTTATCTACATATAGAATTAAGCGTTCTTGTGCAAATTCTTGTGCAAAAATTACTTGTTCTTATGCATAAAACTAGGCATAGGCATAGGAATGTGATGATGAACAACGCCAGAATTGCTAGACGACTTGTCTTTAGTAGCGGCCTGAGCGGCAGACTGAGCAGCCCACTCGGCGTAGTCGTCTAAATCGTCATCTCCACTCGAAACGGAATCATGCAAGCTACCAACACTATCATTACCAGCATTAGTGTTGGTGTATTTAGAATCATCTTCTACAGATAAGCTTTCGGAATCATCTTGATTATCTAGATAATCCTCATTCTTGTAGCTATCAGATTCAAACGGATCGAAGGATCCTTGACCAGGCTCGTGAGTATTAAGCTCTTTAGCAAGCTCGTCGTAATCCGTATCGGTCGTCAGGTATTTGAGCTTACGGGCAATTTTCTGTTGCTTTGCCTTCTGTCGTCCGCGGCCCATCTGACCCCCTCTAATTTACCGAAACAATCAATTCATCACACAAGAGCGTACCACTTTGCCGCAACAGAGTATATTGTCTGAGTGAACTTTTACCATAAAAGCCATATTTTAGGCGTAAAAATCGCAAGAAAAATTGCGTGTGTAAGGAGTTAGAAATGGCAGAAGAAGCACAGGTTACAGCTGCTGGAAACGAGATAAGCGCAAGCTTTGTGGCAGCTCAAAAACGTTCAGACGCAACGCTTGAGAAGCTAAAAGCAAATCCTAGCTCCTTTACAATGCTTACGGGAGATAGGCCAACAGGAAGACTTCACTTAGGTCATTACTTTGGTTCGATTCGCGAGCGTGTCGCAATGCAAAATCTTGGCGTAAACACAAACGTGATTATTGCAGACTATCAGGTGATTACGGATAGAGACACTGTTGAGCACGTAGAAGATAACGTGCTAAACCTTGTTCTTGACTACATGGCTGCTGGAATTGACCCTAAGAAAACCATGATTTTTACGCACTCCGCTGTGCCTGCAGAAAACCAGCTTATGCTGCCATTCTTGTCTTTAGTTACAGAAGCCGAATTGCATAGAAATCCTACTGTTAAAGCCGAAATGGAAGCTTCTGGTCATGCCTTAACAGGACTTTTGCTTACATACCCAGTGCATCAAGCTTGCGATATTCTGTTTTGCAAAGCAAATGTTGTGCCAATTGGCAAAGATAATTTGCCGCATATTGAGATTACGCGCACGATTGCTCGCAGATTTAATGAGAGATACGCAAAGAAGAATCCTGTTTTTCCAGAGCCAGCTGCAATTCTTTCGGATACGCCAGAAATCCCAGGATTAGACGGCCGCAAGATGAGCAAGTCTTACGGAAACTCGATTATGCTTGGCGCAAGTGCAGAAGAAACAGCAAAGCTGATTAAGAAGAGTCCAACTGATTCTGAGCGCACAATTACTTTTGACCCAGTGGCTCGTCCGCAAGTTTCTGCGCTTTTGACTACTGCTGGTTTGGTTACAGGCAGAGATCCAAAAGATATTGCGCAAGAAATCAGCAACGCGGGCGCAGGAGCACTAAAAGCGTACGTTATTGAATCTGTAAACAACTTCCTTGCTCCACACCGCCAGCGTAGAGCGGAATTGGCCAAAGATATGGATTCAATTCGAGATATTTTGCATGATGGAAATGCGCGAGCTGCTGCGATTGCACAAGAAACACTTGATCAAGTACGCGAAGCAATGAATATGAAGTATTGATTAATTCTTGCTTGATAAAGCTTTCTTGATTGCATATTTTGATTGCATGCAAATAGAACGCGCATAAATAAAACGCCCAGTAGTAGCTGGGCGTTTTATGTTTATTAGCTTATGACTAAATGTCGTATCGCCAGCTTTTATCTGTTATAACGCGCGCAACTGCAAGCCCTAATGGCAAGCAAATAATCACCATAAACGCGCGGAAAGTCCAGTCTAAAGCAGGAAGAGTATTAAACTGACCGAGATAGAACATTGCGCGATACATATAAAGTCCAGGAACCATAATCACAATAGATGGAACCGTAAGACCAATGCGCGGATATCCCAAGTATTGCGGCGCCCAGCCTCTATGCACAATTGCACGCCAAGCGGAAGCCAAAAGACCAGCAAGCAAAGCGCCAGTAAACGCTGCGATCTCTGCAGCTACGCCAAAATCAGCCATTGTTAAGCGCAAAGTATCGGTAATTGCTCCGATTATTCCAGCAACAAAACACATTCGTTGAGGAGAATTAAACAGAACGGAGAATCCCCACACGCCTGCAAACGCTGTAATCATTCTAAGAACAGCATTAAGCCAAGGATTTAAGCCAAGCGGAGTAAAGCCTTGAGGGTCTAGCTGAACAAGGCTTGCAACCATCCAGCCAGCAAGAGTGCCCATTAGAATAATCGCCATTGTGTAGCAAAGCCGCTGAATGCCAGAAGGAAAATCAATCTTAGCAATATCTAAGCCACCTGTAATAAGAGGAAAACCTGGAATTACAAACAAAACAGAGCCAATATAAGCCGTATTGTGATGCAAAGCAGAAGGGTCAAAGCAACCAATAATGCGCAAAGAAGCAATGCAACTTAAAGCGCCAACAGCAACAGCAATAAACGTTACAACGAATTGGTTTAGATGATGCATAAACATGCGTCTTCTAACGTAGTGGCCTATTCCTGCGCCAATAAAAGCACCAAGCATGTCGTAAGCGCCACCGCCAAGCAAAAATGCGAAGGATGCGCATGCTACTGCAGAGGCAAGGCCCGCAAACCAAGGTTTATAAAGAGGTTTGCGGTTTTTTATTAAGTCTAAGCGGTCGTGAACTTGACGAACTGTAAGCGGCGCGGAAAAATCGCCAGCAGGATTTGCGTTAGAGGAAGTAGAAGAATTGTTTTTAAGATCTGAATTCAAATTATTTTGGCTATTTTGAGCATTTTTAACATTCTTGACATTTTTAACGTGAGAAAAATGCTCAACATACGTTTTTTCTGGCTGGAGCGCAAAAATTCCGCGAGGTTTTTCTTTACGAATCGCCTCTTGAATTGCCATTTTTTCTTCGACTTTTGCAGCGTGCTCCTCCGACTGCTTAGCTGTTTGAACAATCGCATTCTCGTTACTGCTAGCTTGAAGAGTGTCTACTAATTCCTTGGAAACAGTGGCTTTTGAATGATATAAGGAATCGTTTCCAAGTTTAACGTTAAACCAATCTGCAAAATGTTCGAGAAGCCAAATTCTCTCTGTGTTTACGCCAGTAGTAGGAAGATCAACAACTTCTGTAATTCGCTCATGCTTATCTGTGCAAGTAGCTTCAATATCGGTTAAATTAACGTCTGCACGAACATTTACACCCATAGGTTCGCCAACGCGGTGCATAAGCTCGCGAACGCGGTAGCTTCCAGTTCCAGCGCCTAAACCTAAAGCGCCAACGCGAATAATAATGCTGGATTTTGCTGCAATTCCAGCTTGCGTAACTGGTTTATCCCAATCGCGCTCAACATCTTCCATATCTAGCGGAATCGCGTGCGTTTGAAAGCGCCCAGAAGGCTTTCCAACAATATGACCAGTCGAAAGTATTTGCGGCTTATTGCTATCGCTGTTGCTGCCGTTATTATTGACGTTATTGCTATCGCTGCTATCCGCGTTATTCTCTTCTATGCTCACAATTTTTTAGTATACGCATTGCATTGCCTATAAAAAATTTATATAAAAAATCAGTCCTAAGGTCGGTTCACAATTATTTTGGAATCTCGCTGGAAACAAAGGCTGTGGGCTTGCAACTTTTGACCTAAATAACCGCGGAGGAGCCGCGGAAGTCAAACGACCAAGCAACCTTATGACTAGCACAAGGAGGTCTGATGACAACTCAAAATCAACAGGTAACTCCAGCAGACGCAACTATTGTAACGTCTGGTTTAGGGCGAAAAGGCCCCGAGGAGCGCGAACTGCCAGCATCGCTTAAGCAAGACATGGATTTGTGCTTGCATATTCTGCGCGATGTTTTAGGCGAATTTGATGAAAAATTATTAACCGTATTTGACGAAGTGCGCTTAAATGCTGTAGACGCAAGTGCAGCACACTTTAATCAAATGCTTGATGCTCAAGAAACAGAAAACGACGGACTAAGCAAGGCTGTAGAAAAAATCAATGGCATGGATTTGCCAGATATGCAATTGCTTGCGCGCGCGTTTGCTACATACTTCCATCTTGCAAATCTTTGCGAAGAAAACTACAGGGTTTCTGTGCTGCATCAGCGCGAATGCGGCGTTGAGGATTCTAATCCAGTAGATCCAGTGAACGAGCTAACTTGCGCATATCACAAGTTGCTTACAGAAATGAGCCCTGCGCAAGCTAAGGAATTGCTTGCAAAGCTTGAGTTCCACCCAGTTTTTACTGCGCACCCAACAGAAGCTAGGCGCAAGGCTGTAGCTGGTAAAATCCGCAGAATATCGCAGCTTTTAAGTAAGCACAATACTTTAGGCGGATCGGATAAGCGCGAGAATTATCGTAAGCTATACAACGAGATTGACGCATTGTTGCGTACATCTCCAATCGCACTTAAAAAGCCAACTCCTGTTGAAGAAGCGGACACGATTCTAGACATTTTTGACGCCACTTTGTTCAACACGATTCCGCTGGTTTATCGCAGATTTGACGATTGGTTGCTAGGTAAGAAGGCTGGCTTAGTGTCACCGCGTTGCCCAGCGTTCTTCCATCCAGGAAGCTGGATTGGCTCCGATAGAGACGGAAATCCAAATGTTACAGCAAAAGTTAGCAGGCAAGTTGCTAGGAAGTTTAGCGACCACGTTCTTGCTGCTCTAGAAGAGCGCACGCGTGAAGTTGGAAAATGCTTAACAATGGAAACGCGCACAACTCCTCCAAGTGTTGAGCTTTTGGAGCTTTGGAATCGCCAGCGAGAAATGAGCGAGCAGCTAACGGAAAGCGCATCCGACGTTTCCAACAGCGAGCCACATAGAGCCGTTATGCTTGTTATGGCAGATCGTTTGCACAGAACGATTAGCCGAGATACAGACATAATGTATCATTCTTGCGAAGATTTTATTGAAGACTTGCACATTGTGCAAAGGTCGCTTGCGGCTGCTGGCGATTCGCGCGCGGCTTATGGTCCATTGCAAGATCTTATTTGGCAAGCGCAAACATTTGGATTCCACATGGTGGAAATGGAGTTTCGTCAGCATTCGCTCGTGCATTCTCGCGCTTTGGAAGATATTCGCGAACACGGTTTGCATGGGGAGCGCGGCCCGCTTCAGCCAATGACTCGCGAAGTTCTAGACACTTTCCGCGCGCTTGGTGCTATTCAAAAGCGAAATGGTATGCGCGCTGCTCGCCGCTACATTATATCGTTTGCAAAGTCTGCTCAGCATGTTCGCGATGTGTTTGAGCTTAATCGCCTTGCGTTTGCGCACCCTCAAGATGCGCCAACAATCGACGTAATCCCGCTTTTTGAGCAGCTTGAAGACTTGCAAAATTCGGTTAATGTTTTGGAAGAAATCATTAAGATTCCAGAAGTTCAGGCTCGCTTAAAGGCCACTGGCCGAAAGATGGAAGTTATGCTCGGCTACTCCGACTCTTCCAAAGACGCAGGCCCGACTTCTGCAACGCTTGCTTTGCATTCTGCTCAAGAGCGCATTGCTCAGTGGGCTAAAAAGCACGATATTGACCTAACGCTGTTCCACGGTCGCGGTGGCGCTGTTGGACGAGGTGGAGGCCCTGCAAACCGTGCTGTTTTGGCTCAACCAGTTGGGTCAGTAAATTGCAGATTTAAGCTTACTGAGCAAGGCGAGGTGATTTTTGCTCGATACGGAAACCCAATTTTGGCGATTCGCCACTTGGAATCTGTTGCTGCAGCAACTTTGCTTCAGTCTGCTCCAAGCGTGGAGAAAACAAACACAGAGATGACGCATAAGTATGCGGATATGGCTCAAAAGCTTGATGTTGCAGCGCATAATCGTTTTATTGATTTGCTTCAAACAGATGACTTTACGCCGTGGTTCTCAACCGTTACTCCGCTTAGCGAGATTGGTTTGCTTCCAATCGGCTCTCGCCCTGCAAAGCGAGGCCTTGGCGCAAAGTCTTTGGATGATTTGCGCACAATCCCGTGGGTTTTCTCTTGGGCACAAGCTCGAATCAACTTGGCAGCGTGGTACGGCTTGGGTACAGCTTGCGAAAAGTTTGGCGACTTGCAAACTTTGCGCAAAGCGTACGAAGAGTGGCCACTTTTCAGCACTTTTATTGACAACATTGAGATGTCTTTGGCTAAAACGGATGAGCGCATTGCTTGCATGTATCTAAGCCTTGGAGATCGCGAAGATTTGAGCGATAAGGTGCTTTCGGAAATGCAACTTACGCGCAAGTGGGTTTTGCAAATTGTTGGAGATAAGTGGCCGTTGCAACATCGCCATGTGCTTGGCCAGGCAATCCGCGTGCGCTCGCCTTACGTGGACGCGCTTTCTGTAATTCAGTCACTTGCATTGCATAAGTTGCGCAACAAGGTAGATAAAGAAGAGCTTAGCGAAAGCCAGCAAGCAGAGTTTATTTACTTGATTCTTTGCACAGTTTCTGGTGTTGCTGCAGGCTTGCAAAACACTGGATGATTTTAATAAATTACTGAATCAAGAAGGCTCTCGTATTTGCGAATTGCAATACGGGAGCCTTTTTGATAATAGGCTTATATTCTTAAACAAAATTCTTATTTACTACGAAAGATACAATATATTTTAAGTCAAAAATTTTACACTTTAAGCAACTGAAAATATTGCCAATGCCAGTGTAGGAGGTAATAATGCAAGAAGAAGTCAGCGAAGATTTTGCTAATGAAGATTCAGTTTTAGCTACATCGGTATTAAACGCAATGCTTGCAGGGAATCGCAAATTTGCAGACGGCAATTCAGATCATGCAGGCGTAAATTCAGAATCGCGCATGAAACTTATTGACGGTCAGCATCCTGGAGCTGTTGTGCTTTCGTGCGCAGATTCGCGAGTTGCTCCAGAATTTATATTCGACGCTGGTTTGGGCGATATTTTTTCTGTTCGCACAGCTGGAGAAGTGTTGGATGATGCCGTAATAGCTTCGCTAGAATACGCTGTAAGTGATTTGGGGGTAAAAGTGTTGGTTGTGCTTGGGCATGAGCATTGCGGCGCTGTACAGGCTGTTTTGCCGAACGTGCAAAAGCTGGTTTCTGAATACGGCGAAGATAAAACAAGCGAAACAATTGAGTCGAGCGAGTCAATATTACTGCGTTCTTTAGGGCCTGCTGCGCTCGCAGGTGTTGAGGAAAATTTAGATACAGATGATATTGAACGTATTCACGTGTCTAATATTTTGGCTGAAATTTGCGAAAAATCACAAATAATTCGCGAAGCTGTTTTCAAAGACGCTTTGATGCTTGTTGGAGCAAGGTATCGAATGAGTGACGGCTTGGTGGAAGTGTTGTCATGCTAAAAACAGAAACCGAAGCAAAAACAACGAGCCAAGTAGAAAAAGCAAGTAAAGCAAAACAAGCAAATTCTGCAAACTATCTTTTTTTGATTGCAGGAGTGCCTTTTGTAGCTCTTATTATTGCAATGCTTCCAGCTTTGCAAGCGCGCAACCCGTGGTTGCCTGTAAACACTGTTATTAGGGGTGTTTCTGGCTTGCTTTTGCAAGCTGTTCCTTTTACGCTAATTGGTGTTCTTGTTTCCGCTGCTGTAGAAACATGGGTTACGGAAGATTTTATTGAAAAACACGCTCCAAAGTCTATTGCAAACGGCTTTTTGGCTGCGATTTTTGCAGGTGTGTGCGTTCCTGTTTGCGATTGTGTTGTTGTTCCAACTTTTTCTCGTCTTGTTGCGCGAAAGCTGCCATTGCCTTGTGCTGTAACGTTTTTGTGCGCTGTTCCAGTGGTAAATCCTGTTTCTATTTGGGCTACTTGGTACGCGTTTGCGGACGTTCCAGCAGTTGCTGTAACTCGAGTGGCTTTGGGTGTTGGTGTGGCTCTTTTAGTGGGTGTTAGCTTTGTGATTTTTCCTGTAAAGTCGCAAGTTTTAAGGCGAAATGTATTGGAAAAAGTTCGCGCTGATTGTTCGGATTGTGCGGATTGTGCGTATTGCGGCGGCTGCAATAAGTCGCAAAGTGGCCATTCTTCGTATAAAAATTCTTCCAGCTTTAAGTCTGGTATTAAAAATAGTTTGAAAACTTACGCACATCACATTTATTCAGATTTTATGCGACTAATGCCAATAATTTTGTTTGGAACGATAGTTGCTTCGATTATTCGCGTTTGGCTTGGTGCAGATCCTGCATCAAAGGTTAATACAACAATTGTTTTTGTGGCAATTCCAGCAATGATGTTAATAGCGTATGCAAGCTCACTTTGCTCCAGTTCCGACGCTGTAATCGCGCGCTCTTTGGCCTCCTCGCTTCCAATGAGTTCAGTAATTGTTTTTCTGCTTTTTGGGCCAATGCTAGACATAAAAAATACGCTTATGCTTGTTGAAGATTGCAAAACTAGCTTTGTTTTGCGCTTAATTGCAACGATTGTTGTGTTCTGTTTGTTTGCTGCGCTTATTGTTCATTTTGCGTGGGGAGTAATGCTGTGAGTGATATAAATTCCGCAAATTCCGCAAATTCTGCAAAATTGTCTAAAAAAATAACATTTGCAAGCATTATTCAAGCATTGTGTTTATTTTGTTTTTCTGCAACTTTAATGCACAGTGCTCTAAGTGGATCTTATGCAATTTTGACTACTCCGCGCGCGTTTGCTTATCTTATTTTTGCTGCGATTTTGCTTTTGGTTTTGGGAATTTGCTCACTTTTTGGACTTTTCCCTGCACATGCTAAAGATTGCAAAAAAATAATGGTTTCAATTGTAGTGCCAATGCTTATTATTTTGATTCCACTTCAAATGTCTCAATCGTCGCTTGCGAGCGGTTTTGCAAAGTCTGCAGGTTTTGACGAGTATGCTTCTGGTCGCGCAATAGCAATCGCGTCTAATCGTAAAAATAATAAAAAAAATTTAAGCGGATTAGATGTAGTTAATAAAAAAATTGTTGTTGCAGACGATGATTTTGGCAATTGGTACAACGAAATTGACCATAATTTTGATAAATACAAAGATTATACGATTGTTGTAAAAGGGTTTATAAGCAAAGAATCTACGCTTTCTAAAGATCAAGTTCGCATATCTAGACAGTTTATGTCTTGTTGCATTTTAGATATGAGCCCGTTTGGTTTTGTTGCACAAATGCCCAAAAATATGCGATTTGAGCATCATCAATGGGTTGTTGTTAAAGCCAAAATAGAGCTTGGAAAAGTTGGGCTAAAAGGTTATTCGCAAGATGGAATTGTTCTTAAAGTTGAATCCGCTAGCGATTTGAATAAAGCGCCTTCGGGGTATTTCTATAGAACTTGATTGCGCGTATTTGTTTATTGTCCGCATATTATCCGCATATTATCAACATTATTAACATTGCTTTTATACGCACTTTTTATATGAGCTAAATTCAACTAAGATAGCAAGTATGTCGTTGGGTTTTAACATTGCACTCATTGTTGTGTTCCTTTTGTTTGGTTCCATATTTGCAGCAACCGAACTTGCGCTTGTTAACTTGCGATCGTCGCAGCTGGATCGCATGGAAGCGCAGGATGCGCGAGGAGCGCGCGTAGCAAAAATCGCCCGCGATCCAAACACTTTTCTTTCCACTCTTCAAATCGGAGTTACGCTTTCAGGTTTTCTTTCGGCATCTTTTGGCGAATCTGCAATAGCACCTCATGTTGTGCCATTAGTGGAGTCTTGGGGTGTTTCAAAACATGTAGCAGGCCCGCTTACGACTATTGTTTTAACGCTTATAATATCGTATTTTTCAATCGTAATTTCTGAGCTTGTTCCAAAAAGAATCGCAATGCAGCGATCGGAGCAAATCGCAAGGACTGTTGTTCCTGCAGTAGACGTGTTCTCTAAAATATGCAAGCCCCTAATATGGTTGATTGCTAAGAATACCAACGGTTTTGTGCGCCTTCTTGGGTTCGATCCAAACGAAAAAGAAAGTGAAGTTTCCGACGAAGAGTTGCGCGTTTTAGTTAATTCCAATAAAAAACTTAGTCAAGATGAGCGCACGATTTTAGACGATGTTTTTGACGCTTCCGAGACGATTGTTGCAGAAGTCATGCGTCCTCGTGCAGACGTTGAGTTTTTGGATGGCTCACTAAGTCTAGAAGATGCTGCTGCAAAGATTCGCGAGCTTCCGTACTCTAGGTACCCAGTAACAGGCAAGGATTTTGATGATGTTATTGGA
The DNA here is from genome assembly GCF_055804375.1 of Gardnerella sp. c12Ub_1. Taxonomy (NCBI): domain Bacteria; kingdom Bacillati; phylum Actinomycetota; class Actinomycetes; order Bifidobacteriales; family Bifidobacteriaceae; genus Gardnerella; species Gardnerella sp. c12Ub_1. The sequence continues at coordinate 1,086,006 of NZ_JANUZC010000001.1, read as the reverse complement.
TTTGTTCACGTTCGAGATTTGCTGGATGTTAAAGATCCAAACGCAAAAACAGTAGCAGACGTAACTAGAGAGGGAATAAGTCTTCCTGGAACGTCTAAGTTGCTCCCAAGTCTTGAGCTTCTTAGAAAGCGAGGGGTTCATCTTGCGGTTGTTATTGACGAGTATGGTGGAACGGATGGCATTGTAACTCTTGAAGACATGACCGAGGAGCTTGTTGGAGATATTCGAGACGAGTACGACTTGCCAGATGAGTCGGATTTAAGCCGCGATAGCAAGTCTACAGCGTTTGTAAACGGAGTGGCTACTGTTGACGGCGGAATGACGATTGAAGACTTTGCAGACGTTACTGGAATCGAATTGGAAGATGGCCCTTACGAAACGGTTGCAGGGTATTTTTTGGCTCGTACAGGCTCCATGGGCAAGGTTGGCGCTGTTTTACACGATGCAGACGGCTACGATATGACTGTTGCAGAAGTGGATGGTCGTAGAATTGCTACGATTGAAGTTAGAAAAACAGAGCAAAATAAAGATTTGAACAAAATCAATAATAAAAATTAATAAAAAATAGCAAAAATGGAGGATACTATGGCTTTAATGCATATTGTGCCAGGTTTAGACGAAGTTTCTAGCGAGAAAGCTATTGCGGTTTTGCAAAATCGCTTAAGCCACGAGCAGGAAGCTGCTTTAGTCTTAAAGCATGCGCATTGGAATGTTACGGGCTCAGACTTTATTGCAGTTCACGAAATGCTTGACCCTCAAGTTGCAGAAGTTTTGGCTCAAGCAGATGAAACAGCTGAGCGAATTGCAACGCTTGGAGGCTCGCCATTGGGTCGCGCGGACGATATTGTTTCATCTCGCACGTGGAAGCGTTTTTCTCTTAGCGGCAGAAAATCCACTAAAGAATATTTGCAAGCGTTAATTGAGTATTACAACGATATGATTGCGGACGATAGGAATGCCATTGCGCAGCTTGATAATCTTGATATTGTTAGCTCAAACATTATTCAAGACCATGTTCAGCAGCTTGAAAAGTTCCAGTGGTTTATGCGCAGTCATTTAGAGTAATTTTGTAGAATAATTTTGCGACACGCTTAGATTTGCTATTTGACATTTTTGTTTCATGTGCTAATCTAACTACTTGTATGTTTTCAACATACAAGTTGGGCTCGTAGCTCAGGTGGTTAGAGCGCATCCCTGATAAGGATGAGGTCGGAGGTTCAAGTCCTCCCGGGCCCACGATAGAATGAACATCATTCTTTCGAATGGGGCTATGGCGCAGCTGGTAGCGCATCTGCTTTGCAAGCAGAGGGTCAGGAGTTCGAGTCTCCTTAGCTCCACAAATAGGGTTTCTAGCATTTGCTAGAAGCCCTTTTTTCATGCATGGGGTCCGTATTGTGTTTTGGGGTGTTTGTTGTGCTTGCGCGCGTCTTGCTATATGAGAATGCTTCTCATCTAGGCCTTTTGGTAAACTAAATTTGTTAAGTCAATATAACCTCTTACGCCGTGTATTGGGCTTGCTGTTATAAATCTTATAAATAGCTGCTCAATGGGTTAACAAGGCGTGAAATCGTGTGTTAGCAGCGTTTAACGCGGTTAACCTGATCAGCGTAAGGAAAGTGTATGCGTAAACTTTTAGCGTATTGCCGTCGTGCTCCTCAATTAGTAATCGTTTTAGTTTTGTTCCCGTTTATTGCGGCGTTTTATTCTAGCAATCTAAGTTTTATACTCGATTTTTGCAAAGCTATAAGCAAGACGTTAAATCAACTATTTTCACTGATAAACGTTGATTTTAATGCGCAAATAAGCCTTACAATCGGGCAAAGTATAATAACATGTTTAGTTTTATACACATGTGCTAAGTCGCTTTTAAGTATGATTGATGATTTGGCGCATGGCACGCTTGGAATTGACTTGCTTGCGTTTATTGCATTGCTCGCAACGCTTTGTATAGGCGAATTTTGGGCAAGTTATTTGATTGTTGTAATGGTGTTTACAGGCGGTGCAATCGAAGACTTTGCGCAAGATGCAGCGCAAAAAAATCTGTCGCTTTTAGTAAATGCGTCTCCTCAAACCGCGCATTTAATGACACTTCCTGGAATAGTGTGCGGTGAATCTTGTGAGCAATGTGCTCTGCTTGATCATAATCATTTTAGAAAAGTAAGCGATGAATCTTCGCTAGAGGCATTGCAAGAACCTAAAGATTTTACTAGTTGTGAATCGTGTAAAAAATGTAACAATAACTCTAAAGAATGCCCAATATTGCAAGATGTAAAGTCTTCTAGCCAATTGCAAAGATACAAAACAGTTCCAGTTGAAGATCTAAAAATTGGCAATGTAATAGTTGTGCTTCCAGGAGAAACGGTTCCTGTAGATGGTCAGCTTTTAAGCGGTTCTGCGGTTTTAGACACAAGCGCAATAAATGGAGAGTCGCTTCCGCGTGAAGTGTTTGCTGGCGCGCAAGTGTTGTCTGGGTGTGTAAATGGCGGTGTTGTGTTAATTATGCGCGTAACTAAGTTATCGCAAAATTCGCAATATCAAAAAATCATGAAGTTGGTTGAATCTGCAAGAAGCTCCAAGGCAGTTGTAGTTCGATTTGCGGATATGCTTTCCGTTCCATTTACGGTGCTTTCTTTTGTGATTGCATTTAGCGCTTGGGCTGTATCTGGGCAGGCTTTAAGATTTGCGCAAGTGTTGGTGCTAGCTACGCCTTGCCCACTATTAATCGCTGTGCCGGTGGCATTTATGGCAGGAACGGGAAGGCTTGCAAAGCTTGGGATTGTTGTAAAAAGTCAGGATGTTTTAGAGCAATTAAGTTGTGTAAGTGATGTTTTCTTCGACAAAACGGGAACGCTTACTGTTAAGCAGCCTCAAGTTGTTAGAGTGGATTTAGCGAATCATAAAGATGGCGAAGATAGCGCAGATAGCGCAGATGGCAAAGATGGCGTAAATCAAGAAAATAGTGGGTTGCAAAATAGAATCCTAATGTTTGCAGGTGTTTTGGAAACCTACTCGCAGCACATTCTTGCAGGAGGAATTGCAAAAGCTGGAGCAGATCTTTGGCAAAACGCGCATCCATCTGCTATTCCGCAACTTCCAAGCGTTCGCGAATATCCAGTTATAAGCGGTGTTAAAGAAACTGCTGGGCAAGGTATATGCGCAAGTGTGGATGGTATAAACGTTAGAGTTGGGCGAAAAAGCTACGTTTTGAATGCGTGCCCTGGCAAGCTCGCGGAAAAGTCGCAAGCAACCGAAGATAAAGCCAAACGTGCAAATATAGAAAATATAGAAAATAATTTTGAAAAACTTGCTGCCGACGAAATGGCAACATACGTTTCTTTTGATGGCAAACTTGTTGGTCGAATCGTCCTAAAAGACGTGCCTAGAGAAAATGCAAAATCAACGATTCAAAAGTTAAAGGAGCTTGGAGTTCGTTCAATAAGCATGCTTACGGGAGACGGCTTGCAGGCTGCTCAAACAATAGCAAAAAGCGTTGGTATTGAGCGAGTAAAGGCTAATTTGCTGCCACAAGACAAGCTTGAGTGCATAAAACAGCACTATAGTGGTTATAAAAGCGAAGAAGATTGCGGCAGTTTTGGCGGTTTTAGCAGCTTTATGCATAAGAAAAAAGATAAGCGCGTAACAATGATGGTTGGAGACGGTGTAAATGATGCTCCAGTTTTGGCTGCAGCAAACATTGGCGTGGCTTTAACAGATGGCACGGATACAGCTGCTTCGGAGTGCGCGCAAGTTGTGATTATGAATAACAACATTTATGCTGTAGCAAACGCTGTAAGCGTTGCAAAACACACAAAACGAGTTATGGTTCAGGCGGTTATGCTGGGAATTGGTTTGGCTGTTATAAGCATGATTGCAGCGGCTTTTGGGACGATTCCTGCGGTTCTTGGGGCAATGATGCAAGAGATGATTGATGTTGTGTCTATTTTGTGGGCGCTAACAGCGTTGAAAGGCAAGCGTGCGTGATTTTGCGTGCGTAAGTGCGAATGTGAATATGTGCATAAGTAGCAAGAGTTTATATGTGTAAATGCGAATATGTGGATAAGCGCAATCGCGTATAAGCGATAAATGTGTATAAGTGACAATATTCACTTTGCTCTTTTCTTGAATGAACCAAGGCGCTAGTCTAAATAGTGGAGCATAAAAGCCAGCGATTATGTAAATCTTCAAAAAGATTAGGCTTAAGAATGCTCGAAACACGCAAAATGTAATGTTTTAACATAACAAAAGTTGAATAACAAAATTTGAATAATAACATGGGAAAATTTATGGAAACGAATTATAATGCGGATTCGCACGAATTGCGAATCGCAGTTATTGGCGCGGGGCCTGCTGGAATTTACTCGTCAGATATTTTTCTTCGTCAGCTTAAAAAACTAGGCGACGGCATGGGCTTGGGTACGGCAGCTAGAATCGATTTATTTGAAAAGTTGCCAGTGCCATTTGGCCTGGTTCGATATGGCGTTGCTCCAGACCATCCGAGTATAAAATTTATTGCAGATGCATTAGCTAAAACGCTTGATAATCCAAATATTCACTTGTATGCGAATGTTGAATTTGGCAAAGATATTACATTAGAAGATTTATTGCCGAGATACGACGCAATTCTGTTTGCTACGGGCGCTGTAGAAGATAAGCCGCTTAATATTCCAGGTGCATTGTTGAACGGTGTGTATGGTGCTGCAAAGTTTGTGGAATGGTACGACGGATATCCTACCAGCGAGCGTACGTGGCCGCTTGATGCAAGCGAAGTGGCTGTTATTGGCGGCGGAAACGTTGCTATGGATGTTGCGCGCGAGCTTTTGCGAGATGCTGATTATCTTAGAGAGCACACGGATATTTCCGACGACGTTTACAATGGTTTACTTAAAAACCAGGCTAAAACACTTCACTTGTTTATTCGACGAGGCGTTGCTCAAGCTAAATTCTCCGTGCAAGAATTGCGTGAGATGGAAAAGCTTTCTGGTGTGCAAATAGTTGTAAACGAAAGCGATTTTGACCTGGACGACGAAACAATTGATGTTGCTGGAAAAGACAAATTGACTCGCCAAATGGTAGAAGAGCTTTTTGCTATACGCGATTTGAGTGAAGATATGGAAGATGGTGGAAACGTTGACTTTGAGGGCAATACTGCAAATAGGCGCTACATTATTCACTTTAACGCAAATCCAGTTGAGATTTTAGGCAAAGATGGGCGAGTGTGTGCGATTCGAGTAGAGCGCACATCTACAAGCGCGGATGGCAAAATGACTTGCACTGGCGAGTTTGAAGAATACCCAGTTCAGGCGGTTTACCATGCGATTGGATATAAGCCTGCGCAGGTTAGTGGAGTTGCTTACGACTCTTCTCGTGCGCTTCTTGCAAACAGCGATGGCAGGATTTTAACTTCTGCGCAAAATGGGGTTGTTTGCCCGCGCTTGTATGCAACTGGTTGGGCTAAGCGAGGACCAGTCGGTTTGATTGGCTCTACAAAGTCGGACGCTCTGCAAATTGTTGAAAATATGCTGGAAGACTTGGCAAAAAGCTCGACCGAAGAATGTGAAACCGCGCTTCCTGCGCTTTCTGAGATTCCTGCACTTCCTGGAAGATTGGCAACAGATAGAGATCCTAAGTCTATTGAAAATCTTCTTAAATCTAGAGGAGTCAAAGTGGTTGATTTTGAAGGGTGGAAGAGGATTGATGCTTTCGAGGTGGAATCTGGATTAGCGGAAAATCGCGCTCGCAAAAAAGTCGTATCTAAACAAATGCTTATGGATATAGCGGAAATTAAACAATAGTTTATATTGAGTGTACGCATTGATTAGTAAACATTGATTAGTGGCCATTAAACTGTAGCCAAATTGCGCAGAAAGTGGCCACTTTTCAACATTTATTCATCTGTTTTAAGTGTGTTAAATCATAAACATTAAATATACAGTTTTCATTCAGCAAAATTACAGTTGCGATTATTAAAATCAAAATCATGTTTGGCAACATGGGTATGCGCTATTGCAACAATTTGAAAACAGTAGTGTTGTTTTCGCTAATATGGCTATTTGCTGCTTTGCTGTGGATTGTTGCTGGATTGCGTTTGTCGATGCTGGTTTGGTTTGCAATTATTGCAATAATTTTAAGCTTATGTGCTTATTGGCTTTCTGGAAAAGTTGCCACTCGCATTATGCGTGCTAGCGAAATTAGCGAGAATGACGAACCTGTTTTATACGGCATTGTTCGCGAGATTTCTGCGCAAATCGAAAAGCCTATGCCGCGCATTTATGTTGCTCCAACAGATAGTCCGAATATTTTTGCAATTGGTAGAAGCGAGCGTCACGCAACAATTTGCTGCACTCGTGGTCTTTTGAATATTCTAAACGAGCGCGAGTTGCGTGGCGTTGTAAGCCACGAGCTTATTCATGTTTATAATCACGATATTTTGAATTCAACGGTTGCATCTGCAATCGCAACAGTTGTTACGTATTTTGGGTACGTGCTTATGTATTCGGGAAGTGAGTGTGCAAAATCTGCTAAAAGGCGTTGCCCTGTACTAAAAGTTATTGGCAAGGTTTTAAGTGCCATTTTTGTGCCGCTCGGTTCTCTATTTGTTAAGCTTGCGATTTCTAGAGCGCGCGAGCTGGATGCAGATCGAAGTGCAAGTATGCTTACTGGCGACCCTGCGGCTTTGGCATCTGCTCTAAACAAAATTTCCTACGGAGTTAAGATGCATAAGATGGATTTGCATTCGGGAGTGCAAGCTATTGCTTCACTGATGATTGTAAATCCGTTTGCAAACTACGATTCCAAGCTTTTAAAGCTGTTTTCTAGGCAGCCAGATGTTAACAAGCGAGTTGACTCTTTAATGCTTATGTCTAGTAAGATGGAAAGTCTTGTGCAAGAAGATGCGCGTGGAGAAATCGATCATATTGAGCGTGATGGCGATAGCGTGTTTCGTTTTAAGAATGGCGCTAAATACAATGTTGAATACGGCAAAGGTGTTTCTGGCGGAGTTGTAGCAGTTAGCGGAGCGTGATATTCTTAGATGGTTTGCTTTTTAGATTGATTCTTGAGCGCTTATTTGCTTGTTTGTAGGCAGATTATCGGTAAGGATTAATCGCGGAGTAACCGATCATGCGGACATAGTTCATCGGTAGAATGGAAGCTTCCCAAGCTTCAGAGGCGGGTTCGATTCCCGTTGTCCGCTCCATGTAGAAAACGTTGATATATCAACGTTTGTGGCTTGTTCTTATGTCTTAGAAGTACGCTAAATGTGAAAATAATGTGCAAAATTCTATAATTTTTTTTTTTAATATTGACACGAAAATCTTAGTTAAATTAAAATCGTATTAAATCCGTTACTGTAGAGGATTTAATTGGGCAGGAGGTTTTTATGTTAGATATGTTGTTTGCACTTGTTGCTGTTGTGTCAATGCTAATAGGCTTGGTTTTGTCTGTAATGCTTTGGGTTAAAAGCAGCAAATCAGCTAAAGAGTTGTATAAAAACGCATATGTATATGCGATTGTTGATGTTGTATTAGGTGTATTGTCTTGGGCAACTTATGCTGCGACTATCAATTCAGTAGACATTGATGTGCGTGAATTCTACACAAATTATTTTGCGGCGCCATTGATTGTTCTTGCTGTTCTTGTTGTAAGTATTGCTGCTATAACTTTTGCTAAGTCTAGAAAAATCGCATAAATCGTAGTTTTTGTGTATACAAGTTTTATAATCGCGAGCTTGCAGCGCAATGCATTTGTATAAATATTGGATTATAGGCCAATCAGAATCTGTGGCCAAGTCTGAGATTCGACCACAGTGCTGTTAATAGTTCAGTCAACTATCTGAGAAAATAACAGTAAAGCCAATTGCGCGTAGCTTTAATTAAAAATAGCCACTACTCTAAAATAGACAAATACAAATCAAGTCTTTGATTTAAATATCTTGCAAACATGTTTGCCATGGTAGACACGTTATGTTTTGCGTGATACTCATCAAAAGCTTCATAATATTTCAAGCGATCAGTAAATTTTATATCTATTGGTGGGTACCCTGCTTTCATCAACTCCAAATTGACCAGCAATCTTCCTGTTCTTCCATTTCCATCAATAAAAGGGTGAATGCTTTCGAATTCTATATGAAAACGAGCAAGTTTAGTAACAATATCTTCATTGCTGTTTTTGTATTTTTTCAATAATTCTTCCATTTTTGAAGCGATTAAATATGGTTGTGGTGGCTCATGTGTAGCTCCCATAATTCGAACGGGAACTCTTCTATAAACACCTCTATCTTCTCTCTTGTTGGCTAAAACTAAATAATGTATGTCTTTTATAACTTTTTCATTTATCTGCTTATTTTCGCTAACAAGCTGCTTTACATAATCAAAGGCTTCTTTGTGGCCAATAACTTCTAGATGTTCTTTTAATGATTTTTGATCAACAGTAAGTCCTCTAAGAACCATGTCTGTTTCGCGCAGTGTTAAAGTGTTTCCCTCAATTGCGTTTGAGTTGTATGTATATTCTATTAGAAATTCTTCATTAAGTCTTTCTAATTCTCCTTCAGTTAGAGGTCTTCTTGTTTTAAGGGTCTCTAATTTAGTTTTTATGATTGGAATTAGCGATTCGCTAATTTTATATCTTCCGTCGGTTGGCTTTGATGCGTCATATGGTATTTTCCAGGATCTTCCTTCCTGATATGCTCCTGGAATTTTCCCTTCGGAGCATAGAATTCTTACTCGTCTATCTGATATGCCCCATTTTTCAGCAGCTTGCTTTACTGTTATGTACATAAAATACCTTTAATCATTGTTGCATTTTATTATATTTTAACGTTTTATCGGAATAACATAAACAGTAGCGGAATAACATATTTAATTTATCGGAACAATAGTGATTGATAAAACTAGTAACGTGAATCTGTGCTAAGTGTTTGAATATTTTTGTTTAGAATGATTTTGCAAGTAAAGAATAGCCCAGATTCGATTGTGGCAAAACGCTTGTATTGCAAGGTCTAAGACATGATTTTTTTTACACACTTTTGGGGCTTCGGGCCCTTGATTTTGGTATGAATTTTGTGTGTGATATTTAGACAAAAGATGTATAAATCGTAGTTTTTGTACATTGGATGTATAAAAAATTGTACATTGGATGTACAAAAAATACGTTTTTGTGTATACTTGTCTTTATGAGCGCTTATTTTCCTAGACCAATTGCTGATTCTATTCTTCAATCAAAGCGAAAAGTCGTGATTCTTGAAGGCGCAAGAGCTGTGGGAAAAACTATGATGTCAAAGCATCAGCTTGTGTCTAAAGGATTCTCATACGTGAGTCTTGCGGATGAAAATACATTTGTGCTTGCATCAACAGATTTATATGGTTGGCTAAAAAATCTTAGTACTCCAGTTGTTATTGATGAAGCGCAAAGGCTGCCAAATTTGCCTCTTGCAATAAAAGAAATAGTTGATAATTCAACGGAAAACAGTCTTCAATATGTTTTAACAGGTAGTGCACTTATAAATCGCAATGGACTAGATGGTCAAGATCCTCTTGCTAGACGCGCTCAGCATTTTACAATGAGTCCTTTTACGCAGTGTGAAATTACTCAAAATAGTAGAAATATTGTAGATAGTCTTATAGAAAGTAATCCAAATCTTAAATATGAAAAAGAAATAAGCAGAGAAGAAGTATATAAAATTATGGCTGCGGGAGGATTCCCAGAATATCAGCAATCATATGATTCTTACGAGGCTTGGGAGAGAGAAAAGCTTGTTTCAAACGATATTCTTGCAGTGTTGGGAGATACCATTCTTCCAGGAGAACGATTAGACAGAAGCATGGCTGTTAGCATACTTAATAAGTTGCTATGTGAGCCTGGTGGGATTCTTAATACGAGTTCAATAGGTCAAGATCTTGCTTTAGATAGGCGAACCATTGAGCGTTACATTAGCGTATTCTTGCGTAGATTCTTAATAAATTATCTACCGAATATAAAAACTGCGCCAAATCGTCAAACTTTTACTAGAGCAAAAATACACCCAGTCGATACGTCTTTAAGTGTTCAAACAATGATCAGTAAGGGTCATAATCCTTTGGAAGATCCCGTTACGTATGTGAACTTACTAGAAAGCTTTGTTGTAAATCAGATTATGCCTGCTGTGCAATGGTCTAAAACGCATCCAGATTGCTTCTACTGGCGTGAAACTGGTAGCAGTCCTAAAGAAGTTGACCTTGTGCTAAGCTTCCGTGGGAATCTGGTTGGAGTGGAAGTAAAAAGCTCTAGCATGGTGAATCGTAACGATTTTAAGGGGCTTGTAGCTCTTTCTAAAAAACCTGAATTTAAGCGCGGATATGTTGTTTATATGGGTCAAAAAATTATGCAGTGGGCAGATAATCTGTGGGCAATACCATTAAGCGCGCTGTGGGAATGCAATGCATTTGAGTGAATAAATAAAGACCAGCTTGGTTGTTTGCAAGCTGGTCTTTATCTAGTATTTAGTATTTAGTTTTTTGCATTAGCTATTTAGTTAGATGTGATTTTTTTGCAGCTGTAATGATTGTGCAAACAAACAGTATTAATGCAGTGCTAAAAACAGCTGGAATCACTTGTATTCCAGTATTAGGAAGCTTGTTGTTTACACTAGCACTATGTGTTTGCGATGAAACAATTCCACTTGAAGAATTATTTTGCAAAGATTCGTTTTTCTTTACTAACACATTAGTCCATGCAACTTGCTTGCCATTTTCGTCGATAAGAACAATAGTGTGATTGCCGCTATATTCTTGTGGAATAATCGCATCAAATATTGCTTTGCCCTGTTTGTTGATGCGAACTGTTACATGCCTTGTTCCATTTACGCTATAAAGAAGCTTAGGGCTTGAATAAATGTATGCGTATGCTTTTACTGCTTTGTTTAGTTGCAATTTACGCATGAATTCTGCTGTTGTGTTTAGAGAAACAGTAATCTGATTGTTCTTTCCTGCATAAGCAATGTTATTGTTTCCAACAGTTAGAGTGTTGGTTAATTCTGGCAGCAAATCAGCAATGCTCTTTGGTGCTTCTGGCACTTCTGTTGATTCTGGTACCTGCTTCTGATTTGTGAGCGATTCTGTATTGTTGTTAATTTCCACAAAGCTTTTGCTTGGTGAGTTATTGTTAGCATTAGGAGTTTGTGGACTATTAGTCTCGCTAGGCGGCTCATGAGATTCCACATTTGGGGTTGGCTGATGAGTTTGATGAGTCTGCGGCGTTGTATTGTTTGTAGGGTTTGCAGGCTCTGGATTTGGTTGCGGTGTAGGTGGAACTGGAGTCTGTGGGTGCTCTGGTTGTGGCTGTGGATTTGGTTGAGGTTGAGGTTGAGGTGGTGTAGGAATATTAGGCTCTGGTTGTGGTGCTGGTGTTGGCGTTACTGGCGTTGCTGGAGTTAGGTTGATCCATGGGATTACTTCTTTCGCTGGCGTTAGCTCCGTCCACGGTATTGATTTCTTTGCTGGAGTTAGTTCTGTCCACGGAATGCTCTCTTGTGCTGGAGTCAAATTTGCCCAAGGCGTTGCTTCATAGATTTTTACGGGAATCTTTACCGTTCGCTTAGTGCCGTTAACAAAGCTTACTTTTACAGTAATGTTTTGTACGCCCTTAGTGTTCATATTTGGCGTATTGAGCAAAGAAACTTTAGCGTTACTAGGTACTCCATCAAGATATTTCTTAGCGTCAAAATCGTTAGGGAATGTAGAATTTAGCTCAAAACGAAGGTTGGCATCGCTTTTAACGGTGACTTCTGGCATATTTACTACGCGTATAGTAAATTCTTTTTCAATCGTTTTAGTGCCATTTATTTTTATCTTAAGCTTGCCTGTATAGTCTCCAGCTTTAGAGATGTTAATTAAATCGCGATTTGTAACATCTTCAAAAGTTGCTCCTTGGGGAAGATTCTTAGCGTTTGCTAAAGCATCCTTAAAATCGCTTGGTAAAGGCTCGTTGTTTGCAAGAAGAATTTCTTTAACTTCTGGCTTGTAAGTTTCTTCGTAAGGCTTTACTTCTGCAGGCTTTGGAGTTTCTTTAACTTTTGTAACGCCTGGGTTTACTGTTCCAGTGCTATCAATCTGTTTTCTGTTTCCAACGGTAAATCCTGGCTGATTGTCCATCTTTTTATCTAGGAAGTTACGTGAACTGTGACCATTGTTTCCAGTGTCTATAATTTTTGCACCATCAACATGACCAATAAAGCTTATAAGCGTATCTTTCTTTGTGGCATAATGCTCAGCGTAACCTTTTTTAGTAAGTTCGTTTAGTTCTTCGGCTCGTTTCTTCATTGATGGCCTAAAAATGCTTCCCTTAATTTTTGGAGCATTAAATGTATAAGCTTTAGTAAACCAATCGTAATTTTTCCGCTTAGCATAAACAAGCGCACGTTCTGTTAAATATCCGCCTAAAGAATGGCCAGTAACGTACAGATTGCTTGCTAAATGATTATTGTTTAATTCATCCATAAGTTTTTCTGTAGTAACTGCTTGGCTAATTTCGCCGCCAAAGAATAGCTTTAAGTCTAGACTTGCATCTTTTGCTCCTTGAGTTCCGCGGATTCCAAGAACTTGCACGCCGTTTTGCTCAATAAATGGGTATTCAGGATTAACATTTTCAAAAAGAACAGCGTCAAAGCCATCGGACTCGTGGTATGTTTTCTTTACTTTCCAATATGGCGCAAGCTCGTTATGCATAAGCTTATATTCGTTGCGATCTTTGTAAATCTCTGTAAGCTCATGCTTGTCGTCAAGCACTTTATTTACGTAATTATCCTCCCTATACGCAAGTTCCATAAACAGAGCCATATCGCGAGAGCTAATATCCCACCTGCGAGGATTTTTATCGTCTTTGTCGTCTAATCCGTCGCCATCAGTGTCTTTAATCAAAGGATGTGACTTGTATCCGTAGTAGGTTCGTCCATCTTTTGTGTATGTGTAAAGCTCTTCGCTGTTATTAAGGCCATCGCCATCGCTGTCTTCATTTGGATCTAGAGCTGGCTTTCCATACAACAATTGGTCAATTTGGCCATTTTCTAGGCGAATTCTGCCAGTTGAAATGTCGTGAGCGGTTTGTGCGGTAAGAGGTGTGGTAGATGGCAATGTCTCACTTGCAATTGCTGTTGACGTCAACGCGGGAATTCCAAGCAGTGACGAAAAAACCAATCCAAAAGTTAATACAATTCCACTAATTGTGCGAATAGTACTTACCTTTCTCATACCACAATCCTTACTTTATACAGTTTTATTTTGACGATTTGGAAAGTCTTATTGAGAGCAATTCAATAAATTTGACTCAACCTTACAAATTTATCAAATTTAATGTTTTTACAAAAGCTGCTTTAGTTTGAAAACAATTTAGTCGCAAGTACAAAGATTTATCAGACGTCTGACGAATTGTAGTGATATTGGTGTAATCTACGAATCAAAAGACAAATCGAAAGATAAGTCGAAAGACAAATCAGAATACAAATCAGCTACGATTTCAAGGAGGATATCATGCTGAAAGCTAAATTTGTTGTAGGCGCATACGCATCGTTGCCAAAAACTCGCGAGGATCAAGAAAAATACTACGATTTGTTGGGTAAGCAAAGCTGGATTGACGGAACGGAGATTCCATACCCAGGAGATTTGGCAGATCCAAAAAATCGCGCGTGGCTAGCAAGCGCAATACCATCGCATTGGCATGCAAATACGATTACGGCAATTCCAGGAACAATGCGTCACATAAACTTTGACCCAGACCCAGAATTTGGACTTGCAAGCCCAAGTGAAGAAGGCAGGCATCGCGCGCTGGCTTTCTTTAAGGATATTCGCGAAGCAATCGCAAACGTTGTAGACATTAGAGATAGCTGCGATATATCTCATGTAGAAATCCACACAGCGCCAACTCGTTTAGCTCAGGCGGATGCAATGAAAAAGTCGTTAGAAGAACTCGCGCAGCTCGATTGGTGTGGAGCAAAGCTAGTGATTGAGCATTGCGATAGATATATTGAAAGCCAAAATCCAGAAAAAGGATTCCTGCCTCTAGAAGAAGAGATTCAAATTGCAAAAGATGCTGGAGTTGGAATCACAGTCAACTGGGGAAGAAGCGTTGTAGAAGAGCGAAATGCTCAAGCGGCAGTAGAGCATGTGCGTGCGGCAAGGCAGGCTGGCGTTCTGCAAGGATTAATGTTCTCGGGAGCTGGTCCAGATGCAACGCAATACGGATACGAGTGGATTGATGGCCACTTGCCAATGAACCCAGATGAGCCGACTTCGTTAATGACGTCTAAAGAAATTCAAGAAACCACTCGTGAGGCGCTAAAAGACGATTACGCAATCGACTATTTGGGCGCAAAAGTGTGCGTTCCGCAAGACGCGAGCGTTGAAGAGCGCTTGGGGTATTTGGCGCGCATTCATGATGCTGTGGTCGCTGCGCAGGGTGAGTTAATAGGTAAAGTCGAGTAAACAGTAAAAATAAGGTCGCAAACGCAAGAAAGAAAACGGAAATTGTTATGGACGAAGTAAAAGATTATCGCTCTACGTATCTTGCTTTTGACATAGGCGGAACAAAAATCGCGTACGGATTGGTGACTTTGCCAGAGCCTTTAGAATCTTCAGGGTCTAGCGTTGGTAAAGAAAGCGCAGATTGTGCGTCTCCAACAGTAGAAGACTATGGCTCTATGCCAACCGAAGCTGCAAAAGGCGGAGAAGATATAAAGAATCGCCTAGTAGCTCGCGCAAAGCAAATATTGGAAGATGCGGCGAAAAGTGGCAAAAAAATCAGCGGAATTGGAATAGCAGCTGCAGGAGTGCCAAATAGCAAAACTGGCGAAATTGTAGCAGCTACAGACATTTTGCCAGGTTGGAGAGGTCAGCGAATTTACGACGCATTTAAGCGCGTAACCGATTTGCCAGTTTATATGATTGGCGATGTTGGTGGTCACGGCCTTGGAGAGGCGATTTACGGAGCAGGCCGCGGAAAATCGATTGTGTTCTCTGTTGGCATAGGCACTGGAATTGGTGGCGCGATTATTGTAAACGGCAAACTGTTTACGGGCGCGCACGGAGTTGCAGGACACGCTGGCCACGTTGTTAGTGATTTGGGAGTTGGCTTTGACTGCTCTTGCGGAGCGCATGCGGGTCATATTGAGCCAGTTGCCTCTGGAACTGGACTTGCCACTCTTTACAACAGCAATCTTCCGCAAGGCACCGAGCCTGCAAAAAACGGCTACGAGGTTTGTGTGCGCGCGAATTCTGGGCAGGATGCGCACGCTAAAGAAACGCTTGTTAGAAGCGGCAAGGCCTTGGGGCAGTGCGTTGCAGGAATGGCGAATCTTATAGATCCAGATGTGATTGTGCTTTCTGGGTCTGTTGTAGAAGCTGGCGATATTTGGTGGAATGCTATGCGTGCTGGGTTTGAAGATTCTGCATTAACGTTGATTAAAAGCACGCCGATTGTTAAGGGCAAGCTTGGTGGATCTGCTCCGCTGATTGGTGCGGCTTTTGCTGTTCACTCAAATCGCGTTTAATCGCATTTGATTGTGTTTAATTTTGTTTAGTTTAGTCATATTTGAAAAAAGGAGGAATCTATATGAATCCTGTGATTGAAAAAATCAAGGGCGGCCTAGTGGTTAGCTGCCAGGCGTACCCAGGGGAGCCGCTTAGGCACCCAGAAACAATGGCACAAATGGCAATGGCGGCCGTAGAAGGCGGAGCTGTTGGCATTAGATGCCAGGGGTTGTCGGATATTTCCGCGATTAAAGGGCAGGTTGATGTTCCTGTAATCGGAATTTGGAAAGACGGACACGAAGGTGTCTACATAACTCCGACTTTGCGCCACGCACGCTGCTGTGCTGCTGCTGGAGCGGATATTATTGCGATTGATGCTACAGATAGGCCGCGCCCAGATGGGCTCACTTACGAGCAAACTGTTCGCGCGTTGCACGACGAAGGCATAGTTGTTATGGCAGATTGTGGCAACTTCGATGATGCTAAGCGCGCGGCTGATTGTGGAACGGATATTATATCTACAACTTTGGCTGGCACTTCGCCTGGAAGGCCAAAAACGGACGGCCCAGATTTTGAGCTTTTAGGCCAGATTTTGCAAGCTTTCCCAGATTATCCAATTATTTGCGAAGGGCGTATTCACACTCCAGATCAGTTGCACAAGGTTATGCAGATGGGCGCTTGGGCTGCTGTTGTTGGAACGGCGATTACGCACCCAACGTCGATTACGCGCTGGTTTGCGGCAAAGTTGTAGGCGGAGAGTTGGCAGGCAGATGCGGTTGAGTGCGTTAAGGAAAAGTCGCAAGCTTCCGCAGATTCGCCGAGCGCGCGTAAGTAACAAATAAATAAAAATAGTGGTTATATGTGTGTCGATTATGTGCGATTTTGTTCTGATTTTTTGTACTTCAAAAAATAATCAAAATTTTCACAAATTCGACACACGCATAACTTGACATCAGACATCAGACCTCTTATGTTTGAAGTAACGTGAAAATAACGCACGCGCTATAATTTAATATGTTTTCGCATTCGAAGACGAAATGCAAAAAACCCAAACTCAATGGTGAGGAGAAAATATGGCACGAATTAACTCGAAGCTAACCGCGGCAATCGCCGCTGGTGTGGCCGCATTGATGATGCTTTCTGGCTGCGGTGGAGCAAAAACCCACAAGGCAGCAAAAGCAAAGACTGCTGTTAAAGATACGATTACCGCGCAGGTTGCATACGCAAGCCGCGACTTTGCGCCATCTACAACCTCTGGCGCGTTGCCAATGGCAGCAAACTGGCACGTTACAGAGCCACTTTACGCTCTTGATTACAGCAACTTTAAGGTTTTCAACGCTCTTGCAAAGGGTGAGCCAAAGAAGATTTCCGATACTGAATACGAAGTAACAATTCGCGATGCTGCTAAGTTCTCGGACGGAACGGAAGTAACAGCGGCAGACGTAGTGTCTTCCTTTAAGCGCACAACCGCAAAGGGCAGCCTTTACATCTCTATGCTCGACTTTATTGACTCTGTAGAAGCAAAAGACAATCGTCACGTAATCTTTAAGCTAAAGAAGGCGTTCCCACTGTTCAAGCAGCGCCTTGCTTTGATTCAGATTGTTCCATCTGCAAAGTCTGATGCAGATCTTAAGAATATGCCAATCGGATCTGGCCCATGGAAGTACGTTTCGATTACAGATAACCAAGTAAAGTTTGAGCGCAACGATCTTTACAACGGCAAGTACAAGGCACAGACCAAGAAGATGGTTTGGAATGTAACCGTTGACGATACTGCTCGTGTAACCGCAATGCAAGGCGGAAAGACCGACGTAATGGAAATGGTTCCAGCACAGGCATTCAACACTTTGAAGGCATCTGGATCCGAGCTTAAGACCGCACAGGGCTTCACTCTTCCATTCCTTATGTTCAACACAAAGCAGAAGCCATTCGACGACAAGCGAGTTCGCCAAGCTGCTCTCTACGCAATTGACGTAAACAAGCTTATTACCAACCAGATGAGCGGCCAGGGCGAGGCAGCAACAAGCTTCTTGCCAAAGAACTACGCAAATTACCACAAGGCAAAGAACGTTTACACCAAGAATGTTGCTAAGGCAAAGAGCTTGCTTAAGGAAGCTGGCGTAAGTGGCCCACTAAAGTTCACTCTTTACACAACGGACCACACTTGGATTACTCAGCTTGCTCCACAAATCAAGAATGATCTTGCTGAGATTGGTATGGATGTAGAAATCAAGTCCATGAAGTCTTCTGCGCTTTACCCACAGATTACCGACCGCGACGACGCAAACTATTCCATGGTTCTTGCTCCAGGCGATCCATCCGTGTTCGGCAACGACCCAGACTTGCTTATGAGTTGGTGGTACGGCGACAACGCTTGGACCCGTCAGCGCACATTCTGGAAGAGCTCCGAAGGATACGCAAAGCTCCACAAGCTTATGGACGAAGCTCTTGAAGCATCCAAGCCAGCAGAACGCCAGAAGTATTGGAACCAGTGCTTCGACTTGATTAGCGACGAAGTGCCTCTGTACCCACTCTTCCATCGTAAGACTACTACTGCTGTAAAGAAGGGCGCATTGGCTGAGTGGAATGCAATCGGTTCCACTGGCATCAACCTTGTAAAAGCAAAGCTAACAAAGTAGGTGCAAGTCAAAGTAACAAACTTCATTTTCCCTAACCTCTAACCGCAAAACCGACCCAACTGTTTACCTTTCTCGCCTTTGTGCAGATGGGTCGGTTTTGTTATGCAAAAATAATAATTTTCTTCAATGGATGTGTGGATGTCTTATGAGTAATTTTCTTAGACTTTTAGGTAGGCGACTAATCGCCCTGCCGTTCATGGCATTCGGTGTTACGTTCCTCGTATTCTTCCTTATGTCATTTTCTAAATACGATCCAGCAGTTGCAGCATTAGGCGAAAACTCGTCTCCAGCAGCTCTGGCAGCCTTCCGCCACGAAATGGGATACGACAGGCCATGGTGGGAGCAGTTTGGGTCCTACATAGTTGGACTCTTCCAAGGAAACATGGGTGTTTATGGCGTAAACAAGGATTCCGTAGCTCAGCGAGTGGCGGACGCCTTCCCAATCACCTTGCAACTAACCTTCATTGGCTTGTTAATCGCAATAGTCTTTGCAGTAATCTTTGGCGTTTTTGCAGCGCTTTACCGCGATACTTGGGTTGATCAAACGGTTCGCGTGCTTTCGATTATTGCAATCGCAACTCCATCCTTCTGGCTTGGCGTTCTTTTGATTTACGTCTTGCAAATCAAGCTCGCATGGCTCCCAGGATCTGGCGATTTTGTGCCGTTCTTTGAAGATCCAGAAGCGTACATTGCAAGAATGGCAATGCCTTGCTTCGCATTAGGCCTTCCAGTAGCAGGTCAGCTTACGCGAATCATACGAACCTCGATGGTAGAAGAATTGGATAAGGATTATGTGCGAACCGCAATCGGCGCAGGTATTCCAAAGAGCGTAGTGGTTGCTAGAAACGTGTTCCGCAACGCTTTGATTACACCAATCACAACTCTTGGTATGAAGATTGGTTACCTTATGGGTGGCGCAATCGTTATTGAGGTGATTTTTGCACTACCAGGAATGGGTACCGCAATGTTCGATGGCATTAATGGCAACCAGCCAATGCTTGTGCAAGGCGTTGTTTTGGTTGTTGCAATCGCATTCATCTTTATAAACATTATTGTTGATTTGCTTTACGTGCTAATCAACCCAAGAATTAGGACGGTGTGACATGCTATTTGGAAAAAGTCAGGTAGTAGATGCCGCATCAAAACCAGGCATCAAATTTAACAGATTTAAAAGCATGAGCTTAGGCTCTAAAATCTCGCTTATTGTGATTGCAATATTGGCGTTCTGCGCAGTATTCGCGCGATTCCTAGCGCCATGCGACCCAGTAAAGATTACGCAAAACTATCAGCCGCCAACAGGAGCGCACTGGTTTGGCACCGATAACCTTGGTAGAGACGTGTTCTCGCGCGTTATGTACGGCGCTCGCTACTCGTTGGTAATCGGCTTGTCGTCTGTACTCTTTGCATTAGTGATGGGCGCAATAATCGGCGCGATCGCAGCTGTGAGCCGCACTTGGATATCTGAGCTTATAATGCGATTGATTGATATAGTAATGTCAATCCCAGGAATCGCATTAGCGGCTGTGTGCCTTGCAATTCTTGGACAATCCATGATTGGCATCATCATTTCCATTGGCGTGCTTTACGTTCCACAAATCGCAAGAATTGTGCGCGCAAACATTATAAGCGAATATGGAAAAGACTATGTGCGTGCAGTAATCGTTTCTGGCGCTCGCGCACCTTGGATTTTGCTCAAGCACGTAACGCGTAATATTGCAGCTCCAGTTATGGTGTTCACAACGCTTTCTGTTGCAGACGCAATCGTGTTCGAGGCTTCTCTTAGCTTCATCAATGCTGGTATTCCAGAGCCAACGCCAACATGGGGCAACATTTTGTCTTCTGCTAAGGCAGGCGTTATCTTCGGATACTGGTGGCAGGCACTGTTCCCAGGCTTAGCAATCATGATTACCGTTTTGTGCCTTAACATTCTTTCTGAGGGAATTACGGATGCAATGGTTGCAGCTCCAACCGCTCCAGTAGCTAAGACTGCTGCAGATGCGGATGCGGCTCGCAAGGAAGACAGGATTCTTACTGACCCAGTGGCAGCTTACAAG
Organism: Gardnerella sp. c12Ub_1; assembly: GCF_055804375.1. Classification (NCBI taxonomy): domain Bacteria; kingdom Bacillati; phylum Actinomycetota; class Actinomycetes; order Bifidobacteriales; family Bifidobacteriaceae; genus Gardnerella; species Gardnerella sp. c12Ub_1. The sequence continues at coordinate 1,065,819 of NZ_JANUZC010000001.1, read as the reverse complement.
GAGCAGCACGACGCTTTGGTTGAGTCTTTGGCAAAGCTTCGCGAGGCCGAGTTAAAGCGTACGGATCGCTTGCAACCAACGTCTACGGAGCCTCCAGTTATTGAGGTTAAAGACTTGTGCATTCAGTTCCCACGCTACGGCAGCGTAAACGTTGTGGATCACTTGAGCTTCTCTGTTCGCCCAGGCGAAACAATGGGCTTGGTTGGTGAATCTGGTTGCGGTAAGTCAATCACTTCGCTTGCGATTATGGGCTTGCTTGATCCAAAAGCTAAGATTAGTGGACAAATCCTCTTTAATGGTAAGGATCTTGTAAAGCTTAGCCCAAAGGAGCACAATGCTTTGCGCGGTCATGAGATTGCAATGGTTTACCAAGATGCGTTGTCTTCCTTAAACCCATCAATGCTTATTAAAGCGCAAATGAAGCAGCTAACTTCTAGAGGTGGCACTCGCAGCGCCGAAGAGTTGCTGGAGCTTGTAGGCTTGGATCCAAAGCGCACGCTTGAATCCTACCCACACGAGCTTTCTGGCGGCCAGCGTCAGCGCGTGTTGATTGCAATGGCACTTACGCGAGATCCAAAGTTGATAATCGCAGATGAGCCAACAACCGCTTTGGACGTTACTGTTCAAAAGCAAGTGATTGACCTTCTTAACGAATTGCGCGAGAAGCTTGGATTCGCAATGGTGTTTGTAAGCCACGATTTGGCTCTTGTTGCCAAGGTTGCGCACTCGATTACCGTAATGTACGCAGGCCAGGTTGTTGAGCAAGGCTCCACCAAGGAAATTCTTACCGATCCGCATCACGAGTACACGCGCGGCTTGCTTGGCTCCGTAACTTCCATTGAGGCTGGTGCTCCAAGATTGCATCAGGTTCCAGGAACGGTTCCAAGCCCATCCGACTTCCCTAAGGGAGATCGATTCGCACCGCGTTCTTCTCATCCAGATCAAGGACTTGACGTGCGCCCAGTAATGAAGCGCATTCCAGGAACGTGGCACTTCTACGCTGCGCCTCCAGAGCCAGAATCGGATGTGCCTTCCGCAATTTTGACCAACTCCGATAAAGGAGATGTGCGATGAACATGAATGTTAACGAAACAAACAAAACTCAAAGCGAAAATGGCGATGTTCCAATCATCGAGTTGCGCGACGCCGAAGTGGTGTTCACTACTCGAGCAGGATCTGGCTTATTCCATAAGAACAAGATTACGGCCGTAAACAAGGTGAATCTTAAGCTTATGCCAGGCAAGACGATTGGTATTGTTGGCGAATCTGGTTGCGGAAAGTCTACTACTGCAAACATTATGTGCGGACTTCAGCAAGTAACAAGCGGCAAGGTTTTGTTCAAAGGTCAAGACGTTACGCATAGAACTGCAAAAGAGCGCATGGATATTGGACGCGTGGTTTCCGTTGTGTTCCAGGATCCAGCAATGGCTTTGAATGCGCGCATGAGTGTGATTGACCAGTTGATTGATCCGCTTGTTGTGCACAAGATTGGAAGCAAGGCTGAGCGCGATGCTAGAGCCAAGGAGCTAATCCGAATGGTTGGTTTGCCTCATTCTGTTCTTGGTGCTTTACCAGGTCAGCTTTCTGGCGGACAGCGTCAGCGCGTGGCAATTGCTCGTGCTCTTTCGCTTAACCCAGATGCAATCATCGCAGATGAGCCAACTTCCGCTTTGGATGTTTCTGTGCGTGCTCAGATTTTGAATCTTCTTTCCGACTTAAAGAAGAAGCTGAATCTTTCCATGGTGTTTATTAGCCACGATATTCAAACAATCCGATACATTTCTGACGAAGTTGTTGTTATGAATCACGGAACGATTGTTGAGCGCGGCGAAACTCACCAAGTGATTAACAATCCGCAAGATGAGTACACAAAGATTTTGATGGGCGCGGCACCTTCGCTGTTGCATCCAACGGAAGAAGAGTGCAAGTAAGCGGCAAGCGTTAGTCGCTAGCTTGAATGCGCGGGCGGTCTGTTAAGACCTTGCAGTAAATCCATGCAGGCCGCCCATTAATTGCAAAATCTAAAATCATAAGTCATAAATAGTCATAAAAATACGAAAGAAGTTTAATCATGACAGAAAAATTCCACGGTGTTATTCCACCAGTAGTTACGCCATTAACGGCAGACGGCGAAGTAGACGTTGTTAGCTTTGAGCGTTCGCTTAACCGAATGATTGAGGCGGGCGTAGATGGCTTGTTCACGCTTGGATCTTCCGGCGAAGTGGCGTTTAGCACAGATAAGCGCCGCTGCGAAATTATTGAAACCGTAATGCGTATTGTTGACGGCCGCGTGCCAGTGCTTGTTGGGTGCATCGATACGGAAACAAACCGCGTTATTGAGCATGCAAAGGAAGCTAAGGAGCTTGGAGCAGCTGCAATCGTTGCAACAGCGCCATTCTACGCACTCGGCGGCATGGCAGAAGTTGAGCGCCACTTCCGTCTTATTCACGAAGCCGTTCCAGATTTGCCACTGTTTGCTTACGATATTCCAGTTTGCGTGCACACAAAGCTACCAGGTGCTTTGCTTGTAAAGCTTGGCAAAGATGGCGTGCTTGCAGGCGTTAAGGATTCTTCCAACGATGACGTATCGTTTAGGTTCCTTGTAGACGACAACAATAAGGCTGGCCACCCATTGACTTTGCTCACGGGTCAAGAGGTTGTTGTTGACGGCGCATACATGGCTGGCGCAGACGGTTCTGTTCCTGGTCTTGCAAACGTTGAGGCCACTGGCTACGTGCGCATGTGGAAGGCTGCTCAGGCTGGCGATTGGGCAACGGTTAAGAAGGAGCAGGATTGGCTTGCTGCTTTGATGCGAATCGTTACTGTTCCTAGTGGAGTGGCTGGCTTCGGCGCTGGTGTTGGCGCATTTAAGACCGCAATGGCATTGCTTGGTGTGTTCGACACAAATCAGATGCCAGATCCAGTCTGCCCACTTAAGGGAGAAAATGTTGAAGCTGTGGCTCGCGTTCTTAAGGAAGTTGGCTTGACTTTGGCAAAGACTCCGCAAGAAGTGAGCGATTCCACAAAGTAACGTCTTAAGTATGTGTCTTAAGTAAATAATCAAATAATCTAATAGCCTTTTACCGATGGTGCATAGTAAGTAAATAGCGTTGCGGTGTGCGTTAATTCGTATGCCGCAATGCTAATAATTGCTAATGATTTCTTAAAATTACTGATTAATGTTGCTTAAAAATTGCTAATTATGCTAATTAAAGCTTTAAAGGAGAAGCAAAGATGGCAGAAGTTATTATTGTAAAAGATCAAGATGAAGCAGGTGAGTTTTACGCAAAAGCTGTTGTAGATTTGATTAGTCGCAAGCCAGACGCAGTGCTTGGCTTGGCTACAGGATCGAGCCCATTAAAGGCCTACGAACATCTTGCAAAGCTTGTTAAAGAAAATAATGTTGACGTAAGTCGCGTGCGCGGATTTGCGCTTGACGAATACATTGGATTGCCATTAGAGCACGAGCAGTCTTACCACAGCACAATTCGCAGAACCGTAACAGACTTAATCGGCTTAAACCCAGATTTAGTGCACGTTCCAGGAGATGTTCTTAACGGAGCGCCATTAAGCGAAGGCAGCAAGATTGCACACGCTGGAGCAGACTACGATGCTGCTATTGCGGCAGCTGGTGGAATCGACGTGCAAATCTTGGGAATTGGCTCCGATGGCCACGTTGGATTCAATGAGCCAGGATCTTCGCTTGCGTCTGGTACGCGCGTTAAAACACTAACCGAGCAGACTCGCGTAGATAATCGCAGATTCTTCGACGGAGATATTAACCAGGTTCCAACTCATTGCATAACGCAAGGAATTGGAACGATTTTGCGCGCTAAGCATCTTGTTCTTCTTGCATTTGGCTCTAATAAGGCAGACGCGGTGGCAGCAACGCTAGAAGGCGGAGTAAGCTCGCTATGCCCAGCTTCCGCGCTTCAAATGCATCCGCACGCAACTGTGATTGTAGACGAAGACGCAGCAAGCAATCTTAAGTTGGCAGACTACTATCGTTGGGTGTATGCAAATAAGCCATCTTGGCAGGGAATCTGATACTCAAGTCTAAAATTTAGTAACGTATTCAAAAGCACAAACTTCAAAAGCACAATCGCAGGTGAGTGAAATGTCAAAAAATGCATATTTAGACGCCGTAAAGAAGATTGATGATTCACTAAAATCAAGTGAGGGACGCAATTTTGTAGTGCGCAACGTGAGTGTTGTAGACGCGCGCGGAATTGTTCCTAACGCTTGGATTTTGGTTAAAGATGGCGTGATTCTAGAAACGGGCATTTTAGATGAGGATCTTGCGCTTGCGATTAACGCTTGCGGATTGCGCGCATCTGACTTAAGTGTTGTAGACGGGCGTGGCTGTTTTGCTGCGCCAGGCTACATTGATTTGCACGCTCACGGAGCATGGGAGCATTCGTTTGACGACGGTGCTGAAGGGATTGCCATTGCGCGCGCGTATCACATGCTTCATGGAACAACTAGGCAAGTTCTTAGCTTGATTACAAACCCTCTTGACGTAATGCAAGAGAATTTGCGTACTGTTAAGCGCGTTATGCAAACGCGACCAGATGTGCTTGGATCTCACTTAGAGGGGCCGTTCTTGGCGCTTTCTAGAAAAGGCGCGCACGACCCTAATTGCCTAGTGGATCCTACTCCCGAGCGCGTTGAGGCGTTGCTTGAGGCGGCGGATGGCACTTTGCGCCAGATTACTTTGGCTCCAGAGCGCGAACACGGCATGGAGGCTATTAAGCGCTTTGTAGAAGCTGGCGTGATCCCAGCAGTTGGGCATTGCGACGCGGATTATAAAACAGCGCGCGCGGCTTTTAACGCTGGCTCTACGCTTATGACTCACATGTTTAACGCTATGAACGGCATTCATCACCGCAAGCCAGGTCCAATTCCTGCAGCCTTGGAGGATTCGCGCGTAACGATTGAGCTTATTAACGACGGCTTCCACGTTGAAAACCCAGTTTTGCGAATGGCGTTTAAGGCGGCGGCTGGAAGGATTGCGTTTGTAACGGATGCTATGGCTGCAACGGGATGCGCGGATGGGGCCTACAAGCTTGGTGCTTTAGACGTTACAGTTACGGGCGGCCACGCAAGGCTTGTTTCTAATGGCGCTATTGCTGGATCTACTTTGATTCTAGAAGTTGCTATTAAGCGCGCTGTTAAAGAGCTTGGAATTGGTTTGCCAGAGGCGATTGCTGCGGCGACTCTTGTTCCTGCTCACGTGCTTGGAGTAGATAAGCCGAACGCTATAACTAGCGCTCCTTTGGGCTTGGTTGAAAAGGGATATGCTGCTGATTTACTTTTGCTTAATCCAGGAACTTTGGCAGTTGAGCACGTTTGGTGCGACGGCCATAAAATTTCGTAACGTAAATCGTATCGTTGCGATTAATCGTGATGCTGTAGTACTCAGGCATCACCATTGAAGATGAAAGAACCGCTCTCGTTAAGTGAGCGGTTCTTCCATTTATTTAGTGCTTTTGCAATCTATTAAGCAAAATCGACTGAATAGGCTCGTAATGGTCATTTACAGCTTGCCTATATCCGTCTGCGTCTCCCGCAATAGCCGTTTTAAGCATAAGCTCGTGCGCTCTAGCTGTCTTTTCAAGCTCGTCCGAAACTTCCAACCCCAATTGCGGCAAAACAGCCATATGCACAAGCCACAAGCATCGCACGAATTGCTCTGCAATCGTATTGTTTACCGCTCGCAAAATGCCCGTGTGGAAAGCAATGTCTTGTTCCAAGAACGTTTTTCCAGCATGCGCTTCTTTAGCCATTATTTCCGAAAGCGCCTCCAGCTCTGGCTGCTGCGTTCCCTTAATCGACTCAACCACCTTATCCGCGCATCCAAGGTCTAGGAATTTTCGCATTTCTACAACATTGCTTAAGTCTTCAAAATTCTTATTAATGGAGATTAAAGATCGAAAAGCGAGTGTTTCCACCATTGGGTCCAAAGATAGCGAGCCAACAAACATGCCTTTTCCTTGCTTAACTTCCACAATGTTAAGCGCTTCCAGCTTGCGAATCGCCTCGCGTACCGATGACCTTGATGCGCCAATCAAATTGCATAGCATTGGCTCGGTCGGCAGCATGTCTTTTGGTTGCAAGCGTTCTCTTAAAATAAGCGATCTGATTGCGTCCATTGTTTCATCGCAGCGCTTTCTTGCTGCGATTGGAGCGGAGTTAGAGCTTGCTTGCAATAACGATAAGCGGTCTAGTGTTGTCATCTCATCGTCTTCGCGGCTGCTAAATGTCTCTTCCATTTTGGCTCCTTTCAGTTCGCTTGAGTCTTCTCTCTTTTGTATCTTCCATTTTTTCGTTTTTGTGTACTTCGTTTTTGTGTACTTTGTTTTTGAAACCTGCGTGCAAACTATCTTGCTGCCAAAGCGAGGAATCTATTGCTGTTATATAAATTCCAGTAGTCTCTCTTTCCCACAGTAGTTGCAAAGTTCGTTTATTGCTAGAGCTGAGGCATTGATAAACGTGGTGGAATGGGTTTATGCACACGCTTTTTGCCCACGTTTGCCCGCCGTCGTAGCTAAATCGCACAACTCCGCGACCGCGGTATGGCATCATTTGGCTTGCGTTTGCAAACGCTATGCAGTCGGCGGTTTCTGCGTTTTCTGCATCTTCGCTGCTAAAGCAGGTTGCGCTCGGCTGGCTGAATATCTCTGGCAAACTTGTGTCAAAAATCAGCTCGCTCCATGTTTCTCCGCAATCATGACTAATGGCTTTGCCTACACATCCCGAGCGATTTTGATTGCGGAAGAAAGCTAGAATATCGCCATTTTTGCGTTCAACAAACACAGTTTCGGAGCTTGTTGCATCGTCATCTTGCATTGTTGCAGGGTCTACGATTTTTCCGTTGATTAATCGCCCTTCGTTAATCATTTTGCCTCGGCTCCATGTTTTGCCGTCGTCGTCCGAAATAAGCGCTCCCGAAGAATAGTGCGATTTGCTTTGGCCGCTGCAATAAAATGGCACGAGTATTCTGCCGTAATGTTTTTCGCTGTGCCTAATAACAATTCCGTTCCCTGGGCATACTCCCGCAAAGCTCATCCACGGCTCCTTAACCATGTGGTCGATTAAGCGTGGCTCGCTCCACGTTTTGCCGTCATCGTCAGAATAAATTTGCGCTATATAGCACGTTTTTTCGGCAAATAATGGTTGACTTTCGCTTGCGATTTCTGGCGATTTCCATATGTTCCACGTGGAACAGTCGCAAGTTTGATTACTGTGCGAGTTATTGCGTAAGTCATTGTGCGAATCGCTATTTTTTATACTTCCATCTGGCAAAACTATCCACTTTGTTGAGCATTCTTTTTCGCTAGAATCGCATGGCAATTTTACGGCCGCGCTTTCATCCATTGCCGCCGCGTAGTGGCCACCTAAGCGGTCTATAAGCTTGATTCTTCCGCGCGTGTCCACGCCTACAACGGTTTTGCAATTTGTTAGCCCAATTCCGCCAGGATTAATGTCGATTAATACGTTGATTCTTTCGCTTTTGCCTTCTAGGTCTAAAACAGGGCAGGAGTCGATTGCGCTAGCGCCCAGTTTTCCAAGGTTTTTGCCAGGCATGTTGATTACGGTTTGCAAAGGCTCCCACGTTTTGCCGCCGTCCGCGGATCGGCGAATCACAAAGTTTATGTGGTTTGGAGCGTCGTTTGAAACGCTTGTTCGCTGGTCTGCTCCTGCGATTAGCGTTCCCATGCGCGTTTTTACGAGCGACGGTATTCTGTAGCTGCGAGAGCCCGCATATCCCGTGTCAAATAGTGCAGTTGTTACAAGCGGCTTTACTTTTGATATTCTTTGGATTTGGCCTTCGCTAAGCGCGCTAAAGTAGATTCCGCCTGTTCTAGCTTCGCCCATTAATCGCACTCCGCGCAAGTCTTCGCCAATGCTTACGGCGTTTAAGTCTGGTATGTTTGCAAACCAGAATTGCCCTATATTGTGCGACTGGCTGTATCCGTCTACGTAAATGTCGGTTGTTCCGCGATTTGCGCGAACAATCAAGTCATGCCATTCGCCGTCGTCAACGCTTGCGGCTGCTTCGATCACGCTTTTTACGCACGTTTCGTCGTCGATTAGTGTGATTTTTATGCCTTCTGGCCCTGCATACACGCTTATTTTCTCGTTAGATTCTTGCTTAGTTTTTGTTCCAGCAGTTCCAGCAGCAAAAAGCACTCCATGTTGGCCAGGGCCTCGCAATCTAAATTGAATGTGCAAAGTTCCGCTCGACTTGCAAGCTACGCGTTTTATGTCTCTTGCGCAAATCGTAGCTCCTGCAAACCATATGTCTGGCTGCGTCTGAGTGGCTGAATTTGCGATTTCTTCTGGATTTGGCAAGTGACTTGAGTAGTAAAAGTCGTAGATTTGCGAAGATTCTTCCAACGATGCACTTGCTTCAACTTCTTTTGCACTCACTCTTTTCGGCCCAAGATTTGTTGCGCTCGCAAAGCACTGGTATCCGTCTAGATAGAATCGGCTTCCAAAACTTCCGTACGTTATTGCAAAATCGTGTTCGCTACCGTCGCATGCACCTAGCGCATCTTCCATGTGCAACGCGATTTCTTTCGCGCCATTTGCGTCTGCGCTATCTTCCAAAAGATTTTGCGCAATAAGCAGGGGAGCATCTTCTTTAATACTTATTTTTATTATTGGAGTTGCGTCCTCTTGTAGTGCGGTTGCTGGTGATTTTTGTGCTGGCTTAATATGCAATAAATCACAATCCGTATTTGCTACAAATTTGAACCTTATTATTCCTTCGTTTTGATTTATTTCCTCGTTTTTATCTTTGCGATTGATTTCCGACGTGTTTTCGCTATATTTTTTGATTTCAGTAGATGGTGTAATTTTTATTGTGGCATGACTGAATCGCGTGTGCTCCGAACCTACGATATTCGCTATATCTCCGCTTAGGTTCGTCGTCTTCGTTGAACGACGTTCCATTTTAGTCCTCCATGACCGTAAAAATTAAAACACCAATGTTTTAACACGTCTGACGTCTTATGACGTTCACTATTCAGTCTATCACACATTTTTAAGCAAATGCACAATTGTTGCACATTGCGTTGCAAAATGATGCTACAAAACAAGAAAGAACGTTGAAAAATCAACGTTCTTAAAGAGTGCGAACGGCGGGACTTGAACCCGCATGAGCATACACTCACTGCCACCTGAAGACAGCGCGTCTACCATTCCGCCACGTTCGCATACAGACCACAAAGCTACCATATTTGCAGCCGTTTAGCAAATATTGACACTTGTGTGTTTATGCAAATTATACGCAATCGATTAGATAGCGCTGCCAAGTTAGGTAGAGATTCGAGATTTTTCGCCCTGAATGAGATGTATCGTTAGCGCGGTCTAAGCGCGCTAACGCCTTCGCCGCACAGAAGCAGTGCTTCTGTTTGAGCGGCTCAGCGAATCGAAGTGCATTCGCGCGCTACGCTATTCCTCACGGCTATTAGTAGCCGTTCGGCTGATTTGGCGCATAAAGTCCACTGGACTTTATGCCTTAAGCCAAATCACGCTTTGAAGGAGCTTGAAATGCGTTATGCAATTTCAAGCTCAGTCAAAGCGCTCATGCAGGTCGATTCGCACGCGAGCCATTCTCGTAGTAGTGCGCAAGCGATTCATCGCGGAAGTCTTCAAAATATCCGCCGTCAATCGACGCGCGAATGTCGTCTAGAAGTTTAACAAAGAATCGCTCGTTGTGAATAGTGGCAAGCGTGTATCCGTTCATCTCTTTAGCGCGCAGCAAATGGCTAACATACATGCGCGAATAATGCGTGCAAGTGTAGCAATCGCATCCAGCTTCAAGCGGCCCCTGATCGTGCTTAAATTCCGCGCGCTTTACGTTGTATCGCCCATGGCGAGTAAAAATCGCGCCGTTTCTGCCGCATCGCGCAGGGGCAACGCAATCAAACGTGTCTCCGCCGTTTTCTACGCAAGCAAAAATGTCGTCAACTGCCGCGATTCCAAGCACGTGGCGAGGGCGATTTTCTGGCATGGCATCGCAAATCCAAGCGCAAGTATCTCCAATAATGCGCTTTTCGATTGCGCCGCCAATTCCAACGCCGTCAAAGTCGAGCGAAGCAATTTGTTCTGCCGCGCGCCTACGCAAATCCTCGTAATTTGCGCCTTGAACAACTCCATACAACGCCTGATATGGCTTTCCCAATCGCGTCTCGGTTAATCGCTTGTGTTCTGCAACGCATCGCTTGGCCCATCGGAAGGTGCGCTCAACAGACTCTTCTTGGTAGCGGCGAGTGTTCATAAGCGTTGTAAGCTCGTCGAAAGCAAACATAATATCTGCGCCAAGCTTGTGCTGAATACCCATTGAGATTTCTGCGCTGAATCGGTGAATCGAGCCGTTTAGAGGAGACTTAAAAGTAACGCCATCTTCGTCAACGAATGCCATGCGCTCTTTGCCAGCTGCGATTACGTCGTCGGACTTCATGCCAGTAACGTCCATTGCAAGCGTCTTTTTGAATCCCGCTCCAAGCGAAAGCACCTGGAATCCGCCAGAATCCGTAAAAGTTGGACCATCCCAATTCATAAACTTTGCAAGGCCGCCAGCTTCGTCTAAAATGTCTTCGCCAGGGCGCTCATACAAGTGGAATGCGTTAGAAAGCATGCACTGGCCGCCCAAGTCTTTGATTGATTCTGGTAGCACGGCCTTCATTGCGCCTTGTGTTGCAACTGGCACAAATGCAGGCGTGCAAATATCTCCATGAGGCGTGCGAATCACGCCAGTGCGGCCGTATCTGGCTCCATCTTTTCCCTTGCCGTCTGCCGCATTTTCTAAACGTGTTTTTGTTGTAAACGAGAATTCGCTGCGATCTCCTGGCTTACCAGGCTCTGCTCCGCGTGGGTGTTCAATAAGATTAGTCATACCTTTTACTCTATTAGAAGGCATGACGATACGCGCATAAGTTGCGGCATTGCGCGCGGAAAAGTCGCAAGCAGCCGTTCGTTAAATTTTACGTGTTTTTATAATTTTTATAAAAATAGTTAGCTAATTTATGGGTTATATGTGGTATTTATACGGCATTTATACTACTAAATATTCAGGTAATTTTAAGAGCGGCACGTTTAACTCGTATTGTAAACGCAAAATTGTGTAAAAATTGCACATTAATTGCATATTAGCTTGTATGAATTTGTGTAATCAGATTAGAGTATGCTTTGTAAAAGATTTAAGGAGGATTAATGGCTGACGATATTTACGATTCTAAGGCCTACGATTCTAGTGAAGAGCATAATGGCAATGCTTCACAAAGCCAATCGGAGCCAACGAGCGCGCAGGAAAATCATGTGGAGTCAGAGCAGATTTATAGACCAGCTCCAGAATACGGAGCGTATGGTCCTGTAGACGCGAGTGATGCAAATAATGGTGATGCAAATAAAAATAGCGGTGATTCTAATCATTCTGGCGAATCGTTGCAAAATCAAGAGCAAATTGGCGCGAGTAATGCAAGTGTAGCGAATAGCGCAAATAGCCGTGATTATGCAAATTCAGAATACGGAAACGGTTTAGATAACCCATTTTTGCCATATGGCGATCCATATAATGCAAATGGCGAGAAAAAGCGAACTAGATTCGGCAATCCTTACGATTTAAGCGATGACAATAGCGCAGATAGTAGTGTGGATAGTATCGATGACAATAGCGCGGATAATAGCGCGGAAAGTCAGCCTGCTGAAGCGCCAAATCAAGCGCTAAATCAAGCGCCAGGCCAAATGCTAAGCCAAACTCCAAATGTGGTTTATAAAAAGCGCGGGTTTAAGGCGGAATATAAAGAAAACTCAACAATAATGGTGGCAATTGTGTCGTCCATTATTTCTGCAATTGTGTGCGTTGTTGTAATGGCGTTTGTTCTTACTCAAGGCTTGATTCCTATTCCAGGCGCGGGAACACTTGCAGATGTGGGTGCGCAAAGTCCTTCAAAAGGAACAGCCGTAGTAAAAGGCGGTCAGTCTCCCGATTGGCGCTCGGTTGCTAAAAACGTTTCTGGCGGCGTTGTGTCTATTCAGGCGCGCAACAGCAAAAACATGAGCAAAGGCTCGGGTGCAATAATCGACAAGCAGGGTCACGTTGTTACAAACAACCACGTTATTGCTGGCATGCAACAGCTTCAAGTAACGCTTTCTAACGGCCAGATTTACAAGGCTAAGCTTGTTGGAACAGATAAAACAACTGATTTGGCTGTGCTTAAAGTAGACGGTTTGCCTAGCAGCATAAAGCCAGTTGATTTTGCGGATTCGGACGCGCTCGCAGTCGGCCAGCCAATAATGGCAATCGGAAATCCGCTTGGATACGACGATACTGCTACAACAGGCATTGTTTCTGCGCTTAATCGCCCAGTTTCTGTTATGGACGATCAAAGTCGTTCGGAAATCGTTACAAATGCTGTGCAAATTGATGCCGCAATTAATCCAGGTAATTCTGGCGGCCCAACTTTCGACGCTTCTGGGAAAGTGATTGGTATTAACTCGTCTATTGCAGCAACTTCTGCACGAGGCGGCACGGCAGGCTCTATTGGAATCGGCTTTGCTATTCCTTCTAACCTTGTTAAGCGCGTAGTAAACGAGATTATTAAGAACGGTTCTGTAAAGCACGTTGCTCTTGGAATCATGGTTAAAAGCGTAAATGTAACGCAAAATAACATTACGCGTGGCGGCGCTCAAGTGGCGTCTGTAACGCCTGGTGCTCCTGCTGCAAAGGCGGGAATGCGTGCTGGAGATACAATCGTAGCGTTTAATGGCAAGTCTGTTACAAGTAACTACTCGCTGCTTGGATTTGTGCGCGCTACCGCTTTGGGAGATAAAGCAACAATAACGGTTGTTCGTGGAAACGGAACCGTCAACTTAACTGTTAAGTTTAACCAAGAAGAAGCTGCGGTTAATGGTGCAACTCGCCAAGACCCTCGCTCGCTAAGAAAGCGCGGTAACAAGAAGCCTGATTCTTCCCAGAATAAGAGCCAAAAGGGCAGCGGCGGCGATTCTTCGGATGACGACGACGATCCTTTGGATCAGCTTCCTAGAGGCGGAGACGACGATTCCGACGACGGCGGCATTTTTGACCCATTCGGTTTCTGGTAAACTGATACCATGACTTACAAAGATTTTGGCAAACTTGCATCGGAGCGGTTTTCTGCACGCGACTTTTTAAACAAGCCGATTGAGCAAAACGTTTTAGAGTCAATATTGCACACCGCTTCGCTTGCGCCAAGCTGGAGTAACACAAGGGCTTATGCGCTTGCGATTGCGCAAGGCAGCAAAAAAGACAACATTGTAAAAGCTTATTTAGATAAGTGCAATGCAATGCTTAAAGCTAAAGATAAGAGTTTGAGTGAATCTGAGCGCGATCAGTTTGCTCAAGAGTCAGCGCCTAATGGCGACGTTCCTGTTGCAAAGCCGTACCCTAGCGACTTAAAGCAGCGAAGCGCTAAACTCGGTCTAGCGTTATATTCGCATTTAGGAATCGAAAGGCACGATTTTGCAGCCAGGAACGCCCATACGCGCAGAAATTTCGAGGCTTTTGGGGCGCCTGTTATTGGCTTTGTTTTAGCTAGACGCGACTTTATGCCGTTTGCTGCAATGGACGCTGGCCTTATGTTGCAAACGCTGTTTCTTGCTGCTAAAGATTTAGGCGTTGACTCTTGCCCGCTTGGCGTTTTGGCAACTTGGCGAGATCCGCTAGACGCGGAGTTTGATGTTCCAGAAAACATGGAGCTTTTAACTGGATTTGCGCTTTGGTATGCTAGCGATTCGCACACAAACGAGTTTAGAGCCGAGCATCCAAAGATTGAGCTGCTGTAGCGATTGTTTAGCGGCTGTTTAGCGATTATTTAGTGGTTGCTTATCGGCTGCTTAGTGATTGCTAAACAACCGCTTTTGCCTATTTTATGTGTGCTTTGCGCTCGTAAATAGTGGCAGTGCTTTCCCAAACAAGAGCTTTCCAAGACGTTTTAACGTTGGAAACAGCATGCGCTTTGTAATGCGAAATGTTGTAGTTTAATGCCAAGAAGTAGTACCACGGCTGGCTGGATTCGCTAACAAAAAACTCTGGCTCGCCTTTTGCAGCGCACGCTGCCAACTCTTTTTCTTGCTGTTTTGCGCTAGAACTTTCGTTTGTTATAAAAGTCTTGTTTTTGTAAGCGCAGTCTATAAGATTCTTAGAAAAATAAGGATTTGCGCCCACTAAAAGCCACGAATATTGGTGAGTGTCGGCTTCTTCGTGCGAAATAACGTTTCCACTATCGTCAACCTGCTCGTAATTATGGAGCCAAGATGCTACAAAACGCTTATTTTGCAAGTGATTACTAGATATGTATTGCGCTACAGCTCTAGAAGGCGAATAGTCAAACAGAATATCGTTTACGCAAGCAAACGCGTTCCAAATTAGGCTTGGTGCAAGAATTATTGAAATTAGCACGTTGATTTTCAAAGCTTTGTTTTTTATAAATCTGAATTTAGTAGGGGCGATTTTAACAAAAATCGCAGGAATATCTTTGCTGCTAAGCGGCTCTTTTATGTGACTTATCCAAAGCACACTAAGCAAAAACACAAAGATTAGACCTGCGTGGTGAAGCGTAAAATAGCGAACAGCTACGATTGTAAGAACGAGATAAGGGATTACAAGAACCGCAAGAAGTTTTCTGCGCTTGGCGATTCTAATTGCAAATGCCCAAATCGCAAGGCTAAACAGCGTGCATATTGCAATTGGCAAAAAGTCAAAAGGCATTCTTCGCATTGAAATATCGCCATAAAAGCTTGTAAACATGCTTTCGGAAGGCATTACAAATATAAAAGCGAAGCATTTTGCGATTGTTGAATTGCCATCAATAGTTGCGCGAGTGGCGAACGCATTTTTTGCGGGCCATGCAAGAGCAAGGTTTGCAACGCCAAAAATGGCGATTAATCCCCAAGATATAAGTCGCGCCAAATTTGATGAGATTGTTGCTTTAATCGCGTGAAAAATGGCACTAAAATTAAGAGTTTTGTTACATGCTTTGCTACAGGCTTCGCTGATATTTTTGCTAAAAACTCGCCAAATCCAAGCAATTGTAAATCCTGCAGCAAACGCGATTCCATACACGCTAAGCAGGCACATAAACATAAGACTAATCGCAAGTTTGCAAGCGCTAGAAGTCTTAGAATCTGCGCTATTCCAGTAATGTGCCGCTACTAGCAAGCTTAAGCAAAGCAAAGCGTATGGTCGCGATGTAACTCCGTACTGGAAGCAAACAAAATAAGTAAACGGAATAAGAAAAGTTACAAGGCTACTTGTGTGCTTAAAAGGCGATTTAAAAATAAGCCACGCGCCAAGTAAGCTTGCACAAATCAGCTGAGTTCCCTTAATTCCAAACTCGTATGGAACGCCATTTTTGGCTGCAATTGCAAGTAAAAGATTCCAAAAAGGAGGGTGACCTTCGTAATGCGTTCTAATGCTAAAAATGCTTGCGATTGGCGAATCGCGCGCAATCAGCCAGCTTTGAGCTTCGTCAAACCAAGGTTCGTGGAAACACATTACGATTGCAATAATCGCAATGTATAGAACAAAAGCCAATAGCTGTGCCAATGTGCGCGCGTTATGTGAGCTTTGTAAATTGCGTAGCTTTAAAATCCGCATTACCATTAACTCTTAAATCCGCAATACTCTTAATTGCAAACAATTGCTAATTTTGGTTTAAAGCGGCAAGCCTACGCGCATTAGCAACAGCATACAAGCTGATTCCAGCAGCAACGGATGCGTTAAGCGATTCAACAGCGCTAGAGATTGGGATTCCAGCAATAGCATCGCAAGCTTCGCGCGTTAGGCGACTCATGCCTTTGCCTTCGCTTCCAAGAACTACCACAAGCGGATCGGTTTCAAAGCCAGTTTCGCCAACAAGCTTATCTCCGCCGCCGTCTAGGCCAATCGCGTACCATCCGCGTTCGCGCAAACCTTGAATCGCCTTGTTTAAATTCACAACTCGAGCAACAGGCAAGTGCGCTGCGGCTCCTGCAGAAACCTTCCAAGCTGCAGCTGTAACAGATGCGCTCCTGCGCTCTGGCAAAATTACGCCATTTGCGCCAAAAGCGGCTGCGGATCGAATAACAGCACCAAGATTTTGCGGATCGGTAACGCCGTCTAGAGCTATAAACAATGGGCGTGCGTTAATGCGTGCAGATGCAGAATCTGCTGCTTCCATAGCGCGAGCCTTCTTTTCTGCGCGATCAACAAGCTCTTGCAGCGAATAGTATTGATAAGGCTGCACCTTTAAAATAATGCCCTGATGATTAGTGCTGTGAGCAATGCGATCCATCTCCAGGCGATCCGCCTCCAAAAGTCGCAAGCCTTGCATGCCAGCAAGCTTAACGATTTCGCGCGTGCGATCGTCGTGCTCAATGCGATTTGCAACATAAAGCTGCGTGCTAGGAACGCCTACGCGCAAAGCTTCAAGAGCTGCATTTCGCCCGATTACCAACTCGTCGCTATCTGTGCCCAACTTATCTACTCTGCGTCTAGCTGCCAAACGCGGATCTGCAAACGTGCGCTTAATCGCAGCTTTTTTGGCGAAATAAGCCTTATGGTAAACGCGGTCTTCTGCCTTAGGAGTAGGACCCTTGCCGCGCAATGCATTACGATGTTTTCCACCCGACCCCTTGGTCGGTCCTTTTTTCATAGCCATATTCTTATTTTCACATGCCCCCGAGGCATTGGCGATGCTTTGGTGCTGCATCAGCGAGGCATTAGTATTTGGCGCTTTATGTGGCATAATAGAACGGTACTTAATTATTGCAAATTATTGTTATTGCAATAATCCACAACCGCGCAATAATCAAGATTTTGAGTCAACTTTGCGTAAAAATTTTGATTATTGACTACTCCGCGGCGCTCCCAAGGGGGAAAATATGGTTGATCAAAGCGATCAATCCAAAGATCCGTCATTGCAAGACGTGCAAAATGTTGCAAATTCGCTTAATGTAAACGTTTCTACGGGTTTAAGCAGCGATGAGGCGTCTAAAAGGCTTGCGCAATTTGGCCCGAACGTTTTAGCTAGTGCTCCTAAAACACCAGCGTGGAAGAGATTCCTCGAACAGTTTAAGGATCCGCTTGTTTACTTGCTTATAGCGGCGACTATTATTTCCGCAATCGCATGGTTTGTTGAGCGCGCACAACATGGTGGCGAAAGTGGCGGCGAAGTTCTGCCGTTTGACTCAATAGTTATAATCGTGATTCTTATAGCAAACGCAGTTTTGGGCTATATTCAAGAATCGCGTGCGCAAGAAGCAGTTGAAGCGCTGGCAAAAATGAGCGCTCCGCAAACGTCTGTTCTTAGAGATGGGCGAGTTATGCGCATAGATACGGCAGATGTTGTGCCTGGAGATATTTTGGTTCTTGGCGAAGGCGATGCTGTTTCTGCAGATGCAAGGCTTATTGCAGCCGCTTCTTTGCGCGTTGCAGAAGCAAGCCTTACGGGAGAATCGGTTGCCGTTAGTAAGCGTCCAGAAACTCTAGCTTCACTAAAGTCTTTGGCAGACCGCACAAACATGGTGTTTAATGGCACTGCCGTAACGCAGGGCACTGGTCGCGCAATCGTCACGTCTACGGGCATGAAAACTCAGGTTGGAAAAATCGCAGATATGCTTTCTAGCGCGCAAGAAGAAGCTACACCTCTAGAGAAAGAGATGGTTCGCGTATCTAAGGTTCTTGGAATCGCAGTGTGTATTATTGCAGCCGTTGTGCTTGCGTCTATGTGGGCTCTTGAAGGCTTCCACACTATTGAAGACGTTATAGATTCTTTGCTTCTTTCCGTTTCTCTTGCCGTTGCTGCTGTTCCAGAAGGCTTGGCTGCTATTTTAACGGTTGTTCTTGCTTTGGGCGTTCAGCGCATGGTAAAGCATCATGCTGTTGTTAAAAAGCTTTCGTCTGTAGAAACTCTTGGCTCCGCATCTGTTATTTGCTCCGACAAAACTGGTACTTTAACTCGAAACGAGATGACTGTTGAGCGTGTTATAACGCCTAGTGGCCAAGTGCAGCTTACGGGTAGTGGGTATAAACCAGAAGGGCGAATGGTTTTGCTTGATTCTTTAGATGCGGATTTGGCAGTTCCTCCAGCGCTGGCTACAGAGGTGATTGGTGCGCTCGGATCTGGGTACTTGGCAAACGATGGCGACTTGCATCATAATGAATCGTCTGACGCATGGCAGCCAGTTGGCGACCCTACCGAGGTCTCGCTTATTGTTGCGGCGCGCAAAACCAAGGCAGACAAGCGTTACGCGCATCTTAGTCGCGTTGCGGAAGTGCCATTTACTTCTGAGCGCAAACGCATGTCTGTTGTTGTTAAAGATGGCTCGGATTCTGGAAATCTTATTGTTTGCGCTAAAGGCGCTCCAGATGTTTTGCTTTCTTATTGCACGCGAATCGCAGTGGCTGGCGCTGTTCGTCCGCTTACAGAAGGAGACCGCGAAGAAATTCTTGCAAATGTGGAAAAGCTCTCTGGCGAAGCGTATCGCACTCTTGCAATGGCGTATAGGCCGCTTGGCGTAGATAGTTTAGCTAAAGTTGACGGCATGGTTTCTAATGCTGCAGGCCAAATCGCAGATGTTGCTGAGCAAAGCGATGTTTTGGAATCTGATTTGATTTGGAACGGCATGGTTGCGATTATTGATCCTCCTAGAATCGAAGTTCGAGATAGCGTTGCTCAAGCGCATCGTGCTGGAATCAGAACTGTTATGATTACTGGCGATCATCCACTTACTGCCGCTCGAATCGCTCGCGACCTTGGCATTATTGGAAAAGATGAGCATGCGCTTACAGGCGATGAGCTTGACGAGTTGCTTTCTAGAGACGATGACAATATTGCTTTCGACGATGCGATTAGCAAAGTGAGCGTGTATGCGCGCGTTGCTCCAGAACACAAGCTTGCGATTGTTTCCTCGCTTCAAAGGCAAGGCAATATTGTTGCTATGACTGGCGATGGCGTAAACGATGCTCCTGCTGTAAAGTCGGCAGATATTGGCGTTGCAATGGGCATTACGGGTACGGAAGTCACTAAAGAATCCGCCAAGATGATTTTGGCAGATGACAACTTCTCTACAATCGTCGCAGCTGTGCGCGAAGGTCGCGGAATTTTCGACAATATTCGTAAATTCTTGAGATATTTGCTTAGCTCCAACGTTGGCGAAGTGTTCACCGTGTTTGGTGGTGTAGTGTTTGCTGGCGCTTTGGGAATTACGCAGCCAAACTCTGTAGGCGTGACTTTGCCTTTGCTCGCAACGCAGCTTTTGTGGATTAATTTGCTTACGGACGCGGCTCCTGCGCTCGCAATGGGTGTTGATCCGCAAACGGATGACGTTATGAATAGGCGTCCGCGAAGACTTACGGATAGCGTTATTGATAAGCCAATGTGGGGAGACATTGTGTTTATTGGCGTGATTATGGCAGCTATAACGTTGATTGGCATGGATATGCATTTGGCTGGCGGATTGTTTACAGACCGCTCCACAACTGTTTTAACTCATGCTGCCCAAATGACTCATGCGCGCACAATGGGCTTCACTATTCTTGTGTTTGCTCAAATGCTTAATGCTCTTGCATCTCGCTCGCATTTGCAAAGCGTGTTTGTTGGCTTGTTTGCAAATCGTTGGCTTTGGGGCGCAATCGCAGTTTCCGTAGTGTTGCAGCTTGCTGTAATTTATATACCATTCCTTAATGGTCCGTTTGGCACAGTTCCGCTCGACTTTATGGAGTGGGTGGAGTGCCTTGGGCTTTCAATGGTTGTGCTTATTGCTTCGGAGTTAAGAAAGTGCGTTTTGCGATTTATTGCTAAGCGCAAAGGCGAATCTTCTGTTGCAATATCTGCCTAATATTTTCGACCGCGGCACGCGCTACACTTGGCATATAAGTGTGTTTAAGTGTTTGTTTTACGAAGTTTTATCGCAAGGAGATTTGACGTTATGCTGTTGTCTGATCGCGACATTCTCAAAGCTCATGACGAGGGTCATATTGATTTGACTCCATGGACCCCACAAATGGTGCAGCCTGCGTCGATTGATGTGCGGCTCGACCGATTCTTCCGCTTGTTCAATAATCACGCTTACACATACGTGGATCCTGCAGAAAATCAAGGCGAGCTTACTGAGCAATTTGCGGTTGCGCCTGATGAGCCTTGGATTTTGCATCCTGGCGAGTTTGCGCTTGGCTCCACTTGGGAGTATGTGAAGTTGGATTCAACGATTGCTGCGCGCTTAGAAGGTAAAAGCTCGCTTGGCCGTCTTGGAATTTTAACTCATTCCACGGCTGGCTTTATTGACCCAGGTTTTGAAGGCCACATTACTTTGGAGCTTTCAAACGTTAGTACATTGCCAGTTAAATTGTGGCCAGGCATGAAGATTGGCCAAATGTGCTTCTTCCAGCTAAGCTCTCCATGCGAAAATCCTTACGGTTCTTCTGTTAACGGATCTCACTATCAAGGTCAGCGCGGCCCAACGCCGTCTAGGTCTTACGAGAATTTCTATCGCGCAAATTTGGAAGATTAGTCTTAATTAAGATTTGATTAGTCTTGATTAGTCTTGATTTTTAAGAAAAATCAGGGGAAAAGTAGAAAACTTTCAGCAAGTTATCAGCTAACGCACTATAAGCGCTAAGGATTGTGTGTTTTCATAATATTAGTGAAAAACTTAAAAGGTAATTCACGAAAGCTTATTCATATTTTTTCCTTAAATTTAGACCCCAGTCCAAGCGGCTGGGGTTAAATTTTTATGCAGCGTTTGCGAGTTTAGTGTAGCCTTCGCGCGTTTATAAATGCCAAAGCTGTGCCGTATGCTGTAATTATGACTAATCATAACGGTGTGATCTCTAGCGAGTTCGATAACGGCGATTTTAACAATAGTGATTTTGGCGGCGGCGATTTTGGTAGTGGTAATGGCGGCGGCAATGGCAGCAACGCCAATAATGGCGATTTTGGCAGCGAAGATAGCGCTGATGGCGCATCGAATGGCCTTCATGCTGGCCGAGAATCTAGCGTTGTTCCAGGCAGATTCGGCGAAGATTTGCATGTAAGCGTTGCCAAATATTCTCGAGGCGAAGCAGCTGCGTATGCCACAAGGCCTCTTCTTTTGCTGTTGCACGGATGGGGTTCAAACGAGGACGATTTGCTTGACTTAATGCGCGTTGTGGCTCCTTATAACGATGCGATTTCTTTGCGTGCTCCACTTCGCTTGGCTCAAGGCGCTTACAGTTGGTTCCATGATGCTGTGCCTAACGGAGATGACTTAGACCGAGATATGTATGCTGCGGCTGCTGCGATTGATGAGTGGGTTGCGGCGAACGTTCCCGAAGACCGCGCTGTTGTTCCATTCGGTTTTTCGCAAGGTGCGGCTCTTGCGATTCATGTTCTTAGGCTTAATCCAGATCGCTACCGCGCATCCGTTGCGCTTTCTGGCTTTGTAGCTCCTAATATTGCTAAAGATATTTCTCTTAACGACGACGTTCTTGCGGATCTTAACACGCCTGTTTTCTTTGGCTACGGCTTGGATGATGCTGTTATTGCTCCTTACGAGTTTTCTGCGGCTGCAGCCTGGCTTGAGGAGCATACATGGCTCGAAGAGAAGCGTTACCGCGGACTTGACCACGCAGTTCACATGGAAGAACTTGGCGATATTCGCTCTTGGCTTGCGTTGCACAATATTTCTTCGGGGTTAATGTGACTTTCGGCGCGCGCGAATATGTTCCACTCATGCAAGAGGCATTGCGACTTGCTAAGCGCGCTTACGATTGTGGAGAAGTTCCAGTTGGCGCTGTTGTTGTAGATGGTTCTGGTGCGATTATTGGCCGCGGCTCTAATCTTCGCGAGCAAGACGCGGACCCTCTTTCTCACGCAGAAATTCTTGCGATTAGGCAGGCGGCCGATGTGCGTAAGTCTTGGAATCTTAGCGATTGCACGCTTGTTGTTACTTTGGAACCTTGTCCAATGTGCGCTGGCGCGATTTTACAAACGCATATTAGTCGCGTTGTTTTTGGCGCATGGGATTCAAAACTTGGCGCATGCGGATCTGTTTGGGATATTTTGCGAGATCCTCATATTGGCTCGCATCCGCAAGTTTTTGGCTCCGTTTGCGAATCGCAGTGTGTGCAATTATTGCGTAATTTTTTCGAAAATCATAGATAAAACTGAATAATTTTTTAATTAGAAACGCTGTAAAGATGTAATTAGAAAAATTTTGACATTTTCAAAAAACTGTGTAATATGCTATAAAAACCAAAGAGCAGTTGACTGATTGTTTTTCACTCATTCGGTCTTCTGCTTTTTGTTATATTCGTGGTCGCTTGCGCGTAATCCATATAAATGAAATTTATGAATTTATGTATGGGCGCCACTTTACCTACAGGGAGGTGTCATTATGAGTGACATGAAATATGCAATGATCGGTTCGGGCGCTATGGGATATCGCTATGGCGTTTTGTTGCAGGAGACGGCTGGTATTCATGTTGATTTTATTGATGCCTGGGATGAAAATGTGAATAAAGTCCGCGAGCAAGGTGGAGTAATGGTTAGTCGTGACCATGAAAATCGCCATCTTGTGCCAATCAATATGTATACTCCAGAAGATTATGACGGCGATCCAGACGTGTGGATTGTGTTTATGAAGCAGATGCAGCTTGCGGAGATGTTGGAGCGATGCAAGCCTTTGTTTAAGGATCATCAGGTTGTGTTCGCTGCAATGAACGGTTGGGGTCATTTTGAAAAGCTTCAGCAATATTTCTCGGACGATCGAATTTACGGCGGTACCGCAATGATTGCAACTGTTCTGAATGGTCCTGGAGACGTTGATTTTATTGGTAAAGTTGGCGTTGGTACAATGAATATGTGCGCGTTGAACGAGCAAGTGAGCAATGTTGAGCTTGCTATGCGTGATGATTTTCAAGCTGCTGGCTTGAATCCTACTATTACGGAAGATTTCAAGGGCACGTGCATGGCGAAGGTAGTTTTTAATTCCGTAGTTAATACTTTGTGCACAATGTATCAGATTCAGATGGGTCAGTTTATTTCGTATCCAGGGGCTATGGATATGGCTCGCCAACTTATTAACGAAGCGTACGACGTGTGCGATCGCGCAGGAATCCGTATGGTCAATACTCGTCAGCAAGAGCTGGAGGCTATTGACTATGTGAGCCGTGTTGCAAATCCTTTGCACTATCCTTCAATGTACCAAGATATGAGTCGCGGTCGCAAAACAGAGGTTGATTATATAAACGGATATATTGCGAAGCTTGGTCGCGAAAATGACTACGTGTGCCGCACTCACGAGTTCTTGACTCACGGAGTTCATTTGGCGGAGCTTGCATTTAGATTACATAATCAGCAATAATTTAGATAGTATCTCTATAGCTCTTACAATGAATGAGAAGGAGGCGCGGCTCGCGGTTTTACTGCGGGCCGCTTTTTATATTGTTAGTGCTTAAAAAATGTGCTTGTAAGATAGTTAAAGTATAGAATTGTAAACGTTGTGAATAATAAAAATAAATAATAAAAATATTAATGGGGTTTATATGACTACTTTTAATAGAGCGAACTTGCCGCAATCTGTGCGCACAAACGGCGCTACGCCAAACCCTTGGTGGGCAAATGCAGTTGTGTATCAGATTTATCCGCGAAGCTTCCAAGACACTAACGGCGACGGAATAGGCGATTTGAAGGGCATTACTTCGCGTCTTGACTATTTGGCTGATTTAGGTGTCGACGTGCTTTGGCTTAGCCCTGTTTACAAGTCTCCACAAGACGATAACGGCTACGATATTTCCGACTATCAAGATATTGATCCGCTTTTTGGAACTTTGGAAGATATGGACGAGCTTTTGGCAGAAGCGCACAAGCGCGGCCTTAAAGTTGTTATGGATTTGGTAGTAAATCACACTTCCGACGAGCACGCTTGGTTCCAGGCTTCAAGAGATGCTTCTAGCGACTACGCGGATTGGTATTGGTGGAGGCCAGCACGCAAAGGGCATGTGCCTGGAGAGCCAGGTGCGGAGCCAAACAAGTGGGGCTCGTATTTTGGCGGTTCTGCGTGGGCCTACGACCCAAAGCGCGGCGAATACTATTTCCATCAGTATTCGCCAAAGCAGCCAGATTTGAATTGGGAAAATCCTGCCGTTCGCGCTGCAGTGTACAAGATGATGAATTGGTGGATGGATCGCGGAATTGACGGCTTCCGCATGGATGTGATTACGCAAATTTCTAAGCGCATAGATAGCGAAGGGCGTTTGCCTGGAGAATACGGTTCGCAGATTGAAGATGCGCCAGCAGGCGACGACGGCTACTCTTCGCCGTATTTCTTCTGCTCCGATGGCCCTCGCTTAGACGAGTTTTTGCGCGAGATGCGCGAGGCGGTTTTCAAGGGTCGCGAAGGTTTCTTAACTGTTGGCGAGGCTCCTGGAATTTCCGCGCATCGAAACACTTATATTACAAATCCTGCTAATGGCGAGCTGGACATGCTCTTCTTGTTTGATCAAGTTAATGTTGATTGCGCAAATGGAACTAAGTGGAATCCTATTCCTCTTAAGTTGACAGCATTAAAGCGCGCAATGACGGATCAGCAGCAAGCAGTTAGCGAGGCTGGTTGGGCGAGCCTGTTCTTTAATAATCACGATCAGCCGCGTGCGCTTTCTCGCTGGGGTAGCGAGGCTAGTGACGAGATGCGCGTGCTTTCTGCTAAGGCGATTGCAATGCTTCTTCACATGCATCGCGGCACTCCGTACGTGTATCAGGGTGAAGAAATTGGCATGACAAACGCGCACTTTACGCGTCTCGAGCAGTATCGCGATTTGGAAGCGTTGAATATGTTTAAGCAGCGCGTAGAAGAAGCGCATATTCAGTCTGCGGAGTCTATGATGGATGCGCTCGCAAAGCGCGGTCGCGATAATTCTCGAACTCCAATGCAGTGGAATGCGTCTAAATATGCGGGATTCATGCCTTTTAATGTTCCGTCGCAAAATAATGCGCAGCCTTGGATTAGCGTGAATCCTAATTATGTAGATATTAATGCGGCGGAGCAAATGGAAGATTCGGATTCCGTTTACTCGTTCTATAAGCGTTTGATTGAGTTGCGCCATTCGCAGCCTGTTGTCTCGGCTGGTTCTTGGAATTTGGTTGATGCGGATGACGAGTGCGTTTACGCGTTTATTAGGCAGGTTGAGCAGACTTGTGATAATGCTAAGGCAGATGTGGCAGATGAGGCAGGTCTTGAGCATGGTGTGAGTTCTTCAAGCGCGGTTGCTTGCGATTTGCCTTGCGCTTCTGTAAAGAAGTTGCTCGTAATGGTAAATATGACGGATTCATCTGTAGCAATACCTGCTCAAAGCGCCGAATTGTTGCGTAATATCGCCTCTAGCGGCGTATCGTATGATGATGTGATGATTTCTACCTACAGCGCGGATCATGCTCTTAAATCGCTTAAAAATGGCACGCTTGCGCCGTGGGAGGGAATCGCTGTTAGCTTGCAATAGTTTCGTCCACTAACTTTGGCAGAGCTTTCGCAATATCTTCTCGTATTACGCGCTCTGCCAAATAATCGTATTGCGTAGCGCCCAGGTTCATTATTGTAATCGGCACTCCTGCGCGAGCGGCTAGCGGTACAAGGCTTGCAGCTGGAAACACTTCTAGCGTAGAGCCAATAACCCACAGCTCGCTTGCGTGCATAATTGCCTGCGCGCTGCGTTCCATTGCGCCTTCGGGCAGAGCTTCTCCAAAATATATAACGTCTGTTTTTATAAGACCGTTGCAAGGCATGTTTCCGCGGTACGGCAGCGCGCGCCTGCAATGTGGGTCTGGGTGTGCGTCTAAGTCGCGCATAATGTCGGCTGTATTGTAGCTAGCGTGGCAGCTCATGCAGTGTGATGTTCCAATACTTCCGTGCAAGTTCACTATAATGTCTGGGCTGTTTCCAGCTTTTTCGTGAAGCGCATCAAAGTTTTGAGTGGCGATTAAGTCCAGCATCCCAGCTTTCTCAAGTTTTACTAGCGACTTATGCGCTGTTCCTGGCTGAGCGTTCCAAACTGGCGACTCTTTTTGCCATCTCCAAGAGTACATGCGTTCTTCTTCGCTGCTTAAAAATGCGTCTATATCGTAAACACTCATTTGCTCTGGGTGTTTAGTCCAAACTCCATCTGGGCCTCGAAAGTCTGGAATGCCCGCGCTTGTAGATATTCCTGCGCCTGTTAACACAACAATATGATGGTGTGCGTTGTTCTTGCTGTTTTTCTCGCTATTTCTCATATACCTATATATAGCACGCGCACATGTTGTGTGCATATATGCTGTTTGTTTTGATTATTTTGCGTATTTGGCTTGTGTGATTTTGCGACACTCCCGGGTTTTGGGTTTTGGGGGTGTTTTTCTTGTTTTTTTGGATTATTTTTGTTGTGTTTTTGTTGGTGTGTGGTTGCTTGCGACTTTTTATCGTGTTTTGATCGTGTTTTCAACACGCCGATGTTTTGGCTTTGTTTCAATGGTTTTGGCTTGTTGGCTTGTGTGTGATTTGCTTTTGGGCTTGCTTTGGTGTAAGTTTATCTCTTGCTGCTCAGCGCGGCTGGTTCTCCTCGGTTGAGGTTGATGAGCCGGCTGGTGTGGTGGTGGTTTGAGAACTCAAGAGCGTGTCTGTACTACTTATTTAGTTAATTATTGCCAGTTCATTGTCAGCCTCACAGATTGTGGGGTGCCTGAGAGATGGTTAAATGATGGTGAGGTTTTTTGTTGGGATGTTCTTTCCTTAAAGAATGTCTCGTCTTTTTCTTTTATATTGGAGCCTTATGTTGGCTCTTCATTGAAGTTTTTCGTGGAGGGTTCGATTCTGGCTCAGGATGAACGCTGGCGGCGTGCTTAACACATGCAAGTCGAACGGGATCTGACCAGCTTGCTGGTTGGTGAGAGTGGCGAACGGGTGAGTAATGCGTGACCAACCTGCCCCATGCTCCAGAATAGCTCTTGGAAACGGGTGGTAATGCTGGATGCTCCAACTTGACGCATGTCTTGTTGGGAAAGTGTTTAGTGGCATGGGATGGGGTCGCGTCCTATCAGCTTGTAGGCGGGGTAATGGCCCACCTAGGCTTCGACGGGTAGCCGGCCTGAGAGGGCGGACGGCCACATTGGGACTGAGATACGGCCCAGACTCCTACGGGAGGCAGCAGTGGGGAATATTGCGCAATGGGGGAAACCCTGACGCAGCGACGCCGCGTGCGGGATGAAGGCCTTCGGGTTGTAAACCGCTTTTGATTGGGAGCAAGCCTTTTGGGTGAGTGTACCTTTCGAATAAGCGCCGGCTAACTACGTGCCAGCAGCCGCGGTAATACGTAGGGCGCAAGCGTTATCCGGAATTATTGGGCGTAAAGAGCTTGTAGGCGGTTCGTCGCGTCTGGTGTGAAAGCCCATCGCTTAACGGTGGGTTTGCGCCGGGTACGGGCGGGCTAGAGTGCAGTAGGGGAGACTGGAATTCTCGGTGTAACGGTGGAATGTGTAGATATCGGGAAGAACACCAATGGCGAAGGCAGGTCTCTGGGCTGTTACTGACGCTGAGAAGCGAAAGCGTGGGGAGCGAACAGGATTAGATACCCTGGTAGTCCACGCCGTAAACGGTGGACGCTGGATGTGGGGCCCATTCCACGGGTTCTGTGTCGGAGCTAACGCGTTAAGCGTCCCGCCTGGGGAGTACGGCCGCAAGGCTAAAACTCAAAGAAATTGACGGGGGCCCGCACAAGCGGCGGAGCATGCGGATTAATTCGATGCAACGCGAAGAACCTTACCTGGGCTTGACATGTGCCTGTCGACTGCAGAGATGTGGTTTCCCTTCGGGGCAGGTTCACAGGTGGTGCATGGTCGTCGTCAGCTCGTGTCGTGAGATGTTGGGTTAAGTCCCGCAACGAGCGCAACCCTCGCCCTGTGTTGCCAGCGGGTTATGCCGGGAACTCACGGGGGACCGCCGGGGTTAACTCGGAGGAAGGTGGGGATGACGTCAGATCATCATGCCCCTTACGTCCAGGGCTTCACGCATGCTACAATGGCCGGTACAACGGGATGCGACATGGTGACATGGAGCGGATCCCTTAAAACCGGTCTCAGTTCGGATCGTAGTCTGCAACTCGACTACGTGAAGGCGGAGTCGCTAGTAATCGCGAATCAGCAACGTCGCGGTGAATGCGTTCCCGGGCCTTGTACACACCGCCCGTCAAGTCATGAAAGTGGGCAGCACCCGAAGCCGGTGGCCTAACCCTTTTGGGATGGAGCCGTCTAAGGTGAGGCTCGTGATTGGGACTAAGTCGTAACAAGGTAGCCGTACCGGAAGGTGCGGCTGGATCACCTCCTTTCTACGGAGTTTTTGTGCACGCTCAGTTGAGTGTGGTTACTGGTGTGGAAAACAATAGTTAACGTTTTTTTTGTGAGTGTGTTGGGCATGCTTTTGGGTTCCCGGATTGCCACCCCCCTTTTGTTTGGGGTTGCGGTCCTAGCCCTTGGATTACAGGTTGAGGCTTTTTGGTTTTTGGCTTGTGTTCTTGGTGTTTGGTGGTTTGAGAACTGGATAGTGGACGCGAGTAAGAATAGTGAGACTATTTTTGGTTTTGCTTGTTTTTACTTTTATCAATTTCAACCGGCTCCATTTTGGTGGAGTCGCTTGATCGTTTTGTGATCGTTTAGTGTGATGATTTATTGTCTAGAGAGTTAAGCGATAGGCTTTTTACTGGTGTATCACTGGTAAGGGCGTATGGTGGATGCCTTGGTAGACAGGACCGATGAAGGACGTGACGGGCTGCGATATGCCTCGGGGAGCTGCCGAGTGGGCTTTGATCCGAGGATTTCCGAATGGGGAGACCCGGCCACTGTTATGGGTGGTCACCACAGTTTTGTGGGGGGTACGCAGGGAAGTGAAACATCTCAGTACCTGCAGGAAAGGATACTCCGTGAGTAGTGGCGAGCGAAAGCGGATCAGGCTAAACCGAGTACGTGTGATAACCGTCAGGTGTTGCGTATTCGGGGTCGTGGGATTGACTGTTCAGCCTCTGACGGGGTTGAGGAGAGTGATAAAACATCGTGTTATGTGAATGGGATTGAATTCCCAGCCGTAGAGGGTGATGGCCCCGTAGCAGGTCGTGCGATGTCTCTTTATGTTTATTCCCAAGTAGCGCGGGCCTCGTGGAATCCCGCGTGAATCTGCCCAGACCGTTGGGTAAGCCTAAGTATTCCTGTCTGACCGATAGTGTACTAGTACCGTGAGGGAAAGGTGAAAAGCACCCCGGGAGGGGAGTGAAATAGTTCCTGAAACCGTGCGCTTACAATCCGTCGGAGCCTTCTTGTGGGGTGACGGCGTGCCTATCGAAAAATGAGTCTGCGAGTCAGTGGTATGTGGCGAGGCTAACCCGGGTGGGGGAGCCGTAGCGAAAGCGAGTTTTAAAAGGCGTTTTAGTCGCATGTCCTGGACCCGAAGCGGGATGATCTAGCCCTGAGCAGGTTGAAGCGCGGGTAAGACCGTGTGGAGGACCGAACCCACCTAGGTTGAAAACTGGGGGGATGACTTGGGGTTAGGGGTGAAAGGCCAATCAAATTCCGTGATAGCTGGTTCTCTCCGAAATGCATTTAGGTGCAGCGTCATGTTATTGCTTACAGGGGGTAGAGCTACTGGATGCTTGCGGGCCCATACCGGGTACTAATAGCAGCCAAACTCCGAATACCTGTTAGGTTTATCATGGCAGTGAGTCGGCGGGGGATAAGCTCCGTCGTCAAAAGGGAAACAGCCCTGATCGTCGTCTAAGGTCCCGAAGCGCGTGCTAAGTGGGAAAGGATGTGGAGTCGCATAGACAGCCAGGAGGTTGGCTCAGAAGCAGCCATCCTTGAAAGAGTGCGTAACAGCTCACTGGTCTAGTGGTTCCGCGCCGACAATGTAGCGGGGCTTAAGCACGCCACCGAAGACGCGACTGCGTGATTTTTTCACGCGGGGTAGGAGAGCGTCCTGTATGGGGTGAAGCGGCAGTGTGAACTTGTCGTGGACTATACGGGAGTGAGAATGCAGACATGAGTAGCGAGAGACAGGTGTGAATCCTGTCCGCTGAATGACTAAGGGTTCCGGGGCCACGTTCGTCGTCCCCGGGTGAGTCGAGTCCTAAGGCGAGGCCGACAGGCGTAGTCGAATGGATGAACGGGTTGATATTCCCGTACCGGTGTTACACCGTTCGAACTGAATCTGAGAGTACTAACCTTCGTTATTCTGGTTGATTGCCTTTCGGGGTTTTCTTCTGGTTTAGTGTTGGGAGCGTATCGGTAGTAGGTTAGCGTGGGAGTGACGCGGGTAGGTAGCCGGCTGCGGAGGTGGTTTTCCGTGGCTAAGCGTGTGGGCTGTCTCCTAGGTAAATCCGGGGGATGTTTAAGCTGAGGCGTGATGGGTAGGCCGTATGGCTGATTCCGGTGATCCTGCTTGCCGAGAAAAGCTTCAACGTGAGGTGTGATTCCGCTCGTACCCTAAACCGACACTGGTGGTCTGGTAGAGTATACCGAAGCGATCGGGCGAATCCTGGCCAAGGAACTCGGCAAATTACTCCCGTGCCTTCGGCATAAGGGAGACCCCTGATGGTGATGTTTTTTACAAGCGGAGCTGTTGGGGGTGGCACAAGCTAGGGGGTAGCGACTGTTTACCAAAAACACAGGAGCGTGCGAAGGCGTAAGCCGCTGTATACGCTCTGACGCCTGCCCGGTGCCGGAAGGTTAAGAGGATCCGTTAGCTTTGGCGAAGCGGTGAATTTAAGCCCCGGTAAACGGCGGTGGTAACTATAACCATCCTAAGGTAGCGAAATTCCTTGTCGGGTAAGTTCCGACCTGCACGAATGGCGTAACGACTTCCCCACTGTCTCGGCCAGGAGCCCGGCGAAATTGCAGTACGAGTAAAGATGCTCGTTAAGCGCAGAAGGACGAAAAGACCCCGGGACCTTTACTATACCTTGGTATTGTCGTTAGGTGTGGATCGTGTAGCATAGGCGGGAGGCTGTGAAGCGCGGGCGCTAGCTTGCGTGGAGTCAACAAGTGAAATACCGCTCTTTCCATATCTGGCGTCTAACCTCGACACGTTATCCGTGTTAGGGACAGTGCCTGGCGGGTAGTTTAACTGGGGCGGTTGCCTCCTAAAGAGTAACGGAGGCGCTCAATGGTCCGCTCAGCCCGGTTGGCAATCGGGTTTTGAGTGTAATCGCACAAGCGGGCTTGACTGTGAGACTGACGGGTCGAGCAGGGACGAAAGTCGGAGATAGTGATCCGGTGCCGGCGTACGGACGTGGCATCGCTCAACGGATAAAAGGTACCCCGGGGATAACAGGCTGATCATTCCCAAGAGTCCATATCGACGGGATGGTTTGGCACCTCGATGTCGGCTCGTCGCATCCTGGGGCTGGAGCAGGTCCCAAGGGTTCGGCTGTTCGCCGATTAAAGCGGCACGCGAGCTGGGTTCAGAACGTCGTGAGACAGTTTGGTCTCTATCCTCTGCGCTCGTTGGAATGTTGAGGAGACCTGCCCATAGTACGAGAGGACCTGGGTGGACGAACCTCTGGTATGCCGGTCGTCACGCCAGTGGCGCTGCCGGTTAGCTACGTTTGGAAGGGATAACCGCTGAAAGCATCTAAGCGGGAAGCCTGCTCCAAGATTAGCATTCCTTGCACTTTGTGTGTGAGCCCCCATGTAGAACACGTGGTTGATAGGCTGGATGTGGAAGCCCTGTAAGGGGTGGAGCTGACCAGTACTAATGGGCGATTGTGATACTACTTGTATTGCTTATCGTTTAATTCTCTTAACATTAGGGAGTGTTAAGCGATCATGATTATGGTTAAGTTGTTGATTTTGATGATTGTTTCTTCTGTTTGCTCGCGTTCATGTCCGGTTCCCAAACCGCCAGCTTGCCACTCGCTTAATGCGAGTGTATAATCTAGTTTTGCGGTGGTCATGGCTCAGGTGAGACGCCCGGTCCCATTCCGAACCCGGAAGCTAAGGCCTGACACGGTGAGGGTACTGCACTCGATAGGGTGTGGGAGACTAACACGCTGCCGCATTATTCTTTCTAGCGGGGAGTTTCGACTCCCCGCTTTTTTATTACTTAAAACCAAGTCGTCGCGCGTAAATAACGTCATAACGAACATATATAGTCAAATATGGGTTCGGGGTGCGCATAAGCGCTGAGATTATACCCGTTGAACCTGATCTAGTTAGTACTAGCGAAGGGAAAATCATGACTACTGTGTCGTGCTCTAAAAATAGTGAATTCTCAACTAATGCTCGTTGCAAGCAATTCATGCAAGATGTACGTGAATGCATCGAAGCTTTACGCGCAAAAAATCCGCTAACACATTGCGTAACGAATAATGTTGTTCAAGAAATAACTGCAAACGTTCTGCTAGCTGCTGGAGCATCGCCAGCAATGGTCGTAGACGCAGAAGAAGCTGAAGTATTTGCTCAAATCGCATCTGGTGTATTAGTAAACATTGGAACCTACAGGCCAGTAGACAAAGAATCTATGGATGCTGCAATTCGCGGAGCTGTAAAAGCACACACTCCATGGGTTCTTGACCCAGTTGCAGTTGGCGGTTTAGCTCCACGCACGCAATACGCGCGCGAAATCGTTAAAAGTCATCCTACTGTAATTCGTGCAAACGCTTCCGAAATCTTAGGTTTAGCTGGAGAAGAAAGCGGCGGTAAGGGAGTAGATGCTGGAGATTCGGTTGATTCGGCAGTTGCAGCAGCTAAGAAGCTAGTTAAACTTTATGGCTCGGTAGTGGCTATTTCTGGCGAAAAAGACGCTATTTATGGTCACGGATGCTCGGCACGAGTCTCGGGCGGTCACGAGATAATGACGAAAGTAGTCGGAACGGGCTGCTCTCTTGGCGCATTGGTGGCAGCATACGTTGGAGCAAATCGAAATCGACCTTTTGCAGCAACAGTTGCCGCTCACGTGCACGCTGCTGCAGCAGGAACTTGGGCAGCACAACGCTCAACATCGCCAGGTACATTTAGAACATTATGGATGGATGCGCTTATGGATTTGAGCGCAGACGAGATGCTGAAACTAGCGAATATTGAATTTGAACTCGACCCTGTTGATTGGTCTTTATACTTTATAACAGACCCAAAGATGAGCAATCGAGCAGAAGAAGATATTGCAGTTGATTGCGTTAAAGGCGGAGCAAGCGTAGTTCAATTGCGCGATAAGTACGCAAATAGCGAAACTTTTAATAATAAAGCTCAAAGCTTTCGAGACAAAATGCTTGCTAATGGTTGCGGAAACGTGCCGATTTTTGTTGACGATCGTATAGATTGCGCTAAAAGCTTAGGACTCAACTTGCATGTTGGGCAAACAGATACGCCTTATATTGAAGCGCGTAAGTCTATTCCTGCAGAATGGATGGTTGGGCTTTCTATAGAAAAGTTAGAACAGTTAGATTACGTTTATAACGAATGTGCTAAAGAAAATGTGGCATTGCCTGATGTTATTGGAATAGGTCCGATTTGGCCTACTGCCACTAAGCCAGACGCTGCTCCTGCTTTAGGTGTTGAAGGAGTAGAAAAGATTGCTAAACGCGCTAAAGAACTCGGCATTAGTACGCTCGGAATTGGCGGCGTTAACGAAAATACGGTATTCCCTATTAAAAGCACTTCAATAGATGGTTTATGCGTAGTATCTGCTCTAATGCTTGCGCAAAATCCTTGCGAAGAAGCGCGCAAATTACGCGATGCTATTACGAAGGAATAAAAATAATGAATAATCAATTTTCGCAAGCTCAAGCACCTTTGCAATCAATTTCTAAATTATATGATTCAAGCCTAAGGCCATCTTCTTTGCCATCTTTAGAAGACCCGATTATTCCACGCGTACTAAGTATTGCTGGAACTGATCCAACAGGCGGAGCTGGAATCCAAGCTGATCTAAAGTCAATCACGGCATCACATGGATTTGGAATGTGTGTAACAACTAATTTGGTTGCTCAAAACACTTGCGGTGTGCGCGAAGTTTATACTCCTCCAACCGACTTTTTGCAAGCGCAACTAGAAGCAGTATTTGATGACGTAACTATTGATGCTGTAAAAATCGGCATGCTTGGAGACAAATCATATATTAGCCTAGTTCAAAATTGGCTTAAAAATCATCCTGTTCCTGTTGTTGTGTTAGATCCAGTTATGGTAGCAACTTCGGGAGATAGGCTGCTTGAAAAGTCTGCAGAAGATGCAATGCGCGAGTTTGCGCCTCTTGCGGATGTTATTACGCCAAACATACCTGAACTCGCAGTATTATGCGATAAACAGCCTGCATCCAATTTTGAAGAAGCTTATGCTCAAGCAAGCGAGTGGAGTGCAAAAAACAATACTATTGTTATTGTTAAAGGTGGCCACTTAACAAGCGAAGATGCTGGAAATACTGTTGTGTTCCCAGATGGTCACAGAGTGCACGTTCCTTGCCCTAGAGTTGATACAACAACAACGCATGGCACTGGCTGCTCGCTATCTTCCTCGCTCGCTACGCGCATAGGATTAGCGTTGCGAGAAGGAAAGAAGCTAAGCGATTACAGTACTGTAGCGAATGCTTTAGCGTGGTCGTCAAGATGGCTTAACGAAGCTATTGCTTGCGGTAAAGATTTGCATGTTGGAAAAGGTCATGGGCCTGTGAACCATGCGGCTCGTAATTATCGTTTGGAATTAGATTCTTCGTCAACTCCTTGGGAGCATATGCAAGCGAATGGCTTAGATGGATTAACTCCGCAAAGCGTAGTCATAAAAGCTCATAGCAAGGCTAGAAAGCCAAATGTGGAGCCGTGTGGTCCTTGGACTCAAGCGTTATGGGATGCTAGTGCAGATGTTGATAACAACATTATGAAAATGCCATTTATTGAGGCTTTAGGCAATGGAACGCTTGACTCTGACTTGTTTGCTTTCTACATAAGTCAAGATTCTGAATACTTGAAGCGTTATTCGCGCGCGCTAGCTGCTGTTGGAGCTAAAACGCCAGATAATGAGGCTAGAGTGCATTGGGCTACGGGCGCAGCTATGTGCATAGAAGCGGAATCGCAGTTGCACAGAGATTGGCTTGGAAGCAGAAATATAAGCATTGATGCGCCTTGCTCGCCAGTAACATTAGCTTACGTAAATCACTTACTTGCTTCTACAATGGCAGAAGACTACGTGATTGGAGCTGCATCCATATTGCCATGCTATTGGCTTTATGAAGAAGTGGGGCAAATTTTAGTCAAAAATAATACTCCTGAAAACCCATATCATGATTGGATTTCAATGTATTCTTCTCATGATTTTGAGTCAGGTGTAAGAATGGCGGTTAAATTTGTTGAGAGAGCTTTTGAAGAAGCTGGCCCACAGGCTCGAATTCTTGCTGCTCAAGCATATATGACTTCATGCATTTACGAGTATGAATTCTTTAATCAAGCTCATAGAGCATTGAGGTAGATGGTTTGATAGCTTGATAACTTGATAGCGCTGATGCGTTGACTTCGTCTTTATTAACAAAATCTAGAAGATTTGAAGACGTGTCAAAGCGTCAGCGCATTTTTGTAATACGCATGTCTATTACTGTGCTATGTCTGTTATTGTTGATTTTCTGAGTAGCGCAAATGTGCAGGCGATTTGCTTAAGACTTAAATCGTGAGTAGTAAAAAGTTACCTAAATTCGCTAGCACTATCTTCCTATTTTTTCTATCTTATTATCTTCCTATCTTGCAAAACCCAAAGTACTTTGGAAAATATCAGATAGAAGTGTGTGCATTGCGGTTATGGATCTATTCGATTTTTTGCTTAACGAGGATAGCCTTAAGCGGTGATTTAATAGAGTGATATTAGATCTCTGAGCAAGTCAATCACTCAGTAACGTATAAACTCTATGCAAAATAGATTATTCTCTGGTATTACGCAAGCTTCAAGAATCATAAATAAAAATCATCATTTAGTATGATGCAAACTCTTTACGGCGATTATAAGCTATTAAGCAAAAGCTGAAATTCTAAATAAAGTGGTAATCAGAAAAGCGTTAATCGTAGCATTATCAAGCACTTTATTTATTTTGGATTAGTTTGAGAGGCTCGTTTCAACGCATTCTATGCGTTTACGAGTTTGGTGAGTAAGGAGCTTTGTGTTATGCGTAAGTTTACGAAAGTATTCTTGTTGGCTGCTCTGCCGGCGTGTTTGCTTACTGCGTGCGCTGGTAGAGCAGTTGATGATAGTCAACAGCAGGCATCACATGATTCAGTTCCACTTATTTCAGTCAAAAAACAGCCTTTAACACAAGTTGTGTCGGGTAAAGCAACAATAGAACAATCGTCTACCTTTGTTATCACTGCTGTAAGTAGAGGGAATTTTTCTCCATCGGTAAAAGCAGGAAGTGCTGTAAAAGCTGGAAGTATTTTAGGCTACAATGCTGGTAACAAAGTTATTGCTCCCGTAGACGCTAAAGTTGTGTCAGTAGCTGAATCATCTGCGGACATGCCTAAATCTTTCCCGCTATTCACTCTTAAATATGAAGGTTTTTCAATAAGTCTTAACGCAAAAGCTTTACTTCGTTCTGCAGATATTGCAGATGTTAAAGGTCGCTTCCAAGTTGAAGATGGTGTTGGGCCAACCAATTGTTTGCAAATAGTACAAAGCGGTGGAACTTCTACAGATGTTGCAGCCTCGGGTAGTAGCAAGAATGATAATGCTGATTCAACTCAAACAGATGAGTCGAGTGCGCAAAGTACACCCAGTGTATCGTCAAAAGTTTTAACGTGTTTAATAGATAAAAGCACAGAAGTAGAATCAGGCCAAAATGCGACTCTTGTTTTTAATGGCAAGCATAAACAATCGGTTCTAACTCTGCCTGTTAGTGCGGTTGCTGGAAGAGTCCAAAAAGGTTTAGTCTCATACAAGAAAGGCGATAAATGGGAGCGTAAAGAAGTTGGTCTTGGAATCAGTGACGGCGCTAATATTGAAATTACGTCTGGTTTGCATGAGGGTGATGTTGTAGCAGGTGTTTCTCCTGATCTCATTCCAGGAGTGCAATGATTATGGAGAACAATCCTGTTCCACTGGTTGAATTACAAGACGTGTCAGCGCGTGTAAAACTAGGCAATGGCGAATGGCTTACCACTGTCAACTCTGTTTCTATGCTACTTAACCAAGGTGAAACATATGCGGTAGTTGGCAGGTCTGGATCTGGCAAAACGAGTCTTATTTCTATTATTGGATTTTTGAATAAAAATTTTACTGGAAAATACTATTATTCTGGCAAGTCAATCCAAAAGTGTAGTGATAGTACAGTATCGCATATGCGCGCTAGAAATATTGGTTTTGTTTTTCAAAACTATTCGCTTATTAAGCATTTAAGCATTAGAGAAAATGTTGAGTTGCCGCTTTTATACGCAGGACTACAACAAAGCAAGCAGACAAGAAGAAAAACGATAGAAGAAGCATTATGTGCTGTTGGATTGCAAGATAAACTAAACGAATACCCTGGAAGGCTATCAGGCGGTGAACAGCAGAGAGTCGCGATAGCGCGTGCCTTAGTTACTAATCCCGAATTACTTATTTGCGATGAGCCAACTGGCGCGCTCGATAGTAGTACGGGAGAAAAAGTGCTTCAAGTGTTGCATGATCGTGTTCAAGAATCTGGAACAACATTACTATTAGTCACTCATGATATGAAAGTGGCTCGTTCTTGCTCTCACATTTTTACTATGGAAGGCGGTGTTCTTTATGATTATGCTGCTTAAAGATTTGCGCCTGTCTCCTATGAGATCCTTCCTCACAGGTTTTTCAATGTTTATTGGCATCATTGCCGTTATTGCGTCAGTGCTTATCGGCACGGTTGGTAAGGACTATCTTATTGCAACTAACGAACAGCTAAACGGTCGTAGACCAACATACGAGATTACTTTTTCAGCACAAAATTTTGACGAATATTCAGTATTTAACAAATTCTTAAATCGCATTGAATCCGCAAATCGTAACGCTAACGTTATGCTACAACCAAACACTGGACTACTGTTTAGCGCTTCTATGCCAGCCTCGAAGAGTGTAAAAATAAGCGAAGAATATAAGACCAGCAATCTTCAATATGTTGATGCTGTTTACACTACGGCAGGATACAACAAAGTTTATAACTTACCTATTGTAAGTGGAAGATGGTTTAGTAATAGCGCTAAAAACAACGCATTAGAAATGGTAGTAAACCAATCTGCTAACAAAAGATACAAGATTGGTGAAGTAGCATTTATTACTTCTCGCAAAACAACACGAATGAGTCCTATAAGGATTGTTGGAGTTGTGAATGATGGCGTAGACTCGGCAAAAGTATACGTGAATATTCTAGGCTTGTTACGTTATGCTCCAACTCTTTGGGAATATTCTCAAAAAGAAGCTCAAGGCTCAATCTACTGGTTAAATAAAGAAAATCGTTCTCAAAAATCAATTAAATCTTATGTTTCAGATGCTCTTTATGACTGTTGTGGTGGGCAAGTAAACGAAATTAGAAGACATGATAATAGTGATAATTACGAGAATGTGATAACAGTATTGCAATTAAGTTTTGCTATCGTAGCAGCATTATTGCTTTTTGTTTCCGCGTTAGGTTTAATCAATATTGGTTTAGCATCGTTGGAACAGCGCACACATGAACTGCTTATACGTAGAGCCTTGGGTGCTACTAGATGGTCGATTGCTTCACTCGTGTTAGGCAGTGCGATTATTTTAGCACTAATAGTTTCGATTGCTGCCGTCGCTGTTTCTTTTGGTCTTGTGTCTATAGCATCAAGTTTTTGGGATGCATCAAGTCCAGTTAGTCCGCCAGTTTACCCATATGAAGCTGCTATTGGAGCTGTTATTGCGGCTTTTATAACAGCACTTGCTGGAAGTGTGGTGCCGGCAATAAAAGCATCGCGTTTACAGCCAGCATTAGCATTGCGTTAATTTTCAAAAAATAAGAAAGAAGGAATAATGAATAATCATACTATTGGTAAAGCAACTCTTATTGTTGGTGTGCTTAGTGCGATTCTTATGTTTAATGCGTGTGGAGGAGTAGGCAACAATAATGCGAGCGGTATGGGTGGCGCGCGCTCGCAAAATAGTTCACCTAGAGAGACTGTTGATTTTGCTCATATAGAGAAGGAATATCAGGAGTCCGTTGCAAAGCTTAGTTGGCCTGAAAAATATAAAGCTCCTGCAAACTTGGTTGGAGAAGAAAAAGACGCTCAGTTCCAGAGTGGATATGGCGATACACAAGCATCTAATTATTATCAGTGTGCTTGGGAGCGGCAATGGCTAGACACGTATGCTAGTGATGAACAAGCGGCAAGTAAAGCTTTGCGTGAGCTCGAAAAAGTGCCTAGCATGCCGTTTATGGGTCCAGACCGTTGTGATGATGCAACGAGAAACTTTTTCAAAGAGCACATGCGTAAAGCAAAACTAGGAGATCCGTCAGGATTCCAACAGGATGTGCAAACTAATTGTCCTGTGATGTAATTGCATTTGTATAACTTCATTGTGCTGATTTTGTATGCAATGCCTATTTACTTAATTGATAAATAGGCATATACTTATGTGTGTGAAGCGAAAAGAGTTGGAGAAAAGACTTAATCAATGAGTGCTACTGAGCATGATGATGCAACGACTTGTTTACAAATGGTGACCGCTATAGCTCGCAGATGCGATGGCTGGTGGGCTATAGAAGTGTCAGAAATACCAGGATTATTTACTCAAGTACGTAGACTTGATCAGGTTGCAGCAATGGTAAAAGACGCTGCTGCAACTTTAAATGTTAAAGTCAATGGCGTGAAAGTAACTCCGAAACTTAGTGAGCAAGATGAGCTTATGCTTCAGCGCATGTTAGATGCAAAATCTGCAGCTATAAAAACTCAAGAAGAAGCGTCTATGCTTATGCGTGAAACGGTCCGCTTATTAAGGAATCAGGGATTGACGGTTCGTGATGTTGCAGAGCTTACGGGAGTTACTCCGCAGCGAATAAGTTCGCTTAAAGCTTAGTAACTTAATGCAATGTGGTTGGGGCTATGCGCAAGTCAATCACTCAGTAACATATAAACTCTATGCAAAACAAATCATTAACAGATAAATAATCAAAGGCCAAGTCGTAGGATACATTGCTATAGCTTGGCCTTTGAAAATTGTGATATGTTTTTATATTAAAATTCGTAGTCTAATGCTTTTATTTATTCTTGGCAATTCCAAGAGCTTTTGAACTTTCATCCTTATCAAGGCCTATAAATAAAAGCACGATTATGCCAATAATCAGCGGAACATAACCGTATCCAGATCCGTGGATCATGCCGAATATTTCCATAAGTCCATTTGCTATTACAGCTAGTGAGGATACGATAAAATATAGTTGCGCGCACCACGGTTTTTTAATGAGAAATATGGTTGCAAGACCAAATAATCCAGCGATAATTTGAGGCACTCCCCATAGATAATCATTACGCATTACAATCAGCGCAATTCCGCTAGCAAGAAATACGCCATTGGCTATTGTCCAAAATACGGACGGAATTTGTGCTTTTGTATCTTCTAAATTACTCATATTCTTCTCCTTCTAATACAAGAAAATAATTGTGTATATAAAACCTTTACAATTTATAAATTAATGTCGCGCTAAAAGGTAAACAATATCTTGTATATGAAAACCTTTACAAATAATTACTAATTAAAACTACTCAAGATTCATTAATCTTTTAAACTGAATCAGTAAAGTATACTATTTATACGGTTATGTTCATTTTTGAAAGGGATAACTGCATTACATTCCCAATACTTGCCAAAGGCTCGAAAATAAAGTGAACCGCCTAAATGCTTTAGGGTATCGCGATGAAGCAGAAGCCCTTTTTGAGATACTGCGCGAATCACATCTTTACTTTTCTTGCCCAAAAATCGAACATTGAACTGTTTTATAACAATTTGTTTTTCGCGTATCGAAATTCTGATGTAATAAACTAAAGAAGCATATTTTCGAATGTTCAAATATAGTTCTTCGATTAATTCAATAACTTCACAGATGATTTCATCGCTAATGTCTTCAGGAATATCGTTACTAGATATATTGCATATGGATCTTCCTTTTAATCCACATGATTCATTGATTGAGTCGTTCATTTGTAGCGTATCTTCAATGCGCTGAATGAACTCGCTTCGAGCATCATGCTTAGCAGTATTTCCACGTAGAATGTCGATAATATTATGACCTTCTTCAAAAGCCTGATCTGCCAAATCATTTATTTCTTCAATAGCTTCTCGTTGCTTTTTAGAAATAGACTTGTCAAGTAATGCTATTTTACTTTGTAGTGCAATATCTGCAATCTTATTAGTTAATTTATCGTGCATTCGCACAGCCAAATTAAGATTATTAAT
This sequence comes from Gardnerella sp. c12Ub_1, assembly GCF_055804375.1. Lineage (NCBI taxonomy): Bacteria > Bacillati > Actinomycetota > Actinomycetes > Bifidobacteriales > Bifidobacteriaceae > Gardnerella > Gardnerella sp. c12Ub_1. The sequence continues at coordinate 1,024,405 of NZ_JANUZC010000001.1, read as the reverse complement.
TGTTTGCCTATCTTTTTCATAAAGAACCATTTTTTGGTGATAAATGCGCAAAATAATACCAGTGCAAACGCAAAATATATTTATTAAAAGGTAAGCAATAAGATACTTGAAAGACAAAGTTGATAGGTATCGGTATGCAACGTAGTGTAATGCATCTATTACTAAGAATAAAGGTAGTGTAAATTGAATCGGATATAAATATGAAATAAAAACAAATGATATGATGAGCCCGAAAGTTACTGGTGGGAGATTCAGACTAGGAATAACAAGAATGCTGAGGTGCACAAAAATATAGCACATGCTCATAAAATGCGGGAGCAAGCAAAGGAACAGATTCATAGCAGCAAGAATCATGTAAACTATAACAAGTTGTATTGTGCCATTGTCGCTATTTGAGTAAATATATGCATCCATTGCGCTCGACAAACATCCCAATAGTAAAAATGTTTTATTGTCAATAAGCTTTTCTCGCAAACGACGCATTAAGAAAATAATCATTGTGTATCATTTCCTAAATATTCATCATGCAGCCATGTGGTAATAAGTTGTGAACGATTCGTCACATTCAACTTTTTGAACACGCGACGAAGGATAGTTTCCACAGTACAAGTTTCAACAAATAAACGTTTAGCGATTTGCGCATTAGTCATTCCTTTACTGCACAACTTTACAATTTCAGTCTCATGATCCGTTAAAGCAAGGCGTCCCTTTTTTGGCTTATTTTGCAAACGTTGAAATGCTGTCATCGTGTCGTCAAAATGAAGATTGCCTATTATTTGCGGCTTGAACGCGCCTTGGATAATACTGCTAAGCATAGCGCAAATAGTTTCTGGGTGGTTTTTCCCAACAATGCCTTGCGCGCCTGCTGCCGATGCTTTTAATGCATAATCGTTGATAGGAAATGAAGTTATAGCAATTATTATTGGGAGCGAGTGTCTTCTTCGCAATTCGTATAATATTTTAATTCCCGAAACCCCAGACATATACATGTCAATTAGCAGCACGTCTGGGCATCGATTTTGACAAAACTGAATTGCTTGATCGGCACATGTTGACAACCAGCAAATATTGCAGGACGGAACAACCTGTTCAATATATGTTTTTAGGCCGTGTAGACAAAAACAATCATCATCAACAATGCCAACAGTAATATGCTTTGCTATCATATTGCTCCTTTAGAAAAGCATTATTTAAGTAATAATAATACTTGAATTTGTATGATGAATATCTTGTCTAGGAAAACCTTTACAAAGGGAATCTTATGAAGGTAGGTGCTGAGAGCCTAGGGGAGTTACTCCGCAGCGAATAAGTTCGCTTAAAGCTTAGTGATTCAAAGCAATGTGGTTGAGGCTTGGCAATGGCTGAGTGAATAATGCCGTGTGCATTTGTATAGCTTTATTGCGCTGTCGCGCTAAATGGCTTGTTATATGCTTCTTTTTACCCATGTTGATGGTGTCCAATAATCTTTGGTAAGCATTGATGGGTATGTTTGTTTACGAGTTTGAATAATCCATAAGGCTATACCTGTTGAAACAAGTATTACGCCAGCTGCAATCATTATGAATAATGATGAATTTAGATTTCCCCATGCTAGTACGCTTGCATACCCTACGATAATGCCGCATTGCTCCATAATGGAAGTAAAAGTAGTAGTCGCGCCGAGAATGCGTGTTGGTATGCCGTCGAGAAGAGCTGTTTGCCCATAGACAATAGTGGCGTCAAAAATAATACCTGCAATGAAAGCAGAGCAAAGAAAAAGAGCAATCCAATTATTAAGTGCGAAAATAAGTAAAGGAATAGAGAGGAATCCAGGTAATAAAATAGAGTATAAAATCTCATAATGAAGCACAATATATTTGCATAATACTGAACCTACAATCATGCCAATGTTAAATATGCTGACTATTGTTCCCCACGTGGATGCCGAATGAAAAAGTGTGAGACAATGGTGTGCTCCCATTAGTCTGAATGCGGCAAGCCATGATCCAGATTGTAATGCTGATGCTACTCCTAAGACTATTAACCATGGTGTAGATTTCATATAGTGTAGAGAAGCTGCAAAACCAGCGGTTTTATTGCTTCCTGTTCCTGTTTTCGTATTGTTTGCGCTATTTTGTGCTTGCTGGTTTAGATTAACTAACAGCAGAGGTAGCGCCGCTAGTATCATCACAATAGCAATGCTCGTAAAGAAAATGAGAGGATTGCATATATCAACAAATATGCCAGTAATCGCAGGTGCGGCAAGCCTGCTGAGATTAATCCACATGCGCATGCTTGCTAAAAACTTGGTTTTTTCGCCAGTTGGTACACTATACGCCATCAATACTTTTTGATTAGGTGAAGAAAATGCAGTAAAGAACCCGAATATTATGCCAAGTAGCGTAACCATAATAGTAATAAGATTATGCTGTGCTACTAAAGCAAAACCATATCCAGTGCACAACAAGGCAAAGCAGAACGTTAGCGCTATAAACAATTTAGTTGGTGGATATTTATCTGCAATAATTCCGCCAAGCGGTGCTGCTATGCAGGTCATAAGCGCTACTGATACCGCGTTAAGCGCTGCGTGAGATAAGTCAACATGCATTAAAAGATATAGACTCACGCCAAATCTACAGCTTGTTAAAAGAAAAGCATTAAGCGATAAAACGGCAATAATAAGAGTTGTGCGAATCCGTGCCGAAGCGTTCATTTCCTTCTCTTTTTTCTTTCATGTTATGAATGTCTTTCATATTCTGAATGATATATGCCTCTTGATATACACCTTTTTATGGACTGTGAGTGAAATGAGTGTTATAGGCAGGGGTTGCGGCTACTGGCGATAGTAGGAGAGGAAGTTAGAAAGTTTGCCCATTGCGTCGCGAAGCGTTTGCAAGCGCGGCAAGTAGATAACGTGTAATTATTTTAAGGGATTGACGTTTGTTTAACAATGTAGTAAATTGATTTACAAGAGTTTAGCATTGCAGTTCAAAGGAGACTGAAATGGAAAGAATACCTAAAGGTAAAAAGTTCCAATTTAAGGCATTGCTTGATGACAAACAGTGGGCATTTAAAGATAATGTCTTCGGAGTTGGAGGGGAGGAGGTAGAAACAAGCGTGCATTTTTGATTTGGTGTCTGTGTGAACATGACATGTAGATTTATATGAGCCAGTGTTTGCGGCAATTAAAAAACTGTTTGCTTGTTATGTAGTCATACAACAAAGAATAAAAAAATTACTAGTTTGTTTTCTGATGCTTTAGAGAATAGTTCGTCACCCATTTTCTAAATGCAAAATGAGTGCAAGTTAACATATGCAGATAAAAAGAAGGTTACAATGAAGAAACTTACAAAAATATGTGCATTAATCGGTGCTGCTGCAATGATTATTAGCGCAGGTGCGTGTGGTAGTGCAAAATCATCCGACGCTAATGGCTCAACACAGCTTACCATTTGGCATTATTGGGATGGCGCTAATGCCGATACCTTTGATGCAATGGTGAAGGATTTTAATGCTTCGCATAAAAATATTAAGATTAAGACTGCGAGCGTTCCGAATTCTGATTTTATGACGAAGCTTCGTGCATCGGCTTCGTCGAAGAGTTTGCCAGATATTTCTATAAGTGATTTGGTATGGGTGCCACAGATTGCAAAAATGGGCAATTTGACTGATCTTTCTAAGGTTATCAGCTCGAAAACGCTCGATGATGTGACTCCTGCATTGATTGACTATGGTCATATTGACGGCAAACAAGTTTCTGTGCCAGTTACTGCCAATAATCTTGCGTACATGTACAACAAGGACGTTTATAAAGCAGCTGGGTTAGATCCTAACAAACCACCACAAACATGGGATGAGTTGAAGAAAGTTGCCGAGACAATCAAGGAAAAGACAGGCAAGCCAGGGTATGATTTGCTTACTCAAGCAGGAGATAACGGCGAAGGTTTAACTTGGAACTTCCAGGTCAACTTGTGGCAAGCTGGCGGCGAATTCTTGACAAAGGATAATTCTAAGGCTGCATTCAATACGCCAGAAGGCAAGAAGGCTATGAACTTCTGGATGGATCTTATAAAGAGCGGCGTGAGCCCATATGCTAAGTGGGGCGAATTTGAAAAGGGCAAGGGTGGTTCTGCTCAGGAAGGTAGCTGGATGGTTGGCATCTGGGCGCCAGATCCACCATTTGATTTCGGTGTAGCGAAAGCTCCTCATCCAAAGGATGGCAAGGAAGCGACTAATCTCGGTGGTGAACAAGCAATCGTCTTCCATAATTCTGACGCTCGTGCCAAGGCTGCTGGCGAATTCTTGAACTGGTTCTTGCAGCCAGAACAGGTGATCAAGTGGTCGCAAAAGACTGGCATGCTTCCTGTAACGAAGAGTGTTGCAAAGTCTGATAAGTATTTGGATTGGGTTAAGAAGGAACAGCCTCGTTTAATTCCGTTTGTGGAACAAATGGAGATTGCTCATACGCGTCCAAATACGCCATTGTATCCAAAGATTTCCTTTGAATTTGCAAAGGCTGTGGAGAAGGCTTTCGCTGGAGAGCAGAGTGTTGACGAAGCGCTTGCGAATGCTGAAAAGGCAGTAAACGACGTGATTGCCAAAGGCTGATTGCATAAATACTGTGCCGATAGCTGGGTCAAAGGAAATGAAGTTGACTCAGCTATCGGAGTTCTTTGCATCAAGGAGTATGTAATGAAAAAACGTCATTTTCTCAAGTCTGCGCACAGGCACTACCAGAAAGATCAAGTAATATGTGCTGCGGTATTCTTGTTGCCAGCAGTGCTTATTATTGGTGGTTTCGTGCTGTACCCTGTGTTGTCTGCTGTATATATTTCACTAACATCGTGGGATGGATTCTCTCCAGAAAAGAAATTTATTGGCTTGGGAAACTATGTTCGTCTTTTCCAAGATCCTGAGTTTTTCAATAGCTTAATGGTAACGGTTATTTATGCTGCTGGTGTATGTGTATTAAGTGTGCTGACTGGATTGTTGCTCGCGCTTTTGCTTGATGCGCCTATACGAGGTAGGAGTATTTATCGTAGTATTTACTTCCTTCCAGTGGTTACATCTTCTGTGGCTGCAGCCATTGTGTGGAAATATATGCTCGATCCTTCTGGATTCGTGAACAGTGTGTTGATGAAATTCAATATACACGGACCAGATTGGTTACAAAATCGTTGGCTTGCGCTTATTGCATTAATTCTTTTGACCGTGTGGAAAAATATTGGTTTTAACGCTATTTTGTATTTAACTGCGTTACAAGCATTGCCAAAAAGCGTGTATGAAGCGGCTGCATTAGATGGAGCTACTGGGTGGCAAAAATTATGGAAGATTACTTTCCCATTGCTATCTCCAATGACGTTTTTTGTAGTAGTTCAGGCATTAGTAACGAGCTTCCAATCCTTCGACCTTGCATACATGCTCACTGGTGGCGGTCCTCGCGGAGGTACGGAAGTGCTTGGCATGATGATGTATCGTGATGCGTTCAAGCTCGGTGATTTTGGCTATGGAACAGCAATAGCGTTCATTACGCTTGCGCTAGTGCTAGGCGTGACGATGATTCAATGGAAAGTTTCTGGAGCACAAGGAGAAGAATAATGAAATCATCATTATGGTCGCGTTTGGCGCGTCATGCGATTCTGATTTTAGGTTCGGCAACAGTAATCATTCCATTTTTGTGGATGTTCACTACTTCTTTGCAAATGCGTGCTGAAACATACACGAATACTTCAATTTTTCCTACATCATGGCATTGGGAAAACTATATTCACGCGTGGCAAGCGGCACCGTTTGCGCAATATTATTGGAATACGCTATTGATGACGGTAGGAATTGTTGTAGGACATTTAATATTTGATGCCTTTGCCGCCTACGCTTTTGCGCGCTTAGAATTTCCTTTGAAGAAAACAATATTCATTCTGCTGCTTTCTGCATTGATGATTCCTAATTTTGTGATTGTTATTCCGTCTTATGAGATAGTCGCTAATTTGGGATGGGTCGATACGCTGTATGCTTTGATTGTTCCTAGACTTGCAGATGTGTTTGGCATTATTTTACTTCGCCAATATTTTGCAACAATTCCTCGAGAGCTTGATGAGGCAGCGCGCATTGACGGTTGTGGCAGGTTTGGAATATTCTTCAAAGTAATCGTTCCATTGTCGTCTCCAGCGTTTGCGACGCTTGGTATTTTTAGTTTTCTCTTTGCGTGGAATGATTTCCTTTGGCCGTTATTAGTTACGAATACGGATGAAACTCGTACAATTCAGATTGGTTTAGCATCCTTCGTAGGGCGTTACGGAACCTCTTGGAATTATTTGATGGCAGGAACTTTGACTGCAACAATACCAAGTATTATTGTGTTCCTTTTCTTCCAACGTGCGCTTGTTAGAGGAATTGCCAATACTGGTATGAAAGATTAGAAATTGTAGAAAAATTAAGGATGGGGTTTATTATGTCTATACCACAGTGGTTACCTGATGCAAGATTTTATCAGATTTTTCCTGATCGTTTCTATCGTTGTGAAGGCTACGGTATGCTAACTGAAGGTCATGTGCCGCTTGACTCATGGGATGCTGAGCCTACGCGTGAGAATTTCTTAGGTGGTAATATTGCTGGAATTACAGAAAAACTTGATTATATTCATGATTTAGGTTGCAATGCGCTCTATTTGAATCCAATTTTTTCTGCTGCAACAAATCATCGTTATGATGCAAACGATTATTTTAAAATCGATCCACTTTTAGGAACTCTTGAAGATTTCCATACATTGGTAGATGAAGCGCATAAGCGGAATATACGTATAGTACTAGATGCAGTTTTAAATCATTGTGGTAAAACTCATTGGATGTTTCAAGATGTTGTTAAAAATGAAGAGAATTCAGAATATGTTAATTATTTTTCAGTGAAAAACTTTCCAGTTAAGTCATTGCCTGTACCTAATTATAAAACCTGTTCTGGTTGTGAATATCTACCGAAGTGGAATGTGTTTAATCCAAAGGTGCGTGAGCATCATTTTAATGTTGCGAGATATTGGATTGATCAAGGTATCGACGGTTATCGTCTTGACGTTCCATATTTTATTTATCCAGAATTTTGGCAGGATTTTAGGCAAGTTGTTAAAGCAAAAAATTCAGAATTATGTTTGATAGCTGAAGAATGGAGAGACCCTGCTCAATGGCTGCAAGGAGACACTACCGATAGCACAATGAATTATACTCTGCGTGATTTAGTTTTAGGTTTTACTGCAACGAAGCGGTTCAATGCATACGATTTTGTTAACGGTATTAACCGTTTGCAGGAGCGCATACCGTATGGATATCACCATGGGATGATGAATTTGTTGGGTAGCCACGATACTGAGCGTGTTTTAACTGCGCATCAAAATAATACTGAGGATTGCATAACTGCCTACTGTTGCATGTTTGCCTGCGAAGGCGCTCCGATGATTTATTACGGTGATGAGCTTGGTATGGTTGGCGATAATGATCCAGGGTGCCGTTCTGGTATGCAGTGGGATAGTCTTGATACAAATGCTGAAATATTCCGTACAATTGTTCAATTAAATGCATTGCGGCGTGACCATATTGCGTTGCGAAGGGGTACGCAAAGTTGTTACGCTGTTGATGGAGATACTGTCATTATTTCGCGAGAGCATAAGGAAGAATCTCTTTTGATGATTATTTCACGTAGTAATTTATTAGAGTATAATTCATCGAAGCTACCTCAACAATTGCAAAATCATAATTGGCGAATTATAAATGGTGTAACTGTTGGAGATAGTTGGTGCCCTAATAAAGATAGTTCTATGATCGTATTGCAGGCTCAACAGTAAAAATAATGTAGAAGTAAGAAGTGTGAAGCATGGGAAAGAAAATTACAATGCAGGATATTGCTGATGCAGCGCGTGTCTCTAAATCTGCTGTCTCCTTTGCGTATAATACTCCTGATCGCTTATCGTCAGAAACTGTAGAACACATATTTTCAGTTGCAAAGGAACTAGGATATGTGCGTAATCCTGTTGCTTATATGCTGAGAACTCAAAAGACAAATAGTTTGGGATTGTTACTACCGCAGCAATTAGGTCGAGTGCTAGAAAATCCATACTATTCGGAATTTATTCAGGGTATTGGGCAAATCTGTGAGCGAGAGGGATTGACGCTTCTTTTAGTGCCTCCACTTCGTAATTCTATGTTAAAAGCAATTCCTTATGCTGCAGTTGACGGTTTTATAGTGACTGGTTTAGAAGAAGACCGTGGTGAAGTTGAAGCTCTTATGCAGCAAGGAAAGCCATTTGTGATTGTTGACAGTGAAGTACATAGCCAGGCTCCGAGTATCAATATTGATGAGTCGCGCGCTATGAAAGAATTAACTGAGCATCTTATTTCATTGGGTCATCGCAATTTTGTGGTGATTTCTCCAGAATCAGGCAATGATGATGGGTATCTTTCTTGGCATGGAACAATTCGTCGCCGTATTGATGGTGTGATTTCTGCTTTAGAAGAGAATGGAATAGCTCCACTGGTCGATAAGAAAAATGTTATTGAAGTGCCATGTACTCGTACTGGAGGAGAAGAAGCTTTTGCGCAAATAAAACAAAATAATTCTGTATTACCAACTGCATTCATCTGTTTTAGTGATGTTATTGCGTTTGGAGTAATGGACGCTGCTAGACAGTCTGGTTTGCAAATTCCACGCGATATTTCTGTTACAGGATTTGATGATATAGATGAGTCTGCATGTAGTAATCCACCGTTGACAACAGTTAAACAGCCTGTTACAGCTAAAGGACGTTTAGCTGCTGAATATATAGTAGAAACTTTGAATGCTGGGTATGAACGCGCATCATCCCGTCACGTATGTCTACCTATTACTGTGCTGCTGCGTGAGTCGATTGGCCCAGTAGCATCTATAAGATAACAGGTTGCTTAGTAAATACTTTGATTCCTTCCTCCTATGAAAAATATAGTGCTACGTTAAGTTTTTTAGCGTGGCACTATATTCATAATTTCTGGAATAGTGCCAGAAATAGTCATATTTTTTGTTTATGTAAAAATTATGATTCTACTGGCGATAGTAGGAGAGGAAGCTGGAGAGTTTACTCATTGCGTCGCGAAGCGTTTGCAAGCGCGGCAAGTAGACTACGCGGAAGTAGCCTGGAGTCTGCCAATTAAAGCCTTTTCCATGCACAATCAGCAACTTCTGATCGCGCAGCAAATCAAGCGCAAACTGCTCGTCGTCGTGAATGTTGTAGCGAGCAGGATCGAGCTTTACAAACATGTAGAAAGCAGCGTCTGGCCGCTCAACGCTTACGCCGTCCATCTCCTGAAGCGCGTTATAGCAGTACTCGCGCTGCTCGTACACGCGTCCGCCTGGCTCCAAATACTTTTCAACACTTTGGTATCCGCCCAAAGCAGTCTGAATAATTGACTGTGCAGGAACGTTCGAGCACAAGCGCATATTAGACAGCATGTTAAGACCCATAATGTAGTCGCGAGCCTTGGACTTATCTCCCGAAAGACTCATCCAACCAATACGGAAGCCAGCAATCATATGCGACTTAGAAAGTCCGCTAAAAGTTACGCAGAACACGTCTGGAGCAAGAGAAGCAATCGAAATATGCTTCTTGCCGTCCATAACAAGACGGTCGTAAATCTCGTCTGCAAAAATAATCAAATTAAACTCGCGCGCAACCTTAACAATCTCTTCCAAAACTTCGCGACTATACAGCACGCCCGTAGGATTATTCGGGTTAATAATCACGATTGCTTTAGTACGAGGCGTGATTTTAGAGCGAATATCGGCAATATCTGGGTACCAATGCGACTTTTCATCACACATGTAGTGCACAGGAGTGCCGCCAGCCAGGCTAGCGCACGCAGTCCACAGCGGATAGTCTGGGCTTGGAATAAGAATCTCGTCGCCGCAATCAAGCAGTGCTTGCATAGAAAGGTTAATCAGCTCGGAAACGCCGTTTCCAGTGTAAATATCTTCCATTTGTACGCCTGGAATGCCCTTAAGCTGATCGTATTGCATAATCGCCTTGCGCGCGGAGAAAAGTCCGCGACTATCCGAGTAGCCTTCGCAGTCAATAAGCTGCTGCTGCATGTCGTAAATTACTTCGTCTGGAGCGCGGAAACCAAAAGGAGCAGGATTCCCAATGTTGAGCTTTAGAATATGCGTTCCGTTTGCTTCCATACGGTTTGCTTCTTCAACAACTGGGCCGCGAACATCGTAAAGCACGTGCTCAAGTTTGGTGGATTTGTTGAAAGATCTATGTTTGAGTGTTTGGGAAAGTTGTTCTTCTGTAAGCTGTGGCTGATTTAATTGTGATTCTTCTGCAGACTGGCAGTTTTGCGCGACTTTTGAGCACGAATGACCGCCTTTGATTCCGTCGCAGCTAATTCCAAGAATTTGTGCAAGCATATCTCGCACGTCTTTGCGCGGCTCAGTTTTACCGCTTAAATACTGGCTTAATTGGCTTTTGCCAAGCTTATGGCCACTTTTTGCTGCAAGCTCGATTACGTCAATCTGCTTGTATTCTTTGATTTTCATGGCCTTTTTAAGGTCGTTTGCAAAATTTTGTGCCATAATCCGTCTTTCTTTATGCCATTTTATAGAAGCTCATAAAATAAGCATTCTTAAATTGAACAAACTGGCAACAAAGTTCAAAATAGAAGCTATAAATTGAACTTTGAGGCGATTAAAAGACAATTTTACGCGCCAAAACTCATTTTGCAAGCCTAAAATTGAATTAATTTTGAATTTTGACCAAATTCTGGCTGAGCAATAATTAAGAATTGAACTAAAAAGACATTAAATTGAACTTATTTTGATTTAGTTACATGAGATTGTTTGCGAAAGCAGCAGCTTTGTAGTGCGCTCCGACCTGCCTTCGTGCTTAAAGCGTAGCGCGAAAAGCGCTTTGACTGAGCTTGAAATTGCATAACGCGTTTCAAGCTCCTTCAAAGCGTGATTTGGCTTAAACATAAAGTCCAGTGGACTTTATGTTTAAGCCAAATCAGCCGAACGGCTACTAATAGCCGTGAGGAATAGAGCGCTGAGCTTGCTCAAAGTTGAAAGCACAGTGTGCTTTCAACGCAAGCGAAGACGTGAGCGCAGCTAATCTGCGCGAGCGACATGACACGCCGCAAATTCGGTACAATCGCACTACATAAAGTTGCGAATCATCGCAGTTTGTTGCGGTGATACTATGGGTTACATGTATTTCTTTACTCCGCGCAGATGTGAATCTACTCAAAAAATCATGTACGCCAACAAAGGGCAGGCTCTTATTGCAGCGGATAAAAGTTTTACGGAACGCGGAGCAAAGCTGTGGGTTTATAAATGCGATTATTGCGGAAGTTGGCATTTAACGCATTCAAATCCTGCGATTCGTAAGTATTGCGATATGCGCTCGCGGTTTGAAACAACAAAACCCAAGTCTAGAAAACGCGGATATAAACCGCGTATTCGCTAAGTAATTAATGCTAAGTAATTAACGCTAAAAATTCAGTAATGCAGTAAATCACTAAATCAGTACTTAAAAGTAAATCCTTGCGCATTAAGCTGCGATTCGCAACTGTGGTTTTTAGCTCCAGAATCTACAGCAAGCTTTGTGATTTGCGCACTGAACGCGTCCACTGGCCTATCTGCATTACGCAAATCGTAGTATTTATGCACTCTTTCGTCGAAGTCTGCAAGTTTTTCAATCAAAACATCATCTCTGCTAGGGTATTCGTTTTCAAAGAATTGCATGCTTGAATCCATGCGCGGCTTTAATTCTGGCTCTTGGTCTGGCTTGCCAATTGCAAGCCCAAGAACTGGATACGTGTATTTTGGCAACTTCAAAAGTTCAATTAAATCTGGAATATTGTTCAAAATTGAACCAAGAATTACGCAACCGAGTCCAAGCGATTCCGCGGCTGTTTCCATTGCGTGTAGTGCAAGAACAGCGTCGTTTTGCGATTGAGAGAATCTGTAGCCTGTTTTAAGAGTCAAATCGCTGCTTTCTGTGTCAATGCCATTTTTGCGCGCTATAGCAGCGTTCCTGCTCTGGTCAATAATAAAAACGTACAAAAGTGGCGCTGTTGCTATGTAAGTTTGATTTCCAAGTTTAGAAAGTTTTTGTTTAAGATCTTTGCTAGTGATTTTGATTGCAGACCAGTCGTTCAAAAACTGACTGCAGGCTGCGCGCTGTGCTGCTGCTTCCAACGTTTTTACAATATCTTCGCTAATTGGCTCATTTTTGAAAGCGCGTATAGATCTGCGATTAAGAAGCGTTTGAATAGTTTGATTTGCATATGCATTTTGTGCGTTGTTTTGCGTATTGTTTTGCTCGTTGCTTTGAGTTGACGTCATGTTTTTATATTAATGGCAACGAAATACCAATTAGAAATTGGCATGTAAAAGTGTTATAAAAGTGTTATAAAAGCGAGCGAACATGGCAGTGGAGCCAGCTTGTATGTAATGGGTTTAGGTTTGCGCTAAGGCACCAAGCGCAGATTTTCGACTTGTTGGCGGTGCTTAAGGCGGAGTGGATTTATGCTGAACAGTATTGACGTTGACGTTAATGGTGGTTTATTTAGCGCAGATTCGTACGAGATTCAAGACGTTCCAGCAACTTGTGGCGGAGCTCCCGAGGGCAGACTTGTTCTTTTGCGCCACGGTCAAACTGCTTGGAGTGAATCTGGACAGCACACGGGCCGCACCGATATTCCACTAACGCAAGTTGGCCGCAATCAAGCTATAAGCGCAGGCGCCAGGATTCGTCAAGCTTTTCCAAACGGTTTCAGCGAGGATTGCCAGTTTGTAAGCCCGCTTATTCGCGCTCAGCAAACGGCTCAGTTGGCAGGATTTTCGCATTGCACGCCGCTAGAATACGCTGCCGAGTGGGATTACGGCTGCGCAGAGGGGCGCACTCGAAAAGATGTGTCCGCTCTAAGCGGTGTTGAGTCGTGGGATGTTTGGAAGGATGGCCCTAAAGCTCTTCCAGATTTTATGTCGGATTCTTGCCAAGAGGTTCTTCCAAGTGGCGAAATAGTAAAAGTCGTGCGTACTAATGGCGAATCTTTACAAGAAGTTTCTAATCGTACTCAAAAAATAATCGACTCTGTTTTGCCAAAACTTAAAAGCGGCAAGGATGTGATTATTGTAGCTCACGCGCACATTCTTAGGATTTTAGCAACCAGATGGCTTGGTGTTGACGCTTCTTACGCGCGCTTACTTCGACTAGACACCGCGCATTACAGCGCTCTTGGAACTTATAAGGGCGATCGTGTAATCGTTCGCTGGAATTGCTGATTTTTGCTTGCTTTAGATATACGACACGCCACCATATCAACGCTGCTATCGTTTGCAATATTTTTGCATTTGAGGCATAATAAAAAATGTCGAAAGGGCACCTAGGGGTGCGGCGGCCAAAAGGTAGGCCGACGGCATAGGAGAAAGGTTCGATGATGAATCGTACAATTAAGTCAACAATTGCGCTTGTAGCTTGCTCCGCAATGGCATTCGGTGCGCTCGCTGCATGCGGTTCCAGTTCTTCGGATTCTTCCGATAAGGGCAAGGTTTACTTCCTTAACTTTAAGCCAGAATCTGCTGATCAGTGGAAGGAAGTTGCTAAGGAATACACCAAGAAGACTGGCATTCCTGTAAAGGTTCAGAACGCTGCTTCTGGCACTTACGAGCAGTCCCTTAAGAGCGAAATCAGCAAGGGCAACGAAGCGCCTACACTGTTCCAGGTGAATGGTCCTGTTGGCTACGCAAGCTGGAAGGATTACACTGCAGATCTTAAGGATACCGAGCTTTACAAGCAGCTTCAAAACAAGGATATTGCTCTTAAGGATGGAGACAAGGTTGTTGGCGTTCCATACGCAATGGAAACTTACGGCTTGATTTACAACAAGGCTTTGTTAAAGAAGTACACGGAGCTTAAGGATGCTAAGGTAAAGTCTGCTGAAGAGATTAATTCCTTCGATAAGCTCAAGGCTGTTGCAGACGACATTCAGGCTCGTAAGGGTGATCTTGGCGTTGATGGCGCATTCACTTCTGCTGGCTTCGATTCCAGCTCTGATTGGCGCTTTAAGACTCACCTTGCAAACATTCCTCTGTACTACGAGTTCAAGGCAGACAAGGTTACCAAGCAGCCAGCAAAGATTAAGGGCACGTTCCTTGATGGCTACAAGAAGATCTTTGATCTTTACATTACTGATTCCACAACTCCTGCAACTCAGCTCAGCTCTAAGACTGGCGAGGATGCAAACTCCGAGTTCTCTCTTGGTAAGGCTGTGTTCTATCAGAATGGTACTTGGGCTTGGACCGACTTGCAGAAGGCTGGCATGAAGGCCGAAGACCTTGGCATGCTCCCAATCTACATTGGTGCTAAGGGCGAAGAGAAGCAAGGCTTGGCTACTGGCTCCGAGAATTACTGGTGCATTAACGAGAAGACTTCGGATGCAAACAAGAAGGCAACCAAGGACTTCTTGAAGTGGGTTCTTACCTCTGATTACGGTAAGGAAGCTATGTCTAAGAAGATGGGCTTCACCACTCCATTCAAGAGCTTTGCAGATATGAAGTCTGAGAATCCTTTGACTGCTGCTGCTGTTGAAGATGCTCAGTCTGGCAAGACTCCTGTAAGCTGGAACTTCACTATGATGCCATCTGACAACTGGAAGAACGATCTTGGCTCCGCTTTGCTTGAGTATGCTCAGGGCACTGGCAAGTGGGATAAGGTTAAGAGCGCCTTCGTTGACAATTGGGCTAAGGAAGTTGCTCAAGCTCACGAAGATCAGGATTAATCCGATTAATCCTAAGAATTGGGTTAAAACTGGATTATTAAATTCATAATTTAATATATGTCATTTTTGTAATTGCATTAGCACAGTGCATTAGTGACAAGTAAAAGAGCTTCAAGCCTAATGGTTTGAGGCTCTTTTTATTTTAAGAATTATCTTTAGTTAGATGTGGATTTAGTGAGATATAGCTTTATTTAGATATGACTTTAGTTAGATATAGCTTTATTGGAAGAATGACCTTAGTTTAATAGTCTTAAGTTTAGAATTGTCTTAATTGTTTTCAAGCTGACTTGTGCTCGATCTAACTATAAGCTGTGCTGGAATGGTAATATATTTGCATTCTTCGCTTAAATAATCGCCATTAATCAGAGACAAAGTTATTTTTGCTGCGTCTACTGCCATTTCTGCAGGGTCTTGACGAATAGTCGTAAGCCCTGTTTCTCTAGCGTAAAAACTATCGTCAAAGCCAATAATCGAAACGTCTCCAGGAGTACTGTATCCGCTTCTAGAAAGCTGGAACATAAGCGGAATTGCTATGCCGTCTTCTTGGCAAGCAATCGCCGTAGGAACATTTACATTGCTTAAAAGCGAAGAGACGATTGAGCTTATTCTGTCTAATCCTTCGGGGGCAACGATTTCTGTAGGCGTAATGCCGTTGATTTTGCATTCGTCAATAAAAGAGTGGTAGCGCTGCAAAACGCTAAAATGCAGTGAAATATCGCGGTTTGTGCGAATGTAAGCAATGTTTTTGTGGCCTAGCCCAATAAGATGACGTGCCATAAGTCGCGCGCCTTGATCGTCGTCTATGTTAATCGTTGCGTCAAAATCGCAATCCATAGGATTTAAGCAGTTTATACCTAAGACTGGCACGCCAGTGGCCTTTAGAGAAGCTACTTCCGATTTGTTTACGTCGAAGGAGCAAACGATTACAGCGTCTGCGTTTCTGCGAGTTGGCAGCATGCTAAAGAACTCTGCGCGCTCTTGGCTGCTGGATATTTGGAAGATTGAAAGGTCGTAGCCAGCTGGGTGAAGAACTTGATTTAGGCCTTGTATAATCGATGCGCTAAACCATAGTCGAATGCTGTCGCTAAGAAGCAGTGCAACTCTTAGTGTTCTGCCAGATTTTAGTGCTGCTGCAGATCTAGATATTGAAAAGTTTAGTTTTTCGGCAATAGCTAATACTTTGTTGCGCGTTGCTGCGGAAACCAAGTTTGGGCGTGTAAAAGATCTAGAAACAGTAGATACAGATACATGCGCCTGATCGGCCACGTCTTGAATATTAGCTGGCATTTGAACTCCTTTATTCGCACAGCAAAATGTTTACTCAATATCTTCATTAATATTGTTAAAACATATGCAACGCTAGTATATGAGCAGTGTTGCATATGAGAATTTTCACGTGCTTATTTGCGCTCATTACACAAACGTTTGCAATACGAACAATAATAGCAGGTTTTGCCGTAAAATCGCCAAAAATAGGGATTTTTTTCACATTTGATTTTTGCCTTCTTAAGTGGCGACATGCAAAAAATGACAACGTTTGACATTGTGGTTGCATGTAGTAAGATAAAAGTATTGGTTCGAGCGCGGCCGCTCGCACAGGCGCGTACTCAAGGAGGAGAAAGTGACGAATCATGATTAATATGAGTGGAAAAGCGATACGCAAATGGTGGGCGTTATTCGCTCTGCCAACGTTTGCTGCATTTGTAATTGGCTTCTTAGTGCCATTTGTAATGGGCGTGTATCTTAGCTTTACTAAGTTCCATACTGTTACTGACGGAAAGTTTGTTGGAATCCGCAATTATCGCAAGGCTTTGCGCGACCCGCACTTCCTTCATTCGTTAGTATTTACAACGGCTTTTACGGTTGTAACAACAATTGTTATTAATGTTATTGCATTCGCAATCGCTTATATGCTTACAAAAAAGTTCAAAGGCTCCAACCTATTCCGTACGGTATTCTTTATGCCGAATTTGATTGGTGGCATTGTTCTGGGCTACGTTTGGCAGGTAGTGCTTAATGGCATCTTGGGCTACTTTGGCCGCGCTATTACATATTCTGCAACATACGGATTCTGGGGCATGGTTCTTTTGATATGCTGGCAGCAAATCGGCTACATGATGATTATTTACATTGCTGGCTTGCAAGCGCTTCCAGGAGATGTTATTGAGGCCGCCGCCGTTGATGGTGCAAGCCCAACGCAAACGCTGTTTAAGATTACAATTCCGCTTATGATGCCGTCTATTACGGTTTGCACGTTCTTAACGGTTACAAACGGATTCAAGCTATTTGATCAGAACTTGGCGTTGACTAATGGTGCTCCTTCCAGAAAATCGGAGATGTTGGCATTGAACATCTTCAACACATTCTATGGAAGAATTAATGGCGAAGGTGTTGGTCAAGCTAAGGCAGTTATATTCTTCATTATTGTTGCCGTTATTGCCTTGATTCAGAACAGGTTGACAACTTCTAAGGAGGTGGCAGCATGAACGAGAAGACTAAGCATCCTGCGCTTTGGACCACGCTTTTTGCTGTAGTGAGTTTGCTGTGGATTTTCCCAATCGCGTTAGTGTTTATGAACTCCTTTAAGTCAAAGGTGTATATTGCTAGCGAGCCATTTTCGCTTACTCCAAAGTCGTTTATTGGTTTTGATAACTACGTTCTTGGCATTAACCGCACGAATTTGTTGATGAGCTTCTGGTGGACAATTGTTGTAACGATTGGCGCTGTGGCTTTGATTCTGCTTTGCACTTCGATGTGCGCATGGTGGATTGTGCGCGTAAACAATTGGGCTGCAAAGCTGCTTTACGTGTTGTTCTTGTTCAACATGATTGTGCCATTCCAAATGGTTATGTTCACTCTTTCCAACATCACTACAAAGCTTGGATTGAATACCCCTTGGGGATTGTGGATAATCTACCTTGGATTCGGCGCAGGTTTGGCTGTGTTTATTTTCACAGGCGTTGTAAAGGGCATTCCTCAAGAGTTGGAAGAGTCTGCAATGATTGATGGCGCTTCTGTGCCACGCATATTCTTCCAGATTATTGTGCCGATTATGAGGCCTGCAATTATATCCGTTTCTATCTTGCAAACAATGTGGATTTGGAACGACTTCCTTCTTCCATACCTCACTTTGGATTTGAACAAGTACAAGACGGTTTCTATTGCAGTTCAATATTTGAAGGGCGGCTATGGCTCTGTTGAAATGGGTGCAATGATGGGCTGCCTGGTTATGGCAATTGTTCCAATAATAGTCTTCTACCTAATCTGCCAGAAGTACATAATTAAAGGTGTTATGGCAGGTGCGGTAAAGGGCTGAGGTTTTTTCTCCTTCGAATCTCGGCACGCATGATGGTGGTTGCAAGTGTTTGCAGCCACCATCATGCGTGTTTAAGAGTATCTTTGTGTTTAAGCGTATCTTATAGTGTATTGTTATTTTAGATTTGTTTAAGTTTGCTTAATTAGACGGGAGTAGTTGTAATGATCTCTTTTGGAAGCCCCGATTCTAAGTTCGCTCAAGGAATGGAATCGTTTGCAGATGCGGTCTGGCTTACTGTTCTAATGATTATTACCAGTATTCCGCTTGTAACGGTTGGAGCGTCTATTACGGCCGCTCATGAGACAGCTAGACGGATTGAGCGTGGCGAGGCACACACAACAGCAATCTACTTTAAGTCTTTTAAGAATAATTTTGTTAAAGCCACTATTATTTGGGCTATTTTAGGGCCACTTTTAGTTGTAATTATATGGTCTTGGATTTTTTTGCAACTTACTCCGCTTTTAATAATAAAGTTTGCGATTAGCATATTGTGGATTCTGGTTGCGCAGTGGGTGTTTGCATTGCAAGCGCGCTTTGAAAACTCGATTGGCAGAACTCTTATTAATTCGCTGATTTTTGGCGTTAGCTACGCTAGCACAACGCTTATAATGTTTTTGCTTGATTGCGTGTTCTTTGCGCTTGTGTATCTATCGCTAAAGTATTTTTTGCAAGGATTACCGCTGTTGATTTTGCTTGGGTGGGGGTCTTTGATTATGCTTCACACGCCGCTTTTGGAGCGCGTGTTTGCTAAGTATGTTGCGGCTAATACGCAGTGAGGCGAACATCGCCATAGATGCTCGCCTCACTTAGGACATCAAAAACATAGCGCGTAAGCCGTGTCTACAGGCGACCTACGCGCTATGCGAGAGAGAAAGAAGTTACTACATGAGTAACAATCAATATTTATTATACTCTTGATTCAAGTGTTTGCAAGTATTTTTAACCTTTCTTTTTACATTTTTTGGTGGTAATTTTACAGTTATTTGTGCTTGTTAGCTAATTTTTTCGCCTCGCATAATGGCGGCCATATTGAGTACGCGTTGAGACTTAAAAACGTCGCCTGTATGAACAACGTTTCCATCTTTATCTGCAAGAGGAATACGCCAATTTGGATACTCAGTACTGGTTCCAGGCTGATTTTGCGAACGCTTCTCTCCAACTGCATCAACAAGCGCCACTTGCAAAAGCAAAGATGGGGAAGTGCGCATAATCGCGTGCATGGCCTCTACGATCTCTTGCACATGGTCTTCAACGTGTTCGGCAGCATCCTTGCTAATCCATCCGCCATCCAAAAGCATCTTCATCATGGCGTCTCGCTCTGCGCTAGCAGCCTTTTGGAAGCTTTCTACGGAATCGGTAAGCAAGTGCAGCTCTTCGCGAATCTTAACATGCTCAAACGCAAGATAGCCTGCTGTAGGAGGCATGTCGTGAGTAGTAACAGATGCCAAAGCGTATTCGCGGTATGTAGAAGGATCTGCAAATATGATTTCCTTCTTTCCAGCCTTTTTAGCCGCTTTTTCGGCTTCGTCATTGTGCGTAAACCATTCAACAACAGTTCCAAGAATGCCGTGCGAAGCAAGCACCTTAGAAACGTACGCTGGAACAGTGCCAAGGTCTTCGCCAATCACCAATCCGCCTGCGCGAGTGGCCTCAATGCTAAGAACTGCAAGCATTGCGTCCACATTGTAGTAAACGTAAGCACCGTTCTTTGCGCCTTGGCCGCGCGGAATCCACCACAATCGGAAAAGACCAAGCACGTGGTCAATGCGAACTGCGCCAGCGTGCAAGAACACGTTGTGAACCATGTCTCGGTAGGCAATGTAGCCAGTCTCGTCTAAGTAATTAGGGTCAAATGGCGGCTGGCCCCAATCCTGACCCTGCTGGTTGTAGAAGTCTGGAGGCGCGCCAACACTAACGCCGTTAGCAAAGCGCTCTGGGCTCCACCATACGTCTGCGCCGTATCCGTGCACGCCAACAGCCATGTCTTGCATAAGACCAATCGCCATTCCTGCAGCCTTAGCTTCGGCGTGAGCAGCGGCAACTTGCTCATCTGCAATCCATTGCAGCCAGCGGTGGAACTCAAGCAAATCAGCGTGCTCGCGTCTAAGCATGTCGATCTGAGGCGTGCCTTTGCCGGTTGTATCAAACCAAAGATTATCTCCCCAAGGAGCACCCCAAACTTCAAAGGCTACGCACCAAGTAGCAAAAGCGTCTAAATCTTCTCCAGAGCGCGCCTTAAAGTCTGCGAAATCCTGCTCGCGCTCGGCGCTTCTAGGCTGCTTAAAAATAAGCTTTAAGGCTGGAAGTTTTGCGTTCCACGCGGCGTTAATATCCATTGGATTTGGATTGTTGTTAAGCGCTTCCACACCCTCGTGCAAAATCTCCACCTCTTTGCGCTGGCTATCGCTAAGATGCGCATATTCTGGAATATCTTGCGGACGAATGTATGTAACGTTTAAGAACCTGCGCGATTCTGGCAAGTAAGGAGAAGGCTCCAAAGGTGCTACTGGTGCGCACGCATGAATTGGGTTTATAAGCATAAAGTCGGCTTTGCCAATGCTGCCAGCGTCTTTAAGCAGTCTGCGCAAATCGCCATAATCGCCAACGCCCCAAGATTCCTTTGAGCGAACGGAATAAAGCTGAGTCATGTATCCCCAACGATGCCGTTCTTGAACGCTTTGCGGAAGTGGTATTTTTGCTGGTGCGCAAATCAAAGTTGATTGCGCGTGCGCAACAGTTTTGCCATTTTTATCTTCTACTTTTGCAAGAAGAGTGTGGTATCCCATTGGCAAGTCTTGCGGAAGTTCAAGAGTTAATCCGTCTTCTTCGCTTGTTTCAAAGTTGTTAAGAGGCTCTTCGTATTCCGACCCATCTTCTAGCGTAAGTGTTATATGTATTTTTTCTGGGCTGCTTGTGACTTCTTCAGCATGAATAGGAACAATCGTTTTTGCGCCAATAAAGCATACCACGGTTGGCGGCAGCAGCTCGCTATCGTGCTTTTCTTGAACGCGTTTTAGTGAGTTTTCAATGTTTTCGCTTGTGGTTGCAGGGTAGCCCAGCGCGTCTAGAACGCCTACAAGCGCTTCGTCCGTAATTTCCGTATAGTCACCTAGTTGGTCTATGTAGAAAGTTGCGACTCCGCATGCTTTTGCAAGTTTAACTAGTGGACGAGCAAGCCTTTCTGCGCTTTCTTCTACGGGCACAGTCGTGGCAGCCTTTGTTTTGCCATTAGTTGTGCCATTGTTTGTTGTGCTCATGATGCTCCTTTGTTAATCGTGGCACATGTACGAGCATCGAATTGATTGCAAACGATGCTAAAGGGTGCGGTTCTCAACACATCGCTGGATTGAGGCACGCTCTAGCTAACCATTATATTAAGTATTGATATCGTTTGCAATATTGGCGATTTTTGTGGTATTTAACAAAAACCGCAGAAAGCTAAATGCTAACTGCGGTTTTGTTATTTGCGATTATTCGCGCATGTTTGCTGCTAGTTGCTACTTACTTGCGACGGATTCGCATAAAGTGCCAACCAGCGCCGATTGCTGCGATTCCAGCAGTGATGCTGCCAGCAACAGCTGCGATTAGCGTTGTGTTGTTGCCTGCGGCGTGCTCACCGTTGTTTGCGCCAGATGCCTGAGCGCTCTTATCGCTGCTCTTTGCGTCTTCGCTCTTGGAGTCTTCGTTCTTGGAGTCTTCGGATTCCTTCTGGCTTTCATCTTTTGCGGAATCGGTAGATGTGTTCTTGGACTCTTCGCTCTTTGTTGCGTTTGCGGAGCTTGCTGCAGGAGTAGCGGCAGTAGCAGCAGATGCAGGGGCTGCAGGAGCTGCAGCACGATGCGTGCGTGCAGGAGTCTGTGCGGTTGCTTGCGACATAGCAGTAGCGTTTTCTACGAGTTCTTCTGCAGCTTTTGCGGTATGCGCAGGCTCCGTTTGATTTGCTGGAGCAGCACTGTGCTTAGGTGCAGACTGTGGCTCAACAGGAGCAGGCGCCGATTCCTTTGCCTCTGGAACAGATGGAGCTGGCTCTTTTGGTTCTGGAGCAGAAGGAGCTGCTTCCATAGAGCCTGCGCCTGGAACAACATTCAAATTGCCGCCATTTTGCTTAGCGGTGCTTCCTGCAAAGTCTCCTTGAGCAGAGCTATCGCTATCTTGCGCTTTGTTTTCTGGCTTTGCACCGTTTTCTGGCTTCTGATCCTGTGGATTTGAAGCCGCTGGAGGCACTGGAGGAGTAGGAGTAGTTTGTTTCTCTGGCTCTGCAGGATTTTGTGGATTAGCCTGTGGAGTCTGCTGATTCCCTTGTGGAGCGTTCGGCGCTGGAGCTTGATTCTGCTCTTGCTGCTCTGGCTCTGATGGTGCAGGAGCTGGAGCAGCCTGCTGTTCCTGCTTTGGTGGAACTTGCTCTTGTGGCTGCTTTGCATCAGGCTCGTCGGCAGATGGGAGACTAGAGCTAAGTGCTTCCTCTGCTTTCTTAGCAGCTGCAGCAAGCGATTCTTTGCGGTTGTTAAGATTGATAGTGGCAGTACCTAAGTCTTGCAGATATTTAGTGAGTCCCCTTTGTATTATTGTGAATGGAACTTCTGAGGCTCCGTATTGGCCAAAATTATCTGGATACTTACTTCTAAGATCTGTAAGAATATTCCTAACAGTATTACTCATTTCTGAGATTTTACCTGTTGCATCGTCAACCTTGGATTCTGCATCTTGAATTTTTTTCTGAGCATCTTTTACTTTTTTAGCAGCTGCTTCAATCTGGCTCATAGCATTTGAAGCGTCTTTAGCTGTTCTTTCTAAATCCTGCCTTGAATTTTGCAAATTTTCTTCAATAGTTTTTCTATTTTCACCTTGAGCGTCTTTAAGCTCTTGAGTTCTAGCAGTTATATCTTTTTTTGCTTTTTCGATTCCAGCTACAGCTTGTGTTTTCTTTTCTATTGCGCTATTTACGCTCTGAATAGCTTCATCAGCTTCTTCTTGAGCCTTTTTTACTTCTTCGTTTGCTGAATTGTATATTTTTTGGGCTTCAAGCATAGATTGGTTTGCTGTAGCAAACTTCTCTTGCACCTCTGCAGGCGGTGTTTTAGAATCCTTGCCGTTATCTTGTGCAACAGTGCTGCCTTCGGAGCCCTGATCTTCTTTCTTTTCGCTAGTTTTGCCTTGTGCGCTTGCGCTAGGGTCGGAGCTTGTCTGGCTACCGCCTGCTTGACTTGCAGCGTCAGCAACAGCACCAGGATTGCCTTGAGTCTGATCTTGCTGTGGTTGGCCAGCAGCAGCGTTTTGAGTTTGATCTGCCTGAGTCTTTCCAGATTCATTACCAGCAACAGGCGAGTTAACGGTTTGTGGTGTAGAGCTTTGCGGATCTATAGTTACAACATTGCTAACAGCATTAAAACCAGTGTCGGATATGCTTTCAACACGTGCTGCTGGATGATTGGACGTATCGGTTGTAGTCGTGGCAGCGTTTGCTGCGTTTGCAATGCTTATGCTTCCAATAAGAGCCAAAGAGCTTGCTCCCAAAGAGATAGCGGCTGCAATCTTAGCGTTCATATTTACCTCATTCTTCAAATCATTTAGGTTTGGGGGTGGGGATATTTGTTTAATTATCAAGTTGTAAGATCAAAGCGCTGCCATGCAATGTGTGCTTTAATAGCGTCTCTGTCTTGTTACTGAACTTTCTCCTCTCCACCATCGCGAATATACGCAAGGGGGGTATAAAGTCTAAAAATGATTCTAGCAGAACAGCAGGAATAATTCGCACATTTTGGCAAGTTATAAGGAACAATTAAGGAAATTACAAGGTTTTGCCTTGAAATATTAGTATTCGACCAAATATTCGGCTAAGTATTTGAAAATATTAGTATTTAACTATAAACCCAAAAATAATCCCGACTTTGTTTCCAAATCACAAGAATAAGGGAACAAAATCGGGATAAAATGCGATTCGAGCGCTAAAAAAACTCGAGCAATCAAGCGCGCTTGTTGCTTAACACAACGAATGTACGCGGCGGAATATGAACCGCGCGCGGATCGCCATTATCGTCGCAAAGCATTGATGCGCGGCTGCCGGAAGCGCTGCCAATCCATCTATCAAAGTACTCGCTGGAGTCCAGCACACAGCGCCATTTTTTGCGGCTTGCGCAAGGCTCAGGCAAATCAACCGTTGCAGACGCATCTTTCATAGGATTAGCGCACACAATCAAGTCGCTTTCAATTTGCTCCGCAAGAACAGAATTATCGGATGCATTAAGACGAGTGTGCTGAGCATCGTAAAACTCCGCATTCTTAGCGCGAAGTTTTATAAGCGCGCTATACCAGTCTACAAGCGGTTGGAATCGCTTAGCTCTAGACCAATCAAGCTGGTTCATAGCAACTCCGCGATTATAGGAGTTATCGCAACCATGCTTAGTGCGGCCAAACTCTTCGCCGCCAAGCATAAATGGCATTCCAGCGGAGCACAAAATTATGCCAGCGCTAAGAATGTTAGCGCTGAAGATGTCTGCAACGCTGTTTGGATCGCTTGCGTCAAAATCGCAGTTAGACGCATTGTCGCGCATAGAAATGCACAGCTTATCCCACAAAGTCAAATCGTCGTGAGCAGAAACATACTGCACAATCTGGCCAACACTCTTACCAGCACAAGGCATACCACGCCAGCCATTAAACGCATTGCGCACAGGATCTGCCGTCCAGAACTCGTTGCTATTTACATAGCCGCGGTCTCGATGATCCATAACATTGCCCTTAATCGTGTCACGAGACTCATCACTAAACCAGCCGATTCTAGAATCAAGGAAGTCGCGCCCAGCTTTATCTCCCATAGGGCAGTCATCGCCAACAGCTGCAGCATCCGCACCCCACGGCTCGCCATACATAAGAATATCTTTGCCGCCATCAAGCTTATCTAGTTCGGCACGAATCATATTCAAAGTTTGCGCATCCGTTAAGCCCATAAGGTCAAACCTAAAACCATCCACATGGTAGCAGCGCGCCCAATGCAAAATAGACTCAATCATAAAACGCCTAAACATTGGGTGGTTGGAAGCCATTTCGTTGCCGCAGCCCGATCCGTTTGCAAATCCGCCATCTTCTTTACGTCTGCAGAAGTAGCCAGGAGCAACGCTTTCAAACGCGTTCGATGCTGCTTCAAACATGTGGTTATAAACAACATCCATCACTACGCGCATGCCATTCTTGTGCAAAGCGCCAATCATTGCCTTGCACTCGCGGATTCTTGCCGTTCCGTCATATGGGTTGCTGGAATACGCGCCTTCTGGCACGTTGTACGCGTGAGGATCGTAGCCCCAATTGTAAAGCGAATCAACACTTTTTCCATCTTTGCGTGCAGACGAAATCGCAACCTCATCCACAGTCGCAAAATCGTAGATTGGCATTAGTTGAACGTGAGTTACGCCAAGTTTTTTAAGATAGTCGATTCCAGTAGGGAAGTTGCTATCTGAATCTAAAGTTGTATGCGAATCTGTAAAAGCAAGATACTGACCGCGGTGTTCTGGCTTAAATCCGCCATTTGCATTGCTGCTAAAGTCTTCAACGTGCATCTCCCACACAACAGTTGCATGGCGCACAAATTCTGGCGATTTGTCTTTGTGCCACCCTGCAGGAGCCACGCGATCTTCGTCAATAACAAGGCTGCGCTCGCCATTTACGCCGCTAGCAACACCCCAAGGGTCGCTTGTGCGATTCACTTTTCCATCTGCAAAAGTCACAAGAAAGTCGTAGTAAACGCCATCTAGTCTTTGCAAGATTGACGTTCTCCATGCTCCGTCGCGCAATGGCTTCAAATCACGTGTTTTAAAAGGTTCGCTGTTGTTTCCTGTTTCAAAAAGTCGCAGTGTTACGCTCGATGCTGTTGGCGCCCAAAGCGTAAATGTGGTCGATCTTTCGTTAAGCGAGAATCCGAGCTGCCCCGAATAAACTGGCCATTGTGTTGAAGGTGGGAACGTCATGAATATATCCTTTTGTATTTTATTAAATTATTTAGCATAAAATACGAAGGCCGAAACGCTTTTAACGCTCGACCCCCATATTTCACCAAACTCTACAATTAATGCAGAGCTTACTATCCCTTAACAGAGCCAGACATCGACTCTTCGTAGAATCGTTGCATAACAATGAACAGGATTGCGATTGGAATGGAAACGCACACAGCTCCAGCGGAGAATCGTGCGAACCAGTGATTAATGTATTCTCTCTGCAACATTTGGTACAAGCCCAAAGCCACAGTGTAATTATCTTGAGTACGAGCAATCGTCTTAACAAGAACGAAGTCAAGCCATGGACCCAAGAAGCTAACAATAGCCTGGAACACAATCATAGGCTTGCATATTGGAAGAATAATCTTATAGAATACTTGCCAAGTTGTGCAACCATCCAAGTAGGCGGCCTCGTCCAAAGACTTTGGAATCGTATCCATGTAGCCCTTCATAACGTAGAAGCCCATGCCGCTACCGGCAGAGTATACGATAATCAAGGAGATAAGAACAACAGAGCCATTCGTTAATCCAAAAGCCTTCAAAATGAAGTAGATAGCGATAACTGCCATGATTCCTGGGAACATGCCAAGAATCAAAGCAATATTCATGAATGTCTTACGACCGCGGAAACGCAAGCGAGACATGCAGAACGCTACTACAAGCACGAAGAACAGAGAGATAATGCACACGAAAATAGACACAATCAAGGTGTTCAAGAACATTCGTGGGAAGTCAAGAACTTCTCGCTCAGTAAACAGCTGAATGTAGTTGTTAAACGTGTACTTAGTTGGGAAGAACGTTGTCTGGTATGGAGCGGTGTTTTGGTTAAAGCTTTCCAAGAACACCCATACGATTGGCGCGAGCCAAATAATAGACATAATAATCAGGAAGATATGAGTGATGATATCTCCGATTATGCGGCGCACGCGCTGATCGCGCCAGAATGGAACGCTGCGTGTACTATGCACAGTTTGTTCGCTTTGCATAAGATCCTTCTTATTACTCACCGGAATCCCTCCTCATTCTTGTAGGAGCCAGAGTTGCGGTATGTTATCAAAGCAACAATCGCAAGCACAATGAATGTCATAATGCCGATTACCGCGCCCATGCTGTAGTTATCTTTATCAACCGTAAGCTTGTACAGCCATGTGATGAGCAAATCAGTCTTACCTGCCGAAGAGCCGATTGGTGTTGGCTCGCCGCCAGACAAGAGGTAAATAACGTTGAAGTTGTTAACATTGCCAGTGAACGTTGTAATTAAGTATGGAGTCATAACAAAGAAGATGTATGGCATAGTAACGTTCATAAAGCGCTGCCACCAGCTTGCGCCATCAAGTTCTGCTGCTTCGTAAAGCTCTGCTGGAACATTTTGCAAAATACCAGTGATTTGCATGATTGTGTAAGGAATACCAACCCAAAGGTTGATGAGAATAACGGTAACCCTTGCCCATGTAGCGTCCTGGAAGAATGGCAGTGGGGAATGAATCCATCCAGAAGAGATGAGAAGACGGTTAATAGCGCCATCTCTTTGCAGCATGCTGTGCATAACAAGCAAAGACACAAACTGTGGAACTGCGATTGTAAGCGAGAAGCAGATGCGCCACAAGCTCTTAAGGCGAGTAGTGCGCCTGTTAATAATCATTGCCATAAACATGCCAAAGAAGAAGTTCAAGAATGTAGCGAAGAAGGCCCAAACAAGGGTCCAAATCAAAACATCGAAGAAGATTCCAGCATTAATGGTTCCAGTTGTGTTTCCAAGAATCTTAACAAAGTTGTCTAAGCCAACCCAGTGGAACAGGAGCGTGTGATCACGGTCGTAATTTGTAAACGCCATTGAAATCATGAATGCTAATGGCAATACCGTAAACAGAACAATTCCAGCGGTTGGAAGAGTCATAAAACCAACGTGTGCGTGGCGATCTAGCAAAGACTCAACATCTTTTACAAAGGTTATAGGCTTTTCTCCGCGCTTTACAAAAGATTGAGCCTTGTATGCGCTACGCAAAGCCAAAGTAGCTAAATAAACTAAAACAATGATTGCTGCAATGCTCATAACGCCATACAGCAAAATCTCAACAGAATTATCTCCAGCAACGTAATGCCAGAAGCCGTTAATCTTTACTCTGCCTTGTTTTCTAGTGCCGAGTGTACCGAATTTTGGTAAATATTCCGCACCAGTTGTGGCCAAGAAGGCAAGAACTCCAGCCTCGCATAGAAGAAATACGAGACCTTTCACGTACTGTTTGCGAACGAAGTTACCAAAACCAAAGATAATTATCGAAACCCAAGACAGTGCGTCTGCGTGCTTTGCAGCCTCCTGTAGTGAGTATTGCGAAGGGGCCACAAATTCATCGGCAGAAGGTGCCTTCTTTCGCTTCCCTCGCTTGGTGGATGTCGTGCCAGTCATGACATGCCTTTCCGTAAAATTGTGGGGCTTATACAAGCAAAGAACGCCCCGCCCCGATTTACTATTCTTAGGGGAGCGGGGCGTCCTTGCCGTGTTTTTCTAAATTTAAATTCTTGTAAAAGAAAATAATATTTAGAAAATAGTTTGTAAGTTAATACTTACTTCTTAAGAGCTTCCTCAAAGCCCTTCTGGAAGTCTGCAATCTTTGCAGCGGCGTTGCCGTCGTTGACTTCCTTGTTGGCCAATGCAGTACCGAAGGTCTTCATTGGATCCCAGAAGGCACCCATTTCTGGAACGGTTGGCTGCAAGACAGAAGTCTTAGCAATGGTGTTCATCTGAGCAACAGCGGCTGGGTTATCCTTAACGAGATCGCTCAAAGCCTTAGCAACTGGGATGTCGCCGTGAAGCTTGTACATCTGCTCCTGGGATTCCTTAGAACCGAGGAATGCAGCGAACTTAGCGGCCATCTCTGGAGCCTTGGAGTTAGGGTTGTAAGCAACAGCCTTAGAGCCAGCGAAGGACTTCATCTGGTGCTCGCCATCTTCGGACTTAAACTTTGGAAGCTGAGCAGCAGCGTAGTTGTCGCCCAAAGCCTTCTTTACGTCGCCAGCATCCCAAGAGCCAGAGAA
The DNA here is from genome assembly GCF_055804375.1 of Gardnerella sp. c12Ub_1. Classification (NCBI taxonomy): domain Bacteria; kingdom Bacillati; phylum Actinomycetota; class Actinomycetes; order Bifidobacteriales; family Bifidobacteriaceae; genus Gardnerella; species Gardnerella sp. c12Ub_1. The sequence continues at coordinate 995,291 of NZ_JANUZC010000001.1, read as the reverse complement.
GTAAGCGTCAACAGTGTGGTTCTTAATGCCAGACAAGCCAGCGCCGTCGCCATCCATTACAAAGTTCTTGTTCTGAATGAGCTTTGCAACATACTTAGTGATTTCGGCAGCCTTATCACCAATCTTGATGCCGGCCTTGCCATCGTTGCTCTTCTCGCCGAAGAGGGTCATGTTGCCATCAAGGTAGAAGCCTGGAAGGTACCAAGCGTTGCTAATATCGAAAGCAACCTTGCCCTTTTCGAGCATCTTATCGAGGGACTTAACGTCTTCGTCGGAGAACTTGGACTTATCGTAGTACATGAACCAAGTGTTGCCCATGTATGGAACGCCATAAAGCTTGCCATCTTGAGCGGTTACAGACTGGATGATGGTCTCATCGTTGTCTCCCTTAACCTGCTTTGCAGCATCGTCGCTCAACTCGCCAATTGCGTTTGCCTTTACCAAGTCGCCGAGCTGATCGTTAGGGAACAGGTAAACATCGGCAGCGGCCTTAGCATCCTGCTTAACTGTCTTAGCAGCATCTGGTGGTGCAACAACAGCGTTCTTAAAAGTAACTTCTGGGTGATCCTTCTGGAAGGCTTTCTCCATAGCCTGAATCCAGCCGCCAGCCTTCTGATCTTCGGAAGAAGACCATACGGTGAGCTTTACTGGGTTCGACTTGCTGCTGGAGCCAGCGTTGGTGCTAGAACCGCATGCAGCAAATCCAAACATAGTGGCGATTGCGAGGCCTGCGCCCAGCACTTTCTTCATATTCGTCATCCTTGACCTCCTATATCATGCCAGCTTGGCATGTTCTTTGGTGGCATAGTAACAAATTTCATGTGACGCAACTTCGACGTTTCTCTGCGTTTTTGCAGCGTCACATTTGTTGTTGAAATCTGTTTATAAGCAATGTGTAGTATACACGTATATATTGTAGTTGGCAAATCATGTTGCGCGCTATTGGAAAAATTTCCGCTAAAGTTGTTTATTTTTGATAAAAAGTTATATTTTATTTTGTAAATCAGTAAATTTATCGGAATTTTATTATTGATTGTTTGACGCGAAGACAGGTCATGTCGCTCGCGCGGCGAAGACGTTCGCGCGCTTAGACCGCGTGCGAGTCGACGATTTCGAGCTGCATAATGCGCGAGAAATCACCTCGACTCGCTGAGCCGCTTAGCGTAGAAGCACGGTGTGCTTCTACGGCGGCGAAGACGTGAGCGCAGTTAATCTGCGCGAACGACAACCTGCCTTCGCGCTACGCTTTAAGCACTCAGGCAGGTCGTCGCGCCCGAGAATGTACGTGATTTAGGTCAAATCTGGTACAAAACCCGGGAAAAGCAAGAATGTTAATAGTAAAATAAAAGATAAGTCACGCCAACAAAACCAACAAAACGGGGGAAATATGCAAAACGAACATGCGCAATGGCTGCGCGACGCCGTATTCTACGAAATCTACCCACAAAGCTTCTACGATTCAAACGGCGACGGAATCGGCGACATTCCAGGCATAATCGAAAAACTCGACTACGTAAAATCGCTTGGTTGCAACGCGATTTGGCTAAATCCTTGCTACGATTCGCCATTTAAGGATGCAGGCTACGACGTGCGCGACTACAAAAAAGTGGCAGCGCGCTACGGCACAAACGAGGATTTGCAACGTCTTTTTAGCGAAGCGCATAATCGCGGAATGCACATTTTGCTAGACCTTGTTCCAGGTCACACAAGCGAAGAGCACGAGTGGTTTAAGCAAAGCTCGCGCGCGCAAGAAAACGAGTTTAGCAAGCGATATATATGGACAGACAGCGCGTTCAGTGGCTATTCCATGCCGTTTATTGGCGGCGAAAGTGAGCGAGATGCAACGTATATTCTTAACTTCTTTAAATGCCAGCCAGCGCTAAATTACGGCTTTGCGCAAAGGGATCGCGCGTGGCAATCCGCGCCAGATTCCGCGGAGGCGGCTCAAACGCGCGCTGCAATGGTTGATGTTATGCGATTCTGGCTTTCGCTTGGCGCAGACGGATTCCGCGTAGACATGGCGGATTCGCTTGTAAAAAACGACGACAACAATGGCCCTGGAAGCCTTGGCAAAGACAACACGATTCGCGCATGGCAAGAAATGCTGGGCGCTGTAAAAGCCGAGTATCCGCAGGCTGCTTTTGTTTCGGAGTGGGGCAGGCCTCGTCAGGCGCTGACTGCTGGGTTCGACATGGACTTCTATTTGAATTGGCGCTGGGATGGGAATCCTAACGGTTACGCGCGCTTGGCTCGCGATGTGGATAATGCGCTAGACAGCAATCCCGAGCACGACCACAGCTACTTTAATGCGCGCGGCGGTGGCAGTATTTGCCCATTTTTAGACGATTATTGCCCACAGTATGAGGCCACTTGCAACGAGGGTTATTTTAGCTTTATAACGTGCAATCATGATACTCCACGCCTGGCTCCGCGATTAAGCGAGCGCGAAAGGCGGATTGCGTTTGTCATGATTCTTACAATGCCAGGTGTGCCGTTTGTTTATTACGGCGACGAAATCGGCATGAAATATCGCGATATTCCTACAAAAGAGGGCGGTTATGCGCGCACGGGTACGCGTACGCCAATGCAGTGGGATGATTCTAAGAATTTTGGATTCTCCACGGCCGCAAAGTCGAAGTTGTATTTGCCTGTTGAAGCGCGCGCGGATGGAAGGACTTGCGCAAACTCGCGCAAGCAGGCCGTGCAAAGTGGCGAAATTCCAACGGTTTTGAGGCAGGAGCAGGATGGCGATTCGCTGCTTAACTGGGTGCGCGCGCTGATTTCTTTGCGTCACGAGTGCGCGGCGTTGCACGCGGATGCTACTTGGCGAGTGTTGCACGCGCCTGTGGATGGTCGCAGTTTTGCGTACGAGCGATGCGCGGCTGTGTCGGATGAGTCGGATGGGTCTAATGGCGAATCCTCTACAGAACGAATCATTGTTGTTATGAATCCTGGATTAAACGAGGAGACGATTGCGCTTAGTGCGCTTGCAGGGCTTACGCCAGAGGCGATTTTGCAGCCGCGGCTTTCGATTGGGGCGGTTGCTTGCGATTCTTCCGCGCTTAAACTCGGCGGGCAATCCTTTGCCCTGTTTGTTTTATAATCCGTTTCATCGTTTGGTGTTTTTTAATACAAACGCACTACATAAACACGCAGAACTGTAGTGCGATTGTATTTGATTTTGGTGTTTTTCGGTACAAATGCACTACATAGATTTCGTGCCACATAGATTTAAGTTAGGGTTTGATACAATTGCAATGATTATGCAATGATTATGCAATGATGGCAAAAGCTATACGCACTTAACGTTATACGCACTTAACGCCACGCATGCTAGCAAGAGGTGAATTATGGACGCGCTAAAACCAAAGATCCGCGCAGATAAGAACATAAAAATGGGGATTACGCTCAAAAAGTTCAAGCTGCTCGGCGCTGTAATGATGATGCTCAGCGCGTTCGGCACAACCGTGATTCCGCACCTTTTTGGCGGCCTTTCCAACTCCAACATGTGGAGCCTCACCGCTGCCGTAGTGTGCGAAGTTATAAGCTGGTCGGCCCTGCCGTGGTACGCGTGGCTGCTTGTTCGCGGCTATCAAAACACGCATAACCTCAACCTTTACACGCTCCGTCTGCTTGTGCTGGCTCTTATTTGCGAGGTTCCGTACGACTTTACAACCTTTGGCTGCGCTTTCGATATGCGCTCGCAAAATCCAGTGTTTGGGCTTGTTATTGCGCTTTTTGTGCTTTCGGGAATCGACATGGTTCGCGCGCGTTTTAAGGGCGCGCAAAAAGTGGCGTCAATCGTAGTAATCCTGGTTGCAGGAATATTGTGGAATCTTTTCGGCAAAGTCGGCTTTAGGCAGAATATTTTTTGGGGCGGAGCTTTACTTTTAGGATTTGTTCTTATCTTTAGATTCCTAGAAAACCACGAGATTCGCATGGAGCTGATTGCAGGCGCTTTCGGCGCTATGTCGCTTTTGGCGCCTGGCGTTGGTGTGGCTGTGCTGCACTATCGCAGTCCGTACGGCGACGGCCCTAAGCAAACTAAGCAATTCCGCTGGCTTATGTATGCGTGGTATCCGCTTATGCTTGTAATCGCAAGCGTGTTCACGATTCTGCTTTAGGTGCAGCCGTAGAATTTCTTATAATAAGTTGCACTGGAGCTGTAAGATGTCTTCGCGCTACAGCTTTACCTTCTATAAGAGATATCGCAATGTTCCCAGCTTGTTCTGCCATTGTTTTAGGATTTTGACGGATTGTGGTTAATCCAGCCTCTTTTGCATAAGTGCCATTGTCGAATCCTATAATCGATAAATCTTCAGGCACGCGAATTCCTAGTTTTTGCAATCTAAACAGAAAGGGCATTGCTGTTGAATCCTGGTGGAAGCATATTGCAGTAGGCGGATTTTCTTGTGTAAAAAGTTCAGAAAGAGTGGCATCTATAGGGTCATCTTTTATGTCTATTGGCAGTACTTTCCCTTGCATTCCGTCAATATTGTTGCACACGTTTTCAAAGCTTGTTATTCTTCTTGACGAGCTAAAGCGGAAAGATGAACAAAAATGCTCATACACGTATAAAAGACGCTTATGCCCTAATGTTGCTAAGTGTCGAATCGCAAGTTTTATACCCAGAGCATCGTCGATTCCGATTGATGCAGAAAGCACTTTAGAAGCTGTGCAGTTTATTCCAACAATTGGTACGTTTATGCGTTGTAATTGTTCGGCCTCGTTGCTGCTTATGTCAAATGACGATACGATTATTGCGTCTGTGTTTGCGCGTAAAGGCAGCTCTTTAAAGAAGTTTTTCCTTTGTTCAACTCCCTCTAAAAGGTGTATTACAAGGTCGTAGCCGTTTTTGTTAAGTACGCTATTTAATCCTTCTATAATTGCTGCGCTAAACCATTCGATTTTACTGCTTCCGATTAGCAGCGTTATGCGATACGATTTGCCTGTTTTAAGCTCTCCAGCGGTTCTAGAAACAGTGAAATCCATTTGTTCGGCTGCGCGCATGACTTTGGCGCGTGTAGATGCGGAGACTTTTTCTGGATGCGCGAATGTTCTGGAGACGGTTGCAATCGACACTCCTGCCAGTGTTGCTACATCGCAAATACTAGTTTTTGACAAGTCGCACCCCTTTTAAGCGTTTTAGCTGCAGCGTTTTAACCGCATCTCTTGTAATCACCCTGCTTCCAGTTATCATAAATGAAAAGGTTTACATTTTTAGACACGCCGCCTAAAAAGTATTTATTCATGCAAAAATAGCCTAGTATTAAGGATTCAAAATGAAAACCTTTACATTTACATTTTTAATGTTTGACCGAGCTAAACGTAAAGCAATATTATAAAGTTACCCATCAATTTCACGAGGAAGTGGAGTAGTAATGAAAATTAAAAAAATATGCATATCCTGCATAGCAGTTTTAGGAATGATTTCTACGCTTGCCGCATGTGGGAATAGTGGTGCAGCAGGAGTAACCGATACAAAGAAAGACAAAGGCCTAGCTGTTATGGGTCAAGCTTTAAAGTATGACCCGAATCATTTAGTAAATCAAGGAAAGCCAATCCAACTCGAGTATTGGAGCTGGGGAGATGCATCCACCGATCCAATTTACGAAATGATTAAGGATTATCAAAAGATTTATCCAAATGTGAAGTTTAAGACTAAGAACGTTGCCTGGGATGATTATTGGACAAAGCTTCCACTTGCTCTAAAAGGAACAAAAGGCCCAGCTTTGTTTAATATTCACAATTCCAAAGATGAGCTTATTCGCCCATACGCTGCTGACTACAAGATTGACAAAGCTGCTATGGAATCGGATTACGCAACGGCGAGTGCGCATGAAGATGCTAAAGGTAATGTAAAGTACATTGATTCTGTAATCAACACGGGAAACATCTACTACAATAAGAAGCTTTGGAAGGAAGCTGGTTTAACTCAGGCAGACATTCCTACGACTTGGGATGAGTTGCGCGAAGTGGCAAAGAAACTCACTAAGTGGAATGGTTCCAAGATGGAACAGGCTGGATTCAACGTGAATGGCGATGCTTATGCTGCAATCAATCAAGGATTGAACTATCAGCGTGGTGAACTTGCTTTTGATGAAAGTGGCAAGAAGCCTAATTTTGACAACAAAGTCACGCGTGAAAACATGAAGTTCTTGAAGAATTTGTACGACAAAGACAAGGTTATTTCTACTGACTTTGGCACGGATTACACGCAAAGCTTTGGAAACGGCCAATCTGGAATGGTTTATGCCTGGGGATGGCTCGAAGGTGTGCTAAAAGAAAAGTACCCAAATATTGAATATGGAGTCTTCCCAACTCCAACATTCACAAAAGAAAAGCCATTTGCGTACGATCGCTACAATGGAGAATCCACTCCAGGAATTAACGCGCATCAGTCGAAAGAGCAGCAAGAGGTTGCTCAAGACTTTATTAAGTTCATTCTTGCTAACGACGCGTTTATTCGCTCGGCAGTAAAGCATTTGAACTCGTTCCCAGCAAAGAAGTCTTTGCAAAACGATCCTGAGATTCTAAAGGCTCCAGTAATGGCTGCGATTCAGCCGCGTGCAAATCGCCTAATCTGGCCAGGAATCACGCCTTCTACCGTGGAAACAAGTAGCAAGGCTGCTTTCCAGAACGTTATGCAAAATGGTGAGTCTATTGATGATGCAATCAAAGAGGCTCAGGCAACAATGGTCAAAGATATGAAGAATTCTAAGTTTACGTCTGCAGAAAGTAAGTATGAGTTCTTCAAAGAGCACAAGTAAAAACAAAGCAGACTAGTTAGCTAGTTGTAAATCGTAATCACTGTGCTCAGTAGGTAAGGCAAGGAAAATCATGGAACAAGTTAATCAGGATTCTCATTTGAGCAAAATGAGAAAACATAATGGTGGTATGTTAAAAATAAGCACTGCTCTTTCTCGAACCTTCTCCTTTCGGAATATAGCAGTAGTGTTTCTGATTGTTTATTTTGTGATTTTTCTTGCCTATCCAATATATAAGGCTTTTGCAGGCAGCTTCCATGAATGGAATCCGCTTGTTGGAACATACAATTGGGTTGGGCTGGATAATTTTAAGCAGATTTTAGTAGATAAGTTATTCTGGAAGTCCATTGCAAACACTGCAATCTTTACGTTTGTATCTGTTGTATTCCGCGTTATTCTTGGCATTGGTTTTGCAATGTTGTTAAGCTCCAAGCTTGTTAAGTGCAAAGATACTCTGCGAGGTCTTTTCTACATGCCAACAATTACGCCGTTGGTGGCAGTGAGCTTTGTGTGGATGTGGATGTTTGACCCGCAGTTTGGCATGATCGATAGGGTTACAGGCTTAAATATCAACTGGTTGCACAGTTCCACTTGGGCTATGCCAGCAATCATAATAATGACAATTTGGAAAGATTTTGGTTACGCAACGGTGCTTTATTTGGCTGGATTAATGAATTTGCCAAAAGATGTTTACGAAGCGGCGGAAATCGACGGCGCTAATAGCGTGCAAAAATTCTTTAGAATAACAGTTCCATTGCTAAAGCCAACAACACTTTTTATAGTAATCACATCTATGATTGGCTATATTCAAGCGTATGTTCAGATTCTTGTTATGACCAATGGCGGCCCAGGAACATCAACGTACACAATCAGCTATCTGATTTTTGATCAAGCGTTCCAAAAGTATAACTTTGGAATCGCATCTGCAATGAGCGTCATTCTGTTTATAATCACTGGAATCCTAACATTCATAATGTTTAAAGCGTCTAAGGATAGTGAGTTAGTATGAAAAAACAAAATCTTAAAAAGAGCATTATTGGATGGTTTCTAACAATATTCCTATTCTTATTGTCTTTCTTAACAATCGTGCCATTTATTTGGATGTTTGTATCTTCCTTTGCTCCAAACAGCGACATTGTGCGCATAGATGGTGGGTTGTTCCCAAAGCCGAGTACGTTTGGGAATTACGTTGGGATTCAAGAGAAATTCGACTTTTTGAGGCTATTCTTTAACTCATTGTTTATATCGGTAGTTAAAACGGTAATAGCCATTTACACGAGTGCCGTTCTTGGATATGTGTTTGCAAAAATGAGATTCCGTGGCAGAAATCTGCTTTTTGGAATAGTAATAAGCACGATGATGGTACCGTGGGCAGTAACAATTATTCCTCAATACGACATGATGACTAGCTTTGGTTGGCAAGACACGTATCGCGCGCTTATAGTTCCAGGCTTAATAAGCGCATTTGGAATCTTCTTATTCCGACAATCAATAAGCGGAATATCCGACGAATTGATTGAAGCAGCAAAACTAGATGGAGCTTCGGATTCTAGAATATTCCACAGAATAATTCTGCCAATGAGCCACAATACTATTGCTGCGCTCGCGATATTTACGTTCTTGTGGAATTGGGAAGACTATTTGTGGCCATTCCTTATGATTACAGACGAGAAAAAGCAGCTTCTTGCAGTTGGATTGAAGACGTTTAGCGGAAGATTTGGAACTGACTACGGCGGTTTGTTTGCTGCGGCATCGCTTGCTATTATTCCTGTAGTAGTAGTGTACTTGGTGTTCCAAAAACAGTTTATTGCTGGAATTTCAACTGGTAGTGGCAAGTAGAAGTGGTAAGTAGAGAAGTCGCAAGTAGATGTTGCAAGTAGATGTTGCAAGTAGAAAAGGGCAAACCGAATGACTTTACAAGACGCACGCGGTGTTAAAGACGCGCACATTTTTTACGATTACGCTAAAAATCCGCTGTCTAAGGCAAAAGAATCGCAGGTTATAAGCGGCAAAAATTGGCGAATCACGTTAATCACGGATTCGCTTGTGCGCCTTGAGTGGAGCGAAAACGGCGAATTTGTAGACGCGCCTACGCAAACAGTTGTAAGACGAAACTTCGAGGCTGGCACGCAGTTTGCCGCGGAAAAGTCGCAAGCAACCGAAGATGAAGCATCGCGCGCTTTTAATCAAAAATCTTCTAATCCAAAATATAGTGTAAAAAACTTGGAAAATGGCTGGATAGAAGTCGAAACCGAAAAACTGTTGATTACGTACAACCAGCAGCCGTTTAGTAAAGAGGGCTTGAGCATTGTTGTGCGCGGAGTGCCAGGCTCGCAATTCAACACATGGCATTACGGCGACGAATGCCACGGCAATTTGCTCGGCACGGCGCGAACAGTGGACGAGGCGGATGGTGCTGTAAAGCTTGGAATGGGCGTAATATCTCGCGATGGGTGGGCCGTGTTAGACGATTCGCGCTCGGCACAAATCGCGTACGCGGCTGCTGTTGATGGAAAAGAAAACCCATACGGGGCATGGGTGGAGCCGCGCGCAAAGGCGAATGGCAGTGGGCTTGGCGAATCTGCCGAATCACCTAAATCAAACTCTAAAGACTTATACTTCTTTGGCTACGGTCACAACTATATAGGCGCAATTCGCGACTTTTACAAGCTTACGGGCGCGCAGCCGCTTCTTCCGCGATTCGCGCTAAGCAACTGGTGGAGCAGGTACTACAGGTACAGTCAAGACGAATATTTGCAGCTGATGAGCCGATTTAAGCGCGAAGGCATACCGTTTTCTACTGCCGTAATCGATATGGATTGGCACGTAACGGATGTTGACCCAAAGTACGGTTCGGGATGGACTGGCTACACGTGGAACCGCGATTTGTTCCCAGATCATCGCGCGTTTTTGCGCCAACTTGCCAGCGAAGGGCTTACTGTAACGCTTAATTTGCATCCGCGAGACGGCGTGCGCGCGTTTGAAGAAGACTATGCGCAAGTTGCGAGCGATATGGGAATTGACCCTGCAAGCGGCAAGGCAGTTGAGTTTGACCTTACAAATCCGCGCTTTTTGCGAGCATACCTAAACATGCATCGGCGCATGGAGAACGAGGGCGTTGGGTTCTGGTGGATTGATTGGCAGCAGGGCGGAGTTACAAAGCAGGCTGGCTTGGATCCGCTTTGGATGCTTAACCACGTGCATTACCAGGATTCGGGGCGCGGCGGCGCGTGGCCGCTTACGTTCTCGCGCTATGCGGGGCCAGGCTCGCACCGCTACCCAGTGGGATTTTCGGGAGATAGCGTAACAACGTGGGATTCGCTGGCTTTTCAAACTTACTTTACTTCTACGGCCTCCAACATTGGCTACGGCTGGTGGAGCCACGATATTGGCGGACACATGCTTGGTGTGCGATGCGATGAGCTGGAGGCGCGCTGGTATGCGTTCGGAGCGTTTAGCCCGATTAATCGACTTCACTCCAGCTGCTCGCCGTTTGCAGGCAAGGAGCCGTGGAACTTCCCTGCCGAGACGCGAAATGCGATGGTTAAAATGCTGCGACTTCGCGCGCAAATGCTGCCTTATTTGTATACGATGAACTATCGCGCGGCGGTTTGCGGCAGGCCGATTGTAGAGCCAATGTATTGGCAGTCGCCAGAAACGCTTGCAGCGTACGAGATGCCGAACGAGTACCGTTTTGGCAGCCAGCTTGTTGTTGCGCCAATCGTTAGCAAGGGATGCGCGCAAGTTGAGCGCGGGTGCACTGCCGTTTGGCTTCCAGAAGGCGATTGGTACGATTTCTTTGACGGAAGGCGCTACGTTTCGCGCGGCGGTGCGGGTCGCAGATTTGAGGTTTGGCGAGGAATCGACCGCGTGCCAGCGTTTGCGCGCGCTGGGGCTATTGTGCCAATGCAAGTTTTGCCGAGTGAAGCGGATTGTGCAAGTAGCGAGCAGGCTGCGGCGCATGTTAATAGCGTTGAAAATCCGCGATCTTTGCGCATTCTTGCATTCCCAGGGGATTGCGGCGAGTTTGTTATGCGTGAAGATAATGGCCGCTTTGAAGACGCGTGCGCTGGGAAAACTGCCGATACGCGCATGGAGTTGATTTGGCGAGATGGCAATGGATCTACACAGTTTGTGATTGATGCAGCAAAAGGATGCGCTAGTGCCGTTTCTTCGCTGCCTTCCAATCGCGATTGGAGCGTTGTGTTTAAGGGCGTTGCTTGCCCAGACTTTTCGCGTGTTCGCGTTTTTGTTGGGGAAAATCAGCTTGAATCTAAAGCTGTAGAAGTTTTATATGAAGGCGAAGAGGGCGACTTAAGCCTTACTGTTTCTGTGCGCGATGTGCCTGTTGGCGATTGCGTGCGCGTGATTGTTGATGGCGGACTGTGCATTGCGCAAGACCCTAAGATTGGCGATTGCTACAGGTTGCTTTTACAAGCGCAAATGCCGTACCGCGGCAAGGAGATTGCTTTTGATGCGATTCGCCAAGCTGATGGCAGCGCGAGTGCTATAAGTGAACTTTGCGCGCTTGAGTACACTAGCGAGAGCGATTTTGACCGCTACCAGCAAAGCGTTGACTTGACTAACGCGCATGCGCCGCAGCATCCAGAGGTTGCTAAGTGGGCGCAATGGAAGTGCACGCTGCCTGATTCGGTTAAGCGCGCGCTTGAGGAGATTTTAATTCGCAGCGCGCTTTGACAGAGCTTTAACTGAGCTTTGACGCTCGAACGATTTTCCGCTTTTTGTACCAAATTTGACCAAAAATGGTACAAAAAGCGGAAAACAACTCCGTATTTTTGACCTAAAACACGTACAAACTCGGGAAAAACCCTCCGCACTTTGTACCATATTTGGCCTAAATCACGTACAAAAAGCGGAGAAAACTTCCGCACTTTGTACCAAATTTGACCTAAATTACGTACAAAATGCGGAAAAAGTTGATGCTTGCGGCGAATTCATAAGCGCGCTACAGAGGGTCTAGAAATGCGAGTTGTCTTATATACAAATGTTTAGATAATTAAGCTAAAAATGGCGTCTGGCGTGTTAAAATCGCAAGTGTTTTCTAAAAAATCATCTCGCAAAAACCCTTGAAATAAAAGGCCTGGGGGGGGGGGGGTATGTACCCCCAAGAGCTATAAACATTTGTTTATGTAGTGTCAAAAATATTCTCTAAATGTTATAATGACTTGTTAAAGATTGCTGCTTCTTTATAGTTGCACGCTATTGAAAATTAAATAACTACCTTTAGAGCTTATGACTTTTTGTCACTCATGGTTAGAGCGTTCAAAACTTTTTGACTATTTGTTCTAATAGAAAGAAGAGGAAAATGACTACAAAATCTGGTAAGCACGCAAACAAGATTGCAAAGAATGCATTTGATTCTGCAACCAACAATGGTGTTACAAAGGCTGTTGACATGCGTAAGGTGGCCGCTCTTTCTGCTGGAGCTGCTGGCGTGATTGCTGGCGCGGCGATTGCTTTTGGCGCAACTCCTGCAATGGCGGCGGATACTACTTCTACGCCTGTTGATACTTCTACGTCTGCAAATGCGCAGGATTTAACTGCTAAGAAGTCTGATGAAAAGCAGAAGTCTGATGAAGAGCAGCAGGCTGATGAGGCTAATAAGAAGACTACAGATAGCACTCCAGCACCTGATAACACTACTTCGAAAGCTAGCACTTATGCAGCAAGTAACACTCCTGCAGAAGCTTCAGCTGGCCCAAATTATGGCCAGGTGCGTGAAGCTGACCCTGCGCCAGCTCCAAAAGTTAACAGCACAATCGAACTTTCACAAGATAAAAAAGACACGCTCCCAAACATGTACGCATGGGGCTCTTCCGACAATGTGTACATTGAAAAGGGGCAAAACCAATCCGTTACCTTTAAATTTGCAAAACCTTCTGACGGTAGCACCATTACCAAAGTAGCAATTTTCCCATCTGATGGTAATACTGTTGATAATACTAAAAGTAGAAAGTTCCTTGAATATTATTCCGATGCTGCTGCTGTAAACGAGCATCAGCCATATTCAGGTACATACGAATTTAAAGTAGACACTGATGGTACAGCTACGCTTACCATGACCAAGCTTTATAGAGATGGCAATCTTAAGAGTGGAGAAAGCTACTCTGCAAACCGTTGCATTTATGTGTACGGTACAGATAAAGACGGTAAAACAGTAGTGCTGTACAAAACAAACATTGTTCGTGCAGCAACACTTATTCCACCTAAAACAGCTGGCTCAATTGTGCTGAAGTATAACGAAGAACTTACCGCACAACAAATTCAAGATAAGCTAAAGGCTGCCTTAGATGCTCCTACAGAAGCAACTGGTAAAAAATCAATTCGCGATCAAATTACAGCTGCAAGTACATCTAGAGGCGTGGGTGGACGCACTGGAGAGAATGGCGCATTTGTTCAGACGCCAGATACTGCTGAAAACAAGGTAATTATTACAGACCAGAATGCTTATGATGCTAATCAGTTAGCTACCGTTATTAACAAGGTAACTTCAAAGACGGGCGAGCCAACAACATATGTGACGGGCGTGAATAACCTCAAGACCTACCTGGTCTCTGACCTCGGCTACAAGTCCGAGGCGCTCGCCCTTACCGTTGCGCGCTATGACACGCGTATCGAAAAGCCGATTGTTGAGGACCCGACTAATGTTTCGACTGAAGTTAAGGAAGAAATCGCAAAGAAGCTTGCTCAGCTAAATCATGTGCCGCAAGACAAGGTTACCTTCAACGATAAGGGCGAAGCTGTAATCAACTTCGACGGAGTGGATGCTGCGGACGCTCCTAAGATTCCTTTGCGCGATCTTGTGTTGAAGAAGCTTGAAGAAAAGGATGTTACTGTTCCAACTGGCGATAAGGCAGTCTTTGTTGCTAATCCACTTGGCTACTCCAATGCCGAACTTGACCGAATTAAAACAGCTATTTTTGAAGCTAATAAAGGCAATAAAGAGCTTGGTCTTACCAGCACAGATCAGATTTCGCTTTCGTACCTTACTGGCGATCTTACTGCATCTGGTGATGCTAATAAGGGTATCTCTAATGGTCAGGCGGAAAACAAGATTACCGTTAAGATCAAGACTGACAAGTCAGTTGCTGAGTTTACATCTAATGTAAAAGAGAGCAAGCTCACCAAGCTTCCAGACATCCGCAAGGATTACGACGTTACTTGGACTAAGACTAAGATTGATGGTCGCGATACCGACGAAGGTATTTCTTGGAGTAATGATCAGAAGACCACTATTATCTACCGTTACGATCCAACTAAAGCAGAAGAATTTGATACAACAAAGATTCTTGGTTTGCTGAAAGCTAAACCAAAGGATCCAAAGTCTGGTTTGCGCGACCTTACAGGCGGCGAGACGCTTGCCTATGAAGGTACAAGTAATCATTCGCGCAAGTCGCACATGAACTATGCGTTGCAAAATGAAGAGCCAACGGGCGAGCTTACGCTTGGCAATATGGGTGGCGCTTATTGGTCTGGGAATCAGAAAGTTTCTAATTCTGACGTAGACCTCGGTGATAATTTATCAGATGCTGGTTCGTATTCATGGGATACAGAGGCTGGCTCTGTAACGGTGGCTGCTAAAAAGGGCAAGATTTTCAAGGCGCGCCTGTTTGTTGAGCCGTATGCAATGACATACTATAAGCATGTTTATCTGGAGCAAGGCCGCAATCCAGGCAATACAGCAAAAGCAATTAACGTTATCTTTGTGCCGCAGACGAATCATAAGAAGGATGACCTTTCTAAGTCGATTGACGAGCACAAGCTTGCTGACGATAAGAAGACTCCAACCGAGGCTAAGTACTACAACGCGTCTGCTGATAAGAAAGATGCGTATGAAAAGGCATTAAAGACTGCAACAGACTTGCTTGCAACTGTTAAGGACAAGCAAGAAAAAGACCTTACCGAAGAGCAGAAGGCGCAAATCGATAACGCTACGATTAACCTTAACAAGGCACGCGCCGAGCTTGATGGTGCTGACACCAACAAGGATAAGCTGAACGCCTCGATTGATGCTAATGGTAAGGCTGCCGAAGGCGCTACTGCTGAAAAACCTGGCACTGTAACTACTGACAGGTATAAGAACGTTACTGATCAAGCATTCCAGACCGACGATGGAAAGCCTGATGCTAAGAAGAATGAGGCTGCCAAGAAAGCCAAGGAAGATTACGACAAGGCTCTTGAGGAAGCTAATAAGGTAAAGGAAGACAAGAACGCCACGCAGAAGGCTGTTGACGACGCTAAGGCTAAGCTTGATGCTGCGCGCGAAAAGCTTAACGACTTTACCACCAACAAGGATGAGTTGAATAATGCCATCGCTCAGCATGGTAAGGTGAACACGGGCGATGCGTCTAAGCAAGGCGACGAGAAGCTTAAGACCGCCGACCCAACTTACCAGAACTCTAACGAGACAGAGCGCAAAGCCTACGACGACGCTGTAGCAGAAGCAGATAAGGTCTCCAAGGATCCAAACGCTTCTCAAAAAGAAGTAAACAAGGCTATTGATGATCTTAAGAAAGCTAAGGCAGCGCTTGATGCCAACGCAACCGACAAGGCTCCTCTTGCCGCTGCGGTGCAAAAGAGCTTCGATAATCCTGATCCAAACGATGCTACCAAGCAAAGTGTGTTCTACAAGAACGCTAAGGCTAAGACTAACGATCCTGCTGCTCAGCAAGCTGTCACAAATTATGACAACGCGCTAAAGAAAGCTAAAGACGTCCTCGCAGACAAAAACGCTACCAAGAAAGACGTTGAGGACGCTAAGAAAGCGCTTGAAGACGCTGAAGCAGCACTTCATGCCGACAAATACTCTACCGATAAAACCGATCTTGGTAAAGCTATTGCGGACAACTTCAGCGGTTATTTGATGCCAGCCTACTTCAACGCGTTTGATAAAGCGCAAGCAGGCGACGAGCAGGCTAAGAAAGACTTCAAAGCCTATAACGACGCTTATCACGCTGCAAAAGACTTGATGGATGAATTAAATAAGCCTGGGAGCACCGTAGATCAGAAAAAGGTTGATGCGGTTAAAGAGCAGCTAATCGCTGCTCGCAAGATTATTGACACCTACGCAACCGACACCAGCAGACTTTCGGCTGCTGCGCTTAATGACTTTGCAATACAACACAGCCCAGCCTACGCGAATTTGAAAGAACTTGCCGAAAAGCAAAACCCAACCCAAGAAGAACAAGCAGAGGTAGAAGCTGCTAAGAAAGCTAAGAAGGCTTATGATGATGCAGCAGAAAAGCTGCACAAGGCGCTTACTAACACGCTTCCGAAGGATCGAGCAAATGGCCAGGATATTCCTGATAGCAATATCCCGAAGAAAGATGGCGACCTTAATAGTAAGGACTACCTGAAAGACATTCAGGCGCACAAGAACGGTGAGCCACTGAACAGGGATGTTGACAGTATCCTTCAGGAAATGAACGACGCGGCGAAGGCGTTGGATAAGTTCGCCACCAAGACCGACGAGCTTCTTAAGTCTGTTAACGAGCATGACAATACCAAGCAGACGCCTGCATTCAAGAATGCAAATCAACCTGCTTTCAAGCAAGCTGACGGAACTGATGATACTGCTAAGAATACTGCTGCTAAGGCAGCTGTAGATGCCTATGGTGATGCTCTTAATGCCGCAAAGGAATTGCTCAAGAAACCTGATGCAACGCAGAAGGAAGTCAATGATGCGTTGAAGAAGCTTGACGATGCTCGCAAAGAGCTTGACAAGTACAACACCGATACCGCCAAGCTCAAGGAGAGTGTTGACAAGCACGGCTCTACAGATGGCCCTGCAGCTACAGAAGGCACGCAAACTTCTGACGCGTATCGCAATGCGTCTGATCCTCACTTCTTAACTGCTGATGGCAAGCCTGATACTAAGAAAAATGATGATGCCAAAGCGGCTAAGAAGGCTTACGATGAAGCTTTGACAAAAGCTCAAGAGCTTTTGAAGAAGCATGATGATAAAGATACGCCGCAAGACGCAAAGCCAACTCAAACAGACATCAACAATGCGCTTGATGCTCTTGATAAAGCACGTACTGAGGTTGAGAAGTATAAGACTGTTACTACTGATCTTGAGACAGAAATTAATAAGTCTACTGCGGAGGGTGCTCCTGCTGTTACTGAAAACGACTTCGAGAATACGCCGGAGTTCAAGAATGCTAAAGCTAAGACAAGTAACGGTGTGGAAAACACAGATGTTACTGCTTACAACGCAGCTCTAAAGAAAGCGCGCGACCTTGTAAAGGCTGCTAATCCTACAGATCCGGATGCTAAGAACAGCTCACATCCAACGCAGCAGCAGATTAACGAGGCGCTTGACGCTCTTAAAGCAGCTAAGAAGCAAATTACTGATAACTACAAGACGAATCTTGAGCCGTTGACTTCTGCTAAAGACTTTGCAGATGGTGACTTCAAGAAGACGCCTGAGTATCTAAATGCTGTTGCTAAGAAGACTGCTGGTGACCAAGGTGCCACACAAGCCTTAGGTGAAGATGGAAAAGACACAGGCTTTGACAATATTCTCAAGAAAGTTACCGAAAAGCTTAATGATGAAGATTGGAAGAAAAAAGCAACTCAAAAAGATGTAAACGCTCTGCTTAAACAGCTGAAAGACGCTCAAGACAATATTGCTAAGAAGTACAAGACTGATGCAATTAAGCTTGAACGTGAAGTAGGCGATAAGGATCAAGATGGCAAGCCTGTAACACCTCCATTCGAGGCGTCGGTGGCGTACAAGAACGCACTTGAAAAGGCAAAGACGGAAGAAGATAAAACTGGTAATGACTCCGCAACCAAGAAGCTGGAAGCTTACAACGAAAAGCTTAAGGCTGCGCAGGAACTCCTCAACAAGGTGAATCACCCAGATCCAAACGCGAAGCCAGAAGATCGTCCAACTCAGAAGCAGGTCGATGATGCTCTTGATGCTTTGAAGCAGGCAAAGAAGGACATCGACGACAACTTCAAGACCAAAGTTGATGACTTGCAGAAGGAAGTTGACGATAAGGATGAGCAGGGTACAGCTAAGAATCCTACTTTCGAGAACACAACCGAGTATAAAAACCTTCAAGGCAAGACTAAGGATGGCAAAGAACCTGAGGATCTAACTGCCTATAAGCAAGCTTTGGCTAAGGCTAAGGAACTCATCGACAAGAACGATGGTAAGGTCACGAAGGATGGCCAGGAAGTTGACGTTCCAAAGGACCAGCTGCCAACTCAGAAGGAAGTTGACGAGGCTAAAGAGGCTCTTAAGAAAATCAAAGACAAGATTCTTGCCAACTACAAGACCAATCCTGTTGAGCTTCAAAAAGAAGTCGACAAGTCTAAGGACGGCGACGACGACCAGCGTGATACCACGTTTGAGAATACGCCTGAGTTCAAGAATGCCGATGCTAAGAAGGGTGAAGACGGCAAAGACAATGCAGATATGGCGGCCTACAAGAAAGCTCTTGGCGATGCCAAGAATCTCCTTGATAAGTTTGACCGTACTACTGGCAAGCCAAAGACTGATCTCCCAGCAGGCGAAAAGGCTCCAACCCAACAGGAGCTTGATAAGGCTCTAGACGCCTTGAAAGCCGCCAAGAAGAATATTACTGACGGCTACAAGACTGATCCTTCTAAGCTGAAGTCTGAAGCGGATAAAGATGGCGACTTCACCAAGACGCCTGAGTACGTAAACGCTCAAGCTAAGGGTGATGACGCATCTAAGAAGGATCTTGAGGCCTATAAGAAGGCGCTTGAGGATGCGAATAAGGTTCTTGGCGATAAGAATGCTACGCAGAAGCAGGTTGATGATGCTTTGAAGAAGCTCCAGGATGCTAAGTCTAAGCTTACGGATGGCTACAAGACGGATAAGGACAAGCTCTACCAAGAGAAGGACAATGACCCTGAATTCCGCAAGTCGATTCCGTTCTTGATTGCAGATAGCAAGGATATAGCTGAGTACAACAAGGCGCTGAACGATGCGAATGCTGTGCTTAATAATCCAAACGCTACGCAGGCCCAGGTTGACGAAGCGCTTAGAAAGTTACAACGCATAAAGCAGAAGATGATCGACTTATACAACTCGCTTGGTTCGGGTAGTGATGACGATTCCGACGGCAACAACAATGGCAACAATGGCGCGGATAATGCAAATAACGCGAACGCGGTTGATAAGTCTATGTTGCAAGCCGAAGTGAATGGTGCTCTTGCGGATGTTGCCAATGGCGCGGGCGCTGCTGGCGCGGCGAATGGCGCTAAGGGCACGAAGGGTGCACTTGTAGACGCAAGCGTGATTAAGGAGTTTAATGATGCTCTAGAAAACGCTCGCCGCGTGCTTGCTGATCCTAATGCCACTCGCGAGCAGGTTGAAGCTGCGACTATGCGACTTCGTGCAGCTCGTGCGGCTCTTAATGCTGCAAAGGCAAACAAGGGTAGCAACTTGCGCGGAAACATGGGAGTGCAAACTGGCGTTGATTCAGCAACGTTAAGCGCGTTTGCTGCTGTGTTTGTTGGGCTGGCGGGACTTGGAGTGTCTGCTAAGCGCCGTAAGCACTCAAGTAGATAAAAGTTTGCGCTCTAGTAGCGTTCCTTAAAAAAGCGTTCACATTTTGTTTTATAGTGTGAACGCACAAAATGGCTTGCGCTCCGACCTGCCTTTTCGCTTAAAGCGTAGCGCGAAAAGGCAATTCGGAGCGCTGAGCCGCTTAAAGCAGAAGCACTGCTTCTGCGCGGCGAAGACGTGAGCGCGCTGTAACGCGCGAGCGATATCTCTTATTTGGTATTGCGCGAGGTTTGAGTATTTCTCTCCTCGCAGGCGCGCCAACCTGCCTGAGCGCTAAAGAGCGTAGCGCGCGAAGGCAATTTGGCGCGCTGAGCCGCTTAGCGTAGAAGCACAGTGTGCTTCTACGGCGGCGAAGACGTGAGCGCGGCTAATCCGCGCGAGCGAAACACCTTTACGGATATCTTATGAACGTTAATATTCTAAGGCTTCAGGTTGGCGCTATTTATTGCTCGTAGAGAAATACATCAAACCTTCTGAATGCCTAGAACTTTTGCGTATCTTTCATCACCGAGATTCTCGATTTTTCTTGCTCTCTCGGCGAGTCACCATCTAGCGACGCTGAGGCTCGCCTCGCTAGCGGCGAAAAATCTCGAATCTCTACCCAATTTGGCGTAATCCATGCAACCTATGTAGTGCGATTGTACCTGATTTACGGCGTGTCGTCATACAAACGCACTACATAAACACGCAAAACTGTAGTGTGATTGTACTGAATTTTGGTGTTTTTTGATACAAACGCACTACAAGAAAAATCTCGAATCTCTACCGTGCTCGGCGTAATTTATGTAAATAGGTTAAAAACTTGAGTGGGGGAGTATTAAGTTTTTGCGAAACGCGCGCAAAAATGCTTGACTTTAATAACTTGAGTGTGTTAGACTCAAGTTTTGTAAAAAGAAAAAGCGGCTAGTCGCAAGGCTGGCTGTCAAGAATTTGAGTACATAGATTAAAAGGTACATAGATAAGATAGCTAGGAGATATTATGGGACGCGCAGTAGGTATTGATTTAGGAACAACGAACTCCTGCATTGCAACGCTTGAAGGCGGCAGCCCAACAGTTATTGTTAACGCAGAAGGTGCGCGTACAACACCGTCCGTGGTGGCTTTCAGCAAGTCGGGAGAAATCTTGGTTGGCGAAGTCGCTAAGCGTCAGGCTGTTACTAACGTTGACCGCACGATTAGCTCCGTAAAGCGCCATATGGGTACGGATTGGTCTGTTGAGATTGATGGCAAGAAGTGGACTCCTCAGGAGATTTCCGCTCAGGTTTTGATGAAGTTGAAGCGCGATGCTGAAGCCTACCTTGGCGAGCCAGTAACCGATGCCGTTATTACATGCCCAGCATACTTCAACGATGCTCAGCGTCAGGCAACTAAGGATGCAGGTAAGATTGCAGGCTTGAACGTGCTGCGTATTATTAACGAACCAACTGCTGCAGCATTGGCTTATGGCCTTGAAAAAGGCAAGGAAGATGAGCGCATTTTGGTATTCGACTTGGGCGGCGGTACTTTCGATGTGTCGCTTCTTGAGATTGGTAAGGATGACGACGGCTTCTCCACAATCCAGGTGCAGGCCACTAATGGCGATAACCACTTGGGTGGCGATGACTGGGATCAGAAGATTATTGACTGGCTTGTTGGCGAAGTTAAGAACAAGTACGGCGTTGATTTGAGCAAGGATAAGATTGCTTTGCAGCGCTTGAAGGAGGCTGCTGAGCAGGCAAAGAAGGAGCTTAGCTCTTCAACATCTACCTCAATTTCTATGCAGTACTTGGCAATGACTCCTGACGGCACTCCAGTGCATTTGGATGAGACTTTGACTCGTGCTCACTTTGAGGAAATGACTTCCGACTTGCTCGGTCGCTGCCGTACGCCATTTAACAACGTGCTTTCCGACGCTGGCATCTCCGTAAGCCAGATTGATCACGTGGTGCTTGTTGGTGGTTCTACTCGTATGCCAGCCGTCAAGGAACTTGTAAAGGAGCTTACGGGTGGTAAGGAAGCGAACCAGTCCGTGAATCCAGATGAGGTTGTGGCTGTTGGTGCAGCTGTGCAGTCGGGCGTTATTAAGGGAGACCGTAAAGACGTTCTGCTTATTGATGTAACTCCACTTTCTTTGGGCATTGAAACCAAGGGCGGAATTATGACAAAGCTTATTGAGCGTAACACCGCAATCCCAACTAAGCGATCCGAAGTGTTCTCTACTGCAGAAGACAATCAGCCATCCGTTTTGATTCAGGTTTATCAGGGCGAACGTGAGTTTGCGCGCGATAACAAGCCTCTTGGCACTTTTGAGTTGACGGGTATTGCTCCAGCTCCTCGTGGCGTTCCACAAATCGAAGTGACTTTCGACATTGATGCTAACGGCATTGTGCACGTTTCTGCTAAAGATAAGGGCACAGGCAAGGAACAGTCCATGACGATTACGGGCGGTTCTGGTTTGCCAAAGGACGAGATTGACCGCATGGTTAAGGAAGCGGAAGCTCACGAAGCAGAAGATAAGAAGCGCAAGGAAGAAGCGGATACTCGCAACCAGGCAGAATCCTTTGCTTACCAGACTGAAAAGCTTGTGAACGACAATAAGGATAAGCTCTCCGACGAAATCTCTAAGGAAGTTACTGACAAGGTGAATGCTTTGAAGGAAGCTTTGAAGGGTGATGACCTTGAGAAGATTAAGAGCGCACAAAGCGAGCTTATGACGTCTGCGCAAAAGATTGGTCAGCAGCTTTACGCTCAGCAGGGTGCTGCTGGTGCTCAGGCTGGTGCTGCTGGTGCTGCATCTGATGCAAATGCAGGTGCCTCTAAAGATGACGACGTGGTTGACGCCGAAGTGGTGGACGACGACAAGGACGATAAGGATAATAAGTAATGTCCGAGTTTAACGCCAACGACTACTTGAGTGGTTTGGAAGACGTGCCTTCGGATGCTGGTGATTCGCGTGCGGCGTCTGCTAGCGCGGCCGATAATGCGGCCTATAGCGCTGCAGATGGCGCGGCGGCGCAGGGTGCAGCGCATGAGGAAGCTCATGAAGCAAAGCACGAAGCGAAGCACGCTGCAGCTGCTAGCGATGCGTCGGTGAATGACGCGGCGAGTGATGCGGCGAGTGATACGGCGGCGGATTGTGCTGCGGATTGTGCAACGCAAGACGCGGCCGCTAGCGCAGACGCCGACGCGGAAAAGTCGCAAGCAACCGCAGATGAATCTAACGCGCGTAAATCTAAAGAAAATAACAATTCTGCAGATACTCAAAGCAGCGAAGAAGATTCCTTAACGCCTCTTGGCAAAGCCAAAAAAGAGGCGGCGGAGTATTTGGAAGCGTTGCAACGCGAGCGAGCAGAGTTCATTAACTTCCGCAATCGCGCAGCCAAGGAGCAAGATCGGTTCAGGCAGCATGGAATAACAGACGTGCTTACGGCTTTATTGCCAGCTTTAGACGACATTGATAGGATTCGCGAACACGGCGCAATGGACGATTCGTTCAAAGCCGTGGCCGCAAAATTAGACAAGGCGTTTGAAAAGTTTGGCGTAGAAAAGTTTGGCGAAAAGGGCGAAGACTTTGACCCAACAAAGCACGATGCGATTCTACACAAGCCAGATGCAAATGCTACGAAGGAAACGGTTGATGTTGTTGTGGAGTCTGGCTACAGGATTGGCGATCGCGTTATACGCGCGGCGAGAGTCGTAGTGGCGTCTCCAAGCAATGCATAGCAGTGTGCGCAGAATGAAACATCGTGAAACAATGCGTGAAACATCGCTAATGTCAGCGCTTGTTTGGATTGTTTAGCTCACTCGCTGCAATCAAACGTCTACTTGCAAATCCCATGCCTACTCGTGTTGTCGGTTTAGATTCTAAACAGTCAGCGCGAGTAGGTTATTTAGATATAAGTTGTTTAGATAAATGCCAGTGGCTCAAAGAAAAAGGAGCTTAAATGGCTGAGAATGAATGGCTAGCCAAAGATTTTTACAAGGTTCTCGGAGTCTCCAAAGATGCCGACGAAGCCACAATTACAAAAGCGTACAGAAAACTCGCTAGAAAATATCACCCAGACTTAAACAAAACTAAAGAAGCAGAAGAAAAATTCAAAGACGTGTCGGAAGCGTACGACGTTTTGAAAGATAAGCAGATGCGCGCTCGCTACGATGCGATTCGCCAATTCGGCGCAGGCGGAGCAAGATTCGCTGGCGGAACGGGCGCAGGCGGATTCGACGCAAGCGGATTCAGCGACATTTTCTCATCAATGTTTGGCGGATCGCCAATGGGCGGCGGCTCACGCGTGCGATTTTCCACGGGCGGCGCGGGTCCAGACATGGGAAACATATTCTCCATGTTTACGGGCGGCGCTGGAGCGCAATCATCCGCAGGATTTGGCGGTGCAGACTACGGCCAGTATGGCCAGTATGCTCAATCTGCCCAATCTGCTCCACAAAACACGCCTGAACGCGGCGAAGACATTACAACGGCTATAAAACTAACCTTTAAGCAGGCGTTCAAAGGCGCTACTGTTTCGCTTCGATCGGGCGGAGAATCGTTCAAAACTCATATTCCTGCAGGCGTAAAAGATGGGCAAAAAATCCGCCTAAAGTCAAAGGGAAAGCCAGGAAAGTTTGGCGGCGCTTCTGGAGACATGTACTTGCAAGTGCAAGTGGAAAAGTCGGAGCAATTCTCGATTGAAGGATGCGATTTAGTGGCCACTTTGCCGCTCACTTTAAGCGAAGCTGTGCATGGAGCAAAAGTCACGCTTAAAAACGTAGATGATGAACCGATTGTGTTTAAGGTGCCATCTGGAACTTCGGGCGGCAGCAGAATACGTGTAGAGGGAGCAGGCGTACCAGGTAAAAACGGCGCGTTTGTTGGAATTGCGCAAATACATGTTCCCAAAAAGCCAGGAATGGCGGTAAAACATGCTGCAAAAGAGTTTGAAAAGGCGTGTGGCGAAGATTACGAGCAAGAAGTGAAGGATTTGCGCGCATAGCAACAAATCGCTTAGCGTTTTGCGTGTGCGATTGCTCGTAGTCGTAGCAATTGCTCGTGGGAATAGCGTTTGCGTGTAGAAAGGAAAGTAATGGCTAGGTTGGATCGTCAAATTAGGGCGCTGTATGAGATGTGTGCAGTGGCGCTAGTGCGCGGAAATGCAACGCTTGACGGCGCGGACGAAGTGGGCTTTAAAATCGACATGCCGATTTTTACCGTGAGTCACGTAGCCAACCTAACCGACACGCATCCGCAAACGCTTAGGCAATACGATAGATTGCGCTTGATTATGCCGCAGCGCACAGAAGGCGGAGCCAGAAGATACTCGCTTAGAGACATAGATAGGCTTGTGCAAACGCAAAAGCTGAGTCAAGAAAACGGCGTGAATCTTGCTGGAATAATGCGGATTTTGGAGCTTCAAGAAGAAAATCGCCAGCTTAAAAGGCAAGTGAGGCGCTTGGTGGATGAGGCGGCGAGTGCGGAGCGAAACATTTTTGCAGCGAGTGCAGACGGGAATATTGTGGAAGTTCAGCGCTCGCAGCGTGCAAAGGATTGGCGTCGAGATATTCGTGTGCCTCAGCGCGAGTTGCCGTCTTCTTATGCAAGAGGCGCGAATGGCTATTCGCAATACAATGATTATGCAAGCAATGATTTAGAAGACGATAAGTCGATTGTTTTGTGGCGCGCGTTTGGTCTATAGCGACTACGCTAACAAGTGCCTATATAAACATTAGTTTAGATTTTTCTAAATACTAGTCAAATGCTTAAATAGATGGTGGATATGTGGATAATCGCAAAATCATATGCGCTAATAAGTGCATAAGTGGATAAGTGCGTAATCTAAGTAGCACTTAAGTGTATAAGTGCATAAGTGTATAAGAATATAAAGGGGATTAATGGCAACGAGCGCAACCGAGGAAAATGCATTGACAGAGTTAGCTGCAGAAAAATCGGCAATTGAGATGGCAGCTGCGGAAAATCGCAAGCTGGCAGCAGTTTTTTGGGATATGGACGGCACGCTAATCGACTCCGAGCCGTATTGGCATGAATCCGAGATTAAAATCGCAAAAGAACATGGGGGCGAGTGGAGCGAAGAGCTTGCGTGGCAATACTCGGGCGGCTCGTTAAAAGATGTTGCGCAAGCTATGATTGCGCGCGGAACAAAGATGGGCGTTGAAGAGATTGGCAACGCAATGGTGGACTATGTCGCCGAGCGCGAAAGCGTGGAAGTTCCATGGGTGCCAGACGTTCTAGATCTTTTGCAAAAGCTTGCCGACGCAAAAATCCCTTCGATTTTAGTGAGCAATTCGCCAAGGCGACTTGTTGAAAACATTGTGGATCATGCGCCTAAAGGTGCCTTCGCTGGTTTTGTTTGTGGAGACGACGGATACCCTACAAAGCCAAGCCCAGAGCCGTATTTAGCTGCAGGTAGATTGCTTGGCATTAGCGCGCAAAACATGAAGTATTGCATTGCGATTGAGGATTCGTTTGCAGGGCTAAAGTCGGCTGCAGCTTCTGGCGCGACCACTCTTGCGCAAAGAGCGTATTCTAACTTAGACGTTAGCGGCGGGCCGCAGTTTGCAGACTTAGACGGCTACAAAGACCTTACGCCGCAAGCGCTTGAGCGCTACGTTATTGATCGCATTGCTCAGTAACTAATACGGATTTTCCCGATTTTGTACCATATTTGGCCTAAATCACGTACAAAAAGCGGAACATAACTCCGCACTTTGTACCAAATTTGACCCAATTTACGTATATTCTCGGGAAAATACAGCTTAATCGCCGCCACTTTGCGTTTGTGTAGTTCCGCTTTCTCCAGAAGATGATGCCGCGCCAGACCCATCGCCTGCGCTTCCGCCACTAGTAGTGCCGCCGCCAGCCGAGCCGTTCCCGTTATTCGGCCCATTCTCGCCAGACCCATTCGACCCATTTGCGCCATTCGCACGATCTTCACTACTAGAACTATCTTCCTTATTAGCGCCACTTGCGCCACTTGCACTATCTGCCTTATCTTTATCTTTATCTTTGCTATCTTCTTTATTTTCGCCGCTATCGTCGTCCGCAAATTCGTGCTTGCTTCCGCCAAGCCCCCAAGTGCCGTCAACACCTCCAATTTTGCCGTTATCTTTAGCCTCTGGGAACTTTTCCGCAGCCGTTCCAGCCAGAGCCGCGCGCATGTATCGCGTAAACAAATGCGCCGAATATCCGATTCCTCCAGGGTATCCGCGGAAAGTTGGCACAGGCAAAGGATTTCCTTGCGCATCTGGATTCCAAATAGCAAACACGGTCAAAACGCTTGGCGTAAATCCAACAAAACTACACGCCGAAGCATCGTTAGCGGTTCCCGACTTTCCAGCAATCGGCTTTCCAACGCCTCTAACCTCTGGCGAAGTACCGTATTGTACAACGCCTTGCATGGCCTTAATAGCAAGCGCCATGTCTGCCGCCGCAAACACCTGTTTTCCAACGGTCGGCGCCCTATAAAACTCTTTGCCGTCTGGGTTCTTAACGCTAGAAACAATGTGCAAATCTGGCCTGCGCCCCTGGTTTGCAATCGTCGAATACGCGCGCGCAATCTCACTAATATGCACGGGGTCGTTTCCAAGAACAGTAAACGGATTCTTGCCGTTAACGCGCTGCGCGTTTAGACCAGCCATAACAGCCGTATTTGCCACGCCTTTTTGCCCAAGCTTTTCTTGCAAAGCCATAAATGGCGTGTTCACAGAGTTTGCTGTTGCTTTATAAAGGTTGATTATTCCCCAATTTGTGTTTGCAAAGTTGTTTACTGGCTTGTCGATTCCCTTAAACTTTAGCCCTGTATTTCCATTAAACAGCGTGTTTAGGTTTGTTCCAGCCTGAATCGCGCCAATC
Organism: Gardnerella sp. c12Ub_1; assembly: GCF_055804375.1. NCBI lineage: Bacteria > Bacillati > Actinomycetota > Actinomycetes > Bifidobacteriales > Bifidobacteriaceae > Gardnerella > Gardnerella sp. c12Ub_1. Next base: position 968,119 of record NZ_JANUZC010000001.1, on the reverse strand, counting down.
AGCGCAAACGGCTTCATTGTACTTCCAGGCTCGTAAAGCGCTTGAGTGGCGTTATTTAGCGGCTTAGAAAGGTAGTCGTCGCCTGCATACACAGATATAATCGACCCATCTTTAGGATTTACGCTCATTGCGCCCGTTTGCACTCCTTGCGGCGTAATTCCGCGCGCGCCAGCAGTCGGGCTTGCAACGTTAAACATTAAATCCTGCTTAGCTTTGTCGATTGTTGTAATAATGCGGTATCCGCCTGTGTCTAGGTCTTCTTTTGTAAACGCGCCGCCGCTTGTAAGCTCGCTGCGAACCATTTGCAAAAGGTATCCTTGCGGCCCTGCGTACATGTTTTGCTTGGTTTGATTAATGGTTTGCGGCATTTTTGCGTTTTTGTATTCTTCGCTTGTAATGTACTTGTCTTTAAGCATGATTCTTAGCACGCGCTTGAATCGCATATTCGCCTCTTTAGGCATGATTGCAGGATCCCAGCTGCTTGGCGCAGGGATTATTCCAGCCAGCATTGCCGCTTGAGATAGCGTAAGATCCTTCGCTTCCACGCCAAAGTACGCTTTTGCTGCCGCCTGGATTCCGTACGCTCCGCGGCCCAGATAAATCGTGTTCATGTAATTGCACAGCACGGTGTTTTTGTCTTGTGTTTGCGCGATTTTTAGCGCAAGAATGGCCTCGTGCAGCTTGCCTAAATACGTTTTTGTTTCGCCAAGATAGTAGCGTTCCGCGTATTGTTGCGTAATCGTAGAGCCGCCCCATCTGCCTTTAGACGTTACGTTGTGGATTATTGCGCGCCCAATTCCCTTAAGATCAATTCCGCCGTCTTTGTAGAATGACCTGTTTTCGCTTGCGATTATTGCGTTTCCAACATATGGTTTTAGAACGGAGCAATTTATGATTTCGCGATTTTGCTCTGCAAAGCTGCCGATTTCCGTTTTTCCATCCGCGTAGTAAACCTTTGTTTTATCCGCCATTGCGATTTTGTCTGGCTGCGGAATGTCTGTTGTTACGTACATCCACGCAACCGTTAAAATTCCAAGGATTATTGGCGTAAAAATTACGATTAGCGCCCAAAAAATAATCGGATGTTTTGTTCTAAAGTTTTTTTGGATTCTTCTGTGGCTTCTGCGATTGTATTGTTGATTGTATGAGCGGTTGTGTGGTCGCCTTGTGCGCGCGCCAGCGCCAGCGCCAGCTCCAGTGCCATCGCCCGCGCTTCTTATAGTGCGCCTTTGGCTAGAAGAGTGCGAATTTCGTCCATTACTATTTGCAACCATACAATCCAAGTTAGCGCTTGGCGAGGAATTTTAACCATATGTAATCGTGCGTAATCATGCGTAATGAGGAATTTTAGCCATATGTAATCATATGTAATATCGTTTCAATCATATGCAATATCGTATGTAATATTTGTAAAAGCTAGTATTATAAAAGTGTATTAGTGCGGCGTTTTTGTGCCGATGATTTTTGTTAAGGAGTTTATATGAGTATCCGCGTTGCCATTGCCGGTGTTGGCAATTGTGCTTCGTCGTTAGTTCAGGGCGTTGAATACTACAAGAATGCCAATGATGGCGATAAAATTCCAGGATTAATGCATGCTGTTTTTGGGCAATATCGCGTGCGAGACATTGAGTTTGTAGCCGCTTTCGATGTTGACTCGTTAAAAGTTGGTCATGACTTAAGCGAGGCGATTTATGCTTCGCAAAACAACACGATTCGCTTTGCAGACGTGCCTAATCTTGGCGTTACAGTGCAGCGCGGCCCTACTTACGATGGCTTGGGCGACTACTACAAGCAAATGATTGACGAATCTAAAGAAGAGCCTGTAAATGTTGCCGAAGTTTTGCGCGATTTGCATGTAGACGTGCTTGTGTCTTACTTGCCAGTTGGCTCCGAGCAGGCAGACAAGGCGTATGCTACGGCAGCTATGGAAGCTGGATGCGCGTTTGTAAATTGCCTTCCTGTTTTTATTGCTTCCGACCCAGTTTGGGCGCAAAAATTCCGCGATGCAGGAGTTCCGATTATTGGCGACGATATTAAAAGCCAGGTTGGTGCTACGATTACGCACCGCGTTATGGCGCGACTTTTTGAAGATAGAGGAGTGCGTTTGGACCGCACTTACCAGCTTAATGTTGGCGGAAACATGGACTTTATGAACATGTTGCAGCGCTCTAGGCTTGAGTCGAAGAAGATTTCTAAGACGCGCGCGGTTACTTCGATTGTTCCGCACGATATGGATGACCACAACGTGCACATTGGTCCTTCGGACTATGTTGCTTGGCTTGACGACCGCAAGTTTGCGTTTGTGCGCTTGGAGGGCACCACTTTTGGCGATGTTCCGCTTAGCTTGGAGTACAAGCTTGAGGTGTGGGATTCGCCTAATTCCGCAGGCATTGTTATAGATGCTGTGCGCGCTGCGAAGATTGCGCTGGATCGCAAGCTTTCGGGGCCGATTTTGGCTCCTAGCTCTTACTTTATGAAGTCGCCAGCTGTTCAGCACGAAGATAGCGAGGCGCGCGAACTCGTTGAGCGCTATATTAATGGAGACGTTGAGGCAGACGAGTCGCAGCTTAATGCAGATGTTGAGGATGCAAAGAAGAGCGGCAAAAGCGTGTGGCGCGCCTAGTGGTGCGTCTAATGTTGCGGTTGTTTGAGATTTGATTTCGGCATTCGCTTGGCTTTTCGTCGGTTGCTTGCGACTTGCGCTCGACTTGTAGCCAAAATCGTGTAATATAGGTAGAGCCTCCGCGTGGCACTACGTCACCCAATCCCCCCAGGGCAGGAATGCAGCAAGGGTAAGTGGCCTCTGGTGGGTGCGCGGGGGTTTTCTGTATTCTGCGCGACGACTTGCATTCGAGCTTAGAGCGTAGCGCGAATCGACGATTTCGAGCTGCATAATGCGCGAGAAATCACCTCGATTCGCTGAGCCACTCAAGGCAGAAGCACTGCTTCTGCGTGGCGAAGACGTTCGCGCGCTTAGACCGCGCTAACGATACGCTTCATTCGCTGCGAAAAATCTCGAATCTCTGCCTAGTTTGGCGTAGTCCTGTAGTGCGTTTGTACCGAATTTTGGTGTTTTTTAATACAAACGCACTACATAAACACGCAAAACTGTAGTGTGTTTGTACTTAAAATATGTCGTGTCTATATTGACTCTTGAAAAATTCCATGGGAAAATCGTCTTAACAGAACCTCTCCACGCTTAATGTATTTTACATGCGGACCACGGAGAGGGCTTTTTTGTTGTTTATGTTGACTTTTGTTCAATGCTTTGTTCATTTTTTGTAGTGCGTTTGTACTGAATTTCGGTGTTTTTTGATACAAACGCACTACACAAACAAACAAAACAGTAGTGCGATTGTATTTGATTTACGACACGACCTACCTTTTTGCTTAGGCAGCGCAAGCGAGGCGACACGCGCGGAAAGTCTTTCCTTAAAAAAAGCTGGGAAAATTCTTCAAAAACCTTGAAATGCGTATTTTTACGGTTTAAGTGTTGTTTATCCACAAATTTTACGGCAATGTAGCCTTTATTGCGGATTAGTTTGTGTATATCATCATTTTTTTCGGTTTAGCATGTGTGGCTGGTGCTTGACTTTTTCAAACGGGGGGGGGGTATGTTAATAGCAACATCACACGGTGGATAACCGTTGGTGGAATGCGCGGATGCGCGTTTTATGTTTTCCTCGCCGCATTGCGATTTGTTCGCTTTGCGAGTGGGGGAGAAGAAGAAAGGAAATAAAATGATGAATAAGAAGGCTATCGCCGCTTTCGCTGCTGGCGCAACTTTGCTTGCTGGCTTCGCAATGGCAACCCCAGCATTCGCTGCTGACAAGACTGAAGCTCCTAAGAAGGAAGCTGAAAAGAAGCTTACTCCTCTCGAGGAGAAGCAGGCTGCTGTTAAGACCGCTGAAGAGGGTCTTAAGAAGGCTGAGGAAGCTAAGACTGCTGCTGATGATGCTGCTACGAAGGCTTCCAATGCTTGGGAAGCTGCTAAGAAGTCTGCTCCAACTAAGGGCGTTGAAACCAAGGATCAAGGCAAGACTTACGTTAAAAAAGACGAATCAATGAATGATACTGAGCGCGATACAGCACAGAAGTTCTTGGATGCGCAGACTGCTGTTACGACTACAGCCGCTGATGCTGCTAAGGCTGCTGAGAATGTAGAGACTGCTAAGGCTACTCTTAAGAAGGCTCAGGATGCTCTTACCAACTACAAGCCAGAAGAAAAAGTTGAAGTAGCTGTGTCCACTCTTAAGGCTGCTTTGCTAAAGACCAGCGCTGATTTCGACGAAGCTAACGGCAATCTCGAGAAGGCTTACGCCAAGTACGATGCTGCATACGCTGAAGTCAAGGCTGCTCAGGCCAAGCTTGATGGCGCAAATGCTGCTCTTGCAAGTTTCAAGACTGCTCATGACGAGCTTACCAAGGCTGATAGGGTTGAGCTTGCTCAGCTTGAGAAGGCTGTTAAGGACGCTAAGGAAGATTTGGCCGACGCTGTTAAGGCTTTCAACGATGCTAAGACCGAGTTTACTAAGGCCTTTACTGGTGCTAAGAAGGCTTGGGCTGCTTACAAGGGTGCATTCAAGGCTGCTAAGGCTAAGGACGCCGGATTGGTTGCTGGCTACGCTTTGCCAGATGACTTAGAGCCACTTGCTGCTAACTACCAGCCAGGTGTTTCTCACGTTACCCCAGGTTCTGTAAAGCCAGGCCAGGCTGGCAAGCCAGGTGCTGCTAAGCCAGGTCAGGCTGGTGCCAATGGCGCCGCTGCTGGTGCTAAGACCACTGTGGTTGAGAAGAAGAAGGATGGCGGTAAGAAGTTGCCTGGTACTGGTGTTGGCGTAACTTTGACCGCTTTGGCTGCCACTATGCTTGCTGGCATGGGTGCTGCTGTTCGCAAGGCTCGTCACTAAGCTAAAAGCGTAAAAACTAAATTTGTCTAGCTGCGTAGTTTAAGCATTGCGATTGATGCGCATAATTTCTTAAATCGCTTTATCGCATTATTAATCGCGTTGCTAATTGCGCAGCTAGATAAATACCCTCGGCTCGAAATTTAAGAGCGTTTATACTTGCGCTCAACGGTTGGTAAGGGGTTTTGTAGGGAAGCGCCTTGCTGATATGCCAATTGCGTGCTTACTAATTGCTTAAACTCTGATTTGCTATTAATTTTCTTTCTTCTTGGAGTTTTAACGTTAGATAGTGTGTTTTAGGTGTTGAGCGTGTTGCTTTCGGTTTTGTTTGCTACTAGGGGCATTCAAAGCCGAAAGCTTTTTTGTTATTTGTCCCTGTAGCAAAGGCCTATAGTAAAAGCCTATAGCGAAGGTCCTATAGCGAAGGTCTTATAGCGAAGGTCTTATAGCAAAAACCTATAGTAAACCCCTATAGTAAAAGAGAAAATCCATGAAAAAGCAAACTCCAAAATCTGCCGAAAAAATGGCTTTCAATTCATTTTCTAATAACTCTTTCAGTTCATTTTCTAAAAAATTCACCGCTGCAACCGTAGCCGCAATTTTGGCTGGTTCAGCGGTTTCTATGTTTGGAGCTACTGCAAACACCGCTTTTGCTAGCGATGTAACAGTATCTAGCTACGCGCACCCAGCAACCAGTTACGATAGCACCAGCGCAAAAAGCACTGCTGGTGATCTTTTTAGAAGCGTAATGAATAATCAATCCCTTACGCAAGCTCAGCGCGATGATGCAGCTAAAGCTCTTGAAATATTGTATGGTCGTACAGAAAAGCCAGACTGGTACGATTCAAAAGTAAAGCTTAATAGCGGCGAAGAATCCCCTGATTACATTACGCGCTTGAATAATTCAATATCGTATATGCGCGCGATTAACGAGTATCGCAAGAGTCGTGGGCTTAATCCTCTTGGCGTAAGTCTTTATACGACGGCAGTAGCAATAAATGACGCGTTCTATTCTGCCAATGTTTTTGACCATGCAAGACACTATAAGACTTTTGAGAATTTGGCTTGGGGTCCATACGATAGCGGAATCTACGACGGCGGAACCACCACGGATACCATGACTGGCGCAATGAAACTGTGGGTTACTGACGAAAAAGCCAAGTACGATGACTTTATAGCTAAGGGCGTGTCTGATAAAGAAATAAGATCGAAGCATTATCTTGAGGTTGGCCACTACCTAAACTTTATACATCCAGCGCTTACGGCAATGGGTCTTACTAGCGGAAACATTAGCGACGAGTACGGCACTGTTATATCTTGGGAAGCTAAAGCAGGTGAGGTGCCATTTACGCTGGACGAGTACCAAAAGCTTATTAATGCATACATTAATGGGCAGCCTTATGATGTGACGCCAAGCGAGGAGACGCCTTCGGACGTGACGCCAAGTGATGTTACGCCTGAGCCTGAGCCTGCGCCTGTTCCTTCGGAGGAGACTCCTTCTGATGTGACGCCGTCTGATGTGACGCCTGACGTGACGCCTGATGTTACGCCTTCGGACTTCGACTTCACGCCAAGCTTCGATGTGACGCCGTCTGAGGAGACTCCGTCTGATTTTGACTTCACTCCAAGTTTTGATGTGACGCCAAGTGAGGATACTTATACTCCTTCTGATTTTGACTTCACTCCAAGCTTTGATGTTACGCCTTCTGAGGATGTGACCCCTTCGGACTTTGACTTCACGCCAAGCTTCGACGTGACGCCAAGCGAGGATACTTATACTCCTTCGGACTTTGACTTCACTCCTTCATTCGATGTGACGCCATCTGAGGATACTCCTTCTGACTTTGACTTCACGCCAAGCTTTGACGTAACGCCAAGTGAGGATACTTATACTCCTTCTGATTTTGATTTCACGCCAAGTTTTGATGAAGCGCCAGCTAGTGATTCTGATTCAAACGCTGATTCAAATGTAACGCCAAGTGACTTTACGTTTGATTACAACTTCGACGCTGTAGACGCTCGGCGCTTTGACTGAGCTTGAAATTGCATAACGCATTTCAAGCTCCTTCAAAGCGCTGAGCCGCTTAAGTGTAAAGTCCAGTGGACTTTACGCGCGGCGAAGACGTTAGCGCGCTTAGACCGCGCGAACGATGACATGTCTTTTCGCTTAAAGCGTAGCGCGTAAAGGCAGGTCGGAGCGCAAACGCATCGTCGTAGCAAAAATCGTAAGTAAGAAAAAGGAAGAATGTTATGAAAAATAAAACTTTAGTCGCAAAAAAGATTGCGTTAGTGGTAGCAGGCCTTTCGATGGCAGCTCCTTGCTTTATTGCGGGCGCGCCTGCGTTTGCTGACTCGTACGCAAGCGTTCAAAGAAGCACGAATGTTAATCTTGCAAAGCTTTATGGCACAACGGATGGCGTTGGTCTTATCTATAAGCATGGCAATGTGGATAAGAATCCATTGGGAGAGGGAAAGTTTGCATTTCAGCTGTATTACGACATGTTAATGGCGTCTAACAATACGCGAATGGCAAGTAAAACTGGCAAGCTTGATGCTGCTAGCGAAAAGCTTCTTAATTCAATAAAAGAGGAAATTAGAAGATACGAATATCATTTTCATTCTTTTACTAAGGAAGATGGCGAAGATTCGTATTTGCTTGAAAAACACTGGAAGCGTATTGATGCAGCTAAAAGCCAAGAAGAGTTGAAGAAAGCATACAAAGATCTTGCAGAGGCTATGCGCTTTTCTATTAGGAATTACAGTGCTCATTATGGTTTAAATAATGTTACGAATGGCATGCAAAATCCAAAGTCAAATAGTTTTGTAGACCCAACTCCTACAAAATCTAAGTTTGGCAATTATGATCTTTCGTACTTAGATAACTTTTCGCCAGTAGTCTCTAGAGACGATTCCTATCCGCATGCTCCAGCACCTGCGTCGTTGAGTGACGTTGATCCAAACTTAAAAGGCAACTTAGTCTTAGATAAAAGCATTGGTGCAGAAGCTGGAATGCCTAGCTATGTTAGGATTAAAACAAGAAGAATATATCCTAACGCAGATATGAACAAGATTATAAGTGATCCTCTTTTGGTTCTATCTCGCGCATACCTCTATAAGGGCAGTGTAGACGATTTTGGGGATGCGTACGGCGAGAAACCAGTGCTGCTGACTTCGTCAAGTTATAAAGATGACGATATCCTTATTGCTAAGGACTATTCAGGCGATCCTAATAATGACGATCTGGCCTTTGATGTTTCAATTCCAGAAGGCTGCCACGGCTTATATACGCTTTTGCTTGTAGGTGAGAACGGAAGGCAGCTTGGATGGACCACAATAAATGTTGATAAAGAGGGCGAGAGCGTTGGAGATATTTCACGTGGCGCCGCGATTGCTGCGTCTGACGCTTCGGACGTGACGCCTTCGGAGGAGCCAGGTGTTGAGCATGACGTTACGCCTTCATTCGACGTTACGCCAAGTTTTGATGTGACGCCTTCTGAGGATACTTATACTCCTTCTGATTTTGACTTTACGCCAAGTTTTGATGTGACGCCTTCTGAGGATACTTATACTCCGTCTGACTTTGACTTCTCTCCAAGCTTTGATGTGACACCTTCGGATGAGACTCCGTCTGATTTCGACTTCACTCCTTCGTTTGATGTGACTCCGTCTGAGGATACTTATACTCCTTCTGATTTTGACTTCACTCCAAGCTTTGATGTGACACCTTCGGATGAGACTGGTACTTCGTCTGACTTTGATTTCTCGCCAAGTTTTGATGTGACGCCAAGTGAGGATACTCCTTCGGACTTCGATTTCACGCCAAGCTTTGACGTGACTCCTTCGGATGAGACTGGTACTTCGTCTGATTTCGATTTCTCGCCAAGTTTTGATGAAGCTCCAGCTAATGATTCTGATTCAAACGCAACGCCAAGTGACTTTACATTTGATTACAACTTCGACGCTGTAGACGCTCGGCGCTTTGACTGAGCTTGAAATTGCATAACGCATTTCAAGCTCCTTCAAAGCGCTGAGCCGCTTAAGCGTAAAGTCCAGTGGACTTTACGCGCGGCGAAGACGTGAGCGCGGCTAATCCGCGCGAGCGACATGACCTGTCTGTGCGCTTAGAGCGTGCTATTCCTCACGGCTTAATAGTCGTGAGGAATAGCGCTATGGAGCGCATGGAGTGTTGTTTGATAAAATGCTTGGTATGAGTCTATTAGAAGGCAGCCAGATTAGCGATATTAGCGAAAATATCCAAAATAGCCAAAACTCTCAAAGCAGCGCAGCTAACCAAGATATTTCTAAGCTCGATCCATTGATGAATCGCCCTAGAATATCAACAATCGTGTTATGCGCTATATTCGCATTGATTTTTGCTGCATCTGCTGCTCTTGTGTGGCTTCTAGCTGTTAGAACACCAATCGGCCAATCGTACGAAGAAATGGTAATCAGCACTTTTGGATATAGTGCCATTCCGCCAACATTCGCCGCAATTTTAGCGCCGCTTAGAAGTTCCATAATCGTTATAGTTTTATCTGCACTAATTTGCGTTGCGGCATTAATAATATCAATCATAAGAAAACGATGGTTGCTGCTTGCGCAATGCTGCGCAATATTCGCGCTATCGCTTGCTGCGGAGCCGTTAAAACGCGTTCTTCCTAGGCAAATGCTTGTAAACATTGCTACTCTTGCAAAAAATTCCGCACCTTCTGGCCACACTCTTTTAATGGCGGCTGCTTGCGCAATACTTGTTTGCGCGGCGTCTCGCGCGTTTAGAGCTTGGGCTGCGGCTGGAGCTGCGTTAATAACGTTTTTGCTTGCTGTGGCACTTATGGGAGGTCGCTGGCATAGGCCTGCAGACGTTGTAATGTCGGTACTAATAGTGGGCGCAATCTCTTGTGCTGTAATGGCTTTTACGCGCGGTTCTGCAATGGATTTGCCTGGGCGCAGAAAGTCGTCTATAAGCGTGCAAATTGTTGGAACCGCAATGATCACGATGGGCGTTGTTTGCATAGCGTATTTTGCATACATGTTTTATCAAATCATGCCAGGCATTGAGCTGGGCGCAAAATGGGCGATTGGCGTTTCGCACGTTTTAACATATTGGGCTGTTGCTGGCGCGTGTAGTATAACGTTCGGCGTTTTAATGGTTATTAAGCAATGCGCGGCTGCTCCTTTAAGTAGACTCGGATTAGTCGGCGCGCCTCCAACGCCTCCTGCATCTTCAACGTCTCCAGCATCTCCAGCAAAAAGCGATGAGCAAATTAAGCCTAATGAAAGCGATTTGTTGAAGATTCTATCGTCTAATTAAATAAAAAAATAAGTAAAATTGAATAAAAAATAAGTAAAGTGGTATATATAGGAGTATATGCTGATATCTCGCAAAGTTTGATTTTGTTGATTTTGCAGAATTTGCAACGCGTATTGCGTTAGAGTTGGCGTGGATTTTAGTAATAAAAGCGCGGAATTGCATATAGAATGCATCTGAATGAAAGGAGAGAGTATGACAGAGCAGAACAAGCTTGTCATTGTGGAGTCTCCCACTAAAGCGCGTAAAATAGGCGGATATCTTGGAAGCGGATACACGGTTATGGCGTCTGTAGGCCATATTCGCGATTTAGCACAGCCAAGCCAGGTGCCAGCCGCTAAAAAGGCGGATTTTGGCAAGTTTGGCGTAGATGTAAACAATGGTTTTGAGCCGTACTACGTTGTTGGAGCGGATAAAAAGAAAACGGTTTCGGACTTAAAAGCTGCGCTGGCAAAGTCTGGCGAATTATTCCTCGCAACTGATGAGGACCGCGAAGGAGAAGCGATTGCTTGGCATCTTGTGCAAGCACTTAAGCCAAAAGTGCCAGTAAAGCGCATGGTGTTTCACGAGATTACAAAGCCCGCGATTCAAGCTTCGCTTGCTAACACGCGAGATGTTGACAACCACATGGTTGACGCGCAAGAGACTCGCCGCGTGTTGGATAGATTGTACGGCTACGAGCTTTCGCCAGTTTTGTGGCGTAAAGTTGGGCCAGGGCTTTCGGCTGGTCGAGTGCAATCGGTTGCAACGCGTTTGATTGTTGAGCGCGAGCGCGAGCGAATGGCGTTTAGAAAAGCGAGCTATTGGGATGTTTGCGCGGATTTAAGCGCAAACGGCGTTGATTTCCAAGCGCGAATGACGGCTCTAAACGGAGCGCGTTTGGCTGGTTCTAAAGACTTTAACTCGCTTGGTGAGCTTCAAAAAGCTAAGGGCGAATCTGCTTTAGCGCACTATTTAAGCGAGGCAGACGCTTGCGCGATTGCACAAAGCCTTGGCACGGCTGATTTTGTTGTAAACTCAATGGACACTAAGCCGTATCGCCGCCGCCCGTTGCCTCCGTTTACAACGTCTACTCTTCAACAGACTGCTGGAAACCGCTTGTCGATGAGCTCTCGCCAAACTATGCGCGCGGCTCAATCTTTGTACGAAAACGGTTATATAACCTACATGCGTACGGATTCTGTAACGCTTTCTAAAGAGGCGATTTTTGCGGCTCGAGATTGCGTTAAGTCTAATTTTGGAGACGAGTATTTAGCGGATTCTCCAAAACAGTATGCTACGACTTCTGCAGGCGCTCAAGAAGCGCACGAGTGTATTCGTCCTGCTGGATCTACGTTTAGGAATCCTGCGGATTTGGCTGGCGTTCTGCCTGCCGATCAGCTTAAGCTTTACACGCTTATTTGGCAGCGCACGCTTGCATCTCAAATGGCGGATGCTACTGGTTTTACGGCTACAGTTAAGCTGGACGCTTCGGCTGGCAGCTTTGGAACGGCTAATTTCCAGGCTTCTGGAACCGTGATTGAGTTTGCTGGATTTATGAAGGTGTTTGGCGGATTCAGCGAAGACGAGCAATCTAAGGCTTTGCCTGCTATGGCTAATGGCGATGTTCTTAAAGCTTTGCAAGTCAGCGCGGATGGTCACGAAACTCAGCCGCCAGCGCGCTATACGGAAGCGTCTTTAGTTAAAACGCTGGAAGCTAAGGAGATTGGTAGGCCGTCTACTTACGCTAGCATTATTTCTACGATTATTGACCGCGGATATGTGTATGAGCGTGGGCGCGCGTTGATTCCAAGTTGGCTTGCTTTTGCTGTTATTAAGCTTTTGGAATCTAATTTCCCAACTTACGTTGACTATGCGTTTACGGCAGACATGGAAAATGGTTTGGACCGCATTGCGCATGGGGAGGAAGCTGGTAAGGATTGGCTTTACAAGTTTTACTTTGGAGATGATGCGGCGGCTGCTGGCGATTCTGCGGTTGCTAGCGACTTTGCAATGCACGAAGGATTGCAAAAGCAAGTTGATCAGCTTGGAGAGATTGACGCTCGAGAAATCAACACGATTGATATTGGCGGCGGATTGCACGTGCGCGTAGGCAGATACGGCCCGTATTTGGAAGATACTAAGAATCTAGACGAAGAGGGCAATGCGCGTAGAGCTTCGATTCCAAGCACTTTGGCTCCAGACGAGTTGAGCGAGCAGGTTGCTAGAGATTTGATTGAAAACAACTCCGACGGCCCGCGCGTTTTGGGAACAGATCCGCAAACTGGCGGAAGTGTAGAAGTTAGGAACGGGCGTTTTGGCGCGTATGTTGCGCTTGTTGAGGCTGCGGATGAGGCTTCGGGCGAGGATAAGTCGCAAGCAGCCGACGATTCTGCTAAAACTGGCGCAAAGTCTTCTGCAAAGTCTTCTGCAAAGTCTAAAAAGTCTGCTCAAAATAAGCCAAAAATGGCGTCTTTGTTCAAAACTATGGACCCTGCAACAATAACTTTGCAAGATGCTTTGAAACTTTTGAATTTGCCGCGATTAGTTGGCGTTGTAGAAGAAGTTGACGAGCAAGGCGAAGTAAAGCGCGCGAAGATTGAGGCGAATAATGGGCGATACGGACCTTATTTGACTAAGACTTACGAGCGCGCGGATTCTGGCGATTCGGCTGCGGATTCTAAGCCAGATAATCGCTCGCTTGCAAGCGAAGACGCGATTTTTAGCGTGACTTTAGACGAAGCTAAAGAGCTGTTTGCGCAACCAAAGTACGGCAAGCGCACGCGTGGAGCTGCAAAACCGCCGCTTAGGGAGCTTGGAGAAGACCCAGAAAGCGGCAAGCCAGTGGTGATTAAAGACGGCTTCTACGGAGCTTATATTACGGACGGCGTTACGAATCGCACGCTGCCAAAGCAGTACACGCCTGAGTCGATTGAGCCGCAAGTTGCGTTTGAGCTTTTGGCGCAAAAGCGAGCGGCAGGGCCTGTAAAGCGCAAGCGAGCGGCCGCTAAGAAGACTGCTGCTAAAAAGACTACGACTAAAAAAACAGCAGCTAAAAAAACGGCAGCTAAAAAGTCTACTGTAAAAAAGTCTACGACTAAATCCGAGTAAACCCGTAAGAGGTATGCGAAAATGGCTATATGTCTTAAAAAAAGCGGGATTAGCGGCTTAAACAAAGGTCTTAAGGGGCTTTTTATATCTTTTGAAGGTATAGACGGCGTTGGGAAAACCACGCAGGTCGAAGCTTTGCGTGATTTTTTGCAAGCGCGTGGGCTTGAGGTTGTTGTTACGAGAGAGCCTGGCGGCACGCAATTGGGAAAACAGTTGCGAGATATTCTTTTGCACGGAGATTCGATTTGTGCGCGCGCCGAAGCTCTGCTTTTTGCGGCGGATCGCGCTCAACACGCTGCGCAAATCATTATTCCAGCATTGCAGCGCGGTGCGGTGGTTATAACGGATCGCTACATTGATTCTTCGCTAGCATACCAATCGGGTGGGCGCGAGCTCACTATGCAAGATGTGCGCGATTTAAGCGAGTGGGCGTCTAATTGCCTTTGGCCAAATCGCACGTATTTGCTAGATATGAGCGAGAAGGACGCTGCTGTGCGATTGCATGGGCAGGCGGATCGCATGGAAAGTGCAGGGCTTGATTTTGCGAAGCGCACGCGTGAATCGTTTTTGGATCTTGCTAAACAAAACGCGCAAAGATTTTGCGTTTTAGACGCCACTTTGCCAGCTTGCGATTTATCGAAGTTGATTGCTAAAGACGTGTGCGAGTTGATGGATAATGCTGGCGTGCGTTACTGTTGCGAAAAATCGTCAGAATCGCCAGAAAATCAAGGATTTTAGGACTTTAGGACTCTAGGATTTTAGCAATGGACGTTTGGGAATCGGTAGTTGGTCAATCGCAAGTTGTTGAGCGTCTTAAAAAAGTAGCGCAAGGCGATTCAAGCAAAATCGCGCAATCGTGGCTTATTTGCGGTGCAGCTGGATTTGGGTGCGCAAAAGTGGCAAGAGCGTTTGCAGCAGCATTGCAATCGCGCGGAAAAGTCGCCAGCAACCGTACTGCCGAAAATTCCGCAACTCAAATAAATGCTCAAATAAATACTCAAATAAATCCAGATAAAATCGCAAGTGAAGTATTGGCTGGAACAAGCCCAGACGTAAACATTTTAAGCACAGACAAAGTTACAGTAAGCATTGACGAAGTGCGCGAAATAGTGTCCATGTCGGAGCAAATGCCAAGTGTTGCACCGTGGCGAATCATAATAATCGAAGACGTTGGGCGCATGCTTGAGCGCACAACAAACGTTTTGCTAAAAGAAATCGAAGAGCCAGCACCTCGCACAATCTGGATTCTTTGCGCAGCAAGTGCAGCAGATGTTTTGCCAACAATTAGGTCTAGGTCTCAAATAGTGAATTTGGTGCAACCAAACGACCAAGATGTGCAAGAATACGTGCAAAAACGCTCTAACGTGGATGCAAAAACAGCGGAAAATGTGGCTCGCATAGCGCAAGGAAACGTTGATTTGGCAATGCTTTATGCTACAAGCGAGCGTGCTAGAAGCGGGCGGGAAGAGCTTGTTGCTAGCGTTTTGCGCATTAGCAGCGCAATAGATGCGATTATGCTTGCGCAAACGCTAATCGAAGATGCTAAAGCGCAGGCAGAAGACGAAGTGCAAAAGTGCGTGGAAGAAGAGCAAAGCGAGTTTTTGCGCATAAATGGCATTAAGCCAACAGATAAAATTCCGCCTAAAATTCGTAGCGCATACAATGCGATTGGCAAAAAAGACGACGTTAAGCGCAAAGTGACTCGCGTAAGCAGAGATGTTCTAAACCGCGCAATAGACGCGATTTGCAGCATTTATAGAGATGTGCTTGTTGTGCTAAACAATGCGCAATTACAAACGCCGCTTGTGAATCAAGAATTTAAAGCAGAGATTATGCAGCTTTCTAAAAAAATTACAGCAGAGCGCGCGCTTAAATGCCTTGATGCGCTTGCGGTGGCAAAAAAGCGGCTTGCTGGCAATGGAAACGCAACGCTTGTTTTTGAAGCGCTTTTCTGCTCGCTTTAACGCGCGCGAGTGATTCTCCTATTTGGTGTTGCGCGAGGTTTGAGTATTTCTCTCCTCGCAAGTGACGCGCACTTTTGCGTATAGTTTATGAACGTTAATATTCTAAGGTTTTAGGTTTTAGTACGGCGCTATTTATTGCTCGTAGAGAAATACATCAAACCTTCTGGATATCTAGGACTTTTGCGTAGCTTTTATCGCCGAGATTCTCGATTTTTCTTGCTACTTCAGCGAATCACCACCTTCGGCGCTGAGGTTCGCTTCATCCGCTGCAAAAAATCTCGAATCTCTACCTAGCTTGGCGTAACCGCGCTCGAACGATTTTCCGGGTTTTGTACCAAATTTGTGTGGATTTTGGTACAAAGTGCGGAAAATAATTCCGGGTTTTGTACCATTTTTAGGTCAAATTTGGTACAAAGTGCGGAAAATAACTCCGCTTTTTGTACGTGATTTAGGTCAAATATGGTACAAAGTGCGGAAGTGCATTTGTGTAAAAATGAATTATTTCGTATAGTCACAGCGGTAGTAGATACTTAAATTATGAATATTTCTACAGATTTCACCACTATTCCAGACAACTTTGCAAAAGCTGCGCCGGAAGAAAACAAGATTAACGGCGTTCCAGTCGTATCTTTTCCATTTTATGTAGACAAGTTGCCTGATTTTGTGCACTACTTGCATTGGCGATTTGTAGACGACGACGCTATACCAGTGTGCGGATTCCAGTGGATTCATTGGGTTGTAGCAAATGTTCCAGTGGAAGCGCTTATGTTTGACTTTAACGACTCGCGCGCTTTGCAAATTCCGCAAGACTTTTCTCGCACAATGCCAACCATGATTCCAGAAGTTGTACAAGGGCGAAACTCGCAAGCTAGCCGATTTGTGGGATGCACGGACCCTGCGATTACAATGCGCTACAATGGCCCGCAGCCGCCAGACAAGGATCACGACTACATGCTAGAAGTGTTCGGCACGCAAAAGCCTCTTGCAAATCTTAAAGAGGGCTTTTACCTTAACGAAATGATGAATGAAATCAGGCATTATGATTCGTATGTAGACGTTAACGGATTATATTTGCGAGGAAAAGCTTAGAGCTTAAGATTTAGAGTTTAGAGTTTAGGTTTAGGATTTATATGACTTCGCGCTGGCAAGTCGCAAGCAGCTTACGACTAGATGCGCGTGTGTAAAATAGTCAAAACTAAGCAAAACTAAGCAAAACAAACAAAATTATCTAAAATAATCAAATAACCAAAATAATCAAAAATTAGAAAAATGAGGATGCAAATATGGCATGCACAACAATTTTAGTAGGACGCAAAGCGAGCTACGACGGCTCCACGCTTATTGCGCGTAACGAAGACTCCGCAAATGGAGAGTTTAACCCAAAGCGCTTAGTGGTAGTAAAGCCACAAGACCAGCCTCGTGTTTATAAGTCTGTGCTTAGCCACGTAACAGTAGAGCTTCCAGATAATCCAATGCAATACACAAGCGTTCCAAACGCAGACTTGCGCGAAGGAATTTGGGGAGAAGCTGGCGTTAACGAAGCAAACGTGGCAATGAGCGCTACCGAAACGCTTACATCCAACGAGCGCGTGCTGGGCGCAGACCCAATGGTGGAGCTTCAAAAAGCGCAAGGCAAAGAAGGCGACGCTGATTATAAGCCAGAAGTGCCTGGCGGAATTGGCGAAGAAGACTTCTTAACGCTTGTTTTGCCTTATATTCGTAGCGCTCGCGAAGGCGTTGAGCGTTTGGGTGCGTTGCTAGAAAAGTACGGCACTTACGAGATGAACGGCGTTGCGTTCTCGGATGTAAACGAGATTTGGTGGATGGAAACTGTTGGCGGACACCACTGGATTGCTAAGCGCGTGCCAGACGAGGCGTATGTTGTTATGCCAAACCAGCTTGGAATTGATGAGTTTGATTTGGAAGACGCTTTGGGAAATCAAGAAGAGCACATGTGCTCGGCTGATTTGCTTGAGTTTATTGAAGAAAATCACTTGGATTTGGCGGTGGAAAACGCTTCGCCGTTTAATCCTCGAGATGCTTTTGGATCCCATTCAGATGCGGACCACGTGTATAACACGCCTCGTGCATGGTTTATGGAGCGTTTCTTGAATCCGTATGACGAAGTGTGGGATGGTAAAGACGCGGATCATAAGCCAGATAGCAACGACATTCCGTGGGCGCGTCAGCCTGAGCGCAAAGTGACTGTTGAAGACGTTAAGTATGTGCTTAGCTCGCACTATCAGGGAACCGAGTACGATCCTTACGGCAAGCTTGGCGATGAGCATACGCGTCATCTTTTCCGCCCAATCGGCATTAATCGCCAAAGCCAGCTTGCTGTTATGCAAATCCGCCCTTACATGCCAGAGCCAATGCGCGCAATTCAGTGGATGGCGTATGGCTCTAACCCGTTTAATGCTTTAGTTCCGTTCTACGCAAATGTAAACGAAACTCCAAAGTATTTGGAAGATACAACTACTCGCGTAACAAGCGAAAACTTCTATTGGGAAAATCGCATTATTGCAGCTCTTGCGGATGCCGCATTTAACGACACTGCAAATGCAATTGAGCGCTACCAAGAAGTTGTTGGTTCGCTTGGTCACGCAATGGTTAAGGCTACGGATGCTGCTGTAGCAGAGCTTCTTGGCGTTGATTTGGCTGATTACGAGCCAGAGCGCGAAGGTGATGAAGGCGATGATTGCGATGATTTAGTTCGCGATCCTGAAGCTATTATTGCAGAGCTTCGTAACGACAAAGTGCGCGCGACTTTGGCTAAAGCAAACGAAGATATGGCTGCAAAGTTGAAGAAAGAAACCGATTCTTTGCTCGATACAGTTCTGTACATAACTAGCATGCGTATGAAGAATGGTTTTAATCGCTCCGATCACTAATCGCAAGCCGTTATAGACGTTACTAATAACGCGCATAGTTTTAATGTAATATTGCTATACCACGCCTATGCAATCGTATAGTATAAAAATTGTTCATTTACATTAGCTATGCGCGTTTTATTATTGAACGTCTGTTATTGAACACTATCGGCATCAACTAGGCTTTTCGCTTATGAAAGTGGGGAATATGAGCATTCTTGATTCGTTTACTGCACAATTTGGATTGGTTAAAAAAATCGACGCTTTTGGATTTATGGATTATCTAAAGAAGAATCCAAGCGAGCAAAAAAAGCACGGTAAAGTGTTGCTCGTTACAGCTGATACTCCTCTTAAGGCTTCTAGAGGAGAGGGCAAAACAACCACCACTATTGCGCTTGTAGACGCGTTGCGCGAACGTGGAGTAGATGCTGCGGCTGTTTTGAGGCAGCCAAGCATGGGCATTACTGCAGCTGGTTCAAAAGGCGGCGCTAGCGGCGGCGGAAAGTCCTCGCTTTCGCACCCAGAGTTGATTGACTGGGGATTGTGCGGAGAAATGGCGGCTATTGAATGCGCGCAAAATTTGCTTGTTTCTTTTGCAGAAAAGGCGATTGACGAGGGTATTTTAGACACGATTTTAGTGCCACGTGTAAGCGAAGTGCCTTCAAGGTCTTTGCGTAGTATTGCTGTTGACTTTGGCAAGGGCACGGTTGCGGAGCGCGTTGTGTTAACGCCAACTTGTGAGCTTATGCAAATCGTAGTGCTTTCTAGAAGCATGGAAGAGATTGCAAATCGCGTTGCTGCAATGATTGCTGGTACAAAAGACGGGAATCCTGTTAAATTTGGTGATTTTGTTGACTTGTGGCGAATCACAAATATTCTTGCAGATGCTGTAAAGCCTGCAAAAACTGAGACGATTAATGGTTCTCCGATTTACGTTCATTGCGGGCCATTTGCCAACGTTTCGCTTGGTATTCCAAGCCTTGTGAGCGTTGAGATGGCTTGCGCGCTACACGATGTTGTTGTTGTGGAGGCAGGGTATGGAACGGATGCTGGTGCGCAAAAGTGGCTAGATATTGCTGCTCGCGAGTTTGGCGCAAAGTGGCCTGCTGCTGCGGTTGTTGTTACTCGAGCAACTACTTGGCAAGATGACGAAACTCTTGCATGGCGTTACCCGTTCCACGTTTCGCGCCTTGAGTCGCTTAATATTCCTACGTTCCCTCTTATTAATTTGTGGGAAGGTGAAGATGGGCAGGTTCCAGATTTGCTTGAGCAGGCTAAGACTTTGGGATTCCGTAAGCCGATTGTTGGCAATCTTTTCCGAGACGGCGGAGATGGATTGGCAGATCAGCTAGACGATTTTGTGTCTGTAATCACTGCGGATGCTGAAACGAAAGTTCCGCAAAGCCGCCGCGGAAAGTCGCTTCGCGAGCGTATTAATCTGCTTTGCTCCGAGGCGTATGGTGTGCCTGTTGAGCGCGTAATCGACAAAGCAGGTTTTGCTGATTCGTTGAAGGAAGCGCAGGATTTGTGCAATAAGGCTGGTGTTGATTTTGATAGCTTAGCTCTTGTTGCTGTAAAGTCGCCAGCAACCATGACAGATGACGATCACGCGCCTGCGGATTCTCGCACTGTAACGCTTAAAAAAGTAGAAGTTCATGCTGGAGCTGGGGTTGTGCAAGTCAACCTTACAGCTTCACTAACAACTCCTATGCCAAAAATCGTGTGATTAAAATTTCTGTAGTGCGTTTGTATCAAAAAACATCAAAATCAAATACAAACACACTACAGTTTTGTGTGTTTGTGTAGTGTGTTTGTATCGCGACACGCCGTAAATTAGGTACAAACGCACTACATGGCAGGTAATCGTTTGCGCGGTCTAAGCGCGCATCGAAGTTAGATTATGCAAAAGTGCGATTCAGCCAATCGCAAGCAAGATCAATCCATTGCTGAACTTCTGGCTGAACAAACTCAGGCAGCACTGCGCCATTTTCATCGCGCTTAGCTGTTTCTTTAACCGCCAAAGCCAAGCCATGCGGACCCTTAGGGAACAAATGTGCTTCCACGCTTACGCCAGCTTTAACGCAAGCATTAATAAACATAATCGAGTTTTGAACTGGAACCGTCTGGTCTGTAATCGTTTGCCAAACGAACACAGGTGGAGTCTTAGAATCAACGTGATTTTCAAGCGAAAGCTGCTCCACGAGTTGCGCGCGAGTGCTGGAATCTACGTCTCCAAAAAGACGGTCGAAAGTTGGCTTATGCGCGTATTCGCCAGCAGAAATCACAGGGTAAGCAAGCATAAGAGCGTTTGGGCGAACGCTATTTGCGTTATATCCATTTGCTTCTTCAACATCGTCGCTAACGCTAGTGGCAAGATTTGCTGCAACATGGCCGCCTGCAGAGAATCCAATAATCGCCACTTTTTGCGCATCTACATGCCATTCTTTTGCGTTTTCGCGAATTAAGCTCATCGCTTCTGCGGCTTCCAAAAGCTGAGTAGGGTGCGCGCTAGGCACAAGCGAGTATCGCAAAACAAAAGCGTGGAATCCAGCGGCAGCAAACTTCATAGCAATAGGCTCTGCTTCTCGATTAGAAACGCGCAAGAATCCGCCGCCTGGCAAAATCAGCACTGCTGGTCGCGTTTGATCTCCTTCGCTATCTAAATTATCGTCTAAAACGTATGCAGTTAGAAGCGCGTTACTGCCATCAATGCCTTTAATTTGGCGTTCTATAATCTTCATGGTATCTCTTTTCGTTTTGCGCGATTGCAATTTATGTTAAGCATAATTACTGAGCATAAACTTAAGCATTACTAAGCATAAACTTAAGCATAATTCTAATCAAATATCTTATTTTTAGTGTGCATTATGTGCGTTATTTTATAAATTCGTGTAGAGTCTTAAGAGGTTTTATAAGGAGATTTAAGATGAGCAGTGAAGAAGATAATTTAGGAAAAGTTGTTCTTGCGGCCACTCCGATTGGAAATATGGGAGATGCTTCTGCGCGCTTAATTAATCTTCTAGAAACTGCGGATATTGTTGCAGCAGAAGATACGCGTAGGCTTTACGACCTTGCAAATCGCCTTGGCGTGCACGTTTCTGGGCAAGTTGTTGCGTATCACGATCACAATGAGCGCAATAAGGCAGATGGTTTACTAGACAAGGTTGAGCAAGGCAGCACTGTTCTTGTTGTTTCCGACGCTGGCATGCCTACGATTAACGACCCAGGGCTTGCGATTGTTCGCCGCGCAATAGAGCGCGATTTGCCTGTTACTTGCGCGCCTGGACCGAGTGCCGTGTTGGATGCTTTGGCGCTTTCTGGCCTGCCAACAGACCGTTTTTGCTACGAAGGCTTTTTGCCGCGCAAGTCGGGGGAGCGCATGCAGCATTTGCGCTCGCTTCTTTTAGAGAGGCGAACAATCGTGTTTTACGAGGCGCCGCACAGGATTGCGGAGTCAATGGCAGCTCTTCTTGCAGTTTTTGGAGCAGATCGCAAAATGGCGTTGTGCCGCGAGCTTACTAAGGATTTTGAAGAAGTGCGTCGTGGAACTATTGAGCAGATTGCAAAAAGCGTAGAAAATGATCCTCCTCGTGGCGAGATTGTGCTTGTACTTTCGGGCGCTAGCGAAAGTGATGTTGCGCAACAAAGCGTCGATTTAAGCGTGGATCAGCTTGCTAAAATGGCTTGCGATCTTTCACAAAACGAGGGCTTGCGAATCAAAGATGCTATAACTCGAGTTGTTTCACAAAATCCTCTTTCAGACGGCTCTTTTGCTAATCGTAAAGAAGTTTATGCAGCTTGCTTAAAAATCAAGGAAAATGTGGACAACTAAATAGGAAATTAAGCAAAAAATGTGCAAATGTGCAAAAGTTGTATCAATAAAAGCAAAAAATGTGCAAATGTGGAAAATTAAGCAGCAATTAATCCCCATTTTTTGCATATTCGTATGCTTCTAAAAGCACATCTAGACTTTGTTTAACGCCTGGCCCTCCTTGCTGAGATATGTATTCCAGCATTTTTGCGTCCGCGACTGGGTTTGCAACAACCCATTTTCTTAATTCAGGCACGTTCTTAGCAATATGCCATAGCACGTCTTTGCTTGTGTTTTCACAGCACGCGACTTGCGCAGTGAGCACAATTGGCGGTTTTGGCGGCATTGCGCTCGCTTTATAATTCTTAATATTTTCTCTAATAGTCATAAAGAATATTGTCCTTGTCTATTATGTATTTAATCCACTCTTTTGCCTTCGCAGCTCCTGGAAAATAAGGATTGCTGTCTATGATTTTTTCGCAATCTTTAAAACTGGTGTTGTATTTTTGCGCCAATTCGCACACAGTATCTACTCTTCTTATTTCTTCGTAAATGTTTTTTGATGGCGTTAGTGCAATGTCGCAAATAGTTCGCGCTGGAGAAGTTACGTGCAAGTCTTTAATCACCCTTTGTTCTTTTTTCATTAGTTTTCTTCTAAACACTTGTAGTCGGTGATCGTACGGCTTTATTCGATAATGACTTTTGGATATTATCTCTAGTATGTTTGGGATTTTTCCGCCAAGCCAAATCCAAGATGCTGTAAATGCGCATGCCACCGTTCCGTTTGGAAGCAGATTTTTTAGCACGTTGCATCGTCCTTCTGGGGTTTTTGCGGTAGATTGCGTAAATCCAGTGCGTATTGAAACGTTGTTGAATGCTCCAAAATTGCACAGTTTCTTCATGCTTAGTGGCCCTGGTAGGTGTTTTGTGTCTATAAGAATAGGCAGCTCCTCGTTTTGTTTTTCCGAAAATAAAATCATCTCTTCGTTTTTGTAGTCTTTGTAGTCTTTGTAGTTTTTGTAGTCTTCGTATTCTTCGCGAGTTTTGTATTCTTTGCGTCTTTTGTAGTCTTTTATTGCTTTTTTATTTTTTTCGTCATTGTGTATTGTGCGTTTTTTGTTCAACGTTGAAGTGCTCATGTTTCTCCTTTCTGTGTAATGTGCTTAATGTGCCAACTCTTTAGTGCTGTAATGTTTTAGTGCTGTAATTCTGTAGTGTTCTGCTGCTCTAGGTTTTAATTTTCTAAGTTTTATACACAATATCGTGTTTTACTTTTTTGTCTACTCGATTTTTTGTAATTGTGGAAAAGTGGATTTTTAGTTTTTTACATAAAAAAATGTGACTATATGTGACTAAATCATATGTGATTAAATGTGGCTTGCGATTGTGTGTAGTTGTGATTGATTACACGTGATTATTCTTGATTTATCTACTTTGCTATGTGATTTTTATAGCGATTTTTTAGTGTGATTTTTCTGTGTATTATTTAATGTGTCCTCGCTGAACAAGATAATATTTGGCTATGAGTCATATTTTGGTGAATGTTGCATGGCCTTACGCAAATGGCCCTCGTCATATTGGTCACGTTGCAGGATTTGGTGTACCTTCCGACGTATACGCGCGTTACGAGCGCATGAAGGGAAACAGCGTGCTTATGGTTTCTGGAACAGACGAACACGGCACGCCGATTTTGGTTGAGGCAGATAAAGAGGGCGTGAGTGCGCAAGAGCTTGCAAACCGATATAATCGCGTGATTACTAAAGATTTGTGCGATTTAGGCTTAAGCTATGATTTATTTACGCGCACAACAACGGCAAATCATGAGCATGTTGTTCAAGAGATGTTCCGCCAGTGCCTTAAGAATGGTTATATTTACAAGGGGACTCAAAAGGTTGCGATTTCGCCTTCTACAGGCCGCACTCTTCCAGACCGCTATATTGAGGGCACTTGCCCGATTTGTGGAGCGGACGGCGCGCGAGGCGATCAGTGCGATGCTTGCGGGAACGAGCTAGACCCAGACGAGCTTATTAATCCTGTTTCTAAGATTAACGGCGAAACTCCGCGATTTGAAGAAACAGAGCATTACTTCCTCGATTTGCCTGCTTTAGCAAACGCAAACTTGGAGTGGCTTAATTCCAGGGATGGTTGGCGTACAAATGTTATTAACTTCTCAATTGGTCTGTTTAAGGAAGTTAAGCCTCGAGCAATTACGCGAGACATTGATTGGGGCATTCCAGTTCCTGTAGAAGGCTGGATTGATAACCCAAATAAGCGCTTGTACGTGTGGTTTGACGCCGTTATTGGCTACTTGTCTGCATCCATTGAGTGGGCGCGTAGGCAGGGCAAGCCAGACGCTTGGCGCGATTGGTGGTGCGATCCTAAGTCTCCTGGCTACTACTTTATGGGCAAAGATAACATTACTTTCCATTCTCAAATTTGGCCTTCAGAGATGCTTGCGTATAACGGCGCTGGCTCTAAAGGTGGCGAGGCTGGCGTTTATGGCCCACTTAACATGCCAGAGCAGGTTGTTGCTTCCGAGTTTATGACCATGGAAGGCAAGAAGTTCAGCTCTTCGCGCGGAATCGTGATTTATGTTAAAGACATTTTGGCGCGCTACCCAGTGGATGCTGTGCGCTACTACATTTCCGTTGCGGGTCCAGAAAATTCTGACGCCGACTTTACTTGGGCAGAGTTCGTTCGTCACAATAACGAGGAGCTTGCAGCAAGTTGGGGCAATCTTGTTAATCGTGTTGCAAATTTGATTAATAAGAATTTTGGAGAGATTCCGCCGTTGGATGAAAATTCAATGACAGATATGGACCGTGCGCTTTTGGATCAAACTTCTAATGCTTTTGAGATTGTTGGTGGTTTGATTGAGCGTCATCATCAAAAGAATGCTCTTAATGAGGCTATGCGCGTTGTGTCGGATATCAACAAGTATATTTCTGCTACGGAGCCTTGGAAGATTAAGGATGACGAGTCTCGTCTTGGAACGGTTTTGCATGTTGCTGCACAAGCTGTTTCGGACGCTAATCATTTGCTTGCTCCATTCTTGCCTCATTCTGCGCAAAAAGTTTGGGAAGCTCTTGGTGGAACGGGAGTGTTCTCGCCGCTTCCAAGAATCGAAGAGGTGAGCGACTTAGATAATCCAGATTTTAAGTACCCGATTATTACTGGCGACTATGAGCTTGGAAAAACTGTTCATCCATGGGAAAGTGAGCCGTTGGTTACTGGTACTCCTGTTGCTAAGCCAACTCCGATTTTTGCCAAGATTCCTAAAGAGGCGATTGATGAGGAGCTTGAGCGTTTTGAGTCTGCTCTTGCTGCTCGTCGTAAAGCTGACGAAGAAAGATTGGCTGCAGCTAAAAAATCGTTGGAATCTGAGTGATTTTAGCGGAAAATTTTAAGGCATAGTGACGTATGTAACAAAAAATTGGCATACTGCCAGGAATACGAAAAAATTTTCAGGAAATTTTTAGTTTATATGCGTGTTTTGCGAGAAAAATGTGGTTATAATGAATATTGCTGATGGTTCTTCCATCAGTGAGGTTCGTTCGCGAACCCCATAACTGAAACCTTCTTCTCTCTTTCTCTCTGCCCCGGTGGGTTTTCTCTTTCCCACCGGGCTTCTTTTTATCTTTTTCAAGCTCTTGCTGCTTACTCACACTTCCCGAAAATGTTGCTCAAAACTCTGTGAATCAGCTACAAACGCACTACATGATTACGCAAAGCTAGGTGGAGATTCGAGATTTTTCGCACTGAATGAGATGAACCTCAGCATCTTTGATGGTGATTCATCGAATGAAGAAGAAAAATCGAGAATCTCGGTGATAAAAACCACGCAAAAGTTCTAGACATTCAGAAGGTTTGATGTATTTCTCTACGAGCAATAAAAGAGGAGCGTAGCGACGGGATTTGCGAGGAGAGAAATACTCAAACCTCGCGCAATACCAGGTAAGGAATTGTATTCAGGCAGGCAATCGTTCGCGCGGTCTAAGCGCGCGAACGTCTTCGCCGCGCAGAAGCAGTGCTTCTGCCTTGAGCGGCTCAGCGAATCGAAGTGCATTCGCGCGCTACGCTATTCCTCACGGCTATTAGTAGCCGTTCGGCTGATTTGGCATGTAAAGTCCAGTGGACTTTACATTTGAGCCAAATCACGCTTTGAAGGAGCTTGAAATGCGTTATGCAATTTCAAGCTCAGTCAAAGCGCCCATGCAAGTCGATTCGCAGCCCTCCTACACACCAAATAGGGAAGCGCACAACCCCAAATATGGAAGCGAATAAAACAAAAAACGCAGATTGCATTTGTAATTTGCGAATGCAATCTACGTTTGTAAATCAGCGTGTGCTAAATAAAGTTTAGCGGCAGCGCTTTGTAAGTGGCGTCCATGGGTCAAGCATTACAGGCTCTTGATCCAGTATGGCTCGCGTTGCTTCATCAAGATACTTCTTGTTAATAATGATTTCGGTAACGTAGCGGTCAAACCACTGAGCGGATCCAACGTAGTATCCGTCTTCGCCGTTATCTTTGCCCCAGCTGTTTTCAATCTTCCAGCGGTCTGGCTCGCCATCTTTGTTAAGATTTACGCCAGTAAAGGTCATTGCGTGGTTGCCTGGGCAATCCATATACTCCAAACCTTTAGCTTTGTCGAATGTAAACTCTACATCGAATAGCTCGTCTACGCGCACAACTGCTGGGTCAAAGAAGCCCTCTTGCCTTAGCGAGAATTGCGTGCAATCGCAAGCGAACCAAATTGGGTGTCCGTCTTTTAGCTGATCCACAGCGGCTTTGCGGAACACTTCTAGCGCAACGTTTGCAAACTCCATTTCCTTAGTCTCCGCAACGTTTGTTGTGTACTTGAGTTGGTAGAGCTTGTTGAACGGAGTGCGTTCCATTGGGGAGTTGCACAAGCTTACAAAGTCGTTTACGTCTACCGGCACGTACTTCTTTGCAAACTCGAGGGGTGTAATGCCGTATTCGCAAATCATTGGGCGATCGTCTTTGCCGCTCTTTGGCTTATCGTCCTTCTTTTCGCCGCCCTTAGATTCACTATTTTCGCCGCTCTTTTTATCGTCCTTCTTGTCGTCGTCATCTTTAGTGCGCGCAAAGAAGTCAAAACGCTCTGGTGGCTCGCCTAGTGCGATTGCAGTCATGCGGTATACGGTTTCCAAGTCGCGAATCTTCATTTTTCGCAACTCTTCCATAGAAGTGCCATTCTTGTGTGCCTCGCGCAATTCGCATGCAAACTCGCGAAGCTTGCTATTAATGTATTGCACGAATGCTTCGGAATCGGTAGCGTTTTGCGAATCTGGGTATGCGCTCTTTGGCATAAGTCCGTACTTGTTTACCAAGTTAACGAACATTTGCCACCATCCGCCGTCGTCAATCGGACCGTAGTTAATGCTCTCAAAAATTCGGCTATCTAATGTCTCATCTAAAGTCGCCAAAACGTTTTCCAAGTATGCGTTTGCTTTTTCAATCTTGTCCCAGAAGAACAAGTAGCTTTCGGAAAACTCAAAGTCTTCTAGATTCCACTTATGCATAAGCTCGTAGCGCAAAGTGTTAAGCGATGCAAACATCCAGCAACGTCCAGAATGCTGTTGGTTTGTTATTGTTCCTTGCTTTAGTTCTACAGAAAATTCGCGTGGAAGCTCGCGCTGACCCTGGTAGCTTGTTGCTGCTTTAAGAACGCCGCTCGATACCGAAGCGTTTGCTGCTACTCGATTTGCGCGCTGTTCGTTAAAATGCTTAGAATATTCGCGCACGTCGTTTAGTGTAACGGCTTTTACGTTTTCAGACATATATCTCCTTTATTTTGTTAAAAACAGTGAATAAGCGTTATTGTAGCTTGCTCAATGCACGAGTCGCGTTTTGCGCGGCTCCAATTGTTCGCGAGTGTTTGTGAGTGTTCGCTAGTTTTCGTGAGTTTTCGCGTTTCGTTTATGTAAAACATGCTATTTTTATGCGTTTATGGCGATTTGCGCGACTAATTTTCGTAAATTTTAAGTAATTTCGTTAAATATTTTGATATTTTGCTAATTTTATGTATTAATTTTGGTTAAGATTACTATTTATTACGTGTTATTACATGTTTATTTTAAGCAATGTACATAGGTTAGCTAAAAATATACTAATTACACGTCCAAATTATTAGGGCTTGCTTAAGTGTGCCTTAAACGCTTATGATTTGCCTTTTTAATTAGTGATTAAATGATGGCAGTGTGCAAGCGTAAGTTTGCAGTTACCAGATGGAGGTAACAATGTTTAGACGTAGAAAAGAGTCACAATGATACGATACATCGTTAAACGATGCCTGAATTATGTTGTGATGCTGTTTGTATCCGTATCCATGACGTATTTCTTGGCAAGTGCATTTATGGATCCGAGATCGAACTATATGTCTAGGCATCCGCATCCACCAATTCCTTCAATTAACCGTTCTTTGGATTTGGCAAACATTAATGACCAAACTCCAGTTATTACAAGGTATTTGCGTTGGATTACTGGTGTTCTTACTCGTTGGGATTGGGGATTAAGCCCAGAACAAGCACCTGTTGGTCCTGCGATTGCAGCGCGAATCGGCGCATCGGTGCAGCTGGTTACTTGCGCAACTGTTCTTGGCATTGTTTTAGGCGTTAGCGTTGGCGTTTATACTGCTATTCGCCAATATAAGTGGCAAGACAGGGTTCTTAACTCTATTGCTACGTTCTTGCTTGTTGTTCCAGCCGCCGTGTTTGGATTACTTATTGTTTTAGCTGCGATTAGCATTAACAACGCTGCTGGTTCTCGTTTATTCTTTGTTACTGGATTACATTCCTACCAGGGTTCTAATCCTGTTGCTTTTATTCTTGACTTCTTGCAACATTTGATTTTGCCAACAATTGTTATGACTGTTCCTGGCATGGTTGGCTACCATCTTACGCAGCGCACCTATTTGCTCGACACTATGAATGCTGATTACGTTCGTACTGCTCGCGCTAAGGGTTTGCCTCTAAATGTGGCTATTCGTCGTCACGCTTTGCGTACTTCTTTGATTCCTACTGCCGTAGACGTTGCCTTCTCTATTGCAGGCGTGTTTACGGGCGCTGTGATTACCGAAACCGTGTTTGCAATTAACGGTTTGGGTAGCTACTTCGTACAAACTATTTCTAATAACGACATTAATGGTTCTGTTGCTATTGCTGCGTTCGGAGCCGTGTGTACTTTGGCCGGGGCCTTGTTGGCAGATATCTTCTCCGCTTGGCTTGATCCTCGTATTCGTTTGAGCTAATTGCGCAATAGTGTAGGTGTATTGATATGAGTAAAAAAGATGTATCTTCAAAGGCTCAAGAGTCTGCTGCTGATAAGAAGGCAACTGCTAATTCTTGGGGTAATTTTAAGCGCACAGGCAAAATAACGCTTTATACGCGCCGCTTCTTTAGGCGTCCATCCGCTGTTGTTGGCTTAGTTTTACTTGTTCTCTTGATTCTTCTTGCTTTGTTTGGATCTAAGATTAGCAAGTGGGGTTACGACGAGCCTGATTTTACAGCTCTTGCAACTCCTCCTAGCGCCGAACATTGGCTTGGCACAACGCCTGGCGGATCAGACATGTATGCAATGGTTGTTCGCGGACTTGGTCGCTCGCTTTCTATTGGTATTGTAAGCTCCATTTCGATTACGATTATTGCTGCTTTGGTTGGTACTGCTATCTCTTACTTTGAAGGTTGGTTTGAGCAGGTTGGCATGTGGCTTCTAGACATGCTTTTGATTGTTCCATCCTTCTTGCTTATTGCTTTGATTGTTAGCTCTGCTACTGGCGGCAACGATTGGTTGTGGCTTGCATTTGGCATGACTTCCTTTGGCTGGATTGGTTACGCTCGTACGCTTAGAACTTTGACTTTGAGCTTGCGCGAACGCGAATATGTGCGTGCCGCTAAGTTTGAAGGCGTTTCTTCGTTCCGCATTATTGTTCGCCATCTTGTTCCAAATCTTGGTTCCGTTTTGATTATTAACACGGTTCTTGGTGTTATCGGCGCAATCAATGGCGAAACAGCATTGAGCTTCTTGGGTCTTGGTATTAAGGCTCCAGATACTTCTTTGGGTACTCTTCTTAACGTTGGTCAAAGTAGCGTTATGACATCTCCTTGGGTTCTTTTGGTTCCTTCTGCGGTTTTGGTTGTTTTGACTTTCTCCGTTCAGCTTATTGGAGATGGCTTGCGCGATGCGATTGATCCATATTCTAGGTCTGTTGGTAAGGCCGAGTAAGGCTTGTGGAGGTTTAAACATGACTGATATGGGTAATAACGCAAATAAGGAAGACTTTGCAATGGAAAATCAGAACAACGAACCACTTCTTTCTGTACGCAACTTGCAAATTAGCTTTGCTTCGGAAGCTGGTACAGTTCACGCTGTTCGCAATATGAACTTTGATTTGTATCGCGGCAAAACAATTGGTATTGTTGGCGAATCTGGATCTGGTAAGTCTGTTACTTCTTTGGCTGTTATGGGCTTGCTAGATAAGAATGCTTCTGTTAAGGGTTCTGTTGTTTATAAGGGCGAAGAGCTTTTAACAAAGTCTGATGCAGAGATGAGTAAGATTCGCGGTAAGAACATTGCAATGGTGTTCCAGGATCCTCTTTCTGCTTTAACTCCAGTGTTCTCTATTGGAGATCAGCTTAAGGAAGCTTTGGTTATTCATAATCCAAATATGACCGAAGATCAGATTCGTGATCGCTCTATTGAGCTTCTTAACTTGGTTGGTATTACTAAGCCAGCTGAGCGCTTAAAGGCGTTCCCTCATGAGTTTTCTGGTGGCATGCGTCAGCGCGTTATGATTGCAATGGCAATCGCGAATAACCCAGATATTATTATTGCTGATGAGCCTACTACCGCTTTGGATGTTACGATTCAGGCTCAGGTTTTGGATGTTTTGAAGAAGGCTCAGAAAGAAACTGGCGCCGCAATGATCTTCATTACTCACGATTTGGGCGTTATTGCTGGCGTTGCAGACGAAGTTATTGTTATGTATGCGGGTCATTTGGTTGAGCATAATAGCGTTGAGGAGATTTTTGCTCACCCAACTCAGCCATACACAATCGGCTTGCTTGGCGCTGTTCCGCGCGTTGATCAAAAGCGTACTCGCCGCTTAACTCCAATCTCTAAGCCAACAATGGATATGTTGATTGCAGAAGAAAAGAGTGGAGATACCAGCGATATGATGGGCCTTGAGGCAGAAAGCGAAACTGTTCGCGCGATGCTTCATGCAGAAACCGAAAAAACGATTAAGCCAATGTTTGAAGGCATTCCTCGCGAGGATCGCAAGGTTGTTTTGGATGTTAAGGGCTTAGTTAAAACATTCCCAATTACAGGTGGCGGTTTCTTGCGACGCAAGGTTGGCGAAGTTCGCGCTGTTGATGGCATTGACCTTGAGATTCGCGAAGGCGAAACTGTGGCTCTTGTTGGCGAATCTGGTTCTGGTAAGTCAACTACTTTGATGGAAATCATGAGCTTAAAGAAGCCAGAAGCTGGCTCTATTACCGTCTTCGGCACCGAGCTTAACGATAAGTTGACTAAAGAGCAGCGTCGCGAGCTTCGTTCTAAGATTCAATACGTGTTCCAGGATCCTATGAGCTCTCTTGATCCTCGTATGCTTGTTTACGATATTTTGGCAGAGCCTCTTCATGTTCAAAAGAAGTCGAAGGAAGAGATTCGTCAGCGTATTGCGGAGCTTATGCAGCTTGTTGAGCTGAATCCAGATCAGGTTGATCGCTTCCCAACGCAGTTCTCTGGTGGTCAGCGTCAGCGTATTGCTATTGCTCGCGCTTTGGCTGTAAACCCTAAGCTTCTTCTTCTTGATGAGCCTGTTTCGGCTTTGGATGTTTCTATTCAGGCTGGAATTATCAACTTGCTTGAAGATTTGCAAGATAAGCTGGGCGTTGCCTACTTGTTTGTGGCTCACAACATGGCGGTTGTTCGTCATATTTCTAGCCGAATTGCTGTTATGTACCACGGACGCATTGTTGAATCTGGCGAAACGGATGAGGTATTCGATAATCCTAAGCATCCGTACACTAAGGCTTTGATTAGCGCTGTGCCAATTCCAGATCCTGTTATTGAGAAGAATCGCAAGCGTATTATTCTCAACGAAGAAGATTCGTTTGATGACGTTGCAAGCGTCTGATTCTAATCTTTTGTGAATACGCCTAAACTTTTGTTTAGGGCAAGTTTGATCGCGTGTGTTATGCAAGACACACGCGATTTTTTGTTACAGGCGCATAAATTCTAAAAAAAGTAATATATTTTGTTTTTTAATCAAAATAAACTAAAAAATTTTCTGTTTTGCGGTTTTCTGTGTTTAATTTTCTTTTTTCTGGATTAAATCTTAAGTAACAAAAGTTTAAATTCAGCATTTGTTAAAAAAGTCGTAACACAAAATGTCAAAAGATTAGATATACTCTACACACATACCAGAAAGTGGACATCATTTCTGGGGAATGAGAGGAATCATGAAAAAAACTAATGCAGGTAAATTAACTGTATTCGCCGCAGCTGCACTTTCTGTTGCAATGCTGCTCGGCGCTTGTGGTGGTACAACCGCCACTACGGCAGATAAAGCTAAGGGCGGAATGACCGAAGAGCCAGCCGCAGGTGTAGATACTTCCTACACTGGCGCTCTTCCAATGCCTAAGGTTGACAAGCGTTACGACAATCCACAACCTCGTGACAATGTTAAGGATGGCGGTACTTACACGTTCTCGCTTTCCGACATGGGTCCAAACTGGAACTACGCTTCCAACGATGGTAACACTGCTTACATGGCTACTTTGTGGGGCTTCTACCAGCCATCGCTTCCTTATTACGATACCGTTAAGGGCGAGAAGGTTAAGTACAACCCTGATTACATTACTTCTGTTAAGAAGGTTAGCGACAAGCCACTCGTAGTTCAGTACGATTTGAACCCAAAGGCTAAGTGGAACGATGGCACAGACATTGATTACACTGCTTTCAAGGCCACTTGGGAAGTTATGAATGGCAAGAACGAAGCATACTCCGTTCCATCTCACGAAGGCTATGATTGCATTGAGTCCGTTGAGCAGGGCGCAAATCCTAAGCAAGTAATCGTTAAGTACAATAAGCCATGCGCAACTTGGGAATTGCTTTTCGCTCCATTGGTTCATCCAAAGGCAACCGATCCAACCGTATTCAACCAGGGTTGGGTAGGTAATCCTCACAACGAGTGGGGCGCAGGTCCATTCGAGATTCAGTCCGCAACCGAAGATCAGGTTGTTTTCGTGCGCAATCCAAAGTGGTGGGGCAAGAAGGCAAAGCTTGACAAGGTTGTTGTAAAGCGTATGGAAGATACCGCTGCAATGAACGCCTTCCAGAACGGCGAAATCGATTCCGTGGATTCCATCTCCACCAAGGATAAGGTTAAGGCTGCTCGTAGCGTTAAGGGCGCTCAGCTCCGTTACGGCTACAGCACCAAGATTCGTGTTATTAACTTAAACGCAAAGGCTGGCGCATTCAAAGACAAGGCCGTGCGTAAGGCCGTTGTCCAGGCATTCGACGTTGCCACCTACAACAAGATTCAGTTCCAGGGTATGAACTGGAAGAGCGAGCAGCCAGGTTCGGAGCTTCTCTCCATGTTCCAGGCTGGCTACAAGAACAACCTCCCAGCTGATGGTAAGTTCAACGTAGAAAACGCTAAGAAGACTCTTGAGGCCGCTGGCTACAAGATGGGCAAAGACGGTTACTACGCTAAGAATGGTAAGACCGTTCAGTTCACATTTACCTTCTTCGGCGATGACTCCACTCAGGCAGCTCTTGCTAACGCATTCCAGGCCATGATGAAGAAGGCTGGAATGAAGTGCAAGACTGTAAACAAGCCTGCATCTAAGTTCTCTAAGGCTGTTGCTTCCTTCGACTTCCAGGTTCTTCCAATGGCTTGGGTTTCCCAATCTCCATTGAGCTTCTTGGCATCCGCTTCCCAGGTATACGATTCTAAGAGCGATTCCAACTTTACTGGCACTGGCAGCAAGAAGATTGATGCCGTTCTAGCCAAGATTGGCAAGACCTACGATTACAAGGAACAGACTGCATTGGCCAACAAGGGTGAGTCCATGGCTTTCGCCGAGTATGGTACACTCCCAGTTTCTGCTCCTCCAACCTATCAGGCATACAAGAAGGGCTTCGCTAACGGCGGTCCTGCTGGATATGCTAACGTTTTTGTTGAAAACATTGGTTGGCAGAAGTGAGTAAATTTGTAGCGATAACTCGCGCAAGTTTACTAAGCTGATTGCTTAACTTATAGCATGTGGCGTGTGGTCTTTGGGCTGCACGCCACATGCTTTTGCGCGTAGTCGCGTGCGTGTAATCCGCAGCAAATAATCGCGCAAAAATAGTCGCGCAAAAATAAACTCAGAAAAATAGTATAAACTTAATAAAACTTAATAAAAAAAATAAATCGCAAAGTCAAAAATAAGGGAGAATCTAGCGCATGTATGTAAATCCAAGTAAACGCAAAGACGCGAGCAATGTGCGCTGGGTTTTACAATATTGTAAGCCAGATATGTGGAGAGTAGGCGTATCGCTAGTTCTTTTTACTATCAACGACACAATGGCAATGACAATGCCTCTGCTTTCTGGCTTTATTGTAGACAAAGTCATTATTGGAAAACAGCATGACTTGCTTCTTAACGTATGCGTGCTAATGGTTGCAATGATGATTGTTCGCGTAGGTTCAAGATATATTTACCAGCTTCAAATGGAAAGATTCGGCCAAAACGCCGTGTATCGCCTTGTAAGCGACGAATACGAGAAGCTACATTCACTTGACTTTACGTACTTTAATCACACGCGCACAGGCGACATTATGAGCCGCATGACTTCGGATACGGATGCGATTCGCCACATTTTAAGCTGGGTATCTTATATGGCGCTGGATTGCGTAGTGATGTTTGTGTTTGCGCTAATTATAATGTTTTCAATCCAATGGCAGCTAGCTCTAGCGCTTATGGCGATTACGCCATTTTTGTTCTGGCTTGCAAAGCTTATGGGCAAGAATGCTAGGCCGAAGTTCCTTGCGATTCGCGAATCGTTTGCGCGCATGAATTCAATGGTAGAAGAAAACATTGAAGGCAATCGCGTTGTAAAAGCTTTTGTTCGCGAACCTTTTGAAACAAAGAAATTCGACGATTGCAACGAAGACTACTTTAATCGCAATATTACGCTTGCAAAAAACACGCAAAAATACATGCCATGGCTGGACGGTATGGGCTTTGCGCTGGAGCTTGTAACAGTAGGATTTGGCGGATGGCTTGTGCTTAATGGAAGCATGACTTTAGGCGCGTTTGTAACGTTTAACAGTTTTCTTTGGATGCTCCACATGCCAGTAAGAATGGTTGGGTGGCTTATTAATGATTGGCAGCGATTCAACGCAGGATGCGTAAATATTCGTAAGCTTCTTACGCAAGAATCGCATATTGATTTGCCATCTACATCTGCAAAAAACGTTAAAGTTAAGGGGCGCGTAACTTTTGAACACGTTGATTTTGCGTTCCCAGACGATCTTGATTCGCCAATTTTAAGCGATATTGATTTAGATGTTCCAGCAGGCACAAAGCTTGGAATCTTAGGAGAAACAGGGTCTGGAAAGTCAACGCTTGTAAGTCTTATAGCAAGATTCTATGATCCTACGCGCGGCCGCGTTTTAATTGATGGAAAAGACGTGCGCGAATGGCCTCTAGAAATTGTTAGAAATCAAGTTAGCATAGTTGCGCAAGAAACATTCCTGTTTTCCGATACGATTGCAGGAAATATTGGCTTTGGTTTGCCTCAAAACGAGGAAAATTGCAAAGAATTAGATAGCACGATTAGGCGTATGGCAAGAATCGCAGATGCAGACGATTTTATTATGAGCATGCCAGAAGGCTACGAAACTGTTGTAGGAGAACGAGGAGTTGGCCTTTCGGGCGGTCAAAAGCAGCGCTTAAGTCTTGCTCGCGCGCTAGCAAACAATCCTGCAATATTGATTATGGACGATACAACTTCTGCAGTAGACATGGAAACTGAGGAGCATATTCAAAAAGAGCTAAAAAAGCTAGACGGCTTGCGAACAGTAATCACAATTGCGCACAGAATCTCATCTGTTAAAGACGCAGACATGATTGTTGTGCTAGATCACGGCAAAATTGTAGAGCGCGGAACGCATGAGCAGCTTGTTGCGTCGCATGGAAGATATTGGGAAATCTATAAAAAGCAGCTTGGTATGCAAACAGGCAAAGCTTTGGGATTTGAAGATTCACACGAGGCTAAGGGGGAGTAGAATGGCGCAGCGCAACACTTATAGAGAAGACGAAAGCCAAGAAGAGCACGTAAATTTACACGAGCTTATGCGCGTTCGCAAATACATAAAGCCGTACGCATGGCAATTAGTCAAAATAGTTTTAGTTGTTATTAGCGGAAGCTGCATTATGACAGTAACTCCAATGATTACAAAAACACTTATAGACGTAGTTTTGCCTAATAAAAACGTTTCTTATTTGTACGCGCTTATTGCATTGTTTGGCGTGCTTATTGTGCTGTATGAGCTTGGGCTAGCCTACAGAACGCTTGCTATTACGCGACTTGGTCAAATGGTAATTAAAGATATGCGTCGCGATATTTTTACGCACGTGCAATCGTTATCGTTTGATTACTTCGATTCGCGCCCACACGGCAAGATTTTGATTCGCATAGTAAATTACATTAATACGCTTTCCGACACGCTTTCGTCTGGTTTAATCAACGTATTTTCCGATGTTTTTGTGCTAATCATTACGTTAATCGCAATGTTTTCTATAGATTGGCGAATGGCGTTGTGGAGTCTTGTATTATTCCCAGTTTTTATAATCTGGACTCGCACTTTACAGATTTTGCAACGAAAAGCGTCTAAAAAATTGTCGAATAAGCAAAGCAATCTTAACGCATATTTGCACGAATCAATCGCAGGCGTAAAAACCACTCAGACTTTTGCGCGCGAATCAGAACAATACGCTACATTCCAAGATCAGCAGTCGGGAGTTAGAAAAGCGTGGATGCGAAACGTTAGAGTGCAAATGCTTCTTTGGCCAGGAGCTTCGATTATTGAAAGTGCAGCAATTTCGCTGCTCTACTATGTTGGCATAACAAACGCAAGCAGTATGAACATAAGCACGGGTACGCTTATAGCATTTGTGTGGTATTCGAGCACTTTTTGGGAGCCAGTTGTAAACATTGGTAACTTCTACACGCAACTTGTAACATGCTCAGTGTATTTGGAGCGTATTTTTGAGACTCTAAGCATTAAGCCAAATATTGTAGATAAGCCAGATGCAAAAGAATTGCCGCAGATTAAAGGCAAGGTTGACGTAAACGATGTTGTTTTTCGCTACGAAGAGGGTGGAAAGCCGATTTTGAATTTAGTTGACTTGCATGTTGAGCCTGGAACAACGGTTGCGCTTGTAGGCCCTACTGGAGCAGGTAAAACAACGCTTGTAAGCCTGCTTTCTAGATTCTACGACGTTTCCGAAGGCTCAATCACCATTGATGGCTACGATGTGCGTTCAATAACGTTAGCATCTTTGCGAAAGCAAATGGGAGTTATGCTTCAAGATAGCTTTATATTTAGCGGAACTGTTAAAGAAAACATTCGATACGGCAAGCTTGACGCAACGGACGAAGAGATTGAGGCTGCGGCTCGAGTAGTTAACGCTCACGAGTTTATTGAAGAATTGCCTAATGGCTACGATACGGAAATTGAGGAGCGAGGAGCCACTCTTTCTGCAGGACAAAGGCAGCTTATATCGTTTGCGCGCGTTCTTTTAGCAGACCCGCGAATTTTAATCCTAGACGAAGCAACAAGCAATATAGATACGCGTACAGAAGAAGCTTTGCAAGCAGGATTAGCTCAATTGCTTAAAAATCGCACTTCTTTTGTGATTGCACACAGGCTTTCTACAATCGAGAATGCGGATTTGATTTGCGTGATTGACCATGGGCAAATCGTGGAGCGCGGAAGCCATGAGCAACTTATGGCGCAAAAAGGTGCGTATTACAGGCTTGTGGAATCGCAATACGCTGCGATTAGTGCGGCGATTCAATAAGCGCAAAAAGTCACATTGTAAGTCGCGTTAAATATGCGACTACACTTGTAAATCATGAGTAAGCATCATCGCGAGCACAATTGGGCGCCTTCTTTAACAGAGCAGTCTGAAATATGGCAGAATCTAATTAAAGAAGGCATAACAATTGCAGACGACCACACGCATATGCTAAGCGTAGTGGATTTTGCAAAAAATCTTAATCAAGAATTAGAGCAAAAAGGTCGAGATTTAATAGCTGAGCCTAGCGCAAGCGATTTAGTAAATAGTGCAAAAGCATCAGGCGTTTTCAAAATGATTGAAGTTGGATGCGAATACCCAGATTGGCAATCAACAATAGACTTTGCGGCAGATCACGCGGATTGCGTACGTGCTGCAATAGCGATTCACCCAAACGAAGCGCCTTTACATGGCCATAGAGGAGCAGAAGGGCCAGACGGCTTGCCAGTAGTTTATAAGCCGTATCACGATATTCCATTTGACGAAGCAATGCAACGCTTGCGCTCGCTAGTAATGGAGCATCCAAAAGAAGTAGTGGCGATTGGAGAGACAGGATTAGACTATTTCCGCACAGGCGAACGCGCAAGAATTTACCAACGTGACTCGTTCCGCGCGCATATAGCGCTTGCAAAAGAGCTTAATTTGCCGCTTCAAATTCACGATAGAGATGCGCATAGCGATGTTGTAGAAATTTTGCTAAAAGACGGAGCGCCAGAGCGCACAGTTTTCCACAGCTATTCTGGCGGAAAAGACTTAGCTCAAGTGCTAAAAGAAAACGGATGGTACGCCAGCTTTTCTGGAACGATTAGCTATAAGGGTAACGAGGATTTGCAAGAATCTGCGCGAATCATTGGAAAAGACCACATAACTGTTGAAACGGATGCTCCGTACCTTACTCCAATGCCTTACCGCGGGCGGCCTAACGCGCCTTATATGGTGCCTTACACTCTTGAGTCGTTAGCAAATGTGCTTGACTGTTCTTTGAAGGAAGTAGCAGAATCAACCTTAAAAACAACGAAAGAAATCTACGGTTTTTAGACGATTTAGTCTTATATTCTTTCTTTGATTAAGCCTTATTTTCCAAGGATTCTACGCTTATTTTGCTTTATATATCTGTTGTTGTATACAATATTTAGGTACAAATAAATAAAACTGTAAGCAGTAAGACCGTATGCGACTTCTTATTATGGCAGATTATTGCAAAGAAGAGGTCTTACTTTTTGGAGGAAAAATCAAGCATGACTAAGTCACGCGTTTCAGCGCTATCTAACGATAACGCTAAGGATCTTCGCAACGGGGCGAAGGAGTCTGAGAAGGCTGCTAAGGGAGTAACGAACCCTAAAGAGGCGATTCTAAAGGCCGCTTCTTTTACAAAAGCGCCAAAAGTTTCTCAGAAAACCACCACTCGCGAAGAACGAGAGGCGTTGGCGTATCAGCAGGCTAAAGAGGTTAAAGAGGCCGAAAAGCTTGCGGATAGTGCGGTTAGAGGCCCGCTTGGAAGATGGTGGGCAAAGATACAAACCAGCTCCGATAAATTTACTTTGGGTATGTCAATTGTGGCATTGGGCGTTGTTTATGGAGATATTGGAACGTCTCCTTTGTACACTGCTCAAACATTCTTGGCAGGTCAAGGCGGATTACAAAACATTAGTCGCGAAGCGGTTTATGGCATGCTTTCCCTTGTGTTTTGGTCAATTACGCTAATCACAACAGTAAAATACGTATTTGTTGCAATGCGAACAGACAACAAGGGCGAAGGCGGAATTTTTGCTCTCTACTCGCTTATTAGGCGAAAAGGCGCATGGCTTGCGATTCCAGCAATGATTGGTGGCGCAGCGTTCCTTGCGGATTCTGTTCTAACTCCAGCAGTTTCAATATCTTCCGCAGTGGAAGGCTTGCGCACAATATCTGCGTTTAGGCCTATCTTCTTAGAAAACGACAATCTTTCTTTAATGATCACGGTAATTATTATTGTGATTCTGTTTTCTGTTCAACAGCGCGGAACCGAAAGAATTGGAAAAGTTTTCGGCATAGTCGTTATGATTTGGTTCGGATTCCTAGCGCTTGTTGGAATCATGAATATTGGCGAGAATCTGGCGATTTTTGAAGCTTTGAACCCAATTTACGGCCTAAAGTTCTTGTTTAGCTCGCACAATATGCAAGGAATGGCCTTAATGGGCATTATCTTCCTTTCTACAACTGGTGCGGAAGCTTTGTACTCCGATATGGGTCACGTTGGTCGCGGAAACGTTTATGTTACGTGGCCGTTTATTAAAGTTGCGCTTATTCTAAACTACTTCGGTCAAGGCAGTTGGATGCTTCAGCATCAAAACAATAAAGCATTGTGGTCTATAGAAGGCTTAAACCCGTTCTTCCAGATGCTTGGCCCAAACTTGCGCTACGTTGCTGTTGTGCTTTCTGTAACAGCGGGCATTATTGCATCCCAGGCTTTGATTACTGGTGCTTTTACTATGGTTTCGGAAGCTACCAGCCTTAACTGGATGCCTCATCTTCAAGTGCGATACCCTGCGCGAACTCGCGGCCAGCTTTATATTCCTGTTGTTAATTTTGTGCTCTGTCTTGCAACTCTTACAGTTTTGGCTGTGTTTAAGGATTCTGAGCATATATCTGGAGCGTACGGTCTTGCGCTTACGCTTACCATGATTGCAACAACAATACTTCTTACGGTTCACATGTGGTATCAAAATAAGAAGCTTGGCGCTTTAGTATTTGCTGTAGTCTTCCTGATTATTGAGATTTTGTTCTTTATAGCATCTATGGCAAAGTTTATGCACGGCGGCTGGTTTACCATGCTTCTTGGCGCTTCGATTTTGATTATTATGCTCACTTGGAAAGATGGCACTAAGATTGAGCGCTCGCAGCGATTGCACATGAAGCCTAAGGACTTTTTGCCTGTTCTAGATAAGTTGCACAGTGATTTTAGAATCCCTTATTTTGCAGATAACATTGTTTATTTGACTTCCGATAAGGAGATGAAGCGCCTAGATACTGGCATTTTCTTCTCGATTTTTGCGGATCATCCTAAGCGCGCTCGCGCGTGGTGGGCTGTTTCTGTAGAAACGGATGATGCTCCGTTTACTCGCGAATATTGCGTGGAGAATTTTGGAACGGATTATTTGTTCCGCGTTAAAATCAAGCTTGGATTTAAGGTTTCTCCTTCGATTCCTGCATATTTGCATCAAATTATGCACGATTTGTCGCACACGGGCGAGCTTCCGCAGCAGCAGTCTGTGTATCCTAAGGTAGATGCGGATCCAGATATTGGCCCAATTCGTTACGTTCTTTTGCACAAGGCGTTAATGCCGGAGTCGAATATTTCTTTGCGTGGCGCATTGTCGCTAAAAATGAAGTATGCGATTCGCCATATTGCTGGAACGCCAGTTAAGTGGTTTGGCTTAGCTCCGTATAATCCTGTTGTAGAAGTTCAGCCGTTGTTTGTTTCCACTCGTAGACCTCCTCGATTAAAGCGAGAAGAGGTTGCTTCTTCTAGAGCTGTTCAGTCTTTGCAAGGCAACGATGTTGCTGCACAAGCTTCGGTTGATGCCGAGCAAACTGCGATTATGAACGCTAGAGATATTGCTGCAGCGAATGTTTCTGCAGAAGTAAAGTCTGAAAATAAGTCTGGAAGCAAGTCCGAAAATAAGGAGACTAAAATATCTAATACTGGCAAAATCGCTAGAATAGATACTGGTCAGATTAAAGCAGTTAAAAAATAGCTAAAATCCATATTATTGCTTTATTGCTAATCGGCCGTTTGCGTTGGCTTGCGCATGTGCTTATGTTTGCTTGTGTGCTTGCTTGCAATAACGGCCGTTTTGTGATTGATGGGATTTAAGGAGTGCGATTGTTATGCTTGCAAATATTCCTGATTTTAATACGATTGAAAAGTTGCATCGCGCTGCCTCGCCTAGCGAAGACGCTTATAATCTTATTCATTGCCATTGTGTTGTTATTGCTACGATTTCTTGGATGATCGCAAGACACCAAAATCAGATGTTGGCTTTTAAGCAGCTTAATTTGAATAATGATTTTGAGAATTTTGCGGATTTTGCTGATTTTGCGGATAAGTCGCAAGCAGATGTTGAGCAAATTATGCTTAGTCAAATGTCTAAAATCAATGAAGATTTAAAAAACAGGTGTGATTTAGCAAAGTCGTGTCTTAAAAAGTTGATTGACGCAAATCTGCTTGAGCTTCCTAAAGTTAGTGGCGGAATCGCGCCGAAAGATTATGTAGACGAGTATGCGGCGTTTGCTGGCGGATTGTTGCACGATATTGGAACGTATTTTGTTTTAGCTAAAGACGGTTCAAAAGCAGCGAATGGCAAGTTGGAGTTTGACGGGCCGAATTATATTTTGCACGGTTTGCGCGGCTACAACTATTTGATTGATAACGGCTTTAGCGAAGATACTGCGCAATTTGCGCGTAATCATACGGGCGTTGGACTAACTCGCGAGCAAGTTGTTGCGCAAAATTTGCCGCTTCCTGCTG
This sequence comes from Gardnerella sp. c12Ub_1, assembly GCF_055804375.1. Lineage (NCBI taxonomy): Bacteria > Bacillati > Actinomycetota > Actinomycetes > Bifidobacteriales > Bifidobacteriaceae > Gardnerella > Gardnerella sp. c12Ub_1. The sequence goes on along the minus strand of NZ_JANUZC010000001.1, from coordinate 925,561 downwards.
GCGATTATGTTCCGCGTACAGTTGAGCAAGAAATTGTGATGGTTGCTGATAAATACAACAGTAAGTCGATTCCGCCGCGATTTTTAACTGTAGATACGTATAGGCGTAAGGCTGCGCGCTTTGGTGAAGAGAACGCAAAGCGATGGATGTGCTTGGTTAATAAATACGGCAGGCCGAGTGTTTGCAAGCTTGCAGATTTCTTTGGGCTTAAGGTTGATTAAGCAAGGTTGATTAAGCAAGGTTGATTAAGCAAGGTTGATTAAGCTTTGCTTTTATGGCTATAAAGCCGCTAATCCAAGTGCAGTGTTTACTTCGGCTACAATATCGTGCATAGCAGCGCTTGCTGCAGCTGCGTCACCTTCCATAATTGCCTGTGTTACCTTTTTATGGTTTAATATCGCTTCTTTGTTTGGTTTTTGTGGATAAAGATTAAGTTCAACTCTGCCTCGTAATACGCTTTCGACTATTGAACTAAGTTTTGCAAAAATCGGGTTACCGCTATTTGCAAGCAAAAGAGTATGGAACTGGATATCTAATTCATGAAAATCTGCCAGTCTATTTTCTTCTACCGCTTTTACCATATCGTGACCAATTACGCCCAATTTATAGCGTATTTCTACATCTCCGCGTAATGCACATCCAGCTGCTGCGGCAGGTTCTACAACAAGACGAAGTTCTGTTAATGCTCGTAGTTCATTTTCTCTGTATGGTGAATGTAGTTTCCATGTGATTACTCGTGTATTTAAATCGTCCCAATTTTCTGGATTGCAAGCTATTACGCCTGTTCCGCGTTGAAATTGTACGCAACCCAAAGATGCTAATAGTCTTGTTGCTTCTCGAGCTACTGTTCTAGATATTCTATATTGTTTTTGAATATCTTCTAGTTTTCGATTAGTTTTTGGCTCCCATTTGTTATTTACTATTTCATCTGCGAGAGAATCTGATATAGATAGATGTAAAGGAGCGTTTTCGGTCACTAAGTCACTAGAAATTTGACTTTGTGTGGTATTAGACACCATATTTGCCTCGCAGTTTTATGTATATTTATGGTTTCATCCTAGCAAATAGAAAATGAAAATATAGTTATGCTCAAAAAATAACACATTAAAGACTCTTAATTCTTTGACAAAGAGTCTTTGTGTGGTATTCTTATAGTGTTGTCAATAACAAAGGAGCTATTATGGCGATTCACATTGTAGTGATGGGCGTTGCTGGTTGCGGCAAGTCTACTGTTTCTGAGGCAATTCGTGATCAACTTGGTTACACTCTGGCAGAAGGTGATGATTTTCATCCAAAAGCTAATATAGATAAAATGTCCGCAGGAATTGCGCTAACAGATGAAGATCGTTGGCCTTGGTTGGATCTTATTAACAAATGGATGGTTGCGCGTGAAAGTCTTGGAGAAAACACAGTTGTTTCAAGCTCTGCATTAAAACGGTCATATCGCGAAGTTCTTTCTAAAAATCTAAACGTGTACTTCTTGCATTTAAACGGAAGCCATGAGTTAATAGCGCAGAGGCTAAAAGATCGTAAAGGACACTTTATGCCACCATCTTTATTGCCAAGTCAGTTCGCAATTTTGGAGCCTCTAGGTAAAGAAGAAAACGGAACCGTTATATCGATTGAAGGTTCTGTTGAAGATATGGTTCATAGAGCTATCAAAGCAGTGAAAACATATGAACAATCGCAGCTGCAAAAACAATTGTAAATGTAAAAATAGTCGCAATTGTAAAGCATAACAATTGTAAAGCAGCACAAAAATATACATTCAAAAATTACTAACGCAAATAACAAAGTTGTTAGCGCATTGATCGTAAACAAAAGATCACAAGGAATTATAAACAAAGCATCACAATAATTAAAACAATTCACAAAATCATGGAGGATTTATGAGTGGGTTAATTCTTGCGGCAATATTAGGTATAGCGCTTATTGTCGTACTTATTGCAGTGGTAAAAGTACATCCTTTCCTATCGTTAATGATTGGTTCGATTGCAACTGCAATCATTGCAGGAGTTCCATATGATAAAAGTCTTACAAGCTTTACTAATGGAGTTGGTTCCACAGCATCAGGAGTTGGATTACTCATTGCTTTAGGCGGAATTATTGGAATTCTTCTTACACGTTCAGGTGGAGCAGACGTGATTTGTGACACCATACTGAAGAAAGCTCCAGAACATAAGCTTCCATGGGCCATGGCTCTGAGCGCATTTATTGTTGGAATTCCACTGTTCTTTGAAGTTGGTGTAGTGATACTTATACCAATTATTCTTCTTGTTGCGCGTCGTACAAAAATGCCAGTAATTGCTCTCGGCATACCAGCGCTCGCAGGCTTATCGGCTTTGCATGCTTTTGTACCGCCACATCCTGGACCACTTGTTGCTATTGATGCTTTGCATGCAAACATTGGATTGACTTTGGCTTTTGGTTTGATTATCGCCATACCAACTGTAGCAATCGCAGGGCCTCTAATGGTTCATTGGATGGTAAAAATGGTTCCTATTCAAGCTAAGCAAGAAGAAGACAATAAGAAGGAAGATAAGCCACAAAATCGTCCTACATTCGCGGAAGCGTCTAGCGTAATTTTACTTCCAGTAATTCTTATGCTTGCAGCCAGTGTTGTTGATATTACGGGGCAATCAAAATCTACATTTGGTAGTGTAATCGCATGGATTGGAACACCACTTGAAGCTCTTACAATCACTACTATTTTTGCGATGATATTATTTGCTATTCGCGCAAAATGGAGTAGAGATACATTGAATTCTCTGGTAGGTCTTTCGTTCTCCTCAATTGCAAGTATCTTGTTGATAGTTGCTGCTGGGGGTGGATTCAAGCAAACCCTTGTAGATTCTGGAATTGGTAAAGTTATTGCTACTGGCATTGTTCAGGCAAATCTTAATCCTCTTCTGGCTGGATGGATTGTTGCTGTACTAATTAGATTAGCGACTGGATCTGCAACCGTTGCAACCGTAACAGCATCTGGAATTGTTGCACCTTTGGCTGCAAATCTAAATCAAGTACAATTAGCGTTACTCGTACTAGCTATTGGTGCTGGATCAATCTTCTTATCTCATGTAAATGATGCTGGATTCTGGTTGGTTAAAGAATATTTCGGTATGAGCGTAGGGCAAACGTTTAAAACATGGTCATTGATGGAAACAGTATTGTCTGTTGTTGGACTTGCAATTATTATGCTAGTTTCTGCTGTTGTTCCTGTGTTCATATGAAATTAAAAAGATTGTCTGAATAAGTTTTGTGACAGTTTTGCAAAAGTTATTAAAAGTTATTAAAAGTTATTAAAAAATTTGAAAGAAGGAATTTATTATGCAATTAGGTGTTATCGGTTTAGGGCGCATGGGCGGAAACATGGTTAAGCGCTTGCGCGAAGGAGGTCATGAAGTTGTTGGATACGACGTTAGTGCCGAATCAAATCGAGATGTTGACTCTTTAGAAAAATTGGTACAAAGACTTTCTAGTCCGCGTATTGTATGGGTTATGGTTCCAGCTGGTTCTCCTACAGACACAACTATCGAAAAATTAAGCAATCTTCTTGAAGATAATGACCTAGTAATTGATGGAGGCAATACTAGGTATGTTGATGATCAGCGTCATTCTTCTGAATTAAAAACAAAAGGAATCCATTTTATGGATGTTGGAGTTTCAGGCGGAGTTTGGGGATCTACTCGTGGTTACGCATTGATGGCTGGCGGCTCCGATGAAGATTATCAGAGAATGTTACCAATTTTCGAGACTTTGAAGCCTGAAGGTCCTGACGGACTAGTTCATGCTGGTGCTGTTGGTGGTGGTCATTTTGCCAAGATGGTTCACAATGGAATCGAATACGGCATGATGCAGGCTTTTGGTGAAGGCTTTGCAACAATGATGCGTTCAGAATTAATAGATGATCCAGCTAAGGTTATGTCTTCATGGCGTCAAGGTTCTGTTGTTCAGTCTTGGCTGCTTGACTTATTCGCACGCGCTGCAAAAGACGATCCTACATTAGAATCTATGCCTCCTGTTGCTAATGAGTCTGGTGAAGCAAAGTGGATGGTTGAAGCTGCACTTGAACTTGGTGTTCCAACCCCAGTTACCGCATGCTCATTGTGGGCTCGCCAAGTATCTCGCGGAGGTGGAGATGACACTTTGCGAGTAGTTTCATCGTTGCGTGCGCAGTTTGGTGGCCATGTGACTAAAAAATAGTCAAAGTAAGTAGAAAATATCTAAGGTAAAAATAGGTAAAATAGGTAAAAAATAGATAAAGATTGTATAGATGGGCAGTTATGTGTTAATTGCCCATCTATTTTTGTTTGCGACACTCCCGTGTTTTGGTTTTTGGGGGTGTTTTTCTTGTTTTTTTGGATTATTTTTGTTTTGTTTTTGTTGGTGTGTGGTTGCGTGGCGTTTTTTTGCGTGTTTTTATCGTGTTTGCGACACTCCGATGGATGCTAGTGTTTTCAATGGTTTTGTCTTGTTGGTTTGGGTGTGATTTGCTTTTGGGCTTGCTTTGGTGTAAGTTTATCTCTTGCTGCTCAGCGCGGCTGGTTCTCCTCGGTTGAGGTTGATGAGCCGGCTGGTGTGGTGGTGGTTTGAGAACTCAAGAGCGTGTCTGTACTACTTATTTAGTTAATTATTGCCAGTTCATTGTCAGCCTCACAGATTGTGGGGTGCCTGAGAGATGGTTAAATGATGGTGAGGTTTTTTGTTGGGATGTTCTTTCCTTAAAGAATGTCTCGTCTTTTTCTTTTATATTGGAGCCTTATGTTGGCTCTTCATTGAAGTTTTTCGTGGAGGGTTCGATTCTGGCTCAGGATGAACGCTGGCGGCGTGCTTAACACATGCAAGTCGAACGGGATCTGACCAGCTTGCTGGTTGGTGAGAGTGGCGAACGGGTGAGTAATGCGTGACCAACCTGCCCCATGCTCCAGAATAGCTCTTGGAAACGGGTGGTAATGCTGGATGCTCCAACTTGACGCATGTCTTGTTGGGAAAGTGTTTAGTGGCATGGGATGGGGTCGCGTCCTATCAGCTTGTAGGCGGGGTAATGGCCCACCTAGGCTTCGACGGGTAGCCGGCCTGAGAGGGCGGACGGCCACATTGGGACTGAGATACGGCCCAGACTCCTACGGGAGGCAGCAGTGGGGAATATTGCGCAATGGGGGAAACCCTGACGCAGCGACGCCGCGTGCGGGATGAAGGCCTTCGGGTTGTAAACCGCTTTTGATTGGGAGCAAGCCTTTTGGGTGAGTGTACCTTTCGAATAAGCGCCGGCTAACTACGTGCCAGCAGCCGCGGTAATACGTAGGGCGCAAGCGTTATCCGGAATTATTGGGCGTAAAGAGCTTGTAGGCGGTTCGTCGCGTCTGGTGTGAAAGCCCATCGCTTAACGGTGGGTTTGCGCCGGGTACGGGCGGGCTAGAGTGCAGTAGGGGAGACTGGAATTCTCGGTGTAACGGTGGAATGTGTAGATATCGGGAAGAACACCAATGGCGAAGGCAGGTCTCTGGGCTGTTACTGACGCTGAGAAGCGAAAGCGTGGGGAGCGAACAGGATTAGATACCCTGGTAGTCCACGCCGTAAACGGTGGACGCTGGATGTGGGGCCCATTCCACGGGTTCTGTGTCGGAGCTAACGCGTTAAGCGTCCCGCCTGGGGAGTACGGCCGCAAGGCTAAAACTCAAAGAAATTGACGGGGGCCCGCACAAGCGGCGGAGCATGCGGATTAATTCGATGCAACGCGAAGAACCTTACCTGGGCTTGACATGTGCCTGTCGACTGCAGAGATGTGGTTTCCCTTCGGGGCAGGTTCACAGGTGGTGCATGGTCGTCGTCAGCTCGTGTCGTGAGATGTTGGGTTAAGTCCCGCAACGAGCGCAACCCTCGCCCTGTGTTGCCAGCGGGTTATGCCGGGAACTCACGGGGGACCGCCGGGGTTAACTCGGAGGAAGGTGGGGATGACGTCAGATCATCATGCCCCTTACGTCCAGGGCTTCACGCATGCTACAATGGCCGGTACAACGGGATGCGACATGGTGACATGGAGCGGATCCCTTAAAACCGGTCTCAGTTCGGATCGTAGTCTGCAACTCGACTACGTGAAGGCGGAGTCGCTAGTAATCGCGAATCAGCAACGTCGCGGTGAATGCGTTCCCGGGCCTTGTACACACCGCCCGTCAAGTCATGAAAGTGGGCAGCACCCGAAGCCGGTGGCCTAACCCTTTTGGGATGGAGCCGTCTAAGGTGAGGCTCGTGATTGGGACTAAGTCGTAACAAGGTAGCCGTACCGGAAGGTGCGGCTGGATCACCTCCTTTCTACGGAGTTTTTGTGCACGCTCAGTTGAGTGTGGTTACTGGTGTGGAAAACAATAGTTAACGTTTTTTTTGTGAGTGTGTTGGGCATGCTTTTGGGTTCCCGGATTGCCACCCCCCTTTTGTTTGGGGTTGCGGTCCTAGCCCTTGGATTACAGGTTGAGGCTTTTTGGTTTTTGGCTTGTGTTCTTGGTGTTTGGTGGTTTGAGAACTGGATAGTGGACGCGAGTAAGAATAGTGAGACTATTTTTGGTTTTGCTTGTTTTTACTTTTATCAATTTCAACCGGCTCCATTTTGGTGGAGTCGCTTGATCGTTTTGTGATCGTTTAGTGTGATGATTTATTGTCTAGAGAGTTAAGCGATAGGCTTTTTACTGGTGTATCACTGGTAAGGGCGTATGGTGGATGCCTTGGTAGACAGGACCGATGAAGGACGTGACGGGCTGCGATATGCCTCGGGGAGCTGCCGAGTGGGCTTTGATCCGAGGATTTCCGAATGGGGAGACCCGGCCACTGTTATGGGTGGTCACCACAGTTTTGTGGGGGGTACGCAGGGAAGTGAAACATCTCAGTACCTGCAGGAAAGGATACTCCGTGAGTAGTGGCGAGCGAAAGCGGATCAGGCTAAACCGAGTACGTGTGATAACCGTCAGGTGTTGCGTATTCGGGGTCGTGGGATTGACTGTTCAGCCTCTGACGGGGTTGAGGAGAGTGATAAAACATCGTGTTATGTGAATGGGATTGAATTCCCAGCCGTAGAGGGTGATGGCCCCGTAGCAGGTCGTGCGATGTCTCTTTATGTTTATTCCCAAGTAGCGCGGGCCTCGTGGAATCCCGCGTGAATCTGCCCAGACCGTTGGGTAAGCCTAAGTATTCCTGTCTGACCGATAGTGTACTAGTACCGTGAGGGAAAGGTGAAAAGCACCCCGGGAGGGGAGTGAAATAGTTCCTGAAACCGTGCGCTTACAATCCGTCGGAGCCTTCTTGTGGGGTGACGGCGTGCCTATCGAAAAATGAGTCTGCGAGTCAGTGGTATGTGGCGAGGCTAACCCGGGTGGGGGAGCCGTAGCGAAAGCGAGTTTTAAAAGGCGTTTTAGTCGCATGTCCTGGACCCGAAGCGGGATGATCTAGCCCTGAGCAGGTTGAAGCGCGGGTAAGACCGTGTGGAGGACCGAACCCACCTAGGTTGAAAACTGGGGGGATGACTTGGGGTTAGGGGTGAAAGGCCAATCAAATTCCGTGATAGCTGGTTCTCTCCGAAATGCATTTAGGTGCAGCGTCATGTTATTGCTTACAGGGGGTAGAGCTACTGGATGCTTGCGGGCCCATACCGGGTACTAATAGCAGCCAAACTCCGAATACCTGTTAGGTTTATCATGGCAGTGAGTCGGCGGGGGATAAGCTCCGTCGTCAAAAGGGAAACAGCCCTGATCGTCGTCTAAGGTCCCGAAGCGCGTGCTAAGTGGGAAAGGATGTGGAGTCGCATAGACAGCCAGGAGGTTGGCTCAGAAGCAGCCATCCTTGAAAGAGTGCGTAACAGCTCACTGGTCTAGTGGTTCCGCGCCGACAATGTAGCGGGGCTTAAGCACGCCACCGAAGACGCGACTGCGTGATTTTTTCACGCGGGGTAGGAGAGCGTCCTGTATGGGGTGAAGCGGCAGTGTGAACTTGTCGTGGACTATACGGGAGTGAGAATGCAGACATGAGTAGCGAGAGACAGGTGTGAATCCTGTCCGCTGAATGACTAAGGGTTCCGGGGCCACGTTCGTCGTCCCCGGGTGAGTCGAGTCCTAAGGCGAGGCCGACAGGCGTAGTCGAATGGATGAACGGGTTGATATTCCCGTACCGGTGTTACACCGTTCGAACTGAATCTGAGAGTACTAACCTTCGTTATTCTGGTTGATTGCCTTTCGGGGTTTTCTTCTGGTTTAGTGTTGGGAGCGTATCGGTAGTAGGTTAGCGTGGGAGTGACGCGGGTAGGTAGCCGGCTGCGGAGGTGGTTTTCCGTGGCTAAGCGTGTGGGCTGTCTCCTAGGTAAATCCGGGGGATGTTTAAGCTGAGGCGTGATGGGTAGGCCGTATGGCTGATTCCGGTGATCCTGCTTGCCGAGAAAAGCTTCAACGTGAGGTGTGATTCCGCTCGTACCCTAAACCGACACTGGTGGTCTGGTAGAGTATACCGAAGCGATCGGGCGAATCCTGGCCAAGGAACTCGGCAAATTACTCCCGTGCCTTCGGCATAAGGGAGACCCCTGATGGTGATGTTTTTTACAAGCGGAGCTGTTGGGGGTGGCACAAGCTAGGGGGTAGCGACTGTTTACCAAAAACACAGGAGCGTGCGAAGGCGTAAGCCGCTGTATACGCTCTGACGCCTGCCCGGTGCCGGAAGGTTAAGAGGATCCGTTAGCTTTGGCGAAGCGGTGAATTTAAGCCCCGGTAAACGGCGGTGGTAACTATAACCATCCTAAGGTAGCGAAATTCCTTGTCGGGTAAGTTCCGACCTGCACGAATGGCGTAACGACTTCCCCACTGTCTCGGCCAGGAGCCCGGCGAAATTGCAGTACGAGTAAAGATGCTCGTTAAGCGCAGAAGGACGAAAAGACCCCGGGACCTTTACTATACCTTGGTATTGTCGTTAGGTGTGGATCGTGTAGCATAGGCGGGAGGCTGTGAAGCGCGGGCGCTAGCTTGCGTGGAGTCAACAAGTGAAATACCGCTCTTTCCATATCTGGCGTCTAACCTCGACACGTTATCCGTGTTAGGGACAGTGCCTGGCGGGTAGTTTAACTGGGGCGGTTGCCTCCTAAAGAGTAACGGAGGCGCTCAATGGTCCGCTCAGCCCGGTTGGCAATCGGGTTTTGAGTGTAATCGCACAAGCGGGCTTGACTGTGAGACTGACGGGTCGAGCAGGGACGAAAGTCGGAGATAGTGATCCGGTGCCGGCGTACGGACGTGGCATCGCTCAACGGATAAAAGGTACCCCGGGGATAACAGGCTGATCATTCCCAAGAGTCCATATCGACGGGATGGTTTGGCACCTCGATGTCGGCTCGTCGCATCCTGGGGCTGGAGCAGGTCCCAAGGGTTCGGCTGTTCGCCGATTAAAGCGGCACGCGAGCTGGGTTCAGAACGTCGTGAGACAGTTTGGTCTCTATCCTCTGCGCTCGTTGGAATGTTGAGGAGACCTGCCCATAGTACGAGAGGACCTGGGTGGACGAACCTCTGGTATGCCGGTCGTCACGCCAGTGGCGCTGCCGGTTAGCTACGTTTGGAAGGGATAACCGCTGAAAGCATCTAAGCGGGAAGCCTGCTCCAAGATTAGCATTCCTTGCACTTTGTGTGTGAGCCCCCATGTAGAACACGTGGTTGATAGGCTGGATGTGGAAGCCCTGTAAGGGGTGGAGCTGACCAGTACTAATGGGCGATTGTGATACTACTTGTATTGCTTATCGTTTAATTCTCTTAACATTAGGGAGTGTTAAGCGATCATGATTATGGTTAAGTTGTTGATTTTGATGATTGTTTCTTCTGTTTGCTCGCGTTCATGTCCGGTTCCCAAACCGCCAGCTTGCCACTCGCTTAATGCGAGTGTATAATCTAGTTTTGCGGTGGTCATGGCTCAGGTGAGACGCCCGGTCCCATTCCGAACCCGGAAGCTAAGGCCTGACACGGTGAGGGTACTGCACTCGATAGGGTGTGGGAGACTAACACGCTGCCGCATTATTCTTTCTAGCGGGGAGTTTCGACTCCCCGCTTTTTTATTTTCCGCGTTTTGTTCCTGATTCTGCGGTTTAGAGCAACAAAAAGCGAAAAGCTGCCATAGTGCGATTGTATCAAAACATGTTAGTGTAAAGAATCTTGTTAGTCTAAAGAGTAATGTGTAAGTGTAGCTTTAACACAATTAAACGGAAGTATGTATGAAAAAGGCTCTTATCAACATTGATTACACGAATGATTTCGTTGCAAGTGACGGCTCGCTTACAGTAGGAGAACCTGCGCAAAAGCTTGAGAAGCGTATTACTGAGATTTCGCAGGAATTTCTTGACGCTGGAGAGTTCGTGGTTTTTGCAATCGACACGCATCATCTAAACGACCCGTATCATCCAGAAACTAAGCTTTTCCCACCTCACAATATTGCTGGAACTCATGGTCAGGAGCTCTATGGAACTCTTGGTGATTTTTATGAGGCAAATAAAGATAAAAGCAACGTGTATTACATTCATAAAACTCGCTACTCTTCGTTTAATGGCACGGATTTGCTGATTAAGCTGCGCGAACGTCATATTGAGGAGCTGCATTTGGTGGGAGTTTGCACGGATATTTGCTTACTCCACACTGCTGTTGATGCGTATAATCTTGGCTTCAAGATTGTGGTTCACAAAGATGCAGTTGCAAGCTTTGATCCACAAGGTCACGAGTGGGCTTTGCGTCACTTTAAGACTTGTCTTAATGCAGATATTGTAGAAGGCTGAGAATTTTAGCTACAAACTATTTAAATAATTAATAAATAGTTATTAAAAATAATCGACGCTGGTTGCTTTGAGCTGCCAGCGTTTTTGTTTATTCGGAGTGTCGACTTGACTATTAATGAGAATCATTATTATTATTGATAGACGTTGTAAAGATGTCTTCCATAGTCATTCGTGAAAGAAGAGCGCGAATAGGCGAAATAGAGAAGATGAAGTGTAGAGAGCGAAATAATAATTATGACTAAGGTCATTAGGAATATTGTGAAACGTGCTTTTGCAATGGCAAGTGTTGCAATACTTGCCATTGCCGTGCTCGCATCAGGATTTAGTGCAGCTTTACCGGCAGTTGCATTAGAAAATAGTAATCCTGGTGAAAAATACGATCCTACAAAAAAGGAAGTGCTAAGTCACGGCCATACGGACGTATTTTACCCAATTCAATACAATGGTAAGTTCATTATGGCCGTCGAAAAAGACGGTGCCACTTTCTTAAAGCCTGAAAACACTACTTTGCACGTAGCAAAAAACACGTATACTACAAAATCGCAGCTTCCTGCGCTCGCTACTGAATACTACTATCTCGATAGCTCCGGAAATCAAAAAGGAAATCCTCTCTTCCCGGGTTGGGACACAGGTTATGCTGCAACTTTAGTTGGCGCACCTCACGCAGATGACGCAACAGCAGATATTGCAATTCAGCAAGTTACTGGACCAATGAACGGGCGCATTCTGCTTTGGACTACCGATGGTGCTGGTAAAAATTCGAAGAAATTATCGTTTGAAGAGAACGATTTAGACGACGAACCTGATACTCATGGCAGTCGATTTATGCTACCTGGCGTAATTCACCAACATACTGCTGGCCACGTGCATGCAAACTGGGGATTTACGCAGCCTGGCGTTTACAAACTAAAAGTAGCAGCAACTATTACAAATAAGAACACTAAGAAGCAGATCACAACCGAACCTGCAGAATACACTTTTGAAGTAGAAGATACATATTCAGGCGAAGTACCTGCTTCTGGCATTACGGAAACGCTTGATTTGCACCGTCGCGGTGATTTTATTAATCCTGACGATGATGAAGAAGCGCACGAAGCTTCCAAAGATCATAAAGACACGGATAAAGACGATGGCGGCGATATGCGCATCGGCAATATTCGTGATTCCGGACCTCATCCGCATTATCATTCATACGAAGGTTATGGTGGTTTAGACTTAAAAGTAGTTAACAAACCAAAGGGCGCTCGTATTGAGTGGAGATATGTGCGTGCTGACGAAGGTCCTGACGCGTATGGAACCACTCTTTTTGCTGAGAGATTGCAGCTTCCAGCTGAGCCTGCAATGAACAAGATGAAAGTGTATGCTCACGCAACTGAAGGTGAAACGCAAGTTGGAAAAGATACTGCGTCTGCAACCATCGCCGTTGAAGATCACGGTGCTGACGGACATCCTGTAGTAAAAGCAATTGCTCCTTATAAGCGTTTCAAACCAGGGGATACTTTACACGCGAAAACATTATTGCTTAACCCTCATGTTGCAACCGACGGTGTTACCGGTGCGCCAATTGACGATCCGACAAGTCCAGTAACTTCCATTGTTAAAGATTATGTTTGGTTGATAAAAAAGGAAGGAGAAAGCGAATTTAAGCGCATTCCTGGTGCCGTGAACAGCAAGTTGGAGCTAAAACTTGATGCGTCAATGCAAGGTGCAACGATTCGTCCTTCCTTAGTTTTAAAGAACGGTGAACTTTACCGCAATAAAATGTTTGATGAGTTTTGCGATTATGTTATTGAGATGAAGGGCGTTCCTCACTCTCATAACAATGATGGCGATGATAATCAAAGCGGTTCTGATTCTGAAGATGATGAGAACCCTCACGGGAAAAAGCACCATGAGAAGCGTCATAATAAGCGCAAAAATAAGACTAAGCATTTTGTTGGTGGAAAGAACTTTTTGAAAGGTGTATTCGGCGGCACTGCAAATTCGGGACTATTTGGATCTAGTTCTAATGGTGGATTCCAATTCGAATCTAATTTCTTTAAGAAATCCAACAGAAAATTCAAGCGCACAAAGAAGAATCGCAATAAGATTAACCGCACTAATCGTAAGAATAATTCTAAAAATAATACGCAAAGTGGTGCTAGTTCTGATTCTAGTTCTTTTACAAGAACAGAAAATTCAAGCGGAACTCATACTAAGAACAAGAGCTCTAAGAAAAGTGGACAGACTATTCGTAATTTCGTAAGAACAGATAATAATTCTGGCAATAAGTCTAAAAATAGTTCTGTCAATAACTCTGATTTTGTTAAGAATACTGAACGTCATGCTTTGCAAGGTGCAAGGCAATACAACGAAGAATCTGATGAAGCGTATGAAGATGATTCAGATGATACAAAAGGTGATGGTTCCTCGACTAAGTGGGTTGCGGTTGCAGCTTCAGGTGCGAGCGTCGGCTTATGCACAATAACTGGCGCATGCGGAGCATTGATACGTTCTAAATTGAAATTGTTGTAAATAATATTCGTATTATTACTAGAAAGTTTAAATAATGAATTACAAACAAAATGAAACATTGCAAGTAAAACGAAAGCATGTATATTCTACTGCGTTGCTTGCACTCATATTTTCTTTAGTAACTTTGGTTGCATCTTTATGTGTACCAAATCCAATGCAGGAAACTGCTTATGCTAATGAAGGCAATCAGCCAGTTATGATTCAAGCAGGTCATGCTGATTTTGGACCAACGCTAATCGACGGCAAATGGAAATTGAAGATTCGCGATGATACTGGTGACGAACCAGTGTGGCGAGACCCAGAAAATGTGGTATTTAAATTAGGTAGCAATTCAATAATTCCTATGCCTGATGATGCTGCCTACAGTTTTATTGGCGAAAAGCCTGGAACCAAGCTTTACGTAATTCCACAAACTCAAAATCCTGATGTGCCGTGGCTTGGTTGGAATACGCAGGAAGGTGGCGTGCTTAACGAGCTCGATCGCGGTGCAAACCTTTCTCTTGAAGGAGTAAGCGGTCCGGGTAAACTGCATGTTTACTTAGAAAATGGCAACAACAATCCACAGCAACTTTGGGATAGTACTAAAGGATATCCGCAAAACAGCTGGATTGAAGCCAACGCTCATACTCACGTGAATTGGGTGTTTTCTAAGCCTGGAATTTATCATGTGAAGCTTACTTTTTCAGGAAAGCTTAAAAATGGACGCGCAGTAAGCGATACGCGTGTTCTTAATTTTGCGGTTGGAGATAATACCGATCCTAATGCTGCTTTAGGTGCGAGTGCTGCTGGAGCAAGTGGCAACGAGGGCGATGAAGAGGGTCAAGATGAAGAAGATAACGATGAATCCGAAAAAGATGAAGCTAATCATCATCACGAACTCCTTCACAACAAGCATAAGCATTCTCACAAAGTATCTGAAAAAAGTGACGATACAGCTTTAGTTCTTCAAATCGTAGGTATTTTCGTGGCTATTATTGCCGTAATTATTGTGATTTTTGTACTAATAGCTGTAGTTAAAAGCAAGAAAGCACGAAATCTTGCGCTTGCTAAGCAAGTTTCTGCACAAGCTAATCAACAGTATGCAAATAATGCAAATTCTGTGAATAATGCAAATGGTGACAATACTTTGTCAAATCTAGTGAGTGATCAAGAAACGACAATAATGTCACCAATTAATAATTCTCAATATTCTCAATCAGACAATATGCAATCTGATGGTACTCAGTGGAAATAATGGTGTGACGAAAATGGTTCGTAATAGTATAAAGAAATTATCTCGCGCTTTGTTGGTGGGCGTGTGCTTGTGTGGCATGATGATGGGAACTCCCACGGCTTTTGCTGACAATGGTAGTGACGCAACTGTTGTAAGCGGAAAGAAATCTTCTAAAGATTTTGCCGAAATAAAGAAAGCTAATTTTGAAGCGTGTGCCGCTGCTCGCTTAGATAAAACTGCTTCGCAACCTGCGGCTGATAGTAAAGCTACAATATGCCACGCGTATAAAGGTCATACTGACGTTTTTGCAACTTTCTTTGATGTTACAAGCAAGCGCATGGTATTAGGTACCTTGGGCGATGCGTTTGAAAGTGAAGATCATAATGGCACTCGGTATGATACGAATCGACTTATTTTTGAAGTCGGCTCTAAAAATATCATGCAGTTTTCCAAAGATGAGAACGATCCGATAATAAAAGAAATCTACGCAACAACTCGCGAAGGTGTAGTCTGGTTCTTTGATCAATCTGGAGCTGGAAATACTGGTGCATTATGGCCTGGTTTAGATACTAGACCGTTATATGAGGGAGCTGGTTCTACAAAAATTAATCCAACAGTCAAACTGTCATTAACTGGTATCGAAGCACCCCACAACGGCGAAGTTTTTATGTACAGTCGCAGCGGTGACGATTATGAGAAAATGCTCGGCTCTGCTGAAAACTGGCCGAAAGATGTTGACATTACTGATGATGGTGGTAGTGGAAAGCATTCGCACATGTATTGGTCTTTTAACCGTCCTGGTGTGTACAAGCTAAAAATGAAGGCTACTACTACCGTTGGTGACGAGGAGCAAAGTTCTGAGCAAGTCTATACATTCCACGTCACTAATCATGATGTAACAGCTGGGGATTTTGCTGATTATGATGGCGCATCTTTTGACGGTGGCGAAGACGACGAAGAAGATTCAGATGATAATGATGATTCTCAAAGTGAGGATCACAGCATTAATGTGCAACAAAGTAACGGATCTTTCTTCATTAATGGTAACAACAACACTGTGTATGTGACTCCATGGCCTGGAGCAAAAATGCAACAACAAGGACTTCTTGGAAGTAATAACGGTGTTCTTATTAATGGGGAACATAACGCTAAAAACGGAAAGCAAGTTTCTCAAAGTCAGCAATCTGCTGTGACAAAGTTCAAAGACATCAAGGGCGACAAACTTGTTATAGATCATGGTCACGTTGATATTGCTGTATATACTGGCGATTCAAATAAAGTTGATATGGCTGTGCAAGAAGATGTGACAGGAAGCCACGTCTTTAGAGACCCGGATACAGTTGTATTCGCAGTTGGTGATGCTGGTAAAACTAACGGCGTGTATCGTATACCGCAAACACAAATTGATGGTGTGCCATGGATGGGTTGGAATAATCAGTCTATGAATCCGCATAAGCCAACTCAATTGAGCCTAACAGGAGTTGAAGGTCCTGGAAATGTACGTGTCTGGATGTTTGGCGGCTTGGGCGGTGGAGATCAAGAGATTTTCTCCACTCAAGGAGCAACAGATTATACGATACCTGCAAATACGCATGCTCATGCGAATTGGGATTTCGACGAACCGGGATATTACACATTGCAATTCCAAGCTTCTGACGGGAATTCTACAGTAACTCGCAATATTCATGTTGCTGTCGGTGTAGATCCACAAGAAACACCAATGGGGTATGCTGACGGCGGCGAAGGTAATGAAAGAAAGGATACACAAGGCAAAAAGTTTGATCCTTCTGCACCTTATAATCCACCAAAACCTGCTAATTTGCCTCGTTCCGGCGGAAATAATGGCGGCCATGGAATAGGTGCCGTTGGTGGTGGAAATTCTTTTGTTGGTGGTCGTGGTTTTGGATCAAATAATTCACACTCTGGAAAACAATTGCCAAGAAAAGCTAAAAAGCATAAAGGTCTTGTTTCAAAAATTAGTAACAAGAGACTTGCTAAAAGTTTGTACCGACAGAAGTTGAACGATAATGACGATGTTGTGAAGTCTGAAGCAAAAGGTGTAACAGGATTATTTAAGCGAAATCCTTCACTTGCTTATTCGCTTCTTGCTGGTGGAATTATTGCTGTGCTTGGCGTTTTGGGTGCAGGAATTTGGTATCTACACAAGCGTGGACTTGTTAGCTTCAACTGGTTGTTGCGCTATTAGTAGTAGGAGTGTGTAAGGGTGATTCGTAAGCCCAAAAAAGTAAAGCAAACTTTGTTCTCTTCGCTTGCTGCAATTGCAGCCGTTGCGCTTATTTTGCCGCTTTCTGCTTGTGGTAGTGCTAATGGGAATCGTGCAGTACATCGCGATGGTCGCATTAATGTAGTTACAACTACAGGCGTTTTGCGAGATATGGTTGCGAATGTGGCAGGAGACGCGGCAAATGTGAGCGCGATTGTGCCAGACAACGCGGATCCACATTCGTACGAGCCGCGTTTGCGCTCAATTAGAGATGTTGTGTACGCGGATGTAGCTTTTAGCAACTACATGATGCTGGAAGAACACGGCGTAATTACAGCTTTAGATGTGAATTTGCGAAAAGGTGTGCCAAATGTGCAACTTGCGGAAGAAAGTGTTAAGCACGCGGCAGATATTATTCCGATGATAGAAGACGTGTCTTTAGACACGATTTGGCTAGGGCTTGCTACAGAACGCATGGCTGCGCAGCCGAGCGAGGAAGCGCATAGCGCGCAAGGCGCTACAAGTGAAAATACGCAAAAGCGTGCGGAAGAATCGCCCTCGGCGGCGGCTGGTGGACTAGCTTCGCTAAACAATCTCAATAAAACAAAAACAAATTCAAAACAAGCTAGCCAACTAGAAAAGTCAGGTCAATCTTCACAATCAAACGCGCCATCTACCGCAACAAAAGAAGGTCGCGCAACTGTAATAAAGCCAAACGCATACAGCATGAAAAGGTCCGACAGAATACGCTTAACAGCAACAAAAGTAAAAGGGCCTGGCGCGCTATTTGCATATTTGACTGGCACTTTTGGAAGCGTAGAAACATACTTTAACAGCGCAAACGGAATAAGCGCAAACGACCACGTAGACTTGCCAGCAGACGCGCACACGCATTTAAGCTGGGCATTTAGCAAGCCAGGCGAATACACACTTGACTTGCACGCCGACATGCTAAACGCGCAAAACGAGGTAGTTTCTAGCCTTGGAAACACCAAAATGCGATTTGCTGTAGGCGTAAACGCGCAAAAAATAGCCAAAAAGCGTGGAGCTAGCGTAGTGCTGAACAAAGGTCATGCAGATTTAGCTTACGACTTAGCAAAACGCGGATTTGTGTACCGCGTAGATACTTTGCAAGAAAAACGCTCCGCTGCGCCAAAACGCGTGTATTATGCGCCGCGCGATGTTGTTGTAGAAGTTCCGACTAACGCGCTAAAAGAGATACCAGCCGAGCAGGGATACAGGTTTTTGGGAGCTGCAAGGCAGAAGATTTATCAGCTGCCGCAAGCAGTTTTAGGAAAGCACGTTCACGGAGATATTGACCCGCATTTGTGGCAATCTGTAAAAAATGGCATAGCATACGTGCGAACAATCGCAGATCGCCTTTGCGAAGTGGACCCTAAAAATGCTCGTAAATATCGCGAAAATGCGGACCGATACATTAACAAGTTGTTAGATGTAGACGCGTATATGCGGAAAAAATTGGCGTCAATACCAAAAGAGAAGCGCAATTTGGTTACAACGCACGACGCTTTTGCGTACTTGGGTAAGACTTACGGCGTGAATATTGCAGGATTTGTAACGATTAATCCTTCGAGCGAGCCGAGTGTGCAAGATAGGCGTAGATTGCAGCAGATTTTGCGCGATTTAGAGATTCCAGCTGTGTTTTTGGAGCCGAATTTGATCTCGCGTTCGTCTGTGCTTAAAGAGCTTGCGGCGCAAGCGCACGTAAAAGTTTGCCCGATTTATGGAGACGCTTTCGATTCTAAAGTGCGAACTTATGCGGATATGATGCGAGCGAATGCGGATTCTTTAGCAAAGTGTTTGAAGTGAGATTTAAGTGAGATTGATGTTGGATTTAAGTTGGATTTAAGCGATGAGGATTGACGAGGGAAATATGGACGCAAGTATGGACGCGAATACTGTTATAAACGCGCAAAACTTAAGCGTAAGTTACGGCAGCCGCACTGTTGTAAAAGACGTTTCGTTTACGATTAAAAGTGGCGAATTTGTGGGGCTTCTTGGCGCAAATGGAGCTGGGAAAACAACGCTTTTCCGCGCGATTATGGGGCTAATACCGCATTCTGGAAAGCTGGAAGTACACGCTAATAAAAGCAGTGAATCTTCGATTAATCCGCGAGTAAGCAACGTTGGATACGTGCCGCAACGCCACGATATTGCGTGGGATTTCCCACTTTCCGTACTAGACGTAGTAATGATGGGACGCATTCGTCATATTGGCTACGTTCGTCGTGCAAAAACAGAGGACTACGAGATAGCACTCGCTTCTCTTGAGCGCACAGGAATGGCGGATTTTAGAGATCGCACAATCGGCGAGCTTTCGGGTGGTCAAAGGCAGCGCGTACTCGTTGCGCGCGCTCTTGCTGGGCAGCCGCGATTGCTTCTTTTAGATGAGCCATTTACAGGCTTAGACATGCCCACTCAAGAGCTGCTCACAAGTCTTTTTTTGGATTTAGCAAAGTCGGGAGAAGCCATTTTGATGAGCTCGCACGACATTATTGGCTCAATTAACTCATGCTCGAGAATAATGCTATTTGATGGCACTATTGTGGGCGACGATGAGCCGCAAAATTTGCAAACAGAACAGTGGGTACGAACCTTCCACGTAGCTCCGCAAAATCCACTAATCAAAGCAGTTGAGCGCGTTATGGCGCATGAAAGTGTGGTAGAAAAATAATGCTATCTCCAATCGACTTTATACAAGACCTTACAAACCCAGACCTTTGGTTCTTACTAAAAGCACTTATAGTGGCGTGCCTTTCTAGCGTAATATGCGGAGTTGTAGGATGCTACGTAGTGCTGCGCGGAATGGCGTTTATTGGAGACGCAGTAGCGCACTCCGTTTTTCCAGGACTTGCAATCGCGTTTGTGTTGCAAGGAAACTTGCTGTTTGGCGGCGCGCTCGCAGGAGTTGCAACCGCGCTAATCGTATCAATCTTTAGCCAAAATCGTAGGCTTCGCGAAGACTCGTTTATAGGCGTATTTTTTGTGTCTGCCTTTGCGCTGGGAATCGTAGTAATATCAAAAGCTTCTGGCTATGCAGGATCCCTAGAATCGTTCCTATTTGGCTCCATTACGGGAATCCCAGACTCCGACATCGCTGTAGTAGCAATAACAGGACTAATAATCGTAACGCTTTTAATGATGTTCCACAAAGAGCTAGTATGCGTTTCGATGGACCGAGAAACAAGCCGCGCAATGGGCTTGCCAGTAGCGTGGTTGGATGGAATGCTATACGTTTTAGTTGCTATTGCTGTAGTAGTATCTGTGCAAATAATTGGAAACGTGCTTGTTTTAGCGCTTTTGATTACGCCTGCGGCGACTGCGCGATTGCTTACTGACCGACTTGGAAAGATGATGATTTTAGCGCCTGCTATTGGGTGCGCTTCTTCGATTCTTGGAATGTACTTGTCTTGGAGTTTAGACACTGCCACTGGCGGAACAATCGTTTTGGTTGCGACTTTTATGTTTGTTCTAGCGTGGGTGTGCTCGCCTAAACACGGGTTGGTAGCGAGGATTGTGCCAAAACTACGATCAGTCGTTGCACGATTTGACTGAGCTTGAAATTGCATAATGCATTTCAAGCTCCTTCAAAGCGCTGAGCCGCTCAAGGCAGAAGCATTGCTTCTGCGCGGCGAAGACGTGAGCGCGGCTAATCCGCGCGAGCGATTTTCTCTATTTGCTGTTGCGCGAGGTTTGAGTATTTCTCTCCTCGCAGGCGCGCCAACCTGCCTTCGAGCTTAGAGCGTAGCGCGAGAAGGCAATTTGGCGCGCTGAGCCGCTCAAACGTAAAGTCCAGTGGACTTTACGTGCGGTGAAGACGTTCGCGCGCTTAGACCGCGCGAACGAAACACTTTTGCGTATGGTTTATGAACGTTAATATTCTAAGGTTTTAGGTTTTAGTACGGCGCTATTTATTGCTCGTAGAGAAATACATCAAACCTTCTGGATATCTAGGACTTTTGCGTGGCTTTTATCACCGAGATTCTCGATTTTTCTTGCTGCTTCAGCGAATCACCATCGGAGGACTGCGAATCGACTTGCATGAGCGCTTAAAGCGTAGCGCGCGAATGCACTTCGATTCGCTGAGCCGCTCAAACGTAAAGTCCAGTGGACTTTACGTGCGGCGAAGACGTTCGCGCGCTTAGACCGCGCGAACGAAACGCTTCATCCGCTGCGAAAAATCTCGAATCTCTACAGCACCTGGCGTAATCATGTAGTGTGCTTATGGAAGATTTTGCGGTTTATAGTTTGCGGCACAATAGACGTATGGTATCTAAAGGAAAACCTTCGCCTAGAAGCGCAGTTAAGCCGCTCAGCGATGAGCAAGTAGAACGCTTAGCGCGCGCACACAAGTTAGTTGACCCTACTTATTACTACCCAACGGGCGCGCGGACGCCAAATACGGCAGAAATCAACGCGCAAAATCCAAAGGCAACCGAACGATTGCTTGAAGGAACATCTCGCGTGCTTAGATCTCGTTGCAAAGTGCGCGCATGGGGATTAGAGAATGTGCCAGAAGAAGGCGTGTTTATAACCGCTTGCACGCACGTTACAATGTTCGACGTTTTTGTGCCAATGACTTCTCTATTCCACCAAGGCCGCCGTCCGCGATACATGGCAAAAGCAGAGCTTGCGAATTGGCCAATCATGGGAAAATGGTTCCAGCTTGTTGGCATGCAACCAGTTCCGCGCAGAAGCGGAAAAGCGCGCGAAATCGAAGAAGAATCGATTAAAATCCTAACAAATGGCAGGCCGCTTAGCGTATGGCCAGAAGGAACAGTTACGCGCGACCCTCAAAAATGGCCTATGAGCATGAAGCCAGGAATCGGCATTATTGCGCTCGAAGCATCGCGCAGACTTGGGCATCAAATTCCGCTATTTTGCGCTGTTACGTGGGGTGCTGCAAGCATTAATCATTGGTGGCCGTGGCCAAAGAAAAACGTTGTAATGTGCTACGATGCGCGTCTTGATTATTCGGATCTTCTTGAAGATATGGAGCATTGGGGCGATTTGCCGCCTATGGAGTCTGCTGCAGAGCTGGCTCGTCGCGTACGCGTGCGCATGACGGAAATTATGGAAGAGATTCGCGGCGAAAAATCGCCAGCTGGATACTTCGATTACAAGCTTATGAAAAGAGTTAAAGAATAGCGATTGTAAATTTGTGATTCGATAAGCGATAAGTCGTTGATAAGTCGTTAGCAAATCGTTGATAAATCAGTGATAAGTTATTAGAAAATCGTAAGCAAATCACTAATAAATCACTAATAAATCACTAATAAAGTCTTCACAAAATGCCCGTAAAGCGCACTGTGTAGAATTATGTAATAGTGTGATTAAAAGTTGACTAAGTTGACTACAAATTAACTAAGTTTGCTACGAGTTGACTAAGTTGACTATAACTTGACTAGTTGTAAATCGCTACAAATGGCTTACGACCAAAGTAGTTTACAAACTCATAAATCGAAAGGCTAGGCGTAAACATGAACGTTACGGTGTTGGGTGCTGGAGCTTGGGGTACGGCGTTTGGGCAGGTGCTTGCAGACGCGGGAAATCAAGTGACAATGTGGGCTATAGAGCCGCAAATTGTTGAAGGCATTCGTAGCAATCACCGCAACGAAGTTAGGCTGCCAATCGTAGAGCGTTTGCCAGAAAACATTACAGCTACGGGGGATCGCGCAGAAGCTGTAGCAAACGCAGACATTGTAGTAGTTGCGATTGCAGCACAGTTTGCGCGCGTTGCGCTAGAAGAATTTGCTGGCAAAATTCCGCAAAATGCGATTGTTGTTTCGCTTATGAAAGGCATTGAGCGCACAACAGGCAAGCGCATGGACGAGGTTGTGTGCGAAGCTTTGAACTTGCCGCGTAACCGTTTTGCAGCGCTATCTGGGCCAAACTTAAGCAAAGAAGTGGCACTAAGGCAGCATGCGGCGGCGGTTGTTGCGTGCGAGAATCGCGCAAATGCCGAAGTGGTTGCAAAAGCTTGCTCAAACAGCTACTTTAAGGCGTTTGTTTCAACAGATGTGATTGGCGTAGAAATGTGCGGATCGCTTAAAAACGTGGTTGCGCTCGCAGTTGGCATGGCTCGAGGAGCAGGATACGGCGAAAATACGGCTGCGATGATTGAAACGCGCGGTCTTGCAGAGTTGACGGCATTGGGCGTTGCGGAAGGCGCGGGTTCTCGCACTTTTGCAGGACTTGCAGGCTTTGGCGATTTAGTGGCAACTTGCGGATCTCCTCTAAGCCGCAACTACACTTTTGGATCAAATCTTGGAAAAGGCATGAGCGTTGAAGAAGCAACCGCTGTGAGTAATGGCGTTGCGGAAGGCGTTCCAACTACTAGCGCTGTTGTGGCAATGGGCAAGCGTTTGGGAGTTGCAACTCCGCTTGCAAGCGCAATGGCTCGCGTGCTAGAAGAAGGAATCTCTTGCCAAGAGATGCTTGCAATGCTTTTTGATAACGATGTTTGCGAGGAGTAGTGAAGCGCGAAAGCCGTGTGTAAGTCGCAAGCGTATAAGCGTGTAAATCGCAAGCAAAAATAATAATCAAAGATAACTAAAATAATTCAAAATATAAAAGGAAAAAAATGACTAAAAAGCGTGTAGTGTTCTTGTACGGCGGTAAAGCAGACGAACATTCGATTTCTTGCATATCGGCTGCTGGAGTGCTCAGTGCTGTAGACGAAAGTCGATTTGAAATCGTGCGCATTGCAATCACAAAGCAAGGCGAGTGGATTGTTGGCGGCGAAGATCCGCGAAACTTCCACATGGAGCAAGGCGAGCTGCCAGTAATCACAAAAACCGCAGAAACGCGCGATGTTGTGCTAGACCCAGCAAAGGGCGCCGACGGATTTTTGGTGCGAGAGGCGGATGGCACGCTTGCAAGCTTAGGTCATATTGACGCTGTTTTCCCAGTTCTTCACGGGCCAAACGGTGAAGATGGCACTTTGCAAGGCTTGCTAGAAATGATGCAAGTTCCGTACGTTGGTTGCGGAGTTTTGGCCTCAGCTGCGTGCATGGATAAATACTACGCAAAGCAGCTTTTTAAGGCTGCGGGAATTGCTGTGGCTCCTGGAATCGCACTGGACGCGCGCACGTTTGCAAGCGACGCGGCAAATCGCTTCGGCGCGTATGCAAACGAAATTCTTGAGCAAGTTGAAGAAGCAAAACTAGAGTATCCGCTTTTTGTAAAGCCAAGCCGTGCAGGGTCTAGTTTTGGAGTTACAAAAATAGAAACGCGCGATGCTAAGGCCTTAGCAGATGCCGTTTATGAGGCCTCAAAGCACGATTGGCGAGTGCTAGTAGAGCAGGGAATTGATGCGCGAGAAATTGAGTGCGCTGTTCTTGCGGCACGCGATGGTGAAGAGCCAAAAGCCAGCTGGCCTGGAGAGGTTGTGCTCGACAAGCGCCAGGCTGGCGAAGACCAGTTCTACGATTTTGACAGCAAATATATGGATTCTGCAGCTTCGCACGTTGAAGTTCCAGCAGATTTGCCAGAAGAGACTTTGCAACGCGTTCGCAAAACGGCGCTCGCAGCATTTAAGGCGGCAGACGGCAGAGGACTAAGTCGCGTGGATTCTTTTGTGACTAAAGACGGTCGCGTAATCCTTAACGAGATCAACACAATGCCTGGATTTACGCCAATTTCCATGTATCCAAAAGCTTGGGAAGCAACGGGAATAAGCTACAGCGATTTAATCACAAAGCTTATTGAAGGCGTTATTTTAGACTAGTCGGAGGTAAAAATGCGTAAACAGCGTAAGCTTGCAAACAAGCAGCATCCAGACGCGTATACGATTGCGCGCAAGCGTCAAGGATCTGTAGGAGTGTCGCTGTGCGTGTTCCTATTTACGTGGATTCTTGCAACGCTTTTAATTGGCGAATTGATTAGCATGTTTGTTCCAAAAGGCGTTTTAACACCTTCGCTAAGCTCATTTGTTTCTTCGGATGTTGCGCAATACCTAATAGCGTTGCCTCTTGCAATGCTTGTTCTAAGGCGTACACCAGCGGTAGAAACTCGCAAGTTTACTATGTCTTTGCGCCAATTTGGCGGATTCTTTGCTGTTAGCGTGCCAATAATGTATGCAGGAAGTTACATTGGGCTTGTTGCTTCCGCGCTTATTTCTGGCGGAAAAGCCGAGAACAGGATTGCAGATATTGTAGCAGGCGGAAACGTGTGGGAAACGCTGCTTTTTGTGGTATTTTTAGCTCCAGTTGTGGAAGAGTGGCTGTTTAGAAAGCAAATTATAGACAGGTTGCGCGTGTATGGCGAAAAGCGTGCGATTGTGTTCTCTGCATTGGCGTTTGCGCTTTTCCACATGAATATGTTCCAATTCTTCTACGCTTTTGGGCTTGGTCTTGTGTTTGGATACATGTACGTTCGTACATCGCAGCTTAGATACAGCGTGTTTTTGCATATGATTGTAAACTTCCAAGGCAGCGTTATAGCAATGTGGATTTCAAACAACATGATGGATTCAAATGGAGATCTTATTAAGGTTGAAAATTTGAACACTCATGAGATTGCGGATTTGGCTCCTGGATTTATGTTTATAGGCCTTTATGCAATGTTTATGATTGTTATGTTTGTGTTTGGAATTGTGCTACTTGCTCGCCGCAAGAGGTATCTTGAATTCTACGATTCGCCGCTAGAGATTCGTGGCACTGCTGGAACAAAAGCACTTTATGGAACTGTTGGCGTTATGGGATTCTTGATTGCGTCCGTTTTGCTGAATCTGCTTATGTTGTTTGTGTAGACTGAATCTATAAGCTGTTTGTGTAGGGTGTTTGCGTAGTCTGAATCTGTTTGTGCAAGCTGAATTTGTTTGTGCTGTTTGTGCAAATTGAATTTATTTAATTGAATATTGATTTAAGTTAGGAGGCGTCTATGTTAGACCAAAACAATTTAGAAAGCGCTCAATGTGCAAATGACGATTGCTTTGCCGCAGATCCAATTCGAGTGGGTCTTTTAGGCGCTGGAACGGTAGGATCGCAAACAGCGCGTCTAATAGTGGAAGAAAACGCTGAACTATCTGCAAGAATCGGCGCTCCGCTAGAGCTTGCGGCAGTTGCGTGCTTGCATCCAGAAGACGTGGACGCGCCATGGATTGCCAAAGATCTTTTAAGCGCAGATGCAGGAGCGATTTGTAAACGCGAAGATATAGACATAATCGTTGAGCTAATTGGAGGCTTGGAACCAGCGCACACATTTGTAAAAACCGCTCTAGAATGCGGAAAATCGGTTGTAACAGCAAACAAAGCGTTGCTTGCAAAGTTTGGCCCAGAACTATATGAATGCGCGCAAAAAAACGGAGTGGATTTAAGCTTTGAGGCGTCTGTTGCAGGCGCAATCCCGATTTTGCGCCCACTTAGAGAGTCGCTTGTGGGCGACAAAATCACGCAAATTTTTGGAATCGTAAACGGAACTACAAACTACATTCTTGACGAGATGACGGTTCGCGGGCTTGATTTTGACTCGGCTTTGCGCGCAGCTCAAGAAAAGGGATATGCGGAGGCGGACCCTACAGGAGACGTTGAAGGATTTGATGCAGCAAACAAGGCTGCGATTTTGGCAACGCTTGCATTCCAGATGCCAATAAGCATTGATGACGTTAGCGTTGAAGGAATTAGCGCGATTACGGCTGAAGATATTGCGGCAGCAAGTGCGCAAAATCGTGTGATTAAGCTGCTTGCGGCGGTTGCAAGCGACACGCGTGGCGCAGTGAGCGCAAGCGTTTACCCAGCGTTGGTTAGCAAAGAGCATCCGCTGGCTTCCGTTCATGGCAGTTTTAACGCCGTTTTTGTTAAAGCGCAAGCGGCGGATGATCTTATGTTCTACGGCCGCGGCGCTGGTGGCGCTCCAACAGCAAGCGCGGTTGTTGGAGATATTGTTGGAGCTGCTAGAAACATAGCGCGCGGCTGCAACGATGCTAGCGTGCCAATGTATAACGCCAAATCTTTGGCTTCCACGCGTTCGATTCGTGCGGATTTTGTTGTGCGATGCAGCATGGAGGATACTTCGCTGGCTCTTTGCAGCGAAGTGATGGATGTGTTTGCGGAGCACGGAGTTAACGCGGAACGATTGCCTATGCTTTGCCAAACTCAATACGATGGCGAAGGTGATTGCCCAGCTTGCGGAATCGGCGGCCCTGGCGATTTGCGCGTGCTTGTAAAAGATTGCACAGAGGCGGATTTGAGCGCAATTCTTGCGGATTTGAAAAAGGTGGATGCTGTGTGTGCAAAGCCTCTTGCATTGCGAATTATTGAGTAATCGGGTGATCGAGTAATTAAGTAATTAAGTAATTTAGTAGGCTGCTCGAGAGGAAAAGGTGCGAAATGAAACCAGTATGCAACAGTGTGTCAGTTTGCGTGCCAGCAACCAGCGCAAATCTTGGGTCGGGATTTGATGTTGAAGGAATTGCGCTTGACTATGCGGATTCGCTAGTTTTTACGCTTGATGATTCGCTTGATGATTCGCAAGATGTTCGCGTGATTATTCACGGCGAAGGCGAAGATTCGTTGCCAAAAGACGAGACGCATCTTGTTGTTCGCGCGTTCCGCAAAGCGTGCGAAGCGTTTGGCTTGCCGCGTTTGCGATTTACTCTAGAAGCGCATAATCGCATTCCACAAGCGCGCGGAATGGGGTCTTCTGCAAGCGCGATTGTTTCGGGCGTAGCTGCAGCTTGGGCTTTTGCGCATAATGGGAATCTTAACAAGCAGGCGATTTTTGAGCTTGCAGCTACAATTGAAGGCCACCCAGACAACGTTGCTCCAGCGGTTTTTGGCGGATTAACAACCAGTTGGAAGAGTGGCAGTGAGTTCCACACTGTTCGATACAGCGTTTCTAATCAAATTCGCGCAACGATTTTTGTGCCAAACTTTACTCTTTCAACGCAAATGGCTCGCAAAGCGCTTCCAGAAAAAGTGCCGTACGCAGATGCTGTGTTTAACGTTTCGCGCGCTTGCTTATTGCCGATTGCATTTGGTGATTTTGGAGATTTTAGCGCATTTGCTGATTCTTGCGATTTTGGTGACTCTGCGGCTGCTTGCGATTCTTGCGCAAAAACAACTCTTTCCAGAAACGATTTGCTTTTTATGGCTACTCAAGACGCTATTCACCAGCAATACCGAGCAAGTCTTATGCAACCAACTTGGGATTTGGTAAAAGCTTTGCGAGACAAGGGGTTTGCGGCTGCGATTTCTGGAGCTGGATCTTGCGCAGCGGTGTTCTACGAGGAAAAGTCGCAAGCAGCCGTAGGGGAAAATAACGCTACTAATATAAGCGAAAAAATAGAAAGTGCGGAAATAGAAAGTGCGGAAACTGTAGCTGGAAAAATAGAAAAAATTGCAGAACCGCTTTTGAGTGGCTGCGATTGGAAGATTTTGCACGTAAAAATTGACTCGCACGGCGTAACGGCATCTCGCGCGTAGTTTGCAAAAATATTTGCATAATTATCAGGTCAATAAATTGTGGTACATTTAATTAATGGTTATTAGATTTGATCCCAAATCTGCGTACAAACATTTTGATGAAAATCATCTAAATGAGGAAGAGATACGAAGAGCTATGGCTAAACCTGTATGGTTTGCCTTAGTTAATCCTAATGACGTGTCAAATCCACCTAGCTCGGAGGGAACAGTTGTTGCTTTAGTTATATGTTTAAGGCATCCAGGTGCGTGGGAAGATGATTTAATTGAAGTGCTTGCAAGGCCACAAGGTAAAGATTTTCTTGTGTTTCACGTAGAGCATTTGACTGATAAATGGTTTAAATATTGGAAAAAATGGGGCAAATGAGGTGATTGAAATGGATATTTATGAGAATTTAGCTGATGAAAATGTGTCTGCTCCAAATAATCCACCTGTAGCACAATTTTCAGGCGAAGATGCCGCAAAAATTATGCAAACTCTGATTTCTGAAGATTCCGATGCAACTGAAATATTTGCATCTTTATCTGGACCAGGTAGACCAAACTCAAAGGAAAAGCGCGAAATAAGTGTACAAGAGCGTTTTCGTGTTCCAAAATCTTGGAGTGAGTATATTTCTCGCGCAGCTAAGAGAGATGGCCTGCCAAATAAAAGCAAGTATTTACAGTCTTTAATTTTGAGAGATGCTCAGATGCATAATGAGCAATGCCAACTACAAGCTGTGTTGCAATAATTTGCGAATAATTTGTTTGAAGTTGTAAAAAGAGGGGAATATGGCAGTTTCGTTGATTTTGGCTTCTCAGTCTCCTGCAAGAAGAGCGGTGCTGGCTGCTGCAGGTGTGATTCCTGTTATTCACGTGAGCGAGGTAGATGAGCCAGCGGCTTTGCGTAATGCTGCAAATGAGCGAGGCGCTAGCGTGGAGCAGATGAGCGCCGAGGAGCGCGTTTCGATTTTGGCGCGAGCAAAGGCTTTTGCAGTGTATGAGTCGTGGAAGCTTGTTGCAAATGCAGCGGCTTCGGCTAGTGGAGATTTGGTTGTGGGGTATCCGCTGGAGGCTGAGTCTGAATCTTCTAAATCTGAATCTTCTGAATCTGGTAGTAACGCGTTAGCAAGTGACTCGCAATCGCATATAACTCATAACGTAGATACCGCGCAAACTCGCGATTTTTCGGGCGTAAAAGTGCCTACTAAGACTTTTGATATTCACAATTTTGCGCACGCGAATAAGTCTTCTTCTGATTCCAACAGCGTGCTTATTGTTGGCTGCGACTCCATGTTTTTGCTAGACGGCGAATGCTACGGAAAGCCGCATACTCCCGAAGTGGCTGCTGCGAGAATCAAGCAAATGAGCGGAAAAACTGGAGAATTGTTTACTGGTCATTGCTTAATCGACGCAAAAAGTGGCAAAACCGTGTGCAAGGTGAGCCGCGCAAGCGTGACTTTTGCGCATATGAGCGATGAGGAAATCCGCGCGTACGTAGAAACTGGCGAGCCGCTGGAAGTGGCAGGATCCTTTACGCTAGAAGGCTTTGGTGGAGCTTTTATTGAGGGAATTCAGGGAGATCCGCATGGTGTTCTTGGAATCAGCTTGCCGCTGCTAAGGCAGATGGTTTCGGAGCTTGGGTACGCTTGGCCAGATTTGTGGAATAGTCGCAAGCTAGAGGGCGAGGCGATTAAAGACGATCCCGCTTCCGCACAAGTGCCTAAAGAAAACGTGCATCAGCCTGGAGACGGATGGGTTATGTGCGATTGTGGGCGCAAGCATTGGGGTCATAATGGCGCGGCTGGCGTGTTGCTCGCTAGGCGAGACGAGGCCACTGGGCGCGTGACTCACGTTGTTATGCAACATCGCGCGCTTTGGAGCGCGGAAGGCGGCACGTGGGGGATTCCTGGCGGCGCAATATCTGATGGCGAAACTGCGATTGAGGGCGCGTTGCGCGAGTCGTTTGAAGAGGCGAACATAACGTCTCAAGACATTGATGTTGTTGGAGCGTATTGCGAAAGTCACGGAAATTGGCGTTATACAACGGTTTTTGCGTTTGAAAAGCCAGGTCATTGTGTGAATCCGTGCGCGCACGACGACGAGAGCATGGAGATTAAGTGGGTGCCGATTGACGATGTGCAGAAGCTAAAGCTACTCACGGCAATGCGCACTGATTGGCCGTCCTTCCGTGCTCGCCTTGATTCTCTTGCCTCGCAAAAGTAGTTGCGCAAAAGTAGCATCGCGAAGATAGTTGTGTGAAGGTAGCTGCGCAAAGAGATCCGCAGTTTGGAAGTAGATTTCCAAATGTTAGCTAGTTTTGCAGAATTTGGAAGTAGACTTCCAGCTTTTGCTAGTTTTTGTTAAATGTAAAATTGCGCTGTACCTCGATTTTCGTGAAAAATCGGCATATTTTTACCCTTGATTTGGTGAAAAATCAGCATATATTGACATTGATTTTCGTGAAATATATACTATAAAACATAGTGTTTTCAATGGTTTTGTGTGTTTGTGTAGTGTGTTTGTATCATAATCCGAGTTTGTTGCTTCTTATCTATGAAATCTTATAAAATCGTATTTATGCGCTGATGCATGCTAGTTTTGCTAGTTGTTAGATGTTATATGGCTTGTGCTTGATTTTGTAATTTTGCTTGTGATTCATGGGGATTGTGGGAGAGTATTAACAATCCGAATTTTAGAGGGGTCGAATTCGACTCCTTTAAGAATGAGGCTGATTTGTGCAAAGTTTGTGTAAAAAATGACGCGTGTTGTTGTGTGAAAATATTGATTTAGGGCTACGGGGGGGGGGTATTCTGAGTGCTGTATACATCATTTTTAGTGTATAAAAGTCGAAATTTCGTAATGCGATTTTTTGGCGCTCAGATTCTCCCACGTTATTCGTGAAGAGAAAGAAGAAAGGATGAGTTATGTTAAATAAGAAAGCGATTGCTGCTTTCGCTGCCGTTGCAACGCTGGTTTCTGGACTAGCGTTTGCTGTTCCTGCGGCTTCTACTGCGTTTGCTGCGCAATCATCAACTCCTGCCCCAGAGCATAAGACTGAGCCACAGACTCCAGATGAGCATAAGCAGAATCCAGACGTGGCGCCAACGCCAACTCCAAAGGTTGACACGACTAAGGAAGATGCTGAGTTTAAGGCGGCTCAAGATTTAGCCAACCAGAAAGCCAAGAATGCGTTGCTTTTGAAGCAGATTGCCGAAGGTAGTGTTAAAGCCTTGCAAGAAAAGGTTGCTAAGGCTACTGGTGCTGAAAAGGTGAAGCTCCAAGAACAGTTGGAAAATGCTCAAAAGATTGCCAGTTCTTTCAGTGAATTGAATGATAAGGCTACGAGCGTGGCTAAGGCTTACACTCAGACTGCAACCATTCGTAACGATGTTAAGGCTCTTGAAGGCCAAGTTGCGACCGCTCAGGCCGAGTTCGACAAGTTGGCAAAGGAACAGACTGGTCCATCTGGTTCTGAAGCTTATAATAAGGCTGCTGAGGAGCTTGGAAAGTTACAGAAGCAGCTTAAAAGCAAGAAGAATCTTCTCGAAAAGGCTAATAAGGGTGTAACTAAGGCTGAAGAAACGCTTGTAAAGCAGGAAACTAAGGTTCAAGAAGTTCAGAATCCTAAGAAGCAAGACCCTCAGGCACCAAAGTTTAACGTTCATGACGTTCTCGCCAATGTTAATGGTGATAAGGTTGCTGACTATAAGTTGACTCCAGCTGATGTGAGCGAGCTTGTTGGTGAAAAGAAGAATACAGATCCAGTTGTTCCACCAGCTCCAAAGCCAGTGACTCCAACTCCAAAGCCAGTGAATCCTGTGGAACCAGACCATACGACTCCGTCTAATCCTTCAACTCCATCGGATGATACTCCATCTTCGACTCCGTCTGTAACAACTCCATCCGCTTCGACTCCTGCTGGCGCATCTCAGTCTGCTCCTGCTGCTGGTGTTCCTGCGGCTCCTGCTTCTGTTGCTGACTTGTTGCCTGCTTTGAAGGGCATGATTACGGCTGGTGCTAATAATGTTGTTGTTGCTGGCGTTGTGAACAGGGTGACTTTGAGTATTTCTAACCAGGCGTTCCTTGATCGCTTGAACCGTGATGGTTCTGCTAAGGCTTATGCGTTCATTTACTCTAGCCCACGTCTTCTTAAGGGTGCTGATGGTGCTAATTATGTGACTGTTCGCTTGGTTAATGGTAAGCCTCAGTTTGATGCCATGTTCCCAGCTGGTTATTCTGGCAAGCATACGGTTGTTCTTGTTGATGAGCAGGGCAATCAGCTTGGTTGGACTAACATTACTGTGAAGAGTGGTGTTAGTGGTTTGCCTAATAGTGGTGTTGGTGTTGCTTTGACTGCTTTGGCTGCTAGCGTTTTGGCTGGTGCTGGTGCAGCGTTCCGTAAGATTCGCCGCTAAGCTATTTGGCTGTGTTTAGCTCTGAATGGTGCTGAACGCGTAGAAACTATATGATAAAGGCCTTTGTGTGTAATGCGCGCAAGGGCCTTTTTGTATGCTTTTTACATGCTTTGCGCCAATTTGCATTAGGCTTTTTGCATGCTTTGATTAGTTCGATTAGCCATATTTTGATAATCTCTGGCACAATGTGATAACATTTCGTATACGAAATATTAGGAGTGATTATGGCTAATTTTCGCGGTGAAGGTGGCGTTGACGTTACCGATGAAATGCTTGATAAATGGGAAAATGATGCTGAAAAAGGCATATATCATGGAAAAGCTGGTAATTTACGTATTAAAAAGCCGCTTGGCAGACCGCCTCTTTATGAAGAAGCTATGCTGCCTATAACTTTCCGCATATCTGCTGAAGATGCGGAGGCTCTAAAGGCTTCTGCTGATAAGCAGGGTGTGAAAGTTGGGGACGTTGTTCGAGAAGCGTGCAAACTGCTTCTTGCTCAAAAAGCAAGATGATTGCAAAGTGTTGTGATTGCTTAGCTTTTAATATGTCGCTTGTTTTTTTTTGTAAAGCTTGAGAACAATGCAATACTTATAATTCATGCGAATCGGCTTACAAAAGGATTTTTACAAGAGATAAGGGATGCAAGATGAGTAGGAATACGTATACGGCAGAAAATGGATTCGTTATTACAGACGATATTGTTGATAAGTGGGCTGCAGAAGCGGAAGGCAATTTTTCTGGTGCTGCTGTTACAGAGTTTTCTGGAAGAGCTTGGGAAGATGAGACTCAGCCATTGAAGCCGCGTACTGTTAGGTTAAGTGATACTGTTTGGCATTTAATCGAAGATGATGCGAAGCGCAGAAAGATGACTGTGAGTGCGTGGACTAGAAAAGCTATACTTAACGAATTGTCTAATGAGCTAGCGTCGCAAAGGTAGCTGTGCGCTTTTTGCGCTCCGACATGCCTTCGCGCTTAAAGCGTAGCGCGCGAAGGTAATTCGGAGCGCTGAGCTTGCTTAAAGTTGAAAGCACGGTGTGCTTTCAACGCAAGCGAAGGCGTTAGCGCGCTTAGGCCGCGCTAACGACGCGACACGCCGTGAATCAGCTACAAAGTGCGGAGGATTAATCACCCCAAAAGTGCTGCGATTAGCGCAATAAAAATCGGACTCGTAATAGTAGAAAACAGGATTCCGTCGCGCGCAAAACTCAAGCCAACATTGTATCGTGCAGCGTAATTGTACACGTTCTGACCAGTCGGAAGAGCCGCCAGAACAACGCATGCGTAGAGCGTAGCACCTCTAAAGCCCATAACAAAATAAGCCAGCAAAAACGCAACAATTGGCATAATCAGATTTTTAAGAATCGCAACCGTCGCAATCGCAGCGCGATTAGAATCCTTTTGTAGCGGCTTGCTGCCGTAAAGCGACATTCCAAAAGCCATCAAAATCATAGGAACCGCGGAATCGCCAATCATCTTAATCGGGTCATAGAGAAAATTCGGAACAGGGAAATATCCAACTTTTGCGGAAATTGCCGAAATAATAATTCCTCCAAGCGACCCGATTAAAAGCGGCTGTTTAAGCGGCTGCTGAGTAATGCGCTTAAGCGAGCACTTTCCAGTAGTTGTAACGTCTAAAACCGTTAGTCCAACAGGCGTAAAAACAGCTTGCTGCATAACTAAAATCGGTGCAACAAGCGCGGGATTTCCAAGAATATAAGTTGCAACAGGCAAGCCAATGTTGTTCGAGTTTAAGTAAAGCGAGTTAAGCGCGCCAATTGTGCAATCCGCTGCAGGAAGGTGGAAGAACAGGCGATTAAGCAAGATGAACGCGATTCCAACAATCATTGCGGAGAAAAACGCAACAAAAATTGACGAGTGGAAAATCTCAAAAATTGGCTCTTTTGCAAGGATTGCAAACATTAAACAAGGACTAGATACAAAGAAGCTTACGCGATTAAGCACCATTTGTACTTGCGATCCGCCGATGCGAAGACGCGCGGTTACGTAGCCTGCGGCAATTACGATGCCGATTACGCAAAAGCCTTGCATAGCGCTGATTAAACCCATGCAAACGATTTTAGCGCTGATTTTGCGATTGGGGTAATGCGAAATTGACTTTTAAGAGCGTATGTTGTTTGACGTTGCAATATGGCATACTAGAGAACGGTGGCGCTGCAAGCCGCCAAAGCATTCGACGGCGTCGATCCCCTCGCGCGTTTTATCGCATGATTTTATTGAGGCAGGTGTCCGCTGTCGCGCAGCTAGACTTTATTAACAGCCCGAGGGGTGGCTCGCATAAGCGTGCCCATTCCAGGCTAAGAGCGCGAGACGATTGCAGCGTTTCGCTAGGAGCATTGTGCCCAGAGTAACGCGAGAAAGCTTCAACGTATTTGAAGCAGACGATAATAAAAAAGATAAAAATGAAAATGCTAATTCTAGTGCTAGCGAGAATGCTGGTGCTGATTCTAGCGTGAATTCTAATGCTAGCGTAAATCCTAATGCTACTTCCGCTAGAGTTGGCGGCGTTGTTAATGTTGTTTCGGGCTCTAAAGATGCTGCTAACGGCGTGCGTCGCAGGCGCGCTGGAAGGCGTGTAGTTAGAGTTGCAGGTGCTGCTGGCGAATCGATGAAGTTGCACGTTGAAGGCGGAGATACTCAAGATTTGCGCAATGGCGTAGCGGCGGCGGATTCTGCGCCTTTTGTTGCGGATTCTGCGGCAGATAGTTCTTATACACAGCAGCAATCTCAAGCACATTTACGCCCAATAACATCGCTTTTGTTCCAAGAGCCAGTTTTGCCTCAGCGCGAGCATTCTGCTGAAAGCCGCGATGCGGATTCGGATTACGAAGATTCAAGCAGTAATAAGCGCGATTCGCACAGCCGTCGTGATTCGCGTGATTCGCGAGATTCTCGCAGTAAAGACGATAGTAGGCGAAATAGCCGCGAGTCGCGTAATAATCGCAAGTCAACAGACAATAGTTTAGATTTTAGCGAATCATTTGAAAACAAAGACGATTTTAGTGAAGACACAAATCGCAATTCTAAAAAATCGCGTAAGACTCGCTCGAGCAAGTCTTCTGCAAAAGCTAAAGGCAGCCGCGAGAGTTTTGACGAGAATTATGATTTGCAAGATGACGATACGCAATTGATTCGCGTGCGTTCTAGAGCAAATCGTGACGAGAAAAACGCTCAAATTGAGCGAGATAAGAATGCAAATCAAGATGAATCGCAAGCAAGTGAGCGCGGCGAGTATGGAAGCCAGAACGCCCGAAAATCGCGCAAAAATCGCAGACTTAACGCTGCAGAGCGCAGAGCTGCTGCCGAGGTTGAGCAAATCGAAGAAGACCTTGAATACGACGATATAACTTACGCGCCAATAGAAAATCGTAAAGCTGGAAAAGCCTCTAGAAGACTTGACTATAGCGATTTTGAGGATGATTTTAGTGGAGATTTTGCTCGAAATCGCGTTGATAACTTTGATAGCGCTGATAACGCAGATCGAGCAGATAGTGCAGATCGCGCTGATCGCGCAGATTCAAATGAAGTCTACGCAAAAGAATCCGATTTGCAAGATGACGAGGATGGTGTTGTAACAAGGCGCAGGCGTCGCAGGCGCTCCTCTAGAGTAGATAGGGCAGATAGAGCAGATAATGCCAATAAATCTGCAGAATCCGAGGATTCTTCCTTTAACTCGGCGTCAAGCAAGTACAGCGTAGACGAAATTGAGGTTTCTCAAGAAGACCGAGATTTGATTCCAGACCCAGAAGAATTGCGATCTCAAGACGAAGAAGTTTACACGCGTAGGCGCAGGCGTCGCAGATCCAAGATTGCAGATGATTCAAGCACGAGTGAATCGCGATTTGACTCTGCAGAGGCGGATTCGCAAAGTCGAAGGTCTAGAAAACAGCAATATATTGACGAAATCACAGATATTGAAGGCTCCACAAGGCTGGAAGCCAAAAAGCAGCGCCGCCGCGATAATCGCAGAGAGCGCAACCGCCAGAACTTGCTTATGGAGCAAGACTTTTTGGCAAGACGAGAAAACGTTGACAGACTTATGGTTGTGCGCGAACGCGATCGTCACACGCAAATCTCTGTAATCGAAGACAACATTCTTGTTGAGCATTACGTTTCCGACATTCAAGAAGTTGCAACCGTTGGAAACATTTACCTTGGCCGCGTGCAAAACGTTTTGCCAAGCATGGAGGCTGCATTCGTAGACATTGGTCAGGCTAGAAACGGCGTGCTTTACGCTGGCGAAGTCAACTGGGATACAACCAGGCTAGAAGGTCAGCCGCGAAGAATGGAGCTTGCGTTTAAGGCGGGAGACCCTGTTTTAGTGCAGGTTACTAAGGACCCTATAGGCCATAAGGGTGCGCGACTAACATCGCAAGTAACGCTTGCTGGAAGGTTCTTGGTGTTGGTGCCGTCTGGAGCGATGACGGGCGTAAGTCGCAAGCTATCCGACCGAGAGCGCAGCAGACTTCGCGCAATCGTAAGCAAAATCGCGCCTAAAGACATGGGCATAATCATTAGAACTGCTGCCGATGGTGCTAGTGAAGATGCGATTGAAAAAGACCTTGAGTCGCTTGTAAAGCAATGGGATCGCATAGAAGCAAAGCGTCAGGAATTCTTGCACGGAAAGCGTCCAAAGCTGTTGCAAGGCGAGCCAGACGTGGCGATTCGCGTTGTTCGAGACATTTTTAACGATGACTTCCAAAAGATGATTGTGGAAGGCAAGGGCGCGTACGACCGCATTTGCGAATACTTGGAGATGATGGCGCCTGATTTGCGAAGCAAGATTGAGTACTGGGATCCTGCAGAGCATGAAGGTAAAGACGTGTTCGACAAGTGGCAAATCGACAGCCAGCTTAGAAAAGGCATGGAGCGCCAGGTTTATCTTCCTGCAGGAGGTTCGATTGTTATTGACCGAACGGAAGCAATGACAACGATTGACGTGAACACGGGCCGCTTTATTGGCCGCGGAAAATCGCTGGAAGAGACTGTGACTCGTTGCAATTTGGAAGCTTCCGAAGAGATTGCGCGCCAGCTGCGACTTCGCGATATTGGCGGCATGGTTATGATCGACTACGTAGACATGGTTATGCCAGCAAACCGCGATCTTGTTTTGCGCCGTCTTGTTGAGTGTCTTGCGCGCGACCGCACAAAGCATCAGGTTGCGGAAGTTACGTCTCTTGGCCTTGTACAAATGACGCGTAAGCGCGTTGGGCAGGGGCTTGTTGAGGCGTTCTCGGAGGAGTGCCCAACGTGCAAAGGCCGCGGGTTTATTCTTCACGACGAGCCGACTGTGTCTTCGGAGTATGCGGATCCGTATGCGCTTAAGGGCGGAGATCCGTTTATTAAGACCAATAAGCACGGCCACGGAAGCATTGCGGACACTGCGCCTACAGTTAAGCAGGAGTCTAGTGCGGATGTTCGCGCTAAGTTGGCTAAGATTGCGGCGGCTGCGGCATCTTCGGCATTCTTTGAGGAGTCTTTGCGCAGAAGTTTGGACGGCGGTAAGGATTCTGCGGATGGTGATGATTCTGCGGATTCTGCGATTAGTGAGGATGCTGCGAATGCGGCGTTTGCTGGCGATTTTTCAGTAGATGAGCCAGTAGATAAGCCAGCGGAAGAGTCGCAAGAAACCGATGAATCGCAAGAAGCAACAGACGAGTCGCAAGAAAAAGACGAGTCGCAAGAAAAAACAGACGAGTCAGAAAACTAAAAACGCCCAAAGTATAAGGCTTGAGTACAATAGTTTCTACTGTTTAGCTCGACTTTATAGATTAGCTCTTGACGTTAGTACAGGGGTAGGTGTATTTTTGATAGTCGGTGTCTTGCCGCATGTTCAATGCTGCGCGCGAGGCAAAAGTAAAGCTTTCAATTTAGCTAAGGAACGAATTATGTACGCGATTGTGAAGGCCGGTGGCCATCAAGAGAAGGTTGAGGTTGGAGACGCCATCCTCGTAAACCGTCTCGATGCAAAGAAGGGCGATACCGTGGAATTCCC
Organism: Gardnerella sp. c12Ub_1; assembly: GCF_055804375.1. Taxonomy (NCBI): domain Bacteria; kingdom Bacillati; phylum Actinomycetota; class Actinomycetes; order Bifidobacteriales; family Bifidobacteriaceae; genus Gardnerella; species Gardnerella sp. c12Ub_1. Next base: position 886,976 of record NZ_JANUZC010000001.1, on the reverse strand, counting down.
GGTCGCGCTCGTTGTTGACGGTGCTAAGGTGACCTTAAGCGCTAAGGATCTTGCAAAGATCACAGTTAAGGCAGAAGTTCTTAACGACGAAGCTAAGGGTCCAAAGATTAGCATTATGAAGTATAAGAACAAGACTGGCGTGGCTCGCCGCAAGGGTCATCGTCAGAAGTTGACTCTCGTCAAGATCACGGCCATCGCCTGATTGACGGTGTTATAAACCTGAAAGGACAGCAAGATGGCACATAAGAAGGGTGCGTCCAGCTCGCGCAACGGTCGCGATTCGCAGGCGCAATATCTTGGCGTTAAGAAGTTCGGTGGAGAAGCTGTTGTGGCTGGAAACATTATTGTTCGCCAGCGCGGCACCAAGTTCCATGCAGGACAGAACGTTGCTTTGGGCAAGGATCACACGCTGTATGCTTTGGTAGACGGCAATGTGAAGTTTGGTATTCGTCGCGATCGCAAGGTTGTAGACGTAGTTACCGCCTGAGTAACTCATTAATCTTCTAGCCGCACCCCGTTCGGTGCGGCTTTTTTGTTTTCGCAAAGCTGGCGAGTATTGAGCATCAAGTAAGGTAAAAGTTATGAGCGATTTTGTAGATCGAGTAACAGTACATGTTAAAGGCGGCGACGGCGGCAACGGTTCCGCAGGCGTGCGTAGAGAAAAATACAAGCCACTTGCAGGGCCAAATGGCGGCAATGGCGGCAACGGCGGAAGCGTTATATTCGTAGCCGATCGCAATGCAAATAGCTTGCTTGATTACCGATTTATGCCACATCGAGTAGCGCAAAGTGGCACAATGGGCTTGGGAGATACAAAAGACGGCTCCAAAGGAGAAGATCTTATACTCCCAGTGCCAGTTGGAACCGTGATTTTTGAGGCGAAGGGCGCATCGGGCGCGCAAAAAAGGCCAGGCAACGTTTTGGCGGATTTGCAACACGTAGGAGACACTTTCGTAGTCGCAGCAGGAGGCGCAGGCGGTCTTGGAAACGCTGCTCTTGCAAATAAAGTGCGCCGCGCTCCAGGATTTGCGCTGCTTGGCGAGCCTGGTGAAGAGCGAGACGTAATCCTAGAACTAAAGTCGATAGCAGACGTGGCACTAGTTGGATTCCCGTCTGCAGGAAAGTCAAGTCTTGTAGCGTCAATCAGCGCTGCAAAGCCAAAAATCGCAGATTATCCGTTTACAACGCTTGTGCCAAATCTTGGTGTAGTCAGTTTTGGCGAATATCGTTACACAATCGCAGATGTTCCAGGGTTGATTCCAGGTGCTTCCGAAGGAAAGGGCTTGGGGCTAGAGTTTTTGCGTCATATTGAGCGCACGGAAATAATCGCCCACGTAATCGACTGTGCAACGTTGGAGCCAAATCGCGACCCAATCAGCGATTATAATGCTTTGGAACACGAGCTTTCGCAATACGCAAATAAGCTTGATTTGCCGCTTGGAGCGATTCCGATTCCAGATCGTCCGCGAATTATTGTGCTCAACAAGATTGATGTGCCAGAAGCAAAAGAGCTGGCGGAATTTGTGCGAAGCGATTTTGAAAAAATGGGCTTGCCAGTTTTTGAGATTTCTACTGCATCTCATGAAGGCTTGAAAGAGCTTGGTTTTGCGCTTGGAAAGATGGTGGCTAGTATGCGCGAAAAGCTTGCTGAGCAAGAGGCAGCGCGCGAAGAAGAGCGAGTTGTTATTCAGCCGCTTGAGCAGCCAGCATTAAGACGCAGGCGCGACGATGGGCGCGGAAGTGCTAGCGACTTTACGATCGAGCGAGAAGAAGACAAAAATGGCGACTTTTGGTTTACTGTTACAGGCGCTAAGCCAGAGCGTTGGGTTGTGCAAACAAACTTCGACAACGACGAGGCAGTGGGCTATTTGGCGGATCGCTTAGCGAAGCTTGGTGTAGAAGACGAGTTGCGCAAGAAGGGCGCGCGACCAGGAGACGAGATTAGGATTGGCCGCGGAAACCGCATGGTTTGCTTTGACTGGGATCCAAGCATTGCAGCAGGTGCGGAAGGTTTGGACGGCGCAAGCCTTGGTGCGCGCGGAAAAGACTTGCGACTTGAGGCAAATGATCCGCGTGGTGCAAGGCGCACTAATGCGGAGCGTCGCCGTGATTACCACACTATGATGGACGCAAAGAGCGCTGTGCGAGATGCGATGATGGCGGAACGCAAGCAAGGTCATTGGGCGGATCCATCGGTAGATGACGACAAACACGATGAGCAGAGCCTGTTTGGGCGTGGAGAGTAATTGATTAATAATGGTTAATAAAGCAATTGAGCCTACCGAAAACGGGGTTCGGCGTTCAATTAGCAATGCGCGCACAATAGTCGTAAAAGTGGGGTCTAGCTCGCTAACGGCGCAAAATGGCCATTTAGATGTGCAAAAGCTGCGCTCGCTAGTAGACGCCATTAGTCGCGCGCAAATTAACGGAGCGCATGTTGTGCTTGTGTCTTCTGGCGCAATCGCAGCAGGATTTGGGCTTCTGGGCTTTGATTCTAGGCCAAAAGACGTTCCAACGCAGCAAGCTACGGCTTCGGTTGGTCAGGGTTTGCTTATGGCGCAATACGAGCAAGCTTTTGCAAAATATGGTCTAAAAGTTGGTCAAATGCTGCTAACTGCAGACGTTACTATTTCGCCGTCTCGCTATCGCAATGCTCAACGTACAATGCTTAGGCTGCTGGAATTAGGCGTTGTGCCAATCGTAAACGAAAACGATGCTTTGTCTAGCAACGAAATACGTTTTGGAGATAACGATAGGCTTGCGGCGCTTGTGGCGAATATTGTGCGAGCAGATGCGCTGGTTCTTTTAACAGACGTTGATGCGCTTTACACGTCTCCGCCTAGCGAGCCAGGTGCTAAGCGAATTGGCTTTGTTGCAGATGTTACGCGCGCGCTAGACGATGTTAAAGTTGGCGAAAGCGGCTCGGGCGTTGGCACAGGTGGAATGGTGACCAAGATGGATGCGGCGCACGTTGCTGCTGTTTCTGGAATACCAACGCTTTTGACATGTGCTAGTAACGCGGAGGGTGCGCTATCTGGCGATTCGGTTGGAACCGTGTTTGCTCCACTAAACTCGCGCGCGTCTTCTAGAAGACTTTGGATTGGTTTTGCGTCTAATCCGCATGGCTCGATTATTGTAGATGCTGGTGCTGCTGCAGCTGTTTGCGCAGGGCGAGCGAGCCTGCTGGCTGCTGGAATTGTGGGAGTTACTGGCGATTTTTCTGCAAGCGACCCAGTGTGGATTGACGACGAGCATGGCAACCACTTAGCCAAGGGTCTAGTTGCATTTGATTCAGACGAGATACCGCAGGTAATGGGTCTTACAACGGATGATTTAGAGGCCACTTTGGGGCGGCAATATGCGCATCCTGTGGTTCATCGCGATAATCTTGTGCTCTTATAGCGTTTGCTGCGATTTGCGTTTTTCTTACTTGGTATTGCGCAATACCAAGTAAGGAGCACACAACTTCAAATAGGAAGCCTCGCTGGTTGAAACGTAAACAAAATCGTGAAATAACGTGTAATGGCTAAACTGTAGAGTATGGCAGAAAATATCGCAGCAAATATGGCAGCAAATGCATCGCAAATCGCAGCAAATACATCAAACTCCCAATGGCGCTCTATGAGCAATCGCATTAACAAAGTCGCTCCAAGCGCAACGCTTGCTGTAGATGGCAAAGCAAAAGCAATGAAAGCTGCAGGAATCGACGTTATTAGCTTCGGCGCAGGTGAGCCTGATTTTCCAACGCCGCTCTACATTGTGGAAGCCGCAGCCGCAGCATGCAAAGATCCAAAAAACTACAAGTACACAGCTACGGCTGGTCTTCCAGAGTTACGTGAGGCGATTGCGCGCAAAGTTAAGCGCGATTCTGGCTACGATGTTTCCCCAAATCAAGTTGTTGTAACGAATGGCGGCAAGCAGGCTGTTTACGAAGCATGCCAGATTTTGCTAAATGATGGCGACGAAGTTATAATCCCAGCGCCATATTGGACAAGCTACCCAGAGGCAGTAAAACTTGCAGGCGGCGTTCCTGTGCCTGTTATGTCTGGCGCGGATCGCGGTTTTGAGCCAGATATTGATGCGATTGAGGCGGCTCGCACACCGCGCACGCGTGCGATTATTGTAACTTCGCCTTCTAATCCAACAGGCGCTATTTGGAGCGGGCAAACGATTCGCGCTATTGGCGAATGGGCTGTAAAACACCATATTTGGGTGCTTTCCGATGAGATTTACGAGCACTTGCATTACGACGGCGTAAAAACTTCGTACATTGGCGTGGAAGTGCCAGAAGTGCGCGACCAGCTGCTTGTTTTGAATGGCGTTGCAAAAACTTACGCAATGCCAGGTTGGCGTGTTGGCTGGATGGTTGCGCCGCTTGAGGCCGCAAAAGCCGCTATTAAGCTTCAAAGCCACATGACTTCTAACGTTTCCAATATTTCGCAGCGCGCAGCTCTTGCAGCAGTCGGCGGGCCATTAGACGAAGTCGCAAAAATGCGTGATTCCTTCGACGCTCGTCGCAAGGCGATTGTGCAAGCGCTAAACAGCATGGAAGGCGTGACTTGCCCTCTTTCGCACGGAGCTTTCTACGCGTTTGCAAACGTTGAGGCGCTGCTTAATCGCCCGTTGGGCAAGGATTCTAAGATTCCAGGCACATCGTCTGCGCTTGCGCAAATGCTTCTTGACGAAGCGCATGTTGCTGCTGTTCCTGGCGAGGCTTTTGGCGCGCCTGGCTACTTGCGATTCTCGTGCGCTTTGGCGGATAGTCAACTTGCAGAGGGCATGAGGCGCATGAAGCAGTGGATTGAAGGCGGAAGCGCGTTTTAAGCGTTGCAGCGCGTCTTCACTAGGCGGCAGCGCGTTTTCACGCGGAAAAGTCGCCAGCAACCGCGCATTTAGCGACACTCGCTAATCATAATAAAAACCCTTAAATCTTGCCCTTCCGCTATCATGAATATTCGGCGGTTTTGCCAAGTCAATCTTTTTAAGGTATGATTAGCAAGTTCACCTAGGGATGTGGCGCAATTGGTAGCGCAACGGTCTCCAAAACCGTAGGTTGTGGGTTCGAGTCCCGCCGTCCCTGCCAGTTTTATTGTTAACAATTTTTAAACGAAGGATTCAAGCATGGCCAAGGCAAAAGAGAAGAAGCCAAATTTGTTCATGCGTATTGGCATGTTCATTAAGCAAACTATTGACGAGACGCGCAAAGTCGTAGCTCCACACGGCAAAGAGTTGTTTGCTTGGTCTGCTTCCGTGTTTATTTTTGTTATTTTCTTGATGGTTTTTGTCACTGTTATGGACTTCGGTTTAGGCAAGTCCGTTATGTGGCTGTTTGGCTGATTTAAACGAATTTTGAGGGTGTGCAAATATGACTGACGAGTTGAATCTCGAAAATGTTGAATCCGTAGATAATTCTGTAGAGAATCTAGATAATCTTGCGAATTTAGACGCATCTTCCGATGCGGTGGAGGCGCATGAGCAGGCTGATTCTACGGCTGCTGGCGATTCGCCAGTGGAAAATAGCGCTGATTCTGCCGACAATTCTGCTGATTCTGCTGAAGATTCCGAAGATTCCGCAGACGTAAATCCTACAGACGCTGGCGCCGCCGCAGTCGCCGAGTTTTCCAAGACTTTGCGAACTCTTGAAGGCAAGTGGTACGTTCTTCACACCTACTCTGGCTACGAGAAGCGCGTTAAAACTAACGTTGAATCTCGCGTTCAAAGCTTTGGTTTGGAAGACAAGATTTTCCAGATTGAAGTGCCAATGGAAGAGGTTGAAAAGCACACAGACAAGGGCAAGAAGGTTATTACGCGCGTGCGCGTTCCAGGATATGTGCTTATTCGCATGTGGCCAGACGAGAATGCTCGCCGCATTGTGCGCGAGACCGAAGGTGTTACTGGTTTTGTTGGCCCGTCTAAGGAGCCAGCGCCTCTTAGCCGCAAGGAAGTTATTGATATGATGGCTCCTATGATTGCGTCTGAGGCGTTGAAGAAGGCTGGAGATAAGCCAGCAGCAGCTCGTAAGCGTACTGTTGAGGTTGCTTACAAGGTTGGAGATCAAGTTACAGTTACCGACGGCCCATTTGCAACTATGGCTGCCGTTGTTTCGGACGTAGATCCTACAACGCAAAAGCTTACGGTTCTTGTTTCTATCTTTGGCAGAGAGACTCCTGTGGAGCTTGGCTTTGACCAGGTAGAGCCTATTGTTTGATAGCTATTTCTTTGATAGCTGTTGTTTAATAGGTTTAGTCTGTTTAGGCGATTTTAATAGATTTTAAGGGATTTAATTCTCGATGAATTTTATCTTTTTAGACTCGGTTGATTCTACGCAAAATATTGCGCGAAAAGAGCTTATTGATTGCGATTTTGAAAGCTCTTCAATCTTGAATCCGCTTGTTTGTGCGATTATTGCAAACAATCAAAGCGCTGGCAGAGGTCGTCTTGGTCGCAAGTGGGTTAGCGAATCGGGGCAAAGCTTTCTAGCGTCTTATGGTGCTGTTTTGCCAAAAAGCGTTGTTATGGATTCAAAATACAACGGTTGGCTGCCTATGATTGCAGGACTTTGCGCAAGAGACGCGTTGATTGGCGCGCTTAAAGATGTTGGTGCGCGCAAAATCGCAGAAGCCAGCGAAGTTGGCGAAATTAGCGAAATCGGCGAAGTCGAAAGTAAAATTTGCGATTTTGGTCAAGAAATAAAAATCAAGTGGCCAAATGACATTTTTATTGGCGATTGCAAAGAAGGCGGAATTTTAACCGAAATCGCAGCACTTGCAAATCATGACTCTTTACAACAAAATATTGGTGTGATTTTTGGAATCGGCCTTAATCTTAATGTGTCTAAAAGCAATCTTCCAATCGAAAAAGCAACATCTTTACAAATGCATTACGCGAATCTTCCAAATGCAATGCAATTAAGGGATATTATTGCTAAGCGTTTAGCGCAAAACTTAAACAGTAGACTAGCGAGTTTTGTGCAAAATCCTGCGCAAAACGCATTGTGCTTGCGTAAGGAAGTTAGCGCAGTTTGCTGGACTCTTGGGCGCAAAGTTAGCGTGTATGCGCCAGAAGTTAATAGCGAGTTAAACAACAGCGAATGCGTTAAAGGCATTGCTCAGAGCGTTACTGATGATGCTTCGCTTTTGATTCTTAAAGACTCGGGAGAATCTGCGATTGTGCACACGGGCGATGTTCACGCGCTTAGTGTTTGATACAAACGTGGGCGCGACAACCTACCTGAGCGCGCTGTAACGCGCGAACGGTTTTCCTCGCCTAGTGTTGTAGGAGGGCTGGGTGTTTCTTGTCTCACAACGCTCCGCCTCTTGCGTGTTGTCTGCTGTTGCGGTTGTTCCGATTTGGCTTTGATTTTTTGTTTTTGGTTTAAGTTTGTTTGTATGTGTGTGTCATTGGGTTGTCTAATATCGGCTGCCGCTCTTATACTGTTCGACCAAGAATCACCCAGCCCTCTTACGTGCTTGAACAATTACGTATTGCTTAATCGCCTGAGATTCTCGATTTTTCTTGCTGCTTCAGCGAATCACCATTTCATGCTGAGGTTCGCTTCATCCGCTGCGAAAAATCTCGAATCTCTACCTAGCTTGCGCGACGACCTGCCTGAGCGCTTGAAGCGTAGCGCGCGAAGGCAATTTGGCGCGCTGAGCTTGCTCAAAGTTGAAAGCACAGTGTGCTTTCAACGCAGGCGAAGACGTTAGCGCGTTTAGACCGCGCTAACGACATGACCTGCCTGAGCGCGAAAATGAGTCAAAGTGATCTTGCTTTTGGATGCAAAAAAGACCGCAGCGACGAGACTGCGGTCTTGGAATAGTTAGCGCGTTGCGCTTGCGATTAATCACGCATAATCACGCATAATCACGCTTCACGATCACGCGTTGTGCTTAAACGCGCCATACAATCCTGCGCAAACTGCGCTAGCGATTGCAGCCTTAATAATATCGCCCACAATAAAGCCAGTAGAAGCCACGGCGATTGCCCAAACAGGCAAGTGCATCATAAGCGATTGGCCTACAAATCCAAATGCGTAAATCACAAGAGAACCAACAACAGACGCTGCAAAATACGCGCCAAATCGTGCAAATTTCTTAGCAACAGAATCCTCTGGCATAGCAGCATTAACAACACCTTCGAGAGCAGACTTTACAAGCGCAATCGCAGCCACGCCGAATACGAATCCAACAAGGAATCCAACGCTAGGACCTGCAAAAGCCACAACGCCACTCTTTCCGCCTGCAAACACTGGCATTCCAGCAGCACCAATCGCAAGGTACATAAGCACAGAGCTAACGGCTTGGCGCCAAGTCAAAGTAAGACCTGCCAAAGCCAAAACCAAAGTTTGCAAAGTTACAGGAACAGGAGTTCCAGGAATTGGCAATGCGCCAGCCATAGTGGCAGCGCTAATAAGAACAGTAAACAAAAATGCCTTAGCAAATGGAACAGCTAAACGATTAATGTCAAATGCCTTAGATGCAACTGCATTAGAGTTTGCGCCAGAGTTTGATTCAAAATTAGCCACGATATCCTTCTTTCGTATTGTTTTTCGTTGCTGAATCAAAGATTAGACAAGAATCGGGCAGCGCGCGTTGGAGAAGTTTACAAAAAATCGCATAATGTTTTGTTCAAATTCACGGATACTATAAGCCAAATTTCCTATAACTTGTAACGTATGGTTACGAATATCAAAAAAATACTTGTGGCAAATCGCGGCGAAATCGCGCTTAGAGTGATTCGCACTGCCCAAGAAATGGGAATCCCAACTGTGGCTATTTATGCGGCATCCGACCGTCAAGCACAGTATGTTGAAATGGCAGACGAAGCGTACGCGCTTTCCGGAGACACGTACAGAGACACTTATTTAAACGAAGACGCGATTATAGACATTTTGCATAAAAGCGGCGCGGATGCTGTACACCCTGGCTACGGATTTTTATCGGAAGTAGCGAGTTTTGCGCAAAAGGTGATTGATGCTGGCGCTGTGTGGATTGGTCCGAAGCCAGAAGCGCTTATTGATTTGGGGGATAAAATAACCGCGCGGCGCGTTGCAACTCGCGCTAAAGTGCCGCCCGTTCCAGGAATATCGGAGCCAGTAAAAGACATTCGAGAATTGCTGACTTTTGCGCAAACACACGGCTACCCAGTTATGATGAAGCGCACGGATGGCGGCGGCGGCCGCGGAATAACCGTTGTGCAAAACGATGATGAGCTTCGCGGATTCTACATGAACCACGACGCTTTGCAAGGCGGCGACCTTGACGAGTACTTTATTGAGCGTTTTATAGACAAGGCTCGCCACGTGGAAACGCAGGTTGGCCGCGATTCTCATGGAAACTTCACCATATATTCCACGCGCGATTGCTCGGTGCAGCGCCGAAACCAAAAGTTGGTTGAGGAAGCACCAGCACCATTCCTTACCGATGATGAGAATGCGCAGCTTCACCGATATTCTCGTAACCTATTTGAAGCTGTTGACTACGTTGGTTTGGGCACGTGCGAATATATGGTGACTTCTCAACACAAAGTTTACTTCTTGGAAGTGAACCCACGATTGCAAGTTGAGCACACAGTTAGTGAGGAAGTTAGCGGACTAGATCTTGTGCGCGAACAGCTTACGATTGCCGACGGCGGCGAGCTTACGCAAAATCACCCTTCGCGCGGACACAGTTTTGAACTTAGAATCACTTCGGAAGATCCAGCAACGAATCTTACGCCTAGTGCAGGCATGCTAACAAAAATAGAGTGGCCATCGGGCCCTGGAATTCGCGTGGATTCTGGCGTAGAAGTTGGAGATAGCGTGTCTCCAAAATTCGACTCTATGATGGGCAAGCTTATTGTTAGTGCGCAAAATCGCGATGCGGCAATTGCTCGCGTAAGGCGTGCGCTTAAGGAGCTTTGCATTGAGGGCGTGCCTACTCCTGCTAAGCTTTTTGAGCAAATTTTTAACGACCCTGATTTTACGGCTCAAGATCACGATTTTGATATTTCTACAAAATGGCTTGAACGCAAGTATTTGAACCGTACTGCTGCAGCGGCAAATGGCGGACAGCCTGCTTCTTTGTATTCCAATAAGGCTGGTGAAGACGCGCAAAATAAGCCGACCAAAATGGAGTCTTTTGTAATAGAAGTAGACAATAAGCGCGTAAAACTTACTATTCCGCAAGACATTGTAGACAATCTTACTGGTTCTGCACGAGTTAGAAGCACGGTTCGCGCATCGCAGCCGCTTAGAGGGCGAGGATTAAGGGGAGATACTCATAAGTCGGAAACACCTAAGGACGCTCCTGGCGTGATTTCTGCTCCAATGCAAGCTGTGATTACGCGTGTAAACGTTGCGGAAGGTCAGAGCGTAGCCAAAGGCGACCTACTTGCTGTTCTTGAATCCATGAAAATGGAAAACTACGTTTACGCACCTGCAGCTGGCGTAGTTACTGGCATTTTTGTTGGGCCTGGAGATGGTGTAGAAGCAGGCGAAAAGCTTGTAACAATTGACGTGACTAAAGGCGGTAGTGCAAAATGAGTGCGCTTACTAAAGATGATACGCAAGTTGCAAAAGATGTTAATAAAAGCGCTGCACAAGTTAATAAAGACACGCAAAATGCGCAAGACGCTCAGCCAACGCAGCCTACGCAGCCTCAGCGCGGAAAAGCAGCCGTAGAACACGCGGCTCGCCTTGCAAGAGACGCCGAGCAGAAGGCTTTAGAACGCCAGCATGCAAAGGGAAAATCCACTGCAAGAGAGCGCTTGGATTTGCTTTTTGACACAGGCACGTTTGAAGAAATCGGCCGCTTTAATGGCGGAGATATAAATAACGATGTTGCAGGATGCGCTGTAATCACTGGCTTTGGCGAAGTGTACGGCAAAAAAGTGGCAGTTTATGCTCAAGATTTTTCCGTTCGCGGCGGCACGCTTGGACGCGCTGAAGGCCAGAAAATTTGCCATCTTTTAGACATGGCGTTGCAACTTGCGGTTCCTGTTGTTGCGCTAATCGACTCGGGCGGCGCTCGCATTCAAGAAGGCGTTAACGCGCTTACGCAATATGGCAGAATCTTCAAAAAAACTTGTGAAGCAAGCGGTTTGATTCCGCAAATTTCCTTGATTTTAGGCCCTTGCGCTGGTGGTGCAGTTTATTGCCCTGCTCTTACGGATTTTATAATCATGACTCGCGAGCACTCCAACATGTTTGTAACTGGCCCAGATGTTGTTAAGGCAGCTACTGGCGAGTCGATTAGCATGGACGATTTAGGCGGTGGATATGTGCATAACTCCACTTCGGGCGTTGCTCACTACTTGGGCGAAGACGAGGCGGACGCCATTGACTACGCGCGCACAATCCTTGCTTATTTGCCGCAAAATTGCAATCAAAATCCGCCAACATTCGCATACGCTGCAACGCGCGCAGACAGAGAAACTGCTAAGCAGCTTGCGACTATTGTTCCGAGCAATGATCGCCAGCCGTACGACGTTTTAGACGTTATTCGCGCAATCGTAGATTATGGCGAATTTGTGCAAGTTCAAGAGCTCTACGCGGCGTCCGCAGTGGTTGGTTTTGCTTGCATAGACGGGCATCCTGTTGGAATAGTTGCAAATCAGCCTAAAGTAAATGCTGGAATTTTAGACGTTAATTCTTCCGAAAAAGTAGCGCGATTTGTGCGATTGTGCGACGCGTTTAATCTTCCTGTTGTAACTCTTGTAGACACTCCTGGATACAAGCCAGGGTCGGACCAGGAGCACGCTGGAATTATTCGCAGAGGCGCAAAGGTGATTTACGCGTATGCAAACGCGCAAGTTCCGCTTGTTACTGTGATTTTGCGCAAGGCTTTTGGTGGAGCATACATTGTAATGGGATCCAAGTCTATGGGAGCAGACTTTAACTACGCTTGGCCTACTAGCCAGATAGCGGTTTTGGGTGCTCAAGGAGCTGTGAACATTATTCATCGCAAGGATTTGCAAAAAGCAAAAGAGCGCGGTCAAGATGTTGACGCTTTAAGAAAAAAGCTTGTTGAAGATTACGAAAATACCACTGTAAACGCAAATCTTTCGCTGGAAACTGGCCAGATTGACGCAATGATAGATCCGGAGCAAACAAGAGATGTTATTGCTAATTCTTTGAAGATTTTAAGAAGTAAAAAACGCGTTTCTAGAACGGGGAAGCATCATGGAAACCAGCCAATGTGATTTAAGAATGATTTGAGACGATTTGCGGATGATTTGAGGGCGATTTTAGATGATTTGAGACTCGCGGATTAATCGCAAGCAGCCGCCACGCGCGACTAGCAACAAGTCACAAATAATCAAAGTTACAAATAATCCAAAACACAAATCTTAAAAATAAAACGTAAACCCACAAACAAAGGAAAATAAAATGACAAAATACTTATTTGATGAGCTTGCACAAAATCCACATATTTTAGCTTTTGCAGGGCAATCCACGCCATGGGTTCAAGCGTTAAAAGAAGCGCAAAAAGACGAAGATTTAAGCGCGCAACTACGCGATTACAATAACAGCGCAAAAAATCTTCTAAACAACATATATGCGCAACTTTTAGCAAACGCAGGAAAAGACATAAACGTATTCGACGCTTTAGAATCCACAAATGATCGCACGCAAGACGCGCAAATAAGCGTTCCAGGAATCGCGTTGGCGCAGCTTGCAGCTGTTAGTGATTTTACAAATCTTGGGTACAATTTTGAAGTTTGCAAGCCAATCGCAAGTCTTGGTCATTCTCAAGGCGTGATTGCTGCAAAAATGGTAGAAGCGCGATTAGAGGCTGGTTCTTGGCAGGCAGCGCAAGGCAAAATCGCGGAACTTTTGGCGATTGCATACATAATTGGAGCGGCTGCAGATCGCGAAGCGCGGCTTTTGGAAATAAGCGGAAACGGCTCTGCAACTCCAATGCTTTCGTTAAAAGGCGTAACTCAAAAACAGGCAGAAGTTTTGATTTCGCGCGTAGATCGTAAGCGTGCCGAAGTTTCGATAGCAGTTAAAAATTCGCGAAATCACATGGTGTTATCTGGCTATCCGCAAGACATGGAGGCCGTTTTAAGCGAAGCGCAAAAAGAAGCGGCTCATTCTAAAAAATTACGAGATATGAAGCAGCGCGGAGGATCGGTTTTTGCGCCAATCGCAGAGTATTTAGACGTTACAGTGCCATTCCATTCGCCAATGATGAGCAAAGCTGTAGATAACGCTGAAAAATGGGCAAAAGAAGCTGGGTTAAATGCCGATCTTACTAGAAGTCTTGCAAATCAAGTTTTAGTAGAGCAAGTGGATTGGGCAAGTCAAATCAAAAAAACTTTGGCAAATCTGGGCGAATCTGCTAAAGATTTGTGGGTAATCGACATGGGTCCTGGAGAAGTGCTTGGAAAGCTTACAAGTGTGCTGGTTCAGGGAAGTGGCGCTGGAATCGTAGAAGCTGGAACAATGGCGTCTCGCGCTAATGCGTCTACACTGGAGGCTTCTTCCGCAAATTCTTTGCGCACGGGATGCTGGGCGGATTTTGCACCACGCGTAGTAGAAACGCCATTAGGGCGCAAAGTAGTTACAAAGTTTAGCCAGCTAACAGGCAAAGCTCCTGTTCTTCTTGCAGGCATGACTCCAACAACCGTAGACCCGCAAATCGTTGCAGCTGCTGCAAACGCGGGGTACTGGGCAGAGCTTGCAGGCGGTGGCCAAGTAACAGAAGAAGTGTTTAACAAGCACGTGGAAATGCTCCAAAATCAGCTAAAAGAGGGAGCAACTGTAGAATTCAACGCCATGTTTATGGACCGCTATTTGTGGAATTTGCAATTTGGAGCCAAGCGCATTGTGCCAAAAAAGCGCGCTTCGGGAGCGCCAATCGACGGTGTTGTAATATCTGCAGGAATCCCAGAGTTAGACGAAGCGAAGGAACTTGTTAAAACTCTTCAAGAAGACGGATTCCCATATGTTGCTTTTAAGCCAGGAACAGTAGAGCAGATTCGTCAAGTTATTCGCATTGCAAAAGCTGTTAAGCCAGCAACGATTATTGCGCAAGTAGAAGGCGGATCTGCAGGCGGCCACCACTCTTGGGAGTCGCTAGATGATTTGCTTATTAGCACTTATGCTCAAGTGCGCGAATGCAATAATTTGGTGCTTGTAGCAGGTGGCGGAATTGGCACTCCTTCGCGCGCTGCCGACTACATTAGTGGCGAATGGTCCAATAAGTACGATTTGCCAAATATGCCTGTGGATGCCGTAATGATTGGCACAGCAGTAATGACAGCAAAGGAAGCGCACACAAGTCCGCAAGTTAAGCGCATGTTGGTGGAGACTCCTGGAATCACAGAAGCAAATGATGCATGCGTGGAAGGTCTTGGTGCGAGTGACGATCCGTTTGCTCCGATTGGCGAGCGCTGGGTGCCGTCTGGAAAGGTTGTTGGCGGAGTAACAAGCGGATTAAGCCATTTGCACGCAGATATTTACGAGATTGAGAATGCGTCTGCGCGCTGTGGAAGGCTTCTTGTGCACATGATGAAGCATCCAGAAGAGCTTGAGTCACGTAAAGACGAGGTTATTGCTGCTCTTAATACAACAGCAAAGCCATATTTTGGCAATGTTGAAAGCATGACATACAAGCAATTTGCTCAGCGATTCCTCGACTTATGCTACCCGTGGGCAGATTCCACGTATGCGGATCGATATGCTCATTTGCTTAAAAGAATCGAAGCGCGTTTTGCGTTGCAAGATTCTGGCGAATTTGAGTCAAGCTTGCCTTCTGCTAAAAGCATTTTTGAAAATCCTCAAGAAGCTTTGAATAATCTTATTGAAAAGTTCCCAGATGCAGCGCAAACAAACGTTATTCCAATGGATGCCGCATGGTTCCCAACTTTGGTGCGCGAATACCCTAAGCCAATGCCGTTTGTGCCAGTAATCGACAACGATTTGCTTCGCTGGTGGGGTCAAGATCAGCTTTGGCAGTCGGAAGATTCGCGTTACTCGGCAGACGCTGTTCGCGTAATTCCAGGGCCGATTTCTGTTGCTGGAATAACAACAATGGACGAGCCAATCGCAGATATTTTGGGAAGATTTGAAGATGCGGTTATAAAACGTTCGGCTGCTGGCGATTCTAGAGTTTCTCTTGCGCAAAGTGTGTTCAGCCAAATCGCGTGCGCAAAAAATGTTGAAGAATACGTGCGTGCATGCCCGAATATATCTTGGATTGGTCACCTAACTTCTAATCCTGCTTACAAAACGCAAAATGATAGCGAAAACTACGTTATAAGCGTTGTTAGTGAAGAAGATAGCGTAATTAAGCTTGATTTAGACATTAAATTAGACACATTCTGGGATAATTTAAGCGGAAATGATTCAAGCGCTAACGATTCAAGCAAGAATGAGAACAGCAATAAGAATCACGCTGTGCGAAACATTGTGATTCCGCTTATTGTAGACGCAAATCGCGCAGGAGGCGTGCCAGTAGTAGATAGAGAGCGCTTGCCAAAGCACGTTTATAAGATGCTTGCAGCTACAGCAGGCATTGGAAATGTTGCGATTACGGGAGATGCTTTAAGCGAAATGCCTAAAGTTGATGTAAGCGAGCAAAGTGAAGAATCGCCATTTGGCGTAGTAAAATCTTCGTACACGCTTTCTAGAAATCTTGGAATCGATCACGAATCTTCTACAGCTGGGCGACTTTCTGGCGGTCTTCAAGCGTCTAAAATCGTGCCAGACGCGCTAGTTGGTCCTGCTTGGCCAACAATTTATTCTGCTTTGGGATCTGTAATGGTAAATGGGTACCCAGTAATCGAAGGCTTGCTTAACGCGGTTCATTTAGATCACTTAATAGAGTTAGACGTTTCAAATAGCGATTTGAACAAGCATGTGGGCGAGCGCGTAAACCTTGTTGGTTGGGCGCAAAGCGCGCAAGAGTCTGCTTCTGGATGCGTTGTTACGATTAACGTTGTTCATTTTGCGCAAGACGGAACGCGTTTAGCTCACGAAACAGAGCGATTTGCGATTCGCGGACGCAGCTACAGTTCAGCGTTGCCAAAGCCTGCTGCACAATACGGAGCTGCCGCGGATTTGCACGGATATGATGTGGATGCAACTCCTAGAAGAATGCTTAGAAGAGTTGTTTTGAGCGCGCCTAAAGACATGACGGCGTTTGCGCGCACTTCTGGCGATTTTAACCCAATTCACACTTCTTACAGAGGCGCTGCAATATCTGGGCTTAAAGCTCCGCTTGTACACGGAATGTGGCTTTCGGCGGCAGCTCAGCACGTTGCGCAAGCTGTTGACGAAAAAGGCGCGCGCTACGAGTTGATTGGCTGGACGTACAACATGTACGGCATGGTGCAGCTTAACGACAAAGTTGAGATAACTGTTGAGCGCGTAGGAAAAGTTCGACGCGCAGGGCTTGCACTAGAAGTAACATGCCGCGTAAATGGGCAAATTGTTTCTAAGGCCAGTGCTCTTACAAGCTCGCCGCGCGCCGCCTTTGTGTACCCAGGCCAGGGTATTCAAAAGCAAGGTATGTCGCTAGATGAGCGTGCGAAATCGCCAGCTGTGCGCGAAACTTGGCAGCGCGCAGATAAGCTTACTCGCGAAAAGCTCGGATTCTCAATTCTTGCTGTTGTTCGAGATAATCCTAAGGAACTAACAGCAAATGGCGTAACGTATCGTCACCCAGAAGGCTTGCTTAACTTAACGCAATTTACGCAAGTTGCGCTCGCTACTGTTGCTTTTGCGCAAACTGCTCGCTTGCGTGAAGCTGGATGCGATATTTGGCCAGCTTACTTTGCAGGCCATTCTCTAGGCGAATACAATGCTCTAAGCTCCTTCGCTCAAATTATTCCGCTAGAAACCGTGTTGGAGCTAGTTTTCCACCGAGGATCCACTATGCATCATTTGATTGAGCGAGATGCGCAAGGCAGATCCAACTATAGAATGGGAGCTTTGCGTCCAAATCAGTTTGGCGTAGGAGACGATGGCGTAAACGCGTACGTTGAAGGAATCTCTAAGCAAACTGGCGAATTCTTGCAAATCGTAAACTACAATTTGGCAGGTCAGCAATACGCGATTGCTGGAACAATAAAAGGTCTTAAAGCCTTGGCCGAAGATTCCGCTAAGCGTGCTAAAGAATATGGCGGAAAGCCGCCGTTTATTTTGGTTCCAGGAATTGACGTGCCATTCCATTCCAAGCTGCTTAGAAAAGGTGTGCCAGAGTTCCGAGATAAGCTGGATTCGCTTCTTCCAAAGCATATTGACTACTCGGTGCTTGTTGACCGCTACATTCCAAACTTGGTTGCATGTCCGTTTGAGCTTACGCGCGAATTTGCGCAAAAGATTCTAGACGTTGTTCCTTCAAAGCGAATTGAAGCAGCTTTGCAAGATGATGCAACTTGGGATTCTTATGCCGCTGATGAGCAAAAACTCGGCAGATTGCTTCTTACGGAGCTTCTTTCTTGGCAGTTTGCTTCCCCTGTTCGTTGGATTGAAACGCAAGCGCTTATGTTCTCTAGCGAATCTTGCGGCGGATTGGGCGTAGAAGAATATGTTGAAGTTGGTTTAGCGAATGCTCCAACTTTGGCAAATCTTGGTACAAAAACGCTTGCATTGCCAGAGTTTAGTAGTCAGCGTGTTGCTGTTTATAACGTTGGGCGAGACGAGAGTCGTGTTTATAAAACAGACACAGATTCGCTTGTGCCAGAAGTTTTTGAAGACGATGAAAGCGCGGTTAATGACGCGTCGGTTGCTGGCGATTCTTCCCAAGCTGCTGCGCAAAAGTCGCAAGCAACCGCAACGGCAAGTGCTGCATCTGCTTCTGCATCTACTCAAATAAATGCAAATAATAATGCAAATAATAATGCAAATAATTCTGTACAAAATGCATCAAATGCAGTGCCAAATGTGCCATCTGGCTCTGTTGCAGATATTGCGTTTAAGGCGTCGGATGCTATTGAAATGCTGATTGCATACAGTGCTAAGATTCGCGCTGACCAAATTGGCGCTGCCGACACAACGGATACGCTAACAAACGGCGTATCTTCTAGGCGAAACCAGCTTTTAATGGACATAAGCTCCGAGCTTGGCGTGCCTAGCGTGGACGGTGCTGCAGAAGCTCCAATGAGCGCTCTTAGCAAGCTAGTAAACTCCGCTGCTCCTCGCTACAAGGCTTTTGGTGCCGTTCTTAGCGACATTGTAAGGCAAAGTTTAAGGTCGCTTTTTGGCGCAGCTGGTGTAAAGCCTGCTCAAGTAGATAAGCGCATTACGGAAGTCTATAAGCTTGGCGAAGGCTGGCGCGCGCACGTTTTGGCGGCTCTTGTTTTGCAAACGCGATCTGGCGCAAGCGTTCGCGGAGGCGATTTGGCGCAGCTCTCTACGCAGCCAGCAAAGAACGCTTCTGCAGCTCAAGCGTTGATTGATTCTGCGATTAATCAAGTTGCTAAACAGCACGGAATTACTCTTGCTCAGCCAGGTTCTGCAGGCTCTGGCGCTGCAGGCGGCGCGGTTGTTGATTCTGCGGCGCTTGACGCTTTTGCTCAACAGGTTGTTGGCGCGGATGGAGTTTTGGCTGCTACTGCTAAGTTTGTGCTAGCAAAGCTTGGTGTTGAAGAGCCTAAAGTGCAAGATGAAGCGGATGAAAATGCGGCTGTTGTTGCAGCTGTAGAAGCTGAGCTTGGAGCAGATTGGCCAAAGCAAGTAGAGCCTCGATTCGATGAGCGCAAGGCGATTCTTTTCGACGATCGATGGGCTAGCGCTCGCGAAGATTTGGCGCGTATCTACTACAATTCTGGGTATGATTCTTGCGCGAATAATTCCGAAGATCTTAAGCAAGTTAGCGAAATTTTGAACCGCTACGGTAGCTTTGTTGGATTAGGGAGCGCAACTGCTCGCGAAGCTGAGTGGTTTGCTAAAAAGAGCAAAGGCAGCAATTACACGGTATTGTCTTCTATTTTTGAGCAAGTTGCAAAAGATGCGCTAAAGTCTACTGGCGATTTGCCAAAGTCGCGTAATCATGAGCATTATGGAGACGATTCGCAAATCTTCTCCAATTGCTTTGAAGGAGATGTTGCTGTTGTAACAGGCGTTGCGCCAAATTCGATTGCAGCACGAGTTGTGACTGGTCTTCTAGAAGGCGGAGCTACGGTTATTGCCACTTCTCACAGCTTTAAGCCGAGTGTAAAAAAGTGGGCTAAAGAAGCTTACAGACTTCACGCAACAGCTTCAGCTAAATTGTGGCTTGTTCCAGCAAACTTGTCTAGTTACCGAGATGTTGACGCTCTTGTAAAGTGGGTTGGCACAGTTTCTAAGAAGGTTAGTGGCGCTACAACCACCATTTTGAAGCCTGCTTACAATCCAACTCTGTTCTTCCCATTTGCAGCTCCGCCAGTTAGTGGAACTTTGGCGGATTCTGGTGCGCTTTTTGAATCGCAATCCAGGCTTATGCTTTGGGGCGTTGAGCGCGCAATCGCAGGATTTGCGCAAATCGGAGCAGATACAGATGTAAAGCATTGTATGCACGTTGTGCTGCCGGGATCGCCTAATCGCGGTATTTTTGGCGGCGACGGAGCTTACGGCGAAGTCAAGAGCGCATTCGACGCCATTGTGAACCGCGCGCATGCAGAAAAAGTGTGGTCGAATCGCGTAACTTTTGCTCATCCAAAGATTGGCTGGGTGCGCGGAACTGGCTTAATGGGTGCAAATGATCCTCTTGTGGAAGCTGTTGAAAGCCGTGGCTTAAAAACCTTTACAACAAGCCAGATGGCGAATCTTTTGCTTGATTTGTGCACTAAAGATGCGCGCGAGCTTGCTGCAAAGGCGCCTCTAGACGTTGATTTAACAGGTGGATTAGGCTCGGAGCCTCTTGACTTGAACGAGCTTAAAGCGCAAGCTTTGCAAGAGAATAGTCGTAAGCAGGCTAATCAGAATGCTTCAAACGATTCTTCAATCAAGTCTGAGGTCAAGTCTATTAACAAGGCGCTTCCGTCTCCAAATATTCCAACTCAAGCAAGCGTTAACTTGGAAGATTGGAAGAACGTAACAGCAAAGCCGCAAGACCAAATCGTTATAGTTTCTGTTGGCGAGATTGGCCCTTGGGGATCTGGTCGTACGCGCTTTAGTGCCGAGCAGTCAATCCAAGACGACGGAACGGTTTCGCTTTGTGCAGGCGCTGTTTTGGAATTGGCTTGGAGCATGGGCTTGCTAACTTGGCAAGATTCGCCAAAGCCAGGATGGTACGATGCGGAAGGCACGCTTGTGCCAGAAGAAGACATTGCAGAAAAGTATCGCGACGAGGTAGTGGCTCGCTCGGGAATAAGGCCGTTTGAGACTGGTATGGGCAGCGACTACAAAG
Source organism: Gardnerella sp. c12Ub_1 (assembly GCF_055804375.1). NCBI lineage: Bacteria > Bacillati > Actinomycetota > Actinomycetes > Bifidobacteriales > Bifidobacteriaceae > Gardnerella > Gardnerella sp. c12Ub_1. The sequence continues at coordinate 866,658 of NZ_JANUZC010000001.1, read as the reverse complement.
ACGGAGCAAACGAAGAAGAAGCCGAAATCTTCCTCGACCACGATGTATCTTTCAACGTTGCTACAGAGCAAATTGCGCGCGAATATGTGGCACTAGACGAAGAGCACACCGAGATTTCTAGCGACCCAGAGTCTGGCGAATGGATTGTTACGCGCAAAGCTGGATCCATGATTCGCGTGCCAAGGCGAGCAGCCATGACGCGCACTGTTGGTGGGCAATTGCCTAAGGGCTTCGACCCATTAAAGTGGGGTATTCCAGCTTCGATGGTTGGAAGCGTAGATCCGATTGCGCTTTGGAACATAGTTGCTACTGTTGATGCCTACATTTGCGCAGGATTTACGCCTTCGGAAATTTTGCAAGCTGTGCATCCGTCTCTTGTTGCATCGACTCAAGGCACAGGATTTGGCGGAATGACGTCTATGCGAAAGCTGTATTTGGATAGATTCCTAAATCACGAAATTCCTACAGACGTGCTTCAAGAAGCGTTGCCAAATGTTGTTGCAGCTCACGTAATGCAAACGTATATTGGCGGATATGGAAACATGATTCAGCCAGTTTCGGCATGCGCCACTGCTGCAGTTTCGCTAGAAGAAGGCGTTGATAAGATTGCGCTTGGCAAAGCCGACTTTGTTGTAACAGGCGCGATTGACGATATTGGCGTTGAGTCCGTGGTTGGCTTTGGCAATATGAACGCTACTGCAAACAGCGAGGAAATGTACGAAAAGGGCATAAATCCGCGATTCTTCTCGCGTGCCAACGATCGCAGGCGCGGAGGATTCTTGGAAGCGCAAGGCGGCGGCACGATTCTTATTACGCGAGGAGATATTGCGCTTAAGCTTGGCTTGCCTGTTGCTGGCGTAGTTGGATTCATTCACTCATACGCGGATGGTATTCACACTTCGATTCCAGCTCCAGGATTGGGCGCGCTCGCTGCAGGATTGGGCGGCCGCGATTCCAAGCTTGTGCGCGATTTGGCGGAGCTTGGCGTTACGCCAGACGATATTGCTGTTGTTTCTAAGCACGATACGTCTACAAACGCAAACGACCCTAACGAGTCCGAGTTGCATAATACGCTTGCACACGCGATTGGGCGCACAAGCGGAAATCCGCTATTTGTGATTAGCCAAAAGTCGCTTACTGGCCACGCAAAGGGTGGCGCATGCGTGTTCCAGATTAATGGCTTGACTCAGCTGTTTAGAAGTGGCTGGGTTCCAATCAATGCTTCGCTTGATTGCGTAGATCCTAAGCTTGCGCGCGATGACCACATGGTGTGGTTGCGAAATAGGATTCACATTGGCTCTGTTAAAGCGGCTCTTGCCACATCGCTTGGATTCGGTCATGTTAGCGGATTTGTGGCTCTTGTGCATCCTGGCGCGTTTGAGGCGGCTGTAGCGGCTAGCGCTGGCGTGGATGCGCTTAACGAGTGGCGAACAAAGGCAAATGCGCGTTTGGCTGCGGGTCATCGACTTTTGCAAGAGGGCATGATGGGCCATGTGCAACTGTTTGAGCCTGTGGAAAATCGCCGTTTGCTTAAAGACGGCACGCGCATGCCAGATGGGTCGCGCTACGATGGTCATGAAGCAGAAAAAGCTATGCTGCTAAACCCAGATGCTCGCTTAGATGCAAGTGGCTATTATTGCTAACGCTCAGATAGAATCTTGAAGGTAGGTCGTGGCGTTCGCGCGCGACGACCTGCCTTCGCTCTTAGAGCGTAGCTAATATGGCAGTTATATTTTTGACTTTTGTAAAAATTGCAAAAGTGTTATAATGGCTCCTTACGTGCAAAATTGCGGAAAATTCAAGGTGCTTATGGCGATTTGCGTTCAAAATAAGCAATCTTATGCGTAAACCAAAGTTGGTTTGTAATAATAAGTGAAACATAGTTGTGTCACCCTTAATTTTCATGTTTTGCATGGCAATAAAACAATATAGAAGCATGTTTGTGCCAACGGAGGAAAGGATATGCAGATGGTCGTTCATCGCCACCTTGCGTCGAAAATAGTTTCTATGATTGCAGCGAGTGCAATGTTAATAACAGGTTTTGCTGTTGTTAGCAATGCAAGCGCTAGTAGTGGGTCTAGTAATCCTCAATCTAGCAATCTAACTCTTAACCGTAAGGGTGTTATTGTTACTGCATTCCAGCAAAATTGGAAGAGTATTGCTCAAGAGTGCACTAACACTTACGGCCCTGAGGGTGTAAAGTATGTGCAAGTGTCTCCTCCAAATGAGCATGTAAAAGGTACTCAGTGGTGGACTTCTTACCAGCCTGTGAGCTATAAATTAAAGTCAAAACTCGGCGATGAAGATGGCTTTAAGAAGATGATTACTACTTGCAATGCTGCAGGTGTTGGAATCATTGCAGATGCTGTTATTAATCACATGACTGGTGCTGGTGACACTCATACAGAGGGTGTTGGTGAAAGTAAATATAGCGCTAAAGATCAGTCTTTCCCAGATGCTGGATATAAAAAGGATGATTTCCATAAGAGTACTGAAGATATTAAAGATTATACGAATGCTGAGGAAGTTTGGACTCACAGGCTTGTTGGTTTGCTCGATTTGGATACATCAAAGCAGAATGTGCGCGAGACTTTAGGTAAGTACTTTGCTCATTTGCTAGAGCTAGGTGTTGCTGGCTTCCGTATTGACGCAGTAAAACATATTTCTCCAACAGATATGGCTGCGATTAAAGCTGAAGCTGCAAAACAATCTGGTAAAAATGCGGATGAGATTTGGTGGATGCAGGAGACGATTGGTGATCCTTCTGAAGCTAAAGAAATACAGCCAGATCAGCATTTGAATGAAGGTGAAGTCAACGAATTCCAATATTCGTACCGATTAAAGAGTGATTTTTATGGCTCAATATCGAATCTAAAGAATATTACTGATGGACTTGTTCCAAGCGATAAAGCTTCAATTTTTGTTACTAATTGGGATACTCCTCGAGAAAATTATGTGCGCACGCTTACCTATAAGGATGGTCCTCGCTACGAGCTTGCAAACGCGTTTATGCTTGGCTACCCGTATGGGAATCCAAACATTTACTCGGGGTATAGGTTTGAGAATGGTCGTAAGGATGATGGTGCGCCTGGAGCGACTGAAGATAAAGTTGAAGATGTAGATTGTTCCCCAACAACTGGTTGGCAGTGCACTCAGCGTTGGACTTCTATTCGCGGAATGATTGGATTCTTTAATGCTGTAAATGGTGCTAAAGTCACTAATTGGCAAGATGACGGCAATAATAACATTGCTTTTAGTCGTGCAGGCAAGGGATTCTTAGCAATAAACAATACGCCAAACGCAAAGAAAGTTTTGTATAATACTGATTTGCCAAATGGTGACTATTGCAACGTTTATGAGGCTGGAAATTGCTCTAAGACTGTTAAAGTTACAGATGGCAAAGTTGCTGCGACTATTGCTCCTTATTCTGCAATTGCTTTGCATGTGGATGCTAAAGCAGATACTGCTAGTAAATCTGGTCCAGCACGTGATGAATCTGACCCAAAATACAATGTTGACGATGTTCAAGACCAGTCAACAACTGTCTATTTTAATGCTAAGAATAGAAGTCCTAAGCCAAGTTCCGTAAATATTCATTATCAAATCGGCAATGATTCTTGGACTGCAGTTCCTGGTAGACCAATGCGCAAAGTTTGCGATGATTGGTTTGCAAGAACAATTCCTAATAATGGCAAACAAATTACTGCTGTATTTAATGACGGTGGAAATAATTGGTATAACAATAACAATAACAATCAGCCTAAAGCAAACTTTGAAATTCAAGCTGGTTCGAAAACTTATGTAGTAGATGCCGATTTGAAAGGTTCTGAATCTGCTAATATTCCTTGCAAGGTTGAGGACACATCTTCAAAGCCTTCTGCATTAAAGACGAAGATTGTTATTCACTATAAGCAAAAATCTAATGACAATCGCAATATGGGCGTTTATATCTGGGGTCTTAAAGATGCAGATGGTAAAGAGATAAAAGGTGCTTGGCATGCGTTCAATGGTCAAGACGCTTTTGGTAAGACTTACACAGTTGAGGCTGATGGCATTTACGAGAGCGGAAAAGTCGGATTTATTATCGTTGAAGACATATCAAATGGTTGGAGTGATGATAAGAAGGACGGCGGAGATCGTAAGATCTGGCAAATCGAAGATGGCGTAGGCGAAGCTTGGGTTTACGGAGGAGATTCAAATACTTTTGCAGAACCGCCATCTGAAGTTGCTAACAAGCTTAATAACATTAAAACGTTAAACGTTACTGTTCACTACCGCAGAACAAACAAGGATTACGCTGGTTGGAATCTTTGGACTTGGTACGGTAGTGAGAAGGGCGTAAAGCAAGATTTTACGGCACATGATGATTTCGGAAAGATTGCAGAATATACGTTCCACAATGATTCTGGCGTAAAAGATCCAAAGTTTATTGTGCGATATTCTATGCAAGGCAACGATTGGGTTTATAAAGATCCTGGCGAAGGCGATCGCCCAATTCCTGCAAAAGCAATCACTTTAAGCCAAGATGGTAACACTGGCAACGCTGAAATCTGGCTTATGCAGGGAGATAGTAGAGTTTACTTAAGTCCAAACGTAATCAACACAAAGGCTAATGCTTTTAACGCTGATATTACGTCTTTTAAGGAATTTACTGTAAATGTGAGCGGCGACCCTTCGGAAGTAAAACAAGATAGCGTTACCGTAACTGATGTTACAGATTCAAAGAAAAATCAACACAAGACAATAGATATTTCGCAAGTTGCTGTTGTGGATAATAGGATCGTAATCACTGCAAAGAACGAATTAGATCTTAAGAAAATGTATGAAATCAACATTAAGGGTGTTGGTGGAATGCCTAAGACAGTTTCTGCTTCAACTGTTAAAGGCTCTAAGATTGTTCGTACTGATGAGTTTGATCAAAAGTATGCGTACATAGGCGATGACTTGGGTGCTGTTGTAAATGGTAATTCTACGACTTTCAAGCTTTGGGCTCCAACTGCTACGAAAGTGGAGTTAGTAACTTATAAGTCAACTGATGAAAAAGCACAAGAAGATAAAACACAAGATCTGACTCTTGGTACAGAAGCTGGAAAGCTTGGCGTGTGGAGTATTACTACGAGTGATGCAAAAGTTGGCACTGCTTACACTTACAAAGTTCATTTTGCAGATGGCACTGTAAATAATTCTCCAGACCCTTATGCAAAAGCTGCCGTTAGAAACGGAATGAGATCCGTTGTATTCGGTAAAGATACTGGTAAGCCTGTACCTCGTATGGCATCGTTTGGTAAGCGTCCAACTGATGCAACTATTGCAGAAATGAATATTCGCGACTTTTCGATTCACGAAAGTTCTGGCGTAGATGTTGCAAAGCGCGGAAAGTATCTCGGTGTAATTGAATCGGGTACTAAAAAAGATGGCAAGACAACTGGCTTTGACTATTTGAAGTCGCTAGGAATTACTCACGTGCAAATCATGCCAATGTATGATTTTGGTTCTGTGAATGAGGATCTTAAAGTTGGCTATGTAGAGAAGAACGACAAAAATAATCCTCACCAAAACTGGGGATATGATCCAATCAACTACAATGTTCCAGAAGGCTCCTATGCGTCTGATTCAGCAAATCCTGCTACGCGTATTACGGAGCTAAAGCAAATGGTTGAAGGTTTACATAAGGCTGGTTTGCGCGTGATTATGGATGTGGTTTATAACCATGTTTATGACGCTCAAAAGAACGCTTTTGGCCAAACTGTGCCAGGCTACTACTTCCGTTACAACGATGACGGCAGCTTGTCTAATAAATCTGGTTGCGGAAACGATACTGCTTCAGAGCGCAAAATGATGAGCAAGTATATTGTTGACTCTGTAAAGTATTGGGCTAAAGAATACGGTATTGACGGCTTCCGTTTTGATTTGATGGGCTTAATTGACCTTGAAACCATGAGTCAAGTACGTAAGGCTGTTTATGACATTGATCCAAACTCGATTATTCTTGGCGAAGGCTGGGATATGAGCCAATTGCCTTATGGAAACCGCACTATTCAGCCTAATGCGTATAAGCTTGCTGAAAATAATGGCATTGCGTTCTTTAATGATTCCTTCCGTGATGCTGTAAAAGGCCAAGGAGATAAAGGTGTTGCTGGATTCGTGTCTGGAAACAGAGGCAGTGACAATCTAGTTATGCAAAATCTTTACGGCTGCCAGCCTGGAAACTCAAGCTGCACTGGTAGGCGCTACGCGAATGCTGGTCAGACTGTGCAATATGTTGAAGCTCACGACAATCTTAATCTTTACGATAAGTTGAAGAAATCCTTGCCTAATGAGACAGAAGAGAATCTTAAGAAGCGAGTAATGCTTGCTAATTCGCTTGTAATGTTTGCGCATGGTATGCCATTCTTCGAGCTTGGTCAAGAGTTCTTACGAAGCAAGAATGGTAATGCTAATAGTTACAATGCTGGCGACGGCGACAATTCCGTTAAGTGGGATTTGGTTAATAAGAATTCCGATGCTGTTGAGTACTTCAAAGAGTTGATAAAGCTAAGAAACGAGATTCCAGCGTTACGCGATTCCGAATATTCTGATGTTAATAAGAATATGCATTGGATTAAGAGCAGTGATGGAATTAATGCGTTTAGCGTTGATAGCAACAATAAAACGTATGTGTTTATTTTCAATGCTAATAGTAGTGAATCTACTGTGAATATTGGCAAAGGAAAGTATCGTGTGCGCATTGCCGATGGAAAAGCTAACAGCGATGAAGTATCAAAGTGTCCTGAAATTACTGTAGATGACAATGGAAATTACAAGGTTTCTGCTCTTTCGACTGCTGTGCTTGTGAAGGATGCTGAAAAGAAGGACGATAATCCTTTTGCAAATCTTAAGGCTGATGATGTTCTCAAATATAAGATGAATCCTTTAGATATTAATAAGTTGAAGGATGAATCTAAGCCTGGTACGCAGCCTGGTACGCAGAATCCAAATCCATCTGCGCCTGGGCATGAGCAAACTCCTGGCACTGTAACTCCTACACCGCAGCCACCTGCTCCTGGTCCTGTAGTGCCAAATCCAGCTCCAGTGCCTGGGCGTGAGCAGACTCCTGGTCAAGTGACGCCTGCTCCGTCTCCGTCACCAGCGCCTCAGCCTAAGCCATCTGATCATGAAACTCCAGATAAGCCAGGTCAGACTAAGCCAGGTCAGACTAAGACTGAAACTCCAGATGAGCAGCCTGCACCAGCTAAATCTAAGCAGCATGCACAAGCTAAGCCAGCAGAATCCGCTTCAGTGCCTGCTGCTCCACAAACAGTCCAACAGCTTAGCCCAGAATTAAAGGGAACTCTTAGTGTTGGTAACAATAACGTTGCAACTGCTGGCGTTGTTAACAGTGTGAGAATTAAAGTTGTGAACAGCGAGTTTACTGAGCGTTTGAAGCGTGATGGAGTAGTTTATGCTTACGCGTACATTTACTCGTCTCCACGCTTGCTTAAGGGTGCCGATGGCTCAAAGTTTGTTGCTGTTCGCATGGTGAATGGCAAGCCTCAATTTGATGCTCAATTCCCATCTGGATACTCTGGTAAACACACTGTTTTGCTTGTAGACGAACATGGAAAACAGTTAGCGTGGACGGATATTACTGTTGTTAACAATAGTAATTCGAGACGTGATGGTTTCCATTTGCAAACTGGTAGTAGCGTTCTTACTGTATTTGCGGTATTTATTGTGCTTGCTTTTGCTGCAGTTATTGTTCGCTATAAAGTTGCATTTAGATAGATTTGTGACTTTGAGTTTTATGTTGTGCGGGCGCGACGACCTGCCTTTTCGCTTAAAGCGTAGCGCGAAAAGGCAATTCGGAGCGCTGAGCTTGCTTAAGGTTGAAAGCACGGTGTGCTTTCAACGCAAGCGAAGACGTTCGCGCGCTTAGACCGCGCGAACGAAACACCTCTTTCGCGTCGAAAAATCTCGAATCTCCACTTCACTTGGCGTAACCTTGTAGTGCGTTTGTATCATGACACGCCGTAAATCAGGTACAAACGCACTACAATCTTTACTAGTTCGTGCGATACTTTAGCGTAGTTAGGAAGTGAGTTCAATGATTGCAGGCATTGGTTGCGATGTTGTTAATGTTGCGGATTTTGCGCAACAAATGCAAGATGGCAATGGGTGGCGCTCGCTATTTTCTACGCGTGAGCTTAGGCAGTGCGCCATGCGAGCACACTTAAAAAACGACGCTGAGGCGATTCATGTTGCGGCTCGCTGGGCTGGTAAAGAGGCGGTTATAAAAGCGTGGTGCGAAGCGATGAGCACTCTTGGTTTGCAATATCCGTATACTTTAGACAACACGCCTTGGGCAAGCATTGAGATTTTAGACGATTCGCATGGATGCCCGAGTGTTCGACTTAGTGAAGACGTTAATCAAAAGCTTTTAGAGTCGTTGCACGCGCCAGAGGCGACTAATCCGCAGGAATCCGTTAGCGCTAATGTAAGCGTTAATGGTGTAGACGGGGTAGATGGCGTAAATCGCCCTAATTGGCATCTGTCTTTAAGTCACGATGGCTTAGTGCAAAATTCTTCTGCTATTGCACTTGCGTTTGTTGTTTTGGAGTTACGCGAGTCTTAATCATAAAACCTTAATCATGCGAGCATGCAGCGAATTTTACGCATGAATGTGTATTCAATGTGCATTTAATGTGCAAATTTTAGCGAATTTTACAATTTAGCGCGAGTGTCGAAAGTTGCTTTAGGTCTAAACAGTCTGTATAATTAATCGAGTTGCTGTTTTGCAAGGCAATTAATAGCTTGCAAAATTCGCATATTGCGGATGTAGCTCAATGGTAGAGTATCAGTCTTCCAAACTGATGACGCGGGTCCGATTCCCGTCATCCGCTCCACTTTTATTCTTACTTTTGTTCTTTTTGATTCCATTTTGTTTTCATGCACACATGTTTTAAGCTGTTTGCGCATGTTGGTATTGTTGTAACAGTTAAACACGTAAAACATGTGTCTGGAGGGATTTTGGGACAGTTTATTGTACGTGTAATTGCAAGTTTAGTTTCTATAGCAACAGCTCTTGTTGTAAATTCTGCTCCTGCGTTTAAAGTAGAAAATCGTTTGGATTTTAAGAATGTTGCTTCCAAAGTCGCAAATATTGCAGATAGCGCAGATGGTGAAAATAGTGCGGAATTGTCAGATAATGGCACTAACACTGTTGAAGAAGATCAATTAAATGCGTTTTCTAATGGCGATTCACGCAATGATTCTAAGTTGCCTAAAAAAGTGGCATCTTCCTTTACAAACAAAGATGAAGTTGTTTCTTCAAAGTATGCGATTGCAGATAATGGAGAATTAAAGTCACTTAAAACTGGCCAAACTGTTACCGACTCTAAGCTTGTTGGAACTAAAGATAAGCAGCCAGATCCACTCGCTAAAAGTAACGGTGAACGTTTTACGCCTATAACTGTTGGCGATTTGCGAAAAGAGATAAAGCGCGAAAATTCGAGTAGTGCTAATTCAGATGTAACTAATTCAGATAGTACTAATGCTGATTTTTCTACCACCAATAACACTCCGATTTCTAGCAAAAAGCGTGTTGAAAATAAGCGTTCTCTTAGAAAAAACAAGGTTGTTCTTATAAGCTCTAATCAAAAAAATCCCCAAGAAACTGACTCAAACGAAAAGAGCCAGGAGTCACAAGCTTTAGAATCTAGAACATCCACGTATACAACTTATGGATCGGTGCGTAAGATTTCTTTGCCAACAAACGGCTTTGGCACTAGGTGGGGAGACTGCAACGGAACTCAGGCATTCTATGATGGCAATGGAAGCCTGTTTGCGTACAACGCCAGTGGTGTGATTGATGTTTCCGAACATCAAAAAGAAATTAACTGGGCTGCAGCTAAGGCAGCTGGCGTAGAAGGCGCGATTATACGTATTAGTTACGGCTGGGAAAACGGCTACGATAAATACGCTTTGCGAAATATTAGAGAATGCAAGCGTTTAGGTATTCCGTTTGGAATCTACATGTATTCTTACGCCGAAAAACCAGAAGATGGTGCTAACGAGGGCGCAGACGTTGCAAGTCTTCTTAGGCGCGCAGGCGTTAGTCCAGGCGACCTTTCTTATCCTGTTTACTACGATCTTGAAAAATGGGTTTGGGCTGGCCACACTGCTCCAACTAGCCCATACGTTTACCAAAACATTGTTTCGTCTTGGTGGAATCAGCTGTATAGCGCAGGATACACAAATCTTGGCATTTACTCATATGCAAACTATTTGAGAGGCCCGCTTAATTCGCAATACATTCACGATCGAGCAAGTTGGGTTGCTAGCTACGGCGCAACTCCGCTATTTAACATTAGAACGGCGTTGCGCGGATGGCAGTACACGTCTAAGGCTCGCATATCTGGTATTGATGGAAATGTTGACGTTAGCGCGTTTGGAAATATGGATCCTAATGCCTATGGAGAATATGAAAATGTAGGCAGAGTGTGGAAAGTTAGAAGAGTTCCAAATCGCGATTTTTGGACTGATGGCACTCAAAACCATGTTCTTCAATATCAGTTGCGCGAATCTTATTATATGCATGGTGGTTTTGCGCGTCTTGGTGCTCCTGTTGCCGATGAGGAGAACATTGGTGGCGGCTGGTGGCGTCAGCGTTGTCAGAATGGTGATGTTTGGACGCATGGAACAGACACTAAGCTTGTGATTCAGTTTGAACTTAGAGGCTCCTATTACAAGCATGGCGATGTTGCTCGTCTTGGTGCTCCTGTTGCCGAAGAAGAGAATATGGGTGGCGGCTGGTGGCGTCAGCGTTGCCAGAACGGCGATGTTTGGACGCATGGAACAGACACTAAGCTTGTGATTCAGTTTGAACTTAGAGGCTCTTACTACTCGCACGGCGGTGCTGGCTGGCTTGGCGCTCCTGTTGCCGATGAGGAGAACATTGGCGGCGGCTGGTGGCGTCAGCGCTGCAAGAATGGCGATGTTTGGACTTACGGAAGTGGCACTAAACTCGCTATGATGTTCAACTTGCGTGATGCCTACTACAAGAATGGCGATGCTAATGGCATTGGCGTGCCTGTTGCCGAAGAAGAAAATATGGGTGGCGGCTGGTGGCGTCAGCGCTGCAAGAATGGCGATGTTTGGACTCAAGGAACAGACAAAAAGCTTGTGATTCAGTATGAGCTTAGAAGTTCATATTATAATCACGGCGGCGCTGGATGGCTTGGTGCTCCTGTTGCTTCCGAGGAGAATATGGGAGACGGCTGGTGGCGTCAGCGCTGCAAGAATGGCGATGTTTGGACTCAAGGTCGAAACACTAAGCTAGTGGTAATGTTCAATCTTCGCAAGGATTACTACAAGCGTGGCGGCTTCGAAAAGCTTGGCGCGCCTGTAGAAGACGAACATAATGATGGCAATGGCTTATGGCATCAAAAGTGCCAGAAGGGTGTTCTAGAAGCCCACTGATAGCCTTTGGTTCCATTCAACAAAAGCATCTGGATTCGTGTATTGTATTTCGTTTGCTGATTCTGTGTGATTTGCAAATACAAGCAAGAATCCAAATACGATTGTTACTGTAGTGCATGCAACGATTAGAGTTTGAATAGACTTTTGACCATTCAACTCATTGTTGCATGCATTTTCTTTATTTAATTGCAACTGCGCATTTTGATTATCCGAGCAATTTCTTCTAGCAAACCCAATCGAAGCAATAATCATAAGAATTATTATTGAATCGCAATAATAACGGTAAAGACTACCGCCTAAGCAGTAGTTTACGTAGATTAACATAATAGAGAATGTTATTCCGCTTAAGCACATTATGTATTCGATTTTTTGCATGTACTTGCGTCTTATTAAGAAAATGCCCCAAATAAGTGGTATTGATAGCAGACCAAATGTCATGTGATTAAAGAAACTATTTCCATAATCCGAAATGTTTGAGCTGGTTATTGTAATATACGGGAAGTCCGTATCTACGCTTGGTGGCTTTATAAAGAAGTTTATTAACATGTCTTTGATTCTTAGAGGGTCAAAGGTTATACGATTAAATCGCAAGTCAAAGTTTGTTAATTGTTCTTCGTTGCCAAAGTTAAAGAATGAACCAAAACGCAAGTAGTTATATACTAAGATTCCAGCAAATCCAGCTATTGCAGGCACCAAGAAGCTTATTGCGGCGCAAGCTCTATTGATTATGCTCCTAGAGTTGTTAAGTAGTAGCGCAATAAAAAGTGGTGCTATAAATGCAACTGTGGAAATGCAAGAATTTGGTCTAGATCCGCATTGCAAAGCTAAACTTAATCCAGATAAAACAAATAGGGCGTATTGTGTAAAGCTGTTTTTAAGTCTTACAGCTTTTAGTGACGAATACACAAATAGTGCCCCAAATAGCATTGCGCTTACCATAGGCATGTAGTAGATTGATGCAGATGCTTGCAGATAGAAAATAAGACATGCGAATGGCAATGCTGCAGCTATAAGAAGCATTGAACAATAATTTACTTTTATGCTAAAGAATATTATTAATTCTTTCCAAAGTGCAAACAGTACTGGTATTGTAATTGCCGCAAACGCGGTTGTTACCATTATTGCGCTCGGCATCCAAGCTGGGAACAAGGCGTTAAATGGCAAATAGGTTAAAATAAACGGTACTATTCCAAAGTAGCAATAATATTTTCCATTATGCAGCACAACATCCCATATTGCAGGAGTTCCCTCGCGCACTAATTGCATTCTTTTGCCAATGCTAAATGGGTTTGTTGAATGCAACAAGCCCTTTGGCGGGTCTTGTAGCAAAGATAGCGATCCTTGTTTCCAAGCCTTTAATTGTTCTGTATATGGGTTTCCGTCTATAAAATCGTATGTATTGTAGGCGAATGGAACACGTATTCGATTATAAGTGTTTAATCGGAGCCAAATATACAGGGAGAATCCAGTTACTATTGCGCATACAATCCAAAAGATTATGTTTTGAACTCTATTGCTTTGATTGTAGGCTATTTTATGCCATTTTTTCTTACGTATTGTTATTATTGCAGATCCAAATATAAACAATATTGCCCATTTTGCGTAATTTACATGCAGATTGTACTTTGGGTTGATTGTTATTTTTTGAACTACGATTCCACTTTGGGTTGTGTTAAAGTGTAGCTTTATTTTATTTAGTTTTCCGTGACTTTCTAAGCGAACTTGAGTGGTGTTAAATTTGCCAGTTGTTATTTTGAATCGGCTTGCCAAGGCATATCCAGGCGCTACGCCAAAGTCTTCTAGCTCTACGGTTCCAGTTACATAGCTTACAGGTTTTGTGCGTTTTAGTGAAAATTCCAATATTTTGCTATGCGCATTTAGGTTTGTAAATTCTATGTCTGCGCCATTTTTAGGTATGTGTATGCCGTCTTTATTGTATTTTGCGCGTTCAAGCGATTGGTTTTCGCTTTCCGTTTTTGCTATTTTTACCGTGCTTAAGCTTATGTTTTGTGTTTTAAACCCTGGGCCGTAAGCTTGGAATACATTGCTAAAGAATGCTAGCGTTATTAGCCCGCTTACAATAAAACACACTATATATGGAAAATAATTTTTTAGCTTAGGATTGCCATTTATAAAGCTTTGCACTCTTATTACTTTCTATTTATTTTCTATTTATTTTCTATTTATTTTCTATTTATTTTCTATTTACTTTCTATTTACTTTCTATTTATTTTCTATTTACTTTCTATTTACTTTTTATTTCTTTTTAGATAATCAAATAGGTTAACTTGTTCAATAAATTGCTTGCGATCATTCTTAGCAAGAATGTCTAGTATTATTCCTGCAATAAACAGAAGCAATCCAGCTATAATCAGCATTACCGCGCCAATTAGCGTAGGGAAGCGTGTTACTAAATGTGTGCGCCAAAACTCTATAAATGGCAGCATGCATGCCCCTAATCCGCATAATGTGATTAGCACGCCTAGAGTGCCAAAAAATGGCATTGGTTTGTATTCGCGAATCATGTGGAAGATTGTGGAAAGTACGCGGATTCCGTCTCCAACAGTATCTAATTTGCTAACCGAGCCTTGCGGGCGATCCCTATATTGGATTGGCATTTCGTACAGCTTTAGATTGTTGTTAAGAGAATGAATTGTCATTTCTGTTTCAACTTCAAATCCTCGCGAAAGCACTGGGTATGTTTTTACAAATGTAAACGAAAAAGCGCGATATCCCGTCATTATATCTGTGACTTTTGCGCTAAAAAGTGTGTTGATTGCACCGCGCACTAGGCGATTTCCAAAGTTGTGGAATGGTCGCTTGTTTTCTTGAAAATATGTTGAGCTTAAGCGGTCTCCAATAACCATATCGTAGCCCTCAACGATTTTTGCAACCATTTTTGGAGCAGCTTCTGCTGGGTATGTGTCGTCGCCATCTGCCATTACGTATACGTCTGCATCTATGTCTTGGAACATTGCGCGTATAACATTGCCTTTACCTTGTCTTGGCTCTTTACGAACTACCGCTCCTGCTTTTTTGGCAATGCTAGCGGTTTCGTCTGTTGAATTATTGTCGTATACGTATATTGTTGCTTCTGGAAGTGCCGCCTTAAAGTCTTTAACAACTTTTTCAATGGTGATTGCCTCGTTATAGCACGGCAGCAACACTGCGACAGAAGTCATAATATATCCCTTCATAACGGTAAATGGCGTGTGCTTTGGGTTTTTAAACAACCTTTTTAGTTACTGGCACATCAATGTTATTTTACTCATTATTGTGGATTGTGCGCTTGTTTACAAAAGTTGCATGCTGCAAATAGTGTCAAATGTTCAAAATAAACTAATAATAATTATTTTTGAACACCTTTGTGTATGCTATACTAATGCAACAAAATGTATAGAGCCATCAGTATGCACATCGACTAGTGCATGGAGACACTGTTATGGAAGCATATTCAGCATTAACTCATAACGAATTTGCTGTAATATCAGCATTGCAACGTTTGCCAGGAAGTAATCAACGTACTATAGCTGAGCATACGAAGCTTTCATTAGGCACAGTCAATAGTGCGTTACGCGATGCTATTCAGCATGGGTTTGTTGTTAATGGTGAAGTTACAGCAAAAGGTCTTACAGTACTTGAACCGTATCGTGTACACAATGCTGTTATTATGGCAGCAGGGCTTTCATCACGTTTTTCTCCGATTTCTTACGAATTGCCAAAAGGTTTACTCACTGTGCGCGGCGAAGTACTTATTGAACGACAAATTCGTCAATTACAAGAGGCGGGAATTAACGATATTAGCGTAGTAGTTGGCTACAAGCAGGAACGATTCTTCTATTTGGAAGACAAGTTCACCAAGGGGCATTTTTCCGTAAAAATCGTGCCCAATAAGGAATATCGTTATCGCAACAACAACAGTTCAATCATGGCTGTTGCTCATCTTTTAAGTAACACGTATATTTGTTCTTCCGACAATTATTTTGACGAAAATCCTTTTGAACCATACGTGTGGAAGGCTTACTATTCTGCGCAATATCAGCAGGGCTGCACTAAAGAGTGGTGTATGAGTGTGGGTGCGCACGATCGCGTTACTTCGGTAACTATTGGTGGCAGCGATGCGTGGTACATGATTGGTCACGTGTATTTTGACAGTGAATTTTCGGCTAAGTTTGTGCGAATTTTGCGTGCGGAATATGATTTGCCGCAGACTGCTGGCAAGCTGTGGGAAGATATTTTGATTGAGCATTTAGATGAGCTTGATATGCGCATGCGCCGCTACGATCCTCCGATTATTCACGAGTTCGATTCGTTAGATGAGCTTCGCGAGTTTGATCCGCTGTTTTTGGAAAATGTTGACAGTGAAGTTTTTGACCGCATCGTTAAGGTGCTTGGTTGTAAGAAGACGGATATTCGCGACGTGTACCCGTTGAAAAATGGTTTGACGAATCTTTCTTGTCATTTTACGGTTGGCTCTAGCGAGTATGTGTACCGTCATCCAGGGGTTGGCACGGATGTGTTGGTGAATCGCAAGGCTGAGTATGAGGCTTTGCATGCGGCGCAGCGTCTCGGTTTGGATGGTACGTTGGTTATGGCTGATCCGAAGTGTGGTTGGAAAATTTCGCATTTTTTGAAAGACTGTCGTATTGCTGATTTTCACGATTCTTGCGATTTGCGCGAAGGTATGCGCCTGATTCGTAAGCTTCACAACAGTGGTGCTACGGTGAGTAGACGCTTCGATTTTTATAAGGAGTCTCAGCGTTATTTGCGCGATTTGTGCGCTCGTAGTGTTACATTGCCTGAGGGTGCTGACGCCTTGCTTAATAAGGTCGATTGGTTGTATGAGTGTGTGAGTAAAGATGCTTGTCAAAAAATTTGCTTGGCACACAACGATGTGTTGGGTGCGAATGTGCTTGTGGATGTTGCTGGATGCTACCATCTGATTGATTGGGAGTATGCTGGGATGTCAGATTATGCACAGGATTTAGGTACGTTGTGCGTGTCTGACGAACTTAATGAGCATGAGTTTGACGCGGTTTTAGTGGAGTATTTTGGGCGCAATCCTACTTGTGATGAGCGTCGTCATTGCATAGCATACGTTGGTTTTGCGGGGTGGTGTTGGTATTTGTGGTCGCTGGTAAAAGAGGCTGAGGGGGAGCCTGTAGGCGACTGTCGTTATTTGTATTACAGTTATGCGAAACGTTACATTAATCGCGCTTCGAGTGAATACGGTGCCAGATTTGCTAGTTCTGCCGAATCCTCAGGCTCTGTAGAAAAGGTGTGATTTATGAAATATTCCTTAATAAGCGGACTGTTTTGGGGAGTCGACACTGCTCTACTTGCGGTATTGGTTGCGTTATCTGTACACGGCTTAACGCCTTCTGCAGTATGGTATGTGGGTGTTGTTGGTGCTTGCGTTCACGACGTTGTGTGTGCTGTAATATTGTGGATTTATATGGTTTGTCGTTCAAAGTTGCGCGAAACTGTTGCTCTTTGTAAGCGCGTGAAATTGATTGTGCCTATTGTTTTGAGTTCGCTTCTTGGAGGCCCAATCGGTATGACTGGTTATGCTATTGCGGCAAGTAATATTGGCGCTGGTTACACTGCTGCGATTTCCGCACTGTATCCAGCTTTTGGCATAGTACTTTCTTCTATTGTGTTGCATGAACGTTTAAGTGCGTTGAAATACTGTGCTTTTACTGTAACACTTATTGCGGTAGGAGTGCTCGGGTACTGTTCTTACGCGGAATCTTCAATCGCAACTATCTTCTCTCCGGGCAGCATAGTCTTAGGTTTGATTGCGGCTATTTTTAGCGTTATCGGTTGGGGGAGTGAAGCTGTTGTTTGTGCTTGGGCTACAAGAAAGCAAAGCGTTGACGACGAAGTGATGCTGCACGTGCGCGAAACTGTTTCCGCGTTGTCGTACACTATAGTAATCATGCCTTTATGCACTTTGCTACCAGTTTTTCGCGTGTGTATAGATTCAATGTATTTGCTTGCGCTAGCGCTTTTTATCTCACTATTAGGCACAGCATCATACTTATGCTACTATCGCGGTATTGCAGAAGTTGGAGCAACCCGAGCTATGGCTGGAAATATTACTTATGCTGTGTGGAGCATGATTGCGGCAGCGTTGCTTTCTCAAACGATTCCTCCGCTTATTGCGTGGGCTTGTTGTGTAGTAATCATCGTTTGTACAATAGTTATTTCTTCTAAAAGTTGAACGACATATGTATTACTTATGTATTAAAAATATGCATTTTATATAAGAAAAATTTATTTGCATAGTAGAGATTCGCGTAACTTGCTTTTAGTAATATATTCGGAAAGTTTGCGGTAACATCAAGAGAGAGTATACCATATTGTTATATCGTGACTTACGTTGTGATAACGAGGAGCAGAAGATATGATTTCACGACTGCGTTGGCTAATAAGCAGACTTCCGGCATCAAGACGTTCTGTTGCTGATCTTCACATGCAGATTGTTACCATGCAAAATCAGTTGAACCAATTACAGCAGTGCGCAAATCAACAGTACTCAACGTTAGAAGATAACCAACACAAGATGCTGCAATCATTAGTCAATGAAATACGCACTAATCGTGAGCATGCGTCAACGATGTTTTGGGCGAATTATCAACAAGAAAATGAAGATGCATTAAGTGCACGTAAACGATTCTTTCTCAATCTGCCCAAAGCTACTGGCTCCATGCGACTAATACAGCGTGGTTGCGCAGCGTTATTTAATGAGTTTACGCAGATTGCAAACCAACATCATCTTCAATATTGGGCTGATTTTGGTACTCTACTCGGTTGTGTGCGTCATCGTGGGTTTATACCTTGGGACGACGATGTTGACTTAGGTATGACACGAGAGGATATTGATAAGCTGCTAATAATCTTGCGTGAGGATGACGCGTTGTGCGCGCGATACCGTGCGGTGCTCGTGTATGATCCGTACGCCTGTTGCCGTCAGCTGAGGTTCCGTTACGCGAATAATAGTAATCCTTGTTTTTTGGATATTTTCTTCTATGATTACGCGCCAAAATACACTGTTGAGCAGCAAGAATCTTTCGTGAAACTCCGCAATAATTTGCAGCAAACATTACAATCTCAACCATATTTCCAAGATTGGAAAAAACACGGTTATATAGAAAACGGCAATGAGCATACGCAAGATATTGAGCAAATATTCCAGCGCTACCAGCAACAAGCTGTACAACAAGGACTTATTGTAAATAAATCCGATGCCACAAGCATGGTGTACGGTCTTGATAATGTTGAAGCAGAAAACCTATATGCGATGCAATATAATGAAGTTTTTCCAACAAAAACAACAACATTTGAAAACTTTTCTGTAAATGTGCCGCAATGTGCAGAAAAAATCTTAGAACGTGCTTATGGCAATATTTATCAACTGCCGTCGGATATTATTACACACTTCCGTCATGTTGATTGTGAATCGTTGCATAGCAGCCATACTGACGATGTGATTGAGCAGGATATTCGTTCAAATCCGTATGTTGTCGATTGTGACAGACTTGAATAAGTTATGTAATGCTACAAAATGGTAACGCTAAGAATGGCAATAGTACGAAGGAATTAACAGGTGTGCATATGAGCGATACGAGCAATAGTAACGGTAATGCGACTGCTGTAAATGATGTGACGGCAGAAAGAGACGTAACGATGGCTGGTAGTGCAATAAGTAGTGTGCTACAGTGCGGTTGCAATTGTGCTCGCGCTACGCGTTCCATTTTACGACGTATATCGCTAATTATGCCGCTTATTATTGTGCTTCTTCTGGAGCTTGTATGGTTCAACTTTCCGGCAATCGAATCGGCAGGATTTAATCCAACTCCTGTTCAGAGCGTTTCACCTGGTGCTGGTTTGATTCGTCACGGCGACATGTACACAGTTACCAGCAAAAATAATCAATACATACAATTGCATTACGCTCAACCTTCTCAAATAAACAATATTTATGTCGATATGCGCTCGCCTCACACTCGCACACTCGATATTGCTGTGTATGTGTTGGATGGTGGCAACAGTACTTCCTATATTCAAGTTGCGTCTCAGCCAGTTACGTCGAATGTGAACGATACGAAATATGTGCGCGTGCATGCGGTTGATAAAGTTGCGGGCTTGCGTTTGAGCACGAAGCTTCAGAAAGGTGATTCTTTTACAATTGCTAACCTTGCGTTGAATCAGCGTAGACCGTTACATATTTCACTTGTTCGCGTCGTGATTTTGTTGCTGATCGCTTACGTTATATACGTGTTGGCTCCGCGTTCGCGCATTTATAAAGAAGCGCTTGATTTGCGCGTGCGCAAACAGCAGTTGTGGCTTGTTGCGTTAGTGCTAGTGCAGTGCGCAATACTTATTGGAGTAACGAAAGTTACTGGTACTCAACACATGTTTACTGCGGGGGTGTGTAATAACGGCGGCTTTATATGTGACGCAAACCAATACAATCACCTCGCCAACAGTCTGCTCAAAGGTCACCTGTACTTGGATCTGCCAGTTCCTGACTGGCTGCCAAATATGAGCAACCCCTACGACGCAGGCGCGCGCTATGCTATGTCAATAAAAACTGGTCAACCAACTTACTGGGACTATGCGTTCCACGGAAGCCACTACTTTACTTACTTCGGCGCAGTTCCCGCACTGTTACTTTTTGTGCCGTTCAAAGTACTTACTGGCCATGATTTGCGCACAGATTATGCCGTCGCCTTCTTTGCCGTCGCTTTCGCAATTGCTTCACTGTATCTTATGGTGCAATTACTTCGACGCTTCTTCCCAAAGCGATCCTTCGGTTTCCTCGTGCTGTCGCATCTCATTATGCTCATGTCTAGCGGAGTGCTAATCCAGGCGTATCTGCCGCAAATCTACTCGCTTCCTATGCTGTCATCATTGTGTTTCACCTGCTTAGGACTGGGATTGTGGCTACAAGCGAGAACTACTCAAGATATTCTTTCTGAAACCCCGTACTTACGGAAGTCGCTACTCATTCTGGGAGCAGTATGTATTGCGCTGAACCTAGGGTGTAGGCCGCAATTTATTCTGTCATCGCTGTTTGCTTTCGTAATTTTTAAGGAAGAAATCGTAAAGTATCGTCTATTTTTTGCTTTCAAACGAAGCAGCTTAATCAATACGATATGCGTAATCGCACCAATGATTCTTATAGGCTTATCCGCCTGCTGGTACAACTACGCGCGTTTCGGTTCGCCACTAGATTTTGGTGCAACCTACAATCTCACTGGTTTTGACATGGTTCACCGCTCCTACTCTTGGGCGCGAATCCCATGGGGAGTATGGATGTACCTGTTCCAGCCGATTACTATTACGCCAGTCTTTCCGTTTATGGAACAATCCGTGCTGCCATCAATGTTCCACGGGCAAATCATTATGGAGCCATTCTTTGGCGGCTTACTCGCTTACTCTCCTGTATGTGCAGCCGTAGTGTTGTACCCTGCGGTAAAGCAACAATTACGTAAAAAGCAGCTCGCTGGATTCTTTACGCTCGGCTTAACGTTAGCAATACTGCTTATGGTATTAGACGCGGAAGTAGTAGGAATTTCCAGCAGGTACTTTAGTGATTTTGGATGGCTGCTAGCGTTGTGTGCAATTATGGTGATTGCAAGTCTTGTAGACAAAGTCTCGTCTTGCGTACACATGGTTGACGCTCATTCTGGTTGTGTCAACGAACCAGACGAGGAGTTTACTTCGCAAACCAACTTTAAATTAATGCATAAAGTATTGATTATTCTGGTGATTTCCAGCGTTGGCTTGTGTTCATTAAACCTACTTGCCAACGGACGATACTCGGACCTTCAAGGCACTAGGCCTAGTATATACAGAAGTATTGAATCCTGGTTCTCGCCACTTATGTAAAAAACGAATAAGTTGCAATTTAGTTACTATTGGTAAATTACAATTTAAATAATTTGAAGAAGAAAATTTTGAAGAAGAAAATATGGTAGTAGAACAAAAACAACCAGTGCAAGAAGTAGTGTCTTCTGCACAAGCTCAAGTGACATTACAATCGAGCAAAGGATCGCAAAATTGCTTGCAAAAAGACCTGCAAGTTGAAGTTTTGCGAATTATTGCAATGCTTATGATTGTGGCCTGCCACATGATCATACATTTGAACATTCGCGCGCACAGTTTCAATATGGAACTTTTGCCAGCTCCAGGCTTGCGTTCAGCACTTAAATTCTTAGTCGTACAATATGGTCAAGTTGGTGTCTCAATCTTCTTTATTATTTCCGGCTACTTTTTATGTCGCAAAACCTTCCGCTACCGACGCGTTTTTGCAGCGTGGGCGCAAATGTTCTTATACTGCATTATCGTGCTGGCGGTAACCTTCATAGCGGACTGCTTTGGCTTACTTCCAGAAAATTTAAGCAACTTACTTCACGGAAAAGAACTTGCCTACACGCTGTTGTGGAATGTGACGCCATTTACCTATCGAAGCTACTGGTTCATGAGTGCGTACTTAATCATGCTTATGTTCATGCCTTTTATAAACATTCTTATAAGTCATATGACTCAGCGCGATCATGCTATGCTGCTGGTACTTCTTGCGTCAATCTCACTTATTCCGCTATATTTTGGCAAAAATTATACTTGGAATGACATTATTTACGCAATTTTTGGATATTTAGCCGGAGCTTTTATTGCGCAGTACGGTAGCGGAATAAAAAAACTTACTACAAAGCGACTTTGTGCTTGCGTAGTAATATCTACCGCCCTTATGCTCGCTTTCGACTATGTTGCTTCGTCCGGGAATAAGTTTGTGCGAGTTCTTACGTGGGATCAGCAGGTTCACGGCGGCATTGGAATACTGCCAATGATTATTGCAATGTGTATTTTCATTCTTGTACACCGAATGAATATGCTGCGAATTAAAGGACTAGCAAGAACCGTAATTTTGCGCGTTTCCAGAGCAACTTTCGGAGTGTACCTTCTTCACGAGCACATGTTTATTTTTGTAGCGTTGTGGACGTTTGTGGCGTGGATGCTTCCTACAACTTCCTCAAGCGCACTCATAGTGCTACTTTACGCGATTACTTTAATTTGTACGTACGCAGCACTTTCAGTTGTGGCAGTTGTAATAGATCTTGTTATTAAACCACTTTCTAACAGAATTGCGCTAACGTTGGAGCATGTCGCCAATTGCGTATGTTCTGTGTACAAAACGGATTCACAATCCAAAATGGAGTAACTAACTGATAAAATATATATCTTGTGAAAAACATTGTAGATAAGTTGCGCGCAAGATACCACTATTCGTGGGTGGTTCTTAAAGAATTGGTAAAAACAGACTTTAAGTTGCGCTATCAAGGCTCCTTCTTGGGTGTTGCGTGGTCGGTTTTGCGCCCACTCATGCTGTTTTGTGTAATGTATGCAGTTTTTGCAAAGTTTTTGCGAATGTCGGATGGCACGCCAACCTATCCAGTTGTGCTTTTGCTTGGCATTAGCGCATGGCAGTTCTTTGGTGAGGCCACTTCGATTGGTTTGCGTGCGGTGGTAGACCGTGGAGATTTGCTGCGTAAAATCCATTTTCCTAACTACATTGTGGTGGTTTCGGCAACTGTTGGAGCGTTAATCAGCTTTGCAATAAATCTTGTTGTTGTTATTATTTTTGCAATATGCTCGGGTGTTCAATTTACATGGTGGTTGCTGCTAGTGCCGCTTAATTGTATTCAACTTTACGTGCTTGCGCTAGGAATAACCCTGCTTCTTTCTACAATGTACGTGTATTTTAGAGATATTGCACATTTGTGGGATGTTGTTCAACAAGTGCTGTTTTACTCAATGCCAATTATTTACCCTCTAAGCATGGTGATTGGTAATAACTCTTTAGGAAGATGGGGAACGGTTATTGCAAAAGTGCAGTTACTTAACCCTATTGCACAATGTATTCAAGATTTGCGCCACAATCTTGTAGCTCCTTTAACTCAGCCTACTGTTTGGAATCTTGTTGGATCTCCGCTATTAATGATGGTTCCAGTAGTGCTAACTGTACTTTTGTGCGTACTTGGCGTATACACGTTCCGCAAGTGCAATCGCAAGTTTGCTGAGGTGATGTAATGAGCGAAGTCAATTTAGAAAATACTAAAGAAGACGATTCTCGTCCAGTTGTGCTTTCTGTTGATCATGTTGGAAAATATTTTAAGCTGCCAACCGAGCAGGCAAGTGGTCTAAAGCAGGCGTTTATTAATTGGACGCGCGGAATTAAAGGATACAAAGAACAGCATGTTCTGCGCGATATTAATTTTAAAGTGCGCAAAGGCGACTTCTTTGGCATAGTTGGCCGCAATGGAAGCGGAAAGTCCACTTTGCTTAAGCTTATTTCTGGAATCTACGTTTCAGATTCTGGCAGAATAAGCGTAAATGGCAAATTAGTGCCATTTATTGAGCTTGGAGTGGGATTTAATCCAGAATTAACTGGTCGCGAAAACGTGTTTTTAAACGGCGCATTGCTAGGATTTACAAGCGCGCAAATTGAAAACATGTATGACGATATTGTTCGTTTTGCAGAACTCGAAGAGTTTATGGATCAAAAACTTAAAAACTATTCTTCGGGCATGCAGGTGCGTTTAGCTTTTTCTGTAGCAATTCAAGCTCAGGGAGATATTCTTGTTCTAGACGAAGTTCTTGCAGTTGGAGATGAGGCTTTCCAGCGCAAATGTGATGCGTATTTTGCAAAAGTCAAAAAAGATGCTAACAAAACAGTTATTCTTGTTACTCACGATATGAATGCTGTAAAGAAATATTGCAATAAAGCAGTTCTTATTAAAGATGGCGAAGTTATTGTTAGCGGAGATAAAGACGACGTTGCAAATCGTTATACTCTGGAAAATCTTTCCAACAAAAAGAACAACAATAGTGCTGACGGATATTCTATCGGCTTAAACAAGCGTGTACCGTTTATGCGCATTGTACCAATTAGCAAGCAGCTGCTCAACTGTAATGAAACATTCCGTTTTGCTGTAGAATACGAGTTCAACGAACCTGGAAAATACTTTATAGCTGTGGCAATGCACGATATAAAGCGTGGTGGAATTGCGTATGACACTGGTGGAGACACCATTGAGTTAGAAGGTGAAGGTCGTCAGCGTGCTGAATTTGAAGTGCCGCTTAAAATCTTAAATAATGGCGAATTTAAGCTCGTAGCCTCCTTGCGCACAAGGAGCGCGACGGATCCAGACGACACCGACATGATCGCGTTTACTAACGACAATAATTCGTGCATGTTTGCTGTAAGAGATAGTCGAAACCGTGAGTATGCGCTCTTAAATGACAATGCTATGACTTTCACTTGCTTAAAGCATTATAAATGTTAGCCTTATTTGTAGTTAGCTTACACGTATTTAACAAAGACTTATAACAAAAAACAAGCTAAAATTAAGGGTATTTGGGAATGAATCTTTTTAAAGTAGATGAAAAAGCAAAGCAGTTTATAGACTCTTTAAGCGAGCGCCAACGCAGGCTTATTGTGGGCGCTATAAACTATCATTCACTAACTGCACCGTCTAGAACTTTGCAATATCAAGTTTACATGGGTCAAAAATGGCAGTATCCGCGATTGGCTGATTTTTCAGTTTTTAATGGCGTTTGTACAAAAAGCGCTGGATTAAAGCCGATTTTTACTTTTAGCGCTCAGTCAACTGTTACAACGCAAAGCGAATATACAAAAGAAATCTGGAATGAAGGAAAACTTATACAAGACAATGACATTAGGTATCTTTTGCTAACTCCAGATGATGCAACAGACGACGATGTTATGAATTATTGCAAATCCGATACTTTAAAGCAGAGGATTTATAAAGAGTGCGAGCTTTACGCGCCTTCAGCCTTTGACATTGTTAGAGAGGCGTTGCGAAGAAAGCGTGAGTATGATTCAAAAAAGTCTGTTTTAGCGTACAATCCTTGGAATCAAAAGCTGTTTGAAGGAGTTGCAAATAGTAGTCAGCGAAGTGCTGCTAAGAGTGGAAAAGATTGCTTTAAAAATCTAGATAATAAAAATCTAAATAATGCTAGCAAAACTAATGGTGTTCCTAATTTTCTAGAGTGTGTTCCGCCTGCTAAAAGAGTTGAAGGCGCTAAAAAGGCTGTTATTATTGGCGTGCACTGGCTTCAGGCTGGCGGCGCAGAAAGATGGGCTGTAGAAACTATAAGAATAGCCAAAAAAGCTGGTTTCTTGCCGATTGTTATTGCGGATCGAGATAGTCACCATCCGTGGATTACAAAAGATTTTTGTGATGATGCTCTTATCTTGCCGCTTACTCCTCCTGCTAAAGAATGTTGGGGAGATGTTCCACTTTTAAGATCATTGTTTGAACAGTTTGATATTAGGGGCATTGCAATCCACCATTGCCAGTGGATTTATGACCACATTTGGTGGGTTAAAAAATTCTTCCCAAATACGCATATTGTTGATTCTCTTCATATTGTGGAATATATAAATCGAGGCGGTTATCCTCATGAGGCTTTAACTCACGATAATTGGATTGACTTGCATCATGTTATTTCTCCGCAACTAGAAAATTGGCTGCATAATGTGCATGGAATTGAATCGTCCAAGATTATAGACGCTCCTCTTATTGGTCTTACTACTAGCAAGAGCTGCAGTTGCGTATCGTCTAGAAAAAATAAGAATACTATAAACGTTGCGTTTGTGGGAAGAGTCGCAAGGCAAAAGCGCCCTGAGGCATTTGTTCTTGTTGCAAAAGCTTTAAACAAAAAGTATCCAGGAAAATTCCACTTTATTTTGCATGGAGATGGCGATTTAGATACTTTTGTAACAGAGCTTATATCTAGATATCATCTTGAAAATGTTATTGAGCGCAGGTCTATGAGTGTCCCAGCGCAAAAAACTTACGATGATGCCGACGTGCTTTTAATAAGTTCGGTAAACGAAGGGATTACTCTTACAACCATTGAGGCGTTGTCTTGCGGAGTCCCAGTTCTTTCAACAAACGTTGGCTCGCAAAAAACGGTTATTCCGTCTTACGCGCTATTGCCAAGAATGACGTCTAGTTTTGTTAAAGCATCTGTAAAAGAATTGTGCAAAATACTAGAAGACGATTCGTATCGTTCACTATTGTGGAAGGAAGAAGTTAATAATTTGAGTCTGTTTGCAAAACTCGAATCTGCCGAAACGTTATTCACTAAGTTATTCGAAGAATGGAGCAAGTAATGTTGGACGCCAGCAAAACAAAAGATAGCATCAATGTTGCGGCTGTTGTAGTGACTTTTAACAGGTTAGAAAAATTAAAAACGGTATTAGAGTCGTTGCAGTCCCAAACGCGTGTTCCAGATCAGTTGATTATTGTTAACAATGCTTCCACAGACGGCACTGCAAAATATTTGGAAGAATTTGCTCGCGATTTTTCTATGAAAGATAGGATTAATCTTAATGTTGTTACTCTGCCAGAAAACGTTGGCGGAGCGGGTGGATTTTCTGCAGGCATGCGCAAGGGCTATGAGTTGGGCGCCGATTTTGTTTGGATTTTTGACGATGACGGCTACCCACAGCCTAAAGCTCTAGAGAATTTACTTAATGGCTTTAACAGTGCGGTTGATCAGCTTGGCCCAGATGTTCCATACGCCTGCTCAATGGTTAAGTTTGTGGATGGGTCAATCTGCGAAATGAACAATCCTGTTCCAACTTGGGATTGGGGTAGACTTATTGCTAAGGGCTTTAATAATCTTGTTATGGTAACAAGCTGCTCGTTTGTTTCCGTTCTTATACCTCGTTGGGTTATGGAAAAGTATGGATTGCCATTTAAAGAGTACTTTATTTGGTTTGACGATGCGGAATATACTTTGCGCATAACTCGCGTATGCCCAGGCGTGCAAGTGCTAGATAGCGTGATTGTACACGATATGGGAGCAAACAAGGGCGTAAACTTTACGATGATTGATCAAAAAAACGCGTGGAAATTTGCATACGGAGTGCGAAATCAGGCGTCTTACAGGCTTCACCACGAAGGCAAAGCAAAGTATTTGCTGTTCTGCGCAAATGTGATTAGGCAAATGAGGCGTGGCCGTGTTGAGCGCAATCTTAAGATTAGAATGATTAAGCAAATGCTTAAAGCAATCAGTTTTAATCCAAAAGTGGATTTTCCGCAAAATAAACAAGCCAATTAAACAGAATAAATAAGCCAAGCAAAACGTATTACAGGAAAGCAACTTATTACAGGAAAGCAAAATGAGCGAAAATAATAATGCAAAGTCTAATGCAAATTCTAATGCAAAGTCGCAAGAATACCCAGATTTAGTAGTTGTTGGAGCAGGATTGTTCGGCTTAACCGTAGCGCAGCAAGCGGCAGAACGCGCTGGCGCTCGCGTTGAGATTATTGACGTGCGTAATCACATTGGCGGCAACGCTTACTCGTATTTTGACGAGCGCACGGGAATTGAAATTCACAAGTATGGCGCGCATCTTTTCCACACAAGCAACAAGCGCGTGTGGGACTATGTGAACCGCTTTACAACGTTTACTAACTACGTGCATCGCGTTTATGCAACTCACAATGGCGAAGTGTATTCGTTGCCAATCAACTTGGGTACAATTAACCAATTTTTCCACGCGCACTACACTCCAGAAGAAGCAAAGGCGCTTATTGCAAGCCAAGCAGGGGAGTTTGCTGGTAAAGATCCGCAAAATCTAAACGATAAAGGTATTAGCCTAATTGGGCGCCCGCTTTACGAGGCGTTTATTAAGAATTACACGGCAAAACAGTGGCAAACGGATCCTTCTAAGCTGCCTGCTGGAATTATTAAGCGCTTGCCTGTGCGATTTAACTACAATAATCGCTACTTTAAAGACACTTGGGAAGGCTTGCCAACGGATGGCTACACGGCTTGGATGCAGCGCATGATTGATAATCCGCTAATTCATGTTTCGCTTGGCGTGGACTTTTTCGACGAGTCTCAGCTGTTTAACAAGCGCGCGCTGGCGGAAGCTGGAGTGCCAGTGGTTTATACGGGGCCAGTGGATAGGTATTTTGACTACGCGCTTGGCGAGTTAAAGTGGCGTACTGTTGACTTTAAAGAGGTGCGTTATAAGGAGAATGACCACTTTGGCTGCCCTGTTATGAACTATTCAGATGCGGATGTTCCGTTTACGCGCGCGATTGAGTTTAAAAACTTTAATCCAGAGCGTGGGGAAGTTGGCGTGGATGCTGGCGATGCTGGCGTGGATGCTAGCGGAAATGCTGATTTTGTGCCAGGCAAAAGCGTTAAATCAGGGGAAACTGTTGTTTGGCAAGAGTATTCGCGCGCTGCAACTCGCGATGATGAGCCTTATTACCCTGTAAACACCGAGGAAGATAAGGCTTTGTATGCGCAATATTCTCAGCTTGCTGCAGCAGAGGCGCGCACTGTTTTTGGCGGAAGGCTTGGTACGTACAGCTACTACGACATGCACAATGTAATTGACATGGCGTTAAACGCTTACGAATCGCAAGTTGCGCCTTTGCTTGATTCTTCTGCCAATTTGTAATATTCGTTTTTATAATAGGAATATGTTACATGATTCTAAGAAAGCAGATGAGTCTAAAGAGCTGATACAAAAAACTCGTATGACAACTGTTTCTAATTTTGATTCCACAGAGCAAGCAACTGTGTGGAGCGATATTGTAAAACAGATTAATTCTGATTCTTGGAATAATAAAGATATTAGTGAATCTAAAAATAATGTAGTTAGTTTTGACAATTTGTGGATTGGCAATAAAACAAACTACAAAGTGCATTCACTTTTACATAGATACCCTAAAATACGTAATTATTTTGCTGGAATAATTCGCACTGCTTATTTGTATTCTCCGCATATTCTAATTACTGACGCAGAGCTTTTTGATGGCATATTTTTCCTACTCTTTGGTCCAAAAGATATTGCAGATATGTTGACTAATGTAGTAGAGCAAGATGATTCTAACGATTCTAGTGGGTTTAATGATTCATTTTCGTATAGCCGTAATCCTTCAATAATTATTCGAGGAAGAGGAAATAATATATTTGAATCATTCCTCAGTTTTTTCACTGTTAAAAATGTTAAAAATGTTAAAGAAGACAATGGCTTGGAAAATGGCTTGGAAAATGGCTTGGAAAATGGCTTGGAAAATGGTGAAAATTCTTATAGGCTAAGACCGTTAAAATATTGCATTTTTGGTAAAACATTATCAAAAGAGACTGTAGAAAATAATCCAGATATTTGTAAAAAACTAACCCATAATCTAAATATTGCTAAAGGTGATGTTTCTTTAGATTGCGTTAAAAAACAAGTGCAATCGGTAGCGGATGCGTTTGAGGAAATTTTTGAAAAACATGATTTAGGTAAAGATGGATCAAAATCCTGTGGTAAATATGATTTTCTTGCGCAAAGATGGTATGAGTGGATTGAGGCTTGTGAAAATGGCTTAGTAAAATACGAGAAGAACGAAAATTTTGAAAAATTTAAAGGTATTTTTGTATCTCTTGCTGAAAAAAATTCAAAAATCATATTAAACGCATGTAAAGAAGAAGCCATAAGGCTTAGTGCATTGCAAAAGATTAGTGCGAATAAAGGTCATTCTAAAAGTAGTAATACCTTGATGGAGCAGTATAAGTTTTTTGAAGATATTATTTTAAAACTTGTAAATCCTGAATACTGTGGTCGTTCAAAAGCTTTTAATTTTATTGATGAGGAAAGTAAAAGATTAGAAGATTTTAATAAAGTCATACTTGAATCTACTGCTAAAAATAATGCGGTGGAAGATGAATCATTAGATTCTAATTCCAAAACGAATAAATATTGCACTCAAAAAATGCTTAAAGATTGGTATCAGTTTGTTTATTTAAGAGCAATATCAATGACGCTTGATGCATATATGACAACTGTAAATGCTAAAGAAAATTCATATGCTCAAGTTGCATACAAATATGATGCCAATAGCGGTAAAAAATTGGCAGATGGCCATAAATCGATTTTTAATTTTTATTGCAAATGTAATCCAAAAGAATCAATTGCGTTAGCTGGAGAAATTACATCTGTTATAGGCGGAATGCCTAATTCTGTATTTGCTAATTTTTGTTATAAGTCGCAAACGGCTATAAAAAAGTGGCGCGCATGTGGCCCGCAAACATCATTTAAAAAACAGAAGAAATATGGATTAAACATTGCTTATTTAGTTGATAAAGCTAAAGAAGATGATGATATTGAAAAAGATAGAAAAGACATTTTTAAAGGCTTTATCGGCGTTGTTTTGTTTGCTTTTATATCTGTATTATGCGACAAGGCTTTGTTTAACGATAGTTCGATTCCAGTGTATTTTATTATTTTGATTAGCTGGATTGTTTCAATCCTTCCAGAAGCGTTAAATATGTTTAACTGGATAAAGCGTACTCATACAGCGTGTAAAACAATCGTGTTCTTTGCGTCTTAATGATTATGCGCTGTTGGAATCGAATTTGTATTGTAAGTGGTTTATATCTGCTGCTAGAAAAATAAGAAAGTAATTATCAATTAGTTGGTGATAAATATGAGTGAGAATATTGACTCGTTAATTAATGGTAAAAATATTATTGACGATGAGCCTCCGCTTATACTAGAAGGTGATCAAAAAGTTATATATCGAGATGAAAAAAGTGCTGATTTTACAGTTAATTGCCAAAATGTAACTGTGCGCAAAGGCGGCAAAAAGCTTCGCATGTATACTGTTTCTACGGCTAATAAAGTTACTGGTGCGGTTTGTGTTGTTAGCAGAAAATCCAAAGATAAATGTTCTACGAGCAATGATGTTTTACAAAGTTCTAGTGACGTTAATCAAAGTGCGCACAATAGTTTAATAAACAATAATGAATATTTGCTTGCGCGTCATTGGCGTATTAGCACAAAAAAATGGCATTGGGAATTTCCTCGTGGAATGGGAATGTTGGGCGAAAATCCTGTGGAAACTGCATTGCGTGAATTGCGTGAAGAAACGGGTATAAAAAATTATTCACATGTTACTATTTTGCAGAAAATTTATGCCGATACGGGAATTATTTGTGGAGATATTGCTGTTGCGGATATTTCAATTCCTTGCGCTAAAGAAGAGGCTGGGGAAGTCTCTGGCGAAGGTGCGAAAATAGACGCCGAAAAAAACTTCGAAACCGATTGGGAATTAAGTAATTTATACTGGTTTTCTTTCGATGAGATTGTAAATATGATTAAAAATAACAAAATCGACGATGGGATTACTTTAGCTGCGTGGTGTATTTACTGCAACAATAATTTGCCGCAATAATAAACGGTAATTTTATTAGGCTGATTGTTGATTTAAAGATTGTTGATTTAAAGTTTAAACGTGGCTAAAAGGTGTTGTAGAGATGTGTGCCAACAGTAAAAAGCATAGTGAATTTTGCCCGTCACACATACTGGTTACGGGCGGTGCTGGATTTATAGGATCAAATTTTGTGCATTATATTGCAAAATATCATCCAGATGTTGCTGTTAGCGTGCTTGATTCACTTACATATGCTGGCAATATAAATAATTTGCGCGGGCTGCCTGGTGATTTTAAAAACAAGCGTTATGCTTTTATCCATGGCGATGTTCGTGATTCTAATTTAGTTGATCAATTGCTTAATCCTAGTTCTTTGCATAAAACTGATTCGGGTAATGCTTTGCCTGCAATAGATGCGATTGTGCATTTTGCTGCAGAATCACACAACGATAATGCGATTGAATACTTTGATCCTTTTATGAGCACAAACATTTATGGCACATACGTGTTGCTTAATTCTGCTCGAAAATATGATATTCGTTTTCATCATGTAAGCACAGACGAAGTGTATGGAGATTTGCTGCTAAATAGTCGCGAGCGTTTTAACGAAAATAGTCCGTACAGGCCATCAAGTCCATATTCTGCAAGTAAAGCAGCTAGTGATCATTTAGTTCGCGCATGGTGCAGAACGTACGGATTGAGAGCAACTATTTCTAACAGTGGCAATAATTATGGCCCTCGTCAGCATATTGAAAAGTTTATTCCTCGTCAAATTACAAACATAATCTGCAATATGCCTGTAAAACTTTATGGTAAAGGCGATTCTGTGCGAGATTGGATTTATGTTGAAGATAATTGCGATGCGATTTGGCAAGTGCTGGTTCGTGGAACAATTTGTGAAACATACATTATTGGAGCGCAGTGCGAGATGAATAATATAAGTCTGTTAAAAATGCTGCTAACAATAATGGGTAAGACTGAGTCGTGCATAATGAATGTTAATGAGCGACCTGGGGAAGATAAGCGTTATGCGCTTGATGCGTCTAAAATACGCACGCAACTTGGGTGGAGCGCTAAGCATTTAGATATGCGGCAGAATCTACAAGAGACAATTGACTGGTATGCTGCAAACGTTGATTTGTGGGAGCCAATAAAAAACCAGGTTGAGCAGCATTACGCCGCTTCTGGGCATTAAGACGAGGCCGGGGCGTTTTTGGGTAATCGGCATGAAAAAAGGGCTTCTAGCGATTGGCTAGAAACCCTACTCGCGGAGAATACGAGATTCGAACTCGTGAGGCTGTTACACCAACACGCTTTCCAAGCGTGCGCCATAGACCACTAGGCGAATTCTCCACATCAATCATTGCGCTAAACACACAACGAAAGACAACTTAAATAAGATAACATAGTGTGCGGATAATGCAAAATCGCGCGTTGCGCGACGACCTGCCTTTTCGCTTAAAGCGTAGCGCGAATCGACGATTTCGAGCTGCATAATGCGCGAGAAATCACCTCGATTCGCTGAGCCGCTCAAACGTAAAGTCCAGTGGACTTTACATGCCAAATCAGCCGAGCGGCTACTAATAGCTGCGCGCGCCAACCTGCCGGAGCGCTTGAAGCGTAGCGCGCGAAGGCAATTTTGCGCGCTGAGCAGCTCAAGACAGAAGCACTGCTTCTGCGCTGCGAAGACGTGAGCGCAGCTAATCTGCGCGAGCGACATAGCGCGCTGTAACGCGCGAGCGACATTTTTAACGTTTTTGCGATTCTTAAATCACCTCAATAGATTTATTGCACATACAATCCTTGCAATTGCGTGTTGTCGATTATGTGCGTGTTGTTGATTATATGATAGTGTAGATTTTTCATATGTAGTAAGCGATTTGCGATTTGTGATTTGCGACTTACTACAGATGTGCAAAACTACAGGATTATTATCAAATACAGGATTTAAGTTTAGAAGGTGTTTAGCATGGATGTTGGTTTTGTAAAGAATATCCAAAAAATAAAGCCTAAAAAGACAAATCCTGCAGTTGATCATAGTCCGCGCACAATGATGATTGGCATAATCTTAACAATTCTTGGCGGAGCGCTTTGGGGCACAAACGCTACAGTTTCTAAGATTCTAATGTCTAAATACCTTGTAAGTCCGCTGCAAATCGCGTGCGTTCGTCAGCTTGCTGCAGGCGTGCTATTCGTAATTGTTGCCTCAATTGTTAATCGCAAGCAACTCGTTGGCGCATTAAGCACAAAAAAATCATGGCCAATGCTAGTCGTAACAGGTATTGTGTGCGTGCTTTTAACGCAAGTTGCGTATCTTTTTACAATCGACTGGACTAACTCTGGAACAGCTACCGTTTTGCAAAGCCTCAATCTTCTTTTTGTGCTTGTTTACGTGTGTTTGCGGTCAAAAAGAACTCCGACTTTGCGCGAAAACATTGGTGTTTTGCTTGCGTTTGCAGGAACTGCGCTTATGGCAACGGGTGGCAATTTTAGCTCGCTTTCACTGCCGTTGATGGGACTTTTGTGGGGATTAGCGGATGCTGCGAGTACGGCGGCGCTTGCGATTATGCCAGTCAAATTGATTGCAAAATGGGGAAATCTTACTGTAAACGGAATCACGTTTATTATTGCAGGTCTTATTATGCTGCCATTTGTGAAGCCATGGCAAACAATGCCTCCTTTGGATTTGAGCGCGTATTTGCTGTTTACTTTTACTATTGTTGGCGGAACTTTTGGCGCATATTGGATGTTTTTGGCTGGCATTATGCGAGTTGGATCTGTGCGCGGAACGCTTTTGGGCGCGAGCGAGCCTGTTATGGCTGCAATCACGGCTGTTGTATTTACTGGAGCTGTGTTCTCGTGGGCTGATTTTGCAGGATTTGCGCTTATTTTTATTATGATGATTTTATTGAGGTGATTATGACGAATATGCAAGATGCACAAAACACGGATTTACAAAATCCAGATGCGCAAAACCCAGTCAATCGAGTAGAGCAGATGTATGAGTACGGCTACCGAAAGTCAAACTACGGCCCAGACGAGCTTGTAACAGACGCGCACGGAAATCCAATCAGCGTTATGGATGCCATGCTAAGCGCGCAAGATGCAAGCACTGCGCAAACTCAAACTCCGCACTTGTGCTTCTATTCGCCTAGAATCCCAGGAAACACAGGATCTGCGATTCGCCTTTGCGCTGTAACGGGCACAATTTTGCATCTTGTAGAGCCGCTTGGATTTAATCTTCAAGACACAAAGCTTCGTCGCGCGGGTCTTGATTATCACGATATGGCACACGTTGTTATGCATCCGAATTTTGAAAACCTTGTTGAGTCAATGCCAAATTCTCGCATAATTGCGTTTACTGCAAACGCCACAAAACTTTACACAGATGTTGAGTATAAGCCGAACGATATTTTGCTTTTTGGACCAGAGCCAGGAGATATTCCAGACCCAATGGATATTATGGCAGGCTCGCATGTTGCGGAACAGGTTCGCTTGCCAATGCGACCTTCGCTTAGAAGCTTAAATCTTACGAATTGCGCATCAATCGCCATTTATGAGGCGTGGCGTCAGCTTGGATTTGAGGGCGGAAAATAGTAATAAATAGCTAGAAATCGCCATAAATAGCCAAAAATAGTCTTAAAACTACTCATGCATTACAATGGTTAATATGCCTGTGTTAAAACGTAAACCTAAGCGGAAGATTAGTGCTGCGCGCCGCCGCATGTACATTCGCCGCCGAATCGTAGTTTGCGTGGGGCTGCTGGCTGTTTTAGCATTCTGCATTTTTTGCATAGTCAGCATTTTTAAGGGCATTAGCGCAATCGGAACCGCTATAAACAAACATTCAGACGTTACTCTATCTAAACAGCTTGTGCCAGATCCAAGGCCTGTTGGAGTCATAAAAAAATGCAGTGCAAAAGACGTTAGAATTGAGCTATCTGCTGCATCTCAGGCGGTTCCAATGGGTGGAACTTTAGAGTTTAATGCTCACATTGTTTACGAAGGCGACGATTCGTGCAGGATTGACGCTTCGAGCGGAAGAATGGTGTTGAATATAGGCCAAAGTGCAGGCGATTCATCGCAAGCTGCTGGCGATTCTTCTGGCGCAAAAGGCGATAAGTCAAATAAGTCAAATAAGCAAAATAAGTCGAATCAGTCGAATAAGTCGAAAGACAAGTCTGCACAAACAGTTGTTCCGCAATGGCAATCAGATATGTGCGTAATTCCACTCAAGCCGCTACTTATGGCAAAAGGCGATTCGTACGATAAAAAGTTTACTTGGAATGCAAACGCTACGATTGGCACGCCAAGTGGAGAAAATTGCGCGAATGACTCCGATTTGCCTAAAGTTTCGCGCGGAACGTATATTGCGCAAATAGAGCATAAAGACGTAGCAGGGTTGCAAAGCAATCCCGTGGTTATTTCTGTTCGCTAGTGCCTACATAAATGACGATAAAAAGTCGAAGCGAAGGGGTAAAATCGTTTCTTTGTACACGGTGTGTCATATAGCGGGCATACTCAAGGAACCGAAGAAGGCGCCCGCAAACCCAAAATCGTTGATTTTAAGCGCGTTTGCTGCGATTTTCTAAAGCTCCCAAGGATTAATAAAACTAGCTAGCGATAAAGGAACGTCCATTGGCTGCTGAACAAGCTACGACGAACACCACCAAAGTCATCGCGCGTGCCGACGAGCACAGCATTAAGTTGCACAAAGCGTCGGATCGTGTGAATTTCGGCTCCATTTGTGAGCCAATCGATGTGCCATACCTCCTCGGTGTGCAAACCGACAGCTTTGACTGGCTGATCGGCTCCGAGCGTTGGAAGAAGCGCGTCGAAGAAGATGAGGCAAATGGCACTCACACGGTGCCACACGTCTCTGGTCTGGAAGAAGTGTTCCAAGAGATTTCTCCAATCGAGAATTTTGCTGAGACAATGAGCCTCACATTCTCGGATCCATATTTTGAAGAGCCACGTCACACTGTGCTTGAGTGCAAAGAGAAGGATTACACGTATTCCGCTCCTTTGTACGTAAATGCAGAGTTTGAAAATGGCGAAACTGGCGAGATTAAGAGCCAGACTGTTTTTATGGGTGATTTCCCATTACAAACCCCACACGGAACATTCATTATTGGCGGCACTGAGCGCGTAATCGTGTCTCAGCTTGTGCGTTCCCCAGGCGTGTACTTCGATCGCACGCAAGATCGCACTTCCGATAAAGACGTTTTTGGCGCAAAAATCATTCCAAGTCGCGGAGCGTGGCTTGAGTTCGAGATTGATAAGCGCGATGTTCTTGGCGTGCGCGTAGATCGCAAGCGCAAGCAGTCTGCAATCGTATTCTTAATGGCAATCGGCATGACTAAGCCAGAAATTGCCGAAGCATTCCAGGGTTATCCTCTTGTTCTCGACGCTCTAGAAAAAGAGCCAATCGATACTCAAGACGATGCTCTTACAGACTTGTACAGAAAGATTCGTCCAGCAGATACTGCCACTCCAGACGCGGGTCGCAATTTGCTCGAATCCTTCTACTTCAACACAAAGCGCTACGATTTGGCGCGCGTTGGTCGCTACAAGATTAATCGCAAGCTTGGTTTGGAAGCGGATTACAACGATCGCAGCTTGAATCGCGAAGACATTATTGCAACAATCAAGTATTTGGTTACTTTGCATGCTGGCGAAAAGACTTTCCCAGGAAAGCGCGATGGCGAAGATGTGCAGTTGCGTGTAGACGTAGACGATATTGATCACTTTGGAAATCGCCGAATCCGTCAGGTTGGCGAGCTTGTACAGAATCAGATTCGTACTGGCTTAAGCCGCATGGAGCGCGTTGTGCGCGAGCGCATGACAACGCAAGACGCTGAGGCGATTACACCACAGTCGCTGATTAACATTCGACCAGTTAACGCTACGATTAAGGAGTTCTTCGGAACTTCCCAGCTTAGCCAGTTTATGGATCAGAATAATCCTTTGGCAGGCGTTACAAACAAGCGTCGTCTCTCTGCGCTTGGTCCTGGTGGTCTTTCTAGAGACCG
Organism: Gardnerella sp. c12Ub_1; assembly: GCF_055804375.1. Lineage (NCBI taxonomy): Bacteria > Bacillati > Actinomycetota > Actinomycetes > Bifidobacteriales > Bifidobacteriaceae > Gardnerella > Gardnerella sp. c12Ub_1. The sequence continues at coordinate 828,905 of NZ_JANUZC010000001.1, read as the reverse complement.
CGCATCTATGGAAGTTCGAGACGTGCACCCATCCCACTTTGGTCGTATGTGCCCAATCGAATCCCCAGAAGGTCCAAACATCGGTCTTATCGGCTCTCTTGCAACCTTTGGTCGCATCAACCCATTCGGCTTTATTGAAACGCCTTATCGCAAGGTTGTTAATGGTCATGTGACTAACGAAGTCGAATATATGACTGCAGATCGCGAAGCCGAGCACGTTATTGCTCAGGCAAACCAGGAGCTCGACGAAAATGGCAACTTTGTTGGCACTCAGGCTCTTGCTCGCGTGGACGAAGAAGAGGCAGTCGATGTGCCTGTTAGCACTGTTGACTACATGGATGTTTCTCCACGTCAGATGGTTTCTCTTGGCGCAAGCTTGATTCCATTCTTGGAGCACGATGAAGGACACCGTGCATTGATGGGTACCAACATGCAGCGCCAGGCCGTGCCTCTTATTAAGTCGGAGCGTCCACTTGTTGGTACGGGTTCCGAATGGCGTGCTGCAGTTGATTCTGGAGACGTGATTCTTTCCGAAAAGCCAGGCGTTGTAACCTACGTTTCTGCAGATATTATTCGCGTTATGAACGATGACGGAACTCAATCTAGCTACAAGCTTTCTAAGTTCCAGCGTTCCAACCAGACTACTTGCTACAACCAGGTGCCGCTTATTAAAGATGGCGAGCGCGTTGAAGCAGGAACTGTTTTGGCTGATGGCCCTGCAACAGATAAGGGTGAGCTTGCACTCGGTAAGAATTTGCTTGTTGCGTTTATGCCTTGGAACGGCTACAACTACGAGGATGCTGTGATTATTTCTCAGCGACTCGTGCAAGACGATACGCTTTCTTCGATTCACATTGAAGAGTACGAGATTGACGCGCGCGAAACCAAGCTTGGTGCCGAAGAGATTACTCGCGACCTTCCAAACGTTGGCGAAGACGCTATTGCAAACCTCGACGAGCGCGGTATTATTCGCATTGGTGCCGAGGTAGAAGCTGGCGACATTTTGGTTGGTAAGGTAACACCTAAGGGCGAGACCGAGCTTACTCCAGAAGAGCGCTTGCTTCGCGCAATCTTTGGCGAAAAGAGCCGCGAAGTTCGAGACACTTCTTTGCGCGTGCCACACGGCGAAACTGGTACTGTGATTGCTGTTAAGGAAATCACTCGTGAAGACGCTGAAGACGATGGCGATGAGCTTCCAAATGGCGTAAACCAGATGATTCGCGTGTACATTGCTCAGCATCGCAAGATTACGCAGGGCGATAAGCTTTCTGGTCGTCACGGCAACAAGGGTGTTATTTCCCGCATTTTGCCAGAAGAGGATATGCCATTCTTGGAGGATGGTACTCCAGTAGACATTATGCTTAACCCGCTGGGCGTGCCTTCTCGAATGAACTTGGGCCAGGTGCTCGAGCTTCACTTGGGTTGGATTGCTCACGCAGGCTGGGATATTAATTTGGATCCAGACCTTGAGGCTGCTTGGAAGAAGTATGTGCCACAAGGCGCCGAGCACGGCGATCCATGCACTCCTGTTGCAACTCCAGTGTTCGACGGCGTGCGCCCAGAGACTTTGAAGGGTCTTTTGAGCACTACGCTTGCGGACCGCGACGGCAATAAGCTTGTTGGTTCCGACGGTAAGGCAACTCTGTTTGACGGCCGCACTGGTGAGCCATTCCCTAAGCCAATTTCTGTTGGCTACATGTACATCTTGAAGCTGCATCACTTGGTTGATGATAAGATTCACGCTCGTTCCACTGGTCCTTACTCTATGATTACCCAGCAGCCGTTGGGTGGTAAGGCTCAGTTCGGCGGCCAGCGCTTTGGCGAGATGGAAGTGTGGGCCCTTGAGGCTTATGGCGCTGCGTACACATTGCACGAAATGATGACCACAAAGTCTGATGACGTTGACGGTCGCGTGCGCGTGTATGGCGCTATTGTTAAGGGCGATAATCTTCCACCTGCTGGTATTCCTGAGTCCTTTAAGGTGTTGCTCAAGGAAATGCAGTCGCTCTCCTTGAATGTTGAGGTGCTTAACTCCGAAGGAGTGGCAATCGACATGAAGGATGAAGATGATGATCCGGTGTCGTCTTCTGAAAATTTGGGCTTTAATATTGGTGCACGACCAGATTCGTCTGCCAAAGAAGACCAAGTTATTCAAGAACCTGAATACCAGTGATACAAGTGTTACAAGTGTTTTAATCACTAATCACTAATCACTAATCACTTTAAGAAACTTAGAAAAACAATTTCATGAGACAGGACGATAATAGTGCTGGACGTCAACGCATTTGACAAACTGAGGATTGGACTGGCCACTGCCGAAGACATCCGTAGCTGGAGCCACGGCGAAGTTAAGAAGCCAGAAACCATTAATTACCGTACCCTTAAGCCAGAGAAGGATGGTCTGTTCGGTGAGCAGATTTTTGGTCCTACTCGCGATTGGGAGTGCGCGTGCGGCAAGTATAAGCGCGTACGCTTTAAGGGAATCGTGTGCGAGCGATGCGGCGTGGAAGTTACACGCAGCCGCGTTCGCCGTGAACGCATGGGTCATATTGAGCTTGCGGCTCCTGTAACACACATTTGGTTCTTCAAGGGTGTGCCAAGCCGCTTGGGATATTTGCTCGATATTGCTCCAAAAGACTTGGAAAAAGTCATCTACTTTGCAGCTTACATGGTTACTAAGGTAGACGAAGAGCAGCGTCACCAAGATCTTCCAGACTTGCAAGACGAGTTTGATACCGAAATTGGCAATCTTCGTAAGCGCCGCGACAACGAGATTGATGCGCGCGCAAAGAAGGCAGAAGAAGATTTTCACGAGCTAGAAGAATCGGGCGAGGCAAAAGGTAGCGCAAAGTCTAAGTTGCGTGCTGGAGCTGAGCGCGAAATGTCTGCTATCCGTACTCGCTACGACGAGCAAATTCAGCGTTTGAACGCAGTTTTCGATCGCTTTAAGGGCTTGCGTGCAGGAGATATGGAAGGCGATGTTGATCTTTGGCGAGAGATGGAAGATCGCTATGGCGACTACTTTGAAGGATGCATGGGCGCGGAAGCAATCAAGAAGCGCTTGCAAGACTTCGATCTTAAGTCTGCTGCAGTAGAACTTCGCGAAGAAATCGACAATGGTACTGGTCAGCGCAAGGCGCGCGCTTTGAAGCGACTTAAGGTTGTGAACGCGTTCTTGACTACTGGAAACAAGCCAGAAGCAATGGTTTTGGACGTTATTCCAGTAATCCCACCAGACTTGCGACCAATGGTTCAGCTTGATGGTGGCCGCTTTGCAACATCTGATTTGAACGATTTGTACCGTCGTGTAATCAACCGTAACAATCGTTTGAAGAGGCTGATTGAGCTTGGCGCTCCTGAAATCATGCTTAATAACGAAAAGCGCATGCTTCAGGAAGCTGTTGATTCACTCTTCGACAACGGTCGTCGTGGACGCCCAGTAACTGGCGCATCCAATAGGCCATTAAAGTCGCTTTCCGACATGCTTAAGGGTAAGCAGGGTCGATTCCGTCAGAACTTGCTCGGTAAGCGAGTTGATTACTCTGGCCGTTCCGTAATCGTTGTTGGCCCAAGCCTTCGCATGCATCAATGCGGCTTGCCTAAGCCAATGGCGTTGGAGCTGTTTAAGCCATTCGTTATTAAGCGTTTGGTAGATCAGGGCTTTGCTCAGAATATGAAGAGCGCAAAGCGCCTTGTGGATCGCGGAGATTCCGAGGTTTGGGGCGTGCTCGAGGAAGTTATTTCCGAGCATCCTGTTCTTCTTAACCGCGCACCTACGCTTCACCGCTTGGGTATTCAGGCATTTGAGCCAATCTTGGTTGAAGGTAAGGCAATTCACTTGCCACCACTTGCTTGCGCAGCATTCAACGCCGACTTCGATGGTGACCAGATGGCAGTGCATTTGCCACTTTCCGCCGAAGCTCAAGCAGAAGCTCGCAGCTTGATGATGGCATCCGACAACATCTTAAAGCCAGCAGATGGTCACACCGTTACAATGCCATCTCAGGATATGATTTTGGGCTTGTACTACTTGTCTACCGTAATCGACGGTGCAAAGGGTCAAGGCCGAATCTTCTCCTCGCTTGCAGAAGCTCAAATGGCGCTAGACAAGCACGAGATTGACATGCAAGCTAAGGTGTTAATCCGCGTTCCTGCAGACTTTGTTTTGCCAAAGGATTGGGAACCTTCCGAGCTTAAGGTTGTAGACCCAGAGCCAGGCAGCCCAGATGTTGTTCACGAAGAGCGCTTTAAGGATGGAACTGTTCTGTTTGCAACGTCTTGCGGTCGCGTGCTGTTTAATAGCACTCTTCCAGAGGACTATCCGTTTGTAAACCAGCAGGTTCCAAAGGGCGTGCTTTCTAAGATTGTTGACGACATTGCTACGCGTTATTCCACCGCGCAAGTGGCGGCAAGCCTTGATGCTTTGAAGGATCTTGGCTTTACGCGTGCACCTTGGTCTGGCGTTACAATGGCATTCTCGGATATTGTGCTTCCTCCAAATCGCGAGCAGATTGCGCAAGATTACGAGGATCAGGCTGCAAAGATCAACTCCCAGTACGATATGGGTCTTCTTACAGACGAAGAGCGTCGTCAAGAGTTGATTAACTTGTGGACAGAATGCACCGATAAGGTTGCAGACGCAATGCGCGAGAACTTCCACGACGACAACAACGTGAACATTATGGTTCAGTCTGGCGCGCGTGGTAACTGGATGCAGATTCGTCAGATTGCTGGTATGCGAGGCTTGGTGGCAAATCCTAAGGGTGAGATTATTCCTCGTCCTGTTAAGTCAAACTACCGCGATGGCCTTTCCGTGTTGGAGTACTTCATCTCGCAGCACGGTGCTCGTAAGGGCTTGGCAGATACCGCACTTCGTACAGCAGAATCTGGCTACTTGACTCGTCGTCTTGTGGACGTTTCGCAGGAAGTTATTGTTCGCGAAGAAGATTGCGGCACGAAACGTGGCCTTATGATGAAGATTGCGGACCGCGACGAAAACGGCAATTTGACGCTTGTTAAGGCTGCTGATGGTGGCCCATACTCTCGCTTGCTTGCTGCAGACGTGCTCGATCCTGCAGACGGTACAACAGTTTTGGCAAAGTGTGGAGACGCGCTTTCTATGGACGTTTTGCGCAGTTTGGTTGCGCACGGCGTTGAAGAGGTTAAGGCTCGCTCTGTGCTTACTTGCGAGTCTAAGCGCGGCGTTTGCGCAAAGTGCTACGGCTGGTCTTTGGCTACAAGCCGACTCGTGGATGTTGGCGAGGCTGTTGGTATTGTTGCAGCACAGTCCATTGGTGAGCCTGGTACGCAGCTTACGCTTCGTTCCTTCCACTCTGGTGGCGTTGCTTCTGCAAGCGATATTACGCAGGGTCTTCCTCGTGTTACCGAGCTTTTTGAGGCTCGTACTCCTAAGGGCGAGGCTCCAATCGCAGAGTTCCCAGGCGTTGTAAAGGTAGAAGATACGGATCACGGCCGTCAAGTCACTTTGACTCCAGACGATACAACCGTTGAGCCAATCGTTTATCCAGTAACTCGCCGCGCTCCAATGCTTGTTAAGGATGGCGACCACGTTGAGGTTGGCACGCAGCTTATTGAGGGTTCTGTGGATCCTAAGAAGATTTTGCGAATCCTTGGTCCGCGCGCTGCTCAGGTGAATATTGTGGAAGAAGTTCACAACGTTTACCGTTCTCAGGGCGTTGATATTCACGATAAGCACATTGAGGTTATTGTTCACCAGATGCTTCGCCGTATTACGGTGATTGATTCTGGAGACACAGAGTTGCTTCCAGGTGAGCTTGTGGATCAGGCAAAGTTCCGCGAGGCAAATCTTGCTGCCGTTAAGAATGGCGGTAAGCCTGCTGCTGGTCGACCAGAGCTTATGGGTATTACCAAAGCTTCTTTGGCTACGGATTCTTGGCTTTCTGCTGCATCCTTCCAGGAGACTACACGCGTGCTTACTGAGGCTGCTTTGAGTCAGAAGGAAGATGATCTTAAGGGTCTAAAGGAGAACGTGATTATTGGTAAGCTCATCCCAGCTGGTACTGGTTTGGCGCGCTACCGTAATGCGGATGTGTCTGCGGATCCAGAAGTTCGTGACGCTATGTATCCAAACCTTGCTGTGACTGCTGAAAATAGCACTCCATCAAACTTTGGTGAAAGCGACATGACAGATGTTGACTTCTCTAACATTGATTTTGGAGACATGAAGCTCGGTGATGATTTTAATCCAGATGATTACCTTGACGATCAAGGTGGTCAGAGTGATTACGATGATGACATTGAGTAATCATGTGATTGATTGATTGTGTGATTGCTTAATCAAGCAAATCCACTTCGACTAGCCGTTGCAAGTTGTTTTACGCATCTTGCAGCGGCTTTTTGTTTTTTGCATTTTTGCCGAAAATGTTGCTCTAATCGGCGTGTCGAGCAACAAAATGCGGAAAATCGCGCGCTACGCTTTAAGCGAAAAGGTAGGTACTGTCGTTCGCGCGGTCTAAGCGCGCGAACGTCTTCGCCGCGCAGAAGCAGTGCTTCTGCTCTAAGCGGCTCAGCGCTCCGAATTGCCTTTTCGCGCTACGCTTCTCAAGCGAAAAGGCAGGTCGTCGCGCGTTGCGGCAGATTGTTTGGCATTATCTACAAAAATCGCCATTGAATTTTGCACGTTTTGCTATTTATAGATCGGAGTCAAGTATAGTAAATCTTATTTATGTAAAACGAAATGTGTTTATGCGAAAAATCGAAGAACATAAATAATCGAAGAACATAAATAAGAATTAAAACTTATTTGAAAGCGAGCTTAAAATGAGCGAAACACTAGTCCTAACGCGCAAAGATTACGTTACAAGAACCATAATTCGAGTTATTGCAATCGTATGCTCTATTTACGGAATGGCAATGTCTTGGGATTCAATGGCGCTAACGTATTTTACGAATCTTTCTAACTTGATGATTTGCGCGGCGCTGCTTGGCTCGCTGATTCTAGACACGCGAAGTGCTCTTAAGTCTAAAAGCGATGAGCAGGTTGAGCAGGCTGAGCAGGCTGGCGGTTGGGTAGATTCAAAACCAAACGCATGGTACGTTTTTAAATTTATGATGACGATTTCAATCGCTGTCACTTTTACGCTATATCTTTGCTTCTTGGCTCCTACAAACAAGCTCGGATTTGTTGGCGCGTACATGAACAATGGGTGCTCAAGCTTATGTGTGCATTTTATAACGCCGTTGCTTGCGATTTTTGACTTTATTCTTTTTGATTACAAGTACAAGTCCAGCCGTGCGCACGTTTATTTTGCTACGATTCCGCCGCTCACTTACGTTGCGTACGCTGTTGCTCTAAGCGAGTTTGCTGGCGTGCGTTGGGGGGATCATGCTATGGCAGCGCCGTACAATTTTTTGAACTACAAAGCGCCTGCAGGATGGTTTGGATTTGCGCCAAACACGTTTAATTCCACAACGCTTGGAGTGGGTGTTGTTTATTTGCTTGCAATCTTTACGCTGATTTTTATTGGCATTGGAATAGCATTTCTTGCGATTAAAAACGCTCGCGCTAAGCGCTTTTCTAGTCAGCAATAGTGAGCGCGACTAACAACACACACCAATTTCCCGCATTTGTTCCCAAAATTGGCTGAAACGTAAACAAACGCGGGGAAAAATAAACAAACACAAGAAAGTGTTCTTGCTTTTGTTCCCAAAATAGGCCGAAACGTAAACAAACGTGGGCAAAAAGAAACAAACGCGGGCAAAAATAAACAGACGCGGGAATAGCTCGCGCCAGTTGGTAGAATTGTGTTTATGTGTACGGAAGATTCTGCGCTGGCTGCTGTTCAATCGTTGCTAAATGGCACTCTTAAAAACGCGCATGAACGCAACACCAATGTTTTGCTTGTTTTTGGAGCACCAAACGCTGGCAAGTCAAGTTTTGCGCTTAGCGCGTTGCTTTTGGGTTTGCGTTTTGATTGGAGCGCGGCATCTGATTCGCCTTGCTCGCTCAATAATCGCGCTGCGCAGCTTTTGCTAAAAAACGCTATTCGTGGTGATATAGCTGTTGCTGCTGCTCAAAATCGCTCTACAGCTGCACGAATGTCGGATTACGTGATTCAAAACTTGGGTGTTTCGCATCAATCGCGCCCAGTTGGCACACTTTCCGCGCTTGCGTTTAGTTTGATTTCCGCGCGAAACAAGCTTTTTGGCATGCCTGCACCTAAGTTGCTTAATGGCGCTGAGCAAGATGCTCTTCTTCGCGAAGTTGTGCGCGTACACGTTAATCACGTTTTGCAAGGCGATAGTGGCAATTGCAAAGTTTGCGCTCTTTTTAGTGAGTATTTTGCTAGCGACTATTCCAAAGATTCTTCGTCTAAAGATTCTTCTAGTGATTCTTCTAGTGATTCTTGGATTTACACAATTTCTAAATTACAAAACGCGCAAAATAGCGAGGATTCGTATGATTCGCATGATTTTAGTGATTCACATGATTCGCTCGATTCTAATTACATCTCTAACATCTCTGTAAATAGCGCTTTTATTCACCAACTTCGAGATATGCTCGCGCGCTTAGACGAGATGGGCATTGTAAGCGACTTTGCGGAAAAAAATATGCTGAACAGTTTGGACTCGCAGCTTAGCGTTAACTCAGATTTTGTATCGTCTATTATTGTTAGCCGCATTAGAACTCAATGGAATTTGGCTTTTGCTCTTAGAAGCGAGTATGCGGATTGCGTGCGCAAAAAGTATCCGAACGCTTTTAGGCTTGATTCTTCTAGGCTTTTGGCAAGTGGCGTTCAAATTTTGAACGATATTTTTAATAATTTACATTGCGATAGTGCTAATGAATCTTCGGCGGCTTGCGATTCTTCACTTGAGTTTTACGCTCTTAAACTCTTCCTTCCGCACATGCTGGTTGTTGACGATTTTCACGATGTAACGCTTGCTGGTTTGGCTTTTCTTGAGTCGCTAGCGCGCTTGGGCGTGAGAATTATTTTAACGGCAAATCCCGACGAATCCGTGCAATCATTCCGCGGATCGTACCCAGATTACGTTGTTGAATCAGCGCAAAATGGCGTTATGCAAGCTGCTGTTTCTAAAATTTGCGATTATAAGGTCGAAGGATTTGGCGAAGATTTTGCAACACAGGCGTCGCAAGATGTAAAGCGCCAAGAATCGCATAATCTCCCTGATTTTCTAAATCAGCCTAATCGCTCAATTGCGCTAAATCTTTTTTCTGCGCGCGTTTCTCTTTCGATTGCTTCGCTTATGCCAACGCAAACGCCTATCGCCCGCAGGGCTTGGAAAATGGCCAATATTCAAGGTGCTTTTCCTATAGAAAAAATCGAATTAAATTCGCAAAAAACAGAAAATTCTTCGGTTTCTGGCGATTTGTACAGAACTCCTAGCCAAGAGATGGATTGCGTTATTTGGCAAATAAAGCGCGCTCATCTAGACAATAAGATTCCGTGGAAAAACATGGCAATAATTGCGCACGATAATGCAACAGTTCGCGCGTTTGGCGAGCGTCTTAGAAAAGACGGAGTTCCTGTGCGCTACTCGAGCGTCACGCGCGCGCTTAGAGACGAGCCGTTTATTAAAGCGCTTTTTGCGATTATTGAGTTAGCGCAATTTAGCCAAAAAAGCGTTGACGATTTAGCAAAAAGCGTGCATTCGGGCAATTACACGCTTTATTCGATTGCGCATTTTGTTCGTTCTAGAATAAAGACCGTTTTGGAAAGTCCGCTTGTGGATTCTGGTGACTACAATTGCGCAAGTTTGGCTGCTGTTGACTCGCTTATGCGCTCAATTTGTTCTCTTAGCGAAGTGATTTTAGGCGCGAATGCAAATGGTGCAAAGGCGAACGGTGCAAAGGCGAACGGTGCAAATGCAAGCGGAGAAAATTCGCCATTACACGGTCTTATAGAGCAATGGAAAGCGCTTAGCAATCGCCTTTTAGGCGCAAACGAGCCATCTGCGATTGAAAGCGCAAGCGTTACGGTTGACAATCGCGTTTTTAGCGCGCAACCAAACGCAAATAGCACGCAATTTAGCATTGAGTCGTGTTATCTTTTGATTCTTAAGGCGCTTATTGACGGCTGCTCTGCGGATTCTGGCGATTTAGGTGATTCAGAAAACGAAGAGAATCAAGGCGTAAAATCTACAGAAATCTTTTCTGTTTTGCAAAAAATGCGCCCAAACAGTGTTCATATGCGTGCGTTGATGCGCGTGTTTAATATTGTTCTAAGACTTTCTAAAAATCTAAAAAATAACCTTGAAAAAGTTAAAAACAGCGGAGAAAATCAAGTTAGCTACGTTTTAAGCAAGGCTTGGAATCTTTGCAATTGCGCTAAAAAGTGGCAAATTCAAGCGCTTAGTAATAGTGATGAAGGCCGCGCGGCAAACGATAGGCTAGATGCTGCAATGCGTCTTTTTGAGTACGCGGATTCGTTCTCGTATACAGTCTCACAAGGCCAGCAGACGCCTAATGGAGTCTCGGCTGCTCCAACAATCGTGGAGTTTATTGATCAAGTTCGCCAAATGGAAATCGAAGCGGATTCGCTTGCAAGCGTGGCGCCTCTTCCAGACGCTGTGACTCTTACAACGCCTTCTGGCTCGGTTGGAAGAACGTGGGATTACGTGTGGATTCCTGCGGTTCAGCAGCGAGTTTGGCCGAATACTGCCGCTAGAAGCACTATGTTTGCTTCGGAAACGCTTGTTGATATTGTGCTAAATAGCAGGATTTTAAGTGGAGAAAGTGGAGAAAGTGGAGATATAACGTACTTTTTTGACGCGTATTCTAAAAATCCTAATGGCATTTGCGTAAGTGATAAGCAAGCGATTTTTACTGGCGAACAGCGCAGCTTGCTAATGGCAATTACGCGCGCTCGCAAGCATCTTTGCATAAGTGCGGTTAATAGTGATGATTGCGTTCCTTCGGACTTTTTGTACTACTATTTGCCAGAGATTTATTGGAGAAATCAAGACGGAAGCTGCGATTACACAGATTTTTGTGGCGATTTTGCGGCGGTTGATGCCGATGCAAGAGGTCTTGTTTGTGCGTCTAGAATCACGCTTGCTAAAGAGGAGTGTGGCTCTAATGATGGCCATAAAATGGCAAAAAATTCTACGATTCAAGATGCGTTAGATGCGTTAAATCTGCTCAAAAACAACGGAGTTGATGCAGCAAATCCAGATAATTGGGATTTTATGCGTAAAAATTACGATTCTGCGATTGGTTCTGCGAAGCCAGAATCGCAAGCAACCGAAGAATCGCAAGCAACCGCTGAATCGCAAGAAGAATCGCCACTAAAGTCACAAGAAAAGTCACAAGAAAAAATCTCCACTAATAAAAATCTTGTAACTCTATCTCCTTCAATGGTAGATAAACTTTGGTCTTGCCCAGTTTGTTGCCTTTTGGAGAGTAAATTTGCTGGCCCGACTGTAGGAAGTACGGCAGCGCAATTCGGCACGCTTATTCACGAAACTGCAAGGTGGGCAAGTCAAGATGAGCATTTAGACAACGATTATTTGCGCAAAAACTACCCACAGCTTCAAGCTTTTGTTAGTGGGTTTGTTGGCGCTCGCGCGCAGGAATTTTCGGACTTTGATTTTTCGTTTGAATCGTTTAGTGCTTTGCAAAAAAAGGCGATTGAAGATGTTGCGAATAAGATGATTGAGCATTATTATTCGATTTGCCCAAGTGATTCTAGTATTTCTAATGTAAAAGACCGCTACCGTTTTATAAAAAACGATTTGAATGTTCGCCGCGCGCTTTACACGATTGCTCAATATTTTGTAGGCTCGCTAAACGGGCAGAATTACCCGATTCTTGCGCAAAAAGACGAAGATGGTGTTGTAACAAAGATTCTGCCTGCTCCAGAAAAGTCAAAAACAGCAAAGCCGACTATTGCAGATGTTCCTTTGGGTAGTCTCGAGGAAGCTTATTGCGAGTGCAAAATAAACGCCACTTTTGGCTTTGACGATATTCTAAACGCGTACAATCTTGCTGCTAAATCGCAAATAAGCTTGGAAGATCTTTATTCAATAATGGGATTTTTGGTAGGCGGATGGCCTAATGGCGGCTCATGCGATTTGCGCGTTAGAATCCAGGGGCGAATCGACCGCATGGAACTTAGAAAGTTAAACGACAACACGCAACAAATTCGCCTAATCGACTATAAAACAGGAAAAGTTCCTAAAACACAGCAAGTTTTTAATGATTTGCAGCTTATTTGCTATCAACTGGGAATTGTTTTTTGCTCCGAAAACAATAAAGACTATGAGCAATTGCTAAAGCTTAAGCACACAAAAATCGCGCGAAGTGCGCTGTTCCACGTTGTGTACAAGGATTCTCCTGCGCAAGATAATGGCGTTGCAGAGAACATTTGTCAGCCTTCGCTGTTTGATGAGGATGGCTCGTTAAGCGCTAGTGAAATCATAAGTCGTTACAGATATTCTAACAATAATCGCCTTTACGATCTTCCAAATATTGATGCTCAAAATCCTGCGCAAGGCGTAAGTCAAAGTGCGTGGGCGGATTTTGTAGGCTTGCCAATGCGCGCAAAATGGTCGCTTATGATGATATCTCGCGTATTTTTTGCCGCTGCTGCTGTTAAATCAACGAGTTTTGCTGTAGAGCCAAAAGCGGATCATAAAAATTATTGTAGATGTTTAGACGTTTGCCCTGCGTGTGCGGAAAAAGTGGACACTGTTTACGAAGTGATTGAAGGTAAAAATGAGCAATAACAACGTTAGCGCCATAAAGTCCACACATAATAGTGGTCCAAGCTTAGAGCAAAAAAACGTTATAGAAGCGCCGATTAATCAAGACGTGCTAATAGTTGCTGGAGCTGGAAGCGGCAAAACGTACACCATGACTCGTCGCGTAATACATTTAATTAAAAGCAAAGTTCCGCCAGAGTCTATATTGGGTTTAACGTTTACAAACAAAGCTGCTGCAGAATTGCTAAGTCGCGTTTCGGCGGAGGTTAGTGCAAGCGGAGCAAAGTCATTCTTAAAGCCAGAAGTTATGACGTATGACGCGTTCTTTCAATCAATCGTAAGAAGATACGGCCTTTTGGTTGGCTTTAATCAAAACACAATGCCATTAAGCGACGCTGGCGCGATGGAAATCATAAAAAGTATAATCGGAAAATATTTAGATAATCCACAAAATAACGCTAAAAATTTAAGTAAGCTATATAATTTTGACACTTTGTGTGCTGATGTTATTAATCTTTGTGCCGAAATATCGTGCTCGATGATTGGAGTAGATAGTATAGGCGAAACGTGCTCAAGCGTGTCTCAAGCTGTTCAAAAAATACGCGAGTGGAATAATGAGTTTGCAAAACACTTAAAAAATGTTATTGCAGATAGAAAAGTAGAATCGCCGCTAAGCGCAAAAGCTCCAGCGATTCCAAAATACAAAAAAGTCAAAAAAACAGCTGGAATGAGTGAGCAAGACGTGGAGAAAGCGTCTGCGGAAAAATTTAAGAATGCGTGCAAAAATTACGAAAAATATTGGAATGATTCGTGCTTGCAATTTTGCATAAATCTATACAACGCTTGCCTAAAACGAGACATTTTGCTAGATCTTGTTTTACAATTTGACGCCGAAAAAAAGCGCGTAAACATGGCGCAATTTAGCGATTTTACGATTGCAGCTTATTATTTGGTTACGCATTTTCCTTCGATTTGCGCGCAATACAGGAATCAATATTCGCAAGTTCTTTTAGACGAGTATCAAGATACTTCTACAACGCAAGCAATGCTTATAAATACGCTGTTTTATGGTAATGCTGCTGCAGAAGGGAATCGCACGCATGTTATGGCAGTAGGTGACCCGTTCCAAGCAATCTATTCGTTTAGAGGTGCTTCGACTGGAGCTTTTTGCAAGTTTGAACAAGACTTTAACATAAGCGCGCAAAACAAGTATTCGCTAACTGTTACGCGCAGAAATTCGCTGTTTATACTAAAAGTTGCAAACGCGCTAACCGAGCCGATGCGCGCGGAAAATGGCGATAATTCAACGCAAAACGCAAGTCGTAGATTTAGCAGCATTGACGATCGCGAAGTGCAAGTGGAAACTTTAAAGCCAAAAGATGATGCGCCAAATGGAACTGTTTGCGCGTTGTTTATGCCAAATCAAGGCGAAGAAATTGATGCAGTTGTGCAATTCGCTAAGAAAATCGTTGAAAAATATGGCGAAAATCCACTGGAACCACAACTTGCGATTCTTTTTAGAAGTAAAGCAAAAATGCCGCAATATGCTCAAAAGCTGGAGGATGCTGGTATTCGCACGAGCATAGTTGGCTACTCTTCGCTTATTGAAAAGCCTGCTGTTAAAGATGTTTTGAGTTTGCTAAGAGTGATTCAAGACCATAGCGACTCCAATTCGCTTATGCGTCTTCTTGCCACTCCTCGTTTTGCGCTATCTACCGCGGATTTGGGTGTGTTGGCATCAATCGCAAATAGTGCGAATACGGAATATCTTTACAACGTGTATGCATCGGCTGGGCTTGTTGAGGATGGATTGCCTAGAAGCCAGTGGGATTCTGCCGTTCGCAATCTTAGAAATAAGGCGAATAGTGGGGAAATATCGGCGCAAGTCATAAATATTTATGGCGGAGTGTATTTAGCGGATTTGATTATGCGCGATTTTGGCGATTTTGGGGCGAGTGGGGATTCTGGCGATTCTGGTAAGTCTGCGGTTGCTGGCGATTCTGGTAAGTCTGCGGTTGCTGGCGATTATTGGGTTAGCCAAATGCGAGAAAAGCTGAGCGCACATGCATTTGCTGCAGTAAGTCGACTTAGTAAAATCCTAAATAAAGTTGATCGCGTGCAAAGAAATTCTCTAACAAGCGTTATGCAATCGGCTGTTGAAGCGCTTAACGTAGATATTGATAGCGCTGTTGGAGCGGCCTTAAAATACAAGGATTTTAGCAATCAAACAATGCTTAACGACATGCACAATGTTCTAGATTCGCTAAACGCGATTGTAGAAACGTATGTGCAAGAGATGGGCGAGTGGCAAGATGTTAGTTTGCGCGGACTAATCAATTGGATTGACTCAGCAAAAACGCTTGATTTGCAAGCTTCTGGAACAGAGCAAAATAGTGCGCAAGTTGTTTTAATGACAGTTCACCAATCAAAGGGTTTGCAATGGCCAGCAGTTGCTGTAGTTGGGCTAAACGAGGGCGCTTTTCCAAGCAATCAAGGCGATTCGCTAAAAGTTGATGATAATGGGCAAGCCAGCGCTCGCATACCGATTGAGTTTGCTGCAAGCGTGCCTTCTGCGTTGCGCGTGGATGCCAATATTTTGCCGCATTTTCCGCATACAGTAACGCGTGCCGAGGCAATGCATCCGCAAAAATCCATGCAAAGTTTAGATAGTGTGCAAAAGATTTTTGACGAGATTAAACCAGATAGAATCAAAGCTTTGTGTGATTTTGCGGCTGCTGTTCAAGAGGTGGATGCTGGCTCTGAGGATTGTGGTTCTGCGGATTCTGGCGATTTTTTGAGCGAAGAAACTCGCCGTGTGTATAATGCGTATAAATCCCAGCAAAGCGTTGATTTTATGCCATTTACGCAAAGTGAGGAGCGCGGAATCCAGCTTCACATGGACGAGCGCCACCTTATGTACGTTGCTCTTACGCGCGCAAAGTTTGCAGCGCTTTTAACTGGTTCAGCAAATTCGGGAGATTCGGAAGAAAATGGGCGTAAGCGTGCAGCTTCGGTGTTTCTTAAGGAGTCGATGGAAGCTATAAAGTCGCTTAATGGTGTGATTGAAGTTAAAAAATGCGAGGCGGAAAATTCTGGCGATTCTGTCTCTGGTGATGCTGCGAATCCTAGTAATTCTGCGGATTCTGGCGATTCCGGCGAAGACGTTTTTGGCTTTATTGCAGGCGATTTTGCAGGTGAGCTTTCTAAAGAGTTTGGAAAAATTAAAGTTCAAAGCGATTCGCGTGCTAAAGAAAGCGTGCTTGAATGGCCTTGTGCTTTGAGTGAAGATGTAGAAAATGCGCTTCAAGAATCTGCAAAGCTTGTTAAGGGTGAAGATGTTAAAAGTGAAGATTTTAATGGTGATTTTAGTGGCAATGCCGATGGCGAATCTTCCTTAATATCACATCAAAAATCGCTTTATTACCGCGCAAAAGCGTTTGTTCAAGACGCCGATTTAACATCGCAAAACGCTGGCGATTATTCTCTAGAAGACTTAGCAAAAAAGGTGGAAAAGATTTCCAACGGATCTAGGCTTAACGTAACGTCTTTGCAAAAAATAAGCAAAGTTGCGCCTGATGTAAACGCAAACGCAAACGCTAGCGCGCGCGCAAACGATCGAGTTTACAACAATCTATTGGCTTGCATTCGCCCAATTCCGTCCGTTTCGTCGATGGATGCAAATCTCGGTACAAAATTCCACGCGTGGGCGCAGCAATTTGTGGATTCGGCAGTGTCTTCTAGTGCATCCGAGTGCGCTAAGTGGCGTACTATTGTAAAAAATGGCACTTTGCTGGATGAGCAATTTATTCCTCAAGATCGCAAAGATTTGCTTTACGAGTTTAATCAGAATCGCAAGGATTCGGATTCTCAAAGTTGCGCACTAAATCAATGGAAGCAACGGCTTATAGAATCGCGTTGGGCAAAACGAGTGCCGCTTGCTGCAGAAATGCCGATTTTAATGCAAGTCGATAATACGGAGTTTGCAAATAGAATCATCAACGGCACTTTGGATGCTGTTTTTGCAGGAGGATTAGACGCTAACGACGAATCAAAACTCTACACAATCGTTGATTGGAAGACGGGTAAGCGGCCAAAAAGTGCGGAAGATATTCGCCTAAAACTTGAGCAGCTTGACTGGTATAGGCTACTGCTTGCGCGCGCTACAAACGTTGATTTAAGCTGCATTGACGCCACTCTTTACTACGTTAGCGAGGCGCGTGCGGAAAATCGCGAGATTCACGCGCTGTGCAAAACTCGTGACGAGATTTTGAGCGAGGCATCTTTTTAGAATCAACGTATTTGGTAATCTAAAAGTAGAGCATAAGCCGATTTAAGTTAGTAAAAGTAAAGTTAGTAAAAGTAAAAGAAGGACAAAATGACGGTTGAGTTTCGTCCAGTTAAAATTAACGACATTGACGCAATCGTAGAAGAATACGAGCGCACATGGGGGATTGCGAATGCTGTTGGAGCAGACGCTTCGCGCAATCTTTCTAGGCGATTCGTGCTGCACTATTTGGAGCCTTCTACTTACGGAACTGTTGCAACAATAAACGGCAAATTTATGGGGCTGCTTCTTGCGCGCGTGTACGGAGATAAAGTGCTGTTTAAGCAAGTTCAGAAGATGCTAGAAGAGCAAGAAGCAAAGATGTCTAGCAAAGACGATTCTTTGCACGTAAAAGCGCTGGATTCTGCGATTTCAATGGGTCAGATTGAGCGCAAGTTGGAGGCGATGAGCCATATAAACGACTTGACTCAGGCAGAGTTGGAGCTTTTTATTGTTTCTCCAGACGCTCGCGGGCACGGAGTCGGCGGCGGATTGTGGAAGCGCACAATGCAACATTTGCGCAGCCGCGGAGTGAACCGCTACTTTTTGCACACAGACACGGCTTGCGATGTTAGTTTTTACGATTATCACGGGCTTAGGCGAGATGCTACGTGGGCTAAAAAAGATCACGAAAAGTATGCGGATCGCGTAAAAGACCTTGTTGAGGACTTGTACATATACTCGGGCGAGCCGTTTGTAAACCGCACCAGACGCACGCATCAATCGCGTTGATTAACTCCGCTTTTTGTACCAAATTTGGCCAATCGTTCGCGCGGTCTAAGCGCGCGAACGTCTTCGCCGCGCAGAAGCAATGCTTCTGCCTTGAGCGGCTCAGCGCTCCGAATTGCCCTCGCACGCTACGCTCTAAGTGCTCAGGCAGGTCGTCGCGCGTACAAAATACGGAAGAATGCTTGCGCGTATTAGCTGCGCTTGCGCGTTACAATAATCCACCCAATTGACGCGATTGGAATCGCAACAAGCGTAGAAATCCACGGAACCATCATTCCGCCGTGCGAACTCCACGCGTCAATCGCAAAGCCTGCAACCATGGATCCAAGCGAAGCGCCAGTAGCCGATGCTGTTGGCAGCCAAGATAATCCTTCGGTAAGCGAATGCTCTGGAATCGTGTCTTTAACAATAAGGTTTCCAGTTGCAAAAATCGGCGAAACGCATAATCCACTTAAAAGCTCAAAAATGCTTAGAAGCACAAGTCTATCTATGTTAATGTTCATAAGAATAAAGCCAATGGTAAGCAGGCTTAGAAACACGATTAGATGAGACCAATTAGAACCGCGGAATTTATGCGAGCCAAAAATAACGGCTCCAACTAAAGACCCGCATGCAAACAGCGCAAGTTGCAAGCCGATCAGTTTGTCTAATCCTTGTGCGCGCATTGCTGCTGTAACAGATACGTCAAAGGCGCTAAAACTCATGTTAAAAACAAGGAACATAACAACAAGCGGTATAATTCCGCGGTATAGAAGCACGTTTTTTGACTTGTTTTTGCGATTTGTGTTCCTCAGCTGTTTTAGTGAAAGCCTATCTCTAAGATTTTTTGCGATTAGTTTCTTGCCATTTTTTGACGAGTCTTCCGCCGAGTCTTCCGATGTACGGTAAGGGCCATTTTCCAGCGCAGCTCGCACATCTTCATCATTTGCGGGTGCGCTTTCTACTTGCACAATTTTAACAACCGCAGGTTGCGTGTTTTTAAGTGACAAGAACCATGCTCCGCCTAGTCCGCTTGCCAAAACTGGCACAAAAAGCTGAGATACAGGGTGAACGCTAGTGGCAAGCCACGCTGCAAGAATTGGTCCGAATATAAACACAATCTCGTCGATTCCAGATTCCAGCGCGTATGCAACGTTTAGCAGCGTGTCGTCAGTTTGACTTTTAAGAGTGTATGCCCAGCGAGTTCTAACAAGCGCGCCGAACGCAAATTGTGTAACACCCATTAAAATTGCAAGCGCAAACAGTATTGGCAAAGGTATGTGGAAAAGTGCGGCGGTTGCAAACGACAGCATGCAAACAACTTGCGCACTTAGGGCGATTACACCCACTTTTCGCTGGCCGAATCTATCAAAAAGCTTTGCATATAATGGCGTTACGGCTGCTTGCGATAGCACGTATGCGGCGCTCATAGTGCCTGCAATTGTCCAATTATTATAAATGTGGTTTAAGGCTAGAACAATTCCTAAGCCCATCATCGAAATAGGCAGCCTTGCTATTGCTCCAGATATGCAAAACGCTCGTGTTCCTTCAAAAGAGAACAATTTTGCGTAGTTTGACATAGGCGAAGACTTTTGCTGCGCCGATTGCGATGACATATTCACTTCCCTTAAATTTGTACGCGCTTAGCATGTTTAGCATGTTTAGCATGATTGATTTTTGAGTGTCTTTCTAGTCTACATTATGGCGTCAAAGTTTGCCGATGTTGTTTTGTTTTCCCGTGTTTGTACGTGTTTTGGGTCAAATGTGGTACAAAGTGCGGAAAAGTTTTCGCGCAGATTAGTCGCGTCTATTGCGATGTGATTGTTTTTACGATTTTTTGCGATTGTATATAGAGATTATCTTTTGAAGAAAAGTATTGTAGAATTAGAGATAATTGATTTTCTCTAATAAAAATGAGAAACAAGAATTTTAGAAGGTGCGTAATGTTTGGTTCACTTATTTGCTCGGCATCTGGATTTGCTAACATTCAATCAGGTTCTGCAATACTTGGCTCCATGATTTTTGCAATCGTGGTTGTTCTTGTTGGTATTGGAATTAAGATTTGGAAAAAATACGGCAAGCACTAGAGTGCATTAGAGTATTTGATTGCTAGAGCATTAGATTTAGCTTAATATTTTCGACTTTTATTTTTTACGGCATTTTTGTGATTGCCGCTTTTGTTGACGTGCGAAGTCGCAGTTTTGTAAATCCGTTGAGGCTTAACGCTACAATAGAGCAGATGAGTGATACAACGATGCAATCGACGGATGAGATTCTTGCAGAGATTGTAGACTCTGTAAAAATTCCTCAATCCTCAGATATAAACAATAAAAAGTCAACAAAAACTGTGAAAAAAGAAAATAAAACTACAAATAAAAATACAAAAACTAAAAAAACTAAAGACTCTGAATCGAATAAGGTGAGTAGGGCATCTAAAGGATTTAAGTCTCCTAAAAGCTCTAAAGCCACTTACAATGCGCTTCCGCCAGTGGTAAATGATCAGCGAGAGGGCGCGCTTGTTGCGCCTCCAAAGTATCGCAAGGGGTCAATGCGAATCGTTCCGCTTGGTGGATTGGGTGAAATTGGCCGAAATATGAACGTTATTGAATATAACGGCCATATTTTGCTTATAGATTGCGGAGTGCTTTTCCCAGAAGAAGAGCAGCCAGGCGTGGATCTGATTTTGCCAGACTTCCACTACATTCAAAACAGACTAGATAAAGTAGACGCGCTAGTTTTAACTCACGGCCACGAAGACCACATTGGCGGCGTGCCGTATTTGCTTAAAATGCGCCCAGATATTCCGCTAATCGGGTCTAAGCTCACTCTTGCGTTTGTTGAAGCAAAGTGCGAAGAACACAAGATTAAGCCAAAAACAATTCAGGTAGAAGGCCGCTCAAAGCTAAAAGTTGGCCCATACAATTTGGAGTTTATTAGCGTAACGCACTCGATTCCAGACGCTCTTGCTGTATGCGTAAAAACGCCAGCGGGAACGATTATAGACACTGGAGATATAAAGTTAGATCAGCTTCCACTAGACCATAGGCTTACTGATTTAGTTGAATTCGGAAAGCTTGGCGAGCAAGGAATTGACCTATTAATGGCTGATTCCACAAACGCTGAGATTCCAGGATTTGTTAAGCCAGAAACCACTATTGGACCGGCTTTGGATCAAGCGTTTGCTAACGCATCGCGCAAGATAATCGTAGCAAGCTTCTCTAGCCACGTTCACCGCGTTCAGCAAGTCGTAGATGCTGCGCACAAGTATGGTCGAAAAGTGGTGTTTGTTGGGCGATCAATGGTTAGAAATATGTCGATTGCGGCCGATCTTGGCTACTTGCATATTCCAGAAAATACTGTTGTAGATCTAAAGCAAGCAAAAGATATTCAAGACGATAAGCTTGTTTATATGTGCACAGGATCTCAAGGCGAGCCAATGGCAGCACTTGGACGAATCGCAGACGGAATACACAAAGATATTACAGTTAACGAGTTCGATACCGTTATTCTTGCAAGCTCTCTAATTCCAGGAAACGAGCACGAAGTTTATAAGGTTATTAACAAGCTTGTGCAAATGGGCGCTCGCGTAATCAACAAAGACAATGCTGCAATCCACGTATCTGGTCATTGCAACGAGGGTGAGTTGCTCTATTTGTACAACATTGTTAAGCCAAAGTGCGCTATGCCAATCCACGGAGAACACAGGCATCTTGTTGCAAACGGTTTGATTGCTGTTAAAACGGGCGTGGACCCTAAGAATGTTGTTTTGGCAGAAGATGGCGATGTTGTGGACTTGTACCACGGAAATGCTGCTGTTGTTGGCTCTGTTCCATGCGGATACGTGTACGTTGACGGCGATTCCGTTGGAGAGCTTACAGACGAAGAGCTGGAAAAGCGCAGAATCCTTGGTACGGAAGGCTTTGTGTCTAGTTTTGTAGTTGTAAATACAGATAGCGCAGACGTTGTAGCAGGTCCAAAGATTTACTTGAATGCTGTTGCAGAAGACGAATCTGATTTTGAAAAGGTTCGATCTCAGATTGTTTTCCAGCTTCAAGATGCCATGATGCACGGCGAGAAAGACACGCACAAGCTTCAGCAGATTATGCGAAGAACGCTTGGAAGTTGGATTGCGCGCGCGTTGCGTAGAAAGCCAATGATTGTGCCTGTTGTTGCGGATCTTGCGCAAAAGGATTAGTCAAGTGATTAGTCAAGGACTAGTCAAGCGATAAGAGCCACGTAAAAATCATAAATAAAGTAAAATCACCATAAATACACAAGTAAATACACAATAAACACAAAAGGAAGTTAATATGCCAGGAGCAAATCTGACTCGCGTAGAAGCTGCGGAACGTTTTAGCGCTATCCAAATGCCAATTCACTACACTGTTGCACTTGATTTAGGCAAGGGTGGCCGCGATTTTAAGTCGCACACAAAAATTGAGTTTGGCGCAAAAGTTGGTGGAACAAGCTTCCTCGATTTGATTGCAAACAGTGTTGAATCCGTTGTGCTTAATGGCGTTTCTCTTGACGTTTCTAAGGTTTTTGCAGATAGTCGCATCGAGCTTGCAAATTTGGCTGAGCACAACACAGTAGAAGTTGTAGCAAATTGCCAATATTCCAACACGGGCGAAGGCTTGCACAGAAGCGTTGATCCTTCCGACGGCAACGTTTACCTTTACACGCAATTTGAGGTTCCAGACGCTCGCCGCGTTTATGCAGTGTTTGACCAGCCAGATTTGAAGGCTGTTTTTGACTTTAGTGTGGATGCTCCAGAAAGTTGGATTGTTACTTCCAACATGCCAGTTAAAAGCGAAACTGCGATTGAAGGGCGCAAGACGGAAGATGGCACTTTGGAAAATGGCGCTGTAGAAGGCATGAAGCGCTGGGTGTTTGAGTCAACTCCAAAAATGAGCTCCTACTTAACTGCGATTTGCGCAGGTCCTTACGCCGAATGGCACACGTCTTACAACAATGAGGACGGCCGCGTAGTTCCAATGGCAATGTACTGCCGTCAGGCACTTAAAGACGCTTTTGCAAAAGATGTTGACTACTTGTTTGACATTACAAAGAAGGGCTTTGCTTTCTACGCTAAGACTTGGGGAGTGCCATATCCGTACGCAAAGTACGATCAGATTTACGTGCCAGAATACAACGCTGGAGCTATGGAAAACATTGGTATGGTTACAATTCGCGACCAATACGTGTTTGAGTCCAAAGTTACAGACGCTTATGCTGAGCGCCGCGTTGTAACAGTTTTGCACGAGCTTGCACACATGTGGTTCGGCGACTACGTAACTATGAAGTGGTGGAACGATCTTTGGCTCAACGAGTCTTTTGCTGAGTTTACGTCTACGCTTGCAACGGCTGAAGCAACCGAATGGCACGACGCTTGGAGCACATTTAATTCTGGCGAAAAGAGTTGGGCGCTTAATCAAGATCAGCTTCCAACAACGCATCCAATCGTGGCTCCAATCAACGATTTGAACGACACTTCCGTTAACTTCGACGGCATTACTTACGCAAAGGGCGCTTCTGTTTTGAAGCAACTTGTAGCATATGTTGGCCGCGAAAAGTTCTTTGAAGGAATTCACAACTATTTGAGCAAGCACGCTTATAGTAACGCAACTTTGGCTGATTTGTTGCACGAGTTGGAGCTTACAAGCGGACGCGATCTTAAGTCTTGGAGTGCGCAATGGCTTGAAAAGGCTGGAATTAACACGATTTCTACAGAAGTCGAAGAAGCTGAAGACGGTACTATTGCTTCCTTGCGTTTGCGTCAGAGCGCCCCAGTTGAGCATCCAGTTTTGCGCGCGCATCGCTTGGCTGTTGGATTCTACAATGTGGACGAAGCAAGTGGCGAGATTGTGCGCACAAAGCGAATCGAACTAGATGTTGATGGCGAAGTGACGGAAGTGGCGGAAGCGCGCGGATTGCAAAGGCCTGCGCTTATTCTTGTAAACGACGACGACTTGACTTACACAAAGCTACGTTTTGACGCAAAGTCGCTTGAGTTTGCTGCCGAAAATCTTTACCGCTTTAAGGATTCTTTGACGCGCTCTCTTATTTGGCTTGCACTGTGGGATATGACTCGCGACGCGGAATTCCCAGCAGAGCGCTTTGTGGAGCTTAGCCTTAAGGCCTTGGCAACTGAGCGCGAATCTACGACTTTCCGCTATGCTCTTGGTCAAGTAAAGGTAACTGCAAGCCACTACGTGGTGCCTGAGCGCCAAGCAGAAGTCGCAAAGCATGTTGCTCATGAACTATGGCAGTTGGCTTTGGCAGCTTCGGCAGGCTCCGACGAGCAATTCCAGTTGCTAAAGGCTTATCTTGGATACGGCGAAGTTGGAGATGCTGAGTTTGTACAAATCGCTAACGGATTGCTTGACGGTTCTGTGAGCTTAGAAGGCTTGGAAATAGATAACGACTTGCGTTGGAGCATTTTGATTGCGCTCGCAGGCGTAAATGCTTTGGACGAAGCTGGAATTGACGCGGAACTTAAAAAGCGCGATACTACCGAGAATCGTGAATACGCATACCAGGCTCGTGCTGCTCGCTCAACTGCAGAAGCTAAGGATTGGGCTTTTGAACAGGCTTTGCGTAATCTTGATTTGACTAATATGCAAATGGGTGCTGTGGTTGCTGGATTTGCAAGCACTGCTAAAGGCGATTTGGTTAAGCCTTATGTTGAGCGCTACTTTGCGGAAGTTGAGTGGATTTGGAAGAATCGCACATTCCATATGGCGGAAACTTTGATTGAAGGCTTGTATCCAAATTATGCGGATGTAGACGAGTTGGTTGAGCGCGGGCAAAGCTGGCTTGATGAGCATAAGGATGCGGATCAAGCTTTGCGGCGCATGGTGCTCGGCAAGCTCGATTCTTCTCGACGCACGCTTAAAGTGCAGCATTACAACGCTTCGCTCTAGTTTTTTGCAATCAAATAGCAATTTTCAATGTACATTCCTAATAAGAAAATAGGGAAATGTAGATTGAATCTAAGTTGATTAAGATTAAGTTGATTAAGATTAAACTCAAGGAGTCGCAAGATGGCAGAAGATATGCATCAATCAACGCCAACAATACATGGTGAGCAACTAAACGCGGATGGTACGCAAAAAGCGCAAGACCGCGTAAACAATCGATCTTTGCGACCAAACAGCGATTCCTTTAAAGAGTTTATGACTAGCGGCTGGGATAACCAGGAGCCTCAAATCGAACCGCTTGAATCGTCGAAATACACACCAGTGCGTCTAGAGGCGCTTGGCAAGCGATTCCCAGGCGAGCGCCTTGTTATTCCAGCAGGCCAGCCAAAAGTGCGCAATAACGATTGCGACTACGCTTTTAGGCCAGACACGACTTTCGCATATTACACTGGCTTGGGTCAGGATTACGAGGCAGGCGCTGTTCTTGTGCTTGAGCCAGTGCAAGCAGGCAGCGAAGAGGAAGCGGCGGGCAAAACCCACGTTCCGCAGCTTTTTGTGGCACCTCGCGCAGACAATAGCACTGCAGCATTCTATAAAGACCCACACTACGGCGAATACTGGGTTGGTCCTCGCGCAGGACTTAAAGAGCTTAAGGCTATGACTGGCATTGAAACGCGCGATATTGCCGAGCTTGACGACGCGATTGCAAAAAACGTTAGCGACGATAATAGCGCTGCCGAAAGCGTGCGCGTGCGAATTGTGCGCGAGTCGGATGCTGATCTAACTGCGCGCGTAGATGCTTTAAGAGAAGCGAGTGGATTTAGCGACGAAGATGCTAACATTGCTGCAGACGATAAGCTGCACGAAGTGGCTGCCGAAGCGCGAATGCTTAAAGATGCCTACGAGATTTGCGAAATGCGCAAAGCTGTTGCTGCTACAAAGTTAGGCTTTGATCGCATGCTTACGCGTTTGCCTCAAGCTTTGGGCAAGGATCATTCTGAACGCATGATTGAAGGCGCTTTTAACTCCGTTGCTCGAGAAGTTGGAAACGAAGTTGGCTACGATACAATTGTTGCTTCTGGCAAGCACGCTCCAATTTTGCACTGGATGCGCAACACGGGCGTGGTTTCTAGCGGTGATCTTCTTTTGATTGACGCTGGCGTAGAAGTTAACAGCCTTTACACAGCAGATATTACGCGAACTTTCCCAACCAATGGCAAGTTTACGGATTTGCAAAAGAAGCTTTACCAGTGCGTTCTCGACGCTCAGCAAGCTGGTTTTGAGGCTGCTAAGCCAGGTGCTACCTACAGCGATATTCACCACGCTTGCATGCGCGTGCTTGCAGAGCATTTGCACGAGTGGGGCATTCTAAAAGTTAGCGTTGAGGAATCGCTTTCTCCGCAAGGTCAGCAGCATCGTCGCTGGCATGCGTGTGGTGTTGCTCACCACTTGGGTCTAGATGTTCACGATTGCGCTCAAGCTCGCTACGAGGCTTATCAGGGTGCGAAGATTACTCCAGGAATGATTTTTACAATCGAGCCTGGCTTGTACTTTGCTGCCAATGATCTTATGCTTCCGCCAGAAATGCGCGGAATCGGAATCCGCATTGAAGATGATGTTTTGATGACGGAGAATGGTCCTGAATGGCTTTCTATCGATATTCCTAAGCAAATCGAAGATGTTGAAGCTTGGATGGCTCAGCGCGCTGCTAAATAGTGTGCTGCTATCTAAACGGATTGTCTAAGATTGTCTAGGATTATCTAGGATTATCTAGAATCATCTAAGATCATCTAAATTAATTATCTAATCTTTACGCAATAATGTTGTTATAGCACTTAGTTGTTATAACAACATTACTTTATTGCGGCTTATGTGGCTTGTGTGCTGCATATGCTTTATATGTTTCATGCGTTTTATACATTTGTGTTTTATGCATTTATGTGACTTGTTGCAATAAAGATGTTGATTAACGAGTCGCAGCCAAAATCATCGATACTCTCGAAAGGAATACAATGACTAAGCCAATCGTTCTTTCACTTGGAGAACTACTTTGGGATTTGCTTCCCCAAGGAAAACGAGTTGGAGGTGCTCCAGCGAATTTTGCGTATCACGCGCAATGCAATGGTGCAGAAAGCTACGTTATTAGTGCTGTTGGAGAAGATTCTCTTGGCAATGAACTTGTTGAAGAAGTTGAAAAAGCAGGGATTAAGCACGTTATTCAGCGCAATGCTTGGCCAACTAGTACGGTAGATGTTTCGCTTAGAAATGGCATTCCAGAGTACACGATTGTGCGAAACATTGCGTGGGATCATATTGTTTATACGCGCGAACTTGTGGATCTTGTTAGCAAAGCAGACGCGATTTGCTTTGGAACTCTTAGCTTAAGATCGCAAGAAACACACGATACTGTTTTGGAGCTTTTAAAGCATGCAAAGCCAAACGCCATGAAGTTCTTCGACATAAACATTCGTAGCGATCATTATTCAAAGGATTTGATTGACGCTCTTCTTAAAGAGGCAACTGTTTTTAAGCTTAACGATTCCGAGCTGCTTCTTCTTAGAGATATGTTCAATATTCGCGAAACTTCCGACAATGAGGCTTGCAAATGGTTCCAAGCTCGCTATGGTTTGGATTACGTGATTTTGACTGGCGGATCTACTTTTAGCGCAATCTTTACTAAGAATGGCGAAAGCTCTACCTACCCAACTCCTCATGTGGAAGTTAACGACACGGTTGGTGCTGGAGACTCATTCTCTGGCACGTTTACTGCAAGGATTTTAGCTGGCGATTCGCTTAAAGACGCGCATCGTGCTGCAATCAACACTGCTGCGTACGTTTGCACTCAAGCAGGAGCGTGGCCAGAGTACCCGAGCGAAATCCCAGACTATCTTTCTAAAGCAGGACTGTAGGCTGTAAGAATAGAAGGTATGCTCATGGCTGATTTTGTTTGGGACGATAATAAGGCTAAGCACTATGATGGCAAAGAATCCGAGCAGATGATTCAAGCAATGTTTATGCGCGCAGCAGATGATGCGCCAGACATTGATACTGCTGTAAGGCTCCTAAGAGCTGGACGGCCGCGGCAAAATCCTGGACGACACTACTACTGAAAATAAGTGGCGCGCAATATGCTCAAAGTATTCTCTAATTGAGAATACAAGTTGAAAATTAGTAATTACCCCTCGCTCCATGCGGGGGGTAATTTTTTATACTCTTAACTTTTTGTGAAAATGATATAATAGAAGTAGGTTCTTTTTGGCGTGTCACACACGGTTTTAAGAGCAGTTTAATCGCTTAAATACGCTTAAACATAGTGGTTCAGGTGTGTCGTTTGGTGTGTCGTTACTGTTTGCGACTTGCTGAAAACGTTGAAATAAAGCCATTTTGAGTTATTTAGTGGGGCCTCAGGGGCTTGAACCCTGGACCGACGGATTATGAGTCCGTTGCTCTAACCGACTGAGCTAAAGCCCCACGCTAACAAAGTTAGCAACGACTAGATTAGCACATACCCATAAACGTTTAACACGCTGTTTAACATGCTGCGATTCACGCTACGATTAGCGCATTGTTTAGCGAGCAAAATCGCATGAGTGCGCGCAAGACAAGTCGCAAGCAGCTTTAGAGCAAATAGCTACGCTACTACTTCTTGGTCTCTTCCAGAAGCAAAATTGCTTAAAGCTCCAGTCTTACGAACTGCAACGAATAGAATCCAAGGAACAATTCCAGCAATAACAAAGCCGCTTATAAGCTCGCAAATCATGTGAATTGTAAGATAGTTTGCGCTCTTGCCCTGGTAAACCACAAACATCAAGTAAATGCCATATTCAAGAGCGGTAAGCGTGCCAGAAATTACGCTTAAAGTAAGATTGTATTTTTTGTAGCGAGCAATAGCAAAAGGAAGCTCGCTAAATACGGCTTGCAAAGCGGCAGAAGCTAAAACCATAAACGCAGAGAATTGCTGGCCAAGAATGTTCTCAAACACGGCACCAACAACGTTTACGTAAATTGCAGCACCAGGCTTACGGATTAAAAGAAGAGCAAGCGGACCAGACATGTACCAAACGCCGTGCAAAATGCTGCCAAATCCAGGCAAAACAGTGCGCAAAATAGGGGAGATTTGGGAGAAGAACACAATTGTAAAGCCCCAGTAGATTATGCCAAACAAGGCGGCTAGAGCGGCGCCGAGCGATATATCTGCAACGCGCCATTTAAGACTTGCGATTGTTGTTGGTGCAGGATTTGCGTTTGCACGAGCCTTGTCGGTTATTGGAGTTTCGGATTGTGCGGAGTATTGTGCGTTTTCTTCGCTTTGATTGTTTGCGGATTCGTTGTTTAGAATATCACTCATTAGTGTTCCTAACTATTGATTGCTGCGCATTGTAATTTCTTTGAGCGTTTCTCGACCTACGCAGCCTGGGCAGAAACGCCAACGTGTACTTTACCATTTAATCGCCACTAACACGCCTTTATGCGCTAGTTTTGTGCGATTTGTAACGTTTTTGACTATTGCAGAAATCTATAACGCGCTATAAAACCGATTATTCAACGCAAACGCTATTTCCGCTTTTTGTATCACGACACGCCGTAAATCAGGTACAAAAACACTACAGTTATTAATCTAGATAGTTGGAAAAATGAGCGAAACGTAAATCCGAAAACGTAAATCCGAAAACGTAAATCAAAAATGGGAGCACAAAATGTCGATGGAACATCCAAATCGCACCAATGAGCGAATTGTTGACGTTGAGCGAGATATTATGAGCCGCGCTCCAGAGCATAACAAGACAAATCTTGATTTAGATAGAATGCGCTTAATCCTCGATATTTTGGGGCATCCAGAGCAGTCTATGCACGTGATTCACATTACTGGCACAAACGGCAAAGGCTCCACGGCGCGCATGGCGGAGGCGATTTGCCGCGCGTACGGTTTGCGCACGGGTCTTTACACTTCGCCGCATTTGCAACGCGTAAATGAGCGAATTATGATTGACGGCCAAGAAATTAGCGATGACCAGTTTGTTGACGTGTTTGATCAAATGAAAGACATTATAAACATGGTTGACGCTCGCATGGATGCTGATGGCAAGCCGCGAATGAGCTTTTTTGAAGTGCTTACAGCTATGGCGATTTGGGCCTTTGCCGACGCTCCTGTAGACGTTGCTGTGATGGAAGTTGGCATGGGCGGCGAATGGGACGCCACTAATGTTATGAACGCGGATGCTGCGATTATTGGCCCTGTAGACATGGACCACATGCAATGGCTTGGAAACACGGTTGAAGAGATTGCGCGTACAAAGGCTGGCATTATTAAGCCAAATTGCACTGTGATTTTGGGGCCGCAGCCACACGAATCGCAAGTTTTGCCGATTATTCAAGAGGTGGCAAATCGCAATAATGCCAAGCTTTTGCGCGACTTTAGTGACGGCAGCGGCGAGCTGGAGGTTGTTTCGCGCACTCCAGCTGTTGGTGGTCAAGTTGCCACTTTGCGAACTCCAAATGGCACTTATGAAGATGTTCCAATAGATAAGTTTGGTGTACATCAGTCGCATAATGCTTTGGCGGCGCTTGCTGCTGCGGAGGTTGTTCTGCCTGTAAATGGCGCTTTAGACGGCGATTTGGTTGCCGAGGCTTTGAGTCAAGTTAAGGTTCCTGGCAGAATTGAGCAAGTGCGTACTTCTCCAACGATTATTATTGACGGCGGCCACAATGTTAATGCTGCTGAGTCTCTTCGTAAAACAATCGAAGAAAACTATAATTTTGAGCAGCTTATTGGCGTTGTGGCAATGATGGCAGATAAGCAAGTTGAAGAATATTTAGGTGTTCTTGAGCCGATTTTAACTAAGATTATTGTTACGCGTAACTCTTGGCGCGACCGCGTGATGGATCCTAAAGACCTAGAGAAGATTGCGATTGGCGTGTTTGGCAAAGATCGCGTGATTCGCGTTGACGATCTTCCAGACGCTATTCAAACGGCAGTGAATCTTGTTGACGAAGACGATGAGCTTGGAGTGGGGTATGGGCACGGAGTGCTGATTTGCGGCAGCTTTGTTACGGCAGGAGATGCGCGCACTATGCTGATTGAGCGCGTTAATCCAGACTTAAAGAAGCCAAAGGATCAACGCGCTAATATTCATCCAAATCTTGCGGAATGACTTTAGCTAAAGAGGTGCTTAGCTAAATAAGCGTTTAATAATAAACGAATCTCCTTCGTAAGGAACATGTTTGTTGTGCACCTTTATCCAGCGTTCGTCGCCCTTTCCGATAGCAAGTATTATGTTTAGTCTGTTGTTCTCTCTAGCATCTTTTCTTGCTTCTTCAACACTGTACTCAATAGCTTCAGCTCTGTTTATAATAATTCGCGATTCAACGTTTGGATTGGTTACGCAAGATTGCATGTATTTGCAAATGTCCATTTCGTCTTCGACATTTGTGTCTTCTTGAGTGAACACAAATTGGTTGATTCGATCTTGTGCAGCTTGAACTATTTCTTTTCTCCTGTCAACGGCTTTGTCTCCCGTGGATCCTGTTACAAGCGTGATTCTAAAATCATTGTTACCGTATTTGTCGTATACGAAGTCGACAACAGATTTTGTGGAAATGTAGTTATGTGCGTAATCCACTATGGCAACTGTATTGGATTTTGTGTCTTTAAAGACTTCCATTCGCCCCGATATTTGAACGTTTTCTATAGCATGTAGGGCTTTTTGATCTGTGTTTTCATTTATGCTTAATGCGTTTGCGATTGCGATTGCTGCAGTGGCGTTTTCGTAGTTAAAGTCGCCTGCGATTTTTAGATTGAATTTGTCTATAGCGCTGTAATTAGGCATGTCTTGATTTACGTACTCGTTAGCTTCGCCTTCTAAGATCGCAATACAATGCTCTGACGTATTTTGCGTATTTTGCGAGCTCTGCAATCCTTGCGATTCATCGGATTCTTGCAACTCTGGTATCGCTACATATCTTGGCAAAACAAGCTCTGGGTATTTTTCGCTGTTTTCGTAAGGATGAATATCGGAATAATCGCTGCATTCTGTGCAATTACAAGTGTTTCCGTCTAGTTCTTCTTTGTGTATTCTGGAAAAAGTCGTGACTTTTACGCCATTTTTTTGTGCGTCTTGAAGAAGCAAATCCGCATGCGCGCAATCCGCATTAAGCACAAGTGCATCCGTATTTTTTACGATTTGACGCTTGCAATACAAATAATCTTCAAAAGTCGGGTGTTCGATTGGGCTTATGTGATCTGGGCTAATGTTCAAAAATGCCGCAACATTAAAGTGCAATCCATACACGCGGTTGACTTTGTATGCTTGCGACGAAACTTCCATAACAAGGTATTTCATGCCATTTTCTACGGCTTGGCTCATCATTCTAAACGCATCTAGGCTTTCTGGCGTAGTCAAGTCCGACTCAACATATGTTTTACCATCTAAGCAATTGTCTACCGAAGAGAATAGCGCCGCTTTGCCATTAGAATGTGCGTTCAAAATAGCATGAGTAAAGTATGCTGTGGTTGTTTTGCCTTTTGTTCCCGTAATGCCAATAGTCGTAAGCTTTTCTTGCGGATTGTTAAAGAATGCTGCCGAAAGTAAGCTCATAGCTTTATGAACATCTGTTACAATCAATCCAACCGCATTTGTGTAATCCGCGTAGCAATCCTGCGCAACGTATGCGTTTAAGCCATTTTTATCTGCGTCTTTAAGGTATTCTGGCTTAAAATTGCCCTTAATAAAAAGCAATGTGTTTGGCTTAATATCGCGCGAATCGTACGTTATGTGACTGTACGGCTTTGAGTGCGCACTAAAATCGCTAGCATCTATTGACCAAGTTTGGTCGTTTTCGTGCGTTAAATCGTCATGTTTTTGCGCACTTTTATTTTGTATTATTTCTCGCAAAAGATTTTGCTTTAACAAAATATTGCATGCTTCGTCTAAAGATAATTTTTGTAAAGACATTTCGCTTTTCCGTGTTGTTTTTCGTGTTATTTTTGTTATTTGCGTTTTATTTTAGTTGTGCTTATTTTATGTGCGGCTGCTTGCGATTTTTTCGCGCGCAAATTGCACAATAATCGCTACTAATTACAGCCAGTTTCCTTCGCTAGCTGGTCTTCCTTTAGACTTAAGCCAGCTATCAAAGCTTAACTTCCACTTTGCGTAAGCGTCTCGCTGCCAAACCATAATCTCGCATAACTTAAGATTTGCAACATTTTCGTGCAACTCGCTTATAGGCTCAATCAAATCAACTGCAGCAACTGTATCTGCTGTAGCATCGTGAAAATTGCCAATTGGCTCTATTCCATAAAACTGCGTTGTGTATGTAAGTGTGCGTTTGCCAGTTCGCTTAGAAATGGCTCTATCTATAACAAGCGGGTCTACAATAAGCATCTCGCCGCCATTAATTGTGCTTTTTGGGCGATTTTGCAAAGAGTCAAGACTCCATCTTTGCAAATCATGGTTTAGCATTTTAACGTCAAAAGGCGCATTGTATGCAAGAAGTGGAATGTTCTTGCTTTGTGCAAGGCTAATGGCTCTTCCAAGCAATTCGATTTCTTGAGTTGGATCGCCTCCGTTTTCTTGCAAAAACTCGTTTGTAAAGCCGTTTACTTCGCTTGCTTTAGGGTTGATTTGCTTATGCGGGTTTACAAGCCACGTTGCAATAACGTCATTGTTACGTCCACGCGCTGGGTCTCTAAAAACGAGCGTTGCGGAGCATATTGAATCACTGCCAATAATTGCGCCCGTTGTTTCTGTGTCGAAGCCAAGCAGCATTGATTTGCACAATGCTGTGTTTTTATCTTGCTGCGGTGCTTTTTCTAGTGCTTCTAGCAACTCATCTATGTTCTTTGCCATGCAATAATCCTAGAATGCAGCGAAGACCCTTGTGTGCGTTTTTTAGTCGTTTGGTTGTTTGATTAAAAATCGCGTAAACAAAAAACCCACGGTAATAAATCCGTGGGCTTTTAGTTACAAATTTATACGCAAATCAAACGTATTAAGCATTTGCATTAAGCATTTGGCCTTTTGCCGTGATTTGCTGCCTTTTTGCGGCGAGCCTTGCGCTTACGTCCACGCATACCCATAATAAACTCCTAACGATTAAAATGAACAACCTTACGGATTATCGCACGTTGCCACGACGTTTGCTAGCTTTAAGCTAGAATATTTGCCACAGTTGCGTTAAGCAAGCTAACCAAATCGTTTGGATTTAGAACAACGTCTAGTCCGCGCTTTCCTCCAGAAACAAGAATCTCGTCAAAGTGCATAACGCTAGCATCCAGAACGGTTTCGTGATGAGTGCGCTGACCAAATGGACTGATTCCTCCAACAACATAGCCACTTTCTCGTTGAGCTACGTCTGGGCTTGTCATGCTGGCTTTTTTGGCATTTACTGCGCTCGCAATCGCCTTCATGCTTAATCGAGCGTTTACTGGCACAATGCCGACTACGCGCTTTTCGCCTGTGTCTACCATAAGCGTTTTGCAAACTTGCTCTGCGTTTACGCCTAATTTTTGCGCTGCTTCCATGCCGTAGCCGTCATCCATGTGATCTGCATCGTGCTCGTAGTCAACAACGCGGAATGTGATTCCAGCGTTTTCTAGTTGTGCGATTGCTGGCGTTGCTTTGCCTGTTGCAGCATGTTTTTTGCCCATTTTTACCCCCGTGTGCAATGCGTTGCGAAAACCCCCTGCGATGAGTCACCGCAAGGGGTTTGTAGCTTTATTTAGCTTTATTTGTTTCGCTAATTTTACTCAGCAATCTCAGCGAAGTAAAGCAATGTGCGAATCATGTTAGCAGTAAAGCCGTACTCGTTGTCGTAGAAGGTAACGGTACGAGCCAAGGTTACGCCGTCAACAGTGTTAACGTCGGTCTGAGTTGGATCGAAAACGCCACCGTGAGTATCGCCAATAATGTCGGAAGACACAATGCTATCGGCGTTGTAGCCAAAGTAATCGCAGTTTTCGAATGCCTTCTTAAAGGCTTCGTTGATTTCTTCGGTGGTTGCTGGCTTCTCGAGAACAGTAGTCAACTCGGTAACGGATCCATCTGGAACCTGAATACGCTGAGCGTGACCCTGAAGCTTGCCGTTAACCTCTGGAACAACCTTGCCGATTGCCTTAGCAGCACCAGTGGAGTGCTCGATTGTGTTGCAAGCAGCAGAACGGTTGTTGCGTGGCTTGGAGCCGCGTGGGCCGTCGAGAATCATCTGGGTGCCAGTGTAAGCGTGGATAGTGGTCATAAAGCCAGACTTAATGCCCCAATTATCTTGCAAAAGCTTAACCATTGCAGCCATGGAGTTGGTGGTGCAAGAGCCAGCAGACACAATGTTATCGGTTGGCTTTAAGATCTCTTGGTTTACACCAAACACAACGGTTGGGGTGGTTTCGTCTTTAGCAGGAGCAGAGATAAGAACCTTCTTAGCTCCAGCGTTCAAGTGAGCCTGGGACTTTTCTGCAGAAGTGTAGAAACCAGTGCACTCGAGCACGAACTCAACACCATCGTTCTTAACCCATGGAATGTTGTTTGCGTCTTTTTCGGCGTAAACCTTGTAAGTCTTGCCATCTACTACGATTGCGTCTTCGGTGGAAGTCACCTCAACTGGGGTGCCATCGTCGTGGCGGAAAGTGCCATGAGTGCTGTCGTACTTAAGCAAGTAAGCAAGCATTGAAGGAGTGGTCAGATCGTTGATTGCTGCGACTTCAATATCGCCAGCTTGACCGCCACGAGCTTGAAGCTCAAAAATACGACGGAATGCCAAACGGCCGATACGTCCAAAGCCGTTAATACCAATCTTGACTGTCATGTGGGATCTCCCTTGAGTGAAACCTTAACGCACGGTTTTTGCGATTTTTCGCGATTTTTAACAATACGTTTTTGGTCTTCGTTATTTAAACTAACATGTTTATTTTAATGTGCGGTATGTACTACGTTAGTGCATCATTTTGTATTACACTTGCGCAACATTTTGGCCTTCTTTGCTACATTTTGCGTTTCTAAACTAGCTATGTGTATCTAGTATTTTATAGAATCATAACCATTGCATATGCAAAGGTTACAAGAATTGTGGTATGCTGTTTTTATGAAGAAAAGTACGCAAGTCTTAGAAGGTCTAGAGCATAAAGCTAAAGTCACTGTTAATATTATCCCTAGCAAAGATTCAAATGTAACCGCTGGGCAAGCATCGCGTATTATCGGCGTTTCTATAGATACTATACGACGTTGGGCAAAACTGGGACTTTTAATATGTGTTAGGGATTCAAACAACAAACGACTTTTCAAAATTTCAGACTTGGAACGTATTAAAAATCGTTATGAAAATCATAGTGAAAATAAAAAATCTCATTTTTTTGTGTTAAAAAACAATAAAACTCGCTTTACGTCAATTGAGTTATTTGCTGGCGCTGGAGGAACTGCACTAGGAATGAGTAACGCTGGTTTTAATCATTTAATGTTAAATGAGGTAGACAAATATGCGTGTGCAACTTTGCGCAAAAATAATCCTGAATGGAATGTTGTAGAAGAAGATATTCACAATATTGATTTTTCTAAATACAGAGGAAAAGTTGACTTATTGCAAGGTGGTGTTCCTTGTCAAGCGTTTTCGTATGCTGGATTGTCTAAAGGATTTGAAGATTCAAGAGGAACACTTTTCTTTGAATTTGCGCGGGCTATTAAACAAGTTAAGCCAAAAGTATTGATGATGGAAAATGTTCGCGGATTGCTTACTCACGATTCTGGAAAAACCATTATGGTTATGCTAAATACTTTGGATAGTTTGGGCTATAAAGTTGCTTTAAAAGTTTTGCGCGCTCAATTTCTTGACGTTGCTCAAAAGCGTGAGCGATTAGTCATAATCGGAGTTAGAAAAGATTTAGATATTCCGATTTTATTCCCTAAAGAAAACAGTGATGTTCTTACATTATGGGATGCAATAGGAGAGTGCCCAAAATCAGAGGGTGCAACGTATCCAGAAAGCAAGAAGAAGGTTTTAGACTTAGTGCCTCCTGGAGGCTATTGGCGTGATCTTCCTTTGGATGTTCAAAAAGATTACATGAAGGGTTCGTTCAATTTGCCAGGCGGAAAAACTGGTATGGCAAGGCGACTCTCGTGGAATGAGCCGTCACTAACTCTCACATGTTCTCCAGCACAAAGGCAAACAGAAAGATGTCATCCAGCTGAAACTAGACCATTAACGGTAAGAGAATATGCTCGCATTCAATCTTTTCCAGATAGTTGGGAATTTGAAGGCAGTATGGCAAGCAAATACAAGCAGATAGGCAATGCTGTTCCTTGCAATCTTGCTTATCATGTTGGTAGAGCAATAATTGCTA
The DNA here is from genome assembly GCF_055804375.1 of Gardnerella sp. c12Ub_1. Lineage (NCBI taxonomy): Bacteria > Bacillati > Actinomycetota > Actinomycetes > Bifidobacteriales > Bifidobacteriaceae > Gardnerella > Gardnerella sp. c12Ub_1. The sequence goes on along the minus strand of NZ_JANUZC010000001.1, from coordinate 791,923 downwards.
TGCTAAGTGGCGAAAATAGAGAGTTGTTTAGAGATATTAAGCCTGTTGATTTATCGAATATAACTACCGATGAATTAAAATCTCAAGCCTTATCTATGTTATAATTTTCCAATACAAAATTCGGCATGTTAGCCTGTTTGTTTTGTGAATAGTCAAGGGAGATTTTATGTTTTCAGATATTGAAAGAAAGAATATTTTAAGCCAGATTTCATCTTTTTTTGATAAGCAAGTAATAGAAAATCATGTAAAAAACACCGAAAAACTTGTTGATATAAAGAAGATCAGCTTTAATCCATTCTTAATAGCATATCTTTCTAGATTTGCTTTTGGTGATGCATCGCCGCGTTCAATTGCTAAGGCAATTTTATATCCTAGAGTTCTTGGAACTTCTATTTCTACATCTTTTGGTTCTGCAATACAAAAGTTGAGTTCTCAAGTTTTGAGTGGATTTGCGTCTACAACATCTGGAATAGATATTGAATATAAAGATAGTTTTACAAATCGTCATATTTATTGTCAGTTAAAATCTGGTCCAGAAACAATTAATAAAGATGATGTAAAAACAATATGTGACCATTTTAAAGATTTAGCAAGATTGGCTAAAACAAATGGATCTAAAGATATAAATCCATTAACTGATTGCGTAGTTGGTATTTTGTATGGTTCCAGAGAAGATTTATCGGCGAATTATAAGAGGATTGAAGCTGAAGGTTATACTGTAAAAATTGGCCAAGAATTTTGGGAATCTTTTACTGGAGATAAAGATTTCTACAACGATCTAATAGAAACTATTACAACTGTTAATAACAACAAGATTAATCACGTTTTAGAAAATACTGTAGAAAAATTAGCCAAAAGTATATCGGAAAACAGCAGCATGATTCCTGGAATTGAAATGTAGGCCAATAAAATGTAAGCCAAAAACTACTTTGGCGAAACAGCTAGAGCGCTCGACACACTAGCGTTTACATCTCCCAAATCGCCAACTGGTCGCTTAAACCAGCTAACTTGCGGCAGTGGAGCGTCTATAGGGAATGTGATTACAAGAGTGCCTTCGTGAACGTCAATATGCGCAGGAGTGTCGTTTAGTAACTCGTTGCTTAGGCCTTGAACGGCATCGCCATACATAGTTGCGTGCTGAAGTTGATATTTAAGCCCAATCTCGTTTACATCGCTAGAAACAGGCGTGTGTGAGAATACAGAAACCATTCGGCCTTCGGGGCCGCCTGACGCAGGAAAGTCGAGGGAACCGTTGTGAATTGCTGTAACAATCGTGCCGTCTCCATACAAGAATCCAATTCCGCCTCTAACTGCAAGTCGAACCATAAGCTGAATATTGGAAATCGTGTGATCAACACGGCCGCCTAAGCCGCCAAAAATATGGAATTCTCTAGAGCCTTTAGACCAGCCAACTTTAAGAGCAGAAAGCAAATCTGGGTCATCTTTTTCGGCAGGAAGTCGCGTAATCGCAGCGTCTGTTGGGAGTTTTAATCGCACGGAGTCAAAGTCGCCAATTAGAGCATCAACGTGTAAACCAAGTCTGCACGCATGATCCCAGCCACCATCGGCTGCAATAGTTAAAGCGCGATCAGGAACGTGTTCGCGCGTATGGTCGTAATAATCTCCAGCTGCTAAAACAACGCAGCGCTTCAAAGGCTCCATAGTCATATAATATCGCGCGCGCGGAATTGCGATTATATCGCGTGTTTTGTTGCGGCTTCTTGAGATTTAATGCGACTTGTTTAGTATTTTTGAGCATGTTTGACTATTGTCAAGGCTTCAAGTAGAATAGACATTTGGCTTGAGTAATCAAGAAAGTGGTATATCCCACCTGGAAGCCTAAAGGGTTTCGGGTTCATGACTTCGGTCACGTAGCAATATGCTTGCTATAGCGCTATTCTTGAGCGCATTTGATTGATGTTTGAACTTGAATTTATCTTTGACCTTTTGGTGCGCTGTTCCACTGTTTTAACAAGGATTGGAGTCATCATTAGCGACGAACCACGCATTAACGAAGAGATTCGCGTCTCACAAGTACGCCTTATCGGTCCGAAAGGCGAGCAGGTGGGTGTTATTGCGACCTCGGTAGCGTTGAACCTAGCAAAGGAAGCAAACCTCGATCTTGTAGAGGTTGCGCCTACTGCTAAGCCTCCTGTAGCCAAGCTTATTGACTACGGTAAGTACAAGTACAACGAGAAGATTAAGGCTCGTGAAGCGCGTCGTAATCAAAGTACGGCCGAGATTAAGGAAATTCGTTTCCGACTCAAGATTGACGATCACGATTTCGACGTTAAGAAGGGTCATGTTCTTCGATTCCTAAATGGTGGAGACAAAGTAAAAGTCACCATTATGCTGCGTGGCCGCGAACAGTCGAGGCCTGTAGGCGGAGTTGAGTTATTGCGTAGGCTTGCAGATGAGGTTTCCGAAAGTGGAACCGTGGAGTTTGCCCCTAAGCAAGAGGGTCGTAACATAATAATGACTCTCGCGCCTAAGGGTAAAAAGATTCATACTCAGTCTGAGCAGCGTCGTAGAGGCGCTGAATCGCGCGCAGAGCGTCAAGCTCGTCAAGCAGCACGACTTGCGGCAAAGCAAGGAGCTCAGGCAGCGGCCGATGTGTCCGCAAAAGCTTCTGTAGAATCTGATCAGAATCATAAGGAGGGCAGCAATGCCGAAGATGAAAACTAATTCCGCAGCGTCCAAGCGCGTTCGCCTCACCGGCACTGGTAAGGTAATGCACGATGGTAGCGCAATGCGCCACAACTTGGAGCATAAGTCTGCTCGTAAGCGTCGTGCTTTGTCTGCAGATAAGGTTTTAGCTACAGCACAGAGCAAGAATTTGAAGGGCTTGCTAGCTAAGTAAGTGCAGTAAAACGAAGACGCAATTAAAAATTTTTAAGAAAGCTGAGGAATACTTATGGCACGAGTAAAACGCGCAGTTAATGCTCACAAGAAGCGTCGCGTTGTTCTTGATAGGGCTTCGGGTTATCGCGGTCAGCGTTCCCGCCTTTATCGCAAGGCAAAGGAACAGCTGCTTCACTCATTTACTTATAACTTCCGCGACCGCAAGGCTCGCAAGGGCGACTTCCGCAAGTTGTGGATTCAGCGCATTAACGCTGCTGTTCGCGCAGAAGGAATCACCTACAACCGCTTTATTCAGGGCTTGCGCTTAGCTGGCATCGAATTGGATCGCCGCGCTTTGGCCGAGCTTGCTGTTAGCGATGTTGAAACCTTTAAGGCAATCGTCGAAGCTGCTAAGGCTGCTTTGCCTGCAGATGTTAATGCTCCAGTAGAGGCCTGATTTTAGATTATCGGTTTTATTGAGTGATTTAATCACTTTAAGCATTAAATAGCATTAAATATTAAGTCCGTCTTTTTAGGCGGACTTAATTGTTTTTGTGCATATATTAGATTCATAACCTGGTTTTGTGTTTAATTATTAAGTGCTTAAGTCGTAGGGTGAAACTGTGGCGCGTCTAGCGCATTGCAGAGTAAAATGGAATGCAGTGTGTTTTTTGAAATCTAATTGAAAGAGTCTGATTATGCCAAATATGTTCGGTACCGATGGCGTTAGAGGATTAGCAAATCGCGATTTGACTGCACAATTAGCGTTAGATTTAGGCGATGCTGCCGTCCGTGTTTTAGGAGAAACGCATAGCAGCGATTCAAATAGCGAAGATACAGGGAAGAAAATGCACGCTAGGAGAAGGGCGCTGGTTGGTCGCGATACTCGCGTTTCTGGCGATTTTCTAGCGTCCGCTTTGGCAGCAGGCATGAGTGCAGGCGGATTTGACGTTATAGACGCTGGCATAATCCCAACTCCTGGCGTGGCCTTTTTAACTTCTGTGCTAAACGTAGAGATGGGTGCAGTAATATCTGCTTCGCATAATCCAATGCCAGATAATGGAATCAAGTTCTTTGCGCGTGGCGGTTTTAAGCTTCCAGACAGTAAAGAGGACGAGATTGAAGCAGTTTTAGGCAAGGATTGGCAGCGTCCTACGGGCAGCGGTGTTGGGCGAATCAGTCACGATACCACTACAGCTACGAATCTTTACATTGATCATCTTGTTTCTTCTGTAGCGCCTTTAAGCAGTGAGTCTTCTACTCGTCCTAAGCCTCTTGCAGGTCTTAGAGTAGTGGCAGATTGCGCAAATGGCGCAACGTCTGTAGTGGCTCCAGAAGCATTGCGCAGGGCTGGCGCAGAAGTGATTGTTATTAACGCTTCTCCAGATGGGTACAACATTAACGATCACGCGGGTTCCACGCATCCCGAGCAGTTGCAAGCCATGGTTAAGGCGTCTAAGGCCGATTTAGGAGTAGCTTTCGACGGAGATGCAGACCGATGCTTGGCTGTAGACGAAAACGGAAACATGGTTAATGGCGACCAAATTATGGGCATTCTTGCGCGTTCTAAGAAGGCCGAAGGCAAGCTGAACCATAATACTCTTGTTGTTACTGTAATGAGCAATCTTGGATTAAAGCTTGCGCTAAAAGACATGGGTATTTCTACTGTTCAAACAAGCGTTGGAGACCGCTACGTTCTAGAAGAGATGCTTAGAGGCGATTATTCTCTTGGCGGAGAGCAGTCTGGGCATGTGATTAATCGCGAGTTTGCAACCACGGGAGATGGCACTCTTACAGCGCTTACGTTGTGCCGCGAAGTTGTGCGCGAAGGCAAGAAGCTTTCGCAAATGGCTGCCGACTTCCCACAACTTCCGCAATGCTTAGTAAATGTGCCGAATGTAGATAAGATGGCGTCTAAGACAAATGCTGCTGTTCTTAATGCTGTAGAGAAGGAAAGTGCGCTTTTGGGAGACACGGGTCGCGTTCTTCTTAGACCAAGCGGAACGGAGCCACTTGTGCGCGTTATGTGCGAAGCTGCAACGCAAGAGCAAGCAGATGAGGTTTGCGCACGACTTGCACAAGTTGTAACGGATAATCTTAAGTTGTAGTTTTCCGCGCTGTACCGCGCGAACGACATTCTCCTTATTCGGTATTGCGCGAGGTTTGAGTATTTCTCTCCTCGCAGGCGCGCCAACCTGCCTTCGAGCTTAGAGCGTAGCGCGAGAAGGCAATTTGGCGCGCTGAGCCGCTCAAACGTAAAGTCCAGTGGACTTTACGTGCGGCGAAGACGTTCGCGCGCTTAGACCGCGCGAACGAAACACTTTTGCGTATAGTTTATGAATGTTAATATTCTAGGGTTTTAGGTTTTAGTACGGCGCTATTTATTGCTCGTAGAGAAATACATCAAACCTTCTGGATATCTAGGACTTTTGCGTGGCTTTCATAGCCGAGATTCTCGATTTTTCTTGCTGCTTCAGCGAATCACCATGAAGGACTGCGAATCGACTTACATGAGCGCTTAAAGCGTAGCGCGCGAATGCACTTCGATTCGCTGAGCTTGCTCAAAGTTGAAAGCACGGTGTGCTTTCAATGCAAGCGAAGACGTTCGCGCGCTGTAACGCGCGAACGAAACGCTTCATCCGCTGCGAAAAATCTCGAATCTCTACCTAGCTTGGCGTAACCTACGTAATGACACGACATGCCTTCGCGCATTTTCTTGTTCGACACGCTGATTAGGACTACAAAAAGCGGATAATCTTGATATACTAGCTCTTTTGGTATTGTTGTTGATATATACGCCATTAGCAATAGTCGAATTTAGATTTATAGATTGCTTTAGAAGTTTTATGAATCGCATGGGTAAAGGAGTCCTATGTTTACGCATCACGCAAGTGTCGATACTAAGCTTAGCCGCGCAGTAGAGCGACTTTTGGATTCTGCTACAGAAGATGGTGTTTTGTCGATTGTTCAAGCAGGGGAGCCTGTTTTAAGGCAGCGCACGGTTGCTTACGATGGTCAGCTTACGCGCGCAACGCTTAACAAGCTTATTTCGCTTATGCACAGCACTATGCTAGACGCTCCAGGTGTTGGTTTGGCTGCGCCGCAAATCGGGCTTGGATTAGCGATTGCGGTTGTAGAAGATCACGTTAGAGACGACGAAGACGACCCTAGAGATATTGCGGAATTGCCATTTAGAGCGATTATTAATCCGCACTATGAGCCAATTGGCACGCAAACGCGCAGTTTTTACGAGGGCTGCTTAAGTGTTGCAGGGTATCAAGCTGTTCGTCAGCGCTGGCTAGACATTCAAGCCACTTGGCAAGACGAGGATGGAAAGCAGCATTCGCAGCGCTTGCACGGTTGGCCAGCGCGAATCTTCCAGCACGAGACGGATCATTTACGCGGTGAGCTTTACATTGATCGCGCAGAAATGCGCTCGCTTTCTAGCGACGAAAACCTTGAGGATTATTGGGCAGATGAGGCAGTTCCTGTAAACGCTGCTAGAACACTCGGATTTGCGATTTAAAATAAAAGACTAATGTAAATTAAAATCCCCCACAAGTTTTCTTGCGGGGGATTTGCTTATCGCTTATCGCGAGTTATTACGCATTGTTACGTAGTTGCTATCAGATGTGGAAGTAAAGCTCGTACTCAAGTGGCGTTGGAGCCAAACGAGCCATGTCCATCTCTTCGTGCTTTAGATTAAGCCAAGTCTCAATCAAGTCGCTAGTAAACACATCTCCTTGCATAAGGAAGTCGTGATCTTCTTCCAAAGCTTGCAAAGCTTCACCAAGCGAAGAAGGAACCTGCTTAATGCCGTCGTGCTCTTCTGGTGGAAGCTCGTAAAGATCTTTATCAACAGGAGCAGGAGGCTCAATGTGGTTCATAATGCCGTCTAAGCCAGCCATAAGCTGAGCAGAGAACGCCAAGAACGGGTTGCAAGAAGGATCTGGCGCGCGGAACTCAATACGCTTAGCAGCAGGAGCTTCTCCAGCAAGAGGAATACGAATAGCTGCAGAACGGTTACGAGCCGAGTAGACCAAGTTTACAGGAGCTTCGTAGCCTGGAACAAGACGGTGGTAAGAGTTAAGCGAAGGATTCGTAAAAGCGAGCACAGAAGACGCGTGCTTAATAAGGCCGCCAATGTACCAACGCGCAATATCGGAAAGCTGAGCATAACCAGTTTCCGCATAGAACAATGGCTTGCCATCCTTCCAAAGCGACTGATGGCAGTGCATACCAGTGCCGTTGTCTCCAGCAATTGGTTTAGGCATAAACGTTGCAGCCTTGCCAGCCAAAGCAGCAGTCTCGTGAACAACGTACTTGTACTTCATTAAGTCGTCGCCAGCGTGAACAAGCGTGTTGTAACGGTAGTTGATTTCCTGCTGACCTGCGCCGCCAACCTCGTGGTGAGAGCGCTCAAGAATCAAACCAACCTTTTGCAAATTGTAAACCATGTCGTCGCGCAAGTCTTGATTGTGATCAACAGGTGGAACAGGGAAGTAGCCGTGCTTTACGCGATTCTTAAAACCAATGTTGTTGCTGCCATCGTCTTCGGTGTCTATGCCAGAATTCCATGGAGCCTCGTTGGAATCCACCTCGTAGAAGGAACGCTGCATATCGTTTGCAAAACGCACCTTGTCGAAAATAAAGAACTCGGCTTCTGGAGCAAAGCTTGCGGTATCGGCAATGCCAGTGGCCTTTAAGTAGGCTTCGGCTTTAATTGCCACTTGGCGAGGATCCCTAGAATAAGGCTCGTCTGTTACAGGATCCACAATCGAAAAAGCAACGTTCAAAGTCTTGTGCTTGCGGAATGGGTCAATGTAAGCGGTGTCTACGTCTGGAATAAGCTTCATATCGGACTCGTTAATAGCCTGGAATCCTTGCATAGAAGAGCCGTCGAAGGCCATTCCATCTGTAAATGCGCTGTTTAAGAACTCGCTTGCAGGCACAGTAAAATGCTGCTGAACGCCAATCAAATCAGTAAATCGAACAGATACGTACTCAATGCCTTCTTGCTTAATCAAAGCCTCGGCATCTTCTTTAGTTTGCAAAGTGGTCATGCCACGATCCTTTCATAAAAATCTCAGTAAATAGTTTAGATTGTTGTATATGATTTTGGATTTCAGCGACTCGACTATCTGGTTACGATTGTGTTACACGCTTTGTTGATTGTGTTACACGCTTTGTAAAGTACAATGGAATTTATGACAAATAAAGAAAACTACGAAAGCCGTATGGATAGCAACGGCACAAGAGCCAAAATCGACTTGGCTTCGATTTTTCCAGCTAAGGGAGATAATCGCAGGCCTCCTGATTGGCTAAGTCGCGCGCTTATGTATGCTGTAATCGCCGCGTTTGTTGCGATTTTTGTTTGGTTTGCGTGGGGAAGTATAGCTTTTATAGTTTTCGACGTTGTAATCTCCATTTTTATAGCTCTTGCAATTGAGCCACTTGTTATGCGCCTTATAAAACACGGTTGGAGTAGGGCTTTTGCGTCTTTGGCAAGCTTGGTTGGGGTGCTTGTGGTTATTATTTTGCTTCTTGTTCTTTTTGGTAATCTTTTTGTGCAACAAGCTGTTTCTATGGTTCTTGGTTTGCCTGATTTATACAACCAATTCGCTCATTTTGTGCTAAATTCTACTGGTTTTAAGATGCCAAATATTGAGCAGCTTGGAATGGAGATTTTGCGCAACATTCAAACATCGTGGGTTGTTGATTTTGGTGGTTTTGCGCTTAATACTACTTGGGGTTTGATGGCCGCTTTGCTTGATTTGCTTACCATTTTGATGGTTACTTATTATATTTCGGCTGCAGGTCCTGCAATGCGTAGAAGCGTGTGCCGCTTGCTGAATCCTAAGTCTCAAAGGCGATTTTTGTTTATATGGTCGGTTGTTCAAGAGCAAATATCGAGCTTCTTGTTCTCGCGCACAATTTTGGCTGCGATTAATGCAACGGGTACTGCGATTTTCCTAATATTTATGAAAGTTCCGTATTGGCTTCCGCTTGCGCTGTTCTGCGGAATTGTTTCGCAATTTGTGCCTACGATTGGTACGTATTTGGGCGGAGCTTTGCCAATTGTGTTTGCTTGGGGTTCCAACGGTTTTGCATCCGCTTTGGCTGTTCTTATTTTTGTTACGATTTATCAGCAGATTGAAAACATGGTGATTTCTCCTAAGATTTCCGAAAAAACTATGGACTTAAATCCTGCTGTAGCATTTTTGTCGGTGTTGGTAATGGGTGCTGTTTTTGGAGCTCTTGGCGCGTTTTTGGCTCTTCCTGTTACTGCCAGCTTGCAAGCTATTCTTAAAGTTTGCACAAAGCAGTATAAGCTTGTTGATTCTCCATTAATGAACGATCCAAAGCCTAATCGAAAGTCGATTATGGTTACGAGTGTTGAAGCGATTGGTAATAGTTTTGTAAAGCCTGTTAAAGACAAGGTTCTTCGAGTTATGAAAGGCTCGTCTTCTAGAGTTTCGATTAATGAAGACATTATGTATTGGTATAAGCAGGCCTATGTTTCTTCTAGTGATTCTAGCCTTTCTTCTAGTGATTCTAGTGATTCTAGTGAAAGTCAAAATTCTCAAGAAGATTCTGGATATATTGCTACTATGGCGATTTCGCGCGATGTTCTAGATGCAGTTAATCGCGATATTGCTAAGAAGCGCGCGGAAAATGCGGATTTGGATAGTGGGCAAGCGGATCGCGAATCGCAAGCAGCTGACGGGTCGCATGCAAATGCTAAAGATAAGTCGCAAGCAACCAATCAAGATAAGGAACAATTAAAGTCAAAAACAAATAAATCTGCTACAATTCCAAACGAAAGTAAAAACAAAAAATCGAACACAAACACGAATCCACGAAGCGGGTGGAATAAATGATTCTTTTGTCTATTTTCGACGTTTTAGTAATCATAATCGGCGTTAGCAGCGTTATTTACCAAGGCGTTTGCGCAGTGGCGTCGCTTGTTGCAAAGCCAGTAGTGTTTCCGAATGCTCCAATGGACAAGCATTACGCGGTTTTAATATCTGCGCGAAATGAGGAAGCTGTAATCGGCAATCTTATAGAGTGCATACAGCATCAAACTTATAATCAACAGCTAATAGATATTTGGCTAGTTGCCGACAATTGCACAGACAGCACGGCGCAAGTTGGAAGAAAGTATGGGTGCAATGTTATAGAGCGATTCGATAAGCAGCATATTGGCAAGGGTTACGCGCTTAGCTACCTTTTGGACCACATAATGGAGCTTGGAAAAGACAAAGATTACGACGCATACTTTGTTTTTGACGCCGACAATAAGCTGGATTTGCACTATTTTGAAGAGATGAATAAGGGATTCCACGCAGGGTATCAGATTTTAACAAGCTACAGAAATTCTGTTAACTTATCGGATAATTGGGTGTCTTCTGGGTCGGCATTGTGGTTTATACGCGAATCGCGATTTACTAACAATTCGCGCATGCTTTTTGGATCTAGCTGCCATGCAGGCGGAACGGGATTCATGTTTTCGCGTGAGATTATGCACAGAAATCGTGGGTGGAAGTTCCACCTGCTTACCGAAGATCTTGAGTTTACAATGGACTCGATTTTGCACGGCGACAAAGTGGGTTATTGCGGGTCGGCGGTTCTTTACGACGAGCAGCCCGTATCGTTTAGGCAAAGCTGGAGGCAAAGGCTGCGCTGGAGTAAGGGCTTCTTGCAAGTGTTTAGATATTACGGAGCGGCTCTTATACGCCATGGAATTCGCGAACGCGATTTTTCGTCGGTTGATTTTACGCTTATGCTTTGCCCGTTTATGGTGCTTGCGATTATTCGCCTTATACTCGGATTTATCTTTGCAGCATTTGGATTTGTTACGTGGGCAAGTCAGATTGATTCAACGCTTAGCTTTATAACAACTACTGTTACAAGCGTTTTGGGCATGATGGTGTTTGTTTCGCTTACTATTCTTGTAGAACACGATAAGCTTGGAGCCACTAACAAAGAGCTTTTTGCGTACGTTCTTAGCTTCCCGATTTTTATGCTTTCGTATGTGCCGATTGCGTTCCAAGCTGTGTTCTCTAAGAGCGAGTGGAAGCCGATTCATCACACGGGGCGGTAGTTTTGCTGCGTTCTGCGCGAACGACATGACCTGCCTCGTAGTGTGTTTATACGCAATATATGAGATAATAGAATCCTTGGTGTAAACGTGCGATTGCGCAATTAATGTGGCGCAATACGTGCGTTTATCTGTATGTTGCGAGGTTTATATGGTGGATTCTGTTCCTTCTGCAAATGTGTCTGGCAGTGTTCCAGTTTTTGGCGTAAACACTTATTCGAGTGATAGTAGTGCAGAAGTTCCAGCTGTTTCTATTCGCGGATTTGTTAAGACTTTTGGCAAGAAAGTTGCTGTAGATAATCTTTCGCTAGATATTCCAGCAGGATCCTTCTATGGATTAGTAGGCCCTAATGGTGCTGGCAAAACTACTACGATTAAAATGCTTACGGGCTTGCTTATGCCAGATGCTGGCTCGGCTTCGATTTTTGGCAACGATGTTTGGAGTGACGTAAATAGCGCTAAGCGCGCAATCGGTTTAATGCCTCAAGCAGACGAGATTTTTAAGACAATTACTGGCCTTCAGCTTTTAACATATGCTGGCATGCTTCGCGATATGAGTCGCGCGGAATCTGTAAAGCGCGCGAACGACTTGCTTTCTGCTTTCGACTTAACAGAAGCTGCAAACACTATGGTTTCGGACTATTCAACTGGTATGACTAAGAAGATTTGCCTTGCAACAGCTATGATTCACAGCCCTCGCGTGCTTGTGTTGGACGAGCCTTTTGAGGCAGTGGATCCTGTTTCTAGCGCAAATTTGAAGGATATTCTCGCCGAGTATGTTTCTACTGGCGGAACGGTGATTATTTCTTCGCACGTTATGGAATTGGTTGAAAAAATGTGCTCGCACGTGGCAATCATTAACGAAGGTCATGTTGCGGCTGCTGGCTCTCTTGAAGAAGTTGCTCAAGGCAAGAATCTTGAAGATCGCTTTATGGAGCTTGTTGGCGGACGTCACGCTGCTGCACGCATCGACTGGCTTAATGGCGGTAAATCTGATAACGATCCTGCATCTTCCACCAATTTCAACGCTTAAAAAGGAGAACCGTAATGTCTATGATTTTTACCATGGTTCGCCTTCGCTGGGCGCTTACTTTTTCTGTTATGCGAAAGTCAATTTGGCAAAAAATTGGCTTTGCTATAGCAATTGTTTTTGGACTTGCGCTTATATGCGCTCTTGGTTTTGCGGGCTGGGAAACTGGCAAGTACATTAATCCAGGAATGCTTGCAGATACTAAAAATTGGCAGGAATTCCAATTGGCTCCAATAATGGTTGCGTCGATTGTGTCAATTTTTACGCTGTTTATAAACGTGTTTATGTTTGGCAGCGACACAACACTAAAATCGCGTAGTTTTGCGCTTTACGGCATTCCTTACGTAAAGCAGCAAGCTGGCATGCTTCTTGGCTCTCTTTTTGGAGCGCTTTCAGTAAGCTGCACAATCGCGCTTGCTTTGTGGTCTTTAGCGTACCGAAACTTTGGAATTGTGCCAGTTTTAGTAAGCGTAATCGCGGCTCCGCTTTATGTTGCAACAATCGTGTCTTTAAGCAAAATGCTTATTGAGCTTTTGGATACTATTTTAATAAACAAGCATTCAAGAAACATTTTTTACTTTGCTATTTTCGTAGCGTACATGATTTTTGTTGCCACTGTGAATATTGGTAACAAAAATCCAAGCGGAATTGTGCTTGGCTCAAGTTTCTGCGCTGTTTCCGCTTTTACGCCGTTAAGTGCGTCTATGGCTTTGCCTCTTGACGCCATTAATGGCAATTGGCTTGCACTTGTTATTCGCTTCCTTATTTGCGTTGTAACGATTGCTGCTTGCTTTGCAATCTCTGTATTTTGTGCAAAATTAGAGCCGAAGTTGCTTCGTGGTGAGCAAAAAACAGTTGTTAAAACTAAGGGAATCGGCTTGTTTGCAGCAGTTCCAGACAACACAGTTGGTGCGATTATTGCGCGAATTATTAGCGTTATGAGAAGAGATATGCGTCAACTATTTTTGCTTATTGCGCCGCTTTTTATGCTGGTAGTTGCAGGAGGAACTAGTTTTAACGCTAAAGGATTTGGTTCTATAGCACAGGACATAGGCGTTTCTGGATGGATGATATATGCTGCGACGCTTATGGGAATGGTTGTTGGAAACAATATTGCATACGATGGAACAGCTTTTACTATGCATGCGATTATTGGAGTAAAAGGTTTGCACGATCGTTTAGCGCACGCAATAGTTTGGTCCGTGATTTGCGCTGTGTACTTTGCAATTCTTGGAATAGGGGTTTACGCTTTCCTTTTCTTTGTAGCAAATGTCCAGCAAAATATGAATGCAGTTATGTTCCAAACTCTTTCTCCAATCGGAGTAGCTTTTGCTACCATAGGCATTGGCTTAATTTCTTCGTGCATTGCAATGTACCCTGTATCGTCAATTGAAAAGCCATTCTCTAGGCCGCAAGGTTCTGCTGGCGGGCGAAGTTTTGCAGCTATCGGCTTTATGCTTCTTTCTGTAGTTTGCATGATTCCTTCGGTTGCGGCTGTGATTGCGTTTATTATTCTTGCGCCGCAACTGCTGTGGATTGCATGCATTCTGTTCGTAGTGAACGGCGCAATTGTGTTGGCTGTTGGCGTAATTATTGGCGGCAAAGTAATGGATAAGCGCATGATTCGTATTGTAGAAAACTTGCGCAGATTTGCCTCGATTACTGCTTGAGTATTAATGCGCACGTAAGATCTGCGATTTATGTGTGCAAGCGTATAGCTTATGTAGACTTTATGTAGTTCTTATATAATTCTTATGTAGTTCTTATATAGTTCTTATATAGTCTACATGGCTTGTATAGTTATACAGAGTTGCAATTAATCGGTAAAACAGGCGGCGTGCGCATGCAAGACGGTGAAAACGTTAAGAATCCAGATAATATAATCGAGATTCCAGAAGATGCTTTTACGTCTAAAGAATCAAGAGAAAAAGCTGGATTTACGTCTAGCTTAGGCGCGCAAAAGCCGCCAAAGTCACGTAATCGCGCTGTTGTGTGCTTAATCGCAGCTGCAAGCGTTCTATCACTAATGTGCGGATACATTCTGTTCGATAGCAAAGATCTTTTGCAAAATCGCGATTTTATTCAGTCGCGAATGGCAATTAAAAACAATAAATCTTTGCAAGAGTTAAGCAGTCCAAAACCTAAGAAAATAGCGCATTACGCGTCTTTAATAAAGCAATTAGATAAAAACAAGCCAGTTGACAAAGCTGCTGCGGAAAAGGTTTTGCAAACATTCCTTGATTACCCAGATCTTGGGCCAAATGCGGCGGCTGTTATAGCGGATGCAAACGGGAAGATTATTGCTGCAAAAAACGAAGATCTTGCTTTGCAACCAGCGTCTACAATGAAAACGCTTACAGCTCTAGCGGCCTCGCATACTTTAGATATGGCTTCAACGCTAGACACGCTGGTTTATGCAAGCTGCGACGAAGGTGGGAGTGTTGCGCGAATTGTTTTGCGCGGCGGTGGAGACATGCTGCTTGGGGCTGGGCAAAGCGACCCGAATCACGTAAACGGTAGAGCTGGCTTAGAAACTCTTGCAAATAAAACGGCTGCCGCTCTTAAAAAGCGGGGCGTTAAGATTGTTCAGTTTGCTGTTGACGATTCGCTGTTTGGTGCAAAAAGATATCCTGAGCTTATTAACGAGAACGACGAAGAAGGCCGATTCTACGCTCCAACTTCGTCTGTTGCAGTGGATGAGGGGCGTAATCGCGATTTTGCGGCGTGGGTTTCGTACGGAAACGACGCGGACGATACCGACGATTATCCGCTTTTAGATAGGCATCCTGCTGTTAGTACGGGTTTGATTTTTGCAAATTTGTTGCAAAAATATGGCATTGACGTTCGCGAATGGAAGGGCGATTCTGCAAAAATCACTAAGGCAGCTAAAATTTCTGGCGCAGACTCCATGCATGTTAGCTACAAAAAATCGCTTATTTCCGCCGATTTTAGCCAGATTGCGCGCGTTTGTTCTGCTCCGCTAAGCGAGATAATGGCGTATATGCTTAGGCATTCCGACAATTCCCTTGCGGAAGAGTTCGGGCGTTTAACTGCGCTCGCTATGCGTAAGCCAAATTCTCCAAAGGGTGCAACTTTGGCTGTGCAAGATGTTTTGCGTGATTTAGGTATTGATATAAACGGATTGCATATGTCGGATTGCTCGGGACTTTCGCCTAAATCCGCTGTTCGTGCGATTACTTTGATTCAGGTTCAAGCGCAAAATCTTCAGGAGGGGATTGGTGCTGCTGCAGCAGAAGGTTTGGCCTTGCCAGGCGTTTGGTGTACTTCTGCTAAAAAGCGTCTTGTTGATAAGTCGGCCGCTGGATTGATGCGTGTTAAAACTGGATTTTTGGGTGATGTTTCGTCTATGGTTGGCAACGTTTCTAGAAAGTCGGGAGGCGCGCTAACTTTTGCGGTTGTTGTTAATCCGCCTGGAGATGTTAACTACACTTATGTTGGCATTAATAAGATGATGGCAGAGCTTACCAATCTTTAGTAGCGTTCACAAATCGTTATGGTATGTGATTTTCTGCTTGCTTCATATCCTCCTGGAAGCGCAATCGGCTTTTGACCATGCCAGTTTGTTATTAACTCGTCGATTGATTCTATATGATTTGACGAAAAGCGTATTCCAGCAGCACTTAGCGCGCGAGCTACGATTCGCCGCCTAATCGAGATGTGGCTATTTTCTAGAGTCGCAAGTTTGATTTTGACTTTGCAATCCTCTTTTACAATCGCCTCTTTTTCTACAAGATTTACTTGCGAGTTTATGTAGTCTAGGTCGTCTTGAGCAAATTTCGCTCCTTTTGCAAGCAACAAAGTCATATCTGATTCAAAAAATCGCGAAATATACGGCATAAGTGTATGCCTGATTCTAGAGCGCAGCGGGTAGGATTTTGGCAGCTCAACATCGATTGGCGATGAATCGCCGTTTGTTGGATCGTCCCACCATTCAACGCCCAAATCCTTGCAAATCTGCGTGGTTTCAAGTCGCATAAGATTAATTAGCGGCCGAGCAAATAGCACATTCTCCCTAACTGTAACGTCTTTCATTCCAGCCACGGCCTCCAAGCCAGCAGAATCGCGCAATCCCATTAAAACCGTTTCTGCTTGGTCGTTTGCTGTGTGTGCTAAAAGAACCGCCGCCGCGCGCAAATCTTTTGCAACTTCAATAATCGCAGCGTATCTAGCATCTCTGGCTGCGCTTTCTTCTCCCTCTTCGTTATCTTTAACTTGAACGGATTTAACAAATACAAGCGACTCGTCTACTCCAAGTTTTGCAACGGTTTTAGCTGCATTAAACGCCACTTTGTCGGAGTCTTTTTGAAGATTATGATTTACGATTATTGCAGCGCATCGAATCCCTCTGCTTGCGCACACTTTTGATGCAAGCGCCGTTAGCGCAAGTGAATCGCGACCGCCAGAGCAGGCGACCAACACAATCGGAGCGGATGGCAAAGTTGCATGCTCGCCGTGTTGCAAGAATTGCGGGTCTTGCACGTTTAACCCTATGTTATTAAAGCAACGTTTTACTTGGCCGATTCCTTTGCGCCAACAAGATGAGTACACCATGCTTATAGTCTAAATCCTAATGCGTAAGTTGTAACACGTCCGTCATTCTCTTATGCAATCATAGTTAGCATGCAAGTTGCAGATATAAGAGATGATATTGATTACGAATTAATCAGCCACGAAGAGCTTATGAAGCGCATTCGCGAGGTTGCCGCTCAAGTTAGCAAAGACTACCAAAACCGCGATATTTTGCTTGTTGCCGTGCTTAAGGGCGCTGTAAACACGCTTGCTGTTTTCTCGCAAGAGCTTAGCCTTAACGCTCCGATGGACTTTATGAGTCTTTCTAGCTACGGCAGTGGCACTAAGACCAGCGGCCAAATTACGGTTCGCGAGGACTTAACTACAGATGTTCGCGGCCGAGATGTGCTGATTGTAGAAGATATTGTTGATTCGGGCAAGACTCTGGACTGGCTTGTTAGGGAGCTTAAGGGCAGGGGAGCCGCAAGTGTAAAGGTGTTTGCGCTTTTAACAAAGCCAGCTCGCCGAGAAGTGGAAGTAGATATTGCGTACACTGGTTTTGAGATTCCAGACGCGTTTGTGGTCGGTTTTGGCATGGACTACGACGAAAAGTACAGGAATCTTAATTCTATTGCGGTTCTTAAGCCTTCTGTGTATGAGTCTTGATTAGATGGTTGCAATTGAGTAATCTTGATTGATTACATGCTATTTATTTAGCGATTAATTAAAGCGATTAATTACAGGGATTAATTCAAGCGATTAATTACAGCGATTACAGCGATTACGCTTTGGTTGCTTGCGATTAGTGATTACGTGTTTAGACGAGTGTTGTTAGTTAGAATCCTGAAAGGAGTCTGATTGTATGGGCGCTTCTCCAATGTCGCCTCGCGGACCTATGGGTGGACCTATGAAAAGTCCTATGGGAGGAAACGGCAACAATCCGTTCTTGCCTCCTAATTTTGGAAACAATTCAAATAAGAATAAGAATAAGAACAATAACGGCAATAAGAATAATGGCAATAAGAATAACGCCAATCCAAAGGATGGCAATAATTCCGATTCCAATCGTAAATTCTTTAAGTCGCCTTGGACTTGGATTGTTATTTTAGTTTTGCTTTCTGTAGCTGCATTCCAATTGTTTGTGCATAATGGTTCGCAAACAATCGACACTCAAGACGGATTAGAGTTGCTCGATAATCGTAGTGCAAATTACGTTGAGGTTATAGACAATAAGCAGCTTGTTAAGCTTACTCTAAACAATAAATACGTTAAGGTAGATAAGCGCGATAAGCAAAAGCACGATTACGGAAAAGACGTTCAGTTCTACTACACGATTGCTCAAAGCAAGACAGTTGTGCAAAAGATTCAAAAGGCTAAGCCAGCAAACGGTTGGACTGTTAGCATACAAACTTCTAGCTTTTTCTCGTACTTGATTACGTCTATGCTGCCGATTTTGATTCTGCTTGGACTTGTTTGGTTTATGTTTGGCAGAATGGCAAGCGCAGGCGGCGGAATGCTTGGCATGGGTGGCGGCCGCGGTCGTGGAAAGCTTTTGGAAGGTCAGACGCCTAAAACTAAGTTTGCGGATGTTGCAGGCGAGCAGTCTGCTGTAGAAGAAGTTGAGGAGATTAAGGAGTTTCTTAAGGATCCTTCTCGCTACAAGGCTTTGGGTGCGCGCATTCCGCGCGGCGTGTTGCTTTACGGCCCTCCAGGAACTGGTAAAACTCTTCTTGCGCGTGCTATTGCAGGCGAAGCTGGCGTTCCGTTCTACGCCATGGCTGGATCGGACTTTGTTGAGATGTTCGTTGGTCTTGGCGCGTCTCGCGTGCGCGAGCTGTTTGATGAGGCTAAAAAGAACGCTCCAGCAATCATCTTTATTGACGAGATTGACGCTGTTGGACGCCGCCGCGGAAGTGGCATGACTGGCGGCCACGATGAGCGCGAGCAAACTCTTAATCAGCTGCTTGTAGAGATGGACGGCTTCGATAACGACACTAATTTGATTATTATTGCCGCTACAAACCGACCAGATGTGCTTGATTCTGCGCTTTTGCGACCAGGCCGATTTGATCGACAAGTGGCTGTGGAAGCTCCAGATTTGGAAGGCCGAGAGGCGATTCTTAAGGTTCACGCTAAAGGCAAGCCTTTTGTTCCAGACGTAGATCTTCACATGGTTGCTGTTAGAACTCCTGGATTTACGGGCGCGGATTTGGCTAATGTGCTTAACGAGGCGGCTTTGCTTTGCGCTCGCTCTGGCGCTCAGCTTATCGATAATCGCGCTATTGATGAGGCGATTGACCGCGTTCAGGCTGGTCCTAGAAAGAAGTCTAAGGGAATGGCTTTGGATGAGTTGCGTAACACGGCTTATCACGAAGGTGGACACGCGCTTGTTGCTGCGGCCTTGCATCACACGGATCCTGTTACTAAGGTTACGATTTTGCCTCGCGGCCGCGCTCTTGGATACACGTCTGTTATGCCAACTAGCGACCGCTATTCTCAGTCTCGAAACCAGCTGCTAGATCAAATGGCGTATGCTATGGGCGGCCGTACTGCGGAAGAGGTTGTGTTCCACGATCCAACTACTGGCGCTTCTAACGACATTGAAAAGGCTACAGCAATCGCTCGCAAGATGGTTGTTGAATATGGCTTCTCGTCTAAGCTTGGCGCTGTAAAGTGGATGGATGCAGATCAAGATTCTTCTGGTTCTTTGGATTCTTTGCAATCGCGTAAGTTCTCTAATAAGACTGCGGAAGTGATTGACGAAGAAGTTCATAAGCTTATTGAAACGGCTCATACCGAGGCTTGGCAGATTATTAACAATAATCGCGATATTTTGGATGAGCTTGTTAGCAAGCTTCTTGTTAAGGAGACTCTTAACGAGAAGGAACTTGAGCAAATCTTCTCTAAGATTCGTAAGGCGCCAGAGCGCGATTTGTGGCTTTCTAATGCGGATCGCCCAGATTCGCCGCTCCCGCCTGTAGAGATTCCAGAAAGCTTAAAGAGGAATGTTGCAGGTGCGAGTTTAGAGAAGGGCGATAAGGATTCGGATTCTAATGCTTCTAAGGCTGGTGCTGCAGCGGATGCTGAAGCGCAAAAGTCGCAAGCAACCGCAGAAGTGCAAGCAACTGGCGAGTCGCAAGAATCGCACGAGTCTTCCTATGTCTCAAATATCGCAAATACTACAAATGCCCTAAATAGCCCAATGCAAACAACCGCAGTGGTTTCTATGCAAGGCAAAAAGAGCGATTCAACAATGCGCGCAATGCTAAACGTGTTAAGCGGACTTGAGCATAAAGATTCGCATAGCGTAACTCAAGTCGAAGGCGTTTCGGCGCTTTACCAGGCAAGCAATGCAAACGGTGAAGATTTTTGCGCGGTTGTAGTGGCGTCTACAACAATGAGTAATCAGGAATTTGCGCAAAGAATCGAGCAAATGCAACGCGATCAAATTGATGGCGATTCTGGAGATTCTGTCGATTCTGCCAGCTCTTTAGATTTGCGCTTAAACGTTGTTGGAACCAGGGAATACGGCTTAGACAGCGCGTCTACAAAGTCAATGGATTCAAGCAATCCTTTGCACTTAAGCGCCGCGCAATTGGAGCCGTGGATGCAAGTTGAGCCAGACGCTGCAATTGATGGCGAGCCAGTCTCTTACAAACTTGCGCTTTTGCAAGATGCTTCGCAAGTTGGCGTTTATTCTGAGCGCTGGATTATTGGGGAGTGCTGATGAAAGCTTACCGTACGCCTTGGTGGTATTTTGCGCTTGGACTATTGTTTGGATTCGTATTCGGCGCGTTTTTGGTGTCGATTACAGAATCTAGCGCAATATCGCTTTCGGGAGCTCCGTGGATTGTTTTGGCTGTTATGATAATCGGCGGAATAGTCACGTTTGTTCTTGCTTGGCAAACGCATCAATACGCTACTTCTAAGCCAAAAGAGCGCAAGCCTTTTAACATGCAAATGGCTGTCTCGGCACTCATGCTTGCAAAATCGCTTGGAATGGCTGGTGCTATTTTAACGGGCTGGTATGCAGGTCAGATTTTTGTTTGCTGGCCGCACGCCGATATTCCGCTTTATTCCAACGTTATTCGCGAATGTGTTATTGCGGGAATCGTGTGCATTATAGACATGATTATTGGCATTGTTGGCGAATGGATGTGTCAGATTCCTCCAGAAGATGGAGCGGATGCTGCTGGCGATTCTTCGGATCGAGCGCAGAAAGCGGCGGCGGTTTAATGGCGGTTAGCTGCGATTAATGGCAACTAACGGCAACTAATAGCAATCAAAATTGCAACTAAAATAGCGGTTTAACAATTTTAAGAAAGGTATTACTTTGGCTGAATTTATTTACCAAATGATTAAGGCACGCAAGTCTTACGGAGATCGCGTAATTCTAGACGACGTTACCTTAAGCTTCTTGCCGGGCGCAAAAATTGGCGTTGTTGGCCCTAATGGCATGGGTAAATCAACGTTGCTAAAGATTATGGCTGGTTTGGAGAATGTTTCTAACGGCGAAGCTTCGATTACTCCAGGCTACACCGTTGGCATTTTGCAACAGGAGCCGCCGCTGGATGAGACTAAAACCGTTGGCGAAAACATTAAGATGGCTTTTGGTGAGATTGCTCAAAAGGTTGATCGATTCAACAAAATCGGCGAAGAGATGGCAAATCCAGATGCCGACTTTGATGCATTGATGGAAGAAATGGGCAAGCTGCAAACGGAGATTGATGCGGCTAACGGTTGGGATTTGGATTCTCAGCTTGAGCAGGCAATGGATGCTTTGCAATGCCCAGACCCAGATTCGCCTGTTTCTGTGTGCTCGGGTGGAGAAAGACGCCGAGTTGCATTGTGCAAGCTTTTGCTTGAAGCCCCAGATTTGCTGTTGCTTGATGAGCCTACAAACCACTTGGATGCGGAGTCAATTCTTTGGCTGGAACAGTTCTTGCACAAGTACGAAGGCGCTGTTATTGCTGTAACTCACGATCGCTACTTTATGGACAACGTTGCAGAGTGGATTTGCGAGGTGGATCGCGGCCAGCTTTACCCATACAAGGGCAATTACACTACTTACTTGGAAACTAAGGCCAAGCGTATGGAGATTCAGGGCGCTAAGGACGCAAAGCTTGCTAAGCGCTTGAAGAATGAGCTTGACTGGGTGCGTAGCTCACCAAAGGCTCGCCAGGCCAAGAATAAGGCTCGTTTGGAGCGTTACGACCAAATGGAGCAAGAGGCACGCAATTCCAAGAAGCTTGATTTTTCGGAGATTCAAATTCCAGCAGGTCCGCGCTTGGGATCGCAAGTTTTGGAAGCGAAGCATATTCACAAGGCTTTTGGCGATCGCGTGCTAATCGACGATTTGTCGTTTACGTTGCCTCGTAACGGCATTGTTGGTGTGATTGGTCCGAATGGCGTTGGTAAGTCTACGCTTTTCAAGACGATTGTGGGCTTGGAGCCTCTTTCTGGCGGCGAGCTTACTGTTGGAGACACTGTAAAGATTTCGTACGTAGATCAGAATCGCGCAGGCTTGGACCCAAATAAGAATTTGTGGGAAGCTGTTTCGGGAGGCCTTGATTTTATTGAGGTTGCAGGCGTTGAGATTCCTACTCGCGCATACGTTGCAAGCTTTGGTTTTAAGGGTTCGGATCAGCAAAAGCTTACGGGCGTGCTTTCTGGCGGCGAGCGTAACCGCTTGAATTTGGCTTTGACTCTTAAGCAGGGCGGCAACTTGCTTCTGCTTGATGAGCCTACTAACGATTTAGATGTTGAAACTCTTGAAAGCTTAGAGAACGCTTTGCTTGACTTCCCAGGATGCGCTGTGGTTGTTTCGCACGATCGCTGGTTCTTAGACCGCGTTGCAACGCATATTCTTGCTTGGGAAGGCACAGACGAGAATCCTGCAAATTGGTACTGGTTTGAAGGCAACTTCCAGGCGTACGAAGAAAACAAGATTGCGCGCCTTGGTGAGGAAGCTGCTCGCCCGCATCGCTTGCACAGAAAGCTTACGCGCTAATCGCAAGTTGTGTGTTGCTGCGGCTGGCGGCTGGCGGCTGGCTGCAAGTCGCAAGCTGTTGGTGGCAAGTCGCTAATCGTAAGTTGCTAGTCGCAAGTCGCAAGCTTTTAGCAGCAAGACACAGTCTGTTGGCGGCAAATCGCCTTGTAAAACGCTAAAGCAAATATCTTAAACGGTAGTCGCGCTAAAATCGTGTATTGAGCTAAAAAAGGAGTGCAAATGCCAATACTAGATAAAAATGATTCTGCTAAAGTTAAAGAATACGAGGACTTTGTAAAAAATTCTCCGTACACTAATGCAATGCAAGACATGGCATGGGCAAAGGTTAAAAACAACTGGTCTAGCGAATACGTTTATCTGGAAGAAAACGGCAAGATTACTGCTGCAGTGTCTATTCTTGGCATTAAGGCTGTAGACGATAAAACGCTGTTTTACGCTCCTAGAGGCCCAGTTTGCGACTTTTACGACGTTGAAACCACTAAAAAGCTAATCAACGAAGCAAAGCCACTTTTTGAAAAGTACAACGCGTTTTTGCTTAGAATGGACCCTTGCGTTCAAACCGACGAGGCTCTTATAGAAAAGTACAGGGCAGCTGGCTACACGTTTAGAGGCCAGGGATTCCACCATAAGTCTTATTCCAACCCGCTTCACGAGATTATGCTTAAGGTTGAGGGCAAAACCGAAGAAGAGCTTATGGCTGGTTTTAGCACTCTTACAAGAAGGCATATTCGTGCTGGTATTAAGGCTGGTGTTGTAACTCGCTGGAGTAGGTCGGAAGAAGACTTGCAAACCTTCTACGAGCTTACAAAGATTATGGCAAACAGGCATGGCATTAAATATAGGCCATTTGAATACTTTGAGCGCTTGCTTGCTGCATACCCGCAGATTGAGATTTGCACTTGCGAGTACGAGGGTGAGCCAGTTGCAAGCATGCTTTCGTTCCCATACAAAGACACTTTGTGGTACATTTACGGCGCAACTCAGACCATGCATGGAAAGGTTGCTCCAGGCTATACGTGCATTTGGAATTTGATTTTGCGCACTAAGGAGCTTGGCTTAAAGTGGTTCAACATGGGCGGAACTTACTCGCTTAGCATGGACGAAGGCCTTTACTTCTTTAAGAATGGATTCTGCAGAGCGAATGATCCGTTCACTTGGATTGGCGAGTTAGACGTTGTTATTGACCAAGACGCGTACAAGAAGTTTGTTGGCAGGTGGGATGATTTGCCAGAAGCTAAGGCGCAACAATCTGCCTGAGCGCTTTGACCAAGATTTGTTACATATGTCTCGCTCGTGAGACATATGTAACGTTTTTTGGCCAATTTTCGTTATATTTGCATCAGTGATGAGATATTTGTAACGGTTTTTGGCTTGATTTCGTTAGATTTGTCTCGCTCATGATGCAAATATAACGCAAGCGATATTTCTTATTTGTTGTTGCGCGAGGTTTGAGTATTTCTCTCCTCGCAAATCCCGTCGCTACGCTCCTCTTTTATTGCTCGTAGAGAAATACATCAAACCTTCTGAATATCTGGAACTTTTGCGTAGCTTTCATCACCGAGATTCTCGATTTTTCTTGCTGCTTCAGCGAATCACCATCAAAGATGCTGAGGTTCGCTTCATCCGCTGCGAAAAATCTCGAATCTCTACCTCACTTAGTGTAATCCTGTAGTGCGTTTGTACCGAATTTCAGTGTTTTTTGATACAAACGCACTACAGACTCCGTATTCTGTGCGAAGGCAGGTCCTGTCGTTCGCACGGCTTGTGTTTGTAAATAACATAAAATTCATCATACGAATCAATCTTAAATTGTATATAACAATTAGTAAAATGTGCCTTACTTTATTATATGAATTTTGTGATTTGGTTGGAACAAAATTCAAAAACAAGATGATGGAGTAAGAGTATGTCTAAGAAGATTCATGCAATTAAGCATTATTCTGGTATTAACGCTGGTGTTGGGGCTGATTCTCAGCCAGTTCTTTCAAAGAGCGTGTGCGCAGCTATGCTCGCAGGTGCTATGGTGCTCGGGGGGGGGGGTATTCGTTTCCTCGCCTGCCTATGCTGACGGTTATGTAGACGGCACTGGCAACAATGTTTATTACGGTTTCAAAACTGATGCAAAATATGCCGAGGCTCATTTCAACATTGACGTTGAATATTACGATACCTTTGAGCATGCCAAAGCTGGCGGTACTGAAGGAAGAGATCCTTTAGGAAAATTTGTTCGTGTTCATTATCTTTCTAATTGCCACAACAATGCTACAGCTGACGATTGGCGATTCCGTCCAATGTGGTGGTTTGGTGTTCCTGCTGGTTTGAAAGATCCTCAAGATATTCAATTTAAGCGTATTGAAAAGTTAACAAAAAATGGCAAGGAGCAGGTTAAACCTGCTGGTTCTTCGCAATATATTACAACCGACGCAAACGGTTATGGCGCTGTTTCTGACAAACATTTTAATAGTCCTAAGGAATGGACTAATATTTCTAATTATTATTTTAGTGACGAAAATATTCTTGCCAGCAAAGGCTGGAAACAGCTTATGGGCTTGGGTACCAAAGACAATAAAGGTTACGATAATGCGGGCAATACCGCACAACAATGGGAAGAATACCAAAAGCAAACACAAGGCCTTAAGGGTATTTTCGTAGACTGGGAATCTGCTGGTCAGCGTTGGTATGACATGACCTACGTTTCCGAGATGGAAGACAATGCATGGAAAGAGCGTGACACCAATCCGCTTCGTTTTGCCGCTGGCGTTTATCGTTTTGCTGGTAACTGGCACTATGCCGTTGGCCAAAAGCACAATACGCCAAAGATTGCGGATTATTTGAAGCTTGCGTATCCAGAGGTTACGAAGGTTAAGAAGACTAACGATTTAAGTGACGCCGAGCAAAAGGCTATTAAAGAAAAAATTGAAAATGCAAACGCAAACACAAAGTACTTCAAGGAATTAGTTGCTGATAATGGTGTTGTGGTAAATAAGGATGGCTCTGCAACTATCACTTTCAAAGACAAGACGACTCGCACGATTCCTGCAAGTCTTCTTGTTGCACAAGATGAATCCGACAGCGACAGATATAAGCCAGTTATGCCAGATCGCATACCTGTTGTAAAGCCTGATGCGTTAAGTGATGATGATAAAAAGGCTGTTATTGATGCGTTCAAGGAGAAGAACAAGGATAATAGTGATTTTAACAGCCATCTTGCTGAAACTGACGGAATTAAGTTTGATGATAAGGGTGAAAACCTTGTTGTGACTTACGAAGATGGCTCCACGGCTACGATTCCTGCGTCTGAGCTTGTGTTCCAAGGACCAAAGATCTCCGATTGGGCGCCTTATGTTGTGCCTGACGCGATTGAGGTTGATGACCTTAAAAAGCTTACTAGTGACGATATAACCAAGATTGTCAATGCTTTTGATACAGCCAACACTGGTATTACGCCGTATGATGACGCCAAGAAAGGCAATAACAATACAGCACCTGTTACGGTTGATTCTAAGACAGGAGATGCAACAATCAAATGGGCAGATGGCTCAACAACCACTATTGCCGCGTGGCAATTCCTAAAGCAGAAGCCAAAGACTCCAACTCCAGAGCCTCAGCCGCCTGTTCCAACTCCTGCTGCAGAAAAAGAGTTCATTGTTGAAGCTCCAGCTTCGCAAACTCGTGTCAACTTTGATCCTTTCAATATGCAGGAAGCAGATTTAACAACTTATAAGAATGCGCTTGATGCAACTAAAACTGCTCTTAAGAAGAATAAAGGTAAGGACGCTAAAGATAATTCAGATGTAACTATTACCGATGTTTCGTATAGCGTGAAAGACGGTAAGGGTTACATTACCTTTAAAGCTGATAAATATAAAGACGCTACTTATCCAATGAGCGTATTCTTTAAGAAAGCTTCGGGTACGCAAACGTCTCAGAATCCTTCTACGGAAACCAAGACGGAAACTGACAAAGACAATCCAGGGAATACCTTTACTTATAAAGTTACAAAGACTGAGATTGAGGGTAATACACCAACTGTTCCAGAAGCTGTGAAGGCATTAAAGCAGTTTGTAAAAGACAATTACGATAATGTAACTGAAGCTGATCTAGCTATTGTTGCAGACAGCGTTGATGTTAAAAAAACTTGGACTCCAAAAGCCGGTACTAAGAATATGGGTCCTTACGGTGTATCTGGTAAGAATAGTGGACCGATGCTTAGTATCAGTTTACGCGATGATAATGGTATCAAGGTTATTGGTCGTCCATGGGCTGACAACGATGATGGGGGAGATTGGGATTCTGCCTCGCAAACCGAATTGATTACCATCAAAGCTAACGATTTGTATGTTAAAAAGGGCAGCTCTCAACCTCAAAAAGACAACACGATTGATGATTTGAAGGCTCAGGCAAAAGCGCTGCTGGATAAACGCACGAAAACTGATGGGCTTTCTAACAACGATTTGAAGCGCGCTGGTATTGAAAATCCTGATCAGCTGAATGATGCCAAGATTGATGAAATGGCGAAAGGTCAAAAGGCCGAGAAGGACCTGCGCGATCTTATTCGCAAGCTCACCGATGCAAAGAAGGCTGAGCGCAAGTACAACGCACCTGCTGCAATTGAGGTTAAAGATCCATCCAAGCCTACTGAAGAAGATTTCAAGAAGGCTGTTAAAGCATTCTTTGACGCTAACTATGATGGGCAGAATAGTTTCCAAGTTACAACGAATGGCATGACTATTCCGTACCTTCCATCTGCTTCTGATCTTAAGCCAAAGTCTGGCACTGTTGACATGGAGATTGCTGACGATAATATCAAGTCAGTTACCTCAAGTGAAACTGGTAACAAGAAAGACTATAAGTCAATTGTCTTTAAGGATCAGAAGGGTATTCAGCTTTTCACTGTTGCTATTACATATAAGCAGAAGGAAGAATCTAAGCCTGCTCCAACGCCTGATGCGCTTGCGCAGATGAAAAAGGACGCTGAGCAGCAAATCGACCGTAATCCTAACTTAACGAAAGAGCAAAAAGAAGATTATAAGAAGCAGATTGGTGATGCTACCACTGCAGACAAGATTAAAGAAATTCTCAAGAATGCTGCTGATAAGGGCAAAGAGAATGCAAACTCTAGCGACCCGAATACTCAGCAAACGATAAACAACAACAAGGGTGGCGGCGACGCAAAGAAAGACGCCGAAAAGAAGCAAAAAGAGAAGGAAGATAAAAAGCAGGAGGAACAGAAGAATCAAGAGCTACAGGATAAGAAAAAGAAAGCTTCTGATGCAATTGATGGTCTTGGCAATCTGACTCAAGATGAAAAGGATAAGCTCAAGGAAAAGCTGAATGGAAAGAGTGGGGATGCTACCAAGCCTGGTGCTAAGACTCCTGAAGAAGTTCAGCAGATTTTAGATGAAGCTAATAATCTTAATGAAGCGCACAAGGATGTTAGTGCTGGCGCGCTTCCATTCTTAAGCCACGGCAATGCTAACAGCGATGACGATAAGGCTCTTAAGGAGTTAATTGGTTCTGATCCAAGCAAGAAGGATGCAGCACTCACTGCTTTGGAAGATGCTCTTGCAAAGAAGGATCCTGCTGCTACTGCAGAAGAGATTAAGAATGATCTTGACGCAGCCAAGCGCCAGAACGCAATTAACGAGCAGAATGCTAAGAATGCTGGTATTGCCAAGCTTGATGCTAAGAAGGCAGAACTTGATGCAGCATACAAGGCGTTGAATGATGAGCAGAAAGCAAAAGCTAAAGATAAGTATGAAGCTGCCACTAAGGCAATCGATGATGCCAAGAACACTGTTAACAGTGCAACAAAGCCTTCTGATATTAAGAATGCTGTTGATGGCGTGAAAACTTCGTTTGATGACGCAAACAAGGCAATCGAAGATGCTAAGGGCAAGCGCGATACTTCTCAGAACACATACGATGATCAGTCTGTACTTAATAAAGAAAAGGAAGATCAGAAGAAACGCATTCAAGATAGTGATCTTCCAGATGCTGAAAAGCAGAAGGCTATTGATGACATCAATGATGCAAAGAAGATTGGCGACCCAACTGCTATTGCTAATCGCGCTTTGAAGGCTAAGAAGATAGAGGATGCTAAGAAGCAGATTGCTGCGCTTGATCATTTGAACAATGCGCAGAAGGAAGCTTTCAAGAAGATTATTGAAGATACTGATGCTTCTGATCACAAGAACGCTGACGGTACAACTTCTGACGACATCGACGACGCGCTTGCCAATGCTACTGCAACCGATACTGCCATGGCTCGTCTTGAAAAGCTGAAAGAGATCGCTGATAAGTTCGCTAAGGGCGACAAGTATAAGGGTCTGCAAGAAGGCAATGAGCAAAAGAAAGCGTTTGACGATGCTGCTACTGCTGCTGGAGCCGTGCTAGACAAAGCTAATGGCGATCCTAAGGATGCGGATCAGGTTAATGAGCTGTATAAGGATCTTCTTAAGGCAATGCAGGCGATTGATGACAAAGTTAAGGGTGCGGGCGTAAGCACTGATTTACTTCAGGCTGAAGTAGATAACGATTCTAAGCTTAAGCCAACGCCAGCTGATCCTAACGATTCCACTAAGCCGGCTACACCTGGCGATCCTCTGTACACGACCGCTTCTAAGGAGAAGAAAGAAGCATTTGACAAGGCACTCTCTGACGCGGAAGCGGCATTGAAGAAAGCTAAAGAAGATAACGAAAACGATAAGAATCAAGACTCTACTCCGCGTACTCCCGAGCAAGAGGCTAAAGATCAACAAGCGGTAGACGACGCACTTCAGAAGCTTGAAAATGCGCGTAAGGCGCTTGATGGCGTTGATACCAAGCCGTTGCAAGATGAGATTGATAAGGATAGCAACGTTAAGAACTCAGATAGGTATACGTATTCTACTACGACGGAAAAGAAGACTGCGTTTGATAAGGCTCTTCAAGATGCTAAGGATCTTATCGATAAGCTAACTGGTACGAAGAAGGCTGCTGCAGGCGAGGAAGATGTAACAACTAAGACTCAAGCTGAAAAGCAGAAGCTTGTTGATGATGCTCTTGCAAAGCTTAAGACAGCTGAAGAGGCTCTTGACGGTAAGAAACCAACTCCTGGTTCTGAAGCTGGTTATGGTGTGAATGATAATGCGCCTACTACTGTGGATAAGGGTGAGTTGAATGTTCAGATTCAGGGTGCTGAGTCTGATTCACAGCCTGGAAATGCTGGTAATGGTAACGCTGGTGCTGGCGTAAACTCGGGTAATGCAGGTAACGCTGCTAACACCAATGCTGCCAACGCTAACGCTAATAATGCTAATGGCGCAAGTTCTGCTGCTGTGAACGCTGCTGTTGAGAATAATCCTGCTGTGAAGCAGGCGGATACTAAAGTTTCTAAGGCTCAGGCGGCTTTGGATGCTGCTTTGGCTGAGGCTAAGAAGGTTGCTGCTGATCCTAACGCAACTCAGGCTCAGGTTGATGCTGCGGCTAAGAAGCTTTCTGCTGCTCGTAAGGCACTTGCGGACGCTCAAGCCAATGCCGCAAAAGTGCGTGCAGCTGTTCGCAGCCGCGTTATAAAGGGCATGCGTTCTCGCGGAAGCGCATCCACTGCGACTGGCGCAAACGTTGCAACTGCTGGATTGATGGCAACTATGATTGCAGCAATTGGCGGAGTGTTTGTAACTCGTCGCATGCGCACAAAGCACGCTAATCGCGATTAGCGCTTGGATGTAAGCTGATTAGCTTGGGTGGTGCTTTACTGCTAGCTATTTAGCTTGACTAGTGCTTATAGCAATACTCATAAGCCTCGTTTGGTCTTTGGCTGAGCGAGGCTTTTGTTTATGTAGTGCGATTGTATGACGACACGCCGTATTTTAGGTACAAACACACTACAGTTTTGTGTGTTTATGTAGTGTGTTTGTATCAAAAAACACCAAAATCAAATACAATCGCACTACAGTTTTGCTTGTTTGTGTAGTGTGTTTGTATCAAAAAATACGGAAATTCAGTACAAACACACTACATGATTACATCAAGCACTGTAGAGATTCGAGATTTTTGTGTGTTTTTGTGTGGGGTGTGTGCTAATCTCGGTTAGTTCATGACTTTTTATAGATTCGTCAATCGAATTGTTCAATCATAAAATACGAAAGGCTATTGTGCCACATACTCATTATGATGCGTTTGCTAAAACGCAAGGCTCTAAGAAAACTGCTGCTAGAAAATCGAATAGTAAAAAATCCGCTGTAAGTCAAAGCGCTAATAAGAATTTTTCTAAAAAAGGCCATAAGTCCAAAGAAAATCCGTTTGAATATAGAAGAAATCGCAAGAATAACGATTTTAACGCGCGTAAGAACCGCAATCGTAAGGCAGATAAAGCTAGAAGTCGCGCCAGAGAAAAAGCTTTGCAATACGAAGAGATAGCAATTCAAGAAGCTGAGAAGGACTTTGGAGAGAAGGGCTTTACTTCGCAGGACTTTAGCAAGCGTGATTTTGATAAGCGCGACTTTAAGAATCGTGATTTTAAGAATCGTCGTATAAAAAATCATGATTCAAATGAGCAGAATCAAAATAAGCAAAATCAATATAATCGTAATCAAAATAAGCAAAATTCAAATAAGCAAAATCAAGAAGTCGAAAAAAACTCCGTAATGATTCCAGATACAGCTGTGGAATCACGCGAAAACTACAGCGATGACGTGACCTTTGCGCAGCTAGGCGTTCCGCAGCCTTTGGTGGAAGTTTTGCGCGCAGACGGCAAAAACACGGCTTTTCCAATACAGCAAGCGACTTTGCCAGACTCTTTGCAAGGTGCGAATATTCTAGGGCGCGGCCGAACGGGAAGTGGCAAGACGCTAGCGTTTTCAATTCCGCTTGTTGCGCGATTGGCAGAGAACTTTGTTGATCTAATCAACTCGGGTCGCGCTTCTAGAAAAAACAAGAATCGCGAAGAAGGAGATATTCCAGCGCCTCACGCAATGATTTTGGCGCCGACTCGCGAGCTGGTGCATCAAATCGACGACGTAATCGCGCCTCTAGCGGCTGCTTACGGCATGAAAACTGTAACGGTTTATGGCGGTGTGCGTTACAAGCAGCAAATGGCGCTTCTTAAGCAGGGAGCGCAAATCGTAGTGGCTTGCCCAGGGCGATTAGAGGATTTGCTGCGTCAAGGCGCGTTAACGCTCGAAAAAGTGATGGTAAGCGTTTTAGACGAGGCCGACGAAATGGCAGATATGGGATTTTTGCCAGCCGTTACGCGCTTGCTTGAGCAGACTAATCCAAATGGCCAGCGCATGCTGTTTTCTGCTACTTTAGATAAGCAAGTTGCGACTATAGTAAATCGCTTCTTGCCGAATGCTCTTGTTCACGCTGTGGACGATGCGGATTCGCAAGTAGACACAATGACACATTACGTTTTTGGCGTTTCTGCGGCAGATAAGTACGAAGTTTTGAGAAAGCTGGCTTCGGGCAAAAAGCGCTCAATATTCTTTACGCGCACAAAGTATCAAGCCAAGAATATGGCAAAGAAGTTTGTGCAACAGGGGATCCCTGCAGTTGATTTGCAAGGAAACTTGTCGCAAAATCAACGCGATAGGCATATGGGCGTTTTTGCTAGCGGAGATGTGCGCGTGCTAGTAGCTACGGACGTTGCTGCGCGAGGAATTGATATTAGCGATGTAGCGCTTGTTGTGCAAACGGAGCCACCAGAGGATCCAAAGTCGTTCTTGCATAGGTCGGGGCGTACTGCGCGCGCAGGCGAGTCGGGCAATGTTGTGACTCTTGTGTTGCCTAATCAAAAGCGCATGGCTCACACTATGTTGAGGCGTGCTGGCATTAATGCTAAAGCGCAAGATGTTAAGCCAGAGTCGCCGATTTTGCAAGATATTGTTGGTGATTTGGCGGATTTGCAAGAGGGTTGGAGTATGCCAGAGCCAGAGCAGCCAAAGCGTAAAGCTAGTGGTAGAGGCCGAGGTAGAGGCAGAGGACGCTTGCATAGCGCGCGCGACTCGCACAGTGGTTTGCGCAAACGTGCGCGGCAATCTGCTTGAGCGCTTAAAGTGTAGCGCGCGAGCGATATTTCCGCTTTTTGTTGTTCAACACGCCGTAAATCGCTACAAAGTGCGTCAACTTTTCCCGAGAATGTACGTGTTTTGGGTCAAATTTGGTACAAAGTGCGTCAACTAACTAACCAACTAACTAACTAAGTGCCGACTATTGTGCTACTTGCTTTGACCTTTGCCGAATGCGCGCAAGCGAATACCATTCCAATCTTCGCTAACTGTTAAAGGCGTTGCGGCGTTCATTCCAGCAGTCATTGCTGCTGCTTGAACAGTGCTCGAGCTTGGAGAACCAGCACGCCCTGGCTTAGGTGTTAAAACCCACATAGGTGCGTTGCTGTTCAACATGTTTGTTGCGTCCATAATGGTGTCTGCTAGCTCGTCTTCGTCGTCGCCGTCTCGCCACCAAATAATCACTCCGTCAACAGTGGAGCTGTAATCTTCGTCAACAAGTTCTTCGCCAGTCAATTCTTCGATATTGCTGCAAATCGCATCGTCAACGTCATCGTCCCACAGCCACTGCTGTACGATGTCTCCAGGTTGGAATCCAAATTCTTCTGCATGTTGAAAAGCTGTCTGTTCCACGTGACTCAATATATCAAAGCGTCAAGAATTTGCGCGACTCGCCCTATCTGCACGCACGGCACGCTGAGACACGCCTGGAAAATCGCCAGAAACCACAAAATCACTATATGTAGTTTGTTATTTATGTAAATTACCCTAGATATTGTGCATGCTATGGGCTATAGTAGAGCAAGTTGTTGCGAATCATAAGTAGATTTGCGATTCAAAATACACGTTAGCTTGAGAAAGGTCTGTAGAATGCAGGTCTCTGATATGACTTTAGAAGATGCCACTTTGCAAGATGAAGAAGCTGTCACTTTGGGTGATTTTAATGTAGCTTCAAACGACTCTTCTAAGAAGTCTCGTGTGCAAGTCGAAAAGCGCGATGGCCGCGTTGTTGACTTTGATCAGATGAACATAATAATGGCCATTAAAGCTGCGTTTAAGGATTTGCGCAAAGAAGTCGGCCCGCAAGAAGAGCAAATGATTCGCGATATTACGGATCATATTGAGGCCGAAATTCAAGACCGTTACAATGGCCCTGCAAAAATCGAAGATATTCAAACTCTTGTTGAGCATGGTCTTATTGAAAATCATCTTTACGAGGTTGCGCGTTGCTACACAAGCTACCGCCTAAACCGAGATATTGACCGCGCTAAGGCAACCGATATTAACGAAGCTGTGAATCGTCTTGTAAACCGAGATGAGTCGCTTGTGCGCGAAAATGCTAACAAGGATTCCAACGTTTACGCCACTCAGCGCGATCTTCTTGCAGGCGCCGTTTCTAAGGCTTCCGCGTTCTCTATGCTTCCGCACGCAGTTTCTAACGCACATATGAAGGGCGATATTCACTTCCACGATGCCGATTATTCGCCATTTACTTGCATGAGCAATTGCTCGCTTCCAGATTTTGGAAACATGCTTGCTAAGGGTTTTGCGCTTGGAAACGCAATGATGGATAGTCCAAAGTCGATTGGCACGGCAGCTACTCAAGTTACGCAGATTATTAAGGATATTGCAGGCGCTCAATACGGCGGTCAGACTGTAAACCGCGCAGACGAGATGCTGGAGCCTTACGCTAAGTGTGATTACGACAAGAATCTTGCTATGGCTCAGGCCATGATTCCAGACTCTACGCCAATCGAAGTTGCTAAGGCTATGATTGACGGCTTAAAGGCTCAGGAGCCTAAGAATCTTCATTGCTTAGATAGGGATCCTCTTCCAGAAGACACTCCTTTTGATGAGAATTTGAGTGAGTTGGATCAGCTTCGCGAAGTTTACGCAAAGATTATGACGCGCAAGGCGATTTACGACGCTATGCAAACAATGGAATATCAAATCAATTCCAACCGCGTTTCTAACGGCCAGACTCCGTTTGTAACTGTTGGCTTTGGTCTTGGTACGTCTTGGTTTGCTCGCGAAATTCAGCGCGCTATTTTGCTGAATCGTATTCGCGGACTCGGCAAGGACCGTCATACTGCTATCTTCCCTAAACTTGTGTTTACTATTAAGCACGGCGTTAACGCAGATGCTGGCGACCCTAACTACGATTTGAAGCAGCTTGCGCTTGAGTGTTCTACAAAGCGCATGTACCCAGATGTTGTGTTCTACGAGAATATTGTTAAGATTACTGGCTCCTTTAAGGCGCCTATGGGCTGCCGATCCTTCCTTCAGGGCTGGATTGATCCAAAGACTGGCAAAGACGTGGAAGACGGCCGCATGAATCTTGGCGTTGTAACAGTTAACGTGCCTCGCATTGCGCTGGAGTCTCACGGAGATGTAAACCGCTTCTGGAAGCTTTTTAACGAGCGCATGGAAGTGGCTCATCAAGCTTTGCGATTCCGCATTATGCGTTGCAAGCAGGCCACTCCTGTAAACGCTCCAACTCTGTTCCGCTACGGTGCTTTTGGCCGTTTGGGAGCTAATGAGAGCGTGGATCAGCTATTCCGCAATGAGCGCGCAACTGTGTCTCTTGGCTACATTGGCTTGTATGAAGCTACATCCGTGTTCTTTGGCAAGGATTGGATGCAAGATCACAGCTGGAACGAAGATGGCAAGCGATTTGCGCTTTCTATGGTTCGCCGTATGAATCAGCTTTGCCAGCAGTGGTCGAAGGCGGAGGGATACCATTACTCGGTATATTCCACTCCTGCTGAGTCTTTGACGGATCGCTTTAACCGCATGGATCGCCAGAAGTTTGGCCATGTGGAAGGCGTTACCGATCACGACTTCTACACCAATTCCTTCCATTACCCGGTGTGGTTGCAGCCAACTCCTATGGAGAAGCTCCGCTACGAGGTTGACTTCCCGTATCTTGCTTCCGGCGGCTTTATTAACTACTGCGAGTTCCCATGCTTGCAAGCGAATCCTAAGGCTTTGGAGGCTGTTTGGGATTATGCTTATAAGATTGGCATTGGCTACTTGGGTACGAACACTCCGATTGACCATTGCTTTGTTTGCGGATTCCAGGGCGATTTTGAGCCGACTAAGGAAGGCTTCCGCTGCCCAGAGTGCGGCAACAGTGACCCAGATAAGTGCAATGTGACTAAGCGCACTTGCGGCTACTTGGGTAATCCTGTTCAGCGCCCAATGGTTCACGGCCGCCACGAGGAGATTGCTCATCGCGTAAAGCACATGTCTGGCGAAACTGGCCATGTTGTTCTTAACAATGGCGAGTCTCGCGAGTGGTACGAGGAAACTAAGTAGTGCGTAGGATTGCGGCGTAAAATTGCGGTGTAAAGTCACGGTGTAAAGTCGCATAAAATAAAGTAAAAGCTAGGCTAAATTACTAAAAGGTTGGAACCATGGCTCGTATAAGTTTGCACGATTTTGCACCTGCAGACGTTAACCGCGGGCCTTGGATTCCAACCTCTCTTTCTAATAATCCGCGCGCAGGGCAGTGGTCCAGTGAGCGCATGAGCAAGGGCATGATTGCGGATTATAAGCGATTTCTTATGACGGATGGCGAGGGAATCCGCTGTTCGCTGTATGTTTCTGGCTGCCCGTTCCATTGTGTTGAGTGTTATAACGAGTCGATTTGGGATTTTCGCGCAGGTTACCCATACACGCAAAAGCTTGAAGACCAGATTATGGAAGATTTGGCGCTTCCGTACGTGCAAGGATTGACTCTTCTTGGAGGCGAGCCGCTTCTTAACACTGGCATTTTGCTGCCACTTTGCAAGCGTATTCGAAGCGAGTTTGGCAATACAAAAGACATTTGGAGTTGGACTGGTTACACGTGGGAAGAGCTTATGCGCAAAGGCGAGACGCCCGATAAGCTTGAGCTTTTGCAATATATTGACATTCTTGTTGACGGGCGATATATGAAGAATCTTCACGATTCGCTATTGCAATTCCGCGGATCTAGTAATCAGCGGATTATTGACGTGCCAAAGTCGCTGAAAAATCCAGCCGAGCCGCCTGTAATCTGGGAAAAGCTGCACGATCAAGAGCGTTTTATTCCATCAATCTATGGCAAAGATCGAGCGCAAGGCGAAGGTGACGCTAGTTAGCTAATGGTTGTTAGAAATAGCGCGCTTAGACCGCGCTAACGATACGCCTCGCTCGCGGCGAAAAATCTCGAATCTCTACCGTGCTTGGCGTAATCATGTAGTGCGTTTGTACTGGATTTCAGCGTTTTTTAATACAAACTCACTACACTTTAAGCGCGAAGGCAGGTCGTAGTGGCTACAAGTCAGAGGTGATATGATTAAGCGTATAAATTCGTTTAATAGAGAGGTCGCATGAAAGCAAAATCGCAGCAAAAACCTAAGAATTACGCGCCTAATGCGTTTCGCACAATAATGCCGCTGTTAAAGCGCTATCGCATGCTTGGTGTAATCACGTCTGTTGCGATTTTTGTAGAAGCGTCTATGCAAATTGCGATTCCAACAGTAATGTCTAGTCTTATTGACTTTGGAATTGCCGCAAAATCCCAAAATGCTGTTAAATACTACGGCTTGCAATTACTCGCTTTTGCCGCAATATCAATGATTTTCGGCGTTATTTCTGGCGTTTGTTGCGCTCATTCTAGCGCTGGCTTTGGTAAAAATTTGCGATGCACGATGTTTAGTCGCTTGCAATCGTTGAGTTTTTGCGATCTTGACCGTTTTTCTACTGGCACTGTTGTTACGCGCTTAACTAGCGACGTTTCTAATATTCAATTTGCATATCAAATGGTTATTCGCGCAGGCGTTCGCAGCCTTGTGATTATTGTTGCAGCGTGGTGGTTTACTTTTTGCATAAGCCCTTCGATTTCTTGGGTTTTTCTTAGTCTTATTCCAATTGTTGGCGTTATTTGTGGTATTGGTGCAAAGATTGTTGCGCCTACTTTTGCGCGAATTTACGGCACGATTGACAGCATGAACAGCATGGTTAGCGAAAATTTGCGTAATATTCGCATTGTTAAGTCTTATGTTAGGGAAGACTACGAAAACCACCGTTTTAGGCGCATCTCGCATAAGATTTACAGCTATTTTTTAAAAGCGGAGTATGTTCTAAATTGCAGCATTCCGCTTTTTAACCTGTGTTTTTATGCATGTTTGCTTCTTATTGCGTGGATGGCCTCTAAGCAAATTGTTGCTTCGGGAAATAATCCTGCATTTGGCTTGACTACGGGAAATCTTGCGGCGCTGGTTGTGTATGCGTTGCAAATTTTGTTTGCGTTGGCTAATTTGGTTGTAATTTTTGTTATGACGGTTACTGCGCGCACGTCAATGCATCGTGTTGCAAATGTTTTACAATCGCATAACAGTGAGTATGTTCATAAAAACCCGATTACAGAGCTTGCGGATGCTTCGATTTGCTTTAATAATGTTGATTTTGCATATGATTCTGCGCATGATTTTGCGCGCGTTAATGGCGATTCATCTTCGAAAGCTTCCGACTCGTCTAAAGATAGTCAGGAAATTAAAGATAGTCAGGAAATTTTACACAACATAAATCTAAACATTCCTTCTGGCTCTACTGTTGGGATTGTGGGCGCAACGGGTAGCGGAAAGTCAAGTATTATAAATTTGATTGCGCGCCTTTACGATGCCACAAAAGGCACTGTTTTTGTAGGCGGGTCAGACGTTCGTTTTTATGATTCCAAAAGTTTGCGCAATCAGATAGGAATTGTGTTACAAAAAAATATTCTGTTTAGCGGCACTATTGCGCAAAATCTTCGATGGGGTAATGAAAACGCGAGTGACTCCGACTTGCGCGAGGCGTGCAAAATCGCTTGCGCTCAAGAGTTTATAAACGATTTGCCACATGCGTATAACACGAATCTTGAGCAAGGCGGCAAGAATCTTTCGGGCGGCCAAAAGCAGCGACTTTGCATTGCGCGCGCGTTGCTAAAGCGGCCAAAAATCTTGATTTTAGACGATTCAATGAGCGCGGTAGATGTTAAAACAGACGCCAAGATTCGCGAGAATTTAAGGCATTTTATGCCCGATTCCACGCAAATCATTGTTGCGCAACGCGTGTCTTCTTGCATGTATGCGGATTTGATTGTTGTTCTTAAAGATGGGCGTGTTGTTGCTAAAGGAAAGCATAGCGAGTTGATGGAATCGTGTGAAACGTATAGAAAAATGGCGATTTCTCAAGGTGTAAAAATAATTGAATCTAAAAACAGCGAAGGCAGTGAAGACACCGAAGGTAGCGAGGGTGGCAGGATTAACAATGAAAAATAATGAAAAGTCGCAAGAAAACTTGGCGCAAAAGTCTGCACAAGAATCTTCGCAAAAATCGCAGGAAAACTTAGAGCAAAAATCGCAAGAAAAATCCGCTCTAAATTGGCGCGTTCTAAAGCGCTTAGCGTCTTATATTATGGCTTATAAGATGCAAGTTTTTGTTGTTATTGTGTCAATTATTGTAAGCTCCATTGTTCAAGCTGTAAGCGCAATGTTTTTGCAATCGCTTGTAGACGCGTACATTTTGC
Source organism: Gardnerella sp. c12Ub_1 (assembly GCF_055804375.1). Classification (NCBI taxonomy): domain Bacteria; kingdom Bacillati; phylum Actinomycetota; class Actinomycetes; order Bifidobacteriales; family Bifidobacteriaceae; genus Gardnerella; species Gardnerella sp. c12Ub_1. The sequence goes on along the minus strand of NZ_JANUZC010000001.1, from coordinate 752,887 downwards.
CTCTAATTGGCAAGCGTAATCCCGATTTTGCGCCACTTTTGCGAATGATTGCAATTATGGCATGCGTGTGCGCTGTTGGCGTGTTCTTTAGCTGGCTTTGGAGCAGGCTGGTTGTAAGAATTGCGCAAAGTGTAATGCGAAACCTTAGAAATCAAATGTTTAAGCATCATCAAGACCTTCCGCTTGGGTACTTAGATGCTCATGGATATGGCGATGTTATGAGCCGATACACAAACGACACGGAAGCGCTTCATCAAGCGATTTCTTGGTCTTTTCCAGATTCGTTTAGCGCGCTAATGTCTATTGCGGCGGCGTTTTGCGCGATTGTTTGGCTTTCGATTCCTGTTGCAATTTTTATTGTGATTTTTACTGCAATTCTTTTGCTTCTAGTGCGTTTTATGCTTAAGCGTTCGGGCAAGCTTTTTGTGCAATTCCAGGCAGCTTTGGGTGATTTGAATGAGTTTGTAGAAGAGGCGGATTCTGGTAGAAAAGTTATTAAGATTTTTAATCACGAGCGCGCTGCGGTGGAAAAATTAGGTGATTTGGCGTCTCGCGTGCAAAAAATTTCTGCTAGCGCCAATTCTTACGCAAATAATGTTATGCCTGTGATTAGTAACGCGAGTTATCTGTTTTACGTTTTGCTTGCGATTTTTGGAGCGTGGGCTGTAAATGCTGGCGTGCCTTCTGCTGGGTTGAGTGGCGTTTTTGGGGGCGATGCATTGAATAATTCAAGCACGCTTACAATCGGCACGCTTATATCGCTTCTTACGCTTTCTCGCGCGTTTATAAATCCGATTGGCGAGATAACAATGCAATTAAATTCGCTTATGATGGCGAATGCAGGCGCGAATCGCATTTTTGCGCTTTTAGATGAGCCTGTTGAAAAAGATGATGGAACAGTTAAGCTCGTTAAAATTCGCGCAAAAATCGTTGAGTGTTGTAGTGGTGATGGTGGAGATAGTGGCGATAGTGGCGATAGCGTAGATAAATCGCTATCAGATATTGATAAATCGCAAGTAAATCAAGTAGATTCTACAGCATCTAAACATTCTTATTTGCAAGTTTTTAGTGAAGTAAGCGAAGATTCTTGTGGGAATAACGTGTATTGGGCGTGGAAAAATTGCTCTAAAAAGTCAAGTTGCGATTCTTCGAGCTACGATTCTTCAAGTTGCGATTCTTGCACAGATACCCAAAAACATGCGATTTGCTCTAAAGACGGCGTGTATACGCTTGTTAGGGGAGATGTTCGCTTTGAAAACGTTACGTTTGGCTACGAGCCTTCTAAAACCGTTTTGCATAACATATCTTGGTATGCACACGCGGGTCAAAAAGTTGCGCTTGTAGGTGCCACTGGAGCTGGCAAAACCACAATCGCCAATCTTCTTACGCGTTTTTACAATATTGCAGATGGTCAAATCTTGTATGACGGAATCGATGTTCGCAATATTTGCAAAAGTGACTTGCGACATGCCGTTGCAACTGTTTTGCAAGATGTTGGATTGTTTAGTGCAAGCATAATGGACAATATTCGCTACGGACGTCTTAATGCTAGCGATTCGGATTGCGTTGCTGCCGCAACTCTTGCGCATGCGGATTCCTTTATTTCCAAGCTGCCAGACGGCTACAACACGTATATTAAAAACGGCGGAGCAGAGCTTTCGCAGGGCCAAAAGCAGTTGATTGCGATTGCGCGCGCTGCTGTTGCAAATCCGCCAGTTTTGATTTTAGACGAAGCAACTTCTTCGATAGATACGCATACGGAAGCGCTTGTGCAGAGCGCGATGGACGCTTTGATGCAAGATAGAACCGTGTTTGTTATTGCGCACAGGCTTTCCACAGTGCGAAACGCGGATGTGATTATGGTTTTGGAGCATGGCAGGATTGTTGAGCGTGGGTCGCATGAAGATTTGATGAAAAAGCGCGGCGAATATTATCAACTTTGCACGGGCGCGATGGAGCTGGAGTAGCCAGCGTTGCGTGTTTGCGTGTATTGAACATAATGTGCGTTTGCTTGATATTCCGCGGCAACACGCCGAACACGCTTTTGGGCTTGCATTTTGGCGTGGATTCTGTAAGATAGTAACTCGGCTGTTCAATGGAACAAAGCCACGGCCCCGTAGCTCAGTTGGTTAGAGCGCCGCCCTGTCACGGCGGAGGTCACCGGTTCAAGTCCGGCCGGGGTCGCGATTAGTAAAGGCCCGGTTCGCCGGGTTTTTTATTCATCATGGCTCTGTAGCTCAGTTGGTAGAGCGAGCGACTGAAAATCGCTAGGTCAGCGGATCGATCCCGCTCGGAGCCACAAGTAAATAAACAAAAACTAAATAACAAAACGCGCAGCATTTTTGCCGCGCGTTTTTTGTTTATAAGCTAGTCAACCTGCTTAGTCAACTTGCTTCCACGATTCAACGTCAATATGATGATTTGGATTTGCTTGCCAAGCTTCCCATGCGGATTCCACAATATCCTTAACGTTGTAGCGCGCATGCCACCCCATCTCTTCGTTAATGCGCTTAGTGCTTCCAATCAATTGTGGCGGATCGCCAGCTCTACGCCCTAAAATCGCCTCTCTAAATGGCAATCCAGTAACGCGCCTAACTTCGTCTACAATTTGACGAACAGAAGTGCCTTTGCCCGTTCCAACGTTAAAAGCGTCATACTTGCGCTCATCGCGATCTAAATAGCTAAGCGCTGCAATGTGCGCGTCTGCAAGATCCGAAACATGAATGTAGTCGCGAATGCAAGTGCCGTCGGCAGTAGGGTAGTCATTACCAAAAATCGCAGGAGCTTTGCCTTGCTGCAACCTATCTAAAAGCATAGGAATCAGGTTCAAAATCGCAGGATCTTCTAGCTCCACAGGCCCGCATCCCGCAACGTTAAAATAGCGAAGTGCGCAAAAACGAATTCCATAAGTGTGTTCGCAAGCGCGTGCCATCCACTCGCCAAAAAGTTTAGTTTGGCCGTACGGATTAATCGGAAGCATTGGCACAACGTCTTCTGGCACAACTTCTACAGGCGGCTCGCCATACGTGGCCGCGCTAGACGAAAAAACAAGCTTTTTAGCACCACTTTGGCGCATTCCTTCTAAAACGTTAAGCATGCCATTAATGTTCTGCTGGTAGTACCAAAGTGGCTTTTCTACGGACTCTCCAACTTGCTTTCGCGCAGCAAAGTGAATCACAGAGTCAACGTTATTTTCCTCCATTATTTGCGCAAGTCGCGCTCCAGCGTCTGGGGAAGCAATGTCCATTCCGTAAAGTCGCGCGCCTTCAATTCTTGTAGGCTTTCCGTAGCTCAAATCGTCTACAACTACAACGTTTTGCTTTGCTTGGTGAAGAGCGTGTACAACGTGTGCGCCAATGTAGCCGCATCCGCCTGTAACTAGAATAGTCATTGTTTACCGTTTTCCTTTCTTACATATGCTGTTTTGCATAATGTTATAGTGAAATTATAGCGCTTGAATCATATTGTGTTTTTGGCATTGTTTGTATTTGTTCCAGTGTTTGTGATTGTTTGTGATTGTGTTGGTATTTGTGCCAGTGTTTTGCGCGTTTGATATTATTCGATGAGTTGTGATTAAGTCGCGTATGCAAGAAAATAAGGAAGATTGGCTAAAAATGAACGATTTTAATGTAGATAGTGCAAGTGACGATTTGCATAGTGGCCACTCTTTTAGCGATTTGACTGGTCGCGAGGATGGTCGCGCGGTTTCTGGCGACTCTTCCAAGCCTAAACAAACGCACGCATCTGCTAGGGCTATTCTTTCGTTTGTGCGAAGGTCTGCTAGGCTCGACGCGCGCTTGGAAAAAGCCAAGCAACGCTACTCTGGTACTTATTTGCTATGCATTGCAGATGGCGATGGGTCTTTGCGCGTAAAAAGCGATTTATGTGTTGATTCGCAATGGATTGAGGCCAATTGGGGCAATGCTAATCCGTTGATTGTAGAAATCGGCTCGGGTCAGGGCGAGAACATTGTTGCGGCTGCTGCAGCAAATCCGAATACGAATTTTCTTGCGCTAGAAGTTTACGACCCAGGCGTAGCGCACACTATGCTTTTGGCTGGAAAGCAGGATTTGCATAATTTGCGAATTGCTCAAGTTAACGCTCCTGATTTTCTTGCAGCGTGCAAAAGTGGTGTTTTGGCAGAAGTTTGGACATTTTTCCCAGACCCTTGGCCTAAAATGCGTCATCACAAGCGCCGAATTGTTCAGCCATCTTTGGCTAAGTCTGTGCATAATGCGCTTGTTGTGGGCGGAGTTTGGCGAATTGCTACAGATATTGAGGATTACGCGTTGCATGTTCACGAGGTTATGGATTCTTTGGCGTGCTTTGAAAACGCTGGAGATTTGCGCGTGAGTTTGCCTACGGAGCATGTTGGCAAGGGGAATGCACAAGATGCTGGCGATTTGCCTCATGCGGATTTTGTTGAGTCGCGTCGCTTTGATGGGCGTGTTTTGACGAATTTTGAGCGCAAGGGATTAGATGCTGGTCGCGTGATTCACGATTTGACATATGTTGTTAAAAAGTGAGTTGTGTATTTGATTGTGATGCAGTGCGTAATGCGTAGCGCGTGCTTGTGTGGTGTGCTTTGTTAGAATCGCGTTATCTTCCTTCAACACGCCGTAATTTGCAAGAACTGCGCATGAGTGTTAATATCATATGGTTTGGTTAAAAGCCCCCTTCGTCTAACGGTTAGGACACCAGACTTTCAATCTGACAACAAGAGTTCGACTCTCTTAGGGGGTACAAATTTTGCGCCGCTAGTTTTAGCGGCGTTTTTGTTATCTACGATGTTTGCCGCTTACCACGAACTCTTGCGCTGTTCTCAATATGCTTCGTTCCTAATTTGTGCTATAAAAGTCTTATGGTCTTTATGCGCAAAACAAAACACGTTCTTATGCGTGCGATTCGTGCTGTTTTGTGCAAACGTAGTTATGTTGTTTCGGCTTTTGCGTCCGCATTGGTGATTTTCTTATTTGCGTCTCTAAGTGCTTGCACTCCTCAGGGCCACGCTGTTGGCGATAGCGGGCATTTGGATGACATTGTTCATGATGGTATTGATGTAGAAGACATAAAGTTGTTTGTAGTTGGATCCAGGCAGGCGGCTCTTGATTCTAAGCTTTTGCATATGTGTGAGAAATCTGGTTTGCATGCATCATATACTTCGATTGCAGACGTCAAAAATGCTAATTTTGCTTCGCAAGAGGCAATTACAGATGCTTCAAATCAGCCTGTGTCTATTATTTTGATAAACAATATTAATGTTGATAGATTAGATCGCGTTGATTATAGCGTTAAAAGCAATGCTGGTGGTGCGCATGTTGATCTAAAGGCTCGCAAAGCTTGGACTAATGCGCTTGAATATGTGCGCTCTGCTGGGATTCCTGTTGTGCTTGTTAATCCACAAAATCCACCTAAGGACCGCACTTTGTATGCAGCAAAGCTTTATATTCTTAAGGATTTAGATGGCGAGAATTTGTTTGACGCAAATCTAATTAAGAGTTTCGGTAAAATCCAACATTCTAGTCTTCTAAAAATCGTTCAATCTGTGATTGACAATACGCCTCACAGTAGGGATGTGGTTATAAATGACAAAGATTAGCGCTAACGTTACGAGTTTGCAAAAAATGCATGATTCGCAAAGCTCTACAGATTCTACAGATTCTGTGAATATCTCCGATTTCCCTGATTTGCCAGATGTCAGCGAACAAGGTTTAACGCAAAGCGAAGTTTTTGATGCTGTAAATCGCGGATTTGTAAATGTTACAAATAATCGCACATCTAGGTCCGTTCTTTCTATTGTGCGCGCAAACGTGTTTACTCTTTTTAACGCAATCATTTTTGCAGCAATGGTTGTTGTGCTTGTCACTGGTTCTTGGAAAGACGCTGTTTTTGGCTTTGTGATTCTTATTAACACGGGTATTGGTGTTGTTACGGAGTTGCGCGCAAAGCGTACGCTCGACCGTCTTTCGATTCTTGTTGCTTCCAAATCGATTGTTCGGCGAGAAGGCAAAAATGTTTATGTTGATCATAGCGATATTGTGCTTGGTGATTTGTTGTGGGTTCGTTCTGGCGACCAGGTTCCTGCAGATGCAAATGTTGTTAAATCTTGGGGCTTAGAAATGGACGAGTCCATGCTTACGGGCGAATCTGTGACCGTTCGTAAGGCTGCGGACGACTTTGTTTATTCTGGGTCTACTGCGGTTTCTGGCGTTGCTTTAATGCGCGTTACAGCTGTAGGAGATAACAGCTATGCGTCTAAGCTTGCTGCACAAGCAAAGGTCTATACAAAAACAATCTCCGATTTGAGTCGTGGAATTAACACGATTCTAAAGTGGATGACGATTGTTGTTGTTCCTCTTTGCGTTTTGCTTGTTTGGTCGCAAATCAATAAGGTTGGCGGATTTGCTGTAGCTTTACAGACGGGGCAGTGGAAGAGCGCTGTTGTTTCTGCTGTTGCTGGCGTTGTTGGTATGATTCCAGAAGGGCTTGTTCTTTTAACTTCGCTTAACTTTGCTGTTGCTGCAATGCGTCTTGCGCGTAAAAAAACGTTGGTTCAGGAGCTTGAATCTGTTGAAACTTTGGCTCGAGTGGATTGCCTTAATCTAGACAAAACTGGCACGATTACGGATGGTGGAATCGCGTTTGTTGGTGTTGACTTGATTGGTGATGGCTCGAATCGTTTGGTGAATCAAGCTTTGTTTGACTTGTCTAACGAAGAAAATCCAAATGCTACAGGTTCTGCCATTATGGAAGGTCTTAAAAATCAAGGTGTTTCCTCTGCTTCTAGTGTTAGCGCTCGCTTGCCATTTTCGTCTGCAAGAAAGTGGAGCGCAATACGCTACGCGCTAAAAGACGGTAGATTTGAAACGTGGTATATGGGTGCTCCAGAGGTTTTAGCAACTGCGATTTGTGCACGCAAATCTAGCGTTGCTTCTGGCGATTTGCACGGTTCTATTGCTCCAGCGGTTGCAGAAGGCGGAATCAGCGATTCTGCGGTTGCTGGCGATTCTCCTCTCGATAATTACCATTTAACGGATTCGTTTAAGCAAATTTTGAATCGTGTAAACGAATACGCTCAGCAGGGTAATCGTGTTCTTCTTCTAGCTGTTGCTTATAGTGATTCTGGCGATTCTAATAACGCAACGTTCTCCAGTTCTCCAGTAGTGTCCACAAGCGCTCGCCCTGTTGCTTTAGTTCGATGCTCAGAGAAAATACGTGATGATGCTCGTCAAACTCTTGCTTGGTTTAGACAGCAAGGTGTTAGGTGTCGCGTTATTTCTGGCGATAATCCAACAACCGTTGCATCTGTTGCCGAAAAAGTTGGTCTAACTGGTGACTCAAAGCCTGTTTCGATGGACGCAAGGCAGTTGCCTAAAGATATAAATCAACTTGCCGAGGTTCTTGAAAACGTTGATGTTCTTGGTCGCGTTTTGCCAGATCAAAAAAAGGCGATTGTTCAAGCTTTGCACTCTAAAGGCCATGTTGTAGCTATGACTGGCGACGGTGTGAACGACACGCTTGCGCTCAAAGAGGCAGACTTAGGCGTTGCAATGGGTAACGCTGCTCCAGCTGCTAAAGCTGTTGCGCAAGTTGTGCTTGTTGACTCACGCTTCTCGCATCTTCCAGATGTTGTTGCTAAGGGTCGTCAAGTAATGGCAAACATGGAACGTGTTGCAGGACTGTTCCTTGTTAAAACCGTGTATTCTGCACTAATTTCTGCAGGTGTGGTTTTGCTCGGTCTTAATTTCCCATATTTGCCTCGTCACATAACCTATATCGGTTCGTTAACCATTGGTATTCCAGCATTTTTGCTAGCTTTGGCTCCTAATACAAGGCGCTACGTTCCTGGATTCTTGCATCGTGTTGTTCGTTTTGCTTTACCAAATGGTATAGCTGTTGCTGTGTCTGTTTTGGTTGTGTCCATTCTTTCTCCTTTAATGCTTGCGCGTGGTCTTGATTCTTCTAACGCTAACGCTTCTAGGCTTATTGTTGAATCCGTGCACGCTGTTGGTGTAACTCGCACTATTTGTGCTGTTACTATTTTTGTGCTCGGTGTTGCAGTTTTGGCTACAGTTTCTAAGCCGCTTATTTCTTGGCGTGGAATCATGGTCTTATTCTTTGCTGCGGCTGGAGTTATTGGTGCATTTATACCGTTTGTTGCGCATTTCTTTGATTTGCATGTTCCTGTGAGTGGAAATGCAATGTTTGTTATGATTTGTGCTGTAATTTTTGCCTTTGTTATCTGGTTAGTTTTGCATCTTGTTAGTCACTTGATTGAAAACTGGATTGATAATGTAAACGATGGTAGTGTTTTGCACTCTTATGATAGTGACCGTTGATGTAGCGTGTCGTGCCTACTAATAATTGTGCTTACAATAGATATGTGTTCAGTATTTTAGAAATGTTCTCGGTTGGTGTAGGTCCTAGTTCTTCACACACTGTTGGTCCTATGCGCGCAGCGAATGCTTTTGTGACTTCTCTTCAAAAGAATGGAAAGCTTAAAGACGTTTCGCATGTGCGAGTCACACTGTATGGTTCCTTGTCTCTTACTGGATTGGGGCATGGTACGGATCGTGCATCGGTTGCTGGTCTTGAAGGTAACCTTCCAGACGATGTTGATACAGAACACATGATGACTATTCGAGAAGATTGTAAGAAAAGCGGAACTTTAACGCTTGCACATAGTCATACTATCGAATTTGACTACGATTCCGACGTTGTTTTTGAAAAGTGGCGGCGCATGGCTGCGCATCCTAATGGCATGCGGTTTGTTGCTTTGGACTCCTTTGGTAATACTGTTGACGAACAAGTTTGGTATTCGATTGGTGGCGGATTTATTCGCAAAGGCAATGCAAACGATAAGATGATTGGCTTGCATGACCGCGTTGATGAAAATGTGGAAGGAAGTGAATATAGCCCTAAAGATTCTAATCCTAAAGATTCTGAATCTTCTAGTGATTCGCATGAAGACTCTCCTGTTCCATATCCTTTTACAACGTGCAAAGAACTTATCTCGATTTGCAAAAAAGAGCATAAGAGCATAAGTGACATTGTTTGGCAAAACGAACTTGCTTTGCATAACGGTAATTCCGAATATGTTCGTTCCTATTTGTTGCATGTTTGGGAAGTTATGGAAGAGTGTGTTGAACATGGATGTAACTCTAAGCAGCAGATTCTTCCAGGCGGACTTGAGGTTCATAGGCGTGCTCCGCGTATGTATGCTCGTCTTGCTGCAAATTCCGATATGCTTAAGCAAAATCGTAGGCGAGCTGATTGCGCTCTGGAAGCTTCTGACTCTGCATGGGTAAATCTTTTTGCTCTTGCAGTAAGTGAAGAAAACGCTGGAGGTGGTCGTATTGTTACAGCTCCGACTAATGGATCCGCTGGTATTATTCCGGCTGTTTTGCAATACTATTGGCGTTTTGTAGACAGTTCTAGCGAGGAGGGAATAATAAAGTTCCTTCTTGCTTCTGGAGCTGTTGGCTATTTGTTTAAGCGCAATGCTTCTATTTCTGGTGCAGAAGTTGGGTGCCAGGGAGAAGTTGGTTCTGCGTGTTCTATGGCTGCTGCAGGCCTGTGCGAAGTTCTTGGCGGAACTCCGCAGCAGGTTGAAAATGCTGCCGAAATTGGTATTGAGCATCATCTTGGTCTCACTTGTGATCCGGTTGGTGGCTTGGTTCAGATTCCTTGTATCGAGCGCAATGCTATGGCTGCCAACACTGCTATTAACGCTGTTAGAATGGCTCTTCTAGGTGATGGCTCTCATATTGTTAGCTTGGATAGTGCTATTAAAACTATGAAGGAAACTGGCCAAGACATGATGTCTAAATATCGCGAAACATCTAAGGGTGGCTTAGCTGTGAACGTAGTTGAGTGCTAGTTATAGTCATTGCATTTATAGCTATTTTATTGCATTTTCCTTAAGAATGTTTTGCATATTTGCTTGCATTGTGTTGCTATATTGTTATGCAAGTTACATACGTATTGGCATAGGTAGCGGTTGAGTGCTAATCTAAAACACGCTATAAAATTGCAAAACTGTTATAATATTCAAAGTTTTTAATGAATAGTTTGTAAGTGTTAGTGGCTTTTTGCAAGCATTTACACATGTTTGTAAGGGATTATAAGAGGTTATAAAGGAGGCAAAATGGCACAGGATATGCCAGAAGTAGTTGCGGAATTTGGTACTACGCCAACGGTGACGTTCCCAGCGCTTGAGCCGCCAGCAGGGCTTAAGGTTGTTGAATTGGTAGAAGGCAATGGGCCTTTGGTTCGTGCTGGAGATACTGTTACCGTTAATTACCACGGTGTTGTTTGGGGGGCAAGTGAGCCTTTTGACTCTAGTTTTGCTCGTCATACTCCTGCCAGCTTTGGTATTGGTGTTGGACAGGTTATTCAGGGATGGGATCGTACTGTTCCAGGACATAATGTTGGTTCTCGCTTACTTGTTTCTATTCCGCCTGAGTATGGTTATGGTTCACGAGGTGTTCCGCAGGCTGGAATTGGTGGTTCGGACACCCTCGTTTTTGTGATTGATATTATTTCTACTCGCTAAACGCGAGTGATTGTTTTGTTGCTTTTATTCTTTATTCTTTGTTAAGGAGATTGCAAAATGGCTGAAGAAAAAGTAATTCTATTGACTAAAGAAGCCTACGATAAGCTTAAGGAAGAATTAGCTCATCGCGAAGGTGAATATCGTGATGAAATCACCGAGCGTATTGCTGCTGCTCGCGCCGAAGGCGATTTGTCTGAAAACGGTGGCTATCAGGCTGCTCGCGAAGAGCAGGGCAAGAACGAAGGTCGTATTAACGAGCTTATTGTTAAGCTACGCAACGCAAAGATTCTTGAGGCTCCAGCGGAAGGCCTTGTTGGCAATGGCTCTGTTGTTACTTTAGATCTTGCTGGTCGAGAGATGACTTATGTTCTTGGCTCTCGTGATATTGCTGTTGCTACCGATTACGATGTTATTAGTCCAGAATCTCCGATTGGTGCTGCAATTATTGGCGCTAAAGCGGGTGATACTGTTAGCTACTCTGCTCCAAATGGTCGCCAAATTTCTGTAACCATTAAGGATTCTCATCCACTCGCTTAAACAATGAATTTGTTTTAATAAGCGAGCACATACTTGTTATCCATCTATTTTCTCTAATCGCTGTGATTTAGAATCTATATGATTTATAGGTCACAGCGATTTTATTTATATGCTTATTTGTATCCGTTTAACAGTATCGTTCTTTAGTTGTTTTAATCTCGTAAATCTTGTAAATCTCTTAAATCATTAAATTTTTCTTAAAATGGTAACAACTTTGCCCATTATCTTTGCGTGAGATCCATCTATAGGGGAGTACGCTGGATTGTGAGGCATAAGCCAAACGTGACCATTTTCTTTTCTAAACGTCTTTACAGTTGCTTCGTTATCTAGCAGTGCAGCAACAATATCTCCATTTGTTGCTTCGTTCTGTTCTCGCACAACAACATAATCACCGTCGCAAATTGCTGCGTCAATCATTGAATCTCCATGCACTTCTAGCATGAACAGATTTCCGCTTCCAGTAAGTCTTTCTGGCAAACGCATAACATCTTCAACATGTTGTTCAGCTGTTATAGGTGTTCCTGCAGCGATTCTTCCAACAAGAGGAACATCGTGAGAGTTTATCAAAGACTCACTGTTATACATGCTCACATCGATAGCTGATTGTTTTTCAAGCAATGCATGGGCTTTTTCTTTATTCTTTTGTATAAAATCTCCAATAACTTCAATTGCTCTACCTTTATTTGCACTTATTCGTATTAATCCTTTCATCTCGAGTGCTCGTAATTGATGTTTTACGGAAGAAGGACTTCTTAAGCCTACAGCTTCACCTATTTCTCTAAATGATGGAGGGAATCCATGTTCTTCGAGGCATTGCTGTATAGCATCCATGATTTTTCTCTGGCGATCTGTTAGTGGCTCAGCGTTGTGCGCCGCAGAATCACTAAGCTCGTTTTGGGTGGTATTCATGGTGTCTCCTTTCGTTGTTTTACATTCTAATACACTTTTCTAAAAAAATCAAACATATGTTCGACACGCCGTTGCATCTTTAGAACAAATGTGTCAAGATTAATACACTTGTTCGATAGAACAAATGTTCATGTCAATTAAAACGTAAGAAAGGATAGTTATGTATAAGAAGTTGAACTCTTTTGATGGCGTTAATTATTCAACACCAAATCGTGCTGTTTTGACTAATAAGAGTTACAAAAAACGCAAAAATAAATTATTTATGCGTTTTATAGTTTTTTCTGCGTTAGTTTGCTTTGCTTGGATTATTTTTATGCCAAAGCCAGCTGTTTCAGCCGTATCAAAATCCTTTATAACGTATACTGTTCGCCCTGGAGATACATTGTGGAGTTATGCAAAATCCATAACAGATAAAAATGGCAATATTTCTGATTCTGTTGATTACCTTATGCAATTAAATAATCTTGATTCTCCAGATTTAGAAGTAGGGCAGTCTATACGCGTACCTTTTATTGACAACTAATTTTATTATTACAAATATTATTAGAATGGAGTATTCATGAGTACAGATTATGAATATAATTCGTCAGATTCATATGATTTGTTTACATTATATTATTGCGATGATTCTGCATGCTGTAGTTGTCATGATTTAAGCGTTAAACCAATTGTTGAACAACTTGTTGTTATGGATGTATCTATATATCCATCTATTCGAGTGTTTTGCGATAAATTTTATAAAATATACGAGGAAAAATATGAAAAAATCGATTTATTTATATAAAACATTGAAATATATATAACATATTTAATTAATTTTTAGTATGCTGTATATATGCATTGTCCTTTTTGTAAGAATTCCGATACTAAGGTTATTGACACTAGAATCAGCGAGGATGGATATTCAATCCGTCGTAGGCGCGAGTGTCAGATGTGTGGTAATCGTTTTACAACAGTAGAAACTACGCAATTGCTTGTTATGAAGCGTTCTGGTTCTGTGGAACCTTTTGATAGGGCAAAAGTGGTTGCTGGTGTTGGAAAAGCTTGCCAGGGTAGACCAATAGATTCTGAGGAGCTAAAGACTCTTGGAATGGAAGTTGAAGCTGATTTACGTGCTCGTGGATTAGCTCAAATCACATCCGAAGATGTTGGAAAAGCAATATTAAAGCCGTTGCGTGAACTAGACGAGGTGGCGTATCTTCGTTTTGCTAGCGTATATCAGAATTTTACTGGTTTGGAAGATTTTGAACGTGCAATAGATGATCTTAAGAAAAGTAAGTGATTGTGCAATGTTTTACATTGAGTGAACACTTTGTGAATGTTGCTGAATAAGCATAGGTTTGAGTATTTGAGTTTGTGTGAATGTTGATTTGCTGTTTGTTAGCGAATCGTTGAGTCTTAGAATAAATATGGTTATAGTGTGAGGGATAACCTGATTTGTTTGACCCAATTAAAGGGTCAAACAAATAACAAGGTTGTTAATAGTTGGGTTTACTCAGTACTTTTACTTCGTGATTATTACTTTGAAAAATTGGCGTCGTCTTGTGTGCGCAAGACAACAAGACGCTGTGTTGGTCTTGTCATTGCAACGTATAGATTTGCCGCTGCGCTAAGTCTGGATGCTGCTTCCTGCTCGATGGCAGAAGGTTGCATTAGAATTACCGCATCGTATTCCAATCCCTTAACATCTTCCGCATTGCAAACGCTAATTTGACTATCGTCAAAGTTTTGCTGAATTATGCGTGCATATTTCTTAGTCGAAAGATTCTTGCTAAGAGTATTTTTAACGATTTTGTTTGCATGCTCTATTAGTTCTTGAGGAACAATAATTGCTACGCGTCCGCTTCCGTCTTCGGAAACAAATTCGTTAAATAAGTCAATGCAATATTTAGAAAGCATATTATTAAGCTCATTTTGATTCTGAACCGTATGTGTAACAAGCGAATCTGGAACAGATCTAACTGCATTAACTGTTGATATATATAAGCCAGAATTATTTGCAACTTTTCCTGCAGCTTCAGAAACTTCTTTAGGATTACGGTAATTAATTGTTAGTTCATAAAGATCCCAGTTTTCGTTTCCAAACAATGAGCTCATGTTTTTTTGCCAACTATGTGTACCGCCTAAAGAGGAGGTTTGTGCAACATCGCCAACAATTGTAAATGAGCGTGAAGGGCACCTGCGTATTAGCATACGCCAATCCATTGCAGTAAGCTCTTGCGCTTCATCTACAACAACATGGCCATAAGTCCACTCTCTATCAGACGCGGCAAGATTTGCAACCATACTTGCATCGTTACCTTGAATATTCTCAATAAGCATATCGGCGGTAATAATGCCATTCCCTATGCCATTTTGTGCAAGAGTATCGGAAGCATATTGCTGTTCTTCGAGTTTTTTACGAGCGAGAGCAGCGTTTTGTGCTTCAATCTTTGGATCTGGGCCTAGTAGCTCCATAGCTTCGTCAAGAAGTGGGATGTCGGACTGAGTTAAAGGACTTCCTTTTGGTCTAATCAATGCACGAATATCATTTTCACTTAACCAAGGAGCATATATGCGAAGTTGTTCAGGTTTAGAAAAGAGTTGGTCTATAAGCCAATTAGCATTCATAGGTAGCCAAGCAAGATTTAATGTAATCTTGAGCTTATTTTCCATTCTAAGTTGCGAAGTAATGTCGGATATCTCCGCTTGGGAAGGAACATAATCAAGTTGTTCTAGATACCTGTTTCTAAGCGAACTTATAACTGACTTTACAAATGTTTTACGCGCCTGGTTATGAGGCTGGTGTGTGCGCTGAGCGTCTAATTGCGCAAGCTCTATATCTTCCTTCTTTAATTGCACAGCAAAACCATTTATGCGTAGTGTTGGCAAATCTTTAGGAATACGTATTCTTGCGCAAATAGCGTTTTGAATAACGTTTTTCATGCGGTACATTCCCTTAAGTTTTGCTGCATGAGGAGTGTCTTGCACTGTTGCATGAATGTTTGGGATTAAATCCGCTATAGTTCTGCTAACAACACCAGTTTCACCCAAAGATGGCAAAACTTGATCTATGTATCTTAAGAATGCGGAGCTTGGTCCTACAATCAAAACGCCTGATCTTTCAAGCTTTCTGCGATGCGTGTAGAGCAAGTATGCTGCTCTGTGCAAAGCTACTGCAGTTTTGCCTGTACCGGGTCCACCTTGAACAACAATTGTACGGTCAAGAGGAGCGCGAATAATGCGGTCTTGTTCTGCCTGAATGGTTGCAACAATATCCGTCATTTTTCCAGTTCTACGAGAACCTAGAGAAGCAAGCAATGCACCTTCGCCAGTAAGTGTTCCTTGCTTAGATGCTTTGTTTACTTCGTCTGAATGAATATCTAGAATCTCGTCTTCAACTCCTACAACTTCTCGGAATTTAAGAGTTATGTGCCTACGCATAACAATGTCTCCATGATTTGAAGGAGTTGCTTCGTAGAATGGTCTGGCTGCTTCTGCTCTCCAATCAGTTAAGATTGGGTCGTGATTTTCGCTTAGTAAACCGATTCTTCCAATGTAACGTCTTATGCCTTCTAGGCTGTCTAGTCTGCCGAACACGAGTCTATCTTCTACAGCTCTAAGTTGCGTTAAACGATCTTCGTACATTGTTGCAAAAGAATCTCGTTCTGTTCGCTGAGTTGGTGAGCCATGCGAGCCTGCAGCGCGTACAGAATCAAGCCTTGCTCGGATTGTTGAACGCAAGTTATCTAATCGACTGTAAGCGCAATTAACTGCTTGTTGTTCTTCGCTGAGTTGTGAGGAGTACGTAGACATTTGTGTCCGTTCTTCTTAAAAGTTGGGCTAAAACTAGGCGTTTAAGTATACCTCGAGGCTAATACACGTTGCATGTTTCCAATCTGAGTTAAAAAAATATTATTTTTTTACAAAAAAGTGGGGATTTTTGGTGAGAAATGGGGTAAAATGGTGAATGATGTGCAAGTGGCATATTGCATGTTGAAAAGGAGATGGATTTATGGCTAGTAATAAAGCTGGCGCAAATGCGCAAGATAAAGCCAATTCCTCCTTTAAGCATGCTCAAAATCCATCTGGTTATGATTCTCAAAATACGGCTCAAGCTAATGCTCAAGATGCGCATATGCCAATGCAAAATTCTCAAGCGTACGCTCAGCCTTATTATGTGATGCCGCAAATGCCGCCAATGTATCAAGCGCAGCAAATGCCTCAAATGCCTGTTATGCAGCCTGTTATGCAACCTCAACCTATGTCTTCGGCTTTTACATCCACTCCTTTGCCTCAAGACGCGGTTTTTGGTGCTAATAATTTGCAAAGTCAGGCTAATAATCACGTAAAGAATCCGATACTTCTTGGAACTTATTCTCCAAAAATAGATGCAAAGGGACGTGTGGCTTTACCTGCAAAATTCAGATCCCAGTTGGGTGATGGTTTTGTTATGGCTCGCGGACAAGAGCGATGCGTTTATGTTCTTCCAATGCAAGAGTTTGAGCGTATTACAACTCAGATTCAGCTCACATCTATGAGTAATAAGTCTGCAAGAGACTACCTTAGAGTCTTCCTTTCTGGCGCTGTTGATCAGGAGCCAGATAAGCAAGGACGTATAGTGGTGCCTCCAATGCTAAGGGATTATGCAAATCTTGGAGATGAGATTGTTGTAATTGGTGTTGGAACTCGCGCAGAAATATGGAACAAATCTGCTTGGAACAATTATCTTGCAGATAAAGAGCAAGATTATGCAGATATTGCAAATGATGTTCTTCCGGCGGTGGCACAATGAAAGATTTATCTACAATTCATGCGCCAGTGTTGTTGGAAGACTGCGTAGATCTTGTTTCTCCAGCATTAGATCACAAAGATTCTATTGTTGTTGATTGCACTCTTGGACTTGCGGGTCACGCAACAGCTTTTCTTAAAGCTGCTCCACTTGCAACTCTTATTGGAATAGATAGAGATAGTGAAGCTCTTGGCTTAGCGACAAAAAGAATGCGCGACGAAGGCTTAGAGACTCGTTTTATTCCAGTGCATGCTGCATTTGATGAAGTTGACAAAGTTCTTGAAGATTTAGAAATCGATAAGATTGACGCAGCGTTTATGGACTTGGGTCTTTCTAGTTTGCAAATAGACGAGGAAGATAGAGGATTTTCTTATTCTC
The DNA here is from genome assembly GCF_055804375.1 of Gardnerella sp. c12Ub_1. Taxonomy (NCBI): domain Bacteria; kingdom Bacillati; phylum Actinomycetota; class Actinomycetes; order Bifidobacteriales; family Bifidobacteriaceae; genus Gardnerella; species Gardnerella sp. c12Ub_1. Next base: position 735,737 of record NZ_JANUZC010000001.1, on the reverse strand, counting down.
ATAACACAGCCTTAGATATGCGTATGGATACAACTCAAAGTGTTACTGCTGAAACCATTCTTGCTACTTATAGTGCATCCAGTCTTGCTCAAATATTCCGTGAGTATGGTCAAGAACGTTTTTCTGGGCCAATCGCAAGAAAAATAGTGCAAGTTAGACAAGAGAATCCAATAAAAACGTCTGGTCAACTTGTTGATTTAGTGGATCATGTTATTCCGCGTGCTCATCGTGCTCCAGGAAATCCAGCTAAACGAGTTTTTCAGGCTCTTAGAATCGAAGTTAATGGAGAGCTAGATAAGCTTTCTAGGACTCTGCCAAAGCTTGCTTTGCGCTTAAATAACGGTGGCAGAATTGTTGTTGAGTCTTATCATTCTTTGGAAGATATTACGGTTAAGCGTTTTATGAATAAAGGCTTAGAAGTAGATGTTCCAGCAAATATGCCAATTATTCCGCAAAGTGCAAAACCTTTCTTTAAGTCTTTAACTCGCGGAGCTATTAAAGCATCTAAAGAAGAAATTGCAAATAATACAAGGTCTTCTTCTGTTCGCTTACGCGCAGTGGAGCTTATTAGAGATATTCCAGATAGGTGGATTAAAGACTTTACAGCTATTGCTCAAGGAGAAGATTCATCTTTGCATCGTTCTTCTTCTAAAGCGAATGGTGTAAATAACAGCAAAGGAGGCAGGTTCTAATGGATAAGCCAAGTAAAAACCGTGCTTCTAGGATTGCTGCGTCTTATGCAAATTCATCTGCTCCTGCTGGGCGAGTAAACGAGAAGGCAGCTGGTAATAATTCAAGGCAAAATCGCGTTTTAAAGTCGATTCCATTAGTGTTTAGTGCCTCTGACCGTAGGTCTTACACAGTAATGAATCACTTACATAGAGTTATAGAGTGGAGTAACACTCGTAAAGCTCCTCTTTTCAACTTGATTATTGTTGTTATTTTCCTTTTTGTTACGCCTACTACGTCTTTGTTGTTGCGAACAAAAATGGCGGAGATATCTTTTGAACAAGCTGCCACTCAATCAAGTATCTCTAGGCTTCGTCAAGATGTGGAAACTGCGCAAACAATGTTAGATGCGCTAGAAGCGGATCTTCCAGCAAAAGCACAAGATATGGGAATGATTCCACAACAGGGAGCAATAACAGTTGATTTAAGTGCTTATGCCAATAAAAAGAAGGCAGAACAAGCTGCTATTGAAGCTCAAAAAGCTAAACAGGAGCAAGCTAAACAGCAGCAAGCAAAGCAAAAACTTAAACAACAACAAACTAAACCAGATAAAACTAAACCAGACAAAACTAAATCAGACAAAACTAAACAACAAACTAAACAACAGCCAGAACAAAAAAATAAGGAGAAACATTGATGAACCGCCTAATCAAGCAACGTTTCGCCAAATACTCAGGCAAAATGAAAACAGTATTGTATTATGCCAAACTTGCTGGTAAAAAGTTGCACTCTACTACAAGCAGAGTGAGCAAAATCAGCAAGAGCAGATTCAATACGAGTAAGTTGTACAGATCATACGGCAGTAATGCCGCGCGTTCTGGTTCTGGTTATGCTTCTTCTGGAGCTAATGCACGTTATGGCGCTCAAACTAGCGTTATACGAAACACGGTTTTTGCAAAAAAGTGTATTGCTGTTGCAATGATATTCGCGTTTATTGCGTCTATAGCAATAGTAAAGCTTAGCTTTATACAGTTAATCAATGCACGTTCTACTGCTCAGGCGGCGCAGGCAGAACGTAGCAGAACTCGTCCAATACTCGCTCGTAGAGGTCGTATTTTAGACGCAAACGGTACCGTTTTAGCTCAAAGCGTTGAAAGATACAACATAATCGCAGACCCTATGAACGCTCAGTCTTTTAAGCCAACTCCTTGCACAAAGCAAACTGCTGGGAATTGTCATGCAATTAATGGCAAAGATGTTGAAGGAACTGGCGCTGTTGCTGTAGCACGTCTTTTGGCTCCTATTTTGCATATGAGTTCTGTTGAAATAGGCGGCAAGATTGCAGGCGTAGGACGTTACGCTGTTATTAAAAGAAATGTTAAGCCTTCTGTTAAGCGCGCAATAGACAAGCTTAATCTTTCTGGTTGTGTTTATGCAGAAAACAGTAGCGAACGCGTATACTCGAGTGGCCCTATTCTTGGTGCTTTAATCGGTTCCGTTAAAGACGCTGAAGAAAGCGCTCGCAAGGAAGCAAAGGGCAGAAGAGGAGAAATTGGCGAATCTGGACTAGAGCTTTCTCAAGATAAGGTTCTAACTGGTAAAGATGGATATCAAAAATACCAGGGAAATAACGTTGGAAATGAGAAAATTCCTGGAACGGTAAGCGAATATAAAGATGCTGTAAACGGTAACGACATAAAGCTAACTATTGATAGCGATGTAGATTGGTACGTTAAGAAGGTTCTTCTAGATGGCATTAACAGGTATAAAGCTGGATGGGGCGTTGCTGTTGTTCAAGATATTCGCACTGGAGAAATCGTTGCTCTAGAAGATAGCGATAGTATTAAAGCTGGTTCTGCCGAAGCTAGAGCGTCTGTTTCTAAAGCTGTTAGCCAAGTGTTTGAGCCAGGCTCCATTGGTAAAGTTTTCTCAGTTGCAGGCATGCTTCAGACGGGCGCGCGCTCGTTATCAGATAAGTTTGCTGTTCCAGGAAGCATTGAAAAGCAGGGTCAGCTTTTCCACGACGCTCATAATCATGGTGTTATGAGGCTCACTTTGGCAGGCATTTTGAAGGAATCTTCTAACGTTGGCATGATTATGGCTGGCGAAAAATATCCAAATAACAAGCGTTATGAGTTTTTGTCTAAGTTTGGAATTGGACAATATACTGGATTAGGCTTGCAAGGAGAATCCCAAGGTTTGTTTCCGAGTGTTCAATCGTGGGATGGTCGTAAGCAAAACACTGTTTTGTTCGGTCAGGGTTATGCAACAAACGCTTTGCAAATAACTAATGCTATATCAACAATCGCAAATAAAGGCGTAAGACTTAAGCAATCGATTATAAAGTCTGTAATTGACCCTCATGGTAGAGTTACGGAGCGCAAGAGGCCAGAAGGCACTAGGGTGTTGGATGAGCATGTTGCTGATCAAATGTTAAATGCTATGGAGTCCGCTGCAGAATATTACGGTAGCTACATATCTGTTAATGGATATCGCATTGCTGCAAAGAGTGGTACTGCAGAAGTTGCTGGATTTGGCGGAGCTCTTAGCTCTATTGTTGCAGATTGCGCAGCAATATTGCCTGTAGATAATCCACGTTTTGCAATAACTGTAGCATTAAGCAATCCAGAAGGTACATTCGGTGTTTATACTGCGGCGACTATTATAAAAACAATAGGCGAGTTCCTAATGCAAAAGTACAACGTTCCAGTATCGACTCCTCGCACCGATCCTATTGCTGTACAATGGTAATAGATAGCGAACGAGGGCGAGTGCGAGTATGAATGCTGTTGATGAATTTTCTAGAACAAGAGTAACTCTTGGTTTTGCTGCACAACAATACGGTTTTGAAGTAATACCATCTTTTGCTTCTGGAATAACAATTACGTCTTTAGCGTGTGATGTTAGGAATGTTAAGCCTGGGTGTCTTTTTATTCCTGCAAATCGTGTAGATAAAAGACAATTGGAAGCTGCTAGAGATGCTGGAGCATACGCAGCAATGGTTACTCCAGAGTTTAGGTCCGAAGCGATGAGCGTTGGTATTCCACTTTTAGTTTCTTCCAACAATCCAGTAACTTTGGGCAAACTTGCTTGCGATGTTAATAATGACCCATCTTCTTTTATAGCGACTTTTGCGGTTGCTGGCGATGATGATGACGAAGTCTACGCAAATGTTATACGTTTAGCAGATTTTCTTCATATGCTTGGCAACCCAATTGGTGTTATAAGCGCTGCGGGGTCTAATTCTCTTCAGCGAGAACTGGATTTAGAATATCCGCTTGGAATAGTGGATATTCAGCACAATTTGTCGGTATGTGTAGAAGATGGTGCTGCAGCTGTTGTTATAGCGTTAAATTCTGCAACTCTTAAAAAAGACGCTTTGCAATCTGTAAACATTGATGTTCTTGGAGTTGAAAGCAATAATGCGCTCGCAATGGCAGGAAGTCTTGATTTGTATAAGTCAGATTCCAGTTCGCAAGCTATTGAACACAGTGGTGGCGATTTGGCATATGATTCAAGCTTGGCAAATTCAAAAGATAAGTCGCAAGCAAGCGGCACATTAGAAGCCAAATCTAAAGTGGATGCTAATTCAGAAGATTCGCAAAATTCGCAAGATTCGCATGAGTCTAAGTCTAAAGAATCATCGGAATCACTTATATATAGTAATAAAAAAGATGATTCTAAGATTGATTACAAGAACGATTCCAAGATTGACGAATCAAGCGTAAAATCTGCGCGCCCTGTAATGAGTTTTTATAATTTGCAACAAAGGTATGGATTTATAAGTCACGAAAGATCTTATTGTGTAATGCGTTCTAGGGAATCCGATGAGTTAGCTGCATTAGCAGATCAAATCGGCGGCAAAAGTGTTAGTAAACATCTTTCTCTTTCAATCGCAATGGTTCTTGCTGCTGGTGTTAGAAGAGGAACAATTAAGAGCGCGTTGCGAGTATCTCACGAACTAAAATAGAAACCAATATTTAAGAGCAGAAAATGTTTTCAATAGAGCAAAATAGCAAGCAAAATAGCAAGCAAAATAAAATTACAGACACTGTTTTTACGCAAGATAGCACTCATATGATGCCTATGAGCATTAAAGAGGTAGCAGATGCTGTTAACGCAAGCGAGCTTTTATGTGGTTCGTCTGCATCTTGCGATTCGGCGTCTTGCGATTATGTAAAAGGCACCGATATTGTTAATTTCGCTACAAGTGATTCGCGTAACGTTGCTTGCGGAGCGGTATTTATTGCTATAAAGGGCGAGCGAGTAGACGGACACGATTTTGTTCAAAAAGCAGCTCAACTTGGAGCCAAAGCTGCGATTGTGGAACATGCTGTTTTGCTAGATGAAAGTGTGCAAAACAAGATTGTTCAAATCGTTGTTAAAAATTCGGTTGAAGCGCTTGGGCTTTTAGCAAAACATAATTTAGTTCGCCGCCGCGCGTTAAATACGCCATTTAGTATTATTGGCATAACTGGTTCCGTTGGAAAAACTACCACAAAAGATATGCTTAATGCTTTGCTTTCAACGCTTGGCAATACAGTTGCGCCCGTTGGGTCTTTTAATAACGAGATTGGATTGCCATTAACGTCTTTGCGTGTAAACGAGAATACGCGATTCCTTATTGCGGAGATGGGTGCAAATCATGTTGGAGAAATTGCAATGCTCACAACTATTGCGCCTCCTGATTTATCGGTCGTATTAAAAGTTGGTGTTGCTCATTTGGGCGAATTTGGATCTGTAGAAAAAATTGCGCAAGCTAAGAGTGAGATTGTTAGGGGACTTTTGCCTCATGGTGTTGCGATTTTGAATGCAGATGATTTTCGCGTTGCGTCTATGAGCAAGCTGGCTGATCAAGATAAAGTTCGCTGGTTTGGCTTAAATGTTGATAATAATGGCAATTTTGATGCGTCGAATAATGGCAATTATCAATTGCGCGCGCAAGATATTTCTTTAGACGAAAGTGGTTGTGCAAAATTTACGATTATCGAAAGCGAAAATAGTGCGACTAGCGAAAATAGTGCAGATAGTGTAAACATCGCGACTAGCGAAAATAGTGCAACACTACATCTTGCGCTTCCTGGCGCGCACAATGTTATGAATGCTCTTGCTGCATCAAATGTTGCACGATATTTTGGAATGAGTCTTAAAAACATTGCTCTAGTTTTGAATAAAGTTTCGCATATTAGTCCGCATCGCATGCAAATTTCTGTTATTTGCAAAGATGATAAAAAGTTTACACTTATTGACGATTCATTTAATGCAAATCCAGACTCTATGAAAGCAGGAATTGACGGATTATGCTCTTATGAGTCAAATGATTCTTCTAATTCCGCTAACTCTTCTAACTCCGACGATTCTGCAGATTCTGCAAATTCTGCCGATTCTGCCAAGTCTTCATCCACTAAACTTTTTAGAATCGCTGTTTTAGGCTCAATGTTGGAACTTGGAAAAGACGAATATAACATGCATGAGTCTATAGGAAAATATGTTGCACAAAAGAATATTGACGCAATAATTTCCGTTGGATCTTCCACGAGTGAAAAATTAGATGAATTAGCTTCTTGCATAGCTAAAGGTGCTAGAGATAATTGGCAAAATAACAGAAATAACAGAAATAACATTGTAAATAAGTATCAAAATAACAATGTTGATTCTAAAAACAACGTGTACTTTGTGCATGATTGTATTGAGGCGAATAATATTGTTTGGAGTCTTGTGGGTGAGCATTCTAGTACTGTTGTGTTGTTAAAGGGGTCTCATGCTTCGGGGCTGAGTGTTTTGGCTGAAAGCTGGGCTAAACTTAGTAAGAGTCTTAACGCTAGCCTTAACAAACATACGGAGGTTAACCTGTGATTGCGCTTATTGTGGGAATAGTGGTTTCGCTAATAGTAACTATTGTTGGCACGCCGCTTTTAATCCGCTTAGTACACCGATTAAATTACGGACAATACATTCGCCAAGACGGCCCGCAATCCCATTTAGTTAAGCGTGGCACTCCTACAATGGGCGGTGTTGTTATTAATCTTGCTGTTGTAGTTGGCTGGGCTGCATCTGCTTTATACAGGTATTTTTCTGTTGGCAGAACGCCTTCTTGGTCTGCAGTTCTTGTTCTTTTTGCAATGCTTTCAATGGGCTTTTTAGGTTTTGTTGATGATTTTGCAAAGGTTAGAAAAAAGCAGAATCTTGGCCTTTCTGTGCGAGCAAAGTTATTCGGTCAGATTATTTTTGCAAGCATTTATGCGCTTTTGGCTCTTATGCTTCCAACTCAGTCGGGCATTGCAAGCGCGCAGCCTGGCATGAGTTTTATAGAAAAGCCATTCTTTGATTTTTCTATGTTTGGCAAAGCAATAGGAATTGTAATTTTTATTGTTTGGGTAAACTTTTTGATGGCTGCATGGTCTAATGCTGTAAATCTTACAGATGGATTAGACGGGCTTGCTGCTGGATCTTCTATGATTGCTTTTGCAGGATATGCGCTTATTGCTTTTTGGGAAAGCTACCACGTTAAAGGCGGCGGTCATTTTGGATTCTCTTATGCTGTATCGGATCCGCTTGATTTAACAATTATTTCTGTTTGTGCTGCTGTTGCTTGCTTTGGATTCTTGTGGTACAACTCAAATCCTGCTCAAGTGTTTATGGGAGACACTGGTTCCTTGGCTTTAGGTGGCCTTTTTGCTGCGCTCTCCATTGCTACTCACACAGAGTTTTTGGCTGTTATTTTAGGCGGACTTTTTGTTGCAGAAACTTGCAGCGATGTGATTCAGGTTGGTTGCTTTAAGTTGACGCATAAGCGCGTGTTCAAAATGGCGCCAATTCATCATCATTTTGAGCTTGTTGGATGGGCAGAAGGCAAAGTTGTTGTTCGTTTTTGGATGATTGAGCTTATGTTTGTTCTGTCTGCATTGATGACGTTCTATGCGGATTGGGCAGGCCGTTCTGGATTGTTGATTTAGGGTGATTATATGAGCAATGTTGCAAATGATTTGTGCAAGGAGTTCTCTTTACACAATGAGTTCCCGTTCCATAACGTTCTTGTAGCAGGATTAGGTGTTTCTGGCATAGGAGCTATGGAAGTGCTTAAAACTGTTGGCGCTAATGCGACTAGCGCAGACGAACGCAAAGAGGAAGCACAAATCCACGATTTTTCTAAAATCGATTGGAACGCGATTGATGCCGTTGTAACATCGCCAGTTTTTAACCCTAGAACGCCTTTTATTCTAGAGGCTCAAAAGCGCAATATTCCAGTTATCAGCGAAGTGGAGCTTGCGTGGCTTGTGCGCGTAAAGTCGCTTAAAACAAGTCTTCCAGCTGCATGGATTGGAATTACGGGAACGAATGGCAAAACATCTACAACAGAGATGACTTCCGATATGCTTACAGCTTGCGGTCTAGATGCTCCTGCAGTTGGCAACATTGGCAAGTCTGTTTCTTACGCTGCGCTAGAAAAAGAACACGACGCGTTATGTGTTGAATTAAGCTCTTTCCAACTTCATTTTACTAATTCCTTAGAGTTGGATTGCGCTGCGATTACTAATATTGCGGCTGACCATTTGGATTGGCACGGCGGCATTGGAGCTTATGCAAAAGATAAGTCGAAAGTTTTTAATGGTGTTAAAAAAGCGCTTGTGTACAATGCTCAAGATTCACGAGTTAGCGAATTAGCAAAAAATGCACAAGTCAAAGATGGTTGTAAAAAAATCGGTTTTACGCTCAGCGCTCCAAAATGCGGAGAAATAGGCGTTGAAAATGGCTGGATTGTAGACAAAAGTGGCGTTGCTGGCGCAAAAATTGGCGAGCCAGTTAAAATAGTAGCGCTAAAAGAACTAAAACATTTATGCGAGCCAGATGGAAGCGTGTATCCTCATCTTCTTGCAGACGCACTAACTGCACTATCTTTAACTCTTGGCTTAAAACAAGACGTTGAAAATGCAGTTAAAGCATTGTGCAACTTTGCTCCAGGAGGGCATAGGATTCAAACTGTTGCAACTCTAAAAGCTAAAGATAGTCTTCCAGAACACTCGATTCGTTTTGTGGACGATTCAAAAGCTACTAACGCTCACGCTGCTGCCGCTTCTATTTCTAGTTTTGGCAAAAAATCCGTAATTTTGATTGCTGGAGGCCTTGCAAAAGGCGGTCATTTTGAAGATTTAGTTAATCAAAATCGTAGTATTATTAAGGCTGTTGTTGTTATTGGACTAGATCAAAAGCCGATTGTAGAAGCGCTTAATTCTAAAGGCCAGGGTATTCCTGTAACAATAGTTTCTGCGAATGGCGAAGGTTTCGAATCTTTTGATTCTGTAGATGATCGCGTTCTTAAAGAGGTTGAGAACTCGCCAGTTCTTAGCGCGGATTCTACTTTGGGTCAAAAAGTTATTTCTACAGCTGTTCAAGCTGCTGGAAGGTACGCGCAGCCTGGAGATGTTGTTCTTCTGGCACCAGCATGCGCTTCTATGGATCAATTTGTTTCTTACGCAGATCGTGGCAATCGTTTTGCTAAAGAATCTGAGCGATGGGTTAAGAGCCATGAATGAGAACAATAAAAAAGCTAGCTCATCAAGTTCTAGAAGCCCTAAAAAGCTTAAAAAACGCGGTTTTGGCATTTTTGGCAGTAAAGTGGAGTCTTCAAATAATGCTTTTGGCGTTAAAGAAACATTTAGTGATAATACAAAGGCTTTTAAGCAATACGTTGGTATTCGCAGTATTTTTAACCCATTGTGGTGTCTTTTTGGACTAAGAATATCTGTTGTAATATTAACCGTTTTTGGCTTATTTATGGTGTTTTCAAGCTCGTCGGTAACGATGATTACTTACGGAGCTGGCCCTTGGGGTTCTGGAATGAGCCAACTGTTTTATTGCGTTATTGGTCTTGCTGGATATTTGATTTTTTCGCATCTTCCTGTTGATTTTTATAAAAGCAGGATTATTACCATTTACGCAATATCGGTTTTTATGCAATTTTTGACTTTTGTTCCAGGTATTAGGCACGAGGTTAATGGTAATGCTAGCTGGATTAAAATAGGCCCGCTTACAATGCAACCAGCAGAAATCACCAAACTTGCTATATGCATTTGGCTACCAATGGCACTTATTCTTGCAAAAAAGGCTTATAAGCGTGTTGCTATGCGCGCATATATTCCAACAGTTGCAGCTTTGGGTGTTTCGGTTCTTTTAGTTGTTGCAGGCAAGGATCTTGGTACAGCTCTTATTATTTTGCTTATTGCTGTTGTGGCATTTTATGTGGGAGGATTCCCTACAAAATGGCTTGTTGTGGCCCTTATAACGGCTTGTGCAGCGGTTTTATTGCTTGTTGTAACTAGCCAAAATCGTATGCGTCGTATTCTTGCTACGATTCATGGATGCGATGCAAAGTCAATTAGAGGCGTTTGTTTTCAGTCGATTCATGCGCAATACGCAATGGCGTCTGGTGGAATAATGGGAGTTGGCATAGGTAATTCTAGAGAAAAGTGGAATTATTTGCCGTATGCTCACAACGATTTTATTTTTGCAATCATTGGCGAAGAGATGGGCTTTATTGTTGCTTCTTGCGTAATCCTTCTTTACATTGTAATTGGATGGTGCTTGCTAACTTCTGCCTTGCAATCAACAAATAAGCTTGTTTCAATATCTCTTATTAGCATTGCTACTTGGATTGTTGGCCAAGGACTAATAAACATTTTGGTTGTTGTTCAGATTTTGCCAGTTATGGGCGTTCCTATGCCATTTGTTTCCGCAGGTGGATCTTCTCTTGTTATGTGTCTTCTTGCGATGGGTGTTGCGGATAGTTTTATTAAGAGCAATCCGAACATAAAATTTGGGAATAAATGGTCATTAAAGCGTGCAAAATCGCGGCAGCAAAGTGGTGATTAATCAGCTCAATAATAAACAAGTGTTAATCAAAAACAAGTGTTAATCAAAATTGGGAAAGTATTATAAAATTATAAAATCCGCTTTTCGTAAAAATTTTGTTTAATTTATATTTAATTGTTAAGTCATATATTAAAGTTTTAAGTAGATTAGTTCTGATTGGGATTTCTGATTGGGATTATTAAATAAGCAGATTGTAGGTGGCGAATTGGCGCAAGATCAATATAAAGATAGCAATTCTTTGCATGTTGTTCTAGCAGGCGGGGGCACTGCTGGTCACGTTAATCCTCTTCTTTCTGTAGCGCATGCATTAAAAGATTTAGATGAGTCGGTAGAAATCAGTGTTATTGGCACTAATGCTGGTTTAGAAAAAACGCTAGTTCCTAAGTCTGGTCTGCCATTAGACGTTATTGAAAAAGTTCCATTCCCTAGAAAACCTAATTTGTACATGCTTAAGTTTCCTTTTAAGTGGATTCGCGAAACGCGCAAGGTTGCTAAGATTCTTGAGCAAAGGCATGCGAATATTGTTGTTGGATTTGGCGGTTACGCGTCTGCTCCAGTTTATGCACAAGCGCATAAAATGCATTTGCCTATTGTGATTCATGAGCAAAATGCGCGCGCTGGAATGGCAAATAAGCTTGGCGCGCGTTGGGCAAGCATGATTGGGTGCGTTTACGATGGCACTGGTTTAGTCGCAAAGGCGGCGTCGAATAGCAAAGCTATAAGAGTTGGTCTTCCTCTTAGAAAATCCATATCCGATTTATGCGCAAAGATTACTCAAGACATTGATTTAGCTAGATTTGAAGGCGCTAAAAATCTTGGACTAGACCCTAGCAGGCCGATTATTCTTGTAACTGGCGGGTCTTTGGGTGCTAAAAGCATTAATGAAGCTGTTTCTATTGCTGCTGGCGATTTACTAAAATGCGCGCAAATCATTCATCTTACAGGTAGCGGAAAATCTAAAGAAGTTAAAGATAATGTTGAGCGTTCGGCTGGTCTTAATCAAATAAACGACATTAAGCCAGAGCATGCAGGCCTTGGTGATTACCATATTTGTGAATATTTAGAGCGAATTGATTGGGCTTTTGCTTGCGCGGACTTGGTTATTTGCCGATCGGGCGCTGGAACTGTTGCAGAAGTTTCTGCGATTGGCGTTCCTGCAATCTACGTGCCGCTTCCAATTGGAAACGGTGAGCAGCGATTTAACGCACAACCTGTTGCAAACGCAGGGGGGGCGATTATTGTAAACGATTGCGATTTTAGCGATGATTGGATTCGCGCAAACGTGTTGAAATTGCTTAATAACCCAGACGAGCTTTGCAAGATGCGCGAAAAGGCTTGGAAATACGGCATTCGTAATGCTGCAAGAGTAATGGCAGAGCATATTCTTAAGATTGCAAAAGAAAGCAAAAAATAATCATGGAAATTAATATGAATCCTATTTGTGCTGCTTTTAGTAAAGATCAAACTGTAAATTCTTTAGGTTCTGTGCATTTTATTGGCATTGGCGGCGCTGGAATGAGCGTTTTAGCAGAGATGTTGCACGAAGAAGGCGTTAGTGTAAGCGGATGCGATAGTAAAGAAAGCGACCACACAAGTCGCTTAGAAGAACTCGGCATAAATGTGCAAATTGGTCAAAGTGCAAGCCATGTAAAAAATGCAGATATTCTTGTGTACTCTAGCGCGATTAAGCCAAATAATCCAGAAGTAGTGGCGGCTGCGCAAAATGGCGTAAAACTTGTTCACAGAAGTGACATTTTATCTTTACTTTTAAGCTCTAAAAAAGGTGTGACTGTTGCGGGAGCGCATGGTAAGACTACAACAAGCTCTCTTTTGGCTCATATTTTGAAAGTTTGTGGTAAAGGCGATTTAGCAGACCCGAGTTATGCGATTGGCGGTTCGATTCAAGCGCAGGGCGGCGGCGAAGTTGACGGAGGTCATGCTGGTTGCGGAAGTGTTATGGTTGCGGAGGCGGACGAATCAGACGGCAGCTTTGAAAAATACAATCCATATATTGCAATTGTTACAAACGTAGAAGCGGACCACCTAGACCATTATGGAAATGCGCAAAATTATCGCGCAGCGTTTGTTGAGCATTTAAGCCATGCTCTAGGATTTGTTGTGATTTGTGCAGATGATGATGGCGCTCGCGCTGTTTTAGAGGATTTAAGCGATGATTCTCTTAAAAAAACAATCGCCTACGCAAGTAGTAAGAATAGTGTTTCTTGCTTAAGTAATAGAGTAAAAAGCCTTGTAAAGTTTGCGTTTATTAATCACGAAAGCGAACAGACGGGTAGTGGCAGTGAGTCGTTTGCTATTGACTTTAACGGCGATTCTATAAGCGTTAATCTTATGATTCCAGGCTTACATAATGCTAGAAACGCGTGTGCTGCGATTATTGCAGCAACACTTTTGGGCATGAATCCTAAAGATGCAGCAGATGGAGCTTCGAGCTTCCTTGGTGCTTCTAGAAGATTTGACATTCGCGGATGCGTTGGCGGAGTAACGGTTGTAGACGATTACGCGCATCATCCTACAGAAATCGACGCTCTTTTGCGCGCTGCAAGAAGAAGGTATCCAGATTCTACGATTCGCGTGCTTTTCCAGCCACATCTGTTTTCTAGAACGCGCTCTTTTGCGCGCGAATTTGCTTCTGCTTTATCTCTTGCAGATGACGTAATCGTAACAGGCATTTTCCCAGCTCGAGAAAAGCAGGAAGATTTTCCAAATATTCACGCTTCGACTATTGTTAACGCAGCTAAAGAATGTGCGCTTAATTGCAATATTGAAGCTGTAGAAGACATGAAGGATGGTGCTTTGCTTCTTGCTCGCCGAGCTAATAGTGGAGATGTACTTTTTACGGTTGGTGCTGGAAGCATTACCACTATGACGTCTGTTATGCTAGAAGAGTTACGCTTAAAGCAATAAGCTAAATGGGCAATAATAGTCGGCAAACAAGCGATAATAAGCAATCTGTAAAGTCGCAAATAAAGTCGCAAATAAAGTCGCGTATAGATGCAAGTGGAAGTAGGTGAGTGATAGCTATGGGTCGAATGATTTTTGGCAAGTCTTCCAGCAATGATGAATCCAATGAGCCTAATAATCCTAATGAATCTGCTAGCTCTATTAAGCATACTAGGTCTATTACATCCACTTTTGCTACGACTGATAATTTCCCTAAGTCTTCTAATTTTTCTAAGTCTACTAATCTTGATGCGCATAGAAGGTCAATTCAATCCAATCTAAACTCACAAGATTCTACAAGATTAGCTAAAAGTGATTTATCTAATAGCAAAAAAGCGACTACGAGTAGCTCGTTAGAAAATCAATCTTCTAAAAATGCTTTTGTAGATGCAAGAAGACTTTCCGTAGTTGATTTTGTAAAGCAAACGTTAAAGTCTAGTTCTGGTCCTCTTGGAATTACATCTAGACCTAAAGTAATAGATTTTAGCGCTCGCGAAAAAGAAAAGAATTTTGCTAAAATACGTACCATTTTGCTGCGATTTGCCTACGCTTTTCTTGCGTTTGCGTTAATCGCTTTGCTTTGCTGGATGCTATTTTTATCTCCATTCTTCCGTCTTGATTCTAAAAATATACACATTTTTGGATCTAACGAATGGGTGAGCGAACAGAAAATCGCGTCAATTGCGTCTAATCAAGTAGATAAGTCGCTGTTTTTGGTTTCTTCTCAGCAAATAATTGAGCAATTAAACAACATACCTGGCGTAACAGAAACAAAGGTTGTAAAGCAATTCCCGCACGGTTTGCAAATAACTGTTCGTGCGCAAAAACCTGCTGCAATGCTTAAAGCAAAAGATGGCGAAAAACTTACTGCTGTAGATGTTAAGGGTAGAGTCTTAAACGCTGTTCAAAACGTTTCTACGAGCGGAATACCAGTTATAGAAGTTAGCGACGTTAGTAAAAGTCTAAACAGCAGGGCTGTTAAGGAAGCGTTGAAAATTGTAAGCTCGCTTTCTCAAGATTTTAGGTCTCACGTTATCCGTGTTAGTGCAAAAACGCAGGATTCTGTTGAAACAGAAGTTTCTTACCCTGGCCCAAGCGGAGAAGTTCATAGGATTGTTGTTTGGGGCGATTCTTCGGATTTGGAGCTTAAAAAGGCGATTGTGGAAACGATTATTAGCGATCCAAGTAAAATCGGCAATCGTCAGCTTTTGGATGTTTCTGCTCCTGCAAGGCCGATTCTTAAGTAGTTTGCTTGAGTAGCTCCAGTGCATAGTTGCTTAAATGGTTTTTAATTGTCAAGCAAATGTGTATAATAGTACTTTGTGTGTGCCAACGGCGTGCCTTATGTAATAGGCGTGCTGGTTGGGATATCCCAAGTGCCAAAGATAGCGCGCAGTAATGTGCGTCTGGAGGCGCAAGGGCCATCGGGCCGGTGGACTGTGGCTTTTCTCTTTAACCGATTCAGGTTTAAGGTGTGCTGCAGTGCTGCGGTTTCACCAAATAGAAGACATTAATGAATCGGAGAACTTAAGTTGCCTACGATTGAACAACTCGTCCGTAAGGGACGTCAGGCCAAGCCTAAGAAGTCAAAGACTTTGGCCTTGAAAGGTAGCCCGTTGCGTCGTGGCGTGTGCACTCGTGTGTACACAACCACTCCTAAGAAGCCAAACTCTGCGCTTCGTAAGGTTGCTCGTGTGCGCCTCAGCTCGGGTATTGAAGTAACCGCCTATATTCCAGGCGAAGGTCACAACTTGCAGGAGCACTCCATTGTGCTTGTGCGCGGTGGCCGTGTGAAGGATCTCCCAGGTGTGCGTTACCACATCGTGCGTGGCGCTCTCGATACCCAGGGTGTTAAGGACCGCAAGCAGGGTCGTTCCCTGTATGGAGCAAAGAAGGCGAAGTAAAACATGTCACGTAAAGGACCTGCAAAAAAGCATCAGCTGCTTCCTGATCCAATCTACGGCTCGACCGTCGTGGCTCAGTTGATTAACAAAATTCTTCTCGATGGCAAGAAGTCCATCGCAGAAAACATCGTCTACACCGCTCTTGAGCAGGTGAAGGCAAAGACCGAGCAGGAGCCAGTTTCTGTTTTGAAGCGCGCTCTCGATAACATTCGTCCAAGCCTCGAGGTTCGTTCCCGCCGCGTTGGTGGCGCAACCTACCAGGTTCCAGTCGAAGTTAAGCCTGCTCGTGCAAACACCTTGTCGTTGCGCTGGCTTACCGACTTCTCTCGCGTTCGTCGTGAGAAGACTATGGCTGAGCGTTTGGCTAACGAAATTCTCGATGCCTCCAATGGCTTGGGTGCTTCTGTAAAGCGCCGCGAGGATACCCACAAGATGGCAGAAGCAAACAAGGCTTTTGCTCACTATCGCTGGTAATCCACAAGATAATCGGTATCTTAAAGAGCTAAGGATAATAATATGGCACAAGATGTGCTTAACGACCTTAATATGGTTCGTAACATCGGCATCATGGCGCACATCGATGCTGGTAAGACTACTACCACCGAGCGTATTCTTTACTACACTGGTAAGAATTACAAGATTGGTGAAACTCACGATGGCGCTTCTACCATGGACTTTATGGCGCAGGAGCAGGAACGCGGTATTACTATTCAGTCTGCTGCAACCACTTGCTTCTGGCAGCGTCAAACCCATGACACAGATGACCGCTATCAAATCAACATCATCGATACACCAGGACACGTTGACTTTACCGCCGAGGTAGAGCGTTCTTTGCGTGTTCTCGACGGTGCTGTTGCAGTGTTCGACGGTAAGGAAGGCGTGGAGCCTCAGTCTGAAACCGTTTGGCGTCAGGCAGATAAGTATAGCGTTCCACGTATTTGCTTCATCAACAAGATGGATAAGTTGGGCGCAGACTTCTACTATTCTGTTAAGACAATTAAGGAAAAGCTTGGCGCTAAGCCACTCGTTATTCAGCTTCCAATCGGCGCTGAAAACGACTTCCTTGGTGTTGTTGACTTGATTCGTATGAAGGCTTACGTTTGGAATGACGTTAAGGACGATATGGGTGCTCATTACGACACCGTTGACATTCCTGCCGACTTGCAAGAGCGTGCAGAAGAATATCGTGCCGAGCTTATGGATCAGGTTGCAGAAGCCGACGAAGAGTTGCTTGAGAAGTATCTTGAATCGGGAGAGCTTTCCGAAGAAGAGATTCGCATGGGTATTCGCAAGCTTACTATTGCTCGCGAAGCCTTCCCAGTAACTTGCGGTTCTGCATTTAAGGATAAGGGCGTTCAGCCAATGCTGGATGCTGTTGTTGACTTCCTTCCAAGCCCAGAAGATGTTCCATCTATTAAGGGCTTTGATCCAAGCGACGAATCCGTTGAGATTGATCGTAAGCCAGTAAATACAGATCCATTTGCTGCATTGGTCTTTAAGATTTCCACTCATCCGTTCTACGGCAAGCTTGTGTTCGTGCGCGTGTACTCTGGCGAAGTTAAGCCAGGCGACTCCGTGTACGATTCCACTAAGTCCAAGAAGGAACGCGTTGGTAAGATCTTCCAGATGCACGCAGATAAGGAAAATCCTGTAGATTCTGCAGAAGCTGGAAACATTTACACCTTCGTTGGTTTGAAGAACGTTAGCACGGGTGACACCTTGTGCGACGAAAAGAGCCCAATTTCCTTGGAATCCATGACATTCCCAGATCCTGTTATCGAGGTTGCTGTGGAGCCAAAGACGAAGGCAGATCAGGAAAAGATGAGCTTGGCTTTGGCTAAGCTTTCCGACGAAGATCCTACCTTCCAGGTTAAGACCGACGAAGAATCTGGTCAGACTTTGATTTCTGGTATGGGCGAGCTTCAGCTCGACATTATTGTGGATCGTATGCGCCGCGAGTTCAAGGTTGAAGCGAATGTTGGTAAGCCACAGGTTGCTTATCGCGAAACCATTCGCAAGGCTGTTATGAACCAGGAATACACCCACAAGAAGCAGACCGGTGGTTCTGGTCAGTTCGCAAAGGTTTTGATGAACTTCGAGCCAATCGATCCAGAATCTGGCGAAGTCTATCAGTTTGTTAACGAGGTCACTGGTGGCCACATTACTAAGGAATTCATTCCTTCCATCGACGCAGGTGTGCAGGAAGCTATGGAATCTGGCGTTTTGGCAGGCTTCCCAGTGGTTGGCGTTAAGGCAACCGTTACCGACGGTCAGACTCACGACGTTGATTCTTCGGAAATGGCCTTCAAGATTGCAGGTTCCATGTGCTTCAAGGAAGCTGCTCCTAAGGCTCACCCAGTAATCCTCGAGCCAATTATGGCTGTGGAAGTTCGTACTCCAGAAGAGTACATGGGCGACGTTATGGGCGATTTGAACTCCCGTCGTGGAAATATTCAGTCTATGACCGACGCTACTGGCGTTAAGGTTATTGACGCTAAGGTTCCACTGAGTGAGATGTTCGGTTACATTGGTGATCTTCGTTCCAAGACTCAGGGACGTGCAATGTTCACCATGCAAATGGACTCTTACGCGGAAGTTCCAAAGGCCGTTTCGGACGAGATTATTAAAGCCCAGCGCGGCGAGTAAAAGCGCACGCTACTTCGGTGTTTTGTGTCCCTAGTCAACGCTAAAATTTCGTACGTTGACTGGGTTCTGGCACCGAAGTGGCACCTAACCCAGAAACCCAGTAAATATGTAGCTAGAGGCTTCACATAAGATTGTGAAGCAAACTACGAGACGTCCAGGAGGACAAACACATGGCAAAGGAAAAGTACGAGCGTACTAAGCCGCATGTTAACATTGGTACCATTGGTCACGTTGATCACGGTAAGACTACCTTGACCGCGGCTATTTCTAAGGTGCTTCATGGCGAATATCCAGATCTGAACCCTCAGTATGACTTCGATCAGATCGATGCTGCTCCAGAAGAGAAGGAGCGCGGCATTACCATTAACATCGCCCACATCGAGTATCAGACGGATGCACGCCACTATGCTCACGTGGACGCCCCAGGCCACGCTGATTACGTTAAGAACATGATCACTGGTGCTGCTCAGATGGATGGCGCAATCCTCGTGGTTGCTGCTACCGACGGCCCAATGGCTCAGACCCGTGAACACGTCTTGCTTGCTAAGCAGGTCGGCGTTCCAAAAATTCTTGTTGCTTTGAACAAGTGCGATATGGTTGACGACGAAGAGCTTATCGACCTCGTTGAAGAAGAGGTTCGTGACCTCCTCGAAGAAAACGGCTTCGATCGCGATTGCCCAGTCATCCGTACTTCCGCTTACGGCGCTTTGCATGATGACGCTCCAGACCACGACAAGTGGGTAGAGACCGTCAAGGAACTCATGAAGGCTGTTGACGAGTACATCCCAACCCCAACTCACGATCTTGACAAGCCATTCTTGATGCCAATCGAAGATGTGTTCACCATCTCCGGTCGTGGTACCGTTGTCACCGGTCGTGTTGAGCGTGGTAAGCTCCCAATCAACACCCCAGTTGAGATTGTTGGTTTGCGCGATACCCAGACCACCACCGTCACCTCTATCGAGACCTTCCACAAGCAGATGGATGAGGCCGAGGCTGGCGATAACACTGGTCTTCTTCTCCGTGGTATCAACCGTACCGATGTTGAGCGTGGTCAGGTTGTGGCTGCTCCAGGTTCTGTGACTCCACACACCAAGTTCGAAGGCGAAGTTTACGTCTTGACCAAGGACGAAGGTGGCCGTCACTCGCCATTCTTCTCCAACTACCGTCCACAGTTCTACTTCCGTACCACCGATGTTACTGGCGTTATCACCTTGCCAGACGGCATCGAAATGGTTCAGCCAGGCGATCACGCAACCTTCACTGTTGAGTTGATCCAGGCTATCGCAATGGAAGAGGGCTTGACCTTTGCAGTTCGTGAAGGTGGCCGTACCGTTGGTTCTGGTCGTGTGACCAAGATTCTTGCCTAGTATTTTCTGATTTTCTAATCTGAAGATATTAGCTAAGGCTTAGAAAAGACCCCATGAGGAAACTCGTGGGGTCTTTTGTATTTTCTATTGAAGAATTGCACATAGCTCGTTGTGTGTCGTTTTGTGTGTCGTTTTGTGTGTAGTTTTGTGTGTAGTTTTGTGTGTAGTTTTGTGTGTAGTTTTGTGTTCTTTGAATTTTTATCTTTTTATAATCATCGCAAAATGTTTACTTTTGTGTTTTAAGCGTTATTGTGCAAATGAAGAAAGCGCCTCTAATATTCAGATTTTTGTTGGAATACAGGAAGAAATCATATATGAATCATATTTGTGTAATTAAAAATATAAATACGAAAAAACCCAAGCCGCAAAGCTTGGGTTTTGTTTGTGCCCCCTCAGGGATTCGAACCCTGGACACGCTGATTAAGAGTCAGCTGCTCTAGCCAACTGAGCTAAAGGGGCGTTGGCGTTTTCTTGAGCCGAGTAATAACTATACTCAGAATCGCTTTATTTGCAAGTTACGGCGTGTCGTGTTTTGTGTGCTTTAGGTGCTTGTTGCGAATCTTTTAAACTCTTGTTGTCCATCTTCTAAAAGAAACTTGGTATATGCCTTTGCTAAATATGACGCTTTTTAACCACGATTCTGGCGATTCTAAAAATAACAACGTTAATCAAAATGAAGTTAGCCAGAATAATGCTAGTCAAAATGTTTACGACAGCCAAAGCAGTACTACACAGCGCACGCTACCTTTACGCGCAAGTGAAACAAGTGCTGAAAATCCTTGGCCAGTAAGTGTTATAAGCCAAAAGTTCCATGGTGCTGTAGAAAAGTGGCCTGCGGCTTGGGTAGAAGGTCAGATTGTTGAAATCAACATGCGAAGGTCTACATCTGGCTACATAACGCTTAGAGACAGCAATGAAGACGTTTCAATCTCCATAATGGGCTTTAGTAAGTTTGTTCAGCAAGCTAAAGATTTGCATCAAGGCGATAGGGTAGTTGTTCACGGCAAGGCAGATATTTGGGTAAAAGCAACACGATTGAGCTTTGTTGCCGACGAAATTAGGCGTGTTGGTGCTGGCGACTTAAAAGCGCAAATAGATGAGTTGCGCAAAAAGCTTAAAGGCGAAGGCTTGTTCGACGCGGAAAATAAGGTGCCGCTGCCCGAGTTTCCAAAGTGCATTGGACTGGTGTGTGCGCCTCAAGCTCGAGCCGAGGGAGATGTTATTACAAACGTCAATTTGCGCTGGCCTGTAACGCGTTTTAAGGTGGTTCACGCGCATGTTCAGGGTGTGCAATGTCCATCAGACGTAATTGCGGCCATTAAGCAGTTAGACGCAGACCCAGAGGTTGATGTGATTATTGTTGCGCGCGGTGGCGGCAGCTTTGAGGATTTGATTGGATTTTCGGACGAAGGCGTGGTTCGCGCTACGGCTGCTTGCGTAACTCCGATTGTTTCTGCGATTGGTCACGAAGATGATTGGACGCTTATTGATTTGGCGGCAGATATGCGAGCTTCTACGCCTACAGATGTAGCAAAGCGCGTTGTTCCAGATGTTAACGAGCAATGGCAGTTGATTGATAACGCTTTGCAACACGCGCGCATGAGGATTTCTGCGCGAGTTAGCAACGAGATTCAGCTTATTGAGGGATACGCAAATAGGCCAAGTATTACTCAGCCAACCACTATGCTGGAGCCGCATGAGTTGTTTGTGCAGCAGGCGGTTGAACGCATGAGGCATGGTTTGGTGCGGCTTCTGGACGACGCTAGTTTGACTGTTGAAAAGGCGCATGCCAGTATTACGGCTCTCAGTCCGCAATCAACGCTTAATCGCGGTTACGCGGTTGTGCAAATTAGCGGCGGGAAAGTACTTGACGATTCTAGTCGTGTAAAAACTGGCGATGATATAACAGTTACTCTTAAAAGTGGCTTGATTACAGCTAATGTTACTTCTGTAGAAAAGTCGTAAAGTTATAAAGTTATAAAATTATAAAACTAAAAACGCAAAATCTTAAATAAAAATCTTAAATAAAATATTAGAAAAGGATGATTATGAGTGACGAAATAAAAGACGCAAGTGCAAAAGCTGACGCGATTAGCACGCTTAGCAGCGAAGAGCGAGCTGCGATTAACGCAATGCCTTACGAAGAAGCGCGCGAAAAGCTTGTGCAAGCTGTTAAAGCTCTTGAGGCTGGCGGTTTGACTTTAGATCAGTCTATGCATCAATGGGAACTTGGAGAAGCGCTAGCAAAGCGTGCGCAGGGCTTACTTGCATCGGTTCGCGCTAAGCTTGATGCGGCTCAGGTAGAGCAGTCAGCTACAGCTGCGACGGCTGGAACACAGTCGAATCTTGAATCGTGAATCTTGAGCGCGTTA
Organism: Gardnerella sp. c12Ub_1; assembly: GCF_055804375.1. Taxonomy (NCBI): domain Bacteria; kingdom Bacillati; phylum Actinomycetota; class Actinomycetes; order Bifidobacteriales; family Bifidobacteriaceae; genus Gardnerella; species Gardnerella sp. c12Ub_1. The sequence goes on along the minus strand of NZ_JANUZC010000001.1, from coordinate 713,945 downwards.
TAGCGCGTAAACCACGCCATGGTGTATAATTGCCATTTGTTGCTTTGCAAGAAGCGTGCGCATGTTTCGTTTTGCGTGTTGCGCGCTGCAATCAACTAAACTGCCTCGGTAGCTCAGTGGATAGAGCACCACTCTCCTAAAGTGGGTGTCGTCAGTTCGATTCTGATTCGGGGCACTTTTTGTGTATAGCTATATTTAGTTGTGTGCTATATATAGTTTGTTTATTTTTTGACAAATATTAGTTTCTTTTGTAGAATAGATACGTGGTGAAGCCAGGCTGTGTCTGGTTCGCGAAGAGCCAATCAAGTGATTGATTGGCTCTTCGTGCATCTAATGGCGGGGGATTTGGTGGGAATGATGGTGATTTATAAGCCTTTTACTACTATCAAGCAACAAATAAAATTGCTTAAGTCTAGAGGAGTAGTGTTTTCTGATGAGCTTAAAGCTATGGAAATACTTGAAAGAGAAGGTTACTATAGCGTTGTGAATGGGTATAAAAATCCATTTCTTGAATCAAAAAATTCGAATAAATATGTTCAAGGAACAAAGTTTGAACACATTTATTATCTTTTTAAATTTGATCGCGAACTTCGTGGTATTATTTTTGCGGCTACAACTAGAACAGAAGCATTGTTAAGGTCATCATGTTCATATTGTTTTAGCCAGATTCACGATAATGAAGTCAATGCTTACCTTAATGAAGCTAATTATGAAGATCCAAAGGAATCGCGCGGTTTAGTTAGAGCATTTAATCGAATTATAGAAAATAATACGTCAAATAATAAAAAATTAAATCTAGGGAAAGAATACATACGGCATTGTATCAATAATCACGATGGTCAGGTTCCATTATGGGTTTTATCTAATGACCTAACTTTCGGACAGATATTCTGGTTTTACAAAGTTCAAACTAGATGCATGAGAGGTTTGGTTGCTAGGGAATATACTGAACTTTATAATTCTTCACACTGTTCTCAAAAAGATATTACGTCAATAAAAATTGATTCTACTTATAGAAGAATTAAAGAGTTCAGAAATATTTGTGCGCATGATGAACGTTTGTATTGTGCTAGACCACATAGTTTCAATGCAACAGTTTTTCAGCTTATTAAAGATTTCGACTTATTCTTAGACACTAACTATTATCTAGAGTTTTTAGAGAAGATTGAGAAATTACTAAGTGCGCTTTGCGTTGAAGTGCCAAGTTGTTCCAAAAATGTTATTGAATGCATTGGAATGTCTAGTATTAATGAATTTTATGATTGGAAAAATAAAATTAAAGAAAATATTACCTTGAATAGTAACTTGTCTGTTCCCAACGAAGCAACTCTTAAAGCCATGAATCACGCTAATCAAATTATAGATGGCAAAATTTCTGAAGACGGCATTGTTTTTAGCAATGCTAATGAAGCTAAAGCATTTTTGGATAATATGTCATGAAAATGTCATGAAAATTATTCGCGAGTCGCGAAATCCTTCCCAATGTTAGGGGATAGTGTTAGATTGTTTCTAACTTAAGCGATGATCCGTTATCGGCGGGGAGTTTTCGGAAGAACGGCGAGGATTCGTAAGGTCCTCGCTTATTAGAACCGACGGGGTTGGCCCGTATAGCCAAACACGAGAGGCTGCAAACGTTGCATAAGCATTTTGCAGCAAGCGAGGTGGTACCGCGGCAATAACTGTCGTCCTCGCAGGGAAATATTCACCCTGTTGAGCGAGGAGAGCACAGTGAGCGAATCCACTAATCCAGCAGCAAACGCGTCCGAAAAGTCATGCGCAAATAACGTATACCCAAAGGTAAGTGTTTCAGCATCAGCGCAAGAAAACGCCGCCGCGCAAGTTGCACCAAATCCTTCCTTCCCAAAGCTTGAAGAGTCCGTTCTTCAATACTGGGATGCAAATAACACTTTCCGCAAGTCAATCGAATATCGCCCGTCTGGCAAGGGTAGCCAAAACGAGTTCGTGTTCTTTGATGGCCCTCCATTTGCAAACGGTCTTCCTCACTATGGCCACTTGCTCACAGGCTACGCAAAAGACGTGGTTCCGCGTTATCAGACTATGCGCGGTCGCAAAGTAAACCGCGTTTTTGGCTGGGATACTCACGGTCTTCCTGCAGAGTTGGAAGCGCAGAAGGAACTCGGCATCGAGTCTGTTGATCAAATCGAAAAAATGGGCATCGCAAAGTTCAACGATGCTTGCCGCGCCAGCGTTTTGAAGTACACAAACGAGTGGCAAAATTACGTGCATCGTCAGGCTCGCTGGGTTGATTTTGAGCGCGGCTACAAAACTCTGAACATTCCATACATGGAATCCGTAATGTGGGCATTTAAGCAGCTTTACGATAAGGGATTGGCTTATAAGGGTTACCGCGTGCTTCCGTACTGCCCAAAGGACCAGACTCCACTTAGTGCGCACGAGCTTCGCATGGATGCTGATGTGTACCAGAATCGCCAGGATACCACTGTTTCTGTGGCCGTTAAGCTTCGCGACGAAGACGACGCTTACGCAGTATTCTGGACAACCACTCCTTGGACAGTTCCAACAAACTTTGCAATCGTAGTCGGCGCAGACATCGACTACGTGGAAGTTCGTCCAACTGAAGGCAAGTTTGCTGGCAAAAAGTTCTACATTGGTAAGCCTTTGCTTGGTTCCTACACTAAGGAACTTGGCGAAAATTACGAAGTTGTGCGCGAACTTAAGGGCGCTGAGATGGCTGGCTGGCGCTACTACCCAGTGTTCCCATACTTTGCAAGCGATTCTGCGCTCGCTGAGGGTGGCACTCCTGGTCCTAACGCTTTTACGATTTTCACAGCAGATTATGTTGACACTGCAGAAGGTACTGGTCTTGTTCACCAGGCTCCTTACGGCGAGGACGATATGAACACGCTTAACGCGCACGAAATTCGCAGCGTTGACGTGCTCGACGCAGGCTGCAAGTTTACAAGCGACTGCCCAGATTACGAAGGCTTGTACGTTTTCGACGCGAATTTGCCAATTTTGCGCAACTTGCGTGCAGGAGACGGCCCGCTTGCTCAAATGCCAGAAGACCAGCGCGCGTTGCTATTCCAAGAAAAAAGCTACGTGCACAGCTATCCTCATTGCTGGCGTTGCGCAACTCCGCTTATTTATAAGCCTGTTTCTAGCTGGTTTGTGTCTGTTACAAAGATTAAGAAGCGTTTGCTTGAGCTTAATCAACAGATTAATTGGATTCCTGGAAACGTTAAAGACGGCCAGTTCGGTAAGTGGCTTTCTAACGCTCGCGATTGGTCGATTAGCCGTAATCGCTTCTGGGGCTCGCCAATTCCAGTGTGGGTGAGCGATGATCCAAAGTATCCTCGCGTAGACGTTTACGGCTCGTTGGATGAGCTTAAGGCTGATTTTGGCGACTATCCTCGCGACGACGATGGCAATGTGAATATGCATCGCCCGTATATCGATCGCCTTACTCGACCAAACCCAGACGATCCTACTGGAAAGTCTCAAATGCATCGTATTACGGATGTTCTCGATTGCTGGTTTGAGTCTGGTTCTATGCCTTTTGCACAGTTCCATTATCCGTTTGAAAATAAGGACTTCTTCGAAGAGCACTTCCCATGCGATTACATCGTTGAATATATTGGCCAGACTCGTGGATGGTTCTACACGCTTCACATTATGGCTACAGCTCTATTCGACCGACCAGCTTTTAAGAACGTGATTTGCCACGGCATTGTGCTTGGTTCCGACGGCCAGAAGATGAGTAAGCATTTGCGCAATTACCCAGATGTTAATGGCGTTTTCAACGAGTATGGCTCGGATGCTATGCGCTGGTTCCTTATGTCTTCGCCAATTTTGCGTGGTGGCAATTTGATTGTGACTGCAGACGGCATTAGAGATACTGTTCGTCAGGTTATGCTTCCAGTTTGGAGCTCTTACTACTTCTTCACTTTGTATGCGAATGCTGCAAACGGTGGCAAGGGCTACGATGCTCGCAGGCTTCGCGCGGACGAGGTTGCAGGCCTTTGCAACATGGATCGCTACTTGCTTGCTCGCACGCGTTTGCTTGTTGAGCGCGTAGAAAAGTGCTTGAACGAGTTTGCGATTAGCGATGCTTGCGCATCCGTCAGCGATTTTATTGACGTGCTTACAAATTGGTATATTCGCGGCAGCCGTGACCGCTTCTGGAATGAAGACGAGACTGCTTTTAACACGCTTTACACTGTTCTTGAAGTGTTCATGCGCACGATTTCTCCTCTTGCTCCTATGGAGGCAGAGGCTGTGTGGCGTGGTCTTACTGGCGGCGAATCCGTGCATTTGGCTGATTGGCCTTATTTGGTTGAGCCTGAGACTCTTTCGGATGGTGAGCCAAATCCTAAGGCTGGCGAAGTGACTGAGCTTGGAGCGGTTCTTGCGCACGACGATGCTTTGGTTGCTGCTATGGATAAGGTTCGCGAGGTCGTGTCTTCTACGCTTTCGTTGCGTAAGGCGGAGCAGTTGCGTGTGCGCCAGCCGTTGGCAAATTTGACGGTTGTTGCAGAAAATACTGATGCTGTAGAGCCTTATGAGCAGGTGCTTGAGCGCGAGCTTAATGTGAAGAATGTTACATTCTGCACTTTGGAAGATGCTGGCAGCCATGGTTTGAAGATTGTTCACGAGCTTAAGGTGAATGCGCGCGCAGCTGGTCCTCGTTTGGGTAAGCAAGTGCAGTTTGCTATTAAGTCTTCTAAGAGTGGCGATTGGCGTGTTGACGAGTCTGGCGCTCCTGTTGTTAACACTCCAAACGGCGAAGTTGCGCTTGTTGAGGGCGAATATGAGCTTGTGAATCGCGTTGAGTCTTCGGATGCTAAAGCGGCTGCAAATACGGCTTCTGCTGCAATGCCAACTGGCGGTTTCGTTATGCTTGACACTGCTTTGACTAGCGATTTGCTTGCGGAAGGTTATGCTCGCGATGCTATTCGCGCTGTTCAAGATGCTCGTAAGGAGAAAGGTTTAGATATTAGCGACCGAATCTCTTTGACTTTGAGCGTGCCTGCTTCGGATGTTGCTAAAGTTGAGCAGTTCCGTGATTTGATTGCGGAAGAGACTTTGGCTACAAGCTTTGAAGTTACAGAGGCTGATTCTAGCGCAACCGAGCTTAGCGTAAGTCTTAAGCGTGCGTAGTTTAAAGCCTTACGTAAATTTTAGCTAACTAAACAAAAAACGTGCCGTGTATGATTCATACGTCGGCACGTTTTGTTTGAGCAATGCGACACTCCGATTTTCTACACTTCCACACCTTCCTATAGATTCGTTATAACAACAGTACAAATTTACTCATGTTTGTATTTGTTAGTTTTATAGAAAAATTGCAATATGAAAGTGCAGGTAACGAAATGAGTGGCGATGAAAAGGGGCGGTGTATTTTATTCGCGTAGTAAGCGCGACTTATCAAGTGTTACCGCAATTGTTGGAATTGCAATAATATCACTGTTTGTTTTATTGGCGATTTTTGCCGACCTTTTTACTTTTATTACAGGTAATGATCCATATAGCGAAAATCCCGATGTTTTGTCGGATTCTTCATTGCCTACAGGCATAGGCGGAATAAGCTCAAAACATTGGTTTGGCGTAACACCATTGCGCGGAATTGACTTATTTGCAATCATCTCTCACGGCGCAAGAATCTCTCTTGGAATTGGCTTAGCTTCTACTGCAATCTCCGTTGTTTTAGGAGTTGTAATTGGCGTTATTGCTGGTTATTTTGGTGGTTTTGTTGATTTTGCAATTTCTCGCATTATGGACGTGTTCTTTGGGTTCCCATTCCTAATCTTTGCGATTGCGCTTTCTGCGATTGTTCCTCAAACTTTCCCGCGTCCGCTTCTTTTAACTCTTGTAATCGGCTTTTTTGGTTGGCCTAGTATGGCGCGATTGGTACGAGGCGAAACACTTAGCCTTAAAAATCGTCATTTTGCTGTGGCTTCCAGAGTTATGGGCGCTAGTGCTTTTCATGTTTTGCGCAATCAGATTTTGCCAAACATGCTTCCAATAATCATTGTTAATACAACACTTTCTATACCAGGCCGTATTGCACTCGAAGCGGCACTTTCATTTCTTGGCGTTGGCATGAATCCGCCTTCGCCTTCGTGGGGACGCTCAATATCCGACGCAGTGCAGTGGGCATTGGTAGACCCGTGGTATTTAATATTCCCAGGTTTATCTTTGTCCCTGCTTGCGCTCGGGTTTAATATGATGGGCGATTGGCTTTCTTCAAAAATGGAGATAGCAGCATGAGCGTTTTTCTTTACATTATTAGGCGCGTTGCAAGCGCTTTGGCTGTTATTTCTGTTATTGCAATGGCAATGTTTTTGATTTTCTTTATGACTCCAACAAATCCTGCGCAGCTTATGTGCGGCAAACCTTGCACGCCTGAACGTTTAGCCCAAGTCTCTGCGTTTATGGGAACTGATTTGCCTTGGTATAGTCAGCTTTTTAACTATTTGCAGGGTATTTTTGTTGGCCGTACTTTTGGCGATTCTGCATCTGCCAGCGCAATTGTTTGCGCGGCTCCTTGCTTAGGATGGTCTTTTGCTCTTAATGAGCCTGTTACTGGTCTGATTTTTAGTCGTTTTCCAGTTACTGCATCAATCGCGATCGGCGCTGCTGTTTTGTGGATGCTAATTGGCGTATTTGCAGGCGTTTTGCAAGCTGTTAAGCGTGATTCGTGGATTGACCGCATAATCGTAGCGTTATCTTCGATTGGTATTTCGTCTCCTACCTACTTAATTGGTTTGCTGGCGATTATTGCTTTTGCGGTTTACATTCCCGTTTTTCCTACGGGCGGATATGTTAGCTTCTTTGCTAATCCTTTTAACTGGGCTTGGCATCTGCTACTCGCTTGGATTGTTTTAGCGTTGATAAATGGCGCTTTTTATGCGCGCATTACTCGTTCTACAATGCTTAGGGAATTTGGTAAAGATTATGTGCGAACTGCAAGAGCAAAGGGCATGCCCGATTCACATGTTGTACTAAATCATGCTTTGCGAAATGCGATTTTACCAATATTTACAATGTTTGGTTTAGATCTTGGCGGTCTTCTTGGTGGAGCGGTTATAACTGAGCGCGTGTTCTCTATGCACGGGTTGGGTTCGCTTCTTTTAGACGCTGTTAAGACTTTTGATTTGCAAGTTTTGGTTGGAGTTACGCTGTTTTCGGCCGCTCTTGTAATAATTGCAAATCTTATTGTTGACGTCTGTTATTGTTTGCTTGATCCTAGAGCGGCTAAAGTCGCCCTTTAAAGCGGTGATTAGTGAGCGTTAAAATCGCCAGAATAATTGCCATTAAGGTTGCAACTAAAGTCGCTACTAAAGTCTTCTTTAAATCACAATAATAAAAATTTTTAATAACTTTATAACTTTATAAAAAATTAAGGAAAAATCATGCAAAATGCACAAAATATGCAAAATTATTATCAAATCATCAAAAAAGTTAATCGTGGTTTTGCTCTAAATACATTAAGAGCAATTTCCGTAATTCTAGTGTTTTCGCTGGTTTATGCATTTTCTGCTTGCGAATCTGCTGTGCAAAGTGGTCAAAATCTACAAAAAAGACTCCCTAATGCTTCTGTGCTTAATAGCAATCCAAAAAAGGGCGGAACGCTTACGATTCTAAGCTCCGAATCAAAAATGGATTTTGATCCTGCAAGAAGTCAGGGTTTACCAATAACCTCTAATAGCCTAGTTTTCCGCGCTTTAACAACGTGGAAAGTAACGCCAAGTGGCAAAACGAGTGTTGTTGCCGATTTAGCAACAGATACAGGAACTGCTTTAGACGGCGGAAAAACTTGGAAGTACACTCTTAAAAAAGGGATTAAATACCAGGATGGAAGCCCAATAACGTCTAAAGATATTAAATATGGTCTTGAGCGTTCTTTTGCAAACTCGCTTACAGGCGGATTTGGTTACCACAAAGCGCTTTTACAAGGTGCTAAAGACTATGCCGGTCCGTTTAGTGGTAAATCTTTGGATTCGATTGAAACTCCAGACAATCAAACAATCTTTTTTAAGCTAAATGCTGCTTTTGCTAATTGGCCTTGGGTTGCGTCTTTGGCTGCATTCGCTCCCGTTCCACTAAATTCTGGTAATGCGCAGGATTATGGCAAAAGCCCAGTTGCTTCTGGACCGTACAAAATTGTTGAAAACGAAGTTGGCAAGCAAATTGTTATGGTTAGAAACACTAATTGGGATTCCAGCGCGGATTCAATTCGAGCTAATTACCCAGACAAGATAATTTGGAAGCTTGGCGTTGATCCTTCTGTTGCTGCACAATCTATGATTCAAGGCAATTCTGGTGCAGACAATGCTATTCTTGCAGATTTTGTGCCTCCAGCTCAACGCGCGCAAGCTAAAGCAAGCTACAAGTCAAGCAATCTTTTAATTACAAGCGGTGACGGAGCGTTGGAATACTTGGCCATGAACAATCGACGTATTAAAGATGTTAAGATTCGCAAGGCAATTCAGTACGCTGTAGATAAGCAGTCGTATCAGCGAGCAAAGGGCGGTGCGGTTGCTGGCGGTTTTGCAACAACGCTTATTACTCCAGGCGTAAGCGAGCGCAAAGTCTATAATCTATATTCTGCAAATCCGCGTGGGGACGTAGAAAAGGCTAAACAATTATTAAAGGAATCGGGTAAATCTAAACTAAAGTTTAGTCTTATTGCTCGCCCAGATCAGGCGCAAGTGGCATCTTCTATTCAAGCAAGCTTAAAGCGCGTTGGAATTGATGTTTCTATACGAACTGTGGATTCGCAGATTTTTACAGATATGATTACTGGCGATTCTGGCGATTATGATTTAGCTTTGTCTAAATGGCAGCCTGATTTTCCTTCTGCGTATGCAAATATTGGTCCGCTTTTTGATTCTTCGCAAATAGGCGGTGGCAATTGGAATATATCTCGCTACTCGAATCCAAAAGTGGATTCCTTGATTCGCCAAGCTGTTGGCGTTATAGATAAGTCGCGTGCAGATTTGCTTTGGCAGCAGGTTGATAAAGAGATTATGCGCGATTCTCCAATTGTTCCGCTTATTTACTCTAAGAACACTTATATTCACGGAAGCAATGTGGAAAACTTCTTCGTTGGGTCTTTCCCGGCTTATCCAAACTATGCGCGAGTTTCGCTTAGAAACTAGAAAAGGATTTAATAAAATGTTGGAAAATCGCGAAAACCCAGTGCTTAGTGTTAACAACTTGTCTATTGCGATTGGCAAAAATCAGATTACGCATAACGTATATTTAAACTTATATGCGGGCAAAATTAGCGCGCTGGTTGGCGAATCTGGTTCGGGAAAGTCATTAACTTCGTTGGCGTTAATGGGTCTTCTTTCAGGCGATTTTAGTGTTTCTGGCAAAGCGGTTATTAATACAAGCGCTAATGACAGTTTGGATTTGCTAAGCAATAATGCTCCGTATTCTTATATTCGTTCGGGGCTTATTTCAATGGTGTTCCAAGAGCCATCTACTGCATTTAATCCCGTTATGCGTCTTGGCAAGCAAATTGAAGAGGCGTTAAAATATCATCCCGAAAAGTTTGGCAAGATGAGCGCTCGCGCTAGAAAATCGCGAGTCCTTGATTCCCTTAGCGAGGTTGGCCTAAAGGATGTAAATCGCGTTTATAGGTCTTATCCGCACGAACTTTCTGGCGGGCAGCTTCAGCGCGCAATGATTGCAATGGCAATTATTAATCTACCTTCTTTGCTTATTGCAGACGAGCCTACAACAGCTTTAGATGTTACAACTCAGCGTAAGATTTTGCAGCTTTTGCGCGATTTAGCTAAAAAGCATAATATTGCGGTTTTGATTATTACGCATAATATGAGCGTTGTTAAGGCTGTTGCAAACACAGTTTATGTTATGAACAGTGGCAGTATTGTTGAAAGTGGACTAGTTAAAGATGTGTTTTCTAATCCTAAAAACAGCTATACGCGCTCTCTTTTAGACTCTATTGTTGATTTTGATATTAATAATTTAGCTAGCGAATCAACTAGCTCGGATGCTGGCGATTTTTGCGTAAACATTCAAAATGTTTCTGCCAAATATGCTAAGTCTTCTAAAATTTTCAACTCTTCCAAATCCGCAATAAGTGATTTGAACCTTAATATTTTAAAGGGGAAGACGCATGCGCTGGTTGGCGAATCTGGTGCTGGAAAAACAACGATTGCAAAGCTTATTTCTGGCCAGCTTAAGCCAGAATCTGGCAGCATAAGCATAGAGGGCCTTAATTTATACTCCGATTGCAAAAAGCACGCGAATCGCAAGATTTTAAGCAATATTGGATTCATTTTCCAAGATTCTGGCTCGGCGTTAAATCCTTTAAAAACAGTAGGCTGGAGCATTGCCGAGCCTCTTCTTGCCAATAAAAGTCTTAGCGAAGAAGAGCGCAAAAAGCGCGTGGAGTTTGTTCTTAATCAAGTGCATTTGCCATTAAGCTTAATAAACAGGTTCCCGCACGAGCTTTCTGGCGGCCAAAAACAGCGAGTTGGCATTGCGCGAGCGTTAATAAATCGTCCTTCTTTGATTATTGCAGATGAGCCAACTTCGGCGTTAGATGCAAACCATTGCCTAAAAATCTTAAATCTTCTAAGTAGCTTGCAAAAGCAGTACAACTTTTCGTGCTTGTTTATAACGCATGATTTGGCTTTAGTAAGCCGTATTGCTAGCCAAGTTAGCGTTATAAAAGGCGGAAGAATTGTTGAGCAGGGAAGCGTTAAAGATGTATTGCGTTTCCCTAAGAATTCCTACACGCAAAGCCTTATTGATGCTGTTTTGTAACGCTTATGTTTGTGCTAAAAAGTAACATAATAAGAGTCTATTAGGAGGTTTTTATGACTTCATGCGCTCCAATTGGTGTGTTTGACTCAGGGCTTGGTGGCATTTCTGTAGTTCGTCAACTTAGCGCAGCTATGCCTAACGAGCGCATTGTTTATTTTGGCGACTCTGCAAACGCGCCTTATGGCATAAAAACTCCTCAAGAAGTTCGAGATCTTAGTTTTAAGATTGTTGAGCATTTTGCAAGTCTTAATGTTAAAGCTGTTGTAATTGCTTGCAATACTGCCACTTCTGCTGCTGTTAAAGATTTGCGCGCGCATTACAATATGCCGATTATTGGCATGGAGCCTGCTCTTAAGCTTGCTTGCGATTTGGGTGGCGGCAAGCCTCAGTGCGTAATCGTTGCAGCTACGCCTTTAACGCTTAGAGAGCGCAAGTTTGCAGAACTTATGAATCGTTTTACGCAAAATCACAAGATTTTTTCTAAACCTTGCCCAGATTTGGTAGAAATTGTGGAAAATGGCGATTTAGGCAATAAAAATATTGTTATGAGCGCTTTGCACAAGTATTTTGATTCTTACGATTTAACGAATATTGATTCAGTTGTTTTGGGATGCACTCATTTTGTGTTTTATAAAAGCTACTTCCGTGAGTTTTTGCCTGATTGCGTGAATATTGTAGACGGTAATGATGGCACTATTCACCATCTTAAAAGCGTTTTAGAGTCTAAGGATTTGCTTGCGCCAAGCGAAAATAGTGGAAGCGTTGTGCTTACTAACTCCGATTCAAGTAATCGTATTGCTAAGCTAGCACAATCGCTACTTAATGGTGATTTCTGATTGTAGCTTAAATTGCGTCTTATCTAATGCGATTTTACTTGCGATTTTACTTGCGACTTATGAAAATATAGCATTGCCGTATTTGCTTAAAATAAGCAATACAAGAGCAAAAATCCAAAGCAAATCCACGATTAAATCGTAATTTAGTCGGTAGTAAGCGCTTAAAATCTTATTTTTGGATCCAATCTCTTGCACACTAAATGTTGCGTGTGTAAGTGACATAAATTGCAAAGTTGTGCAAAACATTAAAACAAGGCACCATGGGCAAAGAATTTGTATAACAAACATAGATTGCGTAAACAGCCAATAAGCGTACAAGAGTGCGCATAATCCACCAATCCAGCTAAAAGTTGCTAGCCATTTTGGAAGTTTTACTTTTGCTATTCCAACTACAGCAAGCGTTACGAAAACGCTTTCTGCTGCAATTCCAAAGAAAGCATTAGGGAAGCTTAGTTCGCCAAATCTTATGAATTCCGCTTGCCAAGATTGAGCCACTTTAGAGCACGAAACAACGGTGTTTACGTCGCATCCAAGCGCTTTATGCGGTGCGCGTGCAAGAGCTAAAGTTTCGGAAGAAAGTATTAGCGATGTTAAAAGTGCAATTGCGGATGAAATAAGCATAATCATGTAAACCCAAGCGGCAGAATGTCGCCAAGAATTCATGCGATTATTGTGGTTACCCATAAACACTCCTCAAAGCGCTAATGTATTTAGATATTGTTTAGACTTAAAACCGTTACATGCCACAGTTTACGATAATTATATGACTGTAATAGGTAGTAGTGCGAATAACGACTTTAGTTTGGATTCTAAATCGCAAGATTTAGGGTGGGATTTGCATTGTCATACTTTATATTCGGATGGCACTAAATCTCCAAAAGAATTAGTAGATGAAGCTAAAAATCTTGGACTTAGTGGAGTAGCTATTAGCGATCACGACACTACTGCTGGCTGGCATGATTTTGAAGAAGCTGCTAAAAACGCTGATTTTCCAGTTATTTTTGGATCGGAGATAACTGCTGTAGAAGGAAACATATCGGTTCACGTGCTTGCTTATAACTACAATCCAAACGACGAGTGCATTAATGAAATGTTTGCAACTACAAGAAAACGCAGATTGGAACGCACGCGCAAAATGGTTGATCTTATGTCTCATGATTTTCCGATTACTTGGCAAGATGTTCTTGCACAAGCAGGGCAAGGTGCGCTAACTACGATTGGCCGTCCGCATATTGCAGACGCTCTTGTTGCTGCAGGCGTTTTTGAAACAAGGTCACAAGCTTTTGCAGGCCCTGTTGCTCCACATGGCCCATACTGCATTCCAACGCCATCTCCAAGCGTTGATGAGGTTATTAAAGTTATTAAACACGCTGGGGGAGTAAGCGTTATTGCGCATCCTGCGGATTATAGTAGGAATCTTGTTATTCTTTCGGATTCTCAAATAGAACACTATGCAAGCGTTGGTCTTAACGGTTTAGAAGTATATCATCGTGGCAACTCTTTAACGCAAAGACAAAGACTATTGGAGTTAGCAAAAGACTTGAATTTGCTTGTTACTGGTGGATCCGATTGGCATGGCAGTGGCAAGCCAAATAAAATCGGAGAAGAAACAACAAGTTGCAATGTTGTTTCTAAAATCCTAAATTACTAGATGAATTAAAATTGCGCTGTTAAAACGTTATAAACGTGTTAAGTGTTCTAGTAGTGTTCTAGCAGTGTTCTAGTAGCGTTAAAACGCGTTAAAACCAACGGTGTGAGTTGGCGTATCTCCTATAATCGCATATGCAAAAGAGTCTGCCATAATAAAAATTTTTCGATTGTTTTTATCTGTAAGATTAATCGCCTTTTCGTCTTTAATAGCGCTTTCAATAATGTTTTGTATATCTTGCTCGCTTTGATCGCTTTCAAAGCTAATAGTGTCTTTTACGTGCTTAACGCCAATTGTTACCTTCATTTTTATTCCTTAATTGTTTAGATTAATTATTGTTATTTAGTGTTTTATGCGCTTATGTATTAGTTTTGGGCGTTTGTGCTTTCACCTGTATTTGCGCTTGTTCTTGTGCTTTCTAGTTTGCTTTTTGCGTCTTTAATAGCAAGTTCTGCATCTTTTAGCATTGGAATAATAATAGTTGCTGGCTTATCTAAATCTTCATTTTTATTGCCATTATTGCCATTACTATTATTGCCATTACCATCGTTGCTATTTGTATTGACGTTTTCAACACTATTGTTACTGTCTACACCTTCGCCGCTTTCGATACGTTCTACATTACTATTTGCATCAGCTTTATCTACGAAATCATTATTGCTGTTGCTAACTTCGTTCGTTGCATTGTTATTCACATCGTTAGTTTTGTTAACGCTGCTTATAACTTGCGTTTCCAAGCCGTCTGCAATAGTGGCGGTTTTAGTGGCAGTTTCAGTGGCGTTAGTGTTGTCGTTTATAGTTATAGTTTGTTCGTATGTATTATCTTTATAGTCTTTTTGATCTTCTTGCTTGAGCGTTACAACAGTTTTTTCGTTAGTAGCGTCCGAAGATATAGTATCGTCTTTAACGGCATTATCTTTAATAGAATTATCTTTAACAATATCGTCTTTAACAATATCTCCTACAGTAAGAGAAGACGCTGGGTTTGCGCTATTATTGTTTTGATTTGCGCTTGCTGCTCTAGAATTATTTATGCGAGTAAGCTCGTGAGCAAGACGTTCCACTTGCGCTTTAAATCTCATTATTCCAGTTGTATCTGCGCGTTGCAAAGCTTGAATAAAGTCTCCAACTTGCTCCATTTGCAACCAAAGATTTGCTCGAAGCATAATCATGCTGTCTAATCTAGACCCAAGTATTCTTCCATATGCACTTAGCAAAGCGTTTCTATGCTGCTCGTTAAGCTTTGCAAAAATCCACGCTAAATCGCGAGCAGGATCGTTGATTTGCATGCTTTGCCAATTGGTTATAGCTGTAATAGTAGACCCAGAAAATAGAAAATCACCATCTTTGAATCCGCCGTGAACTGGGCAAGTGTCGAATGACCACAATCCATCAGTTTCTAAAACTCTAGACCAATTATCTGTTATTTCTGTAGGAATATGGCCTGCTTGGCGCAATCTTTTAATCCAAGACGTTAATTGCGTGCGAATTTGACCAGTAGTAAAAGAAGGATAATCGCTTTTAGTTAAAAACGACGGACTTAGTCTATGAATCGCGCCTATTGCAGTTCCAGCGTTTACACAATCATCTGTTGTAAGAAGGCTTAGTTCTCTTGCATTTCCGTTTAGATGATTACAAATAAGCACTGTTGGATTGTTAAAATCAGCTTCTCCTATTGAGTCAAAATGTAATTCGTTTTGATTTTGACTGTTAGTGGAATCTTGTTGATTTGCTTGGTTTGCATGATTAGTTTGATTTGCCTTATTTGAAAGCGACCCAGGAACAAACTTAAGCATTTCTTCGTGAGCAAATCCAAGAGCTGCAAGACCCTTAGTTTTTTGCAATACCCATGCTGCTCGCGCTCTATCGTGCAAACGTTTTTGACCTTTAGCGTTAGAGCTAACAAAAATGTCGTAAAGTCTGCCCGAAACGTCTTGAATAACAGCGTGAGATATGCCAGCAGCGGCATCGGTGGCGTTTGCCTGCTCGCTTTGGCGCGTTCCGGCGAATTGTACTTCTGGCATGACCGATGAGGCCAGCGCTACCAACTTGAATCTGCTTATCTGTGTCACAGTTCAACATTAATACAAAGCAACGAGATATAGCTAAATAGCCTTTAACCACATTAGCGTTTTATGCTTTTATTTTTTCTTTATTTGTTGTAACAATAGAATTATGATTTCTACTCAAGAGTCTTTAGAAAGCAAGAAGCGCGAATCTAACAAAAATCATGGTAAAGATTACGCACAGTCTTTGCTAGAAGGTTTAGATGATTCTCAACGCAAAGCAGCAATGGCGTTACAAGGTCCAGTGCGCATTACTGCATGCGCTGGAGCAGGTAAGACTCGCACTATTACACGAAGAATCGCGTACGCGTGTGCAAAAGGAGAGTGGGACGAAAATCGCGTTTTAGCTGTTACTTTTTCTGTAAAAGCTGCTAAAGAAATGCAAAATCGCCTTAAAAAATTAGGCGTAAATAATGCAACTGTTGCAACTTTTCATTCTGCAGCTTTACAGCATTTAAGACGAGTTTGGAATGACGTTTGCGAAGCTCCTTTTCCAAATATAATGGATGATCCAAAAAGTGTTACTGAGCAAGCATTAAGTCATTACACGGATTTTGCAGATATGACTTCTGCGCAAATAAGAGATATTGTTGCAGAAATCAACTGGGCAAAAGTTAGTCTTATTGCGCCAGATGATTACGCGCGCGCATATTCTTGCGTTAGTCGAGATCTTCCTGCAGCTCTAGACGTTAATCAATTTGTTGAAGCATATAAAGCTTACGAGTTAGAAAAAAACACAAGGAATCTTATTGATTTTAACGATTTGCTGCTTCTTGCATGCCATGTTCTGCGCGCTTTTCCTAAAGCATGTGAGAAAATACGTAGCAAAATCGGCTGGATTACTGTTGACGAATATCAGGATGTTTCTCCTCTTCAACATGAACTTCTTAAATGCTGGCTTGGTAATAATCGAAATATTTGCGTTGTTGGAGATCCTGCGCAAACGATTTATTCTTTTGCAGGAGCAAGCAGCTACGATTTACTTGAATTTCCTAACGAGTTTGCGCCGCTTTGTGCAGACATTAATCTAAATACGGATTACAGATCTACGGAACGTATTGTAGGACTTGCTAATCGGGTTCTTTCTAAGTCTGCTTTTAGATGTGATTATTTAAGACTCATGTCAAAAAATAAGGGTGGCGCTCGCGTTACTAAAACTGTTTACAACACGGATTACGACGAAGCTGTTGATGTTGCTCAACGAATTTATAATGCTGTTAAATCAGGAAAAGCGCTTCCTACGGATTTTGCTATTCTAACTCGTACTAATGCTCAACAGAATATATTTTGCAAAACTTTGGGTGATTTAGGAATACATTTTTCTGTTAGAAAAGACGCTGGCTTGCAAATTGATGTTTTAGAAAACAATTTTGAAGATTCAAACGCTAGCGATTTGAGTGATTCAAAAAAATACGTTGAAAGTGGCGATGCAAAAGACATTGACTTTGCAAAAGATGGCGGCAGTGAGCGTGAAAAAGTAGATTTAATCAAAAAATCTTTACTTCCTGTAACGATTTCTACGATTCACGCATCTAAAGGCTTGGAATTTAAGCACGTGTTTTTAATCGGCTGCAGCGAAGGTCTACTTCCATTTGGAAGCGTTAATAGAACTCAAGATGCAAACGAAGAAGAGCGCAGGCTTATGTATGTTGCAATAACGCGCGCGGAAGCAACATTGCACATATCTTATGCAATTTGCAAAGACTACGGCAACGGAATGCAAAGGTCTGTAAGCCACTTTTTAGAATAAATGCATCTTCATAATAAATGTATTTATGCAATTGTTCTAATACAAGTCACTTATAAATCAGTTGCGAATCAGTTTGTAACTTTATTCGTCGCTTTTTTGCTGATTAGAGTCTTCGTCAGAATCTGCTCCAAAATCTGTGTCAGAGTCCTTGTCAGAATCTTCTTCAGAGTCCGCATTAGAATCTTGGTTTGAGTTTTGATCGTTGTTTTCGCTATCGCTAGATGCCAATAATTTACTTAATTCGTCGTCCCAATTAACGTCTTTAAGTTTTTGCTCTAAATCGTCACTGTTCTTAAAATCTTCTAAATCAAGCATATTCTTGCTTAATTCTTCTAGATTAATGTTTGCTAAATTATTGCTATCTGTTTGTTCAGATTCTTTTTTAGTTGTGTTATCGCTATTTTGACTATTCGTATTGTTTTGACTATTAGTGTTGTTTTCGTTATTTTCGTTGTTTTTATTGTTTTCGTTATTTTTATTTACTTTATTAGTATCGTCTTTATTATCTTCTTTATCTTTATTATCCTTAGTATCTTCTTTATCTTCGCTAAAATCTGGTAATTCTGGCAAAAGATCTGGGTGGTTCCACATAGCATCGCGTTCCTCAATGCCTTTTTCGTTTGTAATCGCATCCCACATTGCAGCAGCTTCGCGCATTGCTCTAGGACGCAACTTTAATCCAGTTAAAGCTTGGAAAGTCATTTCGGAAGGGCCGCCTGCAGCGCGTTCTCTCCTTGTCATCTCTCTAAGCTGCTCAATGTGTGGAATGTGTGCCATTCCAGCACGCCAAATAACGCAATCAACCCATCCTTCGCTAAGCGCAAGAAGTGTTTCTAATCCTTTTAATGCTTGTTTTTGACCTTCTGTATCGTTTCGAGCAATATTACATAAGTCAACAGCTCCCGAAATAGACTCTGGGCTCATTCCTTCAATATCTCTAAGCTGTTCTTCCATAGCGCTTAAGTCAATCGAAATTCCAGCTGCATACTTTATTATTAGTGCTTCAAAACGAGGCATAAGCCAAGGTGCAGATGCAAACAATCGTGCGTGAGCAAGCTCTCGCAATGCTAGATAATTCATAACTTCGTTAATGTCTAATCCCCACTTTTTTGCGTAATCTATGCAATTGTAAGGAACAAGACCGCCTGCAGGGTTTTTAAGAAGTGAAATACCTTGATCAAAGCTTCCGCGAATCTCGTGAGATAAATTTCCAGCAGCATATCCTAATTGCATTGCAAAAGACGTGTTAGCAAGAAGGCTCATCATTTGTTCTGGCTTTTTTACGCCATCTGGCATAGGTATTGGCATAACGCCGTCGTATAATCCTTCTACTTCTAAGTCTTGGTCTTCTCCAAATTTTTCGGCAATAACATCCGAAAAAGCGTTACTAACCGATTTGGCAACAGGGTTTGCAAACTTAATCCACGAATCTATAGTTCCATTAACCCAGTCTTCTCTTGAAAGAACATCGGGGGTTCCAGATACTGGATTTAGATTGCAATTAGCGTCTAGCCATAAGTTTGCTTCACTTAGCGCTCTTCTTGTTGCATCTGCAACTTGTGCGTTTACTGTACCGCCATCTCCAGTTGCTTTTTGGCAAGCAAGCAATTGAGCAAGTCTTTTATTGATTGGACCTTCTTTAAGTGTTTCCGTCATCTCAAAAGGCGTGTTTAAGCCGCCATTGGCAAAGGCACTCATTAACGAATGAACTTCTTCTGGAGATGGAAGGCCTCCGTTTGAACATCTTGTAAGAATGTCATCGCGAACTTCAAAAGGAAGATTTTCAAAGTTAGACCAAGCTCTTTCTCCTTCTTCGGGGCCAAAGCAGCTAACAAGCCATTGGTGAATTTCTTCTTCGCTCATATTCAATCCTTATGAAGTTTGTACCTAAGTTAAATATATTTGCGTATATTTTATGTTTGTTTACATAGTTTTTAACTATACAGTTTTAACCACGTATAAAAGATTCTACTCGATACATGGTGATTTTTGCTAATAAATTAATAATGTGTATAACTTTTTCAAATTTTTTCAAAAACCGCATCTTGTGAGGGTTTTTAGAGTGTAGGTTATGCACATTTACATATACTATTAATTTTATGCCTAATAAGATGCCTAATAAGATTACGTACGTGTTTAATAAAATCAATAGAAATATATTCGCTACTCTTAAAAATACTGTTGGGGATCTTATTGAATATTTTTCCGCTAAGTCATTTAGGTATTTTGTTGGGTTATTTATTGTAGTTATGTCGATTATCGCGCTTTTTCTACCAAGTGCGTATGTTGTTGAAGAACCTGGGCCAACTCAAGATGTTCTAGGAAAGTCTTTTGGAAAATATGTGATTAATGTTAAAAATAGCGCTGTTAAGAATACTGACTATAAATCTTCGTCAAAAAGTGGAAAGCTTCTTTTAGTAACAGTAAATACGTCTGGAATACCAGGTTACGAGATTCCAAATATATATGCGATTGCATCTTGGTTTGATTCTAAAAAGCAAGTTTTACCTAGAGAAGTTCTTGTTCCAGTAAATCAAAACGCAAGTGATTATAAAAAAGAAACAAATAAGCAAATGACTTCTTCGCAATCTTCTGCGCAAGTGGCGGCTTTGGATTATGCGAAGAAGCATCTTAATGTGAATGTAAAAAACGTAAAAATTAAGTTGCATATAGACGATATTGGTGGACCTTCTGCAGGCATGATGTACGCTTTGGGTATTTTGAACAAGCTTACAAACACAGATTTGACTGGTGGAAAAATAATCGCTGGAACGGGAACCATTGATAACTCTGGGAAAGTTGGGGCAATCGGCGGTATTCGATTAAAGATGATATCTGCAAAAAGAGACGGAGCTAAATGGTTCTTATCGCCAAACAGCAATTGCAATGAAGTTGTTGGGAATATTCCGCAAGGCTTAAAAGTTGTAAGCGTAAAAACATTGGATGACGCATACAAAGCGTTAGTAAAAATAAAGGCTGGGAAGAATCTAGATTCTTTAAGAACTTGTAAAGCGGAAAGTGGGCGATGAGGGACTCGAACCCCCGACATCCACCGTGTAAAGGTGGCGCTCTAGCCAGCTGAGCTAATCGCCCGCTTGAAACAAGATACAGTATGGTGTGTACTAGAACGTTGATTTGTGTTTTAGGCGTGTTTTGCGCATATATCATTTGCGTGTTTGCGTGTGTTTTGTTTATGCGTCTTAACAATCGCGTAAAGTGTAATGAATACGAATCTGTTCAGGAGGTCTATTGTTTATGGCGAGTAAACCTGATACCGCGCGTAATTCTTCAGGTATTGAGCGTGTAGGTAAGCGCAAGAAGGGTTACAGCGTAGAGCAAGTTAATGATTTTCTTGAGCGTGCTCATTCTTTGTATGAATCTAGCGACATTAGTCTTACTCAAAAAGATATTCAAGACGTATCTTTCGATCTAGAAGATGAAGGATATGCTATTCCTCAAGTAGATGCTGCTCTTTCTAGATTAGAGCGTGCAGTTGTAGATAAGACTACGCAGTACGAGATTTCTAATCGCGGCAAGGTTGTTTGGAAGGCGCAAGCAGACGAAGAATATAGAGTTTTGCTTTCTCATTCCCAGCGCGATTATAAAATGCGCTTTGATTCCGCGCAATCGCGTAAGCCTTCTTACGATAAAAAACAAGTAGACAATGTTGTAAATAAGTCGCTAGATAAGATTGCTGTTCTTCTTGGATATAATCCAGTTTGGGGAAGCAGTTTAAGTGATTTAGACAAAATTGACGCAATGTTTGTTTCTAATGTTCTGTTTACTCAACGTTCTGGAAAACGGGGATATGACGAGCGTCAGGTGGATTATTATCTAAATGCTTGCGTTCGCTTATTAAGCAGACTTGAGTCTTATGATCGAGTTGCCAAGTATACAGACTTTGATCCTAGTGATTCTGTTGATTCTGCTAATTTTGGCGTTTCTGCTAAGTCTAATAATGATTTACAAGAAAATGTTGTTTCTAAAACATCTTCTGCGCCTAGTGTTGTTGAACCTAGTGTTGTTGCGCCTAGTGCTGTTGAACCTAAGGCATCTCCAGCTCCCTCTCCATTAATGCCTCCAGCAATTCCTCCATCTATTCCTGTTGAGCATCATGCACAGAAGGCGATTTTTACTCCTCACTCTGCGAGTGTTGAAGCTAGTGACGATACAGACGACGAAATGTCGCAAGCGTCTACTGTTATGCCTCCAGCATTCCCTCCGTCTTATGCTCCTAATGCTGCTTCCAATAATTCTGATGCTAACAATAATGATTTTGGCAAAGAAAAAGTTGCAGAAAACAACGCGAATGCTGCGAATAATGTTAGCGCGAATAATGCAAATGCAAATAATGTAAGTGCTAACAGTGCGAATGTGAACAATGCAAATGATTCTAAATCCATTGGAGATTTGAATCTTTCACTTCTTGCTTCGCCTAAGT
Source organism: Gardnerella sp. c12Ub_1 (assembly GCF_055804375.1). Lineage (NCBI taxonomy): Bacteria > Bacillati > Actinomycetota > Actinomycetes > Bifidobacteriales > Bifidobacteriaceae > Gardnerella > Gardnerella sp. c12Ub_1. Next base: position 692,422 of record NZ_JANUZC010000001.1, on the reverse strand, counting down.
TCGAGCCTTCGCAAAGTCTTAATTTAGATATTCCAGATCTTTCGTTCCCTGTTATGAACCATTTTGACACTTCGGTTGAAGATTCTTCTCGCGAAGCAAATAATGATTCAGATGATTTTGACGATACTGGCGAATCTAATTTTGGCGGATTTGTAAACCCAAATCATAATTAATAATCTATTTTTCACTTAGATTTAGGGATTATATAAGCTAAGAGTTATTGATTAATGCCGTTATATAACGATGAAGCTGTTGTTCTTAAGACTTTTCCTCTTGGGGAAGCTGATCGAGTTATTGTTATGCTCACTAAAAAGCATGGCAAGGTTCGAGCTGTTGCAAAAGGTGTAAGGCGGTTAAAATCTAGATTTGGTGGGCGCTTAGAGCCATTTATGCGTGTTAATGCACTTTTTGCAACTGGCAAAACTTTTGATGTTATTTCTCAAGCGGTTTTAGTTTCGCCTTATGCTGGTAGCATTTGTGCGGATTACAATCTGTATAGTTGTGCTAGCATGATTGCAGAGATTGCGGACGATTTAGTCTCGTCTCACGCGCAATATTCGGATTCTTGCTCACAATACAATCTTCTTATAGCTGCTTTATCTGCTCTTTCTAAAAGTTTGCATAGTGCTGAATCAATCGCGCTTTCGTACGTTTTAAGAGCATTGCAATTAGCTGGATGGTCTCCTAGGTTAAATGAGTGCGTTATTTGTTCAACACGCAATGATTTAGCCTATTTCTCGGCAGCTAGTGGTGGAGTTATGTGCTCTAAAGATCATGCTTTAGAGTCTATTAAGTGCAATGATTTAGCGCGTTTTCAAATGATTTCATTAATTAATGGCGATTGGCAAAATTTAGACGGAACAAGTATAGACGATTTAACATCTAAATGCGTTGAACAATGGTGTGAATATTGGCTAGAAAAGCCTATTAGATCTATGCGTTTAAGCGAAAAAAATTCTAATTCGCTGTATTTTGATTAGAGTTTCTATTATCTTAATGAGCGATTTTGTTAATTTTATGTTTGAATTTTATAAAATATGTCCTAGCTGTCTGATGCAATATGAATGATATCAGGCACGGGTGCTCTTTTAAGAGCTGAGAAGATTACTGTCTAACCGTTTAACGTGAATCGGGTAATGCCGACGTACGGAGTTTTCTGCAGGGTCGCCTTTGTTTGATTGGTTAAAGATGAAAGGAGACCCTAATGGGTACATCTGTTGAAGAAGAGACCGTGCGTCCATCCTTGCGCTGGAACGTGGCTGATGTTACGCTCACGGTTGTTATTGCTGTAGCTTCTGGTATTATCTTCTGGGGCATCGGCTTGATTAGTGAGCCTATTTCTGCTGCTCTTAAGCTTATTCCAGTTCCAGGCGTTAGCGCATTGTACTATGGTTTGTTCTACTTCGCTGGTCCTTTAGCTGCTATTATGGTTCGCAAGCCAGGCGCTGCACTATTCGGCGAGTTTATTGCTGCAATGGTTGAGTTGACTGTTGGTAGCCACTGGGGCGGTATTGGTACCGTTCTTCCTGGTTTTGTTCAGGGCTTGTTCGCTGAGTTTGCATTCTTGTTTGTTATGTATCGCAAGTGGAACGTTGGTTTGACTGCACTTTCTGGCGCGTTAGCTGGTTTGGGTGGAATCGTTTCAACCTATCCGTTCTACTACGCAGGTGTTCCAATCTTCGGCGCATTCATGATGATTCACACACTTTGCAGCATGATTTCTGGTGCTGTAATTGGTGGTGTAGTTATGTGGTACTTGTACAAGGGTATTGCTGCTACTGGCGCATTGAGCCGTTTTGCTTCTGGCAAAGAAGTACGCGCTTAAGTCTTAACTTTTGCTAGTAAGATTTGATTTGTGGGCGGGGAATTACCTCGCCCACTTTTGTAAAGTCGCAAATAAAAGTGGCAAATAAAGTCGCAAGTTAGCAGCGCGCAAAAGTCGCAAATAAAAGTCAAAATAAAATCACAAATCACTATAAAACAAAGGAGTTAATATGCTAAGAGTACGTCTTGAATATGTGCATCCATGGACGAATCACGCAGGTATGTATCTTGCAAGAAAGCGCGGATTGTACGCACAATACGGATTAGATGTAGAGTTTACAAGCACAGATACGGAGCGCGGAGATGTTCCAGCATGCTTGGAGCGTGGAGAAGTAGATATAGCTCTTATTCGCTTAAATCAGCTTTTGGCTCATCAAAATGGTGCAAACAAGCTAACGTCATTTGCTGTAATGAATCAATCGCAAATTGGCGGAATCATAACAAATAAAAACACGGGTATTACGCGATTTAAAGATCTAGAAGGAAAGCGCGTAGTAATCCCTATGGGCGTTAAGCGCTTATACACAGAGCTTCAGCAGGCTGTTGCTGCCGACGGAGGTGACTTTAGCAAGCTGATTACAATTGACCCAGGCCCATGGGAGCCAGACATTCGAGCTGTAGAACGCGGAATGTGTGATGCGTTTATTAACGTTGCTTGGTGGGAGCCATACCAGGGTTCGCTTCCATTTGACCAAGTTGTTGTTCTTCCATTCGATTCTATTGGCGTAGCTCCGCATCATTCTTACTATGTTTGCGCTCGCCAAGAGATGATTGAGCGAAATCCGCAATTAATACGCAACTTTGCAAGCGCAACAGTTAAGGGCTATGAACTTGCAGGAAAAGACCTGCAGGCTGGCGTTGATGCTTTGCAAAATGCGCTTTGCCATATTAGCCCAGAGGCTTTGCGCGCCTCGCTAGACGAAGTGATTCCGTCTTGGTACGACAAGAATGGTCGTTGGGGTACAGCAGACATGGCTTTGGTGGAAAACTACACTCGTTGGATGGGTGAAAATGGCCACTTAAGCGTGCCTCTTGATTGCGCGCTAAAGAGCCTAGAAAGCGGATGCGTAACAAACGAGTATTTGCCAGAATAGTCGGCCAGCATGTGCTTGAATCGCAAGCAACCGTGCATAAGCTAGTTGGTGTCAAATAATCTGCGAAAAACAATGAGCCTGTAGTAAATAATTTGGAGCGAATATGGAAAACGAAAGCAACGACCCTCAGCTAGATATTGTTGCTCAAAGATGGGCAAATGTTGATTTAGATGAGGGAAATATTGTGTGTTCTCTTTTAGAGAATCCGCTAGAAGCTGATTGCGTTTTAAGCCATAGTTTGCGCCCGATGGCTGCAGGTTCATTGATTCGCGCGCATTACAAAGATGATTCGCCAAAAAAATCGCAAAGTTTAGACGTTTATATTAAAAGATGCAGCACAAAAGTTAGGCAAGCAAGCACAATTAGGCCGTATCATCGTTTTGCTGAGCATCTTTTAAAAAATAAAATAAGCACGCCAAAGTACTTGTATTTTAACAAAAATAGCGAGTTTTTAGGTTTAGAAAAGAATACTGCTGGCGATATTTGTGGCGATACTTCTGGCAATATTTACGTAGACGGCACTCTTCTTGTAATAGGTGATTGCGCTTACGAAGTGACTTTAAAAGCTAGCGGAGAAGATAGATACAAAGACGCGTACACTTGGGATCCGCCTAAAACGTGTGAAGAAGCCAAAAATCTTGGAGTAATGATGGCAAAAATCGCCTTAGCTTCGCAAAGTTTTGACGAGCCAAATCCTAAGGAAATCAACGCTTTTCAATCAAGATTTAGTCTTTGTGCAAGCGAAGATGTGCAAAAAGCTGCAGAAGTTTGGTTAAAAAATAGACCTGATTTAGCAAAATTCTTAAAAGAGCAGAATCGTGATTTTGTAAAAGATTTAAGTGAATTTGCTCCAACATGCAAAAAAATTTACGATTTGGGGTATGTGAATCTAAAAAAGCAGTGGACTCATGGAGATCCGCATATATCTAATTTTATGTGGAAAGATAGCTCTCCAAGCGCAGTATTTGACTTTGGAATGGCGTATAAAAACACAGCAATCTACGATTTGGCAATGACTTTAGAACGCAACACAATTCAATGGGTAGATATTGCGAATGGCAAAAAAGATTCATTTAGAACAGACTTAGCAGAAGCAATTTTGCAAGGATATGCTAGCGTTCGGCCATTAACAGATGTTGAAAAAGAGCTGCTTCCGCTTGTTTTATCTGTAAGTCAAATCGAGCAATGCGTAGAATTTGTAGACTATTACTTAAAGTCTAATGGATCTTACGATTTTAAGATTTGGGGCTATGATACTGGATTCTTAGATCATGCTAGATGGTACAAATCTTGCTTTGGAGAGCAATACTTAAACGCTTTAATAGAGATTTTGCGAGAAATATAGAGGATTTTAGTGGATTTTTTACTTGATTTTGCATGCTTTTATTTAGCTTTGCAAAACGCTTTAGCTATTCGTTCAATGGGGTTGTTAGATTTTAACTATGAGTTTTGAAAACGTTGATTACACTTCGTTAAATATTCCAGCGGCTCCATTTAGTGATCCTAGCCGTGTGCCAGATTTTCCTAAAGGCAAAGTTCCTCGACATGTAGGCGTGATTATGGACGGCAATGGGCGTTGGGCTAAAGAGCGCGGAATGATTCGCACCGAAGGGCATAAAGCGGCGGAACCAGTGGTTTTTGACACTATTGCAGGTGCTATAGAAGCAGGTGTTCGCTACTTGAGCTTGTACACGTTTTCTACGGAAAATTGGAAGAGATCTCCTCAAGAAGTGCATTTTTTGATGGGATTTTCTAGAGATATTATTCACCGCAGAGTTGCGCAAATGAACGAGTGGGGAGTGCGCGTGCGCTGGGCTGGAAGACGGCCTAAATTGTGGAAGTCTGTTATTGACGAGTTGGAAAAAGCTCAAGAAATCACAAAAAATAATACTACAATTGACGTTGTTTTTTGCTTAAACTATGGTGGTCGCGCGGAAATCGCAGACGCTTGCGCGGCAATTGCTAGGGAAGTTAAAAGCGGCAAAATTAAGGGCGATCGCATTAGCGAGAAGATGATTGCGGAGCACTTGTATAATCCAGATATTCCAGATTGCGATCTTGTGATTCGCACTTCGGGAGAGCAGCGCACAAGCAACTTTTTGCCTTGGCAAGCGTCTTATGCGGAGCTTGATTTTGTGCCAGAACTCTTCCCAGATTATGGTCGCGAAGCGCTGTGGAGGTCAATTGACCGTTATGCGCATCGCGACCGCAGGTTTGGTGGCGTAAAAACCGCTTAAACTTATTTGTTAGTAGAATTAATTTATTAGTCGCAAGCTAGCCATGCGCAAGCTGCAACAACGGCTGATTCAAGTCCACGATTTAGAGTTGGTTGCAAATCTGGAGCAAAAGCTGGATTGTGGTTTCCTGGAGCATTTTTCATGTCTTCAAATCCACCTAATCCCCAGTATGCGTAAGGTGTATTGAAAGCATTTGCAACAATAGAAAAATCTTCAGAAGCAGACTGTTTGCTGATTTGTACAGAATTTTCACCAAAATATTCGTCGAAAGCTTCGCGCACGCGATAAACTGATGCTTCGTCATTATTGGTTAATGGATAGCGGTCATAGTATGTAAATTCTGGTTCCTTTGGGCATCGTGCTAGATTGCACTCTCCGCGCACAATTCGCTCAATGGCAGAGTGAACAAATTTTTGAGTATCTTCGCTGTATGTTCTAGTATTAATCAAAAGTTCCGCATCGTCTGGAATAATGTTTGACTTACTTCCAGCGTTTATTGCGCCGACTGTAACTATTGCGTAATCTTTAGCAGCTACTTCACGAGATACAATCGTTTGCAATTTCAACACAATAGACGAAGCTAAAACCACAGGGTCAACGCTTAATTCTGGCATAGATCCATGAGATCCTTTACCAAAAATGTGTACGCGAATTGAAGATGCGGTAGTTAAAAATGCTCCTGATTTAATACCAACTGTTCCTGCAGGAATTGCTGCAAGTACATGCTGACCAAGATAAACATCTGGCTTTGGGATAATGCGTGTAATGCCATTTTCTACCAAGCTTTTTGCGCCTTGAGCTGTTTCTTCTCCTGGTTGAAACACTCCAATGTAGGTTCCATGCCATGCTTCTTTATGATTGTTAAAAGCTTGTAAAGCTCCAAGTAAACTTGCAATATGAAAATCGTGACCGCAAGCGTGTGAAACTCCAACTGTTTTACCATTTTCATCTTGTGTTGTAACTGTTGAAGCGTAGTCTTTTCCTGAATTTTCTGTAACAGGAAGAGCATCGATATCTGCTCGCATAGCAACAATGGGACCTTTGCCGTTTTTAATCTCTGCCACAACGCCTGTTTTGCCAACTCGCTTTGTTTCAATTCCATCTTTAGTAAGAATATCTATGATTTCTTGTGCTGTATGCGTTTCTTGCATAGATAATTCAGGATGCTGATGCAGGTATTTATACTTCTTTTCTCTATCTGCTTGAGTTTCTTTTATGTTGGACAATATTTGCTTAACTGATTTAATTTGCAGCATTAATTTCTGCTTTCTTATTGTGCTTATTACAATTTAGCTCTATTTTATGTTTTATTTATAAATTATTTATTAACAAATTACTTGTTTTCGCGTTCTTCAAGAATCTTGTCTACAAGAGCAGCTTTTGCGTCTATTTGGCCGCTAAAACCAGGGCGAATGTCTAGTTTTAATATAACGCCTGTGCGGTAGCCTTTTTCTACAAGAACCATAGTTGCGTCTTTTACAACGCGCATAACGTCGTCGAATTCGCCTTCGATGTTTGTAAACATTGCGTTTGTTTCGTTTTTTAATCCAGAATCACGAATCACTTTAACGCAATCTGCTACGTATTCGCTAAGTTCTTCGCCAACTCCGCTAGGAGCAATGCATAATGCTGCAACTGTATTAGTTTTGTGGGAATTTTTGTTATTGTAAGTATCGCAAGTATCGCGAGTCTTGTTATCATTAGTCTTTTCAACATTGTTTTCGCTCATTTTAAGTCCTTTCAAAATACAAATGCGTATGAAAAATTATGCTTATACATTATTGTATTCGTTTAGCTTATATATGTAGCTTTATATGTTTATGTAGCTTTATATGTTGCGTTAGCGTCACAGGGTTTTTCTATAATAAACACCGTTTCACCCGAATTTTCTAGATTTACGAAAAAGGTGTATTGTGGCTGTTTCAAAACTTGATGAAGTTGTGTCGCTGGCTAAGCGTCGTGGATTTGTGTTTCCAGCTGGAGAGATTTACGGCGGAACTCGCTCCGCGTGGGATTATGGCCCTTTGGGCGTTGCGTTAAAAGATAACATTAAGCGCGAATGGTGGCGTTATATGGTCACTACTCGTGGCGATGTTGTTGGCGTAGATACGTCTGTTATTTTGCCTTCTCAAGTTTGGGTTGCGTCTGGTCACGTTTCTGTGTTCAACGATCCTCTTATTGAGTGCTTGAATTGCCATAAGCGCCATCGTGCGGATAAGCTCGAAGAATCTTATGCCGAAAAGCATGGCGATAAAATGCCAGAAAATGGCTTAAAAGACATTGCTTGCCCAGATTGCGGAACTCGCGGAAATTGGACGGAGCCTCGCGATTTTAACATGATGCTTCGCACTCATTTGGGGCCAGTAGAAGACGAAAACAGCTTGCATTATTTGCGACCAGAAACAGCGCAAGGTATTTTTGTTGATTTTAAGAACGTTATGACTTCTACTCGTCAAAAGCCGCCATTTGGCATTGCGAATATTGGTAAGTCTTTCCGTAACGAGATTACGCCTGGAAACTTCATCTTCCGCACTCGCGAGTTTGAGCAGATGGAAATGGAGTTCTTCGTAGAGCCTGGAACAGACGAAGCTTGGCATCAGTATTGGATTGATACGCGCGTAAATTGGTATGTTGATTTGGGCGTAAAGCCAGAGAATTTGCGCATGTATGAGCATCCTAAAGAGAAGCTAAGCCATTATTCCAAGCGCACTGTAGATATTGAATACAAATTCGGCTTCCAAGGATCTGACTGGGGAGAGCTTGAAGGAATTGCAAACCGTACCGACTACGATTTGTCTGCTCACGCTAAGCATTCTGGCGAGGATTTGAGCTACTTTAATCAGGCTACTGGCGAAAAGTACGTGCCTTACGTTATTGAGCCTGCTGCTGGTCTTACGCGCTCGCTTATGGCATTTTTGGTTGATGCTTACGATGTTGACGAAGCTCCAAACACTAAGGGTGGAGTGGATAAGCGTACGGTTCTTAGACTTGATCCTCGCTTGGCTCCTGTTAAGGCTGCTGTTTTGCCATTAAGCAAGAAGCCAGAATTGCAATCGGTTGCTCAAGATTTGGCTGCGGATCTTCGACAGCATGATTGGGTTATTGACTACGATGAGGCTGGTGCTATTGGTCGCCGCTATCGCCGCGAAGACGAGATTGGTACTCCTTTGTGTGTAACAGTTGACTTCGATACTTTGGAAGATCATGCTGTAACAATCCGCGAGCGCGACACTATGCAACAAGAGCGTGTTTCCTTAGACAAGGTTGCAGATTACGTAGCAAGCCGCATTAACGAAAAGCGCGTTAAGTATCCGCAAGGTCCTGTAGAGATTGTTGGAGCTCGTGCTGCAGACGGCGGTGTGGATGTTTCTAAGGAAAGCGGCGTTGACGAGTCGCAGCCTGTAAAGATTGCTCAAGCTGGCGGATTGTACTAATAAGTATTTAGTAAAAAGTCGCTAGTGAAAAGTCGCGTAAAATCGCCAGCAAAAATATATCTAGCAAAAATATTAAAGTGAATGGAGTTAAAGCAATATGGATTTTTCTATTAAACCAGTGGATTTAGGGAAAATTCATATTGCAACTCCTGTTGTTTTATCTCCAATGGCTGGTATTACTAACTGGCCTTTTCGCGTGATTTGCCGAGAGTACGGGCCAGATGGCTTGTATGTTGCAGAAATGATTACTGCACGCGCACTAGTCGCAAGAAATCCAAAAGCCTTGCGTTTATGCCGTTTTGCGCCTAGCGAAAAAGTGCGCTCCTTGCAACTTTACGGAGTGGATCCTTTAATTGTGGAGCAAGCTGCTCGAATTGTTGTTGACGAAAATATGGCAGATCACGTTGACTTAAACTTTGGCTGCCCAGTTCCTAAAGTTACAAGGCGCGGTGGCGGATCTGCTCTTCCTTGGAAAACGGATTTGCTTCAAGAGATTTTGCATCGCGTTGTAAGCGTGTGTAATCCAGCAGGAATCCCAGTTACAGCTAAATTCCGCGTTGGAATTGACGAAGACCACGAGACTTTTATGCAAGCTGGTCATATTGCGCAAGAAGAGGGTTGTGCGGCTGTTACTTTGCATGCGCGTACGACTGCAGAATATTATGGTGGCCATTCCGATTGGAGCCGTATTAGCGAGCTTGTAGAGGCTTTAGATATTCCTGTTTTTGGTAATGGAGATATTTGGGGCGCGGATGACGCTCTTGCAATGTTTAAAGAAACAGGATGTGCAGGCGTTGCGATTGGCCGCGGATGCCAGGGGCGTCCTTGGATTTTTGCTGATATTCGTTCTGCTTGCAATGGCAGCGATAATCGCGTTAATCCAAGTCTTGGCGAAGTTTGCAAAGTGATTTTAAGGCATTTGGAGCTTCTTGTTGACTTTTATGATGGCGACGAACGAATGGCAGTTCATGACTTGCGAAAGCATATTGCGTGGTATTTGAAAGGCTTCCCAGTTGGAGGAGGAACTCGCAAAAGCTTTATGGAATGCGAGTCTATTGAGGATGTTCAACGCAATATTGATGCATTGGATTTATCGCTTAAGCTTCCTGAGCAGGTTTTAGACACGCCGCGCGGCCGAGTTCGTTTTGCTAAAAAAGTTCATTTGCCATATGGCTGGTTGGATTCAAGAATTACCACTAGCGAGGAGCGCAAAGAGCTTTTTGGCAATGACCCGATGGATGCTAGCTACTAGCGTTTTTCTAGAGTTTTCTAGGGTTTAGCGGCTGTTAAAAATGGCGTCTAAGCTATTGCTTAATGTTCAAAACTTTTGTTGGTAAAACGCCTTAAATATTTGCGTATAGCACGGTGTATTATCGAATCGGTGACATTTTTTAAGTTTTTATTTGTAAAACGTCGCCATTATCGAGCGTTTTGCGCTAAAGTATTGCGTAAAACGTGCGTGTGAGTGACAGGAGACAACGGTGAGCGAGATTGCCCAGACTGACAATTTCAACGACAAAACCATAATCAAGGTAGTCGGCGTCGGTGGAGCCGGTGGTAACGCCGTCAACCGAATGATCACCGAGGGTTTACAGAACGTAGAATTCGTAGCAATCAACACTGATGCTAAGGATTTGTTGCGTTCCGACGCTGATGTAAAGATTTCATTATCTGATGCTTCAAGTCGTGGTCTCGGTGCTGGTGCTGATCCAGAAAAGGGTGCAAAAGCTGCACAAGATCATCAATCCGACATTGAAGAAGCATTAAAGGGCGCCGATATGGTGTTCGTAACTTGCGGCGAGGGCGGCGGAACTGGTACAGGTGCAAGCCCAATAGTTGCGCGAGCTGCACACCAGCAGGGTGCCTTAACAATCGCAGTAGTTACGCGTCCTTTCGGGTTTGAAGGACCTCAGCGTGCTGCATCGGCAAAACTTGGTATTGAAAATCTTCGTAAAGAAGTCGATGCTTTGATTGTTATTCCAAACGATCGTTTGTTGGAAATTTCAGATCGAACTATCGGAATTATTGAAGCTTTTAAGACGGCAGATACCGCATTGCTTGCAGGCGTGCAAGGTATTACCGATTTGATTACCATGAATTCTTATATTCATGTTGATTTTTCGGACGTTACCGCCGTTTTGCGTGGTGCAGGAACCGCGCTATTTGGAATTGGCGCTGCAAAGGGAGAAGACAGAGCTACTCAAGCTGCCGAAATTGCTATTAGCTCCCCATTGCTTGAAGAAAGCATTGAAGGTGCTCACGGTGCTTTGATTAACATTGCGGGTCCAAGCGATTTGAAGTTGCAAGAAGCAAGTGCTGCAACAGAACTTGTTCGCAAGGCGATTCATCCAGAAGCCCAGATTATTTGGGGTCTTTCTTTGGACGATTCTTACGGAGACGAAGTCCGTGTTACGGTTATTGCCGCTGGTTTTGATTCCCACCCTAAGGTGGAAGACGATAAGGCTGGTGCTTTTGTAGATATGCAAGCAGGAGTTGATTCTGTTGCCCCAGCTCAGTCAACAACTCCAGTCGCGCCTTCCGCAAAGCCTGTTGTTGCTGAAGAATCTTCGCATCCTGTTTCTTCCATGTTTGATTCTGTTGCACCAAGCCAGAATTACCAAGCATCGGCTTCTAAAGATAAGCCTCAAGATGAACCAGACGAATTGGATATTCCTGATTTTCTACGTTAAGCATAGCGATAGGAGGGCAGCTTAATGGCTGGCTTTATGAAGAACATGATGTCTTACGTAGGCATGAGTGATGTTCAAGACGACGATGACTTCGTTGATTCTCAAGCGCAAGAAACTTCGTTTGACAACGATCACAACGTTGCTCCTATAAGTCTGCATAATTCAGAATCGCAGTTGGGTAATGGCACTTCTTCTCGTGCTGGAGCAGTCCGCATGAGTCGCATTACAACGATTCATCCAAAGTCTTATGACGATGCTCAATTAGTTGGGCGTGCGTTAAGAGATGGAACTCCAGTTGTTTTGAATCTTACTGGTGTTAGTGAATCTGTTGCGTATCGCATTGTTGACTTTTCTGCTGGAGTTGTGTTTGGTGTTCGTGGGTCTATTGAGCGAGTAACGCCAAGAGTGTTTCTTCTAAGTCCTTCGCAAGTAAACATAAAGGTTGAAGACGCTCCTAATGGCGGTTCTGCTAGAGAATTGTTCTCGTAAAGATACAAGCTTAGTAGCAAAGACCGCTCTATAGCATTTGCTTTATGCGTTATTTAGATTTAAGGCAGAGTCTCTTTGAGATTTCTGCCTTAAATTATCTAATATCAATTATCGAATAAAAATTATCTAATAACAAAAATCTTCTTAACTTTTATTGTGATGATTGTTTACTTGTGATTGTTTTAAGAAAGTTTATTTACGGAAGTGAGTTTATGATTTTTAACAGCTTAATATTAATCATTAATCTTTTTCTAAGCGCATATTTAACAGTGCTATTTATTCGCGCAATTTTAGACTGGATTCCAATCGTATTTCATTCGTTTAGGCCAAATGCGATTGTTAGAAAATTTGCTCAAATTATATATTATTTAACGGAACCGCTTTTAAGATTTGCGCGTAGATTCATACCACCTGTAAGGCTTGGTAACATAAGTTTAGACGTAAGTTTTATGGTTGTTTACTTTTTGATAATTGTTTTACAAATGCTTTTATCTATGATTTATTAAGATTTTTTATTAAGACATTAAGAATGTTTACTATATGCGCGCAATCGCTACTATTCTTAAATGATATTCGTATTATTATCTATTAATCACGTTATTTAATCAGCATTATTTACTTAACATTTACTCAACATAAGTCTGAATAATAAAATATTGGCAGATTTCGTAAAAAATAATTGCTTTTTACACAATTTTTTCTATGGACGTGATAGCATCGAAGAGATATATCAAAAGGGCTGCGCGCCCAAAAGTGAGGTGTAATGCATTATGGCTCTGTTAACGCCTAAAGACATTCGCGAGCATACCTTCCAGATCGTTAGATTCAAGGGAGGCTATGACGTTGACGAAGTTGATGACTTTTTAGATCAGGTTACAGAAACAATCGAAGCGCTTGGTCAGCAGGCCGTGCAAGGACTTGGGGCTTCTACGCAGTCTCTTGGCGCTGATGTTGCTAGCTTAAACAATAAGATTGCAGACTTAACAAATCAGGTTGAATCTTTAACTAAAGAAAATAATGATTTGCGAGAAGCATCCAGCAATGCAAGCAAGAGTGATAACGATCTTGCAGCAAAGCTTAAGGAAGCTGAAGAAAACAACCGTGCATTGAGCGAGCAAAATCAGCAGCTTAAGGAGCAACTGGATGGATTGGGTGCTCAAGTAGATCAGCTTACCGCTCAAGCTGCAAATGCAGATAATGCTAAGGCAGATGCTGATAAGAAGATTCAAGAAGAGCTTGAAAACGTTACGCGCGAGCGCGATGACTTCCGTGCAAGCAGCGAAAACTTGGGTCGTGAGCTAGAAGAGGTTCGCCAGCAGCTTGTTGTAACTCAGCAAGAAAATGCTAAGGTTCAAGATCTTAACAAGCAGCTTGAAGAATCGCATAAGCGAGAAGAACAGCTTCGCGAGCAGGTTTCTAAGATGGAACCAAGCACGGAGACTGGTAGCTTGCAAAAGATTGCAGGCGCGGGTGCGGAAGCTCAAGGTTCGGAGCCAGAGCGTGCTACTGCAATGTTGACTCTTGCAATGCAATTGCATGATCAATACGTAGACAAGGGCAAGGCAAAGGCTCAGCAGATTGTAGAAGAAAGCCAAGCTCGCTACAACGATATAGTTGCTAAAGCAGACGAATACTCTGGTCGCACGCGCACCGAGGCGGATGAATACAATAAGCAGACTCGCGGGGATGCTGACGATTATTCGGTGCGTACTCGTGGAGATGCCGATGCTTATGCGGCTCGCGCTCACAACGAGGCAGACGCTTACTCTGGCAAGGTTCGTCAAGCTGCGGATGACTACTCCAAGCAAACTCACGATCAAGCTGATCAATACGAAGCAGAAGTTCAGCATAGAGCTGCGGATTACGATTCCACTACTCGTACTTCTGCAGACGCATATGCTCGCCAAGTACGTGAGAATCTCGAGAAGCAAACTAAGGTTATTGAAGGAAACATTCAAAGCCTTAAGCAGTTTGAAACTGAGTATCGTACTCGCTTGACCGACTTCTTGGGTCAGCTTGTTGCTCAAGTTTCCGACGAAAACACGTATACATCTATGGAAAATCAAGATAAGCAGGATAAGTAGTATTTACTAAAATTTGCTAGTAGTATTTACTAAATCCCTTTAGATTGGAAAATACATTGACGCATAGTTATGTGCGTGTAGAACGGCTGCGTAATCGCGCAGCCGTTTTTGCACTGATTGCTTTTATTGGCGTGGTTTTAGACCGAGTAACAAAAGTTTGGGCTTTAGCAGCGCTTAGTGGCGGAAAAAACATTGATATTTTTCCACACTTGCTCTCTTTTACTCTTGTTAGGAATCCTGGAGCATCTTTTGGCTTAGGATCTTCTTTTACTTGGGTTATTAGCGTGTTAGCGTGCGCTGCGTGCGCTGCTATGATTGCTGTTATTAAGCACACAAAATCCTTATATTGGACTATTGCGCTTGCTTTAGCTTTTGCTGGAGCTTTTGGAAATCTTATTGATAGAGCGCAATATGCTCAAGGATTTTTGAACGGAAAAGTCGTAGATTTTATAAACTACGGATGGTCCGTTGGAAATGTGGCAGATATTGAGCTTATGTTTGCAGGAATCGCAGTTATATGCCTTATTTTGATTGGGATTCCTCTTATAGAGCGCGCTGATGAGTGATATTCGTTTTACTGTTACGAGTCAATTTGCCGGATGCAGATTCGACGTGTGCTTGTCGAAGCTTATGGGAGTATCGCGTGCAAACGCAATATCGCTAATCGATAGTGGCAAAGCAAAAATCTTAAATAGAAAGTCGCAAAAATCGTCTATTTTGCAAGAGTCTTATGTGATTGTTGTAAATAAAGAAGACGATTGTGTTAGTGATTGCGATTGCGATTGTGCTAGTGCTTGCGATTCTTCCAGTAATCTTCAAAGCCAGCCCGCTATGTGCGATTTAGAAATCGTATACAACGATGACGATGTTGTAGTAATAAACAAGCCTGTTGCAATGGCGTCTCACGCAGCAAAAGGGTGGAACGGGCCTACTGTTCCAGAAAGCCTAGAAGCTGCTGGGATTAGAATAAACACAACGCTTTGCGACGAATCACGCAAAGGAATCGTAAGCAGGTTAGACGTTGGAACAAGCGGCCTTATGCTCGTTTGCAAAACGGATTTTGCTTACGAAAAGATGAAGCAGCAATTTGCTAGTCATAGTGTTTCAAAAACTTATACGGCATTAGTGCAAGGAAATTTGGAGCAAAACAAAGCGACTATTGAAGCTCCGATTGGAAGGTCGAAAGTATCTGACTTTAGGTTTACTGTAACAAAAAATGGCAAGCCAGCTGTAACACATTGGGATGTTTTGGAGCGCTTTGGAATTGCAACTTTAGTTAGCGTAAATTTAGAGACGGGTAGAACTCACCAAATACGCGTGCATTTTTCTTCGATTGGCCATCCGTTAGTGGCGGATAAAATGTATGGAGCAAACCCAAAACTCGCGGAAAAACTAGAGTTACAACGCCAATGGCTTCACTCAACTAAGCTAGAATTTAAGCATCCTAGAACAGGAAAATTAGTTAAGCTTGAATCGGAGTATCCGCTAGATTTGCAACACGCTTTACAAGCCGTGCGGCAACTATAAAAGCGAGCATATTTAGCAAAGCAGGTCATATTGCATCTATAAAATAGCAAGCATGACTAGGCCAGAAACAAACTTCGTACATTTGCATAATCACACGCATTATTCGCTTTTGGATGGTGCTTCAAAGATACCAGACCTAGTTGCGAGTGCAAAAGAATTGGGTATGCCAGCTATTGCGATTACAGACCACGGCAATATGCATGGAGCATACGAGATGTGGAGCACGGCTGTAAAAGCTGGGATTAAGCCGATTATTGGAATCGAAGCTTATGTGACTCCAGAAACAGCCAGACAAGACAAAAGCCGAGTTCATTGGGGAACGGAAGCGCAAAGAAGCGACGATGTTTCTGGCGGTGGTTTGATTACTCACATGACAATGTGGGCCGAAGATGATGAAGGCTTAACAAATTTACTTAAAGCATCGTCTATAGCCAATTTGGAAGGTCGCGTTATGCGATATCCTCGAATGGATAAAGATGTGCTTTCAACGTATTCTAAAGGCGTTATAGCGTCTTCTGGATGCCCATCTGGAATTATTCAAACGCGTCTTCGTCTAGGTCAATTTGATGAGGCTTTACGCGCTGCAGGCGAGTTCCAAGATATTTTTGGTCGAGATAATTTCTTTATTGAGCTTATGAATCACGGGCTTTCTATTGAAACACGAGTTACAAAAGATTTGCTCGAGATTGCTAAAAAGTTGAATGCTCCACTTCTTGCTACAAACGATTTGCACTATGTGCACGAAGAAGATCGCGAAGCGCAAGATGCAATGCTTTGTATTAATTCTGGATCTCGCTTAGATGATCCAGATCGTTTTAAGTTTGACGGTTCTGGCTATTATTTGAAGTCTGCTGAGCAAATGCGTGAGCTTTTTAAGGAGTTTCCAGAAGCTTGCGATAATACTCTTGAGATTGCTCGCCGATGCAATGTTATGTTTGATGACGGCGAAGATGGCGCTTTTATGCCGCAATTTGACTGCCCTAAAGGTTGGGATGAGACTTCGCTATTTCTTAAAAAAGTCGAAGAAGGATTAGAGCGCAGATATAACAATAACGTTCCTATTGAAGTCTTAAAACAAGCAGACTACGAGTGCGGCGTTATATGCCAAATGCAATTTTGTGGCTACTTTTTAGTTGTTGCAGACTATATTAATTGGGCAAAAGAGCATGGGGTTATGGTTGGCCCTGGCCGAGGAAGTGCAGCAGGCGCAATGGTTGCGTATGCAATGGGCATTACAGAACTAGATCCAATGAAGCATGGCTTGATTTTTGAACGATTCTTAAACCCAGAGCGCGTATCTTTGCCAGATATTGACGTTGACTTTGACCCAGAAGGTAGAGCCAAAGTTTTGGAATATGTTGGCGAAAAATATGGAAAAGATAAAGTAGCGCAATGCGTGATTTATGGCACAATTAAAACAAAACAAGCACTTAAAGATTCTGCTCGAATAATGGGCTATGAGTTTTCTGTTGGAGAAAAAATTACAAAGATTTTGCCGCCTCCAAAAAACGGCAAAGATATGAGTTTCCACGATATTTTTGACGAAAAGTCAAAGCGTTATGCGGAAGCTCGCGAGTTTCGCGAGATGTATGATAGCGACCCAGATACAAAGCGAATTACAGAAGAAGCAAAGGGTATTGAGGGTCTGATTCGCCAAACGGGTGTACATGCTTGTGCAACGATTATGGGTTCGGAGCCTATTACAGACACATCTCCTCTGTTGGAGCGCACTGATGGCACGATTACAACTACCTTTGAGTATCACACTTGCGAAACGCTTGGCTTAGTTAAGATGGATTTTTTGGGTCTTTCTAATTTAACAGTTATTAGAGATACTCTTAAAAACGTTGAAAATAATGGAAAAGAGCCTATTGACTATACTAAAATTCCGCTTGACGATAAAGAAACATATCAGCTTCTTGCAAGAGGAGATACTTTAGGCGTTTTCCAGCTTGATTCCGACGGTATGCGTGCGCTTCTTCGCACTCTAAAACCAGATAACTTTAACGATATTTCTGCTTTGATTGCGCTTTACAGACCAGGTCCTATGGATATGGATTCGCACACCAATTATGCTAAGCGTAAGAACGGTTTGCAAGATATTACGCCTATTCATCCAGAGGTTGCGGAGCCACTAAAAGATGTTCTTGGAGAAACTTATGGTTTGATTGTGTACCAAGAGCAGGTGCAGTCGGCTGCTCGTATTTTAGCTGGATACAGCCTTGGCAAGGCAGATGTTTTGCGTAGAGCCATGGGTAAAAAGAAGCCAGAAGTGCTAGCTAAAGAGAAAATACCGTTCTTTAAAGGCATGAAGGAACATGGTTATTCAGAAGAAGCTGCCCAAGCTGTTTGGGATGTTCTGGTTCCATTCTCGGGTTACGCGTTTAATAAGGCTCACTCGGCTGCATACGGTTTGATTTCTTATTGGACTGCTTACTTAAAAACGCATTATCCTGTGGAATTTATGGCTGCATTGCTTCAAAACGAGCGCACTAATAAAGATAAGACAGCACTCTACTTAGGCGAAGCAAGGCGCATGGGTATTCGCGTTTTGCAACCAGATATTAATGAGTCGGTTCTTGAATATTCTGCAGTTGGAGATGTTGTGCGCTTTGGCCTTGGAGCTGTACGAAACGTTGGAGATAAAGCAGTTAACGATATTATTAGCGAGAGGGAAAGCGAGCGCGGAAAATTCGTTGATTTTAAGGATTTTGTAAATCGCGTATCGTTTGAATCTCTGAATCGCAGACTTGTTGAATCGCTTATTAAATCTGGTGCTTTTGACTCAATTAGCACTTGTAGGCGAGCACTTTTTGAAGTTTATAATCCACTAATTGACTCAGTTATTTCTATTAAGCGAAAGCAGGCAGGTGGCCAATTTGACCTTTTTGCCGATTTGGATGATTCAAGTAATGAGCTTGGAGATGCACAAATCAATATTCCAGATGTTGAAGAGTGGGATAAAAAAACGAAGCTAAACTTTGAGCGAGAAATGCTTGGACTTTATGTTTCGGATCACCCTTTGAGTGGACTTTCTGCTGTTTTGGCTGGTCTTAGAGAAATGTCGATTGCGCAGCTTCTAAACCGTGCTAGAACTATGAGCGAAAATCAACAAGTAACTCTTGCAGGACTTGTTACTAGCGTAGATAGGCGAGTGTCTAAAAAAGGTAATGCTTGGGCGATTGTAACTATTGAAGACATGGAAAGCTCAATACAATGCATGTTCTTTGGCAAAGTTTACGAGTCTTCTGCTGCAGAACTTGCGATTGATCAAGTTGTGCGAATTAGGGGCCAGGTAGAAGTTCGAGACGAAACTGTTTCTTTAAGAGCTACGGATTTTGAAGTTCCAAGCTTAGAGGCAGAAGACGCTCAACCTGTAACTATTGTTTTGCCTTTGCAAGCGCTAGAAAAGTCTCGTATAAAAGAGCTTGAAAACATTGTTACAAGGCATCCCGGTTGTTGTGAAGTAAATCTTGCTTTGATTGACTCTAAGGGGTGCGCAAAAGTCTTATCTTTTGGAGATAGATTTAGAGTCAAGCGAGATACGTCACTTTTTGCAGAGCTAAAAATATTGTTTGGCCCAGCTTGCTTGCCAAGTGCTTAAAATAAGCGCCTAAAATAAGCTAATCGCGTAAAATATTCTTAGAGTGATTTAGAGTGATTTTAAGCGTTTTAAGAAGTGGTAGTTATAAGTAAAGATAAGTGAAGATAAGTAAAAACAAGTAAAGCAAGGCTTTTTAATTTAGAAGGTAAAAGATATGTGTAAAGATAACGACGATTTGAGTAAAAACAATAACGTTAGCGATAATAATAATGGCGTTAATGGCAATAATGGCGTTGGTTCTAATGATTCTAACGATGTTCGTACTTCTTTTACCGATAAAGAGCTGGAAGACGCATTGCTTGGTTTTGAAAAAGAGTTTAGCGAAGAGCAAAATCGTGATTCAATCGATGATGCTGTAAAAAAGATTGAGCAAGCGGATTTTGAAGAAGATTTGCAAGGTTTGCTTGGAAAAAAGGCAAAGTGCGCGCTGTTCTTAACAGCTATAGAGCCAGGAGAGCTTCTTGCATCTTTTTGCAAAATGGCTGGAGTTAATGCGGATTGTTTTAACGACGAAAATGGTGGAGTCGCAGTTTTACGTGATTTAGACGAAGACAATCCAGAAAAATCAGTTAAAAAATTTACCGACTATTTTCGTGGAATGCCTGCTGTTCTAATGGTAAATCGCGCTAATAAGATTGATGCAAAAGTTTATGAATACAATCGAGGCGTTTTAGACGTTGTTCCTCCTATGATTCTTGCAATGGCTGCTAGATGTGTTGAAGATCTTATGATTTGTTACTCAAGTGTTAAAGATCTTAAAGAATCTGGGATTGAAGTTACAAGTACAGATGATTTAAGCGATGATCAAGCCAAAGAGATTTTTTATAAATATGGCAAAAAGATGTAGTCTATGTTAAATAGATTGCTACTAGATTGCTATTAGATTGTTACATTAAAAATAAGTAAATTCATGCTCATAAAGCTAAATAAAAGCGAAAAGTAAGAGATAATATAATAATTAGTCTCTTAAATATTAGTTAAAGAGTATGAGAGAAAAACACATAGTTACACACTTAAATTGATTGGACTGTAGATATGGATAGACAGCAAGAATTCGCTTTGCGTACAGTTGAAGAGCGTGACGTTCGTTTTATTCGACTATGGTTCACGGATGTTCTTGGAACACTTAAATCGGTTGCTATTGCTCCAGCAGAGCTTGAAGCTGCGTTTGAAGAGGGTATTGGCTTTGACGGTTCTGCGATTGAAGGCATGACTCGCGTTTTAGAAGACGATATGATTGTTAAGCCAGATCCTTCGACTTTCCAACTTTTGCCATGGCATGGCGGTCCAGAAGGCACGGCGCGCATGTTTTGCGACGTTTTAACGCCAGATGGGGAGCCGTCTCTTGGAGATCCGCGTCACGTTCTTAAAACTGCGCTCGCAAAAGCTAAAGAAAAAGGCTTTACTTTTTACGTTCATCCAGAAATTGAGTTTTACTTATTTGAAGCGCAAGATGATTGGTCTAAGGCGCCTGTTCCTATTGATGAAGGTGGGTATTTTGACCACGTTCCAAGAAGTTCGGCAATGGACTTTCGTCGTAGTGCTGTGAGTATGCTTGAACAGATGGGTATTTCTGTTGAGTATTCTCACCACGAAGGCGGTCCTGGTCAAAACGAGATTGACTTAAGATATGCAGACGCTCTTACTACTGCAGATAACATTATGACTTTCCGCACTGTTGTTAAGGAGATTTCTCTTGAGCGCGGAATGTATGCCAGCTTTATGCCTAAGCCGCTTACAGATCAGCCTGGTTCTGGTATGCACACGCATTTAAGCCTGTTTGAAGGAGATTCCAACGCTTTCTACGAGGCTGGTCAAGAGTTTAATATGTCTCTTATTGCGCGCCAATTTGCGGCTGGTATTTTGCATCATGCTGCAGAAATTTGCGCTGTTACAGATCAATACGTTAATTCTTACAAGCGCTTGTGGGGTGGAGCGGAAGCTCCTAGCTATGTTTGCTGGGGTCATAGCAACCGTTCTGCGCTTTTGCGTGTGCCTCAATATAAGCCAGGCAAAGGCAATTCTTGCCGTATGGAGTTTCGCGCGCTCGACCCTGTGGCGAATCCATATCTTGCATACTCTGTTTTGTTGGCTGCTGGTTTAGATGGCATTGAAAAGCAAATGACTTTGTGTGATCCTACTAGCGACGACGTTTGGGAGCTTACAGATGCTGAGCGTCAAGCTATGGGAATTCAGCCTCTTCCTGAGTCTTTGGATGAAGCTTTGAAGATTATGGAGAAGTCTGATTTTGTAGCTAGCGTACTCGGTGAGCATGCGTTTGAATACTTCTTGCGCAATAAGCACAAAGAGTGGGAAGAGTATCGTCGCCAAGTAACGCCTTACGAGCTAGAGAAATACTTGCCTAGACTGTAGGTTTTTGCGTTTAGTTTGTGTTGACTATTAAAATCGCGTGATGTGCTGTGGTGGCGTGTCGCGCGATTTATTTTTAGGTTTTTCTTTGATTATTTTTTAACATTTTTCGCAAATTTTTTTATATTGTTATATCTGAATGTTTATGTTTGAATGCTAGTTTCTAAGCATAATTTAAACGTTTGTTTATTTAATTTAACTTTTGTTGGCAATTGAAACATTTTATAACAAAAATCGCAAACTATTGCACAATAAAGAAACAATGATATATCTAAAATTATCCAATTGTAATGTTGATTTTCAAAATTATGATAATAAAATTTTTGCTTGGTTGCATTTGAATAATTTTGAAAATATTCGCGCAATCCATGATTTACAACGACTGTAATATCATGCCAAATACACAAAGGGAGGTAACTCAAGTGAAGAAGCTGATTCTTGATCTTGATACTGGTGTTGACGATACTCTCGCTATATCTTATGCTCTTGGAAGCCCAGAAATGGAGCTTATTGGCATAACTGGTACGTATGGCAACGTTTTAATGGAGCAAGGTGTTCGTAACGCGCTTGCAATCACAGACTTACTTGGGCATCCAGAAGTAAAAGTTTATAAGGGACTTTCGCACGCAAGCACAAAAGATTCGTTTGAAGTTCTTCCAATTTCTGCATTTATTCACGGAGATAACGGAATTGGCGATGTTGAGATTCCAGATTCTGCACGCAAAGCAGAAGATGAATCAGCTGTTGATTTTATTATCGATTCTGTAAAGAAATATGGCAAGGACTTGGTGTATGTTCCAACAGGACCAATGACAAATATTGCTGCTGCGTTGAAGAAAGCTCCAGAAATCAAGGACGAAATCGGAAAGATTGTTCTTATGGGCGGCGCGCTTACTATTCATGGAAACGTAAACGCTTGGACCGAAGCGAATATATCTCAAGACCCAGATGCTGCAGATGTACTATTCCGCTCTGGTGCTCCAGTAACAATGATTGGTTTGGATGTTACTTTACAGACTTTACTTACCTACAAGGAGACAAAGCAGTGGCGTGACCTTGGTACAAAGGCTGGCAAGTTCCTTGCAGATATGACCGACTTTTACATTAAGGCATATGAGACAACGGCTCCACACCTTGGCGGATGCGGTTTGCATGATCCTTTGGCAGTGGCTGTAGCTGTGGATCCAACACTTGTTACAACGCTTCCAATCAATATGCAAGTTGATGTTGAAGGCCCAACTCGTGGACGCACAATTGGTGATGTTACGCGCTTGAATGACCCTGTTAAGACAATGCAAGTTGCTGTTGGTGTTGATGTTCCACGATTCTTGAACGAGTTTATGACGCGCATTTCTGGCTTGGCAAAAATCGCTGGCTGAGTGCGGATTTTACGCGTTTTAATTCCGTTTTAGCTCCGTTTTTTGTTGTTCGACACGCCGCAAATCGCAACATTTTCTGCAATATGCGACGTGTCTTATTTGCCAATGTAAAAACTAAAAATATTAATTGATTGGATTATTATGACTGAGATTGCAAAATCTAGCGCGGTAGACCCATACGAGGATCCAAAAACCCGCGACAAAGTGGCGATTTACTCGCTAATTTTACTTCTTATAACCTTTATTCTTGGAACATTGTGTTTGCAAGGATTTAATCTGGTATTCGATCAGATTGGTAAAGCTGTTGGTGCTCCTAATCAGGCTTCTCTTATTACGAGTTTGCCAATTATTGTTTTAGGCATTGTGTGCTTTATTTACGGCTCTTTGGGTGACTTTGTGTCGCTTCGTAGACTCATAACAATCGGACTTGTAACATTGTTTGTTGGATCGTTGTTTGGTTTTATTGCAAACTTCTTCTTCACTCCAAACTTGTGGACTGTTATTATTGCGCGTATTTTACAAACAGCTGGCGAGCAAGTAGCAGGTTCTTCATTCCTTGTTATTGCAACTAAGTATTTGCGCAACGATCTTAAGGTAATTTTCTTTGGACTCTTTACTGCAGCATATCAGCTTTCTGCTTCTATTGGCGTTTTTGCCGCTGGTGCTCTTAGCTCTATTGCTTGGCAGTATTTGTTCTTGATTCCTGCAATTACCATTCTGTTCTTGCCAGTTCTTGTTAAGTTCTTGCCTACAAAGAACGGTATTGGTGGAAAGATAGATAAGCTTGGCTTTACAGTGTTTGGTATTGCTGTTGCATTGCTGACTTTGTTCTTCTCGTACAAGGCATGGGGATTGTTGCTTGGATCCATCGTGCTGTTTGTTGTGTTTGCTGGTTATATTATGAAGGCAAAGAACCCGTTTGTAACTCCTGCATTCTTTAAGAATAAGCGTTGGCTTTCGGGCATTGTCTTAATATTCATCTTCTACTTTACTAACTATTGCATGCCTCCAATTTACAATGTTATTGGTGGAGCTTTGTATCATATGAGCACTGAGGCAGTTTCTTCCTACCTTGTATGGGCATTCGTTGTAGCAGCAGTGTTTGGAACATGCTCTGGAACAATTATCGGTTTCATTGGACGTAAAGCTGGCATTATTATAGCTGCTGTTCTTATGATTCTTGGATGGGTTGGAGCTGCTGTATTCATCAATTGCGGATTCCTTGTTCTAACTTTGTGCGCATGCGTTTACTACGCTGGTTGCGGACTTATGTATTCGCCAATCGTTTCAACGGTTCTTAGCGCATTGCCTGTTGAAGAATCGGGTCGTGGATGCGGTATGAACGATTTAGTTATGAATGTTACAGCATCAATCGGTATTTCCATTTTCAGCGGTTTCTTTGGCGGAAACTTGCTAAAAGGATTCTCTTTTGCTGGAATCCAAGGCTTAGGTGCAGGTTATTCTAACTTGCTTATGATGGGCGCTATTGTAGCCTTTATTGGCTTAGTAGTTTACATTGCTCGTAGCCTTATGGTTAAAGAGTAATTATTATTTACTCAATATGTTAGTGGTCACTATCTTGCAGTCATCTTTGGCTGCGTGGATAGTGACCACTTTTTTGTAGTCTTATGCCGCGCATTTTTAAACTAACATAGTTTTTACACTAACATAGTTTTTTCATGCGCTGAATACTAATCTTTTGATATTGTATTGGTGAAGCTTATTTTTAATGATTATTTAAATTAATTGTCGTTATAGCCAAAAACGTTACTTTTTAATACTTCTTTCCACCATGATTCTCTGCCTCGAACAAAATCATCTTCAACTTTCGCATTATAGTTTTCAAGAATTGAATATTGGAAATGTTTTTCAATATATTCGATTCCCTCAGCTTCAACTAGTTTTATAAGTTCTTTATTTCCACCATGACCAGTTTCTAAATAGTCCTTCCAGCGTTTTAGTAGCATTTCATTTTTTGAAGTTGCAGAGCCAACATACAATTTACCAGTATTCGTATCTGTTATTAGATATACTGCCTTTTGATTGCTTAGGGCTGCAATCCAATCATTATAACTGTTTTTAACAATGCGTTTTAGATCTGAATATGAAAGTTTAACATTGTCGTATCCAGGAAAACTATCATCTCTGAATGTGTCTGGTAGAATTTGAGAAACTTCTAAGTCGCTTTTAAGATTGTTAAGCCATCTAACTAATTGTTCATGTTCATTGTGGAATTTTACAATTACTCTTCCAAAATATTTTTCATATTCCTTTATTGGAGTTCCTTCATAGCCTATTCCTTTTTCGTCTACATTTAAATCTTTGCTGACGGTGTCGATTGTTGTTAATAGCCATTGATCTTTGTTTTTGGGCATGCGTACTAAACATATTGCGATTTGTCCAACTTGGAATAGGGACTTACTATACTTCCAGTAAAGCCATTGTTTGTTAATTATCTCGCGATTATCTTGATAAAGCTTAATAGGATCATCATGTCTATTATTCATATTAAAACGTATTTTTGTATTTGCTGCCTGTTCTTCTGTGAGATTTAGCAAATCATTTAATTTAATCATTTTATTCCTCACTTCTAAACTATCTGCATAAATCTTCGTTGGTTTTTATGCATGTTTTAGTGCAATCATTGCGCTAATTCTAAGTGTACTGCCACTATTATGCACACATGAATAGATTGAAGAATCTTTATCTAATTTTTTATAGATTGCGTTAATTATATTATTTGTATCTTTTGTGGAAAGATTTATGCCATTCTCTATGTATATTAAGGCGTCACCTTTTATTAAATTACTGTCTATGTTATCAATTTGCTCACTAATTTCATCAACGGCATTATTGAGGTCTTTTTGTTCTGATTGAACTAATTTTAGAACAGAGCCTTTTGCAACCAACAAAATATCTTCATTGCTTAAACCCATTTGATTGTTTGGGCTTGTTATGTTTTTTATAAATTCCATAGATTTATTTAATGTTGTGTTAGCATCTTCTGTATCAACTGGTGCAAAAATTAAATCAGTATTAAGTGAGTCTTTGTTGTTTTTGTTAAATATAGAAGCAGTCAATTTGTAATCTTTATTGTTTTGCATCTTATTATATTCCTTTATTTATGTTGTTATTTTTTGTGGAATATGACAATTATAAAATGTAAATGCAATAGTTAAAACTACTTATGAAAATTTTACATTAATTGATGTTGATGGCTCAACTCGTGGACGCACAATTGGTGATGTTGTGCGCTTGAATGACTATGTTAAAACAATGCAAGTTGCTGTTTGTGTTGGCGCTCCACGATTCTTGAACGAGTTTATGACGCGCATTTCTGGCTTGGCTAAAATCGCTGGATGAGTATGTGAATTTTTAACTTTTGTGCTATCAAATCTTTTTCATGCGCTGAATACTAATTGGGTATGCTGTTCCAAGCTCTTGCGCCCAAAGAGAAACGTAGAATTCTTCGCACATCCACTTTAGTTTTTGCGCCTTTTCTTGAGCATCATCTCTATTGGGTCCTGCAGGCAAGCTTTCTGCTCTCTTTTGAGCTTCTAACACAAGCTTATGAGCTTCATCTGCCTGCCAAGCCCATTGAACATCTCGATTTTTGTCTGACTTAGCTTTGTTAAGTCGAATCAAATCCGCATGTAAGTAGCGCTCTATTGAAGTAAGTGAGCTAGAATCTGCTTTTGCAATGAATCCAGGAAAAACAAGAGAAGATGCGTGTTCTTTAATCGATTGAAGAACACTAAGCATTGGCAAGTCGGCTTTGCCGCTAACAGCAGACTCGACTTTAGCAAATCGCTCCAAAATAGCAATAACACTGTGTGCAACGCTATAAACCGTGTCTTCGTAAACTTCGGCAATATTGCCAACAGCTTCTTTAAGCTCAACATCGTTAGTAATTTTTTGCGTATTTGGTATAAGTCGCTTAATAGCTGCCATTTGCAAATCTTGAGCCAAATCTTTAGAAGACTTATAAGGTGCAGAAGCAAGTAGCAAAGCCTCGCTGCCGAGCCATCTAGATGTAATGCGCTTATCGTCTAAAATAAGCATGTTAAGCGCGCCTTGCCAAACCATTTGAGATCTAGAAAGATTAGTTGCTCCAGACTTGTGTAATAAATCTGCTCGCTCAACAACATTTCCGGCCTTTGCAGCTTTAATCGCCTTGCTGTTAACAACATTTAACGCACATTCTTGAGCTGATTTTGCAAAGCGATGCTGAAGGCTGATTAGAGACTTGTCTGTTCCTAAAACAGTAGGCTTAATACGCTTGTTGTTTCGATTATGAAAGTTGTTTTGATTAGGTTTGTTTTTATTAGTTTTCTTTTGCTCAACGCTAAAAGTTACGCGTAAATAAGGAGATAGTCGTTGTAGCTGATCTTCGCTTAAAACTTCTGGGTGGATTTGTGCTCCAACAACATTAATCGCAGCTTTAGTAAAGACTTCGCTAAAGTCTTGCCAAATAAAATCTTCTTGCGGATTTTTGTTTATTCCTGGAAGATAATCGTAGTTTTCGTCAATCCACTCGCGGATTTTACGAGCAGTATCTGGAGCTGGCACGAATTGCACGCGCAAAGTCTTAGGAAGAGACTTAATCATGCCAATAATAAGCTCATCTAATAAGCCTGGCACGTTCCAAGTAAACTCTTGAGGCTTAAGTCGCAAAAGCGCATGAAGCGGAACGTGTACAGTTACGCCATCTAAAGGATTATGCGGATCGTAAATGTAGCTTAAGCGCAAATTAATTTTCTGGCCGTCTGTTCCAATCGTATGCCAAGTATCGGGGTAGTCTGCTAAATCAGTGTCATTTGCGTATTGCAATCGCTCAACACAATCTGGGTTAAAATCAAGAAAATGCGGATCTTGAAGTCTGTAATTTTTCCACCATTTAGCTAAATCTGCAATAGTTGTAGCTTCTTGAGGAAGTTTATTATCGTAAAAAGTAAACAAATCCTCGTCGTTTACAGTTTCGCTTGCCTGCCTAGTGCGATTTGTTTGATTGTCGGCATCGTTCAAAACGTTAATATTTGAGGAGATAAAATCGTTGAATGGAAAACGCTGCTGAACATTTCCTTCGACTAAGCCTTGACGAATCATTAACATTCGAGATTCGTAAGGGTTGATTTTAGACCATTGAACAGTGCGATTTTGCACAATAGGCAAGCCGTACAAAAGCACTTTCGATTGAGCAATTGCAGCACCTTTGCTTGCGCTCCAATGAGCATCTAAATATGTTACGCGAGTAAGGTTCTTAGCTAAAGACTCCGCCCAAGCAGGGTCGATTTGCGCGCAATACCTTGCCCAAAGTCTAGAAGTTTCAACCAATTCCGTACACATAATCCAAGAAGGAGTTGCTTTAGAAACAGATGAAGATGGGAAGATTGCAAACCTTGTGCTTCTAGCGCCTTGATAATCATTTTTTGCCATTTTTTGAGCGCGCTTAATTGCGCGAATTTTGGCTGTTCCGCGAAGTCCTGCAAAATCCGAAGCCTTAGGCTCGCGAATAACTTGCATGCCAATCATAGAAAGCAAGCCAGAAAGCATAGAAGAGTGGATTCCTTGATAATCCCAAGTGCAGCAAAGACTGTGAGCCGCCTGCTGATTATTTGGCAATTGGCGGATTTGTAAAGGCGCGCGTTTAATCGGCAGTGATTCGCCAACATTATAATGAAGCTCCTTGCATAAATCTTTAAGCTGATTAACTAAATCTTTCCACTGTTTTAGGCGTAAAAAGTGGAAAAATTCCTCTTTGCAAAGTCGCCTTAGTGCGTTGTTGCTGATTTCGCCATCCGCCTGGAATATGCGATCCCAAATATTCAATGCTGTTAAAAAGTCACTTAACTCATCGGCGTAACGATTGTGTAATCTATCTGCTTCTTCGCGCTTGTCCTCTGGGCGCTCGCGCGGATCTTGCAAGCTCAAAAATGCAACAATCACAAGAATCGCAGCTAAAGTATTAGGTGTAGTGTTTCGCGCAGCTTCAATAATCATGCGGCCAAGGCGAATGTCAATTGGAATATGACTAAGCTCGCGGCCAATGCGAGTCAAGCTTATAACACCAGATTTTCTACTTATTGCACCAAGCTCGCTAAGCTCGTTAAAACCGTCGCTTACAGCCTTAATATCTGGAGGATCAATAAATCCAAAATTCGTTATATCTTCGCCAGTTTTAGCAACACCAACAGAGAGCATGTGTAAAACAACAGCTCCAAGTGAAGTGCGCAAAATCTCGGGGTCGGTAAAGCGCGGGCGAGTCTCGTAATCTTCCCTAGAATACAAGCGAATAGCAATGCCATCTGCAATTCGCCCACAACGACCAGAGCGCTGATCCGCGCTTGCTTGAGAAATAGGTTCTATAGGAAGACGCTGAACTTTAGCAGACTTAGAATATCGCGAAATTCTAGCAAAACCAGGGTCTACAACGTAGCGAATCGAAGGCACTGTAAGAGAAGTTTCTGCAACATTAGTGGCGATTACAATGCGCTGATGAGTGTGATGCTCAAAAACGCGATGCTGGTCTTTAGAAGAAAGACGTGCAAAAAGTGGAACAATCTCAATGGCGTCACTGCGATTCATGTCGCTTGTGCGCGCACCGAAATAAGAACGCAACGATGCTTCAAACTCGCGAATATCGCGCTCGCCAGAAGCAAAAACCATAATATCTCGCGCGCCTTGAGTGTGTGTTGAATGAATCACAAGTTGAGCACATGCGCGAGTTACAGCAGAAGCAATGTCTTCATCACAAATATCGCCGCTTTGCGAAAAACTAGAAATACTTTGGCTTTGCGCAACACTTTCATCATCCATAGCAATATCGGCAAAACCTGGAACATGCTTCATAAGCGAAGGCGCGCTTCCAAGCGGCTCGTAAAGTACGCGCACAGGGTATGTTCGCCCCGAAACCTCTATAACAGGAACTTTAATGTGTAAAGCTTGCTCAAAATGGTCTTTGAACTTTGCAGAATCGATTGTTGCAGAAGTAATAATAAGCTTTAAGTCTTTGCGTTTTGGCAAAAGAGTTGTTAAATATCCAAGCAAAAAATCAATGTTTAGGCTGCGCTCGTGAGCTTCATCAATAATAATCGTGTCGTAGCGCGTAAGAAGTGGGTCGCGCTGAATTTGAGCAAGCAGAATACCGTCTGTAACTATGCGAAGCTTTGTTTTGGATGAGCTTTCGTCGTTAAAACGCACCTGGTAGCCGATTTCTTCGCCAAGCTTAACACCCATTTCGCTTGCGATTCTCTCGGCAACTGTGCGTGCAGCAAGTCGTCGAGGTTGTGTGTGAACAATTTGCTTTCCGCGACCGCCTCTGCCAAGTTCCAAAGCCATTTTTGGGATTTGAGTGGTTTTGCCAGAACCAGTTTGACCAGATACGATTACAACTTGCGACTCTTTAATAGCTTCAATAATCTGGTTGTGTGCAGCACAAATCGGCAGTTCACTAGGATAGTCAAAGTTCATATTCAATCCTATTTTCTTAAGACTTCTATAATCCTGTATCCTTTAGAGCTTGCGTATTTTTCAACGCTAAAATCTTCCCCAAGATTTTTAGAAAGCCAAGGGATTAAGGAGTCTGAACCAAGATTTTTTTGAACAACCAAATAAGCAGCTCCACCAACTTTTAAGCGAGGAAGCCACGTGAGCAAAATATTGTGTAAAACGTCTTTTCCAACGCGGATTGGAGGATTAGACCAAATAAGATCAATGTCTTTTAGCTCATCTTCTTTTAGCGCATCTTCTACAAGATAAGTGTGAATGTTATTTAATCCAGCATTCTTAGCGTTAATATTAGTAAGTTCTAGAGCGCGCTCGTTAACGTCTACAGCGTAAATTTGCGCATTAGGAGATTCAAAACCTAAAGCCAAACTAATAGCGCCCCAGCCGCAACCGATATCGAAAAATCGCCCATTTTCTGGGGGTTGTGGAGCGTGTTTAAGAAGAACTGCAGTTCCTAAATCAAGTTTAGAAGAGCTAAAAACTCCGTTAGAAACTTGCACGCTAACCTCGTGACCGCGCAAATCAACTTGCAAAGTTCGTCTTAAGTCTAAAGAATTTGGATTAGCGGAAAAATACTGTTCGCCGCTAGTCTTAGATTCTTTAGCATTCTTGTTTGTTTTAGTAGCATTAATGCTGCTCGTCTTTTTAGTTTTATTAAAAGTGTTAATAGCCATTTTAGTGTTGCGTTAAAAATTATGTCTTCTAGATTCACAATAATAAAACAAACGTTGTAAATCGTGTATTAACAAGGGATTTAGCGTTAGTAGTTAAAGAAAAATAACAAAGGGCATAGTTTTGGTAGATACTTTAGCAAATAGTGATTTGGCAAGTGGTGATAATAATATGCCTGAGCATAAAAATGAGCATAAAGACTTTCTTTCAGGTCATAGTGAAGTTCTGCTAGACAATGCAAACGCTGGATCAAGCCTAGAAAGTAACGATGAAGCTTGGCAAGAGCGCGAATCAAGAAACGCGTTAAAACGAGTTGCTGGCCTTGGAGAATTACAAGACGTAACCGAAGTAGAGTACAGAAAACTAAGGCTGGAACGTGTTGTTTTAGTAGGTGTGTGGTCTAGTGCTCGCGGAACTTTAAGCCAAGCAGAAGAGTCTCTTAGAGAGTTGGCCGCTCTTGCTAAAACCGCTGGAGCAGTAGTGTGTGACGGCATGTTGCAACAAAGATATAGGCCAGATGCAGCAACGTATGTTGGTTCTGGAAAGGCGCGTGAACTTGCAGCGGTTGTGGCGCAAAATGATGCGGATACGATTGTGGTAGACGATGATCTTCCACCAAGCCAGAGAAGAGCTTTGGAAGACGCCACTAAAGTCAAAGTTGTAGACAGAACGGCTGTTATTCTAGACATTTTCGCTCAACATGCAACAAGCAGGGAAGGAAAGGCACAAGTCGAGCTTGCTCAGCTTCAATACATGCTTCCGCGACTTAGAGGTTGGGGTGCTGCTCTTTCTAGGCAGGCTGGCGGTCGTGCTGCTGGAGACGCTGGAATAGGCTCTAGAGGCCCTGGCGAAACAAAAATCGAGATGGATAGGCGCGCAATTAGGAATCGAATTTCAAAATTGCGTCACGACATTGCGCTAATGGCACCAACTCGCGAGACAAAGCGCGGATCTAGGCGTCGTCAAGATATTCCAACCGTTGCAGTAGTAGGGTATACAAATGCTGGAAAATCTTCGATTATAAATAGGCTTACAGGATCTAAAGAACTTGTAGAAAATGCGCTTTTTGCCACTTTGGATACTGCTGTTCGAAAGTCTTTAACTAAAGATGGTCGCGCGTACACGCTTGTAGACACGGTTGGTTTTGTGCGAAGGCTGCCAACTCAGCTAGTAGAAGCGTTTAAGTCCACTTTGGAAGAGGTTGGCCAAGCAGACGTTATTTTGCACGTTGTTGACGGATCTCACCCAGACCCTGTTTCTCAAATTGAGGCAGTTAACGAGGTTTTGGCTCAAATTGATGGAGTGGAAGACATTGCGCAAATTATTGCGTTTAACAAGTCGGATGTTATGCAAGAGCCAATGCGTTTGCGCTTAAAATCTTTGTATCCTGATTCTTTAATTGTGTCTGCTGCAAGTGGAACAAATATTGACCGTTTAAGAACGCGCATAGAAAATTTGTTACCTTCACCACATGTTCATGTTAAAGTTAGGCTTCCTTATAGTGATTATTCTGGATCTTTGCTATCTAAAGTTAGGGAAAATGGCATTGTAAAATCAGTGGAATATAAGGATTCTGGCATAGAATTAGATGCTTTTGTTGGAGATTCTTTGGCGGCAAAACTTATGCAAATTGCGTTTTAAGCAAAACTCCTTAGGTGTGATTAAAGTAAAAACTGTTCATGCATATATCTCTATTATTAGAGCAGCCCTTATATTTTGAGTTATTTATTAGCTAGAGGGCTGATTCGGTTTGTGGAAAAGGGGTTTTCTAATGGTGAATTCTCAGGTTAAGCCAACAAAGCTTGCGATTATTGGTGCTGGCGCAGTAGGTTCTACGCTTGCGTTTGCTGCTGCTCAGCGCGGTGTTGCTCGTGAAATTGTGCTTGAGGATATCGCTAAGGAACGTGTTGAAGCAGAAGTGCTCGATATGCAGCACGGTTCTAGCTTCTACCCAGCTGTTTCGATTGCTGGCTCCGACGATGTTGAAATTTGCCGCGATGCCGATATGGTTGTTATTACTGCTGGCGCTCGTCAAAAGCCTGGTCAGACTCGTTTGGAACTTGCAGGTGCAACCATCAATATTATGAAGTCGATTATTCCTAATGTTGTTAAGGTTGCTCCAAACGCAATTTACATGCTTATTACAAATCCTGTTGACGTTGTTACGCATGTTTCTATGAAGCTTTCTGGTCTTCCTGCTAATCAAATGTTCGGATCTGGTACAAACCTTGATTCTGCACGTTTGCGCTTCCTTATTGCTCAGCACACTGGTGTGAACGTTAAGAACGTTCACGCTTATATTGCTGGCGAACATGGCGATTCCGAAGTTCCTCTTTGGGCTTCTGCAACTATTGGTGGCGTTCCAATGTGCGAGTGGAATGCTCTTCCAGGTCATGAGCCATTGGATGAAGCTAAGCGCGAAGAGATTCATCAGGAAGTTAAGAACGCAGCTTACAAGATTATTAACGGTAAAGGCGCTACAAACTACGCTATTGCAATGTCTGGTGTAGATATTGTTGAGGCTGTTCTTCGCGACACCAACCGCATTTTGCCAGTTTCCTCTTTGCTTGAAGACTTCCACGGAATCTCGGACGTTTGCATGTCTGTTCCAACTTTGTTGAACCGCAACGGCGTAAATTCTCGCTTGAATACTCCAGTTTCGGATCGCGAGCTTGCTGCTTTGAAGCGTTCTGCAGAGACTCTTCGTCAAGCTGCGGCACAATTTGGATTCTAATTAGCTTTCTGCTTTATGATTTAAGCGTTTATGCTTTTATGCTTTTATGCTTTTATGCTTGGCTGTTCGTAAAGCGCTAATTACTAAGATTTAAGTCTTGAAAGTCGCTCCTTCAATCATTGTTTTGGGGGAGCGGCTTTTAAGTTATAAATTTGATTAAAAGGTGATTTTGAATGTTTAATCATAAAAATCTTGATACAGACTTTGCGCTAATGCGCGATTTTGAAGATTTAAGGCTCCAATTTCCAATTTTAAGTCGCAAAGTGCATTCAAAACCCTTGATTTACTTGGATTCTGCAGCAACTTCTCAAAAGCCGCAAGTTGTAATTAATGCCGAAAGCGAGTTTTATAAAACGATTAATGCTGGAGTGCATAGAGGAGCGCACGAGTTGGCAGCGCTTAGCACAGTTGCGTTTGAAGGAGCGCGCGCAAAGGTTGCAAAACTCGTTGGTGCTTGTAGCAAAGAAGGCAGCGAAGAGATTGTTGTTACGCCTGGCGCTACAGGCGCGTTGAATCTTCTTGCAACTTCTATTGGAAATGCCACTATTAACGCTAAGCTAAATCGCTCTGGTTTTGCGGAAGATAACTTAATTTTGCGCCAGCATTTTGTGATTAATGAGGGAGATAATATTGTTGTTTCTCGCGCAGAGCATCATTCCGTTTTATTGCCATTCCAAGAGCTTGCGATTCGATCGGGTGCGGAGCTTCGCTGGATTGATGTAACTGAAGATGGCCGAGTGCGAGCGGATGCGGATTATTTGAGCACTGTTATTGATGAGCGCACGAAAATCGTTGCAGTTACGCATATTAGCAATGTTACGGGCGCAATCACGGATGTTTCGCCGATTTGCAAGCGCGCGCACCAGGTTGGGGCGATTTTTGTTCTTGACGCTTGTCAGTCCGTTCCGCATATTCCAGTTGATTTTCACGCGCTAGATGTTGATTTTGCAGCCTTTAGTGCTCATAAAATGTACGGACCGACGGGAGTTGGGTTCTTGTATGGTCGACGTGAGTTTCTTCAAGCTCTTCCGCCTGCTAATTTTGGGGGGTCCATGGTGGAGCTTGCGTGGCTTAATAAGCCAGCGCAATATATGGAAGCGCCTTACCGTTTTGAGGCAGGAACTCAGCCAGTTGCGCAAATGGTCGCTGCAGGAGTAGCTGCGGATTGGCTTCGAGAGTTGGGCATGAATCGAGTTGCACAGCATGAGAGTCAGATTGCTGCAGAATTGCTTAAATTGCAAGATGTTCCAGGAGTTCGCGTGCTTGGCCCACTTGATTTAAGCAAGCGCATTGCAACGGTTTCTTTTGAAGTTGAAGGCGTGCATCCGCATGACGTTGGCCAGTTTTTGGATGCGCAAGGGATTGCGATTCGCGTTGGGCATCATTGCGCTCAGCCGATTCATCGCCATTTTGGCGTGTACGCTTCGAATCGCGCGTCTGTTGGAGTTTATAACACAATCGAAGAAGTTCGCGAATTAATCGAAGCTGTTTCCCAAGTTCGCGCATATTTTGGCGCATAGTCGTAATATTTTAATGCAAGGAGAGCGTATGTTTGATATGAGTTTTGATGACGCTAACGGTGCAAGTAACAGCTTAGAAAGCATGTATCAAGAAGTTATTCTAGATGCTGCTAGAAATCCGCACGGAAAAACACATTTTTTAAGCACAGAGAGTCTTTCTAAAGCAGAAGAGCGTGAAGAGAAAGTTGAGGAGGCTTCTGGTAAATCGCAAGCAACCGATGAGCTAAAAAACGATTCTAATATAAAAATTACAAATCATCACGAAAATTGTGCTGTAGAAGCTAATAAAGATTATGCTTTTGGCGAATCTCATCAATTTAACCCAACTTGTGGAGATGAGGTTACAATGCATGTGGAACTCGCTAAAAACGTTGATAATTCAAGCAATGCGCTTATTAAAAGTATTAAGTGGGATGGCCACGGTTGCTCAATTTCGCAGGCGAGTCTTTCGATTATGGTTGATTTGGTTGAGGGGAAAACCGTTGCGGATGCATTGCGATTGGCCGCTCTTTTCCACAAACTTATGGAATCTAGGGGAGTTGGATTAAAAAGCGAGCAAGACGAAGATGAGTTGGAAGATGCTATGGTTTTTCAAGGCGTTTCTAAATATCCAATGCGAATCAAGTGTGCGTTGCTTGCGTGGGAAGGCTTAAAAGACGGTATTGCAAAGGCTATTGAGGCTTTATAAAATCGTATGTAGCTTTATAAAATCGCGTTGTAACACTTAAAAAAATCGCGTTGTAACACTTAAAAATAAGGAACGAGATGGCAGAAAATCAAGCAGAATCAACTCTTAGCGCAAACAATATTGGGCGCGTAACTGAGGAAGATATTCAAGAGGCTTTGCACAATGTTGTGGACCCAGAGCTTGGTATTGATGTTGTTGACTTGGGATTAGTTTACGGGATTGAGATTGACGAGCTTGGTCGCGCGATTCTTACTATGACGCTTACAACGCCTGCTTGCCCGCTTACGGATTTGATTGAAGACGAGTGCGCGAGTGCGCTGGTTGGACTTGTAGACGAATTTAGGATTGATTGGACTTGGAAGCCGCGTTGGAGCGTTGAAAATATTACGGAAGATGGGCGCGCGCAGCTTGAGGCGCTTGGCTATAATTTGAACAATTTGCCTGCTAGCTTTGGGGCTGGGCTTGGGGCTGGGGTTTCTGGCGTTGGTTCTTCTGTAGCTCCTGGCACTTCTGGAATGTCATCCTATGTTGGCGGAATTTCGCCAACCGAATAATTTAGGATTTTTAATGGTTTGTACAGAAGATTTTTCGCATGATCGCGATGATTTTAAGAATAGTGACGATTGCAGGAATAGCGACGCTTATTGCGATTTGTGCGCGCAAAAAATTATTGAAAACGGCATAACGGATGTTGTTTTTGACCTGCATCTTCTTGTTGATTGGGATGCGCGCCGCACATTGGAGTCAGATTACCCAGATTATATTGGCGAAGTTCTGTTTAGTTACGAGCCAGAATGGAGTTTTGAGTTTCACGAAGCTTTGCTAGAGGCGGCATGGAGCAGCCAGCGCGCACTGGAATCGTTTAGCGAGCATCACGGTCCTGCTGTAACTTGGCTTTATCGCCTGTATTTTAAGAATTTTTCACGCGGATTTTTAGGGGAGCGAGCGCGTTTTGCGTCTTTTGCTCGCGATTTAATCGCAAAAGGTGTGCGCGTCTGGGCGCTTGGAAACGCTTCGCAAGAGTGGATGGATTGTGCGCGCGAAACTTGCCCAATACTTAGCGAGATAAATGGCGTTAGTGCATCTTGCGAATCTCATTTGCTAAAGCCGAATATTATGATTTATAGAGATTTTTTGAGCAAAAATGGTTTGCGTGCATCTTCTACTGTTTTTGTTGAATCTGATTTGCGTAGCCTAAAAACTGCGCAAAGAATCGATTGTGCGTTTGCAAAACTATTTACTCTGTAATAAAACTATTCACGCTATAGTTGCCTCAACATTTGTCGGCTGATTCGAGTGAATCGTAGCCATACATGTGCACAGTATTTTCAACAATCATCTGAGTAAGATTTAGATTTTTTGCCGTTAAATCTTCTATAAAAGTTTTATATTTAGCAAAAGTTTCGGCAGAATACGTGCTTAATTCTCCTCTCAAATACGTTTCAAAAGATGTATTTTCTTCTGTATCTTCGCTTGTTTTTAGAACGCGCATTGCAAGACCTAAATGAGGGTAGTGATTGCGAAAATCATCGGCCCACTTAACTTGCGTTAAAATAATCTTCTCTTGCTCGCTTTTTCTAGGCTCTAAAATCGGCTTAATATAAGGCTTAATCGTGCGTTCAAAAATTTCTGGGGCAGTAGACTCCATCATTCTTGCATATTTTTCTGTTATCAAATTTCTGCCATTGCTATTTGCGCGCTCAAGATCTTTTTTATAAGACTCTTGCAAATCCAGAGGCCAAGTTAAAAATTGGCTCATTCGCATAATGTGGAATGTTGGCCAGTTTCCTTGACAATTCGCGCGTCCGCCTTCGTTTTGCGTAAGCTGGAATTGCTGCCATTCTAGTTTTGTAATTTCTTCTGCAAGCTTTTGCGTTTTTGGATTTTGCGTTTTTGGATTTGATAATGAATTGCACATCATAAGCTCCTTAAGCACGCAGCGCGCGAATTAATATGCGCTTCAACATACGGGCGCTGCCATTCTAAAAATGTTTCATTGCAATCGCTCAAACCTTGATATTTAAGCTCTTGCACTACTTCGTTGCACACGTTTTGAATAATCTCGTTTATTTTAGACTCAGATTCGCTGCTTCCTTTTGTGCCTTCGCCAAATCCGATTCCGCCAAAGCATGCCGCACTACTTAGTCGCATAAGCGATTCAAGTTGATTTGCTACGCCAGAAAGCCTAGACGCCATTCGCGCGCTTAGCTTGCGAAGTGCTGCAAATTGCCACTTATAATATGGCAAATATCCTGCGCTTATTGGGTTATTTAGCAAGAACACGATTGAAGCGGTTGCGCGCACAAACTCGTTTATAGAAAGCCACGCTGCAGCTCCGTCTTTTCGCGCTAGCATTCGTGGAACATTGTATTGACCTGCTTGAGCCATCATGCCAAGCCTTCTAGAGATTAGCGAGATTCTCACATCGTCTGGCATAAGCTTAAAACTTTGACGCGTTTTGCTAAATTCTCCAAGTGGGTCTGCAAAAATTTGGCCGTTCGTAGCTGCAGCAAGTGTTGGCTCGCTTAGCGAAATCCACAAATACGGCTCGTCTTGGCTTGGCGCGGCGGAAAATCCTGTTATGTTTTCAAAAAATTCGCTTATGCTAAATACTCCGACTCGCTTGCTGCTTTCGCATGATTTAGCGCGCGGCGTTTCTTTTCTAGAGTCAAATCCAGCGTATTCTTGCGGCAAATCGTTGTAAGCTGCTTGCAAATCCTCGCCAATTTTTGCATAGTCTTCATCTGTAAGCCATATGCAGAATCCTGGGCCAAAATCGTGGTCTCTAGAAATCTCGTCGTCAAATCCGTAGCATTCCGATCCGTGACCGACTAATCCTGCAGCTATGCGGTTTTTATAGTCCCTAAATTCTTCAAGTTCAAGCAGCGGCTTTCCGTAGGTTTGCCAATATTCTTTTGCAAGTTGCATGCCGTTTTTAATTTTTGTATTATCTTCTGTTTTTATAGTTCTGCTTGATTTTATAGTGTTATTTGATTGTATAGTTTTATCTATTTTTATGGTTTTATTTGATTCTGGATGCGGCTCATCGGTTTCTGGCGATTTTTCCGCAGCGCACTGAATCGCATCCGCCACGCCAGTCTCCGTAAATTTTTCTGCTGCCTTCTGTGCTTGCTGTAGATTTTCCAACGTAATCGCATAGGACTCGCTATCTTTTCCGTAACATTGTGCTATTAAATCTAGAGCTTCGCTGTACGCTTTTACAGCGTCGGAATACTCTTTTCGTGCGTATTGAACTTGCGCATATCCTGCCAACGCAGAAGCGTAATGCGGTTGATTTTGGTTGTTTCCTGCAATGTACATGCGAATGCTGGTTGAAGCGTGTTCAAAAGCAGCGTTAAGACTATTAGATTTGCTATTCGTGCTTTCACTAGGCTGCGAGCATTCTTGCAAAATCGCAAGCGCAAGATTTGTGTGAGTTGCTGCTATATCTATGTCTGTTGAAGGATTGATACTCGATTTTTGCAATATGTCTAATGCTTTTTCAAGCTGATCTATTGCTTCTTTAATTTTGCCTGTTTCGCTATAAAGCATTGAAAGATTGTTGTGAAGGGCAGCGAGCTTTCTATCGTTTGGTTTTAGTGTTTTCGATGATTCTTTAAGAGCTTTAGAATATATTTCTGTTGCGCGCTCATAATCGCCAGCTGCGCGAAGGCTAGTAGCAGCGTTTATAAGTGTTGTTGTGCCAGCTTCACTGCCTGCTAGTTGCATTTTATCTGAAAGTTTTAG
This sequence comes from Gardnerella sp. c12Ub_1, assembly GCF_055804375.1. NCBI lineage: Bacteria > Bacillati > Actinomycetota > Actinomycetes > Bifidobacteriales > Bifidobacteriaceae > Gardnerella > Gardnerella sp. c12Ub_1. The sequence goes on along the minus strand of NZ_JANUZC010000001.1, from coordinate 652,823 downwards.
CGCACTATCAATGATTGGCTTGTTTTTTGCGTATTCTCCTCTAGACCTATAAAATCCCATCAACTCATTTAACACAGATAGTTGCAATGCTTGAGCGCTTGCTTTTTCTTGGTTTGATTCTTGGCTTGCATCTTGCGGTTCGTCTGGCTCGCAATTTGCTTCGTGCAGAGCATTTAGCAAGTATTTTTCGATTTCTTGTGCGTTTGCGTGATTAGCAAACATATTGTCTAGTTCTTTATACAATTGCGAAACGCTTAACATTTAAGCCACCTTGCTTCTTGCGATTTAATTCCGTTTTGCTCACTACTCAATCATACAAAATTATGCGTTTATACAGAATTATAAGTTTATAAGAGTGTTGCAATACGCGCGATTGTGCAAAAATCAAAAGTCGGGCTGGTGGGATTTGAACCCGCGGCCTCTTCGTCCCGAACGAAGCGCGCTACCAAACTGCGCTACAGCCCGATGTTATTGTGTGAATTCATCTTACAAATACATGATGCAACTACATATTGAATTGTGCAAGCAGCACTACAATAACTTGGTTATAATAGCGTGAACTTGCTACAAAATATCATTGTGTGTCGCTTGTGCGTTGCTGTGTGTGTCGTTAGTGTGTGTCGCTAGTAAATAAATTTTTTGAGATTTTATTAAAAATTTACTTTCACTTTTTTATAGCTTGCATGCAATCTGCAATATTTGCAAAATCATGTCTCTTTTCGTAAATAATTTTGTATATCTTAATAAAATAATAAAAATTTTTACTGTAAATCTATTTTTCTTCCGAAAACAGAAAAATATAAATATTTCTATAAAAATGTGTATTTGATGTAAAAATGATTCGCACAATCAACTAAATAACGCAATAAAACGTATTTGTTGTGCACTTATCTGTATTACCTAGTAGCTACAATTAGCGACTATGAGTGACACGAATACTACAATGCTCGCTGCGCAAAACGATGCAGCAGAAAATGAATCAACAGACAACGTCAACGAAATTGACACCGTTGAGCATGCCGAAATGCTGCTCGCGCAGGATGAGGTTATTGCTAAGCGTGTAAACGAGGGCGCAAGCCTGGATGAAGCAATTGACCCAAGCAATAAAGAGTTTGGTCCGCTTGCGCACCCAGAGCAGGTGCAAATGCGCGTTGCAAAGCGCGCGATGATGCTTAAGGAAGGCGTGCAACCATACCCGGTGCATCTTAATGTTACGGATACAATCGAAAAAGTTCGCGCTGATTTTGACGGCAAGCTTCAAGCTGGCGAAGAAACCGATACAGAGGTTGGCATTGCTGGGCGCGTTCTTTTCTTGCGTAATGCTGGCGGCTTGTGCTTCGTTAAGCTTTCTGCTGGTGACGGCACTACTATTCAGGCTATGGTTTCCAAGAAGGAAATCGGCGAAGAATCCATTAAAAGCTTCAAGCAGATGGTTGATTTGGGAGACCATTTGTACGTTCGCGGTCGCGTAATTTCTTCAAAGACGGGTGAGCTTTCCGTATTTGCAACAGAGTGGGCGATTGCTGCTAAGGCTTTGCAGCCGCTTCCAGCTTTGCATAAGGAATTAAGTGACGATACTCGTACTCGCAAGCCATATATTGGCATGATTGCAGACGAGAAGATTCGCGATATGGTTCGCAGGCGTTCGCATGCTGTGGCTTCTCTTCGTCGCACTTTCGACAGCCACGACTTCCTTGAGGTTGAGACACCAATGTTGCAAACGGTTCACGGAGGTGCTGCTGCTCGTCCGTTTACAACTCATATGAACGCTTTCGATATTGATCTCTACTTGCGTATTGCTCCAGAGCTTTTCTTGAAGCGTTGCTTGGTTGGTGGCATTGACCGCGTGTTCGAAATCAACCGTGATTTTAGAAACGAAGGCGTGGATGCAACTCACGCACCAGAGTTTACAATGCTCGAGGCATACCAGGCTTACGGCACTTACGATACGATTGGTGCTCTTACTAAAGAGCTGATTCAAAAGGCTGCACTAGACGCTTTTGGTTCCACTAAGGTGACTTTGCTTAATGGCGAAGAGTATGATTTTGGCGGCGAATGGAAGCAAATCACCATGTATGGCTCGCTTAGCGAGGCTTTGGGTGAGGAGATTACGCCAGAGACTTCTGTTGAGCATTTGGGCGCAATCGCAGACAAGCTTGGCGTTGAGCGCGACGAAGTGGAGAATCACGGCAAGTTGGTTGAGCACTTGTGGGAGCACTTCTACGAGGACAAGCTTTATGAGCCAACGTTTGTGCGCGACTTCCCAGTGGAGACAAGCCCACTTGTTAAGGGTCACCGCACAAAGCCTGGAATGGTTGAAAAGTGGGATTTGTACGTGCGCGGCTTTGAGCTTGCAACTGGCTACTCCGAGCTTAACGATCCTGTTGTGCAGCGCGAGCGCTTTGTTGCTCAAGCTAAAGATGCTTTGGCTGGAGACGTTGAGGCAATGGATATTGACGAGGACTTTATTGAGGCTCTCGGCGTTGGTATGCCTCCTGCTGGCGGCATGGGAATGGGAATTGACCGCTTGCTAATCGCACTTACGGGCGCAACCATTCGCGAGACGATTACGTTCCCACTCGTAAAGCCACTTCGCTAGTTGTGATTATCGCTAGTTGTGATTATCGCTAGTTGTGATTATCGCTAGTTGTGATTATCGCTAGTTGTATCAGTTATAATCAGCTGAATTAATCTTAAAAGTCGTTGAATGCTGTTTTTAGTGTTCGGCGACTTTTTTGATTAAATTTTTCGTGTTTGTTTACTTTTTGTAAGTAGTCGCACGAAACGAATAGACTAGGTAACTATGACATATAAATTAGTATTGCTCCGACATGGTCAGAGCGCATGGAATAAGACCAATCAGTTCACTGGTTGGGTTGATGTACCGCTCACTGAGCAGGGTGTTGAGGAAGCTAAGCATGGTGGCGAGCTTCTTAAAGAGAAGAACGTTCTTCCAGACATCGTGTTCACTTCTTTGCTTCGTCGTGCTATCAACACCGCGAATTACGCGCTTGATGCAGCAGACCGCTTGTGGATTCCAGTTCGTCGTAGCTGGCGTTTGAACGAGCGTCATTACGGTGCTTTGCAAGGCAAGAACAAGTCTGAGATTCGTCAGGAATATGGCGATGAGAAGTTTATGATTTGGCGTCGTTCTTACGCAACTCCACCTCCACAGATTGATCCAAACGATGAGTATTCTCAGGCGAATGATCCTCGTTATGCAGGCGACCCAGTTCCAGAAACTGAAGCTTTGGCAAACGTTGTGACTCGCGTAACTCCTTATTGGGAGTCGGATATTATTCCAGAGCTTAAGTCTGGTAAGACTGTAATGATTGCAGCTCACGGCAACAGCTTGCGAGCAATCGTTAAGATGCTCGACAACTTGAGCGAAGAAGAGATTTCCAAGGTGAATATTCCAACAGCTATTCCTCTTCTTTACGAGTTGGATGAGAACTTTAAGCCAATCAAGCCTCGTGGTGAGTATTTGGATCCAGAAGCTGCTGCTGCTGGCGCTGCTGCCGTGGCTGCTCAGGGTCAAAAGTGAGTTTGATTAGCTTAAGTTAGCTTAATTATCTTAAATTAACTTAAATAAAAAGTAGGTTTGCAAAATTAATTGCAAGCCTACTTTTGTTTTACAAGCTACTTTTTAGGTTTCTATTTAAAAATCGTGTTCTACGCAACTTGTGTTTTATGCTACAACTGTGTCCTTGTCTGGTTCTGGTTTCTTAGTTGGGTCAAATCCCGAAACAATAAATACAACTTGCCTTGCTGCAGCAACTGAATGATCGCCTATGCGTTCCATGAATCTGCTTAGAAGCACCAAGTCAATCAACTGTTTTCTAGTGCCGTTCCAATCTTCGCTTTCTACAAGCGCAAAAATGTGTTCGTGCAACTTATCCATTACATCGTCGCCGTGAATAATTGCATCTGCTACATTAACGTCTCTATTTGAGAGCATGTCTGTTAGTTGCGTAGAAAGAGCGCGCAAAAAGTCAACCATTTTTTCAACAGTTTCTTTTGCTTGACTTGGTATTGCGCAATCAGGCCATGTGCGTCTTGCGATTTGTGCAACGTGACTTGTTAAATCGCCCATGCGCTCAAAAGTTGCAGCAAGCCTCATAGTTGCAACTACTTCTCGCAGATCTGTTGCAACTGGATTTTGACGTGCAAGCAATATTAAGCATTGATCTATAACGTTTGCTTCTAGTGCGTCTAGCTTTGCGTCGTTATCTATAACCGTTTGCGCAGCTTCTAAGTCTGCGTTTACTAGAGCGCTTCCAGCATCGTTCATGGCTTTTGCAACAAGCTCTGCCATGCGTTCAATGTTTAATGCAACTGCCTTCATCTCTTCGTTGAAAATCACTCGCATGGTGTGTCCTTTCTTGCGTTCAATCGCGCTAAATTGCATTGGAGCATATTCGCGTTTGTTTAGATTGCCCTAATCAAGTATAGACTACTGTGCGCACGTGCGTTAAACGTATTAGTCACTGTATTAGTCGCTTAAATGTGAGCGCGTTAGAGTATTCTTTAAGAGTATGCTTCAAGATTCGCCATATTCGCCTTTAATGGTGTTTGTTGTTTTTGCTTTGATTGCACTTTGCGTTGCAATTGTTGTGGTTATGTTTGCTTTTGACTTTGTTCTATCGGCATTTCGTAATGTTTTTGTTCCGTTTTTTGATTCTACTTTTAGTCGTATTTTTATGACTTTTAGACGTGGTTCTAAGCGCATTTTTCGCATCATTTTTCATAAGAAAATGCAAAAAGTTTTAGGCGATTCCGACTTTGATTCCGATTCCGACTTTGATATAGACGATAGTTCCGAAGACATTAGCTCCGACGCTTGCGCTGTTTTAGCTATGCTTCCAGGAGCTACGATTGTTGTTGATAAAAATAACGACGTTTTGCGCGCAAGTTCACAAAGTTACACTCTTGGAGTTGTTTTAGACGATTCGATTGTTCAGCCGCGCGTTTTGCAAGCTGTAAATAACGTGCGTTTCTCTGGAGGCTATGAAAGCTTTGATTTAGTGACATTTACCCCCAAACAGTATGTAACAATTAGTGAAGATAATGATTTTTATGTAGATAATGTAGATAAAACTTCGTATTTGCAATCTTCGGCTGCTTTCGATTCTTCATCAACACAATCTAGCGATTCAGCGCCTAATCCTTCTACAATTTCTAGACCTAATTGGCTTAATATTACAGTTGGAAGTGTTGGAGAAGGCAAAGTTGTTGTTATTATAAATGATTCCAGTGCGGAGCATCTTTTTGAGCAAACGCGTAACGATTTTATAAGCAATGTCTCCAATCAACTTATTAGCTCAACACGCATGATTTCCAGCCTTACTAATGTTTTGCAATGCAAAGATGTTAATGCAAGTCGCATTAAAGATATTGCTGCGTCTGCTCAAAAATCGTCTAAACACTTGGAACATATGTTAGAAGATTTGCTTCTTCTTATGCGAGCGCAAAGTCCTATTGATGCTTCAAAAGCTAGTGTTGTAAACGTTTTGAAAGTGTTGGAAGATGTTAAAAATCTTGTTTCTGCTCTTTCGTCTAGTCAAAATGTTCGCGTAATTATTAAAGCAGATTCTTCACTTAACATTTTAGCGGATTCTAATCAAATAAGCAGTGCGATTAGAAAACTTGTTGAAAACGCTATTATCTATTCTCATAAAAATAGTGTTGTTGCGCTTTGCGCTTTAAAGTCAGAAGATAATAGATTTGCTGTTATTCGCGTTGTTGATTCTGGAATTGGAATCCCGCTAAAAGATCAGCCGCGTATTTTTGAACGTTTTTATAGATCGAGTAATCAAAATGACTTTAGTAAAGACGGTGTTGGATTAGGTCTTGCTATTGCTAAGCACGTGGCTCTTACGCATCACGGCAGCATAACATTGTGGAGTAGGCCTGGGCAGGGAACTACTGTTAATTTTGCTATTCCGCTTGCAAAGTAGTGAGCAAAGTAAGCCGCAAAGTAGGGCGCAAAGTCTTATGCAAAGTCTTGTTGCAAAGCTTGATTAGTAACTTATTTTCCTAATCTTCTATAATCCCAGCGATCAAAGTGTTCCCAGATTAAAAGCAAAATTCCAATTGCAAATCCGCTAAGGCAAATTACAGCAAAGAACCACAATAAAAAGTGTAAAATAGCAAGAACAACTGTGATTAATGATGCTATGAGCCAAATAATCGTTCCAGCCATAAATGCTTTGCACAAGTCTACTCGCAATGGCTTAGGCGCTTCTTTGCGCGCATCTGGATTAATAATCGGTGCTAGCTTCATATGATTAACCATACATCTTTGCGTGTTCAATATCAATTTTAAGAATTACATTGCGTATTGTGTTGCGTATTGTGTTGCGTATCCGTACCACATTGTATCCTTTAGATTTGTAAGTGTGAATTTGTGAATACATTTAGAAGATTTTAGGAGCGATTTTATGAAGCATGCTGAGCATGGTGCTAAAGCAAAGGGGCGGTTTAATTCGCCTTTTATGCTTTTTACCTCTGTGCGCGGTTCGCATGCATCTTCTAACAATCATCATGCATTTTCTAGCAATAATAGTGCAGCCGTTTTAGCAAATAATGGTGCTGTTGTAAGTCTAGAAAACGTAGATTTAGAGAACGTAAATCAAGAATTTGCTGTTTCGTTATCTCGTCGCCAGCTTCGTTTAGCACGTGTTGCTAAAGAACGTAAGAATCGCATGATTGTTTCTGCTTCTTTGTTTGCGTTAGTCGGAGCTGCTTTAACTTCTATGGCGTTGAACAAGCCTAATAGCATTGATTCTTTGGCTTCTAAATCTTATTCTTCTAAGTTGAGTTTTGTAGACGATTCTTCTGCTCAAGCAGCATCTCGTTCGAGTATGCGAGAAAGCATTAATCGCGCTAATAAATATTTGAACTTTAGCAGCGCAGTTGCTGGCCTTGAATCTGATTTAAGCGCATTTTCTACTAAGTCTTCTCATAAGTCTAAGTGGGATTTGGGTTCTAATTCCGATTTTAAGGTTTCGGAAATGTCTAAGTCTACAGCAAATAATCCGAATGTTGCTGTTTTCTTGGATTCAGATGCAAAGATTGTGCCATCTGGTTTTAATCCAAATCACGATTCTGGCGATTCTGGAAATGCTTACGAATTTAGCCAATGCACTTGGTGGGTTTATGTTCGCAGGCATCAGCTTGGCCTTCCAGTTGGCTCCAATATGGGAGACGGATGGATGTGGGGCTGGACTGCTCGCAAGCTTGGCTACTGGGTAGATAACACACCTCGTCACGTTGGAGACATAATGGTGTTTGGCCGCGGTCAGGCTGGAGTTAACCGCGCTTATGGCCACGTTGCAATCGTAGAAAAGATTAATCAAGATGGTTCTATAGAAACATCTGAATCTAGCGCCGAATATCATGGTAGAACCTATTCAAGAGTTGTTAGCGCTAAAGATGCTTCCGCTTTTGAGTTTATTCACTACTAAATCTTTTAAGCATTACTCGCATAATATTAGATTCATCAACTTTTGTTGGTTTATTATGCGTTTTTTAGGCGCTTTGTATTGTTAACGTGTTAACATCGCTAATGATGGTTAAGCAAAAGTTTGAACAAAAGATTAAACAAAATAAGATTTTTTCTTCTGTAGTTGCGGGAGCTGTATGCACGACTCTTCTTGCAGCTATGGTTCCTTTTGCTTGCGCTTATGCAGAAGAGTCTGCAGTTACTTCTACGCGTTCCTTCCCTAAAGTAACATCTGTTAAGCGCGATTTATTAACAGAATCTACTTCTACAAGCGTTGACTCTAATTCGCATTGGGGCGGTATTGAGTCTTTGAATGTTCCACAAACTAAAAGTGCTGCAGAATTGGCGGCTCAGGCTGCAGCTCAAGCGGCTGCAGAAAATGCGCGTAATGCTGCTCGCAATAATGATGGCGATTACGATTCCGCTGCAAGCCGTTCTGGTGCTAGAGGAGCATCGCAAAGCTATTTTGTTGCTCCTCCAGATGGTTCTTCTACGTCGGCAATGCTTAATTTTGCTGCTCAATTCTTAAACAAAGTGCCGTATCGTTCTGGTGGAACAACTCCTGCTGGTTGGGATTGCTCTGGCTTTGTGCAATACGTTTTTGCAAATATGGGTGTTTCTTTGCCTAGAACTTCTGGCGCGCAAGCAACAGTTGGCACAGCTGTTCCAAGTCTTGCTCAAGCAGCTCCAGGAGATATTATTGCAAATGGTACTCACGCTGCGATTTACGTAGGCAATGGAATGGTTATTAATTCGCAATATGGCGGAACAAAATATAGCCCTATTCCTTACGTTTTTACATCTGCTTATTCCATTCGCCGAGTTTTCTAGCATAAGTTTTTGGCGTAAGTCGCAAGTTTTCTAGCGTTAGTTTTCTAGCGTTAGTCGCAAGTTGTTTTAGCAGAAATCGGCAATTGGCAAGTCATAAATAGCAAATCTTCTGTGTCGCGATAGACTCAAAACAATTAAACGGCTATTGTAGTATTTAAGCAAAGATTGCAAAATTCGCGCAATACTAGGAGGATCTAGATGACACAGAATGTTATTACACAAGAAAAAGCTGTTCTTGTAGGCGTTGATGGTTCTCATGCAAGCTATAAGGCTGTTTGGTGGGCGTCAAACTACGCTAAGCATGCTGGATTGCAACTTCAAATTGTTTGTGCATACTCTTTGCCAAGTTATGCTGCTGTGTCTTTTGATGCAACTTACACTGCCATCGGAGACGATAATGTTGCTCATCAAGACGCTCAGGAGATTCTTTCTAAAGCCAAAGCTGTAGCTTTAGAGCAGGGTGTGGATGCAACAACTCTGATTGTTACTGGCGACCCGTCTTCTGTGTTTGTGGAGCTTTCTAGAAACTATCAACTTATTGTTATTGGAAACCGTGGTAAAGGCGGATTGGCAGAGCGTTTACTTGGCACAACAAGTTCTTCACTTCCAGCATACGCTTATTGCCCAATTGTTGTTGTTCCATATACAGATGATGATGGTCATAGAATCCACTTGAACAATAAGATTTCTAATATTGCTGTTGGCTCCGACGAGTCTAAGTGGGGATTAAAGGCACTTGAGATTGCTGCAGATTTGGCAGATAGTTGGAATGCTCAATTAGATGTGATTTCTGCTGTTCCTAGCGTTCAAGGAGCCGAGGGAGATACTGCAGTTATGGGATCTTATATGGAAGATCTTGACGAGCGTGTAAAGCCAATTTTGCAACGCTTGCCAAACTTAAAGATTCATCGTTCTGTAGTTCCTGGCTCTGCTGTAAACGCTTTGACTCAAGCTAGCTTAAACAACGATTTGGTTGTTGTTGGATCTAGGGGCAGGGGTGGATTTACTGGTTTGCTTCTTGGCTCGATTAGTCAAGGTTTGCTTCAGCATTCGTCTAGACCAGTGTATGTTGTTCCTCGCAAGTATGTGGAGCTGAGCGCTGCACAAGTGGCTCAGCAGGCTAAGGTAAGTAACGATACTAGTGCTATTGATTCTATAAGTGGTGTTCATAAAGTTGATGTTCCAAAGGCTGGTGTTGAAGAAGCTAAGCAAATTGAGCAAACAATCGATCCGCTTCACTAAAGTAGTAACGCTAAGTAGTAACGCTAGGCGCTAAAACATAAATCGCGTATAAGGCACTAATTGTGTTTTATACGCGATTTTTCAAACATACATATGCTAATATGCTTTTAGTTTTTCTTAAGCAAGAAACGCGCTCGTCTTGCCTCTCGAGCAGCGCGCTTTTTAGCAAGTTCTTGATTGTTAATGCTGATTGCGCGCTCATAAATCTTAATTAACTCTTGAGCTTGCTTTTTAAAGTCATTGTTTTTTGAATATTCAAGAACATTTGCTTTTAGCTGCTCTTGCTCTTCTTTGCTCATATTAAGAACGCGGCTAAACACTTGCTTAAAGTCTTCTTTAGAATCCCATTGGTATCCATTTTTGCCACTAATAATTTGATTTTCATTAGGAGCGTCGTGCTTAACAAGCGCAAATAAGCCAGAGGCCATTGCTTCCAGCATAGAAAGCGAGTGCATCTCTGATAGTGAAGCGGTAGTGTAGTAGTCCATTGCGTGCAAATACTTAGGAATTTGCGTGTGTTCAATAGGTCCTAGAAGGTAGATTCTATCTTCAAATCCTTTGCTTGCTACCTTATTGCGCAAGTCTTCTAGATCAGGGCCTCCGCCAATAACAACAAGTCGAGCTAAATCGCGAGGAAAATCACAATACATAAAGTTGTCAATCAACTCGCTAATGTTCTTTTCGGCTCCGATTCTTCCAACAAAAACAAACAGCTTTGTAGAATCTGCAATGCCGTATTTTTTACGGAATTCTTCTCTAAAAGCAATTCGTTCTGGTGTTGGCAAGAACTTTTTGTATTCAACAGCATTGCTAAGAACAACAACCTTTTTATCAACTTTTTGTCGGTCAATATAAGCTTGAGCCTTAGCAGACATGCTGGTAATAATTGTTGCGTTTTTAGAAAATCGCGTAAAATATTTTGCCGATATATTCCTAGAAAACTCAGTAAAATGCTTTAGACCAATGTAAAACAGGAATTTATCGTATTCGGTGTGTAGCGTGTAAACAACAGGAACATGCTCTTTTTTGGCCACTTCTAGGCCTATTTCTCCAATGCCAAATTCGTTTTGAATATGAATAACATCTGGTTTAAAGTTAATCGGGAACTTTTTGCGCATGTTTCCAATTGGAATTGCAACCCTATACTTGTAAAGCTTTTTCAAAAGAATGCCTGGAACGTACACAACGCCGTCTACAAGCTTGGTTTTACGCTGTTTTTCGGAGCCAACTGTAACAACAAGAACTTCGTGCCCAAGCTCTTCGTACATTTTTTTAAGCATGTAGGATTGTGTTGCTACGCCGTTTATGTATGGTGGATACGTTTCTGTAAAAATCGCGATTTTCAAAGTTTCCTCCGATTACATAAATAGCTTACATAAATAGCTCTAACAACGTTAAAAGTTTAGCATTGTGTTTAGCATTGCGCCACAAATTGTGATTTTTTGCGTTTTTAGCGTTTTATATTTGGTGTTTTTAATGTTTTAGTGTTTTAGTGTCTTAGTGTCTTATATTTACTGTTACACGCACTTGTGCGCCACGTTCAAGAGTGTGCTTAACTGTGCAACCCTTGCTAATATGCTTTTTCATACGCTCTTTTAGTGCTTGTGCATCTTCGTTAGTTAGTGCAGGCTTTGCGCTTGTAGCGTCTACTGTTAAGTCTTCTTGGAATCTTAAGTAAGTTCCTTCTTCTGGGTCGTAAGTGCCATTTACAACTATGCGCGCGCCTTTTCCTTCTCCAATCGTGTGTTCAACAGCGTATTGGCTGCTTAAAGCTGTGCAACCAGCTAGAGCTATTTGCATTAGTTCTACGGGAGAAAATTGCCCTTCGCCTTTGCCAAATTTTAGTGTTGCTCCGTCTTCGCTTTTTGCAATCCAAGAGCCGTCTTCTAAACGCTCAACCCATATTCTTCTAGCCATTTTTGCTCCTTTGCATTTGTTGTGCTTAGCTAAAACAATTATATAGAGATGTATAGTATAAGTATATTTGCACATGCATTGGTAGTGTTGAATTTAGCTAATGATAGAATAAACGTATGGCTTTAACTCAACAAGAACTTGCAGATTTGCGCGCGCGCGTGCCGCAAAAACCAGTGTCAAATATTCCTACTCCTTACGAGGATTTGGTTAGAAAAATCTTTATGGAAGGCACATTAAAATCAGATCGCACTGGCACGGGAACAATATCTCTTTTTGGTCAGCAAATTCGCTTTGACTTAAGCAAGAGTTTCCCGCTTATAACAACAAAAACTGTGTTCTTTAAGGGGCTTGCGTACGAGCTTCTTTGGTTCCTTAAAGGCTCTAGCAATGTGCGTTGGTTGCAAGAAAACGGTGTGCATATTTGGGATGAGTGGGCAGACGAAAATGGCGATTTAGGGCCTGTTTACGGCGTTCAGTGGCGTAGTTGGCCAGCTCCAACCGAGCAAAATCCAAATCGCACAATCGACCAGATTGCAAACGTTATGGATCTTATTAAAAATCATCCGGATTCTAGAAGAATGATTGTTAGCGCTTGGAATCCTGCAGAAGTAGAGAATATGGCTTTGCCGCCTTGTCACTCGCTTTTCCAGTTCTATGTTGCCGATGGCAAGCTTTCTTGCCAGCTTTACCAGCGTTCTTGCGATATGTTCCTTGGCGTGCCATTCAACATTGCTTCTTACTCGCTTTTAACAATGATGATGGCTCAACAAGCAGGATTAGAACCAGGAGAGTTCGTGTGGACTGGCGGCGATTGTCATATTTACGATAATCACGTAGAGCAAGTGCTTGAGCAGCTTTCGCGCGAGCCGTACCCGTATCCGCAGCTAGAAATTCGCAAAGCTGATTCTATTTTTAGCTACGACTATAGCGATTTTAAGGTTGTTGATTATAAGCATCATCCTACGATTAAAGCTCCTGTAGCTGTGTGAGCTTTTGGTTGTTTGCTTGTTTGCTTTGTTTAGTGATTGATTAGTAGGCTTACGTAGGAGTTTTATGACTAACAATATTATGACTAATAATATTCCCGTTCGTTTAATTTGGGGGCAAGCATACGATTTTGAAGGTCGCGCAGGAGCGATGGGTGTAAATGGCGGCATGCCTTGGAGACTTTCCCCAGATTTGCGCTATTTTAAGGCAATGACAATCTCTTGTCCAGTAATAATGGGCAGAGGAACTTGGGATTCTATGCCAGAAAAATTTAGGCCTCTTCCTGGTCGTGAAAATATTGTTGTTTCTAGGAATCCATACTTTAATCCAAATGGAGCAAAAAGTTTTACAAAGATCGAAGACGCAATATGCTACGCAAAAAAGTGGATTGAAGATAATCCTATTGAGCATGTAGATTCTTTTGATTTGCCAAAAGATGGCAGAGCAATTTGGATTATTGGTGGCGGCGCAATCTTTAGAGAAGTGATTGAGTCACAAATTGTTGACGCATCTTATGTAACTCAAATTGACGCTAGAGTAAAAGCAGACACGTTTGCTCCAAACATTCAAAAACTTGTAGATGATGGATTGTGGAAAGTTGCGCGCGATGGCGATTGGCAGGAATCGCCTATAAAAGTTGGTGCGAATCAATTTAACGCAAAATACAAGTTTATGGTTTATGAGCCAGTTAAATCTAAAAACTAAGCTAGATTAAGGATATGTATGGAATCTTTAAACAAAATTCACGTAGATGCTAAGCATCCGTATGTTGTTATGACAGTTTGTACGGGCAATATTTGCAGATCTCCAATGGCAGAAATCGTTTTGCGCAATGAGTTTAAGCTTAGGGGATTAAGCGATGTTGTTGCTGTAAAATCGTGCGGCGTAAGCGACGAAGAATACGGGAATCCGATTGATAGGCGTGCGCAAAAAGAGCTTAAAAGTAGGGGATATTCTTTGCCATTAAGCCATTTTGCGCATAGGATTGAGCGAGACGAAATAGAAGAGACGAATCTTTTTCTTCCAATGACGGCTTCGCATATGCAATCTTTGCTTAGGATTATTCCGCCGCAAAAGCGTAGTCTTGTACACATGTATAGGTCTTTTGATCCGTCTTTAGAAAAGCCACAAGCTGGTCGCGAAGCTGTTTTAGATTTGGCAGACCCTTGGTATGGTGGTCCTAAAGAGTTTGAGATTGCAATGGATCAAGTGGAGGAGTGCGCTCCGTACATTGTTGATTGGGTTCAGTCGCGTATAACGCGTGAATAGTATTTGCATATAAATCGCAAGTAAAATCGCGTATAAATATATTAAAACCAGACGAACCGCTTGGAACGTCTGGTTTATTTTATACGAAAAAACTTAAGAATTTATTTTCCTCTTAAAGCTCTGCGGCTCACGCGTGGAGTATGAGTTGGGTCAATTCCCTTTGGAATTCCAAACCCTTGCTTTCCTTGCAAAGTGCGTAAACGGTCGTTTAGAATCGCAAGCTCTGTTTTAGTAAGGAAGAATCTGCGATTTGGATGAATTGCAGCAAGAGGAGCAAACTTGTGATTTGTAGGAATCAAAGTTTTAGACTTTAGAACTTTACTCCTTAAATCCTTAAGCTTAATTTGATTTTGGCCATTTCCAACGCAAATGCGGTAAACAGGAATATTGGATCCAGCTGTAACACTTTTAATAGCATGCTCTTGGCGTTCCATAGCATGAGTTAGGCGTTCGTAATTGCCTTCTCCAACAAGAAATATTCCGTTAAAACCAGTTCCACGCCAAATTGCATCTTTGGTGCGAGGGTCAACCCATACTGGCTGTTGTGGGAAAGTAAAACCGCCTTTATTGATTGCGCTTAAAATTCCAGCTGCAGCTCCAGGTTTACCTTCTAGTTTTGCGTATCCAACTTTATCTGCGCGCTTTGTTAAAACAACAGTAAAAAGCAAAAGACCAAGCATAAGCGCTGTTACAACCATCATAATCCATGTAAAAATGGACCAGCGTAAAATAGCGCCAACTATAACGCATAGCACTACAGGGGCTACAAAAGCCAAGCCAAGCCAAAGCGGAAGCTGCTTATCTTCTGTATACGTGTACTTGTAAATGCGCACAATTTGTGAAATCATGCCCGATTTCTTAGTGTTCTTTGACTTTTCGTTTGCCATTTTGCGTTTATCCCCTATACGATATTCGCGTTAATTTTGTTTTGTGCTTATTGCAAGGTTTTCTACAACGGGTTTACTACCACATTTGTGCAACTATTACTTAAGTAGCCTTAAGTAGCATGCTACAAACACACATTTCTATAAATCATATCTTTGTTGGTATACTAGCGTTCTATTTTGGCCAATTACCGCGTTTTGGCGTGCTTGGTTTTGGTAGCCTCCACCTGCGCATTTGTATTGCACGGCTACAAGCATACATTGCCGATCTAGAGCTTTTAGCAACAGCAGATTGGCCGTACCTTTTAACAAGTTCTTTTCTAAGCTTTCGCCACATTATTAAAACGTCAATAATTGCAGCAAAAAGATACGCGTAAAGAATAATCGCAAGCGCAAAATAAAGAGCAATATATTTAGTAGACAAGAAGTTTTGCGTAAAGAAGATGCAAATCATAATTACGATTGCAAATGGAACGAAAAACTCGCCAATATTAAAGCGTGCGTCTACGTAATCGCGAATATAAACTCTCCAAGGAAGCTGCTCCGACTTTGGCATATGCGCTAAATCGCCGCTTTTCATAGCTTCGTATTGTGCGTTTTCTCTTTCGCGCAATCGTGCTCGCGCAGCCTTTGCGCTAGCTTTTCTATCGGTTGGAACTAGCGGCCTAAGATTTTGCGCTGCAGCTTCGCTTTGCTTTGGAGTTGGAGCGTTTTTTGTGCGAGTTTTTGGCTTATTTTCTACTTTATTTTCGCTATTTTTATTTGCTGATGGTTGATCGCCATTTTGTGCGTTATTATCAGCGTCTTTTTTTACGAATGGATTCCATGTCATGTTTGCAGATTACCCAACAGACTAGACGCGTTCCATAGATTTTGCTGGCTGTTAATGTTGTTAATAGTGTGATAGTGGTTAGATAGTAGTTAACCGCTTGACTATTTGTTTTGGCTATTTGTTTTAAGGAGATTTGTATGGCTAATCTTAATGTGGAAGATGTTAAGAATCGTGTTAGCGCCGCGTGGAATGATGTTATATCCGTTCTTAATAAAAAGATAGAGCTTGGAGCTGTTTCTGCTAAAGGCATTACTGGGGATCATATGCGTGCTTCTGCTGAATACGTTGCTGGAGTATTGCGCGAAGTGGGCGTTGATGCTCGCGTTGAGCAGTCTCAAAATCCAGATGGCACTCCAGGCGCATTCGAGGTTGTTGGATCTAGAATTGTAAACCCAAATGCTCCAACTGTTTTGCTCTACGCTCATCACGATGTTCAGCCTGTTCCAGATGCAAGCGAGTGGAACACGAATCCTTTTAAAGGAACCGAGATAGATGGGCGCTTGTATGGTCGCGGCAGCGCGGATGATGGTGGCGGAATTGCCATTCACTATGGTGCTTTGCGCGCTTTAAGTGAAGATTTAGGCGTAAACATTAAAGTGTTTATTGAAGGCGAAGAGGAGATGGGCTCTCCAAGCTTTATTCCATTTATTGAGTCTCACAAAGATGAGTTTGAATCCGATGTGATTATTGTTGCAGATTCTGGAAATTGGTCTGCCGAAGTTCCAAGTCTTACGACTAGCTTGCGCGGAAACACTACTGTAGACGTTAAGGTTAAGGTTCTTGATCATCAAGTTCACTCTGGTCAATTTGGTGGCCCTATTTTAGATGCATACACGCTTGCTTCAATGCTTGTTGCTTCTCTTTACAACAAAGACGGCGATTTAGATGTTCCTGGAGTTGAATCGCAAGAGCCTGTTGGCGGTTTGCAACGCGATTTAGACGAGTCGCAAGTTAGAGCCGATTCTTCTGTAGTTGATTCATACAAGCTTGCGGGAACTGGATCTTTGGCTGCACGAATGTGGACTAAGCCAAGTTTGACTGTTATTGGAATGGACGCTCATCCAGTAGAGGAAAGCTTTAACGTTATTGCTCACGAGACACGCTTGCGACTTTCGCTTAGAACTGCGCCTTGCCAGCGTCCAGAGGAAGCACAAAAAGCATTGAGTGACTTTTTGGTTAAAAATGCACCGTTTGGCGCGCAAGTAACTGTAGAGCCTTTAGATAATGGCATGGGTTGGGCTATGGATCCAAATGCAATCGCAACTAAAGATGCGCTCGCATCTATGAAAGACGCTTTTGGTGTGGATCCTATTAACAAGGGCGAAGGTGGTTCGATTCCATTTATTCCAGAATTGCAAAGAATCTTCCCTAAGGCTCAAGTTTTGGTTACGGGTCCAGAAGATCCAAAGTCTAATGCTCACAGCCCAAATGAGTCGATTTCTCTTTCTGGCTTGAAGTCAAATATTGTAACGGAAGCTTTGCTTCTTAGTCGTTTAGGGAAGTAGTGTTGTAAGTTATAACTCGCGCATAAAAGCGCGCGAACACGTTGATTTTGTGCGCGAGTCTACACAATGCCGTAAAATTTTCACTCGACACGGGTGCTTTGCGTTAATTCGTAAAGCTGAGAGAAACCGCTTGAACGTGAATCCAGGTAATACTGGCGCACGGAGATCTGTTTTTCCCGTGCCTAAAAGTAAAAAGGCACAATCATGTCAACAAGCGTCTTCTATGCATATAGCAATTAAATGCTGTATGCTGTTTAGATTTTTCTAAGCAAGTAGGCGTTTTGGGATTGTAGGATTTGCTAAGATTCTAAGATTTGTTAAGATTCTAAAAATCTATAGTAAAGTCTAATAATCCTAAAAATAATTTAATAAATAATTAAATAAAAATCATTGCCATAAAGGATTTGCTATGCCCGATGCATCTAAAACGCAGGTTTTGAACAATGCTAACCAGTACAAAGCTGAAACTTTCCTTCCATCGGCTTTTAGTGCTGCTAAGTTGCGTTTTGAGAATTGGGGTTATCGTCATGCCTCTCGCAAAGCGTTTGCTGTTCGTGGTTTGAACCTGACTATTGAAGCAGGGCAGAGAGTATTGCTATTAGGAGCATCGGGCATAGGTAAGTCCACTATTCTTGAAGGTGCTGCTGGATTAATCGGCAGCGATATTATTCTTAAAAGTGATTCAAACGATAAAAATAGTAACTCTTCTTCGCATAATGTTTTAGTTGAAGACGAAGATGGCGGAGTGAGCGAAGGCGCAGTATTTGTAGACGATGTACCAGTTCATAAGGCTCGCGGACGCGTTGGTTTAGTTTTACAAGACCCAGAATCTCAAGCGATTTTTCAACGTTTAGGAGATAACGTTGCGTTTGGTCCAGAAAACATGAATGTTCCGCGTAAAGAGATTTGGAATATTGTTGACGAAAGTCTTAAAGAGGTTGGCTTAGATGGCTTGCAACTTCATCGCTCCACTGCACATTTAAGCGGTGGTCAAATGCAGCGACTGGCTCTTGCTGGCGCGCTGGCAATGAAGCCTAGTGTTCTTCTTTTAGACGAGCCTACAGCAAATCTGGATCCAGACGGCGTTGAGCAAATTGTTTCAGCAGTTGGAAAAGTGCTCGACGATACTCATGCAACAATGGTTCTTGTTGAACATCATGCTCAACCTTGGATTGATTTAATTGACCGAGTAATTGTTTTGGGGCTTGAAAATAGCGGTAATAGCGGTAATAGCGAAGATAGCAAAAACTTTGTTCACGATGATGATATTGCAAGAGACGAGAGCGCTAAAACAGTAATCGTAGCTGACGGAACTCCAGACGAGGTGTTTAATCGCAAGGATCTTGACTTTGAAAATCTTGGAATATGGCTCCCGGATAAGTATAAGGATTCAAAAAATCGCAATATAGGTAGGATTCATGTTGAAGGAGAGCCTGATTGTGATCCTTCTGTAGGAGATGGGAAAGTAGTTTTATCTACAAAAAACCTTGCGATTAGTCATACGGATACTCCAATAGCTAAAAACATTAATCTTGAATTTAATTCTGGCCAAATAACGGCTTTGGTTGGCGCAAATGGTGCTGGAAAATCAACTTTGTCTCTAACTTTGGCAGGATTAATTCCGTCAATAGAAGGCGAAGTTGTAGCAAGCGAGGAACTTTGTAAAGATTTAGACTCAAGTGATCCTATAAAGTGGAAGTCAACTGAACTCGCTAAAAGAATATCGTATGTTTTCCAAAATCCAGAACACCAATTTGCTTGCGGAACTGTTTTAGAAGAGGTTATGTTAGGCCCTATTAGAACAGGCATGAGCGAGGAGGATGCTCGAGCAAAAGCTAAAGAATTGCTAGAGCGATTCCGATTAGGCAGATATGCCAACGCCAATCCGTACACGCTTTCTGGAGGAGAAAAGCGCAGGCTTACAGTTGCTGCATCTTTGGCTGCAGCTCCAAGGGTTTTGATTTTAGATGAGCCAACTTTTGGCCAAGATCGAAAAACGTGGATGCAAATTATAAAGCTGATTGCAAGTCTTAGGGCAGACGGCGTTAGTGTTATTGTTGTTACTCACGATAAAGAGCTAGTAGACGCTCTTGGCGCGCGTTTGGTTGAACTTTTGCCAGTTAGCAATGCTAAGAATAGTGATTCTGGAGATTTATCAGATTTACAAGAATCGCAAGTAAAAGAAGCTTTAGAATCATCGCAAAGCTTGTCTTCTACAACTAATTCAACGAATATTTCTCGAATAAAAGTTAGCGCTGTAAATAAGCGTGATGAGAAAGAAAGAGTTGCAAGTTGCTCGCCATTTTTGGCATCACTAAATCCTGTTTACCGCATGCTTGGAGCTTTTATGCTTTCCATTCCTTTGCTGTTTACTCTTGATTGGCTTTCTTCGACTATTGCACTTGTTTTAGAGTTTATAATTTTATGGATTGTTGGAATGAATCCTTGGCGCGTTGTTAAGCTTTCTTGGCCTGTTTGGGTTGGTGCGCCTGGATCTGCTCTAGCAGTGTGGTTATACGGTAAATCTGGCGGAGCAACATTGTTTGATTGGGGAATTATTCACGTAAGCGAGCACTCAACAACTCTTGCAATTGCAACGTTTATTCGTATTTTAGCGATTGGTGTTCCTGCAATTGTTACTGTTATTGGTATTGATGCTACAGATTTAGCAGATGCTTTTAGTCAAGTTATGCACTTGCCAGATAAGTTTGTTTATGGTGGATTAGCGGGAATGAGGCTTTTTAGCGTTTTGCAAGACGATTGGGCAGCTCTTACTGCTTCTAGAAGATCTCGCGGTCTTGGAGACGATAGTAAGATTCGCGCATTTATGCCTCAAGCTTTTGCGCTTCTTGTTCTTTCGATTCGTAGGTCTAGTACTTTGGCAACAGCAATGCAAGCGCGCGGTTTTGGAGGAGAAAATCCAAGATCTCATGCACGCATAAGTTACGTAAATAAGCGCGATTATGTGTTTATGGTTGTGTGCTTAATTATTCCTGCAATTGCATTAATCGCAGCTGTTTACTACGGTACGTTTGCGCTTCTTGGCGGAAATTAATTTTTGTGGAAGTTAATTAACGCAAAACGTGGGCTTAATGGGATTCGAACCCACGACCTTCTGCTCCGGAGGCAGACGCTCTATCCACTGAGCTACAAGCCCGCAACTTGTGAAAGTATACACGTTGCTAGGGATTGAGATTGTTTTATATAAGCTTAGACATGCGTTTTATGTGCTTACGGCGTTTTGCCTGGAATTGCGCCGATTTAAGTGTTGATATTTTTACGTGTTTTGTGTGATTTTTTGCTAATTTTATCTTTTTGTTTGCATTTGTACTTTTATAGTGTTAGCATCGAACACAACACAAACGCATATCGTAAATTTTACGGTGTTAGGTTTGTGATTGACCACATAGGCATTTAGCTTTGCAGCTAAAGTATTTAAGGAGGCGGCTATCATGCGTAACATGAATGCTCAAGCTCGCGATACTTTTGATGCTGCTCGTATGTGGTGGTGGCAGACTTCTCTTTGGCGTAGTTTACTCTAAAGTTTTAGAAGCTGCTTGTTTAGGCTTATAAAAGACCTCTAGGGTAAACCTAGGGGTCTTTTTTATATCCTAAAACGCAAGAATCCATTTGGATTTAATCCAAATCGAAAATAATCTAAACAATCTAAACAATCTAAAACCAATAACAATTTACAAACTAACAACAATTTAAACCAAAATTGTTGAAAACAAACAACGTAAAAATTTACGTAAAGGAGAAAATCATGAATCAAGAGTCAACTAACGTAGAAGCTACCAACACAGAGCAAGCATCTGCACAGTCCGAAATTAATCAAGCAGCTACTTTGCTAAAAGGCGTAAATGTTAAAAAGCACGCTTTAGATATTACGTCTTTAGTCTTGGTTGCTGTTCTTTTTGCAGCAGGATGCATTCTTGACTTTACAGTTGCAAAGTCGCTTTCGATTGGAAACATTCAGCCAGAGTTTGTTATTGCATCGTTCTGCTTGTCTATTTTGCTTGTTCGACCAAATGTTATTCAAGGTGCGATTATTGGCGCATTAGCTGCTACTTTGATTCAATTTAACACTTCGATTCCTGGTCTTGAATACGCTTGCGATATTCCAGCAGCAATTATTATGACGTTAGCGCTTATGGGATATCTAAAAGCTTTCCCTAAGGATGCTGCTAGAAAGTTCAGCGTGTTCCCGTTTATATCTACGTTTGTTGCAACTGTTATTTCTGGAATGATTTTTGCAACAATCGCATCCTTATTTATTCTTCACTCTCCAAACACGATTCTTGTTATGCTTCCAATTATTTTGGGAACTGCTGTGTTTAATGCTGTTGTTGTGGAAGTTCTTTACACTCCAATTCGACTCGTTTTGCACAAGTAAGCACAAATAAATCGCCATTGAAAAGAGAAATAAATTAACTTGAATCAACGTAAGCAAATATAAACAAACGTAAATGAATGTAAGTAAACGTAAATAAATATAAAAAGTCGATAATTAAAACTTGGTTATCGCAACATAAAGGAGAAGATTATGAATCAGGGAATTAACGAACATGCAGGTAGCATGATCAATGCTGTAAGTGTTAAAAAGCACGCTTTAGATGTTACGTCTTTAGTGCTGGTTGCTGTTCTTTTTGCAGCAGGATGTATTCTTGACTTTACAGTTTCAAAAGCACTTTCAATTGGAAACATTAAACCAAACTTCTTAATCGCATCGTTCTGTCTTGCGATTTTGCTGGTTCGTCCAAATGTTATTCAAGGTGCGATTATTGGTGCTTTGGCTGCTACTTTAATGCAATTTAACGCATCTATTCCTGGTCTTAATTATGTTTGCGATATTCCAGCAGCAATTGTTATGACTTTGATGATTATGGCTTATGTTCACGTTTTCCCTAAGGATGCTGCTAGAAAGTTCAGTATTTTCCCACTTATAGCAACTTTTATAACTACAGTTGTTTCTGGTTTAATATTTGCCTCTACTGCATCTTTCTTTGTTCTTCATTCTCCTAAGACGATTCTTGTTATGCTTCCAATCATTTTTGGAACTGCTGTGTTTAATGCTGTTGTTGTTGAAGTTCTTTACACTCCAATTCGACTCGTTTTGCACAAGTAGCGCAGTTTGTGTTTGCAATATGTACTACGCAATATGTGTTAGGAATGTTTGGTAAATTATATAATCGTTAGATAATAATCAATAATTAGTAATCGATTTATTGGTTTTAAGAGTTAGGAATTATTGTGCCTTTGCTTGAGTTAAAAGATGTGTCTTTTAAGTATGTGAATCGGAATAAAGATGATTCTTTAGACTCTTCAAAGGCACAAGATTCCACTTTTGCGCTAAAAGATGTGAGTCTTAGCATAGAGTCTGGCGAATTCGTTGGTATTATTGGCCCTTCTGGGTCTGGAAAAACAACGCTTGCTTCGCTTTTTTCTGGCGCGATTCCGCATCATTATTCTGGCGAACTCTTAGGAAGTGTTAAGATTGCTGGTCAAGACACTAAAAATCTTGCTTTAACTAACATTGCTTGCTTAATTGGATCTGTTATTCAAGATATTGATGCGCAAATGGTTGCTGCAAATGTGGAAGATGAGATTCTTTTTGGCTTAGAAAATTTTGGTGTTGCGCATAGCGAAATACCAGGTCGAATAGATGAAGCTTTGCAAATTGTTGGAATTAGTGACTTGCGTAACCGCGATTTAGACACTCTTTCTGGAGGTCAAAAGCAGAAAGTTGCGATTGCTGCTATTCTTGCGCTAAAGCCTAAAGTTATGGTGTTAGATGAGCCTACGTGCGCTTTAGACCCTGTTTCTTCTAAAATGATTTTTTCGATTCTTAAAGATTTGAACAAGAATTTTGGAATAACGGTTGTTGTAATTGAGCAAAAAGTGGCACTTTTAAGCGAGTATTGCAAGCGTTTAGTTGTGCTTTCTAATGGCACTTTGTCGCTTGATTTGCCTGTTAGCAAAGCGCTAAAAAACATGGATTTGCTTTATTCTATTGGAATAAATTATCCGCGCACTACGCATTTGGTTAATGATTTGCAGCGTGAGAATGTTTGCTCTAAAAGCGATTTGCCTGTGTCTGTAGAAGATACAGTAAATACTATTGTTAATACGATTAATAGTAGAAAATCTTTGACTTCTAATAGTAATTCTCATGGTGATTCTCATGGTGAATTTGATAATAGCGAATGCGATTCAAACACATCGGCGGTTGCTGGCGATTTTTCCAACGAATCGCAAGTATCCGAACAATCTTCTGCACAATCTTCCGCGCAAAATCAATCAAAAAACACTTCTCCATGTCTTTCGCTTAAAAACGTTAGTTTTTCGTACCCAAGTGGCGTTAGTGCGCTAAAAAATGTGTCTTTTGAAGCTTATGCTGGAGAACTGGTAACTCTTGTTGGAAGAAATGGCGCTGGAAAAACAACCGTTACTAAGCTAATCAATGGTTTGCTTAAGGCGAGCGGCGGCAATATTTTTATTGATGGCAAAGACACTAGCAATATGAAGATTAGTCAGATTGCGCATTATGTTTCTACGCTTTTCCAAAATCCAGATCGTCAGCTTTGCAAAGATACTGTTTTAGAAGAAGTAGCGTTTAGTTGCATTCTTTTAGGTGAGTCGGTTAAAGATGCTAATGATCATGCTATGCAAGTTATTGAAAAGCTAAATCTAGACCCTAAAGCAAGCCCATTTATGCTTTCTAGAGGCCAGCGTCAAATGGTTGCTTTGGCTGCAACTGTTGTAACTAAACCTAAGATTCTTGTTTTAGACGAGCCAACGTGTGGCTTAGACTACATGGAATGCTTGCGTATTATGCAAGTTGTAGAAGACCTTAGAGACCACGGTTGCTGTGTGATAATGGTTTGCCACGATATGGAAGTGGTTCTTGACTTTGCAACGCGCTTAATCGTAGTAAACGATGGAAAAATTCTAGAAGACGGAAGCATAAGTTGCGTTTTTGAAAACAATGCGATTTGCAAAGAAGCTGCATTATGCGCTCCACTTTTGTGTGCTGTATCTCAAGGCTTAGTCGAAAATGGTTTTGACGCTTGTAAGGGCTTGTATAAAAGGGATATGTTGGTTAATGCTCTTAAAAAGAGTTGCAATTTGTAAAGCAAGGTGTAATTATGCAAACTAAAATCTTAACGTATAATGAAGGCTCAACTTTTCTTCACAAAGCAAATCCTATTGCAAAACTCATATTAGCTATAAGCGTTGTTGTATCGGCTTTTATAGCTCAACAATTTAGCATTCTTGTATTTATTGCAGTTCTTATTCTTGCTGGCATGGCTATGGCTGGGATTCTTAAAGCGCTGTTTCCTCTTGTGCGCGCAATGCTTATTCTTGGCGTTGTAATGTTCTTTTTGCAAACAGTTATTGCTCAAGGTGGAAACTACATGTTCTTATGGTTTAGCACAAAGGGAATTTCTGTTGCATTGCGAGCATCTTTAAGACTTTTTTGCTTTGCATTGCCTCTTGTAAGCGTGCTTAGCATTACAAAGCTAAACGATTTAGCTAATGCTGTTGTTCAATACTTACACATTCCATATTGCTATGCTTTTACAATCACTACAGCTGTGCGATTTGTTCCTATTTTTGCGTACGAGATGTCTCAAATTACAGAAGCTCAAATGGCAAGAGGAGTGGAGTTCGATACTAAGAATCCTTTTAAAAAGATTAAGCTTATGATGCCTTTGATTGTGCCTCTTTTAGTTTTGTCTGTTCGTAAAGCAGATAGCTGTGCGCTGGCAGCAGAAGAGCGAGGATTCTATTTGCGAACGCGTAAGTCTTCTTTTAGAAAGTATCCTTTTGGTTGGCGTGGATTTGTTCTTATTATTGTGTCTGCATTAATGATTGCTTTGCCAATACTTGTGTCTATATTTGCTCCACAAATAATCTAAAATAGTCTAAACTAATCTAGAATCAATTAAAAAATTCTAGAATTTAGGCGATTTTAATGACTAATATTAAGTTTTGGCTTAAAGGTGCAAGACTTTATACTCTTCCAATTGGAATCGTGCCAGTTGTTATGGCAATTTCGATTTTTGCAAGGTATTTATTTAGCGGTCAAATACTTGTAAAGACTTACAATGTTGAAAATTTTGCTTTGCAAGCGTTTTTGTGTTTGTGTGTTGCTGTTTTTATGCAAATTTCAGTAAACTATGCAAACGATTATTGTGACGGTTTGCGCGGATTAGATAATCAAAGGTCTAAGCGAGATGTAAGCGCAGAAAACAAAGCGTTGTGCGATGTGTCTTGGAGGCTTGCAGACGCTGGTATTAAGCCAAAATCAGTGTTGTATGCTGCTTGCATATCTGCTCTAATATCGTGTGTTTTTGGATTAGTTATTACTATTAGAAGCGGAATTTGGATGTTTATTCCTCTTGGATTAATTTGCGTTATAGCAGCTTGGTTTTATGCAGGAGGATTGCATCCTTACGGATATAGGGGTTGGGGAGAATTTAGTGCGTTTTTGTTCTTTGGGCCAGTAGCGTTTTTAGGAACATTGTGTGCTCTTTTTTATGCAAGTGGTTTTTCTAAAGACTCAATAACTGCAGCAAGCATTGAGCAAATTGTTTTTTGCGTATTATTATCTTTTATTCCAGGCGGATTTTCTGCTTGCCTTATGATGATTAATAATTTAAGAGATATAGAAAGCGATACGCAACATAAAAAGATTACTGCAATGGCTTTGCTTGGCAAATACAAGGGCAGTGTTGTATTTACTTGTGTTGCTGTTTTAGTGGCTATTTTACAATTTGCATACGTGCTCTTATATGTGTTCGATTCTCGATTTATAGGTGTATTTTTAAGTATTAATAATCCAAATAAAACTGTTTTCGCATTAAGCAATATCTTATTTAATAAAGGTGTGTTTATTGTTTCTTGCATTCTGTTACTATTGGTTATTTGCATGTTTATTAAAAAAGCGTGCTCGCTAATATACGCAGTTATTAATGGGAATTATGCTAGTGCTTTTCCGTTGTGCGTACAGTTAGCAATGCTCGGTGCTTTGACTTTTGTATTGTCGTTATTTGCATGTGCTTTACCGCATTAAAAAGCGGTTTAGAGCGTATTTTTATACACGCATGCGAGTAAAATCATTGGCAACGCGCACAGTGTGCTTTTAGTGTTTGTGCATAAAACTTGCATGATGCTAGCCTAAAAAATAAACGCAAAGATGGCGAGTATGAGTATTAAGTGTGCGAATGTATGTGTTAGTTAATGCATAGCGCTGTTGCCTTGTGTTTTGGTAAGGAAATGAGGTTAGAATGTCGGCTGAAAACAGCGATGAAGAGATGGGGAAGGCGTCTGTTGTGCTTACGGATGATGAATTGCGTAATGCATATGAATCGTCGAATGGCGTAGAAAGCAATAATAAAAATAGTGAGCAAAAAGAAAACGGCGTTAAAACTGTTGTTGTTGCAGAAGATGAAGCAGTAAACCGTATGGATCTTGTAGCAATGCTGGAAGATAACGGATATAAGGTTGTTGGTCAAGCTGCTAATGGGCAAGAGGCTATTGATCTTACTCGTGAAAATCGTCCAGACGTTGTTTGCATGGATGTTAAAATGCCTGGCGTGGATGGAATTCAAGCAGCTGCTACTATTTGCGATGAAAATATTGCGCCTGTTGTTATGCTAACAGCTTTTTCGCAAACAGATCTTGTTAAGCGCGCTACTGGCGCTGGAGCAATGGCGTATGTTACAAAGCCTTACGAAGAGTCAAAGCTTTTGCCAGCTCTAGAAGTTGCAATGGGCAGATTTAGCGAGATTAACGATTTGCTTGATAGTGTTGAGCGCACAGAAAACAAGCTTCAAGATGCTCAAGATCAGCTTCGTAAAGCAGAAGAAAAGCTTAAGAAAGCAGAAGATACTCTCGAAGAGCGCAAGCTTGTAGATAGAGCAAAAGGCTTGCTTATGGATAAAGCTGGCTTCTCGGAGCAGGGTGCTTTCCGTTGGATTCAAAAAACTTCTATGGATCAGCGTATTCCAAAGAAGCGTCTTGCGTTGGCTATTATCGCTAAGTATGGCGAAGAAAAGCCATCTGACGAAGCGTAGTAAAGTCAAAATAATTTTGGTAATCGCGGTTTCTTGCGCGAGCTATGCATAAATAATTTCAAAAGTTTATTTTACAAAAACGCAGGTGGGTGTTAAGTGAATACCAGCATCGTTGCAAACGAGGATTCTTTGAATAATGAGGATTATAAGGGAACGTTGTTGGTGGTAGATGGCCACTCACTTGCGTTTCGTGCTTTTTACGCAATATCGGCAGATAATTTTTCCACAAAATCTGGTTTTGCAACTAATGCAATATGGGGTTTTGCTACTATGCTTTCGCAAGTCATAGAAAAAGAGAAACCAGATAAGCTTGCGGTTGCTTTCGACGTTAAAGGTGGAACTTTTAGAAACAAGCTTTTGCCGCAATATAAGGGTACTCGTGAAGCTGCTCCAGAAGAACTTATAGCTCAGCTGCCCGTTATTCAAAAAATGCTTAGTGCGTTAGGTGTTAAGTACATTACAAAGCAGGGCTACGAAGGCGACGATATTATTGCTACTTTGGCAACTATGGGCGCTAATGCTGGGTATAAAACGCTTGTGCTCTCTGGAGATCGCGATGCTTTTCAGCTAATTAATAACACTATTAACGTGCTGTACCCAGGCAGGCATTTTAAGGATCTAAAGCAAATGGATCCTAATGCGATTGTTGAAAAATACAATGTTACGCCTAGTCAGTATTCAGATTTAGCAGCATTGCGTGGAGAAACGTCTGATAATATTCCAGGAGTTCCAGGAGTTGGAGATGGTTATGCTGCTAAGTGGATTAATCAATTTGGCAGCCTAGAAGGCATTATTGAAAACGCAAGTAAAATCACAGGTAAAAAAGGCGAGTCTTTACGAGAAAGCATTGATCAGATTCGATTAAACAAAAAAGTTAATACTCTTGTTAAAGATTTAGACCTTGGAGTTAGCGTTAACGATCTTGATTTTGGCAATGTAAACGCTGCGTCTGTTGGAGAGCTGTTTGAAAGTCTTGAGTTTGGTACGCGTACTAGAAGAAAGATTCTAAAAGAATTTACTCGCGGAACCAAAGAGCTTTTAGATGAGAATATTAAAACAATGATTTCTGCTGGAAGCGCGCATGCAGAAAATGGTGGTTCTACGGAATCAAATGATTCAGATGATATAGAAGACGTTAAAACTCTGTTAGATAAAATAGACGTGCATAATATTAATTCCGAGTCTGATGCAGATAATTGGATTAGTATTGCAAAATCTTGTGTTGCGGATTCTTGCGACTTTTCCGACTCGTATATAAATAGCGCAAATCTTATAAGAAACGACTTAGAATGCGCAAAAACAATAAAAGAGCATAAAGAATTAGTAGTGTTTGCTGTAGAAGAAAAAAACAACACTAATCAGTTTGGTATTTTTGCAAAAGCATTAATAATCCTAGCTGGTAACGACGCTGCAATTGTGTATGCAAATGTTCTTAAATCCAATAGCGCAATAGCTTATAAACTAAGAGATTTTATAAAAAAGCATGAGTCTTCAGTAGTTTTGCATGATTATAAAAAGCATATTGCTCTTTTAAAGTCTTTAAAAATTGTAGAAGATAATTACTCTTTTAGCCCGCTAGTCGATACTCGCTTAGCATCTTACTTAGTTGATCCAGATTTTAAGAACGAAAATCTTTGCGATATGGCTGAGCATGTTTTGAATATTCATATAGGCTCTTCGCAGTTAAACGATGAACCGACGCAAGGCAAACTTGATTTTGATATTGATAGCAGCCAAGATTCTAAAGAGCAAGATTCTAAAGAGCAAGATTCGCAAAGTCAAGATAACAAAGAATTAGAAAAAAGCATGCTAGAAACAGCTCTGGTTATACGTTTGCTTTCTAAACAATATGCGAAAGAGTTAGATGAGCGCAAGCAAACTGGCTTAATGGTAGACGTTGAAATGCCTGTTTCTAGAGTTTTAAGGAAGATGGAAGATACGGGCGCTGCTGTAGATATGCTACGACTTACGTCTATGAGAGATAATTTTGCAAGCGAAGCTAACTTTGCTCAAAAAATGGCGCTAGACGTTGCGGCTAAGCCAATAAATTTGCAAAGTCCTAAGCAAATTCAGAAATTACTTTTTGAAGACATGGGTCTAAAGCCTACTCGTAGAACAAAAAGTGGCTCGTATACTACTAATGCCGAGGCTTTACAAGAGTTGTATTCAAAAATTGATCCAGATGAAAAGCCAAGTCAATTTTTAGGCGCTTTGCTTAAGTATCGTGAAACTAATAAGTTAAAGCAAATCGTTCAAAGCCTTATTGATGCTGCAAGATATAAAGATGGTAGGATTCACACGACTTTTGAGCAAACGATTGCTGCTACTGGCCGACTAAGTTCTTCGGATCCAAACTTGCAAAACATTCCTAATAGAAATGCTGCAGGAAGAGAGATTAGAGCGGCGTTTGTTCCAGGAAGTGGCTATGAGCAGCTTATGAGTTGTGATTATTCGCAAGTGGAACTTAGAATTATGGCTCATGCTTCTGCAGATAAAACGCTTATTGATGCTTTCCAGTCTGGAGTTGATTTTCATAAGTTTGTAGCGAGCTTAGTTTATAGGATTCCAGTAGAGCAAGTTAGCGCAGATCAGCGTAGTCATGTTAAAGCAATGAGCTACGGGTTAGCGTACGGACTTAGCACATACGGTCTTGCAAAGCAACTAGGCATTAGTCCTGCGGCTGCCGAGATGCTTAAAGAAAAGTATTTCAATACTTTTGGTGCAGTACACGACTATTTGGAGTCTTTAGTAGATAAAGCTAGAAAGCTTGGATACACTCAAACAATGTTTGGTAGAAGAAGATATTTCCCAAAGTTAAATTCTACGAACAGAGCATCTAGAGAAGCTGCAGAACGAGCTGCTCTAAACGCTCCTATTCAAGGAAGCGCTGCAGACATTATGAAGCTTGCAATGATTAGAGTAGATGATGATTTGCGAAAAGCTAATGTTAAGAGTCGCGTGATTTTGCAAATCCACGATGAACTTGTTCTTGAGATTGCTCATGGTGAGTCGGATGTTGTAGAAAACATTGTTAAAAATGCTATGGAACATACTGTTGAGCTTTCTGTTCCGCTTAGTGTTTCTACTGGAGTTGGTGCTGATTGGCAGCTTGCTGCGCATTGATGTGTTTGCGAGAATTATTGTAAAGACCACTGTAGGCTTGTTGTAAAGGATAGGAATAATGGCAACTTTAGGTGAGATTGTTAATGTTTTAGAAGACTTATATCCTTTAAGTCTTGCTGAGTCTTGGGATAACCCAGGATTAATCGTTGGGAATCCTTCGCATAAAGTTAATAAAATTATTTGCTTATCGGATCCAACTTTAGAAGCTGTTGAAGAATCGTGCAAAATGGGAGCGGATTTGATTGTTTCGCACCATCCTTTGTTTTTTAAGTCGGTTCACGAAGTTTCTGGTTTTTCTGTTCGCGGAAAAATAGTTCAAACTCTTATTGAAAATCGTTGTGGATTATGGGTTGGTCACACTAATGCGGACGCGGCTTTTAGGGGAGTGGCGCATGCTGCAGCTAATGCTTTTGGTCTTAAGGATTTGCATCCTCTTGTTCCAGTAAGCAATAATGATACTTCTCTTGGTCTTGGCAGAGTTGGATTGCTTGAGCAAAAAATTACGCTTAAAGAGTTTGCTACGCGCGTTTTTAACGCTTTACCTGCTACTAAGCTAGGCGTTCAAGTGTGCGGAGATGTTGATGCAATGGTTAGTAAAATAGCTGTTCTTCCAGGTTCGGGCGATTCCTTATTCGATGAAGTTCGCGCTTGCGGAGCAGATGTGTATGTAACAAGTGATTTAAGGCATCATCCTGCAACGGACGCGTATGAGCAAGCTATTTATGAATCGCAACTAACGCACTCTAATATTATTAAGCCTATGCTTATAAACACTCCTCATAGCGCTATTGAGTCTTTGTGGTTTAAGTATGCTGTTAAAGATATTCACGATTCTATATATAAGAATTTTGGTGAATCATTAGACGTTTCTTGGATTGGTAGAGCTTTTGACCCTTGGAATTACGTGATTAACTAGCGTGATTAGATACGTGATTAGTGTTTGCGAATACGAAACAAAAAAGTCTTGCTGATTTCTCAACAAGACTTTATTTTGTGTCCGGAGCGGGACTTGAACCCGCACGCCTGTACAAATAGGCACTAGCACCTCAAGCTAGCGCGTCTACCATTCCGCCACCCGGACGGGTGTTTTAGACAACAGATAGAACTATAACATTTTTTTCAACTCTTTGCTTCGGCGTGTTGCAAATTAATTGATTTTTGTAATAATTTCTTTAATTTCGCTAGCATTTTGCGCGTTAATTGGATGATTTGGGTCAAAATCCACTACTGCAACTGGAATATTTTGCACTTTTCCGCTTAAATCCACTATAGAATGTTGCGGATTTTGGCTGTTGTTATGTTGCGGATAATCTAATCTTGTAAAAGATCCTCTAGATTCATGCCTTGCTAATGATGCTTGCAAAACTGCTTTTGCAAATGTAATCAAGTTTTTCAATTCCAAAATAGCTGTTAGTTCTTGATTAAAAACAAGATTTTTAGAATGCAAAATAAGCATATTGGCTTTTGGAATAATAAGCGTATCTATTTTTTGCAAAGCTTCTTTAATGCTCTTTTCGCTGCATCTTACTGCAATAGCTGTTTCCATAATCTCTTCTAGAGCATCTAAAAGCATGTATGGATTTTGCTCATCTTTTGCATCGTTCTCGCTTTGCATAAGAGCGAGTATTTTTTGGATTCGCTTTTTAGCTAATTCGTCTATTTTTTGGATTTTGTTTTGCAAATTATTTTGATTTTTAGTCTCTTCTTGATTTTGCAAGTTTTTTGCAATAGATTTTCCTGCGATTTTTCCAAATAAGCAAGCGTCAAGAAGCGAGTTTCCGCCAAGGCGATTAGCGCCATGCACTCCAGAGCAAGCGCATTCTCCAGCAGCGTATAATCCCGTTATACTTTGTTTTTTCCCTCTATCTAACTTATAGACTTGGCTGTTAAGAGTGATTGGTAGTCCGCCCATTGTGTAGTGTGCAGTAGGCTTAATAGGTACAAGATCTTTTGAAGGATCTAAATGCGCATATTTTTCAATCGTCTCAACAACTTGCGGAAGAGCCTCCAACATATGCTCTTTTTCTATATGAGTCATGTCTAGCCAAACGCAATCTTTTTTATCAACGTTGCTAGTTGTGTCTTCTACGCCTCGAGCAGCATCAACTTCTGCTATAATCGCCCTGCTAACTACGTCTCTTGGTGCTAAATCCGCGTGCGTATTATCGTAGTTTTTCATAAAAGCTTCGTTTTTGCAATTCCTAAGCACTCCGCCTTCTCCGCGCGCAGCTTCCGAAAGTAATATTCCAGTGTGTGCTAATCCAGTTGGGTGGAATTGTATAAACTCTATGTCTTCTAATTGCAATCCAGCATTTAGCGCTAAAGCCATTCCGTCTCCAGTTAAATCCCAGGAGTTAGAAGTTGTTGCAAATAGTCTGCCAGCGCCTCCAGTTGCAATAAGAACATTGTTTGCGCTTATTTTTTCTACGTTTCCTGTTTTTTCGTTTAGCGCTATAACTCCTTCTACGCTGTTTGTTTCGCTATTTATTGCAATGTCTGTAACGTAAATTTCTTCGCTAATTTCAATGTTTTCTTCTAAGCATTTTTGCCACAAGCTGTATAGAATTTGGTGGCCGATTCTATCTGCAGCGTACGCAGCTCGCCTAACTGGCTGTTTTCCAAAGTTTGCAGTATGGCCTCCAAAGAATCTTTGATTAATGTGACCGTCTTTTGTTCTAGAAAAAGCAACTCCAAAGTGCTCAAGTTCAATAACTGTGTCTCTAGCTTCTTTTGCCAGCATTTTTGCTGCGTCTTGATCGCTTAGCCAGTCGCCTCCGTGAACAGTGTCGTAATAGTGCCATTGCCAGCAATCTTTTTCTACGTTTCCTAATGATGCTGCAATTCCGCCTTCGGCAGAGCCTGTATGAGATCTTAACGCTTGAAGTTTGCAAATCACTAATATTTTAGGCTGTTTTCCGTGCGTTTTTAGCGTTTGGTACTCTTTAGACTTTACTAAGCCTAATGCGGCTGAAAGTCCTGCGGCTCCAGCTCCAATAATTAAAACGTTGTAAAACGAGTTATTTATTTTTATTTGCTCGCTTTTTTCTTGACTTTTTGCGTTTGATTCGCTTTGCTCAAAGTTTGGTTGCATAACACTTATTTTCTCATATTTTTCGCATTTTATTTAAGACTTTAAGACTTTTATTTAAGACTTTAAGACTTAAGTCTTTTTTCGATTTATGCTAAAAACGCCATTTTGACTTTTGATTAATCCATCTAGCTCAAGAATCGCAAGCTCTCCTGATATTTGCGATATTGAAAAATCGTCATTTGTTTCTGATTTTGCAATAACTTCATGAATATTGTCTATATTTGCACATACTTTGTTGTGCTTGCACTTGTGAATCGCTTTTAATATAAGCTTTTGTAAATCATTGCAAGTGTCTGGAATGCTTTCGTTGTTACTTAGTGAATGTGGTAAATAATGATGTGAATTAGGGTAGATGTCTTCTATATCTCGGTGTGAGCATATCATCATAGCTTTTCCGTCATGAATAAGCATGTTGCATCCAGCATTATTTGGCAAAGTTACATCTCCAGGAACTGCATACAATTCTCGGTTTAGTTCCAATGCCCAATTTGCTGTGTTTAACGCTCCCGACCTTAATCTAGCTTGAGAAACTATGACTTTGCTTGCAAGTGCTGCAATAAGGCGGTTTCTTAACAAGAATCTGCGTGCTTCTGGAATAGTTTCTGGGCAAAGTTCGCTTATGCATGCGCCTCCGCTTGCAAGTATTGCGTTAAAAAGTTGAGCATTGCTGCTTGGTCCCATATTGTTTAGTCCTCCAGCAAAAACGACTATTGTTTTGCCTACAGGGCTTGCGTTTATTGCATGGCAATCCAATGCATCTAGTGTTCCCCAATGTGCTGCAGCGTCAATTCCGTAAGCTCCGCCAGAAACAATTGTGTGCCCTTTTTTAGCGCACGATTTTGCGAAAGTAAAGCTAAGCTCGTACCCGTAGTCATTGCATCCTCTAGATCCAACGATTGCAAGTGGTTGTTTGCATTGAATAAGAGCGTTTGGGTCTCCAATTCCCCATAAGCAAAGTGGGGGAGCGACCTTGCATTTTGTTGCTAAATCTTGTAATTGTTTAGGCCAATACTTGCTTTTTGGAGATATAATCCATTGCGATCCACTTGAGCTAAACCATTTTTTGAGTTTGTTTGCATCCCAAAAAGGTAGTTTTTTCATTCGTAGGCACCATTTTTTAACAGATTTATGCAATACAGCAAAATTATTTACTTCGTTTTTATTGTTTGCACTTTTACCGCCCCAAATTTTAAGACCTTCCAAAAAGCATTTTTCTAAAACTTTGATTTGTGGGTGATTTTTTATAATGTTTGTAAGCACATTGTCTAAATCGTTTGTGCTTGAATCGGTGTTGCCTTCTTGCTGTTTATTTTCGCTAGAATCTTTTTGATGACTATTTGCTGTAAAGTCAAGCTCTAATTGTTTATTGCTTATTTTGCTTGCGTTTTTAGTGATTGATTCGCAAATAGAATATAGCGCATCTACAATGCTTGCAGCATTAACAGTTCCTATAGTAAGCGTGTACATTATTGCGTCTGCTCCATCTACACAAAACGTTAGTATTGCTCGCGCTAAAGTATCGTCATTTATTGCATAAATATCACTTGTTTGCGTTGTCAAACTGTTTGTGCTGTTTGCATTATTTACATCATTTGTGTTAATCATATTCTTGTCCTTAAGCTAATTGCTTGAGCCATATCGGTTAAATCTGGGCAAGTGTGACCACAAAGATCTGCCAAAGTCCAAGCAAGTCTAAGTGCTCTATCTGCGCCGCGTAAACTCAACTTGTGGTTTTCAAGAGACTTATTTATAAGCTCAATCGCTTTTTGAGATGTGTATTTTCTAAGCCACGTTCCAGAAGCTTGAGCGTTGCAACTCCAACCAAGTTTCTTAAAACGATCTTGTGCAACAAGTCTTGCGTTCTTTACGTTTTCACGCATCATTGCGCTAGTCAAAATCTTTTCCGACATTTGACTTGATCCGTTTTCCAACATGGCTTTTCTGGTTATGATTTTTTCTACTGGCGGAACATCCATTTGAATATCAATCCTGTCTAAAATTGGGCCAGAAAGTCTAGAAAAATAGCGTATGCGTTCCTTCTCTTTGCAAGTGCATCGCTCTCCGTTTCCGTACGCATATC
Organism: Gardnerella sp. c12Ub_1; assembly: GCF_055804375.1. Lineage (NCBI taxonomy): Bacteria > Bacillati > Actinomycetota > Actinomycetes > Bifidobacteriales > Bifidobacteriaceae > Gardnerella > Gardnerella sp. c12Ub_1. Next base: position 617,476 of record NZ_JANUZC010000001.1, on the reverse strand, counting down.
CGCATGGGCACGGGTTTGCTGCTATAACGAGTTGGAATTTAGCAGGATACAGCGTTGTTCCTTTAGATCTAGAAACAGCAATATGCCCAGATTCCAATGGTTCTCTAAGTGTTTGCAAAACTCGTGGCGAAAATTCTGGAGCTTCGTCCATAAATAAAACTCCACAATGCGCGCGAGTTATGATTCCAGGCTTGGCTAAACCTGCGCCGCCTCCTATAAGAGATGCTGCAGAAGAAGTGTGATGAGGTGCTTCAAAAGGCGGAACGTCCGTTATTCCGTAGTAGGGAAGTGTTCCGCAAAGCGACCTAATAGATGCCACTTCTAGCTGCTCTCGCTCGTTAAGAGGGCACATTATGCTCGGCATTCTAGAAGCTAGCATTGTTTTTCCAGACCCAGGAGGGCCTATCATCATAACATGGTGTCCTCCAGCTGCCGCCACTTGCAAAGCCCACTTTGTGTGCTCTTGGCCTAATACTTCCGACATATCACCAATTTCGTTTAATGGTTTATCGTTATTTACAGGCTCAACGCTATCTGCCATATTTTTGCTCGAGTATTTAATGCCGTTACTATTAGAATTGTGCAAATCGCCAGCTTTTTCTCTTTCTTCTACTCTAATGTGGTCGTACGTGTTAATCGCATTTAGTGCGCGTTCTCTGTTCTTTTCGGCAATCGGCCTAGCTTCGTCTTCTAATTTTCCATTTAGCTCGTCTACTAAATCCAAAATATGCTTAATACCAATTGCTTCAATCCCATTTACTAGCTTTGCTTCTTCAAGATTTCCGTATGGAATAATCATTTTTGTAATATTTTTCTGCTTAGCGTATAGTGCGATTGGCAGCATTCCTTGAATTGGTAAAACGGATCCGTCTAAATTAAGCTCGCCTAAAATAATAGTGTTTTCTAGCTCGCTAAGTGGAATAATTCCTCTGGCGCTTAGTATGCTTGCTGCGATTGCAAGGTCGTAAGATGCTCCACTTTTTGGCATAGAAGCAGGAGAAAGATTTACTGTTAGCCTTGTGTCTGGCCATTCGCATCGCAAAGACATGTATGCCGATTTAACTCGTTCTCTTGCTTCGCTTAAAGAAGTATCGGGAAGGCCAATAATTGAGAATCCAGGCAGGCCGCTAGATATAAATGCTTGCAATTGTATTGTAAAGGCCTTTAACCCAAGTAGTCCTACAGATAATGCGTTTCCAATAATCATTAGAATGCTCCTAAAATGTGGTGTATTTGAATGTTTTTGTTTTTGGAAATAAGTATTGATACAACGTCGAATCGTATTCTTCTATGCTTAAACATTTTGTGATTTTCTAGCCAATTAAATGCAGCTTTATGCGTTTTTATGCGTTTTTCTTCTGTTACTGCTTCTAGAGGAGTGCCAAAACGTATGCTTCTACGCGTTTTTACTTCAATAAATACGATTATTCCTTCTGTGTTCATCATTACAACATCAAGTTCTCCAAAACGGCTATGCCAATTTCTATCTAGCAAAATCCAATTTTTAAGCATTAGTTTTAGTGACGTGTATTCTTCGCCAAGGCTGCCTATTGTTTTATTTGGTATTGAAAAGTCGCATAGTTGTTCTTCGACTTTTGCTACGCGGCTTAGCAGCTCTTCTTGTTGTATATCTTCTTGTTGTATATCTAATATCATGTCTTCTTCGTTTATCATGATGCAATTTCATCAAGCTCAAAATCTTTTTTCTAGCTTTTTAGAGCAATGTGGTTAAAGGCTATACTTCGGCGTGTTGCCTTTAATCTAGGGAAAAATCATACTGTTTAATAAAGGATTTTTTTATTTTCTAAAAAAGCTTGCATTATGCAAAAGTTTAATCTTTTTTAAGAATCGCCTTATGTATTGATGAAAACTATATAAATATATGCAATACTTGAATTATGCAAATTAGACCAGGTTCTATGTATCCGCTTGGAGCTACCTACGATGGCGCGGGCGTAAACTTCGCATTGTTTTCCGAAGTAGCAAAGCATGTTGAGTTGTGCTTGTTTGATGAGCAAGACAACGAAACGCGCATCGATATGACTGAGCAGAATTCTTACGTTTGGCATACTTACATATCTGGAATACAGCCAGGCCAAAGATACGGCTATAGAGTTCACGGTCCGTATGATCCAAATCATGGATTGTGGTGTAATCCAAACAAGTTGCTTTTAGACCCATATGCTAAAGCGATTGAGGGCAATATTGACGGCGACGAGAGCCTGTTTTCTTATTGGTTTGCAAATCCAGATGATTTAGCAGCAATGAACACTTTGGATTCTGCAGATCACACTATGAAAGCTGCTGTTATAAACCCATATTTTGATTGGGGGAACGACCAGCACCCAATGATTCCGTATCACGATAGCGTGATTTACGAAGCTCATGTTAGAGGAATGACGAATCTAAATCGTAATGTTCCTCCAGAAATACGCGGAACGTATGCTGGATTAGCTCATCCAAGCGTAATATCTTACTTAAAAAAGCTTGGAATTACTGCCATTGAGCTTATGCCTATTCATCAATTTGTAAACGATTCTTTCTTGCAAAATAAAGGCTTAAGCAACTATTGGGGATATAACACGATTGGCTTCTTTGCTCCTCAAAACTCGTATTCAAGCTCTGGTCAGCGCGGTGAGCAAGTAAACGAGTTTAAGGCAATGGTTAAGGCATATCATGCTGCAGGAATGGAAGTTATTCTAGACGTTGTTTACAATCACACTGCAGAAGGAAACGATAGAGGTCCAACCTTAAGCTTTAGGGGAATTGACAATCGTGCTTACTATCGCTTAGTAGACAACGATCAGCGTCATTATTTTGACACTACTGGCACAGGAAACTCGCTTCTTATGCGATCTCCTAAAGCCTTGCGATTAATCACAGATAGCTTGCGATATTGGGTAACCGAAATGCATGTAGACGGATTTAGATTCGACTTAGCTGCAACGCTTGCTCGTCAATTCCAAGAAGTAGATAAGCTCTCTGCATTCTTCGACATTATTGAGCAAGACCCTATTATCTCTAGCGTAAAGCTTATTGCAGAGCCTTGGGATATTGGTGTTGGCGGATACCAAGTTGGCGGATTCCCTCCAAGCTGGTCCGAGTGGAATGGCCGCTACCGCGATTGTGTACGCGATTTTTGGCGCTCGCAGCCTTCGACTTTGCCTGAGTTTGCAAGCCGACTTATGGGAAGCTCCGATTTATATGAGCAAAATGGTCGTAAGCCTGTAGCTTCCGTAAACTTTATTACTGCTCACGATGGTTTTACTATGAACGATTTGGTGAGCTACAACGAAAAGCATAATGAAGCAAATAAGGAAGGCAATAACGACGGTGCTAACGACAATCGTTCGTGGAATTGCGGGGTAGAAGGCCCTACAAATATTCACGATGTTAACGAACTTCGTCAGCGTCAAATGCGAAATCTTTTCTCCACTTTGTTAATGAGCCAGGGCATTCCTATGATTTGCGCTGGAGACGAGATTATGCGTACTCAAAATGGAAACAACAACGCATATTGCCAAGATAATGCTATTTCTTGGATTAATTGGGACTTTGATTCCACTCAAAAAGGTATGTTTGACTTTGTTTCTAAGCTTATTCATTTAAGGTTGGATCACCCTGTTTTGCATAGGCGTAGGTTCTTTATTGGTCGTATGCCTTCGGATGATGCTTCAGAGATTCCGCAAGTAGAGTGGTTTGATCACACAGGTTCCGTAATGGATATGGAAGCTTGGAGTAATACTCATGCGCTTTCGGTGATGATTTATTTGAACGGTTCAGATATTCCAGAAACCGATTGGTACGGAAGTAGAATGGTCGATAATGACTTTATTCTTATTTTCAACGCGCATTACGAGCCTATAACTTTCACTTTGCCAGATAAGCGTTATGGCGAAAAGTGGACTCTTGTTGTAGACACTCATAATCCAAAAGGTCCGCAATTGCATTACGAATCTGGTTTTAATATTGTTGCTCAATCTAGAAGTTTCCTTCTTCTTATGAGTGAGAAGCAAGAATAATAAGCAAGAAATAAGCAATTAAATTGATTGTGACCTATGGCTTTGCTGATTTTAGCTGGTTGTAGGTCACATTTTTAATATCTTGATTTAATACTTTGATTTAATATCTTGATTTAATGCATTATTTAAGATTTGACTTAAGACCTTAAACGGTCGCTTTGCATAGCTGCGACTTGTCTTGAAAACACTATTATCCACCCTAAAAATAGTAAACAAGACAAAGCTTCTACATTTGTTAAAGTGTTATTACCATGAACCCATTGGTTTCCAACCCAAGCAGTAAGAATAACAGCTAAATCCGAAGCAACGTAGAATGTTTTAGAAAGCCTAGGAGCAAGCCATGGAAGGCATATAAGCATTGTGCAAATAAGACCAGTAACGCCTCTAGCGCATAAATCGTGTATAACTGGGTGAGGAGTGTAGCGGAACGTTCCAATCCCAATAAACGCTATTCCTCCAAGAATTAGCAAAGCTGCCATAATAGTTGTTCGAGTTTTAAAATGCTTTGTAGTGTTAGTGCCCTTATTTTGCAAGATTTCGTGCTGTGTTGCAACAAACTCGGTTATAGCAAAGTAGCTTGTAATAATAATGCATATTCCAGCTAGAATTAGCGTTGCATTAAACATGCTTGCTGCAAACGTTGTTCTGTCTCCTAGTTGAGAGAAGTTATTGTTGTACCAATACGGGTCGTCGGAAGTTAATCCAGCAGTTGCAGCTCCAGAAATCACAAATAGTGGAAGAAGTGAAGCAACGGTTTTTGCTTCTAAAAGTTCTGCTTGTACAAGAGTTGCATATCCAACAATTCCGCTTAATGCGCAACAAAGAACAGGAAGATAATTGTTTACGGCACTTCTTCCAATAATGCTGTTGATTATAGAAAGAAGAGCAAAAGACATAAGTAGCATTGTTGCGCCATAAATCGTAGAAAGAGCGATTATTTCAAAAGCGTGTTTTGCAATTTGCAACCAATTCTTTTTAAGTATTCCTTTGTGCGTTCTTAAATATCCGACTACAAAAGTGCACATGCTGCAAGCGGCCACCACTCCAGATGCCATTGTAAACAAGCGTTGTGTAACTTGCCATATTGCTGGCATTGTGTTTATGTATATAGACATTACAATCATGCCAAATAATGCGCACGCTAGAAAAGCGATTAATCCAGCTGCTTCTGCACGTTGAAAACGCCCCATATGAACCTCTAAAATCCGTTTCCTATTTTTCAATGCTTGTTCTATTCTATCGCGCGTGTTGCAAATTTGCGTTTGTCTGCAATGTGCGCTATTGTATTTGATTGTGCTTGGAGCTGGTAATCAGCTAGAAAGCATCGGGGTGTAGCGCAGTTTGGTAGCGCGCCTGCTTTGGGAGCAGGATGTCGCAGGTTCGAATCCTGTCACCCCGACTTTTTTATATCTGCTTGTTTTTTGAACATCTACTATACAAAAAAGCACTCTATGTGTATTCTTGTATAGGTGAGTTTTTGGTGCATTATTTGTGTTAGATTCTTACACTGTGATTATAAATATTTGACTCGGGAGCCGTTTTGGCTGAGAGGAAGCGAAAGCTTCGACCGATTGAACGTGTGCTAAGTAATGTTAGCAACGGATGTCGCTCTTTTCCCGTGCCCAAATCTTTCAATATTGAAGAAAGGCACTTATTATGACTAATGTTTCAATGGAACATTCTAATCGCTGGCGTATTCTTGATATCGTCATAGCTGCTATTATCGCTGTTGCATCTGGCGTATTATTCTGGGCTTGGGATATTGTGTGCGCAGCTCCTACTAATCTTTTTGCAAGCTTATTGCCTGGTGCTGAAGGTTTATCTAATGGTTTTTGGCTTTTTGCTGGACCTTTAGCTGCAATAATCGTGCGTAAGCCTGGTGCTGCATTGTTTGCCGAAACGCTTGCTGCTTTTGTGGAACTTATGTTAGGAAATCAATGGGGTGTTGGCGGATCGTTAATCGTCGGTATTATTCAAGGCGTTGGCGCTGAACTTGCATTCATTTTCTTTATGTACAAAACATGGAATCTGCTTTCCACTGCAATATCTGGATCGTTAGCAGGCGTAGCTTGCTTTATCTACAATTGGGTTAGTGGCGGTCAAGGCTGGAGCGCTCAATATATTGTTGCAAATCTCATTACTTCTATTATTTCTGGTCTTATTGTTGCAGGCGTTGTAGTGTGGTTTGTTCAAAAGGCATTAGCTGCAACGGGTGTGCTTGATCGTTTTGAATCAGGCCGTCCTCAAGCATTAGTGTGAGTTATATCTAAGTACTAATTGCAACTTGTAAACTATCGTGTTTAATGCGCAAAATGCAAAAACACGGTAGTTTACTCGTATGATGCTTATATTTCGTATTTGTTTTACTTTATATTTTTTGAAATTGTGTTATGCAATTTTTATATTTTAGATTTTGCTATGCAATGAAAATTTTGCTATGCAATGAAAGTTTGTTTGTATGCAATTTGTGAATAAGACTGAATGGACTCCAGCGAGCGTAGTTGCTAAAGACTGGGGTTGGAGACACGCTACTCGCAAAGATTTTGTGTTGAGGAATGTAAATATTGATATTAAGCCTGGTGAGCATGTGTTGCTTTTAGGCGCTTCTGGCGCTGGGAAAAGCACATTTATGGCTGGTTTAGCAGGTGTTTTAGGTGACGAAACAGAAGGTATGGAAGAAGGTAGCCTTCTAGTCGGTGGTGTTCATGCTAGAGATGCTCGCGGAAAAGTTGGACTTGTTATGCAAGACCCAGATTCTCAAATCATTCTTGAAAGAGTAGGCGACGATGTAGCTTTTGGAAGTGAGAATCTTGGAGTTAACAGCGAAGAGACTTGGAATCGCGTAAAGCTTTCAATAAAAGCTGTTGGCTTAGACAATATTACTCAAGGAAGTCAGGGTCTTAGACGCTCAACACAATCTTTATCGGGAGGTCAAAGGCAACGTCTTGCTTTAGCAGGAGTGCTTGCAATGCATCCTGGATTGCTTCTTTTAGATGAGCCTACAGCTAATCTAGATCCTAAAGGTGTTCAGCAAGTTCATGATGCTGTAGCGAATATTCTTAAAAAAACAGGCTCTACAATGATTGTAGTTGAACATCATATTGACGTGTGGCTGGATTTGATTGATAGAGTTATTGTTATTGGAAAAGATGAAAATAATAATGATTCAAATGTAGGATGCGTTATTGCAGACGGTAAGCCTGAGGATGTTTTTGAAAAGTATGGCGATATGCTTGCAAAAGGTGGTGCTTGGGTTCCAGGAAGAACAGTTAAATCTTTTGCTCCTAAACATTGCTATGACGAGATCAAAGACGAAATAAAAGACGAGATCAAAGATACGGAAGAATCTGTTGCGCTCTATACGAATGATTGCTCTTTTGGAAGAACTCTGACACTATCGGAACATGTTAATGTAGCTTTTCGTTTTGGCGAAGTAACGGCTTTAATGGGACCTAATGGTGCTGGTAAAACCACATTAGCGTTAACGCTTGCAGGCTTATTAAAGCCGATTGCTGGCAGCGTGTGCATGATGGAAAAGTATGTGCCAAAACGACGTAAAAATGATCTTTTTACTTGGAAAAGTCAAGAATTACTAGGGCGAGTTGGCATGGTGTTTCAGGAGCCAGAACATCAATTCATAACATCGTCTGTAAGAGACGAAGTTGCTGTAGGGCCTAAAAAGCAAGGAAAAAGCGAAAAGGAATCTTACGATATTGCCGATAGCATGCTTGAACGTATGGATTTGAAGCGTTTTGCTCTTGCTAATCCTTATACATTATCTGGAGGAGAAAAACGTAGACTTTCTGTAGCTACGCTTTTAGCTGCTGCTCCACGCGTTGTTATTATGGATGAGCCTACTTTTGGACAAGATTTTAAAACTTGGACAGCAATGGTGAAACTTATTGCGCAAATACGCGATAGTGGCTCAGCGGTGATTGTTGTTACTCACGATGATGAGCTTGTAAAGTCTTTAGATGCCAGAGTAATAAGAGTTGAGTCACGAAAAATCGCAGGATCCGCTCATAACTATAGTGAAGGGAATGAGTAGAAGTGAATAAAACTAGTAGTGTAGAAGAATCGTCTAGTATTCAAGTTAAAGACTTTGAAAATTTATTAAAAGTTTCGCATATTGATGTAACTGCATCTTCTAAACGTTTAGAAAGTGAACGACTAGTTTCGCCTTCTTGGTTTATTCGTAGGCTCAATCCAATAAGCCGTTTTATTGGAGCGCTGCTACTTTGCTTACCTATGTTTGTTACATTAGATATTGTTTCAGCTTCTATTGCATTCGGTTTAGATATACTGTTATTTGCAATTGCTGGAGTAACTCCTTGGTATGTTTTACGCCATACTTGGCCAGTTTGGATTGCTGCTTCGGGTAGTTTTATATCGGTTCTTTTATATGGTCAAAGTTCTGGAGATGATATATTTAAGTTTGGCTGGATGCATATAAGCCAAGGATCATTGTATTTGGCAATTTGTACGTTTGTTCGTGTTGCATCTGTAGCAGTTCCAGGCGTTATATTAGCCATTGGATTAGATCCAACTGATTTAGCAGACGGATTAGTGCAGATTTTGCATTTTTCTCCACGATTTGTGTACGGAGCATTAGCTGGATTGAGAATGTTTAGTCTATTGCAAAATGATTGGCGTGCTTTTGGTTTAGCTCGAAGGTCTCGTGGTATATCGGATGGTAAAGCGTTGCAGCGTATGCTTTCGCAATCTTTTGGTTTGCTCGTGTTATCTATTCGCAGAGGCACTAAACTTGCTACAGCTATGGAAGCTAGGGCTTTTGGAAGTAATATTAAACGTGTTCCAGCACGAAAATCGAAGTTAACAGCATACGATTGGATATTTTATGCAATTTGCATTGCTGTTCCTACTATTGCTTTATATGCTTCAATACAAACAGGATATTGGCATAATGCGTTTATTCATATGTAAAGCATTGTGAAAATTACAATGCGTACATATTTATAGATAGTATTCATAATATGAGCGGAATAATGAATTCTTATAATCATGATGATGTTTGGCAAGCTCCATCATGCAATACTCCTTTGAATGCAACAGTGAATATTCCTGGAAGCAAATCATTATCTAATCGATACTTGATTTTGGCAGCTCTTGGTAAAAAGCCAGTTGTTCTAAAGGGATTGCTGAGATCAAGAGATACGGAACTTATGATTAACGCGCTAAGCGTATTTGGAGTTAAATGCGATTCGCTAAGCCGCGACGGCACAGCAGTTTGTGTTATTCCGCCCAAAAATGGCGTTTTTAGCGTAGATGATAATGCGGTTGTTAATTGTGGCTTGGCTGGAACAGTTATGCGTTTTGTAACAGCTTTAGCGCTGTTTGCAAATAATTGTGTGAAATTTGATGGAGATGAGCAAGCGTATGCTCGTCCAATGAAGCCTGTTCTAGATGGATTGGAACAGCTAGGCGCAAAAATCGTATATCACGGAAAAGTCGGATTCTTACCATTTAGCGTTATTCCGCCCAAAAATCTTGAATCATATGGTGTAAATAGTGCGCAAAATTCTTGCAATAATCGCGTTATTCGCATTGACTCTTCTTCATCGTCTCAATTTATATCTGCGCTTCTGCTAATTGCATCTCGAATTCCAGGAGGATTACAAATCGAGCATATTGGAAGCAAATTGCCTAGTATGCCTCATATTCAAATGACAATGGAAGATGTGCGCAAAGCTGGCGGAGTAGTAGATATGCCAGAAAGCGGAGTATGGCGTATTAAAGAGCATGATTTGACTTTGCCAGATGAAGTTGTTGTAGAGCCAGATCTTTCTAATGCAGCGCCTTTTATTGGAGCAGCGTTGATTGCTGGCGGATGCGTTAAAATCCCTAATTGGCCGCTTAAAACAACTCAGCCTGGGGGATTGTTGCCTGGGATTCTAGAGCAAATGGGCGCAGAAATTGTTTTTGAGCATTCGGCTGCGGATTCTTCAACATTGTGCGTAACTGGTAGTGGCAAAATTCACGCAATTAAGTCGCTTGATTTGGCTGCTGCTGGCGAGGTTGCGCCGAGTATTGCTGCGATTCTTGCGCTTGCAGATGGTGTAAGCGAGTTGCACGGTATTGCGCATTTAAGAGGCCACGAAACGAATCGCTTGAGTGCAATAGTTACGGAACTAAATCGCGTTGGAATAGGCGCTGATGAGCTAGATGATGGAATTCGTATTATTCCTAGCAAAAATATGCATGGGGAAGTGATGGAGACTTATGCGGATCACAGAATGGCAACTTTTGCATCAATGTTAGGTCTTCGTATATCTAATATAAGAGTAAAAAATATTGCCACTACGCGCAAAACAATCCCTGATTTTCCTGGTATGTGGAATAAGATGCTTGAATAGTGAGCTTAAATAGTGAGACTAAATAGTGAGCTTAAATAACAAATAATCCCGAGTTTTTTTAACTCGGGATTATTTATGTGTTACGTTTTTACGTTACGTTGTTTTACACTACGATTTAGCGCTCAAACTTGTTGCCGTAAGAATCGACTCCAGCTTCTGCGATTTGTGCAGACTTTCGAGCGATTGCCAACTCTTCGTTAGTTGGGATTACAGCAATAATCACAGAGCTATCTGGAGTGGAAATAATGCGTGGCTCCTTAGAACGAACCAAGTTCTTCTCTTTATCGAGCTTAACGCCGAATGGAGCAAGCTTTTCGCATACGCGAGCGCGAACGATCTCGTCGTTTTCGCCAACGCCAGCGGTGAATGTGATTACGTCCACGCCGCCCATTTGAGCTGTGTAGTTGCCAATGTAGCCAACAATGCGGTGAACGTACACGCCAAGAGCAAGCTTAGCGTCTTCGTCGCCCTCTGCGATGAGCTTATGAATATCGCGCAAATCGCCGTGGCCAGTCATGCCCATCATGCCAGAACGCTTGTTAAAGAGCGTATCAAGCTCGTCTACGTTCATGTGAGCGTTGCGAATAAGGTGGAAGACTACAGCTGGGTCAATATCTCCAGTGCGGCCGCCCATCATCAAACCTTCGAGAGGCGTTAAGCCCATAGAAGTTTCAACTGGCTTGCCAGAAATCTGAGCGGAAGCAGAAGCGCCATTACCAATGTGCAAAACAATCTGCTTCAAGCCTTCTGCAGGCTTTCCAACAACGCTTGGAACTACAGAGCCAATGTACTCGTGGGAAGTGCCGTGAGCGCCATAGCGACGAATGTGGTACTGGTTTGCAATATCTTTGTTCAATGCGTAAGTCGCAGCAACCTGTGGCAAATCGTGGAAGAACGAAGAGTCAAACACCATAATCTGTGGAACATCTGGCAAAAGTTCAGTCATAACTTCAGCGCCAACAGCCTCAGGGCCGTTGTGAAGTGGAGCCAAAACAGCCAAATCCTTCACCTTATTAATGGTCTTTTTGTTTACTAATGCAGGCTTAGGGAATGTTAAGCCACCCTGAACAACGCGGTGTCCAACAGCTACGATTCCAGACTTGGAAAGATTTGGACCATACTCCTCGAAGAAGCCGAGTACGCGCTTTAAGCCTTGCTCGTGATCGTGCACTGGCTCGTCAAACTCATGCTTTTCGCCATTGAATACGTGCTTGTAGTGTCCGTCAACTGGTTCGCCAATTTTTTCTACGATACCAGACGCAATACCTTCGCCGCTTTCCAAATCGACGAGCTGGTACTTAATAGAACTAGAACCAGAATTGATAACAAGAACGGTTTTTGCCATGAGGGCATCCTCCATAAAGTGTTGATAAGGCTAGTAAATTGCCATGTTTAAGTTTACATGCAAGTTCCTACAATGAGTGCTTTTGTATTTACTTATTATTACATTTGCAAATCATTGTAAGAACTTGCAATTATTAAATTATTGCTTGATATTATTGCTTGCGATTATTAGAACTGCGCTTCCAATGCTGTAAGAGCAACAGTGTTGATAATATCTTGAACCAATGCTCCTCTAGACAAGTCGTTAACAGGCTTGTTTAAGCCTTGCAGGATTGGTCCAACAGCTAAAGCGCCGCTGGAGCGCTGAACGGCCTTGTATCCAATGTTTCCAGCGCATAAGTCTGGGAACACAAACACATTTACGTGGCCCGCTACATCATTGCCTTTAGCTTTGGACGCAGCAACAGTTTCCGACCATGCAGCGTCAAACTGAATAGATCCAACAACTTTCAAATCTGGGTCTTTTTCTTTTACAATCTTTGTTGCTTCTTCTACAAGATCAACGTCTGGGCCTTTTCCAGATCCAAGAGTGGAGTAAGATAGCATTCCAACCTTAGGATCTAAGCCAAAAGCTTTAGCAGTTTGTGCGGATTGAAGAGCAATGTCAGCCAATTGTTCAGCGTCTGGGTTCAGATTAATAGCACAATCAGCAAATACTGCTACATGATCCTTAAAGCACATAATGAATGCGCCAGAAACAAGCTTAGATCCAGGCTTAGTTTTAATAACTTGAAGAGCAGGGCGCACAGTATTTGCTGTTGAGTTAACAGAGCCAGAAACAAGTCCGTCTGCTAATCCAAGTACTACTAGCATTGTGCCAAAATAGCTTGCGTCTTTAAGCTGTTCTCTAGCTTGCTCTTCGGTCATGCCTTTCTTTGCGCGCAATTCGCAAAGCTTGCTAATCATTTTGCTAAGAATCTCTTCGTCGCTCATAGATTGGAAGCTTGCTTTGCTAAGAGACTTTAATCCAAGCTCTTGTGCTCTTGCAAGAATAGATTCGCGTTCTCCAACAATAACGAGGTTTACAATGTCCCGCTCTAGCAAGTAATCGGCTGCTTTTAGAATGCGATCTTCTTCGCCTTCTGGAAGTACTATTGTTTTCTTATTTGCTTTAGCTTTTCCAAGCAAGCTGTATTGGAAGGCATATGGGGTAGTAGGAGCGGCAAATGGCTGCTGCAAAGCGTTGATGATTTCTTCATCTGCAACATAATCGTTGAATTTATCTGATTCTGATTCGCTTATAGAAGGCAAAGTCCAAAGTGGAGTGCCATTATTGCTTTGAGTATAGTCTTCTTTTAGTTCTTTTGCTAAGTCTTCTTTGCAATCAGTTACAAACACACCGAATACTTTTGTGTATTCTTTGCTGACGCTTGCGCATTGCGCTTCGATTGTTTGCAAGATTTGCTTGCTATCTCTGCCTTCTGCGCAAATGCTTAGGAACACAGGAGAAGCTAAATCAGCTGCCACACTTGCATCGAATCGGAATAAATCTGGATCAAATACAGAAGTAGAATCACTTGCTACAATAACGCATCCTTGAGCGTTTGTTGCGCTAATCAGCTCGTTGTAATGAGCTACAATGTCTCCTCTTAGTGTGTCTTTGTTTTTACGAACTGCGCATGGGCATGCTGCGATTACTTGTTCCAGCGTTGGTTTTGTGTTGCTTGCAGCTATCAATTCGCTTGTAAACGCGTCATCATGCTTTGCGGATGGTCTAAAAACAGTTGTTGAATAATGATTAGAGAGAGCTTTTGCAACTCCTAGTGCTACAACATTGCGACTTTGCGCGCAATCTGCGCTAATAATAGTTACGTTAACTAACGACACGACTTTTCTCCTTTGATGCGTCTGTGTTTATTCTATTTTGCGTTGCATTTTATTTTGCTTTGCATTTTCGTTTTTGCTATTCTTCGTGTTTCAACGTTGAAAATTGCATGTCGAACGAAGAATCCTTAGCTATTTTAAGACTATTTGCAAAACAACAAGCGGAAATTTTGATTTTTATGTGTTTTATTATTAATTTTTTTGTGCGACTAATTTTTTAGGGAGCCAACCTTTCGATTGACTCCCTAAAAATCAGCTAAGCAATTTTAGCGTTGATAGCTTAAAACTACTCGTTATCGCCAGCGGTTGCAGCGGTAGCGGTGACAGCGCCTGGCTTGTCGGTTTTAACGCCTGGCCATACCCAATCGGTGTAGTCTGGGTGATCAAGACCCTTGTCGACTGCATACTGGAAGGCTTCGAGGCGGAAGTCCTCGAGCTTCTTGATTTCGTCGGCATACTTAGCGGCGTCAACCATGCGCAATGCTTCAGCAGTAAGCTCGTAACGATCCATGTCGTTCACGCGAACCATATCGTATGGCGTGGTGGTGGAGCCCTGCTCCTTGTAGCCATGAACGTTGAAGTTGTCGTGGTTTGGACGATCGTAAATCAAGCCGCGAACGTCATGTGCATAGGAGTGATAAGCGAAGAGGACTGGCTTGTCTGCAGTGAAGAGATCAGTGAACTCTTCGTCAGTCAAAGCTTCGTTGTTTTCCTTGGCGGACTGCAACTTGAGCAAGTCAACAACGTTAACAACCTTGAACTTAACGCCAAGCTTGTTCAACTTGTCGGCAGCGGCCATCAATTCCTGCTGTGGAACATCGCCAACACCAGCAAGAACAACCTGAACTTCGTCATTGTTCTTAGCGTTGGAAGCCCACTTCCACTCAGCAGCACCCTTCTCGAGCTCTTCACGAGCTTCGTCGAGAGTCAACCAAGTAGCAGCTGGCTGCTTACCAGCGAAGATGGCGTTAATCATGTTGGTGGACTTGTAAGCCTTCTCTGCAACAGCAAGCAACATGTTGGAATCCACTGGGAAGTAGATGCCGATTACGTGATCGTTGTTGAAGGTCTTGTTCAAGAGCACGGAGGTTACGCCTGGATCCTGGTGCGAGAAGCCGTTGTGATCCTGACGCCATACGTGGGAGGATACAAGCAAGTTCACAGAGGAGATTGGCTTACGCCATGGGATCTCGCGAACTGTAGCCTCAAGCCACTTTGCGTGCTGGTTCAACATGGAGTCAATAACGTGTACGAAGGACTCGTAAGAGCTCCAAATGCCGTGACGACCAGTGAGCAAGTAGCCCTCGAGGAAGCCTTCCATCTGGTGCTCGGAAAGCTGCTCGGTAACCTGGCCGGTAACAGCCATGTGCTCGTCAACTAAGCCAGAAAGGTAGCCTGCGTCCCACTGCTTGTTGGTTACTTCGTAAGCAGCCTGCAAACGGTTGGAAGCGGTCTCATCTGGGCCGAAGATACGGAAGGAATCTGGGTTGTTCTTGATGATGTCACGAGTGTAAACACCAAGACGACGGGTAGCTTCGAGCTGACCCCAGCCGTGACCGAATTCCTTAACTTCCTTGACTTCGTAATCCTCAAGCTTTGGAAGCTTAAGATCTTCGCGAATACGACCACCATTGGCGTTTGGATTTTCGCCAATACGGAGTTCGCCCTTTGGCATGAAGGAAAGAACGTCTTCCTTAACAGCACCCTTTTCGTCGAAGAGCTCTTCAGGCTTGTAGGACTTCATCCAGTTCTTCAAAACCTCGAAGTGAGCTTCGGTATCGCGAGCGGAAGCCAGTGGAACTTGGTGTGCACGCCAAGAACCTTCGGTCTTCTTGCCGTCGATGAACTTCGGGCAAGTCCAACCCTTTGGAGTGCGGAAGATAATCATTGGGTAGTAAGGGCGAGTTACATCGTTAGTCTGAGCCTCGGCCTTAATATCGCAAATCTCATCGAAGATGGTTTCAAACATATCGGCAAAGCGACGGTGAATGGAAAGGTGATCCTCATCATCGAAGCCAGCAACGAACTCATATGGTTCGTAACCCATGCCGTGGAAGAACTCGTGAAGCTCTTCGTCGGAAATACGGGAAAGAATGGTTGGGTTAGCAATCTTGTAGCCGTTCAAATGCAAGATTGGAAGCACAATACCATCGGTACGTGGGTTCACAAGCTTGTTGGACTGCCAACCAGTAGCCAAAGGACCAGTTTCAGCTTCGCCATCACCAACGATTGCTGGAACGAACAAGCTTGGGTTGTTCATAACAGCGCCATAAGCGTGGGAGAGAGCGTAACCAAGCTCGCCACCTTCGTGGATGGAGCCTGGGGTCTCTGGAGCGAAGTGAGAAGGAATACCGCCTGGGTAAGAGAACTGGCGGAAGAACTTCTGCAAACCAGCTTCGTCCTTGGTGATCTTTGGATAGTACTCAGTGTAGGTACCGTCAAGATAAGACTGAGCAGTACCAGCTGGGCCGCCGTGGCCTGGACCCATGATAATCACGGTGTTCTGCTGGTGATCAGCAATAAAGCGGTTGATGTGTCCAATAAGGAAGTTAAGGCCTGGAGTTGTACCCCAGTGGCCGACTAGACGATGCTTAACATCTTCGCGAGTGAATGGCTCCTTCATTAGAGGATTGCTGCGAAGATAAATCTGACCGATAGCGAGGTAATTAGCAACGCGCCAATACTTGTCTACGCCTTCGATGGCCGCCTCGGAAACTGGAGTGTTAAGCTTCTTCCAAGGGGTGCCAATAACAGGACTCGTCATGTGTACTCCTGTACTCAAGCACTTTTCAGTGCGATTTTAATCATTACCATTTGGTTATAGAGGCCAAAAAACAAATGTATTCGCCTCTTTTTCCATCTTTTTCAGTATAGTAACAGCTTTTGACTTTTGTGCGTTTGATTAGTTACTACGTGCGAATTTGTTGAAAAAATGTGTTAAAGTGTTAACAAAAATCACCTTAAAAGTATCAATTATGTTATGTTTGATGTTCACTTTCTTGTTATGTCAAGGTTGTTTATTTTTACAATTTTTATAATTTGTTAAGTTACGGCGTTTCGCACAACGCAACGTCTAAAAGCGCCATTAGTATAAATTGAATCACCTATAAATGTGTTTCTTATATATAAGGAGAATCATGGCAAACGGTCCGGTACTTGTAGTTGACTTCGGTGCCCAATATGCCCAGCTAATCGCTAGAAGAGTGAGGGAAGCAAACGTTTATTCGGAGCTTGTTCCACACTCCATGCCAGTAGAGGAGATGCTGGCAAAAGATCCAAAAGCCATAATTCTTTCTGGCGGACCTGCCTCTGTTTATGAGCCAGGAGCGCCAAAAATTGACACAAAGATTTTTGAAGCAGGCGTTCCAGTGCTTGGAATTTGCTACGGATTCCAAGTTATGGCTCACGAGCTTGGCGGCGTTGTAGACAAAGCTGCATTGGGTGAATATGGAAAAACGCATGCAACTGTTGATGAAGCAGAAGGATTGCTTGCAAATTCTCCATTAGAGCAAAACACTTGGATGAGCCACGGAGTGGCAGTTAAGAGTGCGCCAGAAGGATTTGAGGTGCTTGCGCACACTCAAGGCGCTCCAGTTGCAGCTATGCAAGATAAAAGTCGCAAGCTTTACGGAGTGCAATGGCATCCAGAAGTCAAGCATACGCCTTTAGGCCAAAAGCTTATTTCTACATTCTTGCATGAATGTGCAGGATTGGAAAATGATTGGAATCCTTCGAGCATTATAGAAGATCAGGTTGCAAAGATTCGCGCCGAAGTTGGAGATGCACAAGTTATTTGCGGACTTTCTGGAGGAGTTGATTCCGCTGTTGCTGCGGCTCTTGTGCACAAAGCAATCGGAGATCAGCTTACTTGCGTTTTTGTTGATCATGGTCTTCTTCGTAAAGGCGAAGTCGAACAAGTTAAGCATGATTTCGTTGAGGCAACTGGAATCAAGCTTATTGCAGTAGATGCAGACGATGACTTTTTAGATGCGCTTAAAGGTGTGAGTGAGCCAGAGCGTAAGCGCAAGATTATTGGAGAAAAGTTTATTCGCACATTTGAAAAAGCTCAGCGTCAAGTTATTGAAGAAGCTGATAAAACTGGAGCAGAAGTTAAGTTCCTTGTACAAGGCACGCTTTACCCAGATGTTGTTGAGTCTGGCGGCGGAGACGGTGCTGCAAATATTAAGTCGCATCACAATGTTGGTGGCTTACCAAAGGACTTAAAGTTTAAGCTTATTGAGCCTTTGCGCACGCTGTTTAAGGATGAGGTTCGCGCAATTGGTACGGAGCTTGGACTTCCAGATGCTATTGTGTGGCGTCAGCCGTTCCCAGGTCCTGGTTTGGGAATTCGCATTGTTGGCGAGATTACTCGCGAGCGTTTAGCTGTGCTTAGAGAGGCAGACGCTATTGCGCGCGAAGAGCTTTCTGCAGCTGGATTAGATCGCGATATTTGGCAATGCCCAGTTGTTCTTTTGGCAGATGTTCACTCTGTTGGAGTTCAAGGAGACGAGCGCACATACGGTTCTCCGATTGTGCTTCGACCAGTAAGCTCTGAGGATGCTATGACCGCTGATTGGTCGCGAGTTCCTTACGATGTATTGGCAAAGATTTCTACTCGAATCACAAACGAATGCCGTCAGATTAATCGCGTTGTGTTAGACGTTACATCTAAACCACCAGCAACAATCGAGTGGGAATAATCGCAAAATTTTCTGAAATGGCTTAATTACAAGCTATAAAGAGAATGAAAAATGGCTACTGGTACTCAAATGGTACTGGAAGTAAAAAAGAATAAACTAAATAATAGTTCCAAGTGGTTTAGATTTGAACAAAAAATTAGACCGTAGTCTTTAGGCTGCGGTCTTTTTGCGTACATATTATGAGGATTAATTTATTTAGAAATCTCCAATGGCTACTTTCAAATGTAACAAATAACATAAACCAGATTGCAAAAGTAACCAATACAACGGGAGTAATTTATAAGAAAGATATTGATTATATTAGAGAAAAAATAGAAAAATTATCAAAAGAAATATGGCAGATTCATTCCATACTTCTTAATAGATCAAAAGAAAGATCTAGTGATTAGTACAGCAATTACAAAAATACATCCTATAAAATCAACTCTAAATTTGGCAATAGACTATACAACTAAAAGTGAAAAAATTGATTAAAAAATTTTGGTATCTTCATTCAAATGCTACCCATCTACTGCCCAAATTCAATTTATGAAAACACGAGAGGATAATGATACTAAAGTTGCAGTTTTGTCTGGAAATCTAGTACAATATTTTATTTTATGAAAGTTTAATTTCATAAAAGCTTATTTATTATTTTTTAAAGGATGAAAATGGACTTTGTAATAGTCCTATCATAAAAAAGACTAGTAATTAAACTAAGGTTTAGTAGAGATACAACACTTTTTAAATGAAATAAAGATTTTATCTGATATAATAATATGTAATAACTTGAGGTTAATGTTTGATAAAAATGATGGAAAATAATGAAAATAAAAAGAATTTATTCAGAACAACCAGAAGTTGAAATTTGGGAGAATTTATTAAAATATACTTACCCAGAAAATATAAAAAAATATTTCAGTAAAAATCATAATAGCCAGCCATCAGATGATTTAATAAATATAATCTCTGGATCTTTATCACAAGCTTATGAATATTTTAGTCTTTCAAGAAAGTCTAGTTTACAAGTTTCTCCTTTATTAATATATTATGGTTCTACTAATCTGATTCATGGAACTCTGTGTCTAGTATATGGTAAATTATTAAAAATTACAAATCATGGAATGAAGTTAAGAAAACTTTCAGGAATAGATAAAATTGGAGACGTAACATTAAATATCAATGATAATAAAACTGGTGGATTATCAATATTTATAAATGAGTATAATCCTTATAAACAAGAATTCTCATCTAATATCGAATGGTCTTTTGAAGAAATTGCTGGTTCGATTGTTGAGTTATCAAATGACTTTTCAGATCTTTATGGACAAGAGAATATTCATGCGATACCAATAAAAGAAATTATATTAGATAATGAAGTTCAGTATAGAGTTAATCTAGATATTTTTAATGAGACACAAGTAACGACCCTATTAAAATCAATTCCAGACTTTAGTAAAAGTTATTTTCCTTTCGAAAAAAATAGAAATAATGAATTGATTATTAGAAAGAAAATTCATGGTCAGAAGCTACATGAAGTAACAACCATGGGAGAAAGTTTTTTTCTTGCTGGTTATACGAAAGATGGTAAACAAATTTCTTTTCCATATTTTTCATTATTCTTAATGTTGTTATTTATGCTGGGAATGTTATGTAGATATAACCCAGAATTTTGGAATCCATTTGTAGAAAGAGATAATAGTGGAGAAAGAAATTTTGTAGAGAAGCTTATTAGAGTATCTAGACGACAGCTTCCAAATTTAATGCTAGATTTATTAACAGGTGAAAAAAATATGTATAACATGCACTTCGACTTAAATGAGGACAAGTGTAAAAATTTAAGTGAAGAAGATATAAGAGAACTAATTGAAGCGGAATTAAATTTGAGGAGGTTACATTGATGAGTACTTATCTAGAATATATGTTTAAACTATGTCAAGATATTACAAGTCTAAATCTCTCTAAAGATCTTCAAGAACAAATTTCAAAAATGAAGGAGACTGGGGAATATTTTTCGAATCAATCTTTGCTTCTCCAAGGGATACGAAATGAATCTGATTTTTATATTGTATTAATAATGAATGAATTAAGTAAACAAACTGATTCGAAAGATAATTTTCTACGATCTGTTACCCCGTTAAATCAAAAAGAGCTTGAAATATTCAAACAGTTACATAATGTTATGAAATACTTTTATGAGCAAAGTTTAAAATCGATAGGAAATTTACCTGAAAACTTAAAAGTAGCACTAAGTCCAACATCTAAATACAACTTTAAACTTCCATACTCGACTGATTTAGATGTTTCGACCATCATAGACACAGAAATTTTTAAGGACGTCTTCAATTATTGGAAGAGAAGTAATCTTAGACGAATTTATGAGAAAGAAATAATTAAATATGAATCTCTATTAAATGAGATAGGGGTTGAGCAAATAATCCAATTATTATATGCAGTAGGTAACGATATTGATAAATCTGGATATAAAAATGTCCCTAACAGTTTAAAAGATTTACGAGGTTATAATGAACCATATTCTCAGCGAGATAGCAGAGGGGTGTTGAGGTTTTTCTATCTTTTATATTCTATTAAAACTATAATCGATATTAGCACGGACTTTTTAGCTATGGCATTTAAAGGGATAAAGATTGGAGTAGTAGGGGAAGAAAATGTTATCTCTATTAAATCTAATTTTTCTAATATGCTTAGAGAAGGAAGGGAATTTATTATTTACCCAGGTTTGAAGAAAGATCCTGCTGTGAGTAATTTAGTTGTAATTGAGGAAAATTTATATAATAAAAAAGAATTTGGTTATTGTACAGCGGTTCGACATAGTTATATGAATGAAAATGGATCAACTCTAGAGTGTAAAATTAGTGTGATTGATGAAGAAATGAATCCCTATAATTATATAGAATCATTGTATGATAGACAAATATGGTAGGTAAGAAAGAATTTATACTATGACATTTGATTGAAGAAAAACTTGGAAGCTACTTGAGAAAAAGAGTGTGGAAAGAAGATGTAGGATTAGCGTAGGAATTACCTTATTTAATTTGCAAAGCTATGTAGTATTAAAGTTGTAAGTACGGATGTTATATAAGAATTTTTGAAAATCTTAATTGTTATATTGGGGATTTGGTTAGTTATTTAAATATAAGGATTTTAAGATTTTTACTAAAGAAACAGATTTTAAACATAGGAGGAAATTTATGATTATAGCAATTGGAGGAGGAGAAGTATATCAAAATCAAACGTACGATATAGATAAATTTATTGTTGAGTCATCAAATAAAGAAAACCCGCATTTTTTATTTATTCCTACAGCGAGTAAAGATGCTGATGCTTATATAGAAACCATAAGTAATTTATATGAGAGCTTGGGATGTAAAACTGATACATTGTATTTATCTAACGCAAAAGTAAACAAGGAAGAGGTTAATCAAAAGATAGAAAATGCAGACATAATTTATGTTGGTGGTGGAAATACTGCTTATATGATGCAAGTTTGGAGAAAATATTCTGTAGATAAGGCACTAATTAAAGCTTATAAAAGCGGAAAGATACTCTCAGGCTTAAGTGCAGGCTCTATATGTTGGTTTATTGCAGGTCATAGTGATAGTGAATTTATAGAAGATGTAGAAAACCCAAAACATAAATGGGTTAAAGGCTTAGGCATTATTCCTTATTTACATTGTCCTCATTATGATGAGCCAGAAAGAGTAGGTTTTGATGAATTCTATTCTGGACAGATAGCAGATGCTATAGCAATAGAGAATCAAGTAGCAGTTATTTGGGATAATTACGAGATCAATGTTATTAAATCTAACCATAATAAGAACGCATATAAACTTTCTTGGAGTGATAAAGGTTTGAGTAAAGAAGTTTTATTTTAAAAAAATTCTCCGATACTGGGACTGAGACGGGACTAAAAATTTGAAAACGTCCTATAATTAGATGGATTTAGTGAGATTAGAAAAAATAGAACATAGTATTTTGAATGGTTTGGGATATATCGTACGTTTGGAAAAGAAGAATGGGAATAGATGAGCCTAATATAGTCCTAATATAGTCCTATATATAAGGAGTGAAGTAAGAACAAAGCAAAGCCGCAATTCTTGCAGAAAGGAACAACGATGATCCACGGCATAGAAGTATTTACGAGCTTCAATAAAAAGGCGCTTGTAAAGTTAAAGTTTGTGTTGGCAAGAGTTGCGGCTATAACATCTTGTGCTGCTACTATTTTGGCGGGAGCAGTAGTCGCAAGCAGCCCAGCGATTGCAAGTGCTGGCGTAAAATCATCTCAAAAAATTACAGAAAAAGGCGTAATCGTAACAGCATTCCAGCAAAATTGGAAAAGCATAGCCAAGGAATGCAAAAAAACGTACGGCCCAGAGGGCGTAAAATACGTGCAAGTTTCACCTCCGCAAGATCATATTAAGGGCGATCAATGGTGGACAAGTTATCAACCTGTAAGCTATAAGCTAAATTCAAAACTCGGCACAGAAGACGAGTTTAAAAAGATGATTACAACTTGCAAAGCTTCGGGTGTTGGAATTATTGCAGATGCAGTAATAAACCACACAACTGGTTTTGCAAACAAAGACACACTTGGCGTTGGTGGAAGCAAATATGATGCTGCAAATCAATCGTTCCCAGATGCAGGGTACACAAAAGATGATTTTCACAAGTCAACAGAAGATATAAACACGTATAGAAAAGCAGAAATCGTTTGGACGCATCGACTTGTTGGTCTGTTGGATTTAGACACTTCTAATCCTCATGTGCAAAAAACTTTGGGAGAGTACTTTACGCATATGCTAAAGCTTGGAGTTGCTGGGTTTAGAGTTGATGCAGCAAAACACATGTCTCCGCAAGATGTAAAAGGCATAAAAGCTGCGGCTGCAGAGGCTGCTGGCACAACGCAAGATAAGATTTGGTGGATGCAAGAAACAATAGGGTTCCCAGAGCAAGACCCTAGAATTCAGCCAGACCAGTATCTGCAAACTGGTGAAGTGAACGAATTTGAGTACTCCTATAGGCTTAGAAACTATTTTTATGGGTCTATTGAGAATCTTAAACATATTACAGATAAGCTGATTCCAAGCAAAAAAGCTGCGATTTTCGTTACGAATTGGGATACTGAGCGAGATAATGCAAGCAGAGTTTTGACGTATAAAGATGGCAAAAAATATGAGCTTGCAAACGCGTTTATGTTGGCATACCCGTACGGAACTCCAAATGTGTTTTCGGGTTATGAGTTTACAAAACGAGATGAGGGAGCGCCTGGATCTACGCAGACTTCGATTCCTGACGTGAGTTGTGCAAAGGATTCTAAGTGGCAATGCACGCAAAGGCTAACTTCGATTCGCGGAATGATTGGGTTCTACAACGCCGTTAGGGGCACTAAGGTTGCTAATTGGCAAGATGATGACGATAATAACGTTGCGTTTAGCCGAGGAAACAAGGGTTTTCTTGCGATTAACAACACGGAAAAGCCTCAAAAAGTGAGTTATAAAACCGACTTGCCAGATGGCGAATATTGCAATGTTTATGAGTCTAAATATTGCAATAAAACTGTGAGCGTTAGTGGCGGCAAAGTAGAGACCACTATTGATGCGGAATCTGCTGTTGCTCTTCATGTTAATGCTGTAAAAAGCCTTGGAAACGCTAGAGTTAGAAACGTTACAATATTTATTTGCGTGTTTTCTGTGTCAATTTGTGCGTTTGTTGTTAATAGAAGATTTGTTGAAAAATCGAAGAAGCTTGCTAAAGGCAATAGTGATGGTGTTAAAACAGGTGAGACTGAAGGTAAGTGATTCTGGAATAAATCTTTAGGTGAGCTTTAGTTGAGCTTTAAGTGATTCTGAAATAAATCAATATTCTAAAACAGGTTGACTCTGTTAAAACGTTTATTTATAATGATTATTCTGGCTTTATGCCAGTATTTAAATGATAGTTTGATAAATCAAAAGGGGTCGATCGGTTTCGACGGTGATCTGTTCGCCGCGGGGAAGCGTGCCGAGAATGCGAAAGTCCACTCGTAAACGTCCTTTCGCAAAAGAATAAGTGCTAAATCTAATCGCACTGAGTTCGCTCTCGCTGCCTGAGCTTCGCGCCAGAATTAACCAGTGAGCAGCTGCTCCGTTTACCCACTCACGTCTTCGGAGTGGTGCTAAACGTCATTAGAAGACTTGCTTGAATTGCCGAGCTGCAGGGTAGTTCAGGGACTTTTACTGTAGATATGCTCGCCATGAATTGTCTGCGATAACATGGGGGCAGAAAAACTGCCGAATGGCCAGCAGACTACGCACGTAGAAGACCGAGGGTACGGTTTCCGGACCGGGGTTCAATTCCCCGCGACTCCACAAACGCAATAACGCCACTGCTCAAACAGTGGCGTTTTTTTTTGTTGTTGTTCTATTGTTTAACATATCATGAATTGCTGTAAAGTCGCGCAAAATGCGTTAACTAGCTTCGTTTTTTGCGGACTTTTCCGCTAGCTTCGTCTTTTCTGTTGGCTTCACTCTTTCCGTTAGTATTGGTTTTTCCACCAGTCTTGGATTTTTCACCAGTTTTGGATTTTTTGCTGGCTGCAGCTTTTTCGCCAGTCATAGTGTTTGTGCTGGTTTTAGCTTTTTTACCAGTCTTATCTACGTTTGCGTTAGTTGCAGTGTTTTTGCTGGCTGCATTAGTGCTGCTAGAGCCAGTCGTAGTGTTTGTGTTGTTTGCAGTGTTTGCACTGTTTGTACTCGTGTTTTGAGTCGTGTTTTGTTGTTTTACTGCTTCTAGGTTATGTTGACAGTTTTGGCGTTTAATCTCGTTCTTCTCGTATTCGCATAATTGTTTTCCTAGGCTTCTAGCTATCATGCGTGCTCGAGTTTTAATATTATTATCCGACATGTTTTTGAACTCGTTTAGCATGCTGATTTTACGCATGACCATGTTTTCAGCGTCTATGAGTTCTTTACAATGATTATTAACCGCGTGAGCTTGATTTTGTGCTTCTAGTTTTTCTTTTTCTGCTTGCTTGCATTTTTTAAGATGCGCGTCTCTTAGACGGCGTATAGCGTTTTCAACGCTTCTACTTCTTGTGTTCGCGCGCCCCTCGGCAATTACAGGGTTTTTCGCGTAATAGTCGTGGATGATTTTATGTGATAGTTCAGTATCGCATGCGTTGTTAGTGTCAACGCCTCTTCTAGCGTCAACCCATGGTAGTTCACTGCGCGCTCTGGCGGCTAAGTCTTGTGTAGCGTAGTTTTTTAACGCTTCGCAAACAGCGTATACTACGCGTAGTTGGGAGCGGTTAAATGTTTTGTATAGTTCGATTGGGCTGAAGATAATATTGTTTTCGCTTACTTCGTCTTGTGTTAGGTAGCATATGTTAAATAGTTCTAGGCATACTGGCCCGTTTTTCCATGCTTGGAATGAGTTGGGGAATAATTGTATGCTTGTTGTGGATAAGTATTGTGCTTGACAGTAGTATGTGAGTAGTTCTAGTCTTTCGTGGCTCATTTTTCCGTAATTGTGTAGTATTGCGTATGCTACGCGTTTGATTGTAGACATTTTAGTATTCCTTTCACCGTTGAAAAGATATGACTATTGGTGGGGTAATGGTTTTTATTTTGCGAAAACGTTACCATACGAGTTGCGTATGGTACAAACTGGCGGCGTGTCGCGAATCGACTTGCATGGGCGTTTTGACTGAACTTGAAATTGCATAACGCATTTCAAGCTCATTCAAAGCGTGATTTGGCTCAAATGTAAAGTCCAGTGGACTTTACATGCGGCGAAGACGTTCGCGCGCTGTAACGCGAGAACGACATGACCTGCCTGAGCGCTTAGGCCTCGCAAGCGACGCGACACACCCGAAAATCCTTTTCTTAAAAAAACCTGGGAAAATTCTTCAAAAACCTTGAAATGCGTATTTTTACGGTTTAAGTGTTGTTTATCATCAAATTTTACGGCAATAGTGGCCTTAATTGTGGATTAGTTTGTGTATAACATCATTTTTTTCGGTTTGGCATGTGTGGCTGAGGCTTGACTTTTTCAAACGGGGGGGGGGTATGTTAATAGCAACATCACACGGTGGATAACCGTTGGTGGAAATGCGCGAACGCGTGTTTTAGATTTTCCCCGATCTATCGCGGGTTTTCTGCGATGTGAATGGGGGAGAAGAAGAAAGGAAATAAAATGATGAATAAGAAGGCTATCGCCGCTTTCGCTGCTGGCGCAACTTTGCTTGCCGGCTTCGCAATGGCAACCCCAGCATTCGCTGCTGTTCCACGTACTGTCAGTACTGATGAAGCTAAGGATGATTCGTTTGCTCTTAAGACTTTGAAGGCAGCTTTGAAGAAGGCTTATGATGATGCTGATACTGCCGAAAATGAAAAGACGAACGCCAAGGCTGCTGCAACTATTGTAGATGAAAATGGTGATCTTTTGAACAAGGCTGACTACAAGCTCAATGATAAAGGTGAGGTTGTCAAGAAGGCTGATGATTCTAAAGATGATGCAGCTACTAAGGCAAATACCTATCGTGAAAAGCTTGCCACATACAAGGCTGCACTTGAGGCTGTAAAGACTGCTGAGGATGCTGTAAACGCTGCAACTCCAAAAGTTGAGCCTTCTAAGGATGCAAAGCGTGTTGCTCTTGCTAAGTTGGATGAAGCTAAGGAAAACTTGGGTAAGGCTCAGGAAGCTAAGGATAAGGCTTTTGCTGAGGCTGATGCTGCTTTCAACGCTAAGCATGAGGCTGAGAATAACTTAAAGGCTGCTCAGCGTGCTCTTAAGGATTACCAGGATGAGAATGCTAAGGATAAGGGTTCTCGTGCTTACAATGCTGAAGTTGAGAGCTTGAAGAAGGTAATCAATGAGGCTAAGGAAGCTTTGGCTGCTGCAAAGACCAAGTTTGCTGATGCAGATAAGGCTTTCAATGAGGCTGCTACTAAGTTCAATAAGGCTTTGAGCGAATATGCTGGTGCTTACAAGAATGCTCAGGCTTCTAAGGCTGATGTTTCTACGTATCCAACTCCAGCTTCTTTGGCTCCTCTTTCTACTGACTACAAGTATGGCACCAACTTTGTTCCATCTACAACAGTTCAGCCAGGTAAGCCAGGTGCTGCAAAGCCAGGCAAGCCAGGTCAGGCTGCTGGCCAGGCTGGCGCTAATGCTGCTGCTGGTGCTAAGACCACTGTGGTTGAGAAGAAGAAGGATGGCGGTAAGAAGTTGCCTGGTACTGGTGTTGGCGTAACTTTGACCGCTTTGGCTGCCACCATGCTTGCTGGCATGGGTGCTGCTGTTCGCAAGGCTCGTCACTAAGCATTGCGCGCGCACTTATGCTAAGTGTGTGAGTGCGCGCTTATGCTCTTTTAGAGTTTGCACTTAACGACTGGTGTGGTGTTTTGTAGGGAAATGCCACACTGGTTTTGCTCTTGATTCTTGCACTTTTGTTTTAATTCTGGTTTGCTATTATTTTCTTTTCTTCCCAGAGTTAGGGCGTCTGCTGCGGGGTTTTGAGTGTTGAGTGTGTTGCTTTCGGTTTTGTTTGCTACTAGGGGCATTTAAAATCGAAAGCTTTTTTGTTTTTCACTTTTTGTTTTTTACTTTTGGTCTATAACCCTCACTTTTTGTCTAAACTGTTTTTTGGTCTATAGCTAACCACTGTTTTTTGTAGCGTTTTTGTTATTTTGTATTATTATTTGTTGTTTTTTCTTGAACAAGAGTATAGTGTTACTAAATTTGTAGAATAAGCTATTGGATTTGTGTAGTTTGTAGTGAATTATTTAAGTTTGATAGTGATTTGCGAGTAGTTATGCATTTGCAGAAGCTTGCATTATGATTTGCGATTTTACAAGAGCTTTAAGGGAGAGTTGGTTGCTGTGAAGTCAATTTTTAGTAAGAATAATATTTTTATTCGTATGAGATCTATTAGTCCAGCATTGCGATGGTCTTTGGTTGGCTTCTGTTTTTCTATGCTTGGCAATCAAGCGTATGAAGGCTCGGTTTTGCCTTCGATTATTATTGTGGGCTTGCCGGCTTGGGTGATTGGTTTTCGTAAGACTTTTATGACGGTTGCCGATTTTCTTTCGCCATGCTCTGGTTGGATTGTTGATAAGCTTGGCGGTTTTCGCGCTCTTGCAATGACTGAAGGCGTAGAAGGCGTGCTTAGTTTACTACCGCTTCTTATGCTTGGCTCTCCTGCGTGGAAGTGGTCGCTGGTGGCTCTTTCTTGCGCATTGCTGATTACTGGTCAAGTGATTGATATTGCTAGCGAAGTTTTCGAGGTTGATGCTGCAGGCGGCGATGACAGCATGATTGTAAACTACAGCGGCATTGTGAGCGTTTTGGCAAGTATTACAGGAACCTTGCTCGGCTCTCCGCTTGGTTCGTGGATTGCAAGCTGGTCGATTCCTGCTGTTTTGATTTTCTCGTCCGTCACTTCTTTTGCGGCTTGTGCTACGCGATTTATTATGAAACAAGACATTGCGCAAGCATCTAACGAAGTAGAGGGAGAGTTGCAAGAAGTAGAGAATGAATCGCAAGCGATTAGTGAAGAAGGAGAAGTATCGCAAGTATCGCAAGAAAATGACGTTGACAACAAATCCACAGTTAAGCAATCTGCGAATCCATTACTAAAGAGTAAAATCATGCTTCTTGCTGGATCTCTTTTGGTTGCTTTTATTCCTGCATGCTCTGTCTCTTATATTCTTCTAGGTCTTGGTAAGCAATATGGCTCTCAATCTTTAACAATATTGTATATTTTCACTGGTGTAGGAAACGTGCTTGCATCCGTTTTGTATGCGCACTCGTCTCAAAAACTCGGTTTAAGAAAAGTTGCAATTTTAGGCATTATTGTGAGCTTAGCTGCTTATTGCTTTATGTTTACTAATCTTTTGCCAATAATGTGCTTTGCATTCTTACTTGAAGCGATTGGCGGAATGCTATTAGTAGAGCCGATTATTGTTGCGCGTCAGATTCTGTTTAAGGGAAGTGCTCTCGCTAAGTTTTCTGGTTGGGCGCGCCTTGCGTTTGCGATTGGTGCTACTACTGGTTCTTGGATTGGATTTGCATTCTCGTCTACGTTCCAATGGCAGCTTTTGCCTATACTCGCGCTGATTTTCACAGCAGGATTGCTTGTTGTTTTGCCTCAATTACCAAATACTAGCTATGCTGCGCTCGAATGATTATTTGTAATATTTAATATTCAATATAGTTGTGACTTTAATCATATAGTAGTTTTTATCTATAATACTTGAATTTCCGCATGGGGGGGGGGGGTATCATCTGCTCTGTTAACAAGCTCTTTTACAATATGTGAATTTATGCATATAGAGCGAGTGGAAGAGAAAATCTATCAGTGAGGATTGCTAATGGTTAAGAAAACGCAAACTGCTAAAAATGCTTTACATGTGTCTAAGAATTACGCGTATTTGAAGCCGAGTGTACTTCGTTCAATGGCGAATGATATAAGTGGAACTCGTTTAGAAGCATGTAAGTCGTATGCTGTTTCGCGTTTACCGAAGATTGCTGTGACTGCAACGTTAGCAAGCTTGCTTGCTTGTGGTGCTGGTTTGCCAACTCATCAAGCTTGGGCTAATGGTTTTAATCTTCCTGATGGTAGCTATAGGTATGCGAATCGCGATTCTTCTACAAAGGCGCAGAGGTATGTGGATATTAAACTAGTGCCATGCGATGATAAACAAAACGATAATAAGGAGACGGCAGACAGAAAAACTTACGGACAATATTATAAGGTTGAATACCAGTTTAATTCTAATGGCGATTGGTGGGGTGGTAGACCATTCTGGTGGGCGAGCGTGCCTAAGGACGTCACAATTGTAGACGATAGCATTACTTTGTACAAACATGAACAGTTGACTGGTGGTTTGTCTTCTCAACAGACAGGTGCAACATATACAAAGGATTCTTGGAATCAGTCCGCAAGCCGTTTCTGGTTTGATAATAATAAAGCGCAAGGTGCTGAATTTAAGAGTAACTGGGAAAGAATGACCGGTGAAGCTGGCGGTTATGACGAATCTGGTGATACTCTCGATACTTCTAAGAAGTATAAGGAAGCCACTAGCGCTTTGATTATTAACTGGGAGAGTAGAGGTAATAGAAAGTCTAAGATTAGCTTCGTTATTAAACTGAACGATAAAAAGACACCTTTGAAGTTTGCTGGTGGCGTGTATCAGGTACTGGGTAACTGGCATTACACCGTTGGCAAGGTTGAGCTTGCACCGACTTTGCCAGATTATTCCAAGGAATTAGAGCTTAATTATCCTCAGGCTACAGAAATTGCTACATTTGGACAGCCAACAAAGTCTGAGCGAGATAAAATACTCAGCAAGCTATGGGATGCTAATAAGAGTAATACCGATGTGCTGAACAAGCTTAAAGGTATGGAACAGACTCAAACTGAAGAGGCTTTCAAAAAGGCTGTAACTATTAATGCTGATGGCAGTGCAAAGGTAACGTATAAAGATAACTCTACGGATACTATTTCTAAGGAGAATCTGACTAAGCGCTATATTCCTTTTGCTGATAAGGTGAAAATTAACTATCCTACCAATTTAACTCCTGTTAAAAATACTTCTCAATTAAGCAAGGAAGAGAAACAAGCTGTAAAGGATGCTATTCTAGCAGCTAATACTGGTAAGCATATTAAAGATTTGACTGTTGATGCTAATGGCAATGCGACTATTACTTTCACTGATAAGATTGGTACTCCTTCAACTAAAAAGCTTGAAGGCAAGTATCTTGTAAAGAAGCAGCGTTCGCTTGCGGATAAGTTTACGCCATACTATCCAGTTCCAATGGCTGTTGGAAATCCAGCTCAATTGACTCAAGGTGAGCAAACAGAACTTGTGAATAAAGTTTATGAAGCGAATAAAACTAAAGCTGACTTCATGAATGCTATTGGTAACCCTAGTAGTGCTGCTGATGCTAAAACTAAAAACATTATTACTGTTGATACTCAAGGCAACGTGACTATCACTTATACTGATAAGTCTACTGATAAGCTCGATGGCAGCAAGATGGTGTATCAAGCGAAGAAGCTTAATGAGACCACTTACATTACGCTTCCAGCTCGTACAGCAGTTGATAATGCTAAGAGTTTAAAAGATGAAGACCAGAAGAAAGTTAGACAAGCTATATTAGAAGCCAATAGTGGTCTTAAAAGCAAGTTAAAAGATAATAATGAAAGCGCTATCACATTTGATGATAATACGCATACTATGACTGTTAAGTTTAATGACGGTTCAACGTCTACTTTCGACTATTCTGAGTTGGTGTATACAAAGGGTAATCCAGAAAAGCCAACGATGCAAAACGCTAGCAGGAATGGTTACAAATATAATATCACTAAGATTGCTGTTAAAGATAAAAGTAAGCTTACTCCAGATGATTGGCATAAGTTTGTTCGCAAGTTCGTACAAGATAACTGGGAAGCTAATCAAGGACAAACCGCAATAACTGATGAATTTATTAATGGCACTAGCGGTTTATTAGATAAGCTGAATGCTACTGGCGATAATAAGGGTAATGGTATGCAACTTTACAACTATAAAGATAAGTGGCATACCAAGAGTGATTCAAATCTAACGTTATCCAATGGAAATTTTGGTCAGAATGGTATTGTTTCAATATATCAAGGTAGTTCTATAGAGATTAAGAAGAATGGCAACTTTGGTCAGGAAACTGCTTTTATGCTTTCTGCAGATGATTGCTTCGTTTCAGATTCTGCCGCTCCTAAGCCTGAAGAACTTAAGAATGAAGCTAATGATCTTATTGACAAGATTCTTAAGAAAAATGGCTTGAATGATCAAGAGATTAAGAAGTTTAAGGAAGATCATAAGAACGATATCAACAATATTGCTAAGCCAGGAGATGTAGACAATATTATTAAGTCTGCTGATGAGCATGGTAAAGATGAGAAGAAAAAGAAAGATGCTCAGAAGCAGATTGAGAATGCTACTAGTAGCTTAGATGAGAAAACTAAGCAAGAACTGAAGAACAAGCTTAAGGGTAAGACTGATCCTGATGAGATTAACCGCATAGTTAATGAAGCTAAAAATAAGAAGTCTGATGAGGATCAGAAGCAGAAGAATGATCAGCAGGCTAAGGAAGAAGAGCAGCAAAAGCAGGCTGTTCAAACTCAACAAGCTACTGATAATAGTACTGTCGACAAAAAGCAGCAGCAAGCTACTCAAGAGGAGAATACTTCTAATCAGCAAGCTGAAAAAGACAAGAAGGATGCTGAGCTTGAGAAGAAAAAGCAGGCTGCTATTGATGAAATTCGCAATGGTGAAGATTATAAAAATCTTACGCCTGGTGATAAGAAGCAGTTTATTGAGAATATTCAGAATGCAGCTGATGAGAATGATATAAATACTATAAAGCAACAGGCTGCGGAAAAGGCTACTCAGAATCAGAATGCTGCTGATAACAGTAATAAAGAAGGTCTTGATAAGGCTAAGACTGATGCTAAGAAGAAGATTGGTGAGTTGACTAATCTCAACGCACGAGATAAGCAGAAGTATCAGGGTGACATTGATAGCGCTAAAGATCTTGATAGTGTTGAAACCATATTAGATAATGCCAATACCGCTGATGCTAAAGCTGCTGCTAAGAAGAAGATTGCTGAGCTGAAGCAGAAAGGTGATCTTACTGAAGATGAAGCTAATGGTTTAATCGGTCGCATTGACAGTGCTAAAGATCTGCGAGAAGTTGAGGGTATTCTTGAGGAAGCCGAGCTAAAGAAAGCTAAGAAGGATGCTAAATCTGAAGTAGATAATCTCACCAATCTTAACAAAGCTCAAAAGGAAGCGCTTAAAGCAGAGATTGATGATATTGAAACTGACCCGACCAATGAGAATATGAAGACTGTTGATCAGGCTAAGGCTGCTATCACTGATGTTGTTACCAAGGCTAAAGAGCTTAACAAAAAGATGGGAGATCTTAAGGCTCTTGTTGATTTGGTCAAGAAGCAGGAAGAAGACCTTAAAAAGTCTGAGAAGTACAATGATACATCTAAGAAGACTGCTTTTGACAGTGCGTTAAAGGCTGCGGAAGATCTTGTTAAGACTGATTCTGCTGATAATAAGACTGCTGATGAAGTTGACAAGATTAGTAAAGCTCTTGAAAAAGCTGTTAATGATCTCGGTGGTAATACTGTTGACAAGTCAAAGCTTCAGGATGAAATCGAGATAGCTTATGAATGGCAAGGCAAGAATAAGCAGGGCCAGGATGATTCTTCTAAGAAGAAGAATCCAAAGTATGAGAATGCTTCTAATGATAAGAAGAATGATTTTGATACTGCTCTGTCTAATGCAAAGAGAGTTTATGACCAAAAAGATGCTTCACAGCAGTCTATTAATGATGCTAAAGATAATTTAAGCAAAGCGATTGATGCTCTTGATGGTCATGATAAGTCTCAATTGGTAGCAAAACTCACAGAAGCAAAAGGTAAGAAGAATGATGCTTCTTATAATAATGCTTCTAAGGAGAAGCAAGATGCTCTTGACAATGCTATAACCTCTGCAGAAGGTATCGTAGAGAAAGCTGGTGCAACAGCAGGTGATATTACTAACGCTATCACTGCTCTTACAAATGCTGTTACTGGTTTGGACGGTCAGGATACCTCTGCTTTGCAGAAGGCTGTTAATTATGCCAATATTAATAAGTCTAAAGTAGCTTATAAGAACGCCGATAAAGATAAGCGAGATAATTTTGATAAGGCTTTGCAAGCTGCTCAAAACATCTTGAATAATCCTCAGGGCAAGACTAAGGAAGCAATCAACGATGCTAAGACTAAGCTTGAAACTGCTTCTAGAGCTCTTAATGGAACTGTAGATACTTCTAAGTTGCAAGCTGAAGTTAACAAAGCTAATTCTTTGAAGAAGTCCGTACAGTATACGAATGCTGTTCAGGATAAGAAGTCTGCGTTTGGTGCAGCTCTGCAGCAGGCTGAGTCTGCTCTTGCTGATGCGAATAATGCTCAATCAATGAAGACTCCTGATCAGAAGCAGACTGCTGTTGATACTGCGCTTCAACATCTTCAAACCGCAGCAGCTGCATTGAATGGTGTTGATATTGCTGATTTGCAAGCTGAGATTGCTCTTGAGAATAGGGTGAAAGAGTCTGTAAAGTATGTGTATGATACTGCTGAAAAGCAGCAAAAATATAATAAGGCTTTGCAAGATGCGAAGGAGCTTGTTTCTAAACTGGCTGGATCTGGTGACGAGAGTAAAGATCTTGCTGGTAAGTCTCAATCAGAGCGTCAGGCTCTTGTTGATTCTTCGTTAAAGAATCTGAAGAATGCTAAAGATGCTTTGAATGGTGTTAATAAGACGGTATTGCAAGCTGAAGTTGATGATGATTCTCGCTTTAGCAAGTCGTTAGAATACTCGCTTGGTGAGCCTAATGATTTGGATGTGTATAAGAAGGCGTTGGCGGAAGCTAATCGTGTGCTTGCGGATCCTAATGCTACCCAGGCTCAAGTTGATTCTGCGTTGAAGGATCTTCAGGCTGCGAAGAACAGTATTGCGAATAAGTATAGCGGCTCTGGTACTGGTTCTGAATCTGGTGTTGGTGTGAATGATAATGCGCCTACTACTGCAGATAAGGGCGAGTTGAATATTCAGATTCAGAATGCTGAGTCTGATTCACAGACTGGTAACGTTGGTTCTAATAATGCCGATAATGCTGGCGCAAACTCTGGTAACGCTTCTAGCAACAACGCTGATAACACTTCTAATGGCACAAATTCTATTGATGTGAATGCTTCTGTTGAGAATAACCAGGCTGTTAAGCAGGCAGATGTTCAAGTTTCTAAGGCTCAGGCGACTGTGAATACTGCTTTGGCGGAAGCTAAGCGTGTGCTTGCGGATCCTAATGCAACTCAGGCTCAGGTTGATGCTGCTGTTCGCAACCTTTCTATGGCTCGTAAAGCTTTGGCTGATGCTAAGTCTAATGCTGCCAAGGTTCGTGCTTCTGTGCGTTCTAAGGTTTTGAAGAGTGGTCGTGCTGATCAACTTAGTAATACTGGTAGTAATGTGTCTGTGTTTGGCTTGCTTGCTGCAACTATTAGTGCTGCTGGTGCTGCGCTTTTAGGCAGCAGGCGTCGCGGTGCTTATCGTCACAGCAATAAGTAGAATACTTGCTAGCTGGTCTGGGTATTGCAGATCGGCTAGCTTTAGAGCCTCTTAATGTTGGCTTAAATGCATTCAGTATGTTTGCTCAGTATTAAATAATAGAATAATTAAATTAATTAAAAACGTGCCTCACTTTGCATTTTTCTTTACTTTGCGAAGTGAGGCATTTTGTCATTTTATTTGCGATTAAATGGGAACTTGTAGATGTTTACTATATCTTAAGTTATATTAATCATAAACACTTATTGAAGCCTTTATTTACTGAGTTGCTAAGTCATTTAATTATTGAATTATTGAATAACTAAAACCTAACGATTTGCATATATATGCATACATGTGTATAATATGTAAAAATAGAAAATCTTGCGAGTATGAATACAAATAAAAGAGTATAAAATATTCTGCACAAACTAAATTACAGGAGACTCTCATGCACAAGATTCTTCAAAAGTGGAATAGCATTGACCTTATTCTTCGTATTGTTATTGGTCTTTTTCTAGGCGCTGCACTTGGTCTTTTTGTGCCATCTCACGTTTACGTGCTAGATCTTATGGGAAAGCTGTTTGTGAGCGCACTTAAATCCGTTGCGCCGATTTTGGTATTTTGCCTTGTGATTGGCGCGCTTGCAAAAGCAAAAAGTGTTGGAAACATGAAGCTTGTAATCGTGTTGTATGCGCTCTCTACGTTTATTGCAAGCCTTATAGCTGTTTGCGCAGCTATGATTTTCCCTGTTGACTTCACTTTTGCGCATGTTGAAGCAGCATCTTCGCCATCTCCTCAAGGAATCGGCGAAGTTCTTAATTCTCTTGTGTTAAATATTGTTGTAAACCCTGTAGATGCTCTTGCAAAGGGAAACTTTATTGGTATTTTATTCTGGGCAATCGCATTTGGCGTAGCACTTCGCTTGGCTGAGCCTTCCACTAAAGCATTCTTTGACAACGTTTCTTCTGCTATTGGAAAAATTGTTCACTGGATTATTAACGCAGCACCTTTTGGCATTATGGGTCTTGTTTATACAACAGTTTCAAGCAATGGTCTTCGTATTTTTAGTGAATACGGTTCCGTTATTGCCTTGTTAGTATGCACTATGGCTGTTGTTGCTTTGATTGTAAATCCTATTTTGGTTTTTGTTCTTACTGGCAAGAATCCGTATCCTCTTGTATTAAGAACATTGCGCGATTCGGGAGTTACAGCGTTCTTTATGCGTTCTTCTGCGGCGAATATTCCTGTAAATATGAATTTGTGCGAAAAGCTTGGCTTTAACAAAGACAATTACTCGGTTTCCATACCGCTTGGATCAACCATTAATATGAGTGGTGCTGCTATAACGATTTCGATTATGGCTTTGTGCGCTGCTCACACTCTTGGGATTTATGTTGATATTCCAACAGCTGTTATTCTGTCTGCTCTCTCTGCTGTTAGTGCTGCAGGTGCATCTGGTGTAGCTGGTGGCTCGCTTTTGCTTATACCTCTTGCGTGCTCGTCGTTTGGTATTTCAAATGATATTGCTATGCAAGTAGTTGCAATTGGCCTTATTATTGGCGTGATTCAGGATTCGTGTGAAACCGCTCTTAACTCTTCAACAGATGTTCTCTTTACGGCAGTTGGTGAATATCGCATGTGGCAGCGTGCAGGTCTTAAATTTAAGATGGGCATGGATCACGAGACTGTGCAACTTAACAAGTAGCTGTTGTAGCTGTTGCAACCGTTGCATCTGTTGTAGCGGTTACTAAGTATTCTTACAAGTACGCGTTCTTACGTTTTATGTTTTTACATTTTTACGTTTTAGAATCGCGTACTTTTGCTATATTTTGCGAGGTGTTATTGTAAATGAATTTAACAGACGTGCAAATAAAAGAGTATAAAAAATATAATAGCAAAGATATTTTAAGACTATATGATTCTGTTGGTTGGTCTTCATATACAGATGATTTACCCGCCTTGGAAAATGGCTTTAATAATTCGCTCAAGGTTTTAGCTGCGTATAAAAATGATGAGCTGGTCGGCATTGCTAGAGCTGTTGGCGATGGATACACGGTTGTTCTTATTCAAGATATTCTCGTTTTGCCAGAGTATCAACGCCAGGGGATAGGCTCTGCTTTGTTAAATGCGATTGTGGATTGTTACCCTAATGTTCGTCAAATTCAATTGACTACGGATTGCACCGAAAAAACTATTGCTTTTTATAAATCTGCTGGTTTTATTGAGTTAGCAGAAATTGAGTGCTGCGGTTTTATAAAAGACAGAGCATGATAGCGTATTAGGCTTTAGGAAAGTGGTAGGTTGTGTTTGCAGGAATGCTGCGGTTAATCCATGCATTTGCTGCGATTATACTTCCGCTGCCGATTGTGGTTTCTCCGCCTAAGATTGTTGCGTTTGCGTAGATTACAACATTATCTCCAATATTCGGATGCCGCTTTCCGCCTTTTACAGGATTTCCACAATTATCTAGCGCAAAACTTTTTGCACCCAGTGTTACGCCTTGGTAAAGCTTAACATGCTCGCCGATTACAGTTGTTTCGCCGATTACAATACCAGTTCCGTGATCTATGCAGAAATGTGCGCCAATTTTTGCTCCTGGATGAATGTCGATTCCAGTTTTTCTGTGTACATATTCGCTCATAAGTCTAGGAATTAGCGGTACATTAAGTTCGTAGAGTGCGTGCGCTGTGCGGTGAATAAGCATTGCATAAAAACCAGGGTATGCGAGCGTGACTTCTACTTTACTTGTGCAAGCAGGATCGCCTTCGTATATGGCTTGAATATCTGTTAAAAGTAGCTTTTTAATTGCAGGAAGAGTATTTATAAATTGATCGCAAGTTTCTCGAATTTTAATTGTGTTGTTTGTGTAGCATTGAAGTTCGTGGAATATAATGCGTTCTATAGTATCTAACGCGTTTGAAGCAATTGTATTCAAACTAGCGTTATTATTCAAACTAGCGTTGAGTTGCGTAGTCTCGTTGCTTTCATTGCGCACATGCAACTCAGGCAAAAGTAGAGCCTGAGTTGCATGTATGAGTGCAATAATATTGCGGTAATTAGGTATGAATGTAGCTTGCCTTATGTCTGAATCGTTAATTGAGTTTAGTTGATTTATAAGGTCAAGGCGATCACTCATACATTTCTCCCGTTATTTTTATTATTTTCCTTTATTTTATAGTTTTGATCATTATCTAATAATGTTATTTATTATCCATTTATTATCCATATATTATTTAATCAAAACTTGCGTATTTACAGTAGTGCTCCTAAATTTAGTTAGTCTTCAAATAATGCTGTAGACAAGTATCGATCTCCTGAATCTGGCAGTATTGCAACGATGGTTTTGCCCCTGTTTTCTTCTCTTTTTGCTTCTTGGATTGCTGTCCAAATTGCAGCTCCGGAAGAAATACCAACGAGGACGCCTTCTTTTTTGCTTATAAGCCTGCCATTTTCGATTGCGTCTTCATTTGTTACGTGAACAATGCGATTATAAATGTTTTGGTTAAGCACATCTGGAACGAATCCTGCGCCGATTCCTTGAATCTTGTGCGCTCCTGGCTTTCCGCCTGCGAGCACAGGGGAGTCGGCTGGTTCTACTGCGATTACTTCAAGATGCGGATTTTTCTCTTTTAAGTATGTGCCAGTACCAGTGATTGTGCCGCCTGTTCCAACGCCTGCAATAAGAATATCCACGTTTCCGTCAGTGTCTTGCCAAATTTCTGGACCTGTTGTGTTGTAGTGTGCGTGCACATTTGCTTGATTGGTAAATTGCCCAGGAGTCCACGCGTTTGGCGTGCTTTCAACGATTTCCTTCGCTTTGGCGATTGCGCCTTTCATTCCATCTTTAGCAGGTGTGAGCACGAGTTCGGCGCCGTATGCTTTCATAAGTTTTCGGCGTTCAATAGACATGCTTTCTGGCATAACAATAATGCTTTTGTATCCTTTTGTTTGCGCAATCATTGAAAGACCAATGCCAGTATTTCCAGAAGTTGGCTCAACAATTACTGAGCCTGGTTTAATCGTGCCTGCGTCTTCTGCTTCTTCAATCATCTGCTTTGCAATGCGGTCTTTTACAGAGCCTGCTGGGTTAAAGTATTCGAGTTTTACGAGGATTTTTGCTGCTAGATTGTACTCTTTTTCAATGTGCGTAAGCTCCATAAGTGGAGTGTGACCTACGAGTTCTTGCACGGACTTGTAGATATTAGACATAATATTTCCCCTTACTTGTTTGTTGTTTTACTTGTTTGTTTTTGTTTTGTTTAATTTGTTTTTAATTTTTAAAAATAATTTTTATTAATAAAGCGACTACTGTTTTATTATTTGTTTCTAAAGATGCCATTATTCGTTTAATATTTATTCGTTTTAACATTAACACGTATTAAATTGTTATTTTTTAACGTTATATTCGATTTTTGGCATAAAAAAAAAGAAACAGCGCGCTGTTTCTTGAATCGTAATTTGCTGTGTTTTAACGTAAATGCTTTTAACACAGGCTAGATGTTATGCATACTTAGTGCTTGCAAACATCATTTCGATTAAGAAATGCGCAACAGCATACGTTACAACAACAATTTGTCATCATATTTGCATGATACATGTGCACTCCTTTACTAGTCGAAATGGTGATAGGTGAAGACTATAGCGAATGGATTTGTGTTTGTCAAACTTGATTTGTGTTTGCTGATACTAATGTTTATTAACAAATGCTAATTTTAAGAAACTACGCGATTTGTGCATTTGCTTTCTTTGCTGCTTCATTTGATAGTCGGTAGTTTTATTGTTCGTAATAGTCGTTCACAAATTCTTCAACAGATAGGAACGTATTTTCATAACCCAACTTTTCACACAGCTTAACAACATCTGGCTTATCTAGTTGTGCGCTAGAAAGTATGTTATCTTGCATAAATGCGTCGCGCGCAGTGCCGTCAAAAAGAACCTTGCCATTGGAAAGCACAACAACTCGATTAAATACTCTAGCCACAAAATTCATATCGTGAAGAACAGCTATAACAGTTTTTCCTTGCAAAACAAGGTGTTTAATAATTGATTCAATACAATTTTTGCCGCAATTGTCCTGAGCAATCGTAGGCTCATCTAAAATAACGACTTGCGTATCCATTGCTAGAATCGACGCAATAGAAACCATTTTCCTTTCACAAAGACTTAAATCGTAAGGATTTACCTCGCTTTTATCTAAAAGTCCTACAAGTTTTAGACTTTCTTTTGCTTGAATCAATGCTTGACTCTTATCAATTCCAATTTTTAAAAGTCCAAACATTACTTCGCGTATAACAGTTGATTCAAAAATCTGGTCATCTGGATTCTGGAATACAAATCCAATATCTTTAGCAAGAGAGGGAACAGTACATTCTGCAATATCTTTACCATTTAATAAAACGCTTCCAGATTTTGGCGTAAGAAGACCTCTAAGGATTTTAAGTAAAGTTGTTTTTCCAGTGCCATTTTGACCAACAATAGCGCATGCTCCAGGAGCAAAAGACAAATTTAGATTGTTGAATATTTGTGATGTTGGAGTATGAGAAAAAGACACATTTCGTATTTCAATAGTAGGAGTCATTATAAGCGATTCCCTTCGTGCGAGCGTAAAATTCGTGACGTTTGCTCAAGAGTTATTGGATACAAGCCATTATTGTTTTTTAACGAAAGTTTTTTGCAAATTTGAGTATAAACAGGAGAATTTACGCCATATTCTTCCAAGTCTTCGCGAGAAAAGATTTTTTGCGGAGTATCAAAATCAATGAGTTTTCCTTCGCTTAAAAGCATTACGCGGTCGCTATATTGCGCGATTTTTTCCATTTTGTGCTCAACCATAATAATAGTTTGACCCTGATTTTTTAAGGATTCTACTGCTTTAAAAACCTCTTCGGAACCTTTAGGATCAAGCTGCGAAGTTGGCTCGTCTAAAATTATTACTTCTGGTTGCATAACTAGAATAGCGGCAATAGACATGCGTTGCATTTGACCGCCAGATAAATCGTATGGAGAACAATCTTTAAGATTAGAAATGTTAAGCATCTCCATGATTTTCTCTACGCGATTTTGCATCTCGTTTTGCTCAATGCCAATATTTTCCAGACCAAAAGCAATCTCCTCGTACACAGTAAGCTTCGAGCCTGTAATTTGATTAAAAGGATTTTGAAAAACCAATCCAACTTTTTTGCAAAGACTGTCTATTGGAGTAGTTTTTGCGTTAAGACCGTCTACTTCGACTTTTCCGCCGTACGCTCCGTGGTAAAGATTAGGAACAAGACCTAAAATCGCTTGCGATAATGTTGATTTTCCAGCTCCATTAGCACCTATTATTCCAATAAATTCGCCTTTATGAATATCGCAAGAAATGTCATCTAGCGCAAGAGTTTTACTATAAGGATAGCGATATTTTAAGTGCTCTATATGAATAGCTGCCATGCTACATATCCTAAATTATTAAGTAACGCATAAATAATAGATGCGATTATTACGATTAAACAAGCGCATAAAAATAGCGTATTGTATTTACTTGGCTTAAATGGTTTTATGAATGTTTTTTGATTATTGCACGAAAATCCGCGAACTTCTAAAGCTATAGTTCTTTCTTTAGAACTCATAAACGAAGACATTATAATCGGGGATATTAAAGGCAAAAAAGCTTTGAAACGCGTTATTAGGGAACCTTTTGTTTGTAATCCTCTGCTTCTTTGAGCGTCAACAATAGTCGAAGTTTGCTGTGTTATTTGAGGAATGATTTGAAATAGAGATACAAAAACATATCCCATTTTAGGTGGTAAACCAGCTTGTATCATCTCTTGCATCATATTAGAAGGTTTAGTTGTAAGTGTTAAAACACAAAATGCAAACGAAATATTTAATATATTTAGCACAATCTTCATTGCTACTTCAAAACCTTCCTTGCGAGCAATCAAAGGTCCTAGTTTGAATAAAATCGTATAGTTTCCCGATCTAAAGAAAGTTTGAACTATAAAAATAGTTACAATAATAAAACCAGTAACTTGTATTACGATTTTTATTTTTGCTAGGACCCTTGATGTTGCAAGTAATATTAGGCTCAAAATAATAAAGATAGCGAAAGAAGCATAGCCCCCAAGCAAACTCGGCGTGCTTGTAGCGCATATTACGTATGCAAGCTTGGTTTTTGCAGATAATCCGTTTAGAAACGAATTCTTATCTTCAAATAGGCTGATGCTTTTCATAGTATCTCGTCTTATTGCGCTTATAAAAACTTGTAGAACTTAACGTTTATGCGATTTATTTGCTTGAGATAAACGTTTATTTATCAAGATCTTCGTCATCGGATTGATAGATGGCTATTAAACTCTTAGGAAGAACTTTATAGATTCCAGCTGCAAGGAACAAAACAACAATCTTATCTGGTATATCTACAACAAGCTCATCTACGAATGATGCAAAGAAGCCTTTGGAACCCATTGCTGCAAAAACAGCGTCACCCCAAACATTTCCAGTGGTTCCACCCCAATAAATCATGTTTAGAGGTGTAGAGATGATTATTGCGATTGCTGCAACAATAAGACTTGTTATAAAAATGTGTAGGCCTTTGTTCATGTACTTTAGTCGTGCAGCGATTCCAACGCTTACGCCAATTGCTGCAGCTGTAATGCTATAGACTGTAGAAATTGGATCAATCGTTAAGCCGTAAACAATATTAGTTAAAAATCCTGCAATTCCGCCTACAACTGGTCCTGCTAAGCAAGCTGAAATGCAAGTGCCTAGTGTGCCAAGCCAAAGTGGTAGTTTTAGCATGCTTGCAAATAGTTTTGCAACATAATTTATGCCGATTGCAGCTGGTATTAGTACGAGTGAAGCAGTAGTTAATTTAACGCTCCAAATATTTTTTAGTTTCTGTACCATTTTGGAATTTCCTATCAGTTAAGGAATAAATTCAAGTTCATTATACGCTTTGCCAAATGTTATTAAAGTAGTTGAAAATTAATGTGTTATAAATTGTTATATTGTTTATTTTGTGTTATTTTGTTCTTTACTATTTGTTTTGTATTAAATCTTTATTGAAAATAATCACATTTAAGATA
The DNA here is from genome assembly GCF_055804375.1 of Gardnerella sp. c12Ub_1. Classification (NCBI taxonomy): domain Bacteria; kingdom Bacillati; phylum Actinomycetota; class Actinomycetes; order Bifidobacteriales; family Bifidobacteriaceae; genus Gardnerella; species Gardnerella sp. c12Ub_1. The sequence continues at coordinate 574,026 of NZ_JANUZC010000001.1, read as the reverse complement.
CTTTGCTAGCAAAATCAAAGTGGCTCAAAATCAAAGTGGTTATTATTTCACTATTTCAAATTCAACTATCACAAATCTTACTATTCCAAATAATGGTTATTTATGATAAAAAAATATAAGAGCCTTTTATGCCTTTTGCAAAAATGTTGTTATAAAAATATTGTTATAAAAATATTGGCGATTATAAGAGGGAGATGACGATGAATGTAAAGCATAGTAGCGTGTTTACAGATTCCGAAGTTTTAGAAAGACTTAATAAATTAGAAAAATCTCCCCAAATGCAAGGGAAATTAAATGAGTTAAAAGAAGGCGTAAAAAACAACGCTTTTGACCCAATGCGTTTGATTCCATTAATACCAGTAGTCCTGATTATTGGTGCTGTTGGCAATTATCTGCCTTCACTTGATTACTCTACTTATAAATATCCTTTACTCATAGTAATTGCTTTTGTTGTTTGCTTTGCTGGCAAGTTTTTTGTAACAAATAAGGTTGATGTAAGCTCGCTATACGCGGATAATGTTTTAACGCCGATTTTGAATGCGATTCTGCCTGGAACTGTATTAGAAAATTCCGAAGGAATTGACAATAGCATTTTTAATAATCTTCTGCCAATATCTAGTAGGTATTATTCAAACAAACACATAATTTTTGGCGATGAATCTAAAACTGAATTTTCAAATATGCAAGCAATGCACTTTTCTAGAACTGAAAGTGGAAAAACTGTCAAAAAAACTGATTTTATTGGTCAAGTCTTATTAATAAACGCAAAAACCAATATAAATGGTCATATTAGAATTGTTCCCGTTACTGGAAAGACCTTTATGGGGCAAAAACTAAATGGATACTATGGCAAAAAAACAAAAGGGGAGAGTGAAGTTCAAACAGAATCCATTGAGTTTAACAACTCGTATTCAATCTTTTCTACAGACGATTTTTATACAAAGCTTGTGTTGGATCCAAGTTTTATAGAAGTATTGAATAATTTGCAAAAACGAATGAGAGTTTGCATATATATAGATAGCGAGCATATTATTGCATCTTTTGACTCTGGTCGGTATATATTAGGAAATCCTGGAAAATCTGGAATAGAAAACCTATCTTTAACAAGAGAATATGCAAGATTTAGGGATGTTTTGGCTGAGTATTATGAAGTAATCAACGTAATTAAAGAAAAATTGCAAAATTAGAGATAATTAAGACTAGAAAAACTAAAAATAAAGGAGACATTATGAGTGACATTATGGATAGCATTATGGATTATAAGACTATTTTAATAGTTATTGCGGCAGTGCTTGTAGTGGCTATTGGCTGGTTTATTGGTACGTTAAATAGACTAAGAAAATATAGGGTGATTATAGAAGAGTCGCAAAAAAACGTTGACATTGCGCTCGCTAAAAGGTACGACACGATTTGCCAAATGCTTAAAGTTGCGCAATCGTTTGCAAAATACGAAAAAACAACATTAGTTGATTTGGTGAGTTTAAGAGAAGGATTAAACTCTGCGGATTCTAGCGAAGCAATGAAAAATCAGAATCATGCAATAGGGAAGATTTATGCTTTGGCAGAAGCTTACCCAGAATTAAAGTCTTCAGAACAATTTTTGAATTTGCAAGAAGAAGTGAACGACGAAAACGAGCAGCTGGCTGCAGCAAAAAGAATAGTAAATAGTAACATTAGTACTCTTAATCAAAATATTGTTACCTTCCCAGTTTCGCTTATTGCAAGATTAAGCGGAATAAAGCAGATGGCTTTTCTTGATGAAGATGATCTAAGCAATAAGAAGAATATTGATAGCATATTGGGCTAGACACTATATTGAGCTAGATAGCATATACATATATGAAGTAGCCAATCGCCCGCGAATTTGCAGTGATTGGCTATTTTTTTATAATCTTTGCGTACTAATGCTTGTATTTGTATATAGTATTGAGTGATTATAGGATGGAGCTGATTGTGTGAAGGAGCTGATTATATGGCAGAATATGATTTACCGATTTTAGAGTATGATTCAGATAAAAGTGCAGTTTTAATGCCAAATCACGATAATATTTCTGTTCAGCTTCCATCTAAAGCGGTTTTTGCTTTCTTAGGCGATGAAATCGATCAGTATGCTTTAAGCAGGAAAGCTACGATTGTAGCAAATTTTGAATCTGCAACTAAAGTATATCCAATATATGTTTTGGAAGAGAAAGTAGAGAAAAAAGTAGGGGATAAGGCAGGTGAGAATGCAGGTGAGAAAGTAGATGAAAAAGTAGAAGAAGAAACGCAAAAAATCTGCTTGGTACAGGCCCCAGTTGGCGCTCCTGCCGCTGTTCAGATATTAGATTGGTTGATTTCTTACGGCGTTAGGGAAGTCGTTAGTGCTGGTTCTTGCGGATCGCTAGTTGATTATGCGGAAAACGTTTTTCTGGTTCCGTATAAAGCTTTAAGAGATGAGGGAACTTCTTATCATTATTTGCCTCCAAGTCGTTATGTTGACGTTTCAGAGCGTTCAAGGCATGCTATTTTACAAACTTTGCAAGCGCACAATTTGCCTTATCATGAAGTTAAAACGTGGACTACGGATGGGTTTTTCCGTGAAACTAAGACGAAAGTTGCTAGTCGTAAGCAGGAGGGCTGCGCGGTTGTGGAGATGGAGTGTTCTGCTTTAGCTGCGTGTGCGCAAATGCGTGAGATTGTTTGGGGTGAGATTCTTTATACTGCAGATACTTTGCATGATGTTGAAAATTACGATGAGCGCAATTGGGGTGGGGATTCTAAAGCGTATGCGCTTGAGCTTTGTATTGAAGCAGTGTTGCGCATTTGATTTTTGTACGCGTTTACAGAGCTAATTAATGGGCTCGACGTGTATCAAACTTTGCCTGTTTTTTACAATTTGGGGTAGTGAAGAAAATAGCCGCAAATGGCAAAAATCTTCACCAGTGTTTATTAGATGTATATTGTTGGTGACTTTCAGCTAAATGCTAAATAAACTGCGATATTACAATGCCTGCAGCCATAAGTGGAATGTTAAAAATAAGGAATGTTGGAACACAAGTATCCCAAATGTGGCTGTGCTGACCATCTGCATTTAAGCCAGAAGTAGGACCAAGCGTTGTATCGGAAGCAGGAGAACCTGCGTCTCCAAGAGCTGCAGCGGAAGACATAAGAAGAATTGTTGCAGGAGTGCTAAAACCAATGCTTTGGCAAAGCGGTACGAACAAAACTGCAAGAATAGGAACCGTGCCAAACGAGGTGCCGATGCCCATAGTAACAAGCAAGCCAATAATCGTAATAACGAATGCAGCGATTAGCTTGTTTTGACCCATACAAGCAACGCCAAGGTGTACAAGCTCATTAACTCCGCCTGTAGCTTGAATCACGTTAGCGTAGCCTCCAGCAATTAGCATAATAAATGCAATAAGACCCATAAGCTTAACGCCGCCCATAAGCTGCTTGTCGATGTCTTTCCACTTTATTGCGCCAAAAATAATCATGGTTGCAAGACCTGCAAGAGAAGAAAGCGAAAGATCCTTACTAATAACTTGCACTACTACAACAACAATAATCGCAAGAATGGTTACGTAGCGTGCTTTAGTAAGCGGGCCAACAACAGCGTCCGCAGCGCGAGTATCTGCTTCGGTTGTTTTATATTCGCGAGGCTTGCGGTATAGAACAAAAACTGCAAACAGTAAAGCTGCAAGCATTGCAGCACCTAAATACCAATTCACAGCGCTAACGTCTGAAACGCTAACTTTCATGCCGTTTTTAGAAAGATTAGTTGCAATAACTGTTTGGAAAATTAAGCCAAAGCCAAATGGAATAGCAATGTATGGAACTTCTAGGCCGAACGCAGTACAGCAAGCGGCAGCACGGCGATCTAGCTTAAGCTTGTTCATAATGGAAAGAATTGGTGGAATAAGAATAGGAATATAAGCAATATGAACTGGCACAATATTTTGAGACATGCATGCAATAATCGTTAGAATTGCAAGAAGAATAAATTTGTTTGCGCCAATAAGTTTACTGATTTTTTTAGAAATGATTTGAGCTAGACCAGTTGCTGTAATGGCTTCTGCAAAAGTACCAAGAAGAATGTAGGCGAGCGCAGTTTGCGCGTTTGTGGAAAATCCATCGCAAAGCAGCGCCATAATAGTATGGCTTCCATCTCCAAAAAGAGGGAGATGGCCGGCAATGCCGCCTGCAACGCACGCAACAATCATTGCGAGTAAAACATTGAGTTTAGCGAGACTTAACGCGCATAACACTACAACCGATACAATTACTGGGTTGCATAGAATGTTTAAAATTTGCATACTCTTTCACCTCTTTTTAAAGTTATCTTCATTTTGATGTTTGTAATAATATGTTTTTCAATTTTTATAATTTTTAAATTTTAATAATTAAAGACAATATCATAAAGACTTACGTAAAGTTTTATTCGTAAAGTAAAACTTAGATTACGCTTTTATAAATCACTCTTTAAAAGTTAAATACATTAATACATTAATGCAGATTCGTTCACAATAGTTTGTTAGCAATAGCATTTAAGAGTAGGCTCAGCTGTGTTGTTATCTCTAGTACCCAATCACCGCAAAATTGCACCTAATGGTTACTAGCGCTGCTTCAGAATTTATTGCGCTAAATTGTACAGCGCAAGCCAATCCAAAACCAGCGTAACAGTATTACATAGACACAGTGTAAAGCGAGTAGAAGTAAGCCTTCTGATTCATAAGATCCTCAAAGCTTCCGCGCTCAATAAGTTCGCCGCTTTTCATCACAAGAATTTCATCATATTGCTTAAGAGAATTGGCATCCAAGCGGTGAGTTACAACAAGTCGAAGAATTCCTTGTAAATCCAAAATAGACTGCGTTACGTTAACGCTCGTCTCGTTATCTAGCGCGCTCGTTGCCTCGTCAACCAGCAGAATCTCGGACTTTTTAAGCAAGCTTCGCGCAATAGCAATACGCTGCTTTTCGCCGCCTGAAAGATGACTACCGTTCTCGCCACACTGATAATCATTGCCTTTAGCGGCAATCAAATCATCCAAACCAGCCAAGTGAATCACGCGATTCACTTCCGCATCCGGGAACGGCTTGAAAAGCGTAATATTATCTAAAATCGAAGCATCAAACATAAACACAGACTGCTGCATAAGAGTCGTCTTATCATAAAGCGAACTCTTGCTCACATTGCTAAGTTCGTGATTATTCAGCTGCACGCTACCCTTATAATCCTTGTAGTAGCCCATAAGCAGATTAATCAAACTACTCTTACCAGCACCAGAAGGCCCTACTATCGCGTAAGATTTTCCAGCTTGCAAAGTTAGATTTACGTTTTTCAAGACTTTACGATCCGCATCATAAGCGTATGAAACATCTCGCAAAACAACACTTTTAATCGGATCGTCAATAATCTCGCCAGAATCCTCTTTAGCGTTACTCATGTAATCAGCCATCTTACTAATAAGCTTCTTAGCACCCTTCATCTCGCCAAGCATTTGTGGAAGACTTGCAATAGGCTGAAGTACGCCATTCATCAAATTAGTGAAAGCTAAAACCATTCCAGCAGTAATAACACCAACATGAGCGTTAACCATCCAAGCGCCAACAAGCATTACGCCAAGCTGAGTTGCAAGGCTGGAAATTGTGCCAAGAGCAGAAACAGTAGTCATCGTTTTTTCGCGAAGATTCTTTGTATGCTCAAGCTCCATCGACTGATTCTGATAACGGTTAATAACCTCCTGCTCCGCCTTAAAACTCTTAATAACCGAAACTCCGTTCAAAACATCCTTCGTCAGGGCCGTATAAGACTCATTCGATTTAGAAACCTGCTCCTCGCGAGTGGCAATTCCGCTAGCTGTAAGAATCGAGCACGCCATTGGAAGCACAGAAATAATAAGAGCAATAACAGTGAGCAACGGACTATAGTAAATCATAAGAGCTAGCGAGCTTACAAGCATAAGAACGTCTTGAACAAAGTCAAAAATCTTCTTCAAATACTTTTCTTGAATACGCTCACAATCATTAGTGAGCACAGAAAGATATGTTCCAGAATTTGCAAGCGAAAAATCGCTATAACTCTTTTTTAACAGCTTTTTAATAACAGACTCTTTATACTGATTCATTGCTTTTTCAAGAAAGCGAGGATACGCGCTGCGCTTTAACGCGAAAATCAGGGAGATTGCCAGCATAAAGGAAACTACAAGCAGCAAAATAGTAGCTAAAGAAAAAGCTCCTTTACCAGCCATATAATCGAAAATAATTTGCAAAATCCAAGAAATAGCAGTGTAAATCATAGACAAGGCAATAAAAACTATCATCGAAAGAAAAGCTACAAGCTTGTTTTCTTTGAAAAATAGTTTTACGTAATTTTTTACGTCGGGATGTAGTTTGGATGATTGCTGATTCGCAGGCGATTGCTGATTCGACGCAGTATTTTGATTTGCGCGTGAATTCTGATTTGCCGTGTTGTCAGTTTTGCTCATTCTCGCTACCTCTCGCTTCCTTTATATCTATTTTGCTATTTTGCTATTTTTCTCTAATGGTATTTTTGTAGCTAGCATTTTCGCTTCTGTTTTTCTGATTCGCTCGCTACAAAACGTTGAAAGCTACATTATCATACTCATTCTGATTGGTCACAATTATCTACTTGACAACATATGACAACACATATAAATACTTATATAAATACTTAGACAAACTTATAGGTAATGTTCACCAGAAATAATATTAGAAGTCACACGATTAAATCAAAAATGTGAGATTTTGTTATATATAGCGTGTTTTTATGACCAAAACATAGACAAATGAACAAAATGTTCAAAAATAAGTTAGTATTTGTTCACCTTGAAGAGTACAATGAAAGTACTTTCGGGGGATTGACGTCAATAATTGGCCTCTTTATTTATAACCTTTTGTTGCAACATAGCAATATGAGGTAGTCGCCAAAATCATTGTAGGCGATATCAGAATTAAATATTGAGTCTGAAGTTAGGAAAATCAAAAAATCAAAAAATTGAAAAATTGAAAAATTGAAAAATTGAAAAAGTTAGATACAAAGGAGGAATGCATAGCAATTTCGATAGCAACATTAAAAATGTATACCATTTAGAAATGTATACCATCGGTATTTTGCAGCAAACAAATCATGCAAATTATGCAAGAAGAACAAACGCTTATAGAAGCGAAAGAATTAGGTTTACAAATATTTAGAAGAACACCATTTTGGGACGTATCGTTAAAAGTAGAGCCTCATCAAATCGTTGCAATATCAGGCGAACACGGCTCTGGAAAATCAGCTTTGCTGCTTGCATTGTCTGGTTATATGAAATTTACGAACGGAACTCTTACTATTGCGGACGCAACTCTTCCTAACGATTTTAAAGAATCGCGTAAATATGTGGGATTGGGATTATTCAACGGAATTAACGAATTCTACAAAATGCAAACAATAGAAGAAGTTCTTATGAGCGAGCTGAAACTAGCAGCGCGTTCGCCTCTATTTTTGAAGCAATACAAAAATGATGTTAAAAACCGTGAAGCTTTACAGCAGTACGCTTACAACGTGCTAACTCAATGGAAAGTATTTTCTCCTCACAAAACAGCAATAGGAGAGTTGACTCCGTGCGAGCGCATGCGCTTGGCAATTGCGTTGGCTTTGCTAAAAAAGCCGTGGCTGCTATTTGTTGATGGAATTGAGATGGAGCTTACTAGTGAGCAAAGCGAATGCTTACTTGCAGACATTCGCGAATATGTTAGCAAAAACTACTGCTCCTGCCTTGTTGGAGTTTTGCAAAGTGAGTTAGAAAAGCAAGCGGATCAAGTCTTAAGACTTATGCCAAATAATGAGAAAACAGAAAATTCTCATACTGATTCTCAACTTGCTACAAGTGAAGCAAATGGTGGTGAAAACAATGCACGTTAATACTATTGCTCTTGCATTTCGTGAGATTAACAATACGATGAAAGGAAAAGCTAGAAAGCTTGTTATTGGAACCGTAGCTTTGATTCCACTTTTATACGGATCGCTTTACTTGTGGGCGTTTACAAATCCTTACAAAACGCTAGACACCGTTCCAGTCGCTTTTGTTGTGGAAGATGACGGTGCGATGATAAACGGCAAAATGCGCAATGTTGGCGATGAAATCAAGAATCGTTTAAAGAATCAAAAAGATGGAAGTGAAGGATTCCAGTGGAACTTTGTAGATAGCGCTAAAGCAAATAAAGGCCTTAAAAATGGCGATTATTTTATGGTAGCAACTATTCCATCGTCTTTTAGTAAGTGCATTGCTTCTGCGCAATACGATACTCCTACTAAAGCAAAGCTTCACGTAAAATACGATCAAGCAAGCAATATGCTGGCTTCACAAATCGGTAAAACTGCTTTCCGCACTATGAGAAGCGAAATTAGTGAGGCGATTGTTCAAGAATATTGGGAGCATATGTTTGAAAAAGTAAATTCTGCTTCTGATTCTCTTAATTCAGCAGTGAGTGGTTCTGGCGATTTAAGCGCTGGAATGCAATCGCTTAATGGCGGAGTAGATAAGCTTGCTTATGGATCGATTAAGCTTACTCAGTCTTTGCAAAAACTACAAAACGGATTAAGCGAACTTCAAAAGGGAGCGCAATCGCTTAAAAATGCAAATGCGCAAAGCAAAGATGGAGCGCAATTCTTAGCTCAAAAAACTAACGATTTGGCAAATGGCGCAAATCAGCTAAATAGTGGAGCGCAAACGTTATATAACGCTACAGACGAACTATATAATGGTGCTCAAAAGCTTTCAGATTCTAGTGCGCAGCTTGAACAGCATGTTAAGGCTGGAAACGAGGCTACAAAAAATCAGCTTGCTCAATTGCTTGTTGAAGCGCAAAATCCGCTTGTAACAAAAGAGCTTGTGTTAGAAAAATTGCAAGGTCTTGCAGGAGGATTAAGCGAAAATTCTAAGCTCTTAGAGACGAATCTTTCGGCGTTGAGCCAAGGTGCTGGAGCACTTTCTTCTGGTAGCTTGAAGATAAAAGCTGGAGTTGACGCCGTTTCTAAAGGAATATCAAGCGTTCGAGGTGGCTCATCGCAGCTTTCCGCTGGAGCAAATAAGCTGGCGGAAGGTCTTAGCGCTGTAAGCAACGGAAGTGAAAAGCTCAATAATGGTATTAATTCTGCTGCGCTTGGGTCTGCAAAAATAGTTGATGGATCAAGTCAATTGAATTCTGGAGTTCAAAAGCTTTCTGAAAATACTCCAAAGCTTGCTGATGGAGCTAAAAAGTTACATGAAGGTCTTAAAAGCGCACAAAACTCTAGCAAAATCAACAATATTAAGCAAAAAAGTAAGATGATGAGCGCACCAGTTTCCTTGGAGGAGCACGAGTATTCGCACGTTGAAAACTACGGTACCGGTTTTGCACCTTACTTTATTTCTATCGCCCTTTGGGTTGGTGCTCTTATGACAACATTCGTTTTGAGAGTTATGGATAGGCGAGCGATACTAAACGGCATGAATCCGCTTAAAAGCGCGCTTGTTAGCTTGACGCCGTTTGTGATTATGGGCGTAGTGCAAGCGATTATTCTTATGGGCGTTGTTCAAGGAGCGTTGAAGTTCCAAATCGATAATGTTGGTGCATTCTACGCGCTGGGGATTATAGCGTCAATAGTCTTTATGGCAATAATGCAAATGATTATGGTGGTGTTCCGAATGCCAGGGCGAATAGTTGCTATTGTGCTTCTTATGTTGCAAATCACAAGCTCTGCAGGAACGTTCCCAGTACAAATGACGCCATCGTTCTTTAGAGCTGTTCACCCATATTTGCCAATGACGTACTCGATTATGGGGTTGCGTCAAGCAATGTCTGGAAAGAACAGTGGTGAAATAGTCTCTGGCGTTGGAATGCTTGTGCTTTTCGGCGTTATTGCGATTGCTATAACAAGCATTGCCTTCCGCATGAAGCGTACTGTAAAAATGTTTGATTTGCATCCTGTAATTACATTGGATGCATGAGAATACGACAATGAGTAGGGAGTAATTACTGTGATTGCTGAAGTTACTGAAGTTACCATAATATAAAAATTGCAACCGAGTGCTGCTCAAATTTGTACCCAAGTTAAGTATGACTACTTATGATATTGTTCATACTAGCGTAGTTGTTCAGCTGGGTGTACGAGCAGTGCTCGGTTGTGCATAACTATACGACTATATGTGAACCGTATATGACGTAACTTGTATGGCTAACGCAACTATGCGCAATTATATTAAGCTACCTAAGGGCTTATATGAGTTACAGAGGGAAAGGACGTGTCAATGACTGCACGATTTACCGACGAATTAAAAAATGAGAATATCGAAACATGGGATGCTGCTATTCATCATCGTTTTGTTAACGAGTTAGTTGAGGGCACTATTCATGATGCTGTATTAGCTGGATATTTAATTCAAGACTACCGATTTTTAGATAGTTTCTTGGCTTTGCTTGGTGCTGCAGTTACGACAGCAGACACACTTGATTCTCGTCTCGTGTTTTCGAAATATATTGGTGAGGTAGCTGGAGATGAGAATACGTATTTTGTGGATGCGTTTAACGAATTTAATACTCCTGAATCTTTCCGCAATAAAATTCCAGACACTGAAGCAACTCGCGAATTTAAAAAGATGTTTTTAGACGCGGCTCACAGTGGACATTATGCTGCCGTGCTAGCCGTGTTAAACGTTACGGAATGGATATATCTTACGTGGGCATCAAACGCTGAAGGTAAGCGTCCTGAACGCAAGGTTCATTACCAGTGGATCGACCTGCATGATTATGAAGGATTCCACAAGTTTGTAGGGTTCTTGCGTGATGAGTTGGATCGTATTGGTCCTAAGGATGCTGATATTGCTCGAGAATATTTTGCGCGTGCAGTAAAGCTGGAGCGCATGTTCTTCGATAATTCGTATGAGACTCCTGCGGCAATCTAACAAACAGCATTCTAACGAATGGATGGAAATCTAACGGATGGAAATCTAACGAAGTAAGCAAGCTGTGAGAATAAAAATAGATCCTACAAGATTTGTAGGATCTACCTTTGAGAAGATGAGAAATTTTCGTTAATAATTGAAAATCTCACTGTTAACTATATATTAGAAAGTAGATGCGTAGACTTCGGCGATAGCATCTTCGCTCATATGCATGTATGAGTTCTTCAAGAGTCGCTGCTGCTCTTTAACAACGCTTGAAGCCCAGTCGTGAATCATGTCTTTGGTCATGCCATACTCGTGAAGCTTGTGCTTAGGGAGAATCGTGTTAAGAACTTCGTCAAGCTTGTTTAATACGTCTGCTTTTTGGCATTCAAGAATATTTGCCATAAAGTCAAAAAGTTTAGAAAGCTCAGTATTTTCAGCGCTATCGCTGTTTTCAGAGTTGTGCTTAGAGTAGTAGCGCAAAACGCTTGTAAGAAGAGCAGCGTTCGTCTCGCCGTGAGCCACATGGAAAGTGCCGCCAAGCGGATAAGCCATAGCGTGTACGCAACCGCATCCAGCGTTACCAAACGCAATACCAGCGTAAAGACTTGCAGAAACCAAGTCGCCTACAACTTGGCTTTTAGCGCTGCTGCCTTCCTTAACAACTCGCATGTAGCTTTGCAAAATAAGTCCGCAAGCCTTGTAACTAAACATTTTTGTAAGCTCTGTTGCAATAGGGGAGAGCACAGACTCAATCGAATGAGTAAGAGCGTCAATAGAGCTGGTTGCAAAAACGTAATCTGGAAGGCTCTTTAATAATTCTGGAATAAGAACTGCGTCTGTAGCGTAGCAAGCATCGTTTGCCAAACCCTTTTTAGTGTTGCGTTTTGTAAGAGAGAACACGGCAACGTTGGTAACTTCGGATCCAGTGCCGCAAGTAGTTGGAACAAGAATAAGATCCGCGCCTTTTTGCGCAGGAATCTTGCCATCAATCAAGTCTTCGAGTGGGCTTGTTTGCTTTAACGCGCAAACTTTAGAAATATCCAAAACGGTGCCGCCGCCAATGCCAATCACGCGCTTTGGGGTAGTGTGAATATCGCGAACAATTGCATCAACCATTTCGTCGCTTGGCTCGCCCTTGCCGTAGTTCTCTTGGAAAATCACATTGCAATCAAGGTTCAAGCTGCCAAAATAAGGCTCCCAAATGTATTTGTTTGTAATAACCAAATCGTCTTTGCCAAGCTTAAATTCTTGCGCAAAATCGCGCGTATTTTCAAATTTGTGAATAGTTGGCTTAATAGATAGCTGCTTCATCCTAGACTCCTTTGTTTTAATTTGTACGTCTTACGCTAATATGCGCGTTTTGGTTCGCGATTTGTGCGCGGATGATTAAAAAACCAAGCAACCGCTCCATTATAGAACAAATTGCTTGGTTTAATAAACGCGATTTAAGCTAATTAGCAGAAACTTAATTAGCAGAGATTAATCAGAAACTAATCATCCCTTCAACAAAGCAGTGTAAGCTGCCATCGTAATGTAATTGTATGGCTGGTTGAAGTGAGGCATAAAGAAGATATCGCACAAAGCAAGCTCTTTAATCGTAACTTTCTTTTGAATAGCAAGCGAGAACAGGTGGATTGCTGCAGACATATCGTAGTTAGACGCCAGTTGGCATCCAACAATCACCTTGGTGTCTTTCTTATAAACAATGCGAATCTTCACCTTTGGATTCTCAACTTCCATAAACGCAGGCTTTTGAGTATCCTCAAAATCAACGTAATCAACATCCATGCCCTCTTTTTGAGCTGCCGTTAAGCTTAAACCAGTGCAAACAAGCTTGTAATCGTAGATCATCATTGCGCTGGAGCCTTGCACGCCCTCAGTTTCTACAGGAGTTCCGCAAACGTTGTGGCCTGCAATCAAGCCGCTTCGAACGGCATTAGTGGCGAGAGCAATGTAGTTTACGCGGCTTCGAGCGTTGTCGTAGATTGTAGCGCAATCGCCAATAGCGTACACGTCTGGGTCGGAAGTTTGCTGCTTTTTATCAACTAGGAAAGCGCCATTTTCGTATTGCTTCAAATGATCTTTTCCAAGAGCAGCATTTGGGTGGAATCCAATAGCGCAAATCACCATGTCGGCATCGTAAGTGCCCTTGCTTGTTTTAACAGCCTTAACTTCAGTATCTCCAACAATCTCTTCAACAGCTTGACCAAGCTCAAACTTAATGCCCTTATCTTCCATAATTCTCTTCAAATTATCGGAAAACTCTGGGTCAAAGTAGCCGTTAAGAATATGGTCTTCCATATCAATAAGAGTCACGTTTTTATTCAAACGCTTAAAAGCTTCCGCAAGCTCCACGCCAATGTAGCCGCCGCCAAGAACCACAACATTATGGAAATTGCGCTCTTGAAGTTTAGCAATAACAGTTTGTGCATTCTGGAAAAGCTTTACCATTTGCACGTTTTCCAAGTCAATGCCTTTAATGCGCGGCTTGTTTGGAAGGCTGCCAGTAGCTAGAACGAGTTTATCGTAAGAATCGTGAATAACAGTGCCGTCTTTAAGCTCTACAGTAACTTCTTTCTTTGCATAATCAATGTCGAGAACTTTGCTTTCCAGATTTACTTTTGCGCCTTTTTTAACGAAATCTTCTGGCTTCTGGTAGAAAAGGCCATCGCTGCTTTGAATCTGCTTGCCAATCCACAAAGCCATACCGCAGCCAAGGAAGGAAATGTTGCTATTTTGATCGTAGATTGTAAGATCGTTTCCTGGGTAGCTCAAAATGGTGTTAGCGCAGGCAGTGCCAGCATGATTTGCGCCAATTTGAATAATCTTGGTCATCGGTAATCTCTTTTCGTCATTGATTTTTTATTTATGTGTATTTATATGGTTTATTTATATTGTTTTATATGCGCGCCGTTAACAACATTGTTCGTTAAGCACGCGCCAGTAGACAATCATATTACACTAAGACGAGTCTTGCTAATTTTGAGTCTAGGTGTGTTGTTTTTGATTATTGTATAAGTTGTAATTACAATTTAAACTTTGCTATGAAAGTGAAGTAAGTAATAGAATCATGAATGTTTTATACAAGTACATTCGTGTATATACAGTTTTTGCAATGCATTTTTATAAAGTTTTATAAAGTTTTATAAGTAAGAGTTGTATGAGGGGGTATTTTAATGCGTATTTTGATTACTGGTTTTACGCCGTTTGATAATGAGTCTATAAATCCTTCGTGGGAGATTGCGCAATCAGTGCATGCGCCTGAAGGCGTGGAACTTGTTCGTTTGCAGATTCCTACGGAATTTAACAAGGGTGCGCAAAAAGTTATTGAGAAAATAGAGGAAGTTCACCCTAATGCTGTGCTTTCGCTAGGGCAATTTGGCGGTTCTGCTTGTTTTAACGTTGAATATGTTGGCATTAACTGTAGAGCTGCGCGCATACCAGATAATAGTGGATATAAGCCTTGGTATGAGTCTGTTGTGCAGGATGGTGATGTGGCTTATAAAGCGACTTTGCCAGTTGTGAACATAGTTGACGCTTTAAATAAAGCGAAATTGCCTGCGGCTGTGTCTTTTTCTGCGGGCGCGTACGTATGCAATGACGTGCTTTACAGTGTTTGTAATTATTGCCAGACTAAAAAATTGCCAATTAAGAGCGGTTTTATTCACGTTCCGTATTTGCCTGAGCAGGTTCTCAATAAGCCGAGCACGAGTTCTATGAGTTTAGCTGATATGCTTCGAGGCATTGAAATTGCACTGCGAGTGATTGCAGATGATTGCAAGTGATTGCAGATAAATCGCCAGCAAATCTTTAATTCGTAACTAATTGCTAATAAATAGTATGAAGTATTTATTGTCTATAATTGCTCAAGCGTGCGCCTACTTTCCAGGATCTTGCTGGCCCTCGTTAGACCTGTTTGGATCTGGCTGAGAAACAGTAGGCTTTTCGGTAATAGGCTTCTTTTGATCAGCTTCTTGCTTTGCTAAATCTTTGCGCATATCGGTCGTAGTTTTGCTAGCATTGTCAATGTCTTCGCAAATCTTCATAACCCATTTTCTTAAATCTGTTGCATACGTTGGAATAAGTTCATTAACCCACATTACAGATGTGTAGCTTCTTCCAGCAGTTCCCGTCAAAATGCTAATATCGTCGCCTTTACGCTGACTATTGCTTATAAGTACGTCGAATTTTCGTTCTTCAATAAGCTTTTGGAATTCATCTATATTAGCCTTGTCTACTTCGTCGCCTTGCGCTACTTGCTGAGCATATGCTTTAGGTGTGGAATCGCTGATTCTCATATCGGACATAAGCCAGAAAAGAACAGGATTTATTGAAGCGTACTTAAACTTTTTGTGACTTTTAGCAAAGTTTGCAAGATATTCGTCAAGCTTATTTTCTTGCGATTTAACTGCGTCAAGTCTTTTAGCAAAAACCTTCTTTTTTGAAGGAAGGACTTTAGAAAAAGCGTTGCAAATGCTAGAAGCCATCTCGTTTCTAGCATCTTTTGAGAACCAAAGATAAGGGTTATCGCCATTTAGTGCTCCGACTGTAGAAGCTGCGTTTACAATCTCGCTGCTTTTAGACGTATGCTTTGCAACCCAACTATCGTAGCCAGCGCCATTTGACACAACAACTTGCGCAGAATACAGCTTTTGCAAATCTTTACTAGATGGCTTAAAAGTAGACATGTCTGTATCTGGATTGCTGATTATAGATTGCACTTCAACATCATTTCCGCCGATTTCTCTAGCCAAACTTGCCCAAGATTCAAGAGTGGAAACAACCTTAATTTGCTTAACTTCTTTTTTGGGTTGCGTTGGAGTTTTAGAAGATTGCGAGCTTGCACCGCACCCAGCTATGCCAAGCAACATTGATGGAACAATTATGCACGCTAAAACAGCTTTGCATATTTTCTTTGCGCGAGTTAAATGAAAAATATTTTCGCACATCTTTGCGCCCCTTCCGTCAGTGTTATTAGCATTAGCACTTGTTAAAACTCGTTGTAGCTTGCTGCAAGGTTTATTGTAGCTAAGGTTTATTGTAGCTTTCTTATGCAATACAAATACCATTCTATTATAATATTCAGTTATTAACAGTTGTGTCGCGCACTTCGATACCTCACGATAGCCTATCCATACGAATATCCTACGCGTACGAATTGTGTTAGAAGATTTGTAAGTTGAACATAAGAATTAACATGCGAGTTGGGAGTGAATCATGGTTGTTGTGTTAGATGGAAAAGCGCTAGCTGCAAGTATTAAAAGCGACTTAAAAAATAGAGTAGAAAAGCTTAAAGAAAAAGGCATTAATCCAGGGCTTGGAACGCTTTTAGTTGGAAGCGACCCTGGCTCGCTGAAGTATGTTGCTGGAAAACACAAGGATTGCGAAGAAGTGGGGATTCGCTCAATCCGCTGCGATTTGCCAGAAGACGCTAGCGAAGACGAAATTCTTAAAGCCGTAAATCAGCTTAATAATGACCCTTCTTGCACGGGTTTTATTGTGCAATTGCCTTTGCCAAAAGGCGTTGATTCCCAGAAGATTATTGAGGCAGTAGACCCTGCAAAAGATTGCGATGGAATGCATCCGTACAATTTGGGCGAGCTGGTTATGCATATTTCGGGAGATATTGTTACGACTCTTCCATGCACGCCGCGAGGAATTTTGGCGCTTTTAGATGCTTATAACATTGATCTTGAAGGCAAAAATGTGTGCGTACTTGGACGAGGAATCACGGTTGGCCGAACAATCGGGCTCCTTCTTACGCGCAGGGGAGTAGACGCAACTGTAACATTGTGCCACACTCGCACTCGTGATTTGCACGATATTATGATGCGCTCCGACGTTATTATTGCGGCAATGGGCAGCGCGGGATTTGTAAAGCCGTGCGATGTTAAGCCTGGAGCCGTGTTGGTTGACGTTGGTGTTTCGCGCGTTTTTGATGAAGAAGTGGGAAGATATCGCGTAAAAGGCGATGTTGATGTTGCTTGTAGAGAAGTCGCGGGAGCGTATTCGCCAAATCCTGGTGGAGTTGGACCAATGACTCGCGCAATGCTATTGGCTAATGTTGTTGACATGGCTGAGCGAGCAGCGAGTGGCAAGTAAGTTGCAAGTAGTAAATATCAAACACTGCGACACGCCCGAAGTAAAACGGCGATTTTGGCTATGCCTATATATAACATTGACAGAGCGCGTGCATAGTGCGCGTGCATAAATCATAATTTAATATCGAGTAATATCCACCCCAAGAAGAAACCACTAATAAGTAATGGCAGAGAATAATAACGAAGTCGCCAAGGTTGCGATTAATGATATTGGCACCGAAGAAGACTTCATCAAGGCAGTCGATTCAACCATCAAGAATTTTGATGATGGTGATTTAGTTGAAGGTACCGTCGTAAAGATTGATCACGACGAAGTATTATTGGATATCGGCTACAAAACTGAAGGTGTAATCCCTTCCCGTGAACTTTCCATCAAGAAAGACGTTGATCCAGATGATGTTGTTGAAGTTGGCGACACCATCGAAGCCCTTGTTGTAACTAAGGAAGACAAGGAAGGACGTCTTATTCTCTCCAAGAAGCGTGCACAGTACGAGCGTGCTTGGGGTGATATTGAGAAAATCAAGGATGCAGACGGCATTGTTGAAGGTACCGTTATTGAGGCTGTTAAGGGCGGCTTGATTGTAGACATCGGTTTGCGCGGCTTCTTGCCAGCTTCCCTCGTTGAAATGCGTCGCGTTCGCGATCTTTCCCCATACATTGGTCAGAAGATTAAGGCTAAGATTCTTGAGCTCGATAAGAACCGCAACAATGTTGTGCTTTCTCGTCGTCAGTTCCTCGAGGAAACCCAGTCCGAAGTTCGCGAGACCTTCCTCTCGCAGCTTAAGAAGGGTCAGATTCGCGAAGGCGTTGTGTCTTCTATCGTAAACTTCGGCGCGTTTGTTGACCTCGGCGGTGTTGACGGCCTCATTCACGTTTCCGAGCTTTCCTGGAAGCACATCGATCACCCATCTGAGGTTGTTAAGGTTGGCGATAAGGTTACCGTTGAGGTTCTCGACGTTGATCTCGATCGCGAACGCATCTCCCTCTCCCTTAAGGCAACTCAGGAAGATCCATGGCAGCGCTTCGCTCGCACCCATGTTCCTGGACAGGTTGTTAAGGGCAAGGTTACCAAGATTGTTC
Organism: Gardnerella sp. c12Ub_1; assembly: GCF_055804375.1. Classification (NCBI taxonomy): domain Bacteria; kingdom Bacillati; phylum Actinomycetota; class Actinomycetes; order Bifidobacteriales; family Bifidobacteriaceae; genus Gardnerella; species Gardnerella sp. c12Ub_1. Next base: position 555,932 of record NZ_JANUZC010000001.1, on the reverse strand, counting down.
AGTTCGGTGTGTTCATCTCCGTTGAAGACGGCATCGAAGGCTTGGTTCACATTTCCGAGCTTGCTAACCGTCATGTAGAGAACCCAGAAACTGTTGTTAAGGGTGGCGAAGAAGTATTCGTTAAGGTTATTGACGTAGACCTCGATCGTCGCAGGATCTCGCTCTCCTTGAAGCAGGCTAACGAGGCTGTTGATCCAAATTCTGAAGATTTCGATCCAGCTCTCTACGGCATGCCAGCTGAGTATGACGAAGAAGGAAACTACAAGTACCCAGAAGGCTTCGATCCAAACACCAACGAGTGGATTGCTGGTTACGAGCAGCAGCGCGAAGAGTGGGAAGCACAGTATGCAGCAGCTCACGAATTGTGGGAGCAGCACAAGGTGTTCGCCGCTAAGGAACTCGCAGCTGCAGCAGAATCCGCAGCCGCTGATGGCCAGAGCGAAGAAGCTGAAGAAAAGAAGCCAGCTAAGGAAGAAAAGAAGGAAGAAGTTGCTTCCAACTATTCTTCTGAGGCTGCTAACGAAGGTGCTTTAGCTGATTCCGATCAGCTCGCAGCTTTGCGCGAACAGCTTTTGAGCGAAAAGAAGTAGTTTCTACTTTCTACTAGAAGCTTGTAAATAAAAACTAAGATGCCCTCGGTGAGTAATCATCGGGGGCATCTTGCGTATTGTTGTTCATAATGTTTTACGAGTATCTTGATTATGTTTGACGTCTATTTTGAGTACATTTGACAAGTATTTTATAACTCAAGTTTTGTAATTAAATATAGGTACAATCAATTTTCTTTTAAGAATCGTGATTATATGATGTAAAACGTCAATCATATTTACTAATCGTATTTACTAAAAGGATGGTGAAAATATGAGCACTTTAGAAAACAATCAGAAAAATCCTCAGTTCCCTTCGTATGATGGTAATAATGAGGAAAACGCTAAAGGAACTTTAGAAAGCTCGCGCAGTAAAATTGTTGCAGGTTTGCTAGCGATTTTCTTAGGATTTTTAGGTATTCACAATTTTTATCTTGGTTTTAAAGGAAAGGCGATTGCGCAGCTGCTTATTTCTGTTCTTTCTTTTGGTTTCCTGTTGATTATTACGGGAATATGGGCATTGGTTGAGGGTATTTTGATTCTTTGCTCAAAGCCTGGAAGTAAGTGGCACAAAGATGCTGATGGTGCTGAGTTAAAAGACTAAAAATAAATATTTAGTATTAAGATTTATAAGTAATTTTACAAATAAAAGATGCGTTTTAGAATTCAATTTCCAAAACGCATCTTTTATTTTTTATGCCTAAAACATTAGAACAAATGAATAATATAGCAAATACACTTATTCTTTAATATTGCATATTTTTTAATTTCATTAATGCTGCAGAGATAGCTATTAATAGAATCATTAAAGCATAAGGAATAGTTGTGTTGATTCCAGTTTTTTGCATCATTCCTCTATTCTTTGCTAAAGCATTGCCAGATTTACTATAATGCTTATCATTATTTTCATTATCAATGCTGCTATTATCCACATTGTAATTATCATGTTTTGCTTTTGAAGAGTAATTATAATTCGTTCTGGAATTGTCTGTATTGGAATAATCCTTTCTGTAATTTTGAGAATATTCTTTATCTGTGCTAAATGTACTGCTGTTCTGTTTATTGTTATTCTTATTTGGAATTATATTTGGACTAATATTCTTATTTATCTCCTTTTCAGATTGTGTTGTTTCAGAATCTTTGCTGATTTGTATATCAGTATGTGATTGATCGTTAGATAGAGGATCTGTTTGAGTACTAGAATTTTTAGTTTCACTTACAACATTTAAGGTTATAGTCGTTTCAAATGATAATTCTGTGTTTGAACGATCTTGATTTTTATTTGCAGACGCAATACGAATTTTTGCAGTAAGTTTATCTCCAACTTTTGCTGTTTTAGGCACTTCAATTTTCAAAGGAATATATGTAGTTTTATTCGCTTCGATTGTTACAGAATCGCTTGATGCAGTAAAATCACTTGTGTTTATAGACGTAACTTTAATATTTTCATATTTAGTACTCGTAGGATTTACCACAGGAAGACTTATCTCTTTGGTGGATAGATTGATTTTAGTTGTAGAACCTAAGGTTATGTTAGGACGTATACTTAACCATTCAGCAGAAATTCTCGTATACATTATGTCATTATTATCGCCCTCATATAGAAGACCATAGCCGCCTCCTGCTTTTTGACTTAAAGCTTGAATAGTGGAGTAAGCCATTGCGCCATTCTTGAATCCCTTTTCTTCTGTCCAATTTTCTCCATCATTGTATGAGACACGTATCAAACCATTTGCTCTTCCAGAACCAGAAGAAGATGAATATAAGAGGATTCTCGCTGCATCAGAACCAATTGGAGCATCTGGGAATGCTCTTGTTATTTGAGCGTTATTACCTGGATCTGGCAGTGTCTCATCTTTGTATGCTTTACCATACGTTTCTCCGCCATCATTAGAAAGAGCAATGATTCTATGATTATTTGCACCACCTTCATGCGGTCTAGAGTTTAACATAATTCTTCCATCAGAAAGCTCTACAACCTTATTTTCATCCATATGGCTTTGTTCTTTACCTAGTCCAACTGGATTTCCAGCTTTCCAAGTTACTCCATGGTCATCAGAGTATACAGATACGGCTTGCCACTTCTCATTGTTTCTTTGCACACTTCCATTGGAACTGTTTACTATTGCGTATTGTTGTATTAAACGACCTTTATATTTTCCGTATTTTAGTTGAATGCCATGTCCAGAAGTAGCAAATCTAGCTCGTTCATTTTTTGGATATTTAGTTATGTCTTTAGTTATAACTTTTGGTTCGCTCCAAGTTAAACCGTTATCTTTTGAGCAAGTAACAGCAGCATCTAAAATATGTCTATCACTTTGATTAGTGCTAGCTGTAGAATCCCATACTCCACCATCGTATGATTTGACGAAGAATAAGAAAATATTGCCTGTTTCTTGGTCTACAACATATGAAGGGTCAGAGAATCCATATTTATTTGGGTTTTCTTTTCCTTTTGCTACAATTTGTATTTTTTCAAAAGTTTTTCCACCATCTTTAGATATTCTTTGAACAATAGAATTTGGATTAGGAGCATCATATGCACTATTTGGTCGATAATCCCAAGCTGTAAGAATCCAACCATTGTTAGCTTCAGCTATTGCAGGTATTCTATAATAAGGTTTTCCAGTTAGTCCTTCTACAGTTTGACCTATTGTTGCTAATCTAATAGGATCTCCGTCTTTTCTAGGCCTTGGAACTGGATTAATATTTGTAACTTTGTCTCCAATTAATTTTGGAGTAGATATAACTTCATTACCATTTGCATCTTTGCTAATTTTCCAATCGGTTGATGGAGTGAAACCTTTTTCTTTAATATCAGAATCCTCTGTTATATGGAATCCTTGCGTGCATGATACAGTTTTTCCTGGTTGTAGATTTCTCCACCTACAGTTACCGTTATTCCCTTCAACAGCCACAGCAGTGAGATTACTGTTAGTTGGCCAAACAGTCACATTGTGATTAGTATTATTTGTGTAAGTCAGCTTATATCTTAGCGTATCCCCAACTCGAACATCATTTTTTAAATCATCCGTACGTGTAATCGTAAATGTTACTGGTTCAGTTTGTTCATGGGGGGGGGGTAGTTGCTGATGCTACACCTATGCTAAGTGACACAATTGTTGCAGATGTAAGAATTGCTGAGAAAATATTTTTGCAAACTTTATGCGCTGTTCCAATCATTATATTCCTTTCTTCATTGAAGGCGTATAAGTAATTACCTATAAATTACATCTTTGTCTTTATAGTTTGCGAGAACAATTACCTCGTATCTGTAGATTCTAAATCATTCATATGACATGTGACGTATGTTGAATTTTATGATAAAAAGAAGAAATTATATTGATTAAGTGAATATAAGCGAAAATATTTCGAAAATAATAATTAGTACTTATATAACGATGGTTATGTAAAATCAAATATGCATATGTCGATTAAATATGTTGTGTTGTAATACGGATAGTAGCTTGTATAAAGGATTTTTATGAAGAATATTGAAATTAAAAAATTAGATTATTTAGAAGCCAAAGATAATATGAATATAATTTTAGATTTATATCTAAAAGCATTCCCTAAAGAACTGGATCGTATAGATAATGTTCGTGAGCGCATATTAGATAGTTTGAAAGATAACAATAGTGCGCTTTTACTTGTTGCTACAATGAATAATCGTATTATCGGTGTTTTATATGGCATAGAATTATTACAAGATAATTGGTATGCGAATCAAATTAAGCCATTTTTATCAGAAAATTATGATTGGTACAATCAAAGCTTAGAGCTAAATGAGTTGTTTGTAGATCCTGAGTTTCAGCATATAGGCGTTGGCAGTGCGCTTATGAAGAAAGTCGAAAATCTTAAATTATATAAAACAATAATTTTATCTACAGAAAAAGATAATAATGTTGTTGCTTTAGATTTTTATAATAAGCTTGGATACAGTTTATTAACCGATAATTGGAAATCTTATTACGGGTCTATTTACTGCGTGCTATATAAGAAGTTTTAGTTGTGTCAATTAAAACTTACGTTATTGTGAGAAATGTATCGTTTATAATCAAAATATGACAATGATGCGTATTGCTGTAACGGGCGGAATTGCGGCTGGAAAATCTACAGTAGTAAACCATTTGCGTTCGCTTGGCGCGTTTGTTATAGATTACGATGTTTTAGCGCGTAAATGAGGCTGCTAACGAAGGTGCTTTAGCTGATTCCGATCAGCTCGCAGCTTTGCGCGAACAGTTTTTGAGCGAAAAGAAGTAGTTTTCTACTAAAAGCTTATAAACAAGATGCCCTCGGTGAGTAATCATCGGGGCATCTTTTAATATCTTTAGTAATAACGCTTTGATTTATTAATTTTTTATTATATAGTTTTTAAGAAAATAAATTTCTTACGAGAGAAAGTGTAATTATTGTGAGTGATTTGGATAATCAAACTGGAGATTACTCAGGCTCTGACAATCAGACTCAGTACGGACAGCCACAGTACAATGATCAGTCTCAGCAGTACAACCAGGCTCAGCCACAATATAACGACCAATCCCAGTATGGTGCTCAGCCTCAGTACAATGCTCAGCCACAGTATGGTCAGCCTCAGTATGGCCAGAATTCGTATTCTCAGCCTCAGCATGGTCAGTACTCTCAGTCTGCTCCTCAGTACAATCAAGCGTCTTCCTACTCTAACTATGGGTCTAATAATTATTCATCAAACACATACAGAAGCTCTCGTAACAAGATTGCTGCAGGCCTGTTAGCGATTTTCTTGGGCGCTTTGGGTGTGCACAATTTCTATCTTGGTTTTAAAGGCAAGGCTATTGCCCAGCTTCTTATTTCTATTCTTTCTTTCGGCTTGCTGGCTTTTGTTTCTGGAATTTGGGCATTTATTGAAGGAATTTGCATTCTTTGCTCTCAGCCTGGTTCTAAGTGGCATAAGGATGCCGATGGTGCTGAACTTCAAGACTAATTTTACAATTACTATTTAGCATATAATGCCCCGGTAATTAGTTACTGGGGCATTAATTATAATCAAAATATGACAATGATGCGGATTGCGGTAACGGGCGGAATCGCGGCTGGAAAATCTACTGTAGTAAACCATTTACGTTCGCTTGGCGCGTTTGTTATAGATTACGACGTTTTAGCGCGTAAAGTAGTGGAACCAGGAAGCGTAGTCTTGCGGAAAATCGTAGGCATTTTTGGAGAAGATGCCGTTTTGAATGATGGCTCTTTGAATCGCGAGTTTATTGCGGAGCATATTTTTGGTGATGATGTAAATCATAAGCAAGCATTAAGCAGGATTGAGTCGCTTATTCATCCTGCTATTTATGATTTAGCGAAGACTTTAGAAGGTGAGTATATAAGCGAGTATGAGAGCAAGCATGATAGTCAGCTCAAAGAAAACCGTTGCAAAGTCGGCGCTTTGAGCTCGATTATTGTGCACGATATTCCGCTTCTCGCGCAAGTAATTGACAGCATTCCATTTAGTTTTGACCATATTATTACAGTTGAAGCGCCTAAAGATGTTCGCATTGCGCGAATGATAATCGAGCGCAAAATGAGTCAGAATCAGGCGCAGCAGCGCATAAATAATCAAGTTGAAGAGATTGAGCGCAAAAAAATCGCGGATTTTGTGGTTGATTCTACAAAGCCTATGGAAGTTATGCTTAAAAGCGTTGATTCAAAAATTAAAACGTGGATGGGTGAGGATTAGTAAGGAGCATTAGAGACCCAAAGGAAAAGTCGCCAGCAACCGCGCGATTGTTGGGTTTTAGTAAAATAAATAAAATGCTCTTGATGCTCTTGGAGAAAAATAATGTCGAATAAAATTCAGCGCACAAACAAGCCTTTTGTTGTAAAAGCGCCATACAAGCCTTCGGGCGACCAGCCGCAAGCAATCGAAGAGTTAGCAAATCGCATTGAAAACGGCGAAAACGACGTTGTTTTAATGGGCGCAACTGGCACTGGTAAAACTGCTACAACCGCTTGGCTGATTGAGCGTTTGCAAAGGCCTACACTTATTATTGAGCCGAATAAAACTTTGGCAGCTCAGCTTTGCGCGGAGTTTCGCGAGCTTATGCCAGATAATGCTGTGAGCTATTTTGTGTCTTACTACGATTACTATCAGCCAGAAGCGTACATTCCGCAAACAGACACGTATATTGAAAAAGACTCGAATATTAACGACGATGTTGAGCGTCTTCGTCACGCAGCTACAGCGAATTTGCTTACGCGTAGGGATTGTGTTGTTGTAGCTACTGTTTCGTGCATTTATGGACTCGGTACCCCAGAGGAGTATGCCGAGCGAATGCTTATGCTGAGTGTTGGCCAGCAACTTGAGCGAGACGATTTATTACGTCAATTTGTTAGTATGCAATACAAGCGTAACGACATTGCGTTTACGCGCGGAACTTTTAGAGTGCGCGGAGATACGGTTGAGATTATTCCAGTTTACGGAGAATTAGCTGTGCGAATTGAGTTTTTTGGTGACGAAATCGACAGAATTACAATGTTGCATCCGCTTACTGGGGAAGTGATTCGCCAAGAGAGTAGCGTTCATATTTTCCCAGCGTCTCACTATATTGCAGGTCCGGAGCGCATGGAGCGTGCGCTTGAGGCGATTGAGAAAGAGCGTGACGAACGCGTTGCGCAGCTTAAAAAGCAAAATAAATTGCTGGAAGCTCAGCGTTTGGAAATGCGAACTACGTACGATTTAGAGATGCTTCGCCAAGTGGGTGTGTGCACAGGAGTGGAGAATTATTCGAGGCATTTTGACGGTCGCGCGGCAGGTACGCCTCCGCATACGCTTCTTGACTTTTTCCCAGACGACTTTTTGCTTGTTTTAGATGAGTCGCATGTAACCGTGCCACAAATCGGAGCTATGTATGAGGGAGATGCTTCGCGCAAAAGAACGCTTGTAGAGCATGGCTTTAGGCTGCCATCGGCAATGGATAATCGCCCGTTAAAGTGGAACGAATTTTTGGAGCATGTTGGTCAAACTGTGTATCTTTCTGCAACGCCTGGAGACTATGAGCTTGGGCTTTCGGATGGCGTAGTTGAGCAGATTATTCGCCCAACTGGCTTGCTGGACCCTAAGATTGAGGTTCGACCTGTGGAAGGGCAGGTTGACGATTTGCTTGCGGAAATCAAGGCGCGTGTGGCAAAAGATGAGCGCGTGCTTGTTACTACGCTTACAAAGAAAATGGCGGAAGACTTAACTGATTACTTTTTGGAGCTTGGTATTAAAGTTGAGTACTTGCATTCGGATGTTGATACTTTGCGCAGAGTGGAGCTTTTGCGCGAGCTTCGCGAAGGCAAAATTGATGTGATTGTTGGCATTAATTTGCTTCGTGAGGGCCTGGATTTGCCAGAAGTTTCGCTTGTTGCGATTTTGGATGCAGATAAGGAAGGCTTCTTAAGATCTTACCGTTCGCTTATTCAGACGATTGGCCGCGCTGCTCGTAACGTTTCGGGAACTGTGCTTATGTATGCAGATAGCGTTACGGATGCTATGAGCAAGGCGATTAGCGAGACGGAGAGGCGTCGCGAAAAGCAAATCGCGTATAACAAGGCGCATGGAATTGACCCTAAGCCTTTGCGAAAGAAGATTAGTGACGTTAACGACATGCTTGCTAAAGAGGATGTTGATACTCAAACTTTGCTAGCAGGCGGTTACAGGAATGCTAATAAGGCTGGGAATTCGCATTATGGAGTGCCAAAAGAGCCAAATCTTGGGCAGCAAAGTAAAGAAAAGCGTATGGCGAATATATCCGCCTTGCCGCAAAGCGATATTATGTCTTTGATTAAGAATTTGAGCGAGCAAATGCATGTTGCTGCAGAACAGTTGCAGTTTGAGCTTGCTGCTCGTTTGCGCGACGAGATACGCGATCTTAAAAAAGAGTTGCGTCAAATGGATGCGGCTAATAAGTGAGCGTAATGAGTGAGCTTGTAAGTTATCTTGTAAGTTAGCGTTGATAATAAATAAGCTAATGTATGCGTCAAATATTGAGTATTCTAGTTAGATGTGGTGAGTGCTGGATTTGAATATGTTAATAAAAGATTATTTATTGTCTATGATTCACGCGATGTCTTTGCATTGATAGAGAATCAGCCATGGAATATTCTAAATTTTGTTAATGTGAAAAAATAAATTTATTTTATTTTTTTGAAAAAATACTTGACAAAAGGATTGAGAGAGAGCATGCTCAGACAGACAGACAGACAGACAGACAGACAGACAGACAGACAGACAGACAGACAGACAGACAGCGTGATTTTGTCTTTTTTGTAACATAATTTTTTACAATTTTCACCACTCTATACACTATTTATTTTGAATTCGCACATAATTTTTGGCCTATAAACCTATATTTGCGCTATATAAATTTTTGAATTTAATAAAAAATTATTATTACTATAATCATTAATTTGGTTGGGAATAAAATGAATAATAAAATAATAAATAAAGTTATTAGTTTAATAGTTGCTTTTATAACTGCGATTGGACTTTTTGCAGGGGTTGTGAATGCACAAGCTGATAGCAAAACAACTACAGAAGTTAAGAAATATCCGCTTTCACTTGATATGGATATTGTTTTAAAATCTGGAGATGGTTACATACATCCAGGTGCTAAAAATCAAGTCGCCAAGAACATTGAAAATATGTGGGAAAATCTTCCGATAACTGTCGAAGATGAAAATGGAAATAAAATTGATGTCAAGAAAGAGCTGCAATCTAACTTTCAGCGTTTTGTTGGCAATTTTGCGATAGGACAAAAATTAACAATAACGATTGATACTAATAGCATTCTTGACGGTTATAATCTTTCTTATAATGCGGATCATGAATATATTTCTCAAGCAAGCGGTTATTCTAAATTCACAGTCAAATATCACCTCGACAAAGATAATGACCCTATGGTTGTTAGAATTTCGTTTGGAAAAATGAATGTGAAATTCGATCCTAAGGGCGGAAATATTGGCAGTGAGTCGGGCACAATCATAAAAACTGTAAAAAAAGATAATACGGTTGATTTCCCAGCTAACCCAACAAAAAAAGATTTGGAATTTGGGGGATGGTATACCGAGCTTCCTGATATTGAAGCTTACCGACAGCGTAACATTGTAGGCAAACGCTACTATTGGGATAATAATTCGCTATTTTCGGATTGTAACCGTGATTGGCAGACATACAATGATACTACTTTAGACCCATTATATGATGGTGTATTTTTACTTCGCGCACAATGGAATGCAAGATATACATTTAATGCTAATGGCGGCACCTTTAGTGATGGTACAGCCAAGAAAAGTGAAGCAGTACAGCAAGGCAAGAATATTAATATATTGCCTGCGCCTACGCGCGAAGATTATCAGTTCTTAAACTGGGCGGATGCTGCTGGTAACACTTACAATCCAGGTGATACTTATACTTTGAATGCTAATACCGTGTTTACTGCCGAGTGGAAGCAGATTCGCAATACAGTTACTTTCAAGAACGGCGATAAGACTCAAACGGTAAAGGTGGAAACTGGTAAGGCTATTGATACGGATGCCTTGACTGGCCAGTCTATGCCTAAGAATCCAACGAAGGATGGTTATACTTTCAAAGAGTGGAATACAAGCTCGGATGGTAAAGGTAAAGCATTTACTGGCACAACGACTGTTGATAGTGATTTGACTGTGTATGCCATCTTTACGAAGAATACAGGCAGCGATGATGGTGGCGATAATGACGACAACAATGACAGCGGAAGTGTTGAACCAGATTCAAGCGATAATCCTGAATTGAATGTTGGAGGCGGCAGCGTAAATAACAATAGAACGTTAGACGGTGCTGCGAACGGCTCGGCAGATGGTGCTGCAAATGGTGCAGCTGCCAATGGCTCGTCAAACGGTCTCGCAAACAGAAGCGGTTCTGCTAAGTCGCGGACTGCTGGCACGCGCTCTTCTGGAGTGCTGCCAAATAGTGGTGCGGATGCCTCTGGAGTAACTCTTGCATCCTTCGTCTCTATTGTGTTTGGTTTATTTGTGGCTTCTTGCGCTGTCATAAATCTCAATAGTGCTAAGCATTTGCGCTAGTTTGCATTATTGTGTAAGTCATAAATAAATTAAGGCGGGCACTGGTTAAACGGTGCTCGCCTTGTTCTTTTAGATTGCCTTATTGTTTCTTGCGCTTTGTTGTTTGCGTTTGCAATTCCTATTCAGTTATATTACTTTAGTTGGTCTGAATTATATACAATGTAATGATAATATGTTGAATATAAACGAATATTTGCGTATAGTAAAAGAAGATGGAGGTATTGTTGTGACTACTACGAATTTAAATATCAGAACAGATAAGGGAATTAAGGAACAAGCTGATAAGATTTTTTCAGAACTCGGTCTCAATATGACAACAGCAATTAACATGTTTTTGCGAACAACTATTCGTGAGAACGGGATTCCATTTTCTCTTAAATTAGAGGTTCCAAATGATACAACGATTGCTGCTATTGAGGAGGGTAGACGAATTGCATCTGATCCTAGTGTAAAGGGTTATAGGAATATGGAAGATCTTAAGGCGGCTCTTGATTTATGAAATACGAAGTAAAATTCACGAATCAATTCAAAAAAGATCTTAAATTAGCTAAGAAACAAAATAAAAATACGGATAATCTTTCAGAAGTAATTAATGTTTTAGCCAATGGTGGCGTGCTAGAAGCTAAATATTGCGATCATTCTCTGACTGGAAAATATAGCGGAACAAGAGAATGTCATATTGAACCAGATTGGCTTTTAGTATATGAAATTAAGAATGAAGTTCTTGTTTTGATGTTATATAGGCTTGGTACGCATTCAGAATTGTTTAAGAAATAAAATAACACATTTTTAAATCTACAGCTTTTTTATTGATAAAAGGTTTAATGTGCAAGCGTAAGTGCGATGTTTCATAGTTTTCCTTGCGAATTGGTGGGATATTAGTACGACGATTGGCGAGTTTTTGTTCCGACGATTGGCGAGATATTGATATGACGATTGGCTATGTTTAGAAATGTGGTTGTAAGTGCTAAACGTTAAAAGGTTTAATTAGTGGCGGCTCATCAATGCGATGGACTCTAAAGGTGATGTGTTGCTTATGATTATGGCCTCTCTTGCATGGCAGGAATCGGAGTAGCTTTCAAAGAATGTTAAGATGTGTATTCAGTTCAGATATCAGAACTGCGAGATTCATGTCAATCACAACTGGTTCTTGGGATACACCAAAGATGAGAACGGACACCTTGCAGCAATACATGGTGTTTTTGTCATTTATAGAAAATTTATATGGTGGAATTATGCCAGGATTGAATTTATCAATCAAATAGTTTATAGCGTAATAAGTTTAGGTGTGTTTTAGACATAGAGGATAACGATGAAGACATTTGATATGATTAAAGAATTATGTAATAAAAAAATATAAGCGTTTCGGAACTTGCCAGACGGATAGGGCAGACTTCGCAGAACTTTGGTAAGAAACTGAAACGAGATACAGTTACTCTTGAGGAGTTGAAACAGATAGATGATGTTATGAAGGTTACCTTTGAGCAATCATTTATCTTCCCGGGTGGAGAAATGATAAAAACAAGTAATGAGTGAGAGAAATCATGGCATACGAAAAGAAAAGTATTAGAGCAATAATAGATGATGTAAATAGTAGAAGATTCTATCTTCCTGCTATTCAAAGAAAATATGTGTGGGGAGATTCACAGATCACAAGATTAATGGATTCTATCATGCTTGGATATCCTATTGGAACTTTTCTTTTTTGGAAAGTTAAGAAAACTATTGTGAACCAAAAAGAGTATTCAATGTATGAATTTATAAAAGATTACCATGAGCGAGATATGTGTAAGAATCCGGCTGCACCGCAGCCGTTCCCGTTTGGTAGTGGAGATGAAACGATCTGGGCTGTTTTGGATGGCCAGCAGAGATTGACTTCTCTATACATAGCTTTGCAAGGAAGTATGAGCAGAAAACTTCCAAACAAAAGATGGAAGAATGATGATGCATTTCCGAAGAAAGAACTGTACTTTGATTTGCACAGTGAAAAAACTGATGATGAGGACATTTCTTACGATTTCAGATTTTTAACAGCAGAAGAAGCCGCAAAGAATAAGGACAATAAGATATGGTATTTAGTAAAAGATATTCTTAAGTATTCAGCTGAAGATTTATTAACAGAAGTTATCATTCCAAATGGCTGGGCAACAGATAAAGTTGCAACAAAGAACATTTCGCTTTTACATACAAGACTTGTTACTGATGAAATTATCAACTACTTTGAGGTAGAAAAAGATTCGATTGACAGCGTATTAGATATTTTCGTTAGAGTAAATTCTGGTGGAACCGTTCTTTCAAAGAGTGACTTGTTATTCTCTACTATTGTTTCTCATTGGGATAAGGCAAGGGATGAAATTGATAAGTTGCTTTCTGAAATAAATAAGAAAGGCGAAGGATTCAAATTCTCTAATGACTTTATAATGCGAACTTGTTTGTATCTTTTAGATATGTCCGTAGCATTAAAAGTAGAAACATTCAAAAAAGACAGTGTATTAAAAATAAAACAAAACTGGGCTGCAATCCGAAAAGCCATCAAGGATACAGTTGATTTGTTAAATGAGTTCGGATTTAATTCAGAAAACATGATTTCTTATGTGGCTGTTTCTCCTATGGTTTACTACAGATACAAAGGTGGTGATTTCGATTCAAGCAGTAAAGCTGAATTAAGAAAATATATTGTAATCGCACAGGTAAGACAGATTTTTGGCACCGCATCAAATTCTGCACTGACAAGCATAAGAGAGGCATTGAAGGCTGCGCCATCTAATTCATTTAGTATGAAAACTCTAAATGGGATTAGATTCACAGGTGACAGAACTCTTAGATATACTGCGGATGAGATTGATTCAATGTTTGATACATACGAGATTGGAGCCTATACATTTATGTTGTTATCTCTTCTGTATCCAAATTTGAAATATAGTCAGAAGGGATTCCACCAAGACCATATGCATCCGTATACGGGATTTGAAGAAAGCAAAATTGATGGTTTGATATTGCCGGACGGAACAGTGATTGATGATGATACTAAAGAAGATTGGCGTAGAAGAAGGAACACATTAGCAAACCTTCAGTTGCTCGAAGGCAGAGAGAATGAATCTAAGAATGCCACACCACTCGTTGATTGGTTGAAGATTACTGAAAATAGTGAAAATGCTAAGTACCTTCCAGGAAATATTTCTTATGAACTTTCAAATTTTGAAGAGTTTATGGAGAAACGTCAGGAATTGATGAGCAATGCATTAAAGGATATTCTTTTATAGTATTTTCCTATACAAGCAATAAGGCTACCCAACACTTGTGTCGGCTCGACATACCGATTTTCAGGGGGATGACTGTTCTATGATTGCCCTATACAGCAGGTGGATTATAGGTTACTCGTTGAACAATCAATCCACGTGGAGAGTGTCGTATTAATGTTGAGGGGTTAAAGCTGGGTGTGCATTCCGTAACGTTCAAAATTACGCTACTTCTTTCGCTACTTAGTTCGTTTCAATTCTCGCTCAAAAAATCGTGTATTAGTTGTTTGTGTCGTTAACAATATTTTCTATATTTCTGCCTGAGTAGAAGATACGGATAACAGTAACTGTAGTTTTATTTTCGTCTACTTGGTAAAAAACTGTGTAGTTATCTATGGGAACTCTGTGTATTCCTTTAGAACACCACGGCTCCCACTTAACAAGTGTATATCGCATAGGCATAGTCTCAAGAGAACGTATAGCATGCTTAATGCGGTTGACTTGTTTTTCAGCTATTCTTAGAACTTATAATGTAAAACGAATGTATTCGTATAGCTCTGTAAGATCAAGGAACGCTTGTGGAGAATAAATGATTCTGTATGATTTGCTCATACTCCGTATTCTTTAGCGAAGAATTGGTCTACTTCATCTGCACTGTCTAGTTTGCCAGTTGAAATAGAGTCGATGCCTTTTTGTAATTCTTTATCCAACTCGGCTCTTGTTAAGCTGCCTAAAGCAGTAGGCTTATTAGTTGGCAAGCGGAGTTCAAATGGCATGCCTTTTTGTAAAACAATCTGGCTGTAAAGCATTTGGATTGCTGAAGATGGTGTTATTCCAAGTTGGTTCAAGATGTTTTCAGCGTTTTCTTTAAGATTTGTGTCGATTCTTGCATATACAGCGTTCGTGTTTGTCATTGTGTTCGCGTCCTTTCTGACCTTATTTTACAAAATTCTTGCAAGCATATGCAAGCGAATGAAAGCAAAAGTTTAACTACTATTCAGATTATAGATTCCCGTTGTTGGTTTAGGTATTTTTTGTTGGATGGAAATTAGGCGTATTGGTAAACCTGAAGGAGTGTGAAGATGGCTGCAAAATATTAAGATGTGCAAGAATTGCTAGAAAAAGCTGATTTTAATGCTAGCTTGAGTTTGCTTTAGTGAGGACGATTGGAAAGCGCGGTGTGTGAAATACATGTCGTCAAGTCATAAAGGCCAAAATATTTAGTGTGTGCAGCAATTCTTTTGTTGCGTGTATTTTCATGTTTTATGCGAGCGCTACTTAATGCGTAATGCGTATCAATGCGTATAATCGTATAATAATGTGATAAAAAACACCAAAATATGTATAATAATGTGATTAAATGCATTAAATTATGTATAATAATGTGATACACGATAAAAGATAACGCAAAATATAACAGAATAACCGCAGAATTGTTGCAACATAATAACGTAGCAGAACAATCACGCGTAAAAACAGCAACGCACTAATACGGCTGCAATATCTAATAGCGTAATGCAAGATGAAAGGTGAGTAATCATGAAAAGGCTGATTATGAGCAAACTTTTAGCATGGAAGAACTCGCCGTATCGTAAACCATTGATATTAAAAGGCGTGCGTCAAGTTGGTAAAACTTGGATACTAAAAGAATTTGGTAAGCTTTACTACAAAAATATTGCTTATTTTAACTTCGATGAAAACAAAGAATATAAGCAATTCTTTGAAACCACTAAAAATGTGGAGCGAATTTTACAAAACCTCACGCTTGCAAGCGGCCAAAAAATCGAACCAGAAAACACGCTGATCATATTTGACGAGGTTCAAGACTGCCCAGAAGTAATAAACTCTATGAAATATTTTTGCGAAAACGCTCCGCAATATCATGTTGCTTGCGCTGGATCATTACTTGGAATAACGCTTGCAAAACCATCTTCATTCCCAGTTGGAAAAGTTAATTTTATGCAAATAACCCCAATGAATTTCACAGAGTTTTTACTTGCTAATGGAGATGAAAATCTAGCGAAGTATATTGAACAAATCGATAAAATAGAGCCGATTCCAGACGCATTTTTTAATCCTCTATACGAGAAATTAAAAATGTATTATGTTACAGGGGGAATGCCTGAGTCAGTTTTAATGTGGGCTAAAGCGCGAGATGTAAACGCAATGCAAGAAACATTGTTTGAAATTATAACAGCTTATGAACGAGATTTTGCGAAACATCCTAATGTTAGTGAGTTTCCTAAAATATCAATGATTTGGAATTCTATTCCATCTCAACTGGCGCGTGAAAACAAAAAATTCTTGTATAAAGTTGTTAAAAATGGTGCTCGGGCAAGAGAATATGAAGACGCTTTGCAATGGTTGGTGTCGGCACAATTGGTGTATAAAATCTATAGAAATACTGCGCCGAATTTACCTATTGCTGCTTATGATGATCTATCTGCTTTTAAGATTTATCTGGCAGATGTTGGTTTGTTAAGGCGATTAGCACAACTTGCTCCTACTGCATTTGCGGAAGGCAATAGGCTGTTTACTGAGTTTAAGGGTGCTTTAACAGAAAATTATGTTTTGCAGGCGTTACTTACTCAATTTGAAGTTATGCCTAGATACTGGTCTCAAACGAATCCGCCTTATGAAGTGGATTTTCTTATTCAACGAGAAAATGATATTTTCCCTGTTGAGGTTAAATCTGAAGCAAATATTAACAGTAGAAGTTTGAAAAAGTTTAAAGAACTATTCCCTAATCAAACGAAATTACGTATACGATTCTCGCTGAATAATCTAAAACTAGACGATGATATGTTGAATATTCCGTTATTTATGGCTGATTACACGGATAAGCTTATAGAACTTGCGCTGAAAGATTGCACTGAAAGAAAATGATTGATAAGTTAGCGTGACTAATCGCAAGTTAAGAGTGATTAATAAGTGAGCGCAGCTAGTCGCATGTTAGTCGCGGGTTGATTGTGGGTTAGTCGCAAGTTAGTCATGTTTAATCGTAGTAAATAAATAGTTGCGAGTTTTGCGCATAGGTCACAATTTGCTGGTACACTATTACTCGGAAAGTGGGTATTTTCCCATTTAAAAATAAACAAAGGAAACAGGCAGGCATTATGAGAAAAGCCAAAATTGTTGATACTATTGGACCAGCTACCGAATCGTTAGAGGGCATTACCAAGCTTGTTGAAGCTGGCATGGATGTTGCTCGCTTAAACCGTTCGCATGGCACTCCTGAAGATCATTTGCGCGTTTACAACAATGTGCGCGAAGCTTCAAAGACTACTGGTCGTAATGTTGCTGCTCTTGTTGATTTGCAGGGTCCAAAGATTCGTTGTGGTTGGTTCAAGAAGAACGCTGACGGCGAAGATAAGGTTTATTTGGAAGAGGGCCAAGAGTTCGTTATTACTACAGACGATATTGAGGGTGATGAGCATCGCACTTCCACAACCTTCAAGGGTTTGCCAGGAGATTGCCACGCAGGCGATCCAATTTTGATTGATGATGGCAAGGTTCGTCTTGAAGTTACCAAGGTAGAAGGCAACGACGTACACACTAAGGTTGTTGTTGCTGGCCCAGTTTCTAGCCACAAGGGCATTAACCTTCCAGGCGTTGCCGTTTCTCTTCCAGCATTGACTGAAAAGGATGAGTCTGATCTTCGTTGGGCTATTCGCACTGGTGCAGACATTATTGCTATGTCGTTCGTGCGTTTTGCTACCGATATTGATCGCGCTCACGAAATCATGGACGAAGAAGGCCGTCGCATTCCAATCGTTGCAAAGATTGAGAAGCCGCAGGCTGTTGCAAACTTGGAAGAGATTGTTAAGACCTTCGACGGCATTATGGTTGCTCGTGGAGATATGGCAGTGGAGATGCCACTTGAGCAGGTTCCACTCGTTACCAAGCGCTGCATTGAGCTTTCTCGCCAATACGCAAAGCCAGTAATCGTTGCTACCGAAGTTCTTGGATCAATGGTTAACTCTCCAGTTCCAACTCGTGCAGAGGCTTCTGATTGCGCTAACGCTGTTCTTGACGGTGCCGATGCAACTATGACCTCTAACGAGACCGCAGTCGGCAAGTATCCAGCAGTTACCGTTCAGACCATGTCTCGTATTTCTCAATACGCTACTGAAAATGGTTATGATCGCATTCCATCTGTGGAGCTTGACATGTCTAGCACGGGTGCAGTTTCTTCTGCAGCTGTAGACTTGGCAGACAAGCTTAACGCTAAGGCAATTGTTGCTTACACGCAAACTGGTCGTACCGTTCATCGTATTTCTCGCGAGCGCCCAGCTGCTCCAATCTATGGCTTGACCAACAATGAGCACACTTATCACTGGTTGGCTTTGAGCTGGGGCACTGAAGGCTTCTTGATTAACGAGGACTACCACGATATGAACCGTCACGATCTTATGATCTTCACCGACAAGGTTCTTCGTGAAGCTGGCAAGGTTGAAGACGGCGACAAGATTGTTGTTTTGAGCACTGCTCAGGGTGAGCGCCAAGCTGGTCGTACAGACTCCATTTACGTTCACACCGTTGGTGCTTGCGATTAATCGCTAGTTGATTGCTAGTTAATCGTTAGTTTTCTAAACGCGCATCCTTTTGGGTGCGCGTTTTTGTTTAGTGCGAATCTTGTGATTTCTTACGTTACGATTTAAGTTCGAAGTTGTCGATTCCCGCGTTTGTTTACCATTTGAGCCAAAAAGGGAACAAACGCAGGAATGAAAAACGCTACGAGAATTAGGTGTGTCGTTTGGTGTGTTGTTTGTGTGTTGTGCAAAATCGCATGAGAGAGAGGATAACAAAAACGCCGCTTAGAATGTAAGCGGCGTTGTGCACGTGCCCCCGGTGAGACTCGAACTCACACTGCACAGATTTTGAGGCTGTTTCCTCTACCAATTGGGATACAGGGGCATCTTAAATTATCCGCGTTTTAACGCGACTTGATGACTATACCACATTTTGCAGAGTAATCAAATATACCGCGTGTTGCGTGTAAGAAAGCTAGTTGCGTGCGCGCGGAAAAATCGCCAGCAACCGCGCGCCGAAAACCCAAAGTAAAATAAAAATAAATAAATATAAATCAAAACAGAAATATTAATTTGCAAATTCTTTAATACTGGGTGTGTTGATGTAAGAATTTTGGTATAATTGCAACTTGCGCCTCTGTAGCTCAATGGATAGAGCAACGGCCTTCTAATCCGTTGGTTGCGCGTTCGAATCGCGTCGGGGGCACTTTGCTTTGCTCTTGTGTTATGTGAAAAATGTTTGTCACGTATTATGCAAAATAAGGAGCACTTGTGGAAAATCATAGTGTAATGGAAAATGCTAGTGTAGCAGCATCAATAATTCTGGCAGCAGGTGATGGGACGCGCATGCGTTCAACAACGCCGAAAGTGTTGCACGAGTTCGCTGGAAAAACGTTCTTAAATCGCGTAATGGACGCAATGGCAGGCGTAAACCCAGGGGAGCTTGCTGTTGTAGTGCATGCTCAAGCTCAACGAGTATCAGAAGCTGCACAAAGTTACAACAACGCTGTTCGGATTATAAATCAAGACGATAAGCCTGGAACGGGTAGAGCTGTGCAATGCGCAATGCGAGATCTTAATGAAGCTTCAAAACAAGAATGCGGTAATGCGCTTAAAGGGGCTGTGTTAATCGCAGCAAGCGATATGCCACTTTTAGACACGCAAACATTGCAATCATTAATCGATTTTCACAATAATCAAGGAAACGCGGCAACTGTTTTAACCGCTGTTTTAGACGACGCCACTGGCTACGGGCGAATTGTGCGCGGAAAAAATGGCGATGTTCTGCGAATTGTAGAACACAAAGATGCCAATGCAGGAGAGCTTGCGATTAAGGAAGTTAATACGTCTGTGTACGTGTTCGATGCGGAAGTGCTTACAGACGCAATATCCAACCTTAACTCCAAGAACGCTCAAGGCGAGTTTTACTTAACGGATGCGCTAGAGCACGCTCGCACAATGGGACGAGTTGGAGCAATGGCGGCAGCAGATTCGTTGAGTGTAGAAGGCGTGAATACGCGCGTTCAGTTAGCTGCGCTTGCAAAAGCATACAACAAGCGCGTTTGCGAAAAGTGGATGCTTGAAGGCGTAACGATTCTAGACCCAGAAAACACGTGGATTGAAGACGATGTTGTTTTGCAAGAAGATGTTACGGTTCTTCCAGGGTGCTTCTTGCAAGGTCACACGATTGTTAAAAGCGGTGCGGTTGTAGGACCGTACACTACGCTTATTGATGCGCAAGTAGACGAAGATGCGGTTGTGGAGCGCTCGCGTGTGCAAGAATCGCATATTTGCCGCGCTGCAAACATTGGTCCGTGGACGTACTTGCGACCAGGTAATGTGCTTGGCGAGGAGAGTAAAGCTGGCGCGTTTGTGGAGATGAAGAAAGCGCATATTGGAAACGGCACTAAGGTTCCGCATTTGAGCTATATGGGCGACGCTGATTTGGGAGAGCACACGAATATTGGCGGTGGCACGATTACAGCAAACTACGATGGCGTGCATAAAAACCATACGACTATTGGCTCTAACGCGCATGTTGGTGCAGGAAACCTGTTTGTAGCTCCAGTTACTGTTGGAGATGGAGTTACAACGGGTGCAGGCTCTGTTGTGCGTCACGATGTTCTAGCGGATTCCATGGTGTATTCGGAAAATACGCAGCACGTTGTAGAAGGCTGGAAGCCAGCTTGGGAGCGAAATTAGACGATTCGTTGGTTGACGGTAAGTACGGTAAGTTAGGAGAAACATATGGCGGCTTTAGAAAGCTCTGTTAACGCGATTAGGATTGCTGCGGCTGCAGCCGATAGGTTAAAAGCCACTAATTGCCAAGCTTTTGACGTTAGCAATCTGCTTGGAATTACAGACGCCATGCTGATTGTTTCTGCATCTAACGAGCGTCAAGTCTTAGCTGTTAGTGAAGAAATCGAAAAAGACTTGTACTTAAAAGACAACAAACGCAAGCCAATATCTAGAGAAGGCTTAGAACTAGCACAGTGGGTTTTGCTTGATTTTGGCGACTTTGTGATTCATATTATGCACGAGGAAGCGCGCGAGTTTTATCGCCTTGAGCGTTTGTGGAATGATTGCCCTGTAATTGATTTGCAACTTCCAGAGCATAGCGAGAGCGATGCGGATGGCAATGATGGCGATGATTCAGATGATGGCGATTATGTCGATGATGCGCAAAATGGCGATAATCAAGAGTCTGAAAGGTAGCGCAAGATAATGGTGGATTTTGTTGAAAGCGCAACGCAAATTGCGCATAATGTCAATAAAAACAGCGCTCACGAGGGCATTGCGCGTTCCGTAATGCTTGTTCGTCATGGTCAGACGCCTTATAATGCACAATTTAGACTTCAAGGCATGATTGATATTGCTTTAGATGAGTCGGGGATAGACCAGGTGACTCGCTCTGGCAAGGCTTTGCGAGTGCTTTTTGGAGCTTCCGACTTAGAAGACCCAAAGAATCCAAATAGCCAGGAGCACGTGCGCATTACTCCAGAAGAAGCCGATGCTAGTTTTGTTGCCATTGTTTCGCCTCTTATTCGCGCACAACAGACGGCTCACGCTTTTGCAGATAAGATTGGGCTTAATGTGCATGTTGAAGATGGCGTGCGCGAGCGATTTTTTGGCGAGTGGGAAGGTCTTAATCGCCAGCAAATTAGCGAAAGATGGCCAGAAGATTTTAATGCTTGGGTAAAAGGCGAAGGCGGCGAGCTTAATCACGGTGCAGAAACCAAGCAAGAAGTTGGCGAGCGCGCTGCGAAAGCTGTAGAAGATTGGGCGCGCAAAACTGGCTCAGACCGCGATTTACTAGTGTTCTCGCACGGATCTTGCCTTTCTCAAACTGTTCATAAGCTTCTTGGATTAGACAAGGTAGATCCTTCTTATAAGACGATTGGCGGAATGGGAAACGGCCGTTGGGCGAGATTAATTCCAAGCCTTAATGCGGATGGCTCAATTCATTGGCGTTTGGATGCTTACGATCAAGGTCCTGCAGCCGACCCTACAAGCCAGCGTCTTATTCGCATTTGGGGAGCTGCTTAAGCGGCATAATTTCTCTTTTTTGCCGCTTATATTCCTAAAACTACCGTTTAGCGGTTTTGTAAAGACAGATTATTTACAGTGCCGTATAGTCAAAATTACAAAACAGAAAGCTAGCAAAAGCTAGCAAACTCTAACGGTAGTATACGGAAGGGAGGCTTGATGAAAGTAACGATTGCTATTGTGTCGCCAGAAGAAGAGCAGCGCGCTCAATTGTCAGTTCACAATATTGACGATAATCTTAAACGCATTATAGCCAATTTGCAAAGCATTGATTCTAAAGATGCAAAATCAAGCAATACTGAAAATAATACTGAGATTGCCGAAAATAATACTGCGAATGCGGCAAATAGCAATAATAATTCATTCATATATGGTTATATTAATGATTCGATTATTGTTATGCACGAGCCAGATGTGATTATGATTTGCGTAGAAAATTCGCGCGTAATTATTCACAGCGATAAAGGCGAGTGCGTTTCTTACAAGCGCCTAATGGATTTCGACAATCCGCAATTCGCGTCGTTTGTGCGCATATCTAAATCCGCAATCGTGAACTTAAATCGCATTGTTCGAGTTGATCCAGGATTCGGCGGAAGTATGAGCGTAAAAATGGACGATGGAAGCGTTGAGTGGATTAGTCGCAGATGCTTAGCAGGATTCAAAAAGCGCTTAGGAATGTAGTTTTAAGCGTAGTCGAATATAAAACTATCAAAATTTTTAATACTAATTTTTTAATACTTAAAAAGGAAACGATTATTATGGAAAAGCAAGTTACAACAATAGGCAAAACAATGGTAAAAAACATTGTTAAAGGCATTGGCATAGCGTGCACTATTTTTACTGCAATTAGTTTTGTGTCAAGCTTGTTAGCAAATACCGCAGTTGGAAACAGAATTGCATCTTATGCTGTAGCGTCGTTTGTTATTGGCATAGGATATGGAGTATTCGCTATTTTTTGGTCGAATGAACGCATGTCAAATCTCGCAAAATTCGTTTTTGCACTAGTGCCGCCAATTGCTATTCAATTTATTGTGTCTGTGATTGTTGGATGGATTTCATTCAAAGATGAGCCAGCTGTGATTTGCGGATGGATTGCGTTCACTGTTATTTTCCCGATTGCAATTGCTGCAATAATTTATTACTTCGAGAAGAAGAAAGCGGAAGAAATGAACGCTAGATTGCGCGAATTGCGTAAAGAAAACAAGTAAATTAGTGACAATTAAATAATTTAAGTAAAAATTTAAGTAAATAAAATAATCAAATAGAAATTGAGTGGTGTTCATCTTCGCCTTTGAAGAAGAACGCCACTCGCTATTCTAAAACGCATCATAGAATGGTCATAATTTATTCGGCGTTTTGTTAGATTTTTGCAAAAAATTAGTATTTTGACTAATCTTTAGCAGTTCACTAATCGGCTAATTGACTAATCTTTAGCAATCGTCTTTCCAGCATTAGCTCCAGAAGTCAAATCCTGAATTTCATTAATCTCCATAACAGGAACAGCAGCAGGCTTCTTTGTGCCTTTTTCTTCTGCAACGCGCACTTGCTCATTGTAAATCGCGTCATCTGTGTGAAGTGTAACTGTTCCGCGGAAGCGATAGCCCTTCTTTTCTGCCAAATTTGCAACTGCAACAACAAGCTGGCTGCCGTCTTGCAAGTTCTTAAAATGCTGACCTGCAGTGCGCTCGTGGTAAGCAAGGTGATTATCGTCTAGAACAAACATCGACATCTTTGGGCCAAGATCAAGCTCGCCATCTTTGCTAATCGTTGCAATCCAAGCCAAATTGTTTTCAATAAAAGTCTTCATATCTTCACTAAGAGTTGCCATGTTGAGTCCTTTCTTCAACTGATTATTGTGCAATCGCGCAATCATATGATTATGATTCAATCACTTTTAAGATTACGCGCAATCGTGCATATAAAGGCTTAAAAATCGATGAGTTTTTGTAAAAATGCGTAAACTTGTGACATAAATCACTAATTGCACAAAGTGCGCGCTATATTCCTCGCGGCTGTTAGTAGCCGCTCGGCTGATTTGGCATGTAAAGTCCACTGGACTTTACATTTGAGCCAAATCACGCTTTGACTGAGCTTGAAATGCGTTATGCAATTTCAAGCTCAGTCAAAGCGCCTCTCGCTTAAAGCGTAGCGCGAAGGCAGGTCGGAGCGACTACAAAGTCATGTGTTGTAAATCATGAATCGTAAATATTAAGGCAATAGCGTGCTATCAAGTGCTGATTTCGCAATAAAGTAGTAAATTTTCCGAAGGAACGCCAATGGGTTGTACTTTTCTTGTTTTTGTGGCTATTCTATAAAGTTTATAAGGCAATTTAGCTAACTTAAAGAAAAATTTAATGCTATAGACTTGTTGTTTGCAATAATGAGGGGAGTGACATGAGTGAAATAAATAGCGCGGTTCAACCAAGGCAGAATAATCGAATTAACGTAAACATCGCGCGAATCATGTTGCTCTTATGTGCCGCGATTTGGGGCGGAAGCTACGTCTCGTCTAAATACGCTCTAGAGGTATTCCCACCGCAATGGCTTATGGGAGTTCGCATGCTTGGAGCGTGCATAATAATGGGCGTAGTCTTCTTTAAGACGATTCGCAAAAATTTTACTAAAAAGCTAATAATTCCTTCTCTTTTAACGGGCGTTACGTACTACGCATCTTTAGTTACGCAAACAGAAGGATTAAGGTGGATTGATCCAGGCAGAAGCGCTTTTCTTACAGCAGCCTACTGCGTTATAGCGCCATTTTCCGCGTGGATGATTATTAGAAAAAAGCCAACGCTTTTAGGAATTATTGCTGCTTTAACATGCGTTGTTGGCGTTGGATTCGTTGCATTAAAGCCAGGCTCTCTTGTTCTTACGCTTTCTCACGGAGATATTTTAACTCTTATTTGTGCTTCTGTTTTTGCGTTTAACTTAACATACTTAGCGTATTACTCTAGGCAGTACAATCCCGTTGCTTTAACATTCGGCCAGTTTAGTGTTTCTGGAGTTCTATTTTTGTTTGGAGCTGCAATAAGCGAGCCTTTGCCTAACTTTAGTGCAGAAGATAATTGGATTACGTTTACAAACATGTTCTATCTTATAGTGATAGTAACTGTTGTTGCTCAAGTTATTCAAAACTACACGTTGATTTATCTTTCTACAGCTAATGCTTCTGTGATTATGTGCACAGAATGCTTGTTTACATTGCTATTTTCTAGCATTCTTTACAATGAGCGCGTAACAAATATGGCTTTTGTTGGATTCGCTTTGATTTTTGTTGCGATTTTGCTTGCAAGTTTGGCAGAGCATATTGAGCTAATGCGCGCGAGGAAAAAGCAAGGTTCTTATAAATCTAAAGCAAAAGTGGCATCTGTGCCAGCATCTACAATCTAAGTAGTACTCAATTTGAACACTAATTAGTGAATATTTTTGGCGATTACTAATTGGTGCATATTGCTTAGTGAATAGTGGTAGATAACGATTTTTAAGGTGTGCTTGTGAAGAACTTCTTTAAGGGAATATCATTTACGCAAGTTCTAGCTGGCTCTCTTGCAGCTGTGACGGCGTTTTTGCTTTCGTCAAAAATTGGTATTGCGGGGTCTGTTATTGGCGTTGCAATAGGTTCGATTGTCTCTGCTGTAGCATCTCAACTTTATCAAAATGTTATTCACGCGTCTTCAAAAAAGATACAGTCTTCTTCTGCGTTAAAGTCAGGTTCAAGCCGCTATGAAGAAGATGACACTAAAGTGGTAAATAATGCGCGTTTTATTGCATTAGAGGATGATATGCCTAAAGAATACGAAGTTTACAATAATATGATTGATTCGAGCAAAGAAAAGCAAGCTAGAAGAGTTGTTGCAATGGCTTCTAATGCAAATAATGCAAATTTTGCTGGCGATTCTTCACGCGATGTCGATTCTTCAAGCTCGCAAAACGCAAAATCGGGGGAATCGCAAGCACTTAATGCCGAAAGCACGAGTGTTATGGAATTGTCTTCCTTAAGAAAACTAAAAGAAGAAGATAATGCGCTTTCGGAAGGAGACGAAGACTCGATTCTTACTCTTAACGACGCTAAACGCGAATTAGGAGGCAGAAGTGATTACGCAAATAGTGAAGCTAAGTATAAGAAGCTTACGATTGTTATTGCTATTTTGAGCGCGCTCGCGGCTGTTCTTCTTACTGCTGGCATTGTGTTGCTGTTTACTCAAGGAAAGGGTACAGATAATTTAGTGCCTTCT
The DNA here is from genome assembly GCF_055804375.1 of Gardnerella sp. c12Ub_1. NCBI lineage: Bacteria > Bacillati > Actinomycetota > Actinomycetes > Bifidobacteriales > Bifidobacteriaceae > Gardnerella > Gardnerella sp. c12Ub_1. The sequence continues at coordinate 529,716 of NZ_JANUZC010000001.1, read as the reverse complement.
GGCCAGAATACCGAGCAGAATAATGGCCAGAATCCAAATAATCAAATGCGGCAAAATGGCCAAAATAATGGCGTTCAAAATCAAGATAAGAACTCTAAAGATGTGCAAAAAGACTCTCAAGATGCGCAAGATGAGAAAGATAGTAAAGACAGCAAAGATAGTAAAGACGGCAAAGACGGCAAGGAAGGCAAAGATTCTTCGAGCAAGAATCCTAGCGAAAAGCAAGATAAAAAGACTCACGAAAGGTCTTCCTCTTCTTCTTTAGATTCAAATGGGTCTAAGGCAGATTCTGGCGATCAAAGCTCTGAGGATTCTGGCGTTTCTGGAGCGGATTCTGGCGCGCGCGGGTCTAAAGGCGATTCCTCGGTTTCTGGCGATTCTTCGCCGTCTTCGCCTTCGACTTCGACTAACGGCTCGGGTGGTGGATCTTCTGCGCAACAAGGCGAATCTGGCTCGCAGCAATCTGGCAGTTGAGAATAGGCGGCGTGAGTAGTCGGCAGCGAATAGGAATAGCGCTAAAAACCGCTGCATACGACACGCCGAGTTTGGTTGGTAGCAAAATCTGTTGTATTCTATCAAAGGTTCGTTTGAGCTATACAACTAAAACGGGGCTATGGCGCAGCTGGTAGCGCATCTCCATGGCATGGAGGGGGTCGGGGGTTCGAATCCCCCTAGCTCCACAATTTGAAACGTCACTTTTAATCGGAGTGGCGTTTTTGTTATATTTCGATACGTATCTTATATACTTGTAAGTCCTAGTGCATGTAAATCATATTTTGCACAATCATTCTAAACTGAAAACTTAACTTAAAACTTAGAGGAGAAATTCCGCATGGTAAAGCGCGCGTGGAAAGTGGCATGCAAAATAGCCAATAATGAGCGTACGTCTGGGTTGATTATGCTCGGATTCGCTTTAGCTGGATTAATGCTTGCAAATTTGCCATTTACGTCTGCGATTTTTGAAGCTGTTTCCCACACGCAAATCGGAATTCCATACACCAACATTCACATGTCGATTAGCCACTGGGTTCAAGACGGCGTGCTAACTATTTTCTTCCTTACAGTTGGTTTAGACTTAAAACACGAGCTTATTGCAGGATCTCTTAGAGACCCGCGCGCTGCAGCAATGCCAATGATTTGCGCGGTTGGCGGCATGATTGTTCCGCCGATTCTTTTTGTTGGAACTGTTACAATATTCTCGGAGTTGCACGCTGGTCAAGAGATTATGCGACTTACTTCTGGAGCGCTTCCGTCTTTAGATATGGTTCGCTCTGGTTGGGCTATTCCTACAGCAACAGATATAGCGTTCTCGCTAGCGGTTCTTGCTCTTTTTGCTAAAACGCTTCCTAAAGCATTGCGCGCATTTTTAATGACTTTGGCTACAGTCGACGATCTTCTTGGAATTGCATTAATCGCATTATTCTTCTCTTCGCTTAACGCGTGGTATTGGTTTGTAGGCGTTGTTTTATGCGGATTAGTGTGGACTATGCTTGTGCGATTAAAGCGCGTTCCATGGCCTGTTGTGGCGCTTGTTGGCTTGCTTGCGTGGGTTATGATGTATCAAGCTGGCGTTCACCCTACTCTTGCAGGCGTAATGGTTGGTTTGCTAACTCCTGCGCATCTTGTTCACGGCGAAAAGTCGCTTAGAGCTGAAAGGTATCGTCAAAAAATTCAGCCTTTGTCTTCTTTGTTTGCGCTTCCAGTTTTTGCACTTTTTGCAACTGGAGTTCATTTTGAAACTTTGACTTGGCAGCTATTCTTGTCTCCAATATTAATTGCGATTACGATTGCGCTAGTTGTTGGAAAGCCTCTTGGAATTATGATTACTGCTTGGATTGCTAAGAAAGTTATGGGCTTGCGCGTTCCAGACGATTTGCGCGTTCGCGATCTTTTTCCTACAGCATGCGCGTGCGGAATTGGTTTTACTGTGTCTTTGTTAATAGCTTCGCTTTCTTATAGCGACGCGGATCTTTCGGGCGAGGCACGATTCGGCGTACTAGTGGCGTCTATTATTGCGGCTGCTGTTTCTGGATTCTTGCTTGCAAAGCAATCGAATCATATGGAAGAAGAATTAGACGATATTGAAGAGTGATTAATGGCAATTAAAAGTGATTAAGAGTGACTTTAATGCGTTTTTTAATCGCGATTATAAGATGACTAGAAAGTGACTAGAAAGTTTTAGAAGGTGACTTATGGTTTCTAATAATAATTTAGGTAATTTAGATAATTCTGGTAAATCTGATAATCCAGATAATTCTTGCGATTCGCGCGCGCAAAGCGAACAGAACTCACCTTGGAAAGACACTTATTACAGCGGTGCCGTAATGATGCGCGGGCCAATGATTCCTAAGGAAAGCACAACGGAAACGCTGTTGCAACACGATTTGCCTAATAGCGATTCGCATGATAATCATGCGTGGCAAGGCCTTGACCCTTGGCGAGTTCTTAGAATACAAGCCGAATTTATTGATGGTTTCGACGCTTTAGCAAAACTTGGATTAGCTGTTAGCGTGTTTGGTTCTGCTCGCATAAAGCCAGACGAGCCAGAATACAATAGCGCTCGCATAATGGGCAAAGAGCTTGTAAAACGCGGTTTTGCGGTGATTACGGGAGGCGGGCCTGGAATTATGGAAGCAGCAAATCGCGGAGCGGCAGAAGCTGGCGGAACAAGCGTGGGGCTAGGAATCGAATTGCCTCACGAGCAGGGCTTAAACAAATGGGTAAATCTTGGAATGCAATTCCGCTACTTTTTTGTTCGCAAAACAATGTTCCTAAAGTATTCTTCGGGAATTATTGTGTGCCCAGGCGGTTTTGGCACAATGGACGAGCTTTTTGAGTCGCTTACGCTTGTTCAAACGCATAAGGTTTCTAAAATTCCTGTTGTTCTTTTTGGCAGCGAATATTGGAAAGGCCTTATGAATTGGATTGAAACTACGGTTAAAGAAAGAGGACTTATATCGTCTTTTGACCCTAGTTTGCTTGCGATTACAGACGATCCTCTAGAAGCTGTGCGAATTGCTAGCGGAGATAAGTTTATTAATTAGTTTTGGCTAGTTTTGGCTAATTTTCCTTCATTTTTCGCTCATTTATAAGCGTTGTAAGCTGCCAAATCTCTTCTCCAACGTCGATTCCGCGTGGGCATTGCCTAGAGCATGCGCGCACGGATTGGCACGCGCTTATGCCGTCGCTAGAATCCGCCAACTCTAATCTTCGATTAGTGGCGTTATCTCTAGAATCGTTAATAAATCGCGCAGCATTTATAAGCGCTGCAGGTCCAATAAACGCTTCTCCGCCTGCATAGACTGGGCAAATTCCTTCGCACACGCCGCACATTATGCAATTGCTTAAAAGCTCAAACTTTGCAAGCTGCTCTGGGTGTTGCAAAAACTCAATAATCGCAAGCTTTCCGCTGCTGTTTCTTGTTTGAACATTTTGCGCTTGCAAGTATGGCTCAAGTCTTTTAAGCTGCGCAATCATTGGGGAAAGATCGCAAATAAGGTCTCTTTGAACAGCAAAGCCAGAAAGTGGCGCAATCTCAATAATGCCAAAGCTTCCATTTTGGATTAGTGAAGATATTTCTTTAGATTGTGACTGCAGATTGTGATTTTCGGCGACTGATGTTGTGGTTGCTTGCGACTTTAGGCTACCAGTTTTTCTAAAACCGCTTGATCGAACGCCTTGAGTTTGCGTATTTTGCCTAGCGTTTTGAGCGATTGTAGCTGTGCAAAGTAAAGTTGGCATGCCGTTTACGTTTGCAGCATCCGATCCGCAAACGCCGTGACCGCAAGAGTATCTAAATGCCAAAGTGGGGTCTAGTGTGCGCTTAATTTTAAGCAAGCAGTCTAAAATCGTGTCGTTTTTGCGCGCGCGAATCGTATAATCTTGAAGCCAATGTTTTCCGCTTAATGGTTTAGCTTGTAAATCGCCAGAATTTTGCGTCTGAAATGGGCTACTTTTGCGCTTTTTTGCAAAAGGGCTTTCTCGGTGCCTTCTAACTAAACCAGGGGAGTTAGTGGAGGAGGTTTGTGTTGAGTTAGTGGTTGGGGCAGTGCTTGAGTCGCCAGCAACCGCTGAATCACCAGTAACAGCGGAATCGCAAGAACCGTCATCTGGCGTAAAACGAGATATGCGAAAAGTCACAAAAGCTTCATCTTGTAAAGTGCAATCTTGATTAATGGGATGCACAAAGTTGCGTCTAAAATCGTCAACCATTTGCGCATACCTCCAATTCATACAATTCTAGTTTGCCATAATACTTGCACAGAAATACTTGAGCGAAAATGCAGAAGTAGAAATACTTGCACAAAATCACAGAAGTAGCAAAAATGTTGGCTGCGCCTAACGTTAGGCTTAAATTATGACAGATGCTTTGTTTTTGCTGGATACAAATAAAGACGATGCGCCCGTTCTTGCAAATGGGATTGAAGAGGGCTGGACTCTTAGCTTGCCTCAACACGTTAAAAGGCACGCAATAAGCGCAATGCGACTTTCTGATGGCGATTCGCTAGACCTTTCGGACGGCAAAGGAGTGCGAATTCACGCAACGATTACAGACAGCGAAAACGGCTTAGTTAAAGTAGATTCGTTTATAAAAGAGCCAGCGCCAACAACCAGATTAGCGTTAATTCAGGCGCTTGCAAAAACGGGTCACGACGAGCAAGCAATAGATATGGCTACGCAAATCGGAGTAGACGAAGTAATTCCTTGGTGCGCAAATAGGTCAATCTCAAAATGGAAGCCAGGGCGCACAGATAAGCGTTGGAATCAGGTGCTTGAGGCTGCTACGGAGCAATCGCGCAGAGCGTGGATGCCGCAGCTTTTAGAGCCAGTTACAAGTAAACAGATTCTAGCGATTTGTAGGCGTGCATGCGTTTATGGAAGTCTTGTAGTTGTTTTGCATCAAGATGCAACGGATTCTTTTAGTCAAATCGAAAACTATGTAAACGACTTAACAGAAAAATGCTTAAAAGACGGCAAAACGCGCACTGTTTACGTAATTGTAGGGCCAGAAGGTGGAATTAGCGAAGAAGAAGTGCAAAGTTTTATAGATGCTGGAGCTAAAAGTTGCGTTTTAGGAAGCAATATTTTACGAGCGTCTACAGCAGGGCCAGTATGCTTATCATTGCTTTCTAGAGCGCTTGGCAGGTACGAATAGTAAGCAATTTTGCAATTAATTCTTGCAAGCTTTGTGCGTGTTTTGTGTAAAATGGTAAATGGTATTTTGCAATAAGAATTGTAATAAGAATTGCGATAAGAATTATTGAAAAGTGGGCAAAATAATGGATAAAGCATGCAATACATACATAACTGACAAAGATTGCATTTTTTGCAAGATAATTGATGGGCAAATCCCAAGCAGCAAAGTGTATGAAGACGATGCAGTAGTGGCTTTTAACGATATTAATCCGCAAGCCAAGGTGCATGTTTTGATTGTTCCGCGCAATCATTACAAGAATGTTGCTGAGCTTGCGCAAAATGATTGTGATGTTTTGGCTCATATTGCATGCGTTGCGCAAAAAATTGCAAACGACTTTTATAATGGCGATTATCGCCTTGTTTTCAACACTGGTTTGGGAGCTGGTCAAACCGTGTTCCATGTTCACGCTCATGTTTTAACAGGCGAAAAACTTGAAGAAGGTAGTTTATAAATCGTGGCAAATAGTACAACGCGTATTGTTCAAATTCCAAGCGAATTAAGCCCAGTCGCTGTTTTGGGAGCAGCAGATTCAAACTTAAGAGAGTTGGAGAAGGCTTTTCCAAGCGTAGATATTTCCGTTCACGCGGATTGTGTGAAAATCGTATCTAGAAGCGCAAGAAGTGAAGAAGACGCTTGCAAAGCTGAACACGCGTTGCGCAAAATAGTTGATTGCGCTTACGATGCTCCTGTTGATTCATATGCTGTAAAACGCATGTTAGAAAGAGATGTGCTTAAAGGTAGCGAGCATAATGTGCGAATCGATAGGATTGGGCACAATGGCGGAGTTTTTGGCGGATTAAAGTCTTTTGGTGCTGGAGCTGGAGATGGTGCTGGCTTTGGTGCTGGCTTTGGTGCTGGTGCAATGGAAAGCGATTTTGCTCGAGATTCTGCCGATTTAATGCCATCTAGTGAAGATGCTAAAAGGCGCGCAATGAGCCGGAAAGCGCGAATGGCTAAAGGCGTTATAACTTTTGCAGGCGGAAATCCTGTTCGCGCAAAAACCGCGGGTCAAACGGCTTATGTGCAAGCAATGGAATCAAATACCGTAACGTTTGGTATTGGGCCTGCTGGTACTGGAAAAACGTATTTAGCGGTTGCTAAAGCGGTTAGAGCTTTAGAAGATGGTCGCGTGCGAAGAATAGTGTTGACGCGCCCTGCTGTAGAAGCTGGTGAAAATCTTGGATTCTTGCCAGGAACTCTAAACGACAAAGTAGACCCATATTTAAGGCCGCTTTACGATGCGCTTTCCGACATGTTGGGCGCTCCGCAACTTAAGAGGTATATGGACGAAAACGTTGTGGAAGTGGCTCCGCTTGCATACATGAGAGGGCGCACGCTTAATGACGCTTTTGTTATTTTAGACGAAGCGCAAAATGCTACTGTTCAGCAGCTTAAGATGTTTTTGACGCGTCTTGGATTTAACACAACAATGGTGATTACAGGAGATAGAACGCAAGTCGATTTAGCGGTTCCAAAATCTGGATTAGCTTCGATTGAGAACGTGCTAAAAGGCGTTAAAAGTATTGCGTTTGTTCACTTAAATGCGCAAGACGTTGTTAGGGCCGAGCTTGTTGGGCGAATCGTAGAAGCGTACGAAGCGTGGGAAAAGCGCGAGGCTGATTTTAGGCGCGAGAAGAATGGTTCAAAGCGCGAGGCTGGGGATGCGCGTGGAAAGTCGCAAGAAACCGCGCAATCGCAAAATCTTGAATCGCAAAATCTTGAGAGGAATATCAAGTAATCATGAGTGTTGAAGTGATGAACGAAACCGTTTGGCAAATCGACCCAAAAATATTCTCCGACCTTGGAATGTGGGTTTTGCAACAAATGCGAGTAAGCGTTCAATCCGATTTGTCGATTACTTTTGTGGACCCCGAGCCAATTGCTAGTCTTCACGAAAAGTGGATGAACTTAGAAGGCCCTACAGACGTTATGAGCTTTCCAATGGACGAGCTGACTCCTGGAAGTGACGACAAAGTGAGTGAAGGAATGCTTGGAGACCTTGTGATTTGCCCGTGGGTGGCGGCTCAACAGGCAGCAGCGGCAGGGCATAGCACAATGGAAGAGATGCTATTGCTTACGATTCACGGAATGGTGCATTTGCTTGGCTACGACCACACTACGCCTCAAGAAGAAAAGCAAATGTTTGGCTTGCAAAGGCAGCTTTTGCTAACGTTCTTTGCGGCTAGATCTGGTGAGCTTTACGACGCAACTTTGCCATCGGGCGCAGTAAATGAGCTGGAAGAATACGAGAAAAATCATGCTAAATAACATTACAATTCCGCCGATTCCCGATTTGCCTGCGCATATGTGGGCTTGCTTGGGTGTGATTGCAATAGTCGCAGTTTTGCTTGTGTGGCTTTCGCTTGCAATGGCGGCGGCGGAAGGGGCTGTGCCAAGAGTTACAAGGTCTAGTCTTAATAATCTTATGATTGAAGAACAAACGAACGATAACGAAAGTCAAGTCGTTCGCTTGAGGAAGCTTGCTAGAATTCGCAGAGCAAAGAGGCTTATAGCAGATAGGTACGCAACGAGCGGAGCGTGCGCGTTTGTGCGAATCGTGTGTAATGTGCTGGACGGCGTGGCTTTTGCTGCAATCGCGGCAGCTCTTGGTGCGTCTTTTTGGCTAACGCTATTAATCGGACTAATAGTGGCAATGATTGTTGCAATTGTTTCTATTCTTGTGCGGCCAAGGTCTGTGGGCGCGGCTCAGCCAGTGTTTAAGCTAATGCGCTTGTCTAGAATAGTTTCGATTGCTGTTTTTGTGAATCCGTTTGCAAAAATCGCAAGCCGTGGAGATTCGCAAAGTCAAAGCCAAAATCATAAGAAAAATGCTGCTCTTTCCGACGACGAAGAGTTGGAGAATATTCAATTAGATCAAGCTAAAGCGAGTATTGACAGGCTTGTAGAGGCAAATGATTTTGACCCAGAAGTTTCGGAGATGATGCGCAATGTGCTTACGCTTTCCGACACGTTAACGCGCGAAATCATGGTTCCTCGAACCGATATGATTTGCGTTAAAAACGACGAAACACTGGAAAATTTCCTAAAATTATGCTCAAGATCTGGATTTTCTCGCGTGCCTATAATTGGCGAGTCGGTTGACGATTTGGAAGGAATCGCGTATTTAAAGGATGCTGTGCGCGCAACCGTGTTTAATCCTGCGGCATCTGAGCGCGCGGTTTCTACGATTGGCCGAAGCCCAATGCTTGTTCCAGAATCCAAGCCAGTGGATGATTTGTTCCACGAAATGCAACGAATCCGCCAGCACGTTGCCGTTGTTGTAGACGAATATGGCGGAATTGCAGGGCTCGTGACGATTGAAGACGCGATTGAGCAAATTGTTGGAGAGCTAGAAGATGAGCACGACCGCACTCAGCATGCGGATCCGCAAGAGGTGAGTAAGGGTGTGTGGAAAATGCCTGCGCGCACGCCGATTGCCGATTTGGAAGATATTTTTGAAGTGCATATAGACGAAGACGATGTGGACACTGTGTTTGGGTTGCTTACTAAGTTGCTTGGAAACGTGCCGATTGTTGGGTCGAGTGCTGTGACTCGCGGCCTTAAGCTAACTGCGGTTGATTCTGCTGGGCGGCGCAAGAAAGTCTCCACGATTCTTGTTGAGCGAGATATTCAGGGTCTTAAAGATATTCAGGGTCTTAAAGAAGAAGACGATAGCGCTGGAAAGAGTGACAGCAGGAGCGAGGGCAAGAATAATGCCAAGAATGGCGATAAAGATAGTGGCAAAGACAGCAAATCGTTGCAAGATGATAGCAATAAATAGTGTTGAATTATGAATGATATGAAAGATGTTGATGATATGAGTGGCGATATGGACGAAATGGACGACGAAATGAATGACGAAATGTTTGCTAATTTAGATCCTTCTCTAAAAGCGAGCGTAGAAGTGCCTGATTTTAACGGCTATAAATCGGGATTTGTTGCTGTAGTAGGCAGACCAAACGTTGGAAAATCAACGCTTATGAACGCGCTAATCGGAACGCAAATCGCAATTGCGTCTTCTCGCCCAGAAACAACGCGCAAGGCGATTCGCGGAATCTTAACAACTCCAAACGCGCAAATGGTGTTAGTTGATACGCCAGGAATTCACAGGCCGCGCACTTTGCTAGGCCAGCGATTGAATGACATTGTAGACGAGTCGCTTGCAGATGTTGATGCTATTGCTTTCTTGCTTCCAGCAGATCAAGAGATTGGGCCTGGAGATCGCAGAATTCTAAGCCGACTTCGCTCCGACTTTGCTAAAAAAGATGCGGCTGGAAACTGGGCGTGGAAGGTTCCGCTTATTGGAATCGTAACAAAAATTGATACGCTAAGCCGAGATGAGTTGGTGTCTCATTTGATCGAGATTCAACAGTTTGCTGATTTTACGGATATTGTGCCAGTTAGCGCTTTGGAACGCGACAATGTTGACGAAGTTAAGAAGGTTTTGATTGACAATCTTCCAGAAGGTCCGAAGATGTATCCAGACGATCAGCTCAGCGAGGAGAGTCCTTCTAGCATGATTGCGGAGCTGATTCGTGGGGCTTTTCTTGAGGAGCTTGATGACGAGTTGCCACATTCGCTGGCGGTTGTTGTAGATAGCATTGTGCGCCCAGTAGATGGGGACTATGTGCAATATAGCGATAATAAAGCGCATGTGATTGTGTCGGTGTATGTTGAGCGCGATTCGCAAAAGCCGATTATTATTGGGCGCGGTGCGGAGCATCTTGTGCGCGTTAAGAAGCGTTTGCGTACTGCGGTGAATCGTATTACGGGCGCTAAAGCTGTGCTCGATTTGCACGTAAAGGTTGCAAAGGGGTGGCAGAGCGACCCTAAGAAGCTTGAGCGCTTGGGTTTCTAATTCGTCGCGCCCGAGAATGTAGCCCTCATTAGTGTGTTGAGCTACAAAGTGCGGAGTTGTTTGACGGATTTTGTACGTGATTTAGGTCGAATTTGGTACAAAATGCGCGGGCGCGACGACCTGCCTTCGAGCTTAGAGCGTAGCGCGAGAAGGCAATTTGGAGCGCTGAGCAGCTCAAGGCAGAAGCACTGCTTCTGCGCTGCAAAGCGCTTTGACTGAGCTTGAAATTGCATAATGCATTTCAAGCTCAGTCAAAGCGTGATTTGGCTCAAATGTAAAGTCCAGTGGACTTTACATGCCAAATCAGCCGAGCGGCTACTAATAGCCGCGAGGAATAGCGCGCTGTAACGCGCGAGCGATTTGACGGGTTTTGTTGTTGATAGATACAAAACCCGCGGCAGACGAGTCGCTATAAGACCAGTCAACCGCGGTTTTTGTTTTCTTTAGTTTTGATTACGCACGACGATGGCGAGCAAAGTAAGTGCCGCCTCCGATTGCTGCGATTCCTGCAACAACAGCCGCTATAGCTGCAACAACCTTAAACGTAGTGCTGTTGGATGCGCTTTGTGCTGCGTTTTGTGCGCCGCCAGAAGCTTGAGCGTTCTTAGATTCGCTCTTAGATTCGCTCTTAGATTCGCTTTTTGCAGAATCCTTTGCATCGTTCTTTGCATTATCCTGCTTAGACTCGTTCTTAGCAGCAGAATCCTTAGCAGCATCTTGTGCTTTAGCAAGATCCTTGGCTGCAGCTTTAGCGCCAGCGGCTGCAAGCGCTGCTGCGATGCGGTTAGCGTGCGCAGCTCCTGCAACATTATTCGCTGCAACGCCATTAGCGTTCTGAGCATTAGCTCCGTTTGCACTCTGCGATTGTGCAGCTGGAATCACAGCGTTAAAGCCAAGTTGCTCGTTTCCGAACAAGTTGTTTGCATATCCTGCAAGATACTGGTTGTAGTAGTTGGAGTTGCTACTAGAAGCATCACTACTAGAGCTGGAGTCAGAATCAGAATCAGAACCAGAATCAGAACCAGAACCAGGCGTTGTGTCGCTATCTCCGCTTGGAGCAGGAGCAGGAGCAGGTGGCGTTGGAACTGGAACTGACGGCTCTGGAGCTGGTGGAACCACTGTGTCTTTTACGTTCTTATTAAGCGCGTCTGCGTTATCGTTCAACGTAGTTGTCAACGTTTCAAGCTGCGTGGTGTAGCTCATCAAATCCGTTTGCATATTCTGGAATCGCCCAGTAGCAGCAAGGAACTTGGCCCTGTATGTTTCCCGAGTAGCTTCATTAGGCAGCTTCTTGATTATCTCGTTAAACTTAGCTTCAGCAGCCTTAACAGTCTTTTGTGCTGTTGTAACCTTAGCTTTTGCGGCTTTAAGAGTGGCTTGAGCAGAGGCAACCTTAGCCTTAGCATCTGCAACGGTCTTTTTAGCTGCCTTAACAGCCTCAATCTTTTTGGAAACATCAGCTTTAGTTTCTGCAACCTTTTTATTTGCCTCATCTGCTCTTTTACTTAAAGCAGAAAGCTCGTTGTTTACTCGTTCTTGCTGATCATTAGCACTTTTAACAGCCTTTTGCGCATCAGAAACTCTATTATTTGCTTGTTCAATCTTTTTAGTTTCCGCTTCGACTGTTTTCTCTAATTCAGCAATCTTATCAGCTAGCTCATCAGCCTTTTTGTTAGCAGCCGCAAGCGCTTCACTTTCCCTATTCTTGTCGGCTTCTGCAGCTTGAACCGCTTGCTTTGCAGCATCCACCTTGCCTTGAGCAGTATTAACAGCATCACTCAAATCGCCATCAATCGTAGCCTGTTTTGCATTTGCTGCTTTATGAGCTTCTTCTGCAGTATTCTTAGCATTATCAGCATTTTTGTTCAAATCAGTCGAAGCTGCTTGCAACTTTTTAAGTTCTTGCTCAAGTTGCTTCTTTTTGTTTTCTCTAGCATTTTCGTCAAGCTGAGCATTAGCATCTGCCTTCTGCTCTTCTTCTTCATAAAGCTTTTTCGCAGCCTCAGCAGATTTTTCCAGAATGCTTTTGGTTTTATTTGCGTTTTTAGACTCTTCTTGAGCTTGCTCAAATTTGCTAACAGCATCGTCGAATTTTTCTTCGAGGCCTTTAATAGCGGCACGATCCTGTTCGCTCATGGCGTGCTTTTTCTGCAAAACCTTATATCTGGCGTTAAAAATAGCCATATTTGCAAGGTTTGCGTCCGCATTAAGCTGCTTCAACTTTTCTGCGTTATCTGGTTCCAAGTTATTGTTATTAGGATTAACTTTTTTAACATAAGCATCAAGCAAATCCTTATATTGGCTAACTGTAATCGTCGATTCGTTGCTACCATGCCACATGGCAATATCTTGGTATTTGTTTTTATTGTCATACGAGTTGTCGCCTTCGGCGAAGCCCGCAGCAGTATTTGACCTATCGGCAAAGTTTGTGTAATGGCCAACTGCGTTTATAAACTTCTTAGTAAGCGATTCATCATTGTCGTTTTCAAATAAGATAGTTTTTGTATTGCGAGTAAAATCTGCAAGATCATGTCTATGTTGTTGCAGTATTTCTTTAGCGCCATTTGCGAGTTTATGATTCGCCCATTTGCCGCTGCTAATTGTGTTGTCGTACAAGGTTTTTTCTATTGTGTACCAACCGTCTAGAGCGTTGTGTGAGTCGCCAGAGTTGATTTTGCAAGAAAAATGACCTTCGTCTGTTACCTCGCAGTCCTCAAACTTCTGTGGATTTCTTGTGCTATCGTGCCCGTCTAACTTGTTGCTCCACGCAACATTTTCCGCAGATCGATTATATGCATGTGTTTTTAAATCTTCTGCTACATTATTAGGTTCATGAGATACAGCATGACCAATATACGCGGCGGAGTAGAAGGAGTGTACAATGCTCTCTGCAATATGCGTTAAGCGCACGCCGACTTCTGGCAAGGAATCGTCTGCCTTGCGCAGCTTGTTAAGAGCATCGTAGTATGTTGATGCTTCAATCATATTTTGCAGCGAGTCTGCGCTACCAACCCTGCCAAGTCCAGGCTTTACTAAGTCGTTGTACCAAGTTGGAGCATAAACTGTGTATCCTGGAGTAGTATGTGTGACATTTCCAACAGTTTTGTTCTTATCAGGAACCGTATAAGATTCACCCTTAAGGACTTTTTGAGCGCGCTCAGCGTCTGCAATAAGGTCAGCGTTGCCTGCGTTTTCCTTAGCTTTTTCGGTATCAATCACATATTGCAAGAACTTGTAGAAGTCAGACTTTTCTTCTACTTTTTTGTTTGAATCTTCTGTATCTGCGGTAAGATCGTATTCGTCACTTTTTTGTTTTGCTGTGCGTTTAGCTTCCTCTACATCGTTTTTTAAATCATAAAAGTCTTTGTTCTTTGACTTAAGCTCATTTTCTGCTTTTGTAAGATTGTCGCTTGCAGAGTTGACTTCCGAATCTTTTTTAGCAGCATTAGCCTTTGCTGAATCTGCTTTTTCTTGCGCTTTTTGAGCTTCTTTTTCTAGATTTTTAAGATTCTCATTTTCGCTAGCAGATTTTGGATTTGTAAGCGCTTCTATCTGGGCCGTAATTTTCTTTTGATTGTTATTGTTTTCTTCAACAAGCTTATCTGCATTTTGTTTAAGTACATCTGCCTGATTGGCATTTTGCAATAATTCCTGATGCTCTTTTTTTGCATTGCTTAGGACATCCTTGGCTTGTTGCAGATTTGCGTTTTCTTTCTCTTGAGCTTTTTGCTTATCTTTTAAATCTTCATCTGCTTTATCTGCTAGCTCTTTATGCTTTGCAACGTCACTTTGAGCAGAAGCATTAAGTTCTTCGGCTTCTATTTGTGCATTTGCAGCATCTTTCCTTGCGTCTAAAGCAGCTTTTTCTTTATTTTTTTCTGCTTCTAAGATTTTAGTTTTTGCTGTTACTTCGTCTTTTGCTTTAGATGCCTGCAATTGCTTTTCTTGCAATTCTTTATTTGCTTTAGTTTGATTTTCTTCTGCGAGAGTTTTCTCTTTTTGAGCATCCTCTAACTTAGATTGTGCAGTGCTAGCAACATTGTTGGCGTCGGTTGCAGCTTGATTAGCCTGATTATATTCGTCTTGAGCTTTTGTAAATTCTGTATTGGCTTCTTTTTCTAGTCTTTCGGCTTCGTCTGCAAGCTTGTTTGCTTCTTTATTTGCTTCTTCGCTGGATTTTGGATTGGATTGTGGTTCGGATTGTGGATTTGCGCTGTTAACTACATTGTTAGTTTCTTGAGTTATGTTTGGATTCTGTTCAACAGCGTTGGCCACATTTGCCACACCGAATAATGCCAGTGAACTTGCGCCTAAAGATATAGCTGCTGCGATTTTAGCATTCATAAAACCTCTCCTCATGTTTGATAATAGGAAATCGTTAGTTCTCGTGTTTTTGAACAAGATTTTTAGCAATTTCTTGCCGTTCGTCTTGTTTTGGAAAACATATTTTCTACCGGGGGGGGGGTATATAGTTTTCAATGTGATTCTAGCAAATACCTATGGATTAAACTGCGAATCGACGATTTCGAGCTGCATAATTTCCCCGTGTTTGTTTACTTTTTCTTGCTTTTGTTTCCAAAATTGACCAAAAAGGGAACAAACGCGGGTAAAAGGGAACAAACGCGGGCAAAATCAACAACAAAAACCGCGGCAGACGAGTCAGTTAAGACCAGTCAACCGCGGTTTTGAGTAGTTCGCGCGTAAATCGCAAGTAGGTTTGCTGGCGATTAATGCCACGCTTTAATCAGCGCTACTTCTTGCGAATCGTGTACATTTGCGTGTTAAGCAAATTAGCGTATCGGTTAATAACTCGAGGGCGAATAATCTTCATAGAAGCCGTCATTAAGCCGTTTTCTTGAGTAAACTCTTCTGGCAAAATAATGAACTTTCGCACAGATTCCGCGCGCGATACGCCTTCGTTTGCAAGATCCACAAACTTTTGAACTTCCGCACGCACAACCGCGTTATTTGCGGCATCTTCCATGCTCATAGTCTCGTCCAAACCCTTGGATTTAAGCCAATTGCGCAAAATCTCCTCGTCTAAAGTAACAAGAGCAGATATAAATGGCCTCTTATCTCCAAGAACAAGAGCTTGAGACACAAGCTCGCAACGCTTAATCACTTCTTCAATAGGGCCAGGAGCCACATTCTTTCCGCCAGCAGTAATGATTAAGTCCTTCTTGCGACCAGTAATGTAAATCATGCCATCGTCGTCAATTCTGCCCAAATCGCCAGTAGCATACCATCCGTCTTCTGTAAACGAAGTCTCTGTGGCCTCTTCATTCTTGTGATATCTCTTAAACACGCAAGTGCCCTTAATTTGGACTTCGCCATCTTTAGCAATTCGCAAAGTGAAAGCTGGGAAAGCAATGCCAACGGAGCCTTCGCGGAATGGAACGCCAATAGGTGTAAACGCGCATGGGGCAGTGGTTTCCGTAAGACCGTAGCCCTCGTAAACTGGCACGCCTGCGCCGCGGAAGAACGCTAGCAGCTCTGGGTCAAGCGGAGCCCCGCCAGCAACAATCCAGCGCGCGCGTCCGCCAAGCGCTTGGCGAATCGGGCGGTAAACTAGCGGATCGTAAGCAGCGCGGCGAGCCTTTGTTAGCGCCTTAGCATCTCCAGAATCCTGTACTTCCTTCATATATTGCTGAGCTGTAACAACAGCACCCTGGAAGGCAAGTCCCTTAGCGCCGTGACCTGCCTTTTGCGAAGCCGCGTTATACACTTTTTCGAGCACACGAGGAACAACAATCATAACGGTTGGTTTTGCAACTTGAAGATCGGATATAAGCGTTGTAATGCCTTGTGCAATGTAGATTCTAAGCGTGCTAGCAACAACAATATAGTTGATTGCGCGCGCAAACGAATGTGCTTGAGGCAAGAACAACAGCACAGATCCATCAGGCTCGCTAAGCAAGTCTGGCAAATAAATCGGCAAGTTTAACGCCGTTGTGCAATAATGCTCATGCGTCATTTCCACGCCTTTTGGCGCAGCCGTAGAGCCAGAAGTGTACACGATTGAGCACAAGTCGGTTTTTTTAACCGAGTCAATGCGCTCGTCCAGCTCTTCATCGCTAACAGCGTATCCAAAAGCCTGAAGTTCCGCCAATCCGCCTGTTTCTATGCAAATAATGCGCTCAAGGCTTGGGCACTCTTCGATTGCGCCGTCCGCCTTTTCCTTCATGTCGGTTGTTCCAACAATCAAAAAGCGCGAATCGGAGTTGTTTACAATGTTGCGAATTTGCTCGGCAGAATCAGTGTCGTAAATCGTAGCAAGCACGCCTCCGCAAGCCATAACTGCAGCGTCAGCAATATCCCACTCGTACGATGTTTTGCACATTAACGCAACAGCATCGCCCTTGCGCAAACCGTAGTGCATTAAGCCTTTTGCGGCATCTCGCACTTCTTTAAGGAACTGATTTGCTGTTTTTGTAACCCATTCGTCGTTTTCTTTGTACGTGTAAAGCGGATCGTCTCCCATTCGGGCTGCTCTATCGGCATACAAGTCGTAGATGCTTGTGCCTTCATCTAGCGGAGCGCTTCCCTCGGTTTTTGTAGTCAACAAGCCAGTTTGTGGGTCTAGGAACGTTGTGGTTGGCATTTCTGCGCCCCACTCTTCTACGCGAGGCAGATCTACGCGAGGCAGACGCGATTTTTGCGCAAGTAGCGTGTTTGTTGCTTCTTGTTTTTCTTCGACTTGCGGGTAGTCTTGGCTTCCCGAGCGATCGTCGCTAACTGGATGCGCGAAGTTGCTGCCGATTTGCAAGGCCTTGCGGGCAAGGTTGAAAGCTTGCTTCTGGAGTGTGTTTAGCACGGACACGTCTGCTCCTTAATTGCGCTAATCTTGAGTCATAAATTTGTGTTGCAACATGTAATTTGTGTTACAACTTGAGTCACAAAATCAGCTTGTTTTTAAGCACACAATTTAATGCGCGCTTACTTCTTTTATATATGATAATAGCTTGTATAGCTCAAGTCACTTTTTGCCTTGATATTGCCTTGATTTTGTGTTGATATTTTTTGGATAAGCGCATGTCAAAGTGTTTTTGTAGACTAGACAAGTTGCTTTGGCGAGGGAATAACACTGCGATTGTTGTGTAAGTTCCGTTATCGACTGGGCTGATGCCAATATGGTTTTCGGCGCGTCGGTGCGCCTGAAGCTGGATTAATCAATCTATCCAGATAATTAAGGAGACCGATATGGCTACAAAGATTACACTTGAAGGCAATGTGCGCAATGAATTCGGTAAGGGCGTTGCTCGCCGTTTGCGTGTTGCCAATTTGATTCCAGCAAGCATTTACGCTGGCGGTGCTGAACCTGTACACGTTACTCTTCCAATGAGGGAGACCACTCTTTCGCTTCGTCACGCAAACGCTTTATTCACTATTAAGTTTGGCAAGGAATCTCGAATCGCAGTTGTTAAGGATGTTCAGCGCAACCCTGTTAAGCGCATTGTTGAGCACATTGACTTCTACGAAGTTAAGGCTGGTGAAAAGATTGACGTTGAGGTGCCAGTGTTTGTTGAAGGCACTCCAAAGGGTGCTGCTGTTGCATTCGTAGACGTTCAGGAGCTTAAGGTTCGTGCAGACGTTGCCAACTTGCCAGAGCGCTTGGTTGTTAATGTTGACGGCTTGACAGATGGCACCAAGGTGTTTGCTAAAGACGTTAAGCTTCCTGAGGGCGTTGTGCTCGATATGGATGGCGAAGAGTCTGTTGTTAGCGTCACCGTTCCAGAAGATGCTGCTACAGAAGAGCCAGCTGCCGCTCCTGCTGCTGATGCTGCTGCTCCTGCAGCCGAAACTCCTGCTGCCGAGTAAGGTTTTGCTTAGAATTTTTGCTTAGAATTTTTTAAGATTTGCTTGGCATTTTTAAGATTTTCTAGGATTTTCTAGGATTTTCTAAGATTTTACAAGCCGCGCATAGTCAAGATTTTCTTGGCTTGCGCGGTTTTTGTTATTTCTGCACACGCGAATCGACGATTTTCCGCACTTTGTACCATATTTGGCCTAAAACACGTACAAACTCCGGAAAAACTTCCGCATTTTGTACCAAATTTGACTAGAAAATGGTACAAAAAGCGGAAAATCGTTCGCGCGGTCTAAGCGCGCGAACGTCTTCGCCGCGCAGAAGCAGTGCTTCTGCCTTAAGCGGCTCAGCGAATCGAAGTGCATTCGCGCGCTACGCTATTCCTCACGGCTATTAGTAGCCGCTCGGCTGATTTGGCATGTAAAGTCCACTGGACTTTACATTTGAGCCAAATCACGCTTTGAAGGAGCTTGAAATGCGTTATGCAATTTCAAGCTCAGTCAAAGCGCCCATGCAAGTCGATTCGAGCAAAAACCCTTGAAACAAAAATACTTATGGGGGGGGGGTATCCGTGCTATCTGGTAAAATGCAAGGGTTAAGTATTACGAGTTGGGAGTTTCCGTGGATAAAGCAAAAGACGTTGCTAGCAAGGGTAATTCGAGCAGCAAGCAAGTTAAGCATAAAAGCGCTAAAAATAAAGGCGTTAGTAGTTTAAAGAATGTTTCTTCGCAAAGTGCGAATAATGCTTCTGGTCGCATTGGCGTTGCTGCCGTAGCTTTAGCGTCTACGCTGTCTATGTTGCTGCCTGGTGCAACGGCTTTAGCTAAGACTCCTCTTAACGCTGATTCTTTTGATTCGTCTTATGTAAAGAGTGCTGCTAAGACTTCTGGCAAGGATGCTGGCAAAGGCAATGGCGACCCAAACGGCTTATATAACAATGGTTTGCTTAACACGGGCGCTACTTCTGAGCTTGCTAGGCGCCAGATGGTTGGTTCTGCTAAAGAATATTTAGTTAAGCATGCTGATTCTAATGCTGATTCTAATGCTAGCGCGGCAGGCGTTGATAATCAGGAAGCGGCTGCTGGCGATTCTTCTGAGGCTAGTAATGATGCTGCTTCTGAGACTGGCAATGGTGATAATGATGTCGATGGTGATGGCGCGGTTGCTAGTACCAATAGTAGCGATGATGTTAGCGTGGAATCCAGCAGCAAGCAAATTAAGCATACAACTGAAGATCAGTCTGCTACTAAAGATGGTTCTGAGGTTGCAGATAATAGTGCTACTAAGACTGCAACTAAGGGCAAGCAAAATAATT
This sequence comes from Gardnerella sp. c12Ub_1, assembly GCF_055804375.1. Lineage (NCBI taxonomy): Bacteria > Bacillati > Actinomycetota > Actinomycetes > Bifidobacteriales > Bifidobacteriaceae > Gardnerella > Gardnerella sp. c12Ub_1. The sequence continues at coordinate 510,539 of NZ_JANUZC010000001.1, read as the reverse complement.
CAAATGTAGCAAAGCCAAAGAGTAAAACTGTTGAGAAAGAGCAGCCTGCAGAAGCAAAACCAGCTGAGACTCCTGCATCGAAGGCAGAGCCTGTCAAGACTGAGCCTGCTGCAAAGACGGATTCTTCTGCCAAGACTGAGCCAGATCAAAAGTCAGCGAAGACTACGAACACAGAAAACGCGCAGTCTGGAAGTGAACAGAATGCAAGTGCGAATCTTGCAAGCACTGAAAGCGCAGATCCTCTTGCAAAGAATGAGAAAGAAAAAGCAGCGCCATCTACCGCTAATGCTGATTCTGAGAATGCTAAGACTGCAGCTGAACAACCTGCAGCCGAACAGTCTGCAAGCACTGGAAGTGCACAGCATACCGCGAAGGCGAAGAATGATTCCACTACGCAAAAAGTGCGTAATCGTAGGAGTATTGATGAAAGCGCCAACGGTGCTAACAATGGGAGTAGTGTAACTCCTGAAGGTGCAGATGCAGGTGCTTCAAGCACAGATAGAAGCAATGAGAATGCGAATGGCTCCAATAATGATTCGAATGCAAACAGCCAGGTAATTAAGCCGAATGAGAAGAATCTAACAGCTGGCGACCAAAACGCTGCCAACGAACAGGTACAAACCGACAAAAAGCCAAAAGCTACGTATAATTTGCAAATTCGCTATACGATTGGCGGCGCTGCAAATAAGCAGCTTGTGCAGCCGTACGAGCTTACGATTGATCAAGAAGACTTCGATAAGCTCGGCAAAGATGACAAGTACGAGTACATTGAGCTTCCAAAGGCTGCTGGATACCGTCCATCCGTATACCATTCCGGGGATTACCAGTACTACATTAAAAACGGCGAAGGCAATTATGTTATTGACAATGGCACGGATGCGGATGCTACTCGCTACTTGCGTTTAAGCAAGAAGCTGATTACTGATTACGCTGTAAAGCAAAGGCAGGTTGTTGGAGGAGGTAACGGCGCTCAAGCTCCGCAAAATCCGCAGAATCCATCGTCTGCGCAGACGCAATCAGAAGACAATGGCATCCAGCACTACGGCGAGCTGAACATCAACTACGCTCCTAAAACAGCTAAGTACTATGTGCGTCACTTGGTGCAGGATCTCAATAATAAGGATGAGTTCCACGATGCTCCGAATTTGGGCATAGGTAAAGTAATTACTGTAAAGCATAAGGATGGCACTACTGAGAATATTCACGTTACTGAGATTACGGGCACAGTTGGCTCGGATGTAACAGCTGTTTCAACGTACATTCCAGGCTACGAGCCAGAGCACAATTTGATTAGCTCGCCGCTTTCGGATTCGGAAGATGAAAAAGATAAGCTTGTTTTGAACCTTCGCTACTACCGTAAAGCGTATGAAGTTACTTACGATTCTAACGGCGGCACGGATGTTACTGCTCAAAAAGTGTATTATCAGCAGACAGTGCCAGGTGTCACAGAGCCAACTAGGCGAGGTTACACTTTTAAAGGATGGTCTTTAGTAGATCCTAATACAGTAAATGATCCAAGTTCTGGGTTATATAGTGATCCTACTGTTATATCTGACAAAGATTTTAAGATGCCGGATCACAATGTGCAATTCCGCGCAGTTTGGGAAGAGAATAAAACCACCAACTATCGCGTGAACGTGTGGGTACAAAAAGCGGATTTGGTAGATAAAGAGCATCCAAAGTCGCTTGTAAACTACGACTTTGTTGGTCTTGTTGAGCGCAAGAACGTTAAGACTGGCAGCAGCGTTGATCTTAAAAGCATGAACGATGCTGGCGTTGCTAATGATCCTAATAAATTAAGCGGCACTAATAAAGATAATCCTATTTTGGACTCTGAGCTTGGCTTAACTAAAGAAGAGTTGCAAGGTAAAAATTCTGATCACAAAGACGGCTTAATTGCAAAGTTCAATTGGATGAACGATACGCCTGTAACAAGCTTAGATGGGTATGATACCACGAATCCTGGTGACGCTGAAAACAAGGGCAAGGATTTATTCACGCGCTACTTCCATGTGAATAAGAAGCTTACTAAAAGATACACAAAAGATCCTAATAATACAAGCACTAAGCTTTCTGCTAACGACTTAGATAATACTTTTGACTTAGTCTACGATCGCAGCGAGTACGAGCTTATTTTTGCTAAGCCTGCTGTACTTAAATCTTCAGAAGATGCTGAGCGTTTAAACAATGCTGCTATAAAAAGACTTGACGAAAACGGCAAAACAACTATTTATTGCTATGCTGGCGGTGGCAATTGCTCAGAGAAGTATGATAAGAATGACGAAGATGGCAATACAATTAACCACAAAGGTTACCGTGTAAATGTTCGTTATGGTCAAAGTCTTACTGATATTTGGCCTGATGTAAATGAATTAGATTTTAATGAAGATACAGGCTCTCTTGGGTGGCGTATTGGATATGCAGGGGAAACAGAGTTTCGTGATACTCCTCCATTTCGTTTTACTAAAAAAGAATTTGCTGACCCTAAATTCCGTGTAGTGGGTAATGAGCACAAGCTTAAAATTAGTGATAATCCTGATAGTGATCCAAATAATACATACGAGCTAAAAGATAATCAGCGTCTGCTTACAGCTGATACCAGTAATACTCAGGTTATGCCTATTCAGGTAATCATTGAAAAGCAAAGTATTGCCTCTGCTAAAAGCGGCAATAATCCAGGCGATGATGATTATGTGCTTTCAACGGATTCGTATAGCAAAGATGATACTAGTAACACGGAATACGATCATAAGTCTTCATCCATAGCTGGTTTTAACTCTGTTAAAAAAGAGGGTCGTATAGAGAAATATGATAGTAATGATTTTGATGATGATAAGCTATTACCAGATTTATATTCACATTCTATTGAATATGAAAATGATGATGAAAAAAAAGACTGGGATGATCTAGATGATGATGCTAAAGAAACTTTTAAGAAAAAGTACCATGTAGGCTTCCGTAAGCACTTAGCTGGTGGAGGCGAAGACTCAGAAGAATTTGATGAAAACGGCTGCCTTGTATTTAAATACAACCGCAAGTCGTACGACGTGCAGTTTTATAACGCGGACGGCAATGCTATAACAAAAGACAATGTCGCTGCTAAAGATAGCCTGCCGTATGAGTATAGCTTGACTAAGCGCGGACAAGATAATTTGACGGGCGAAGACAAAGATTTATACGGAAACGATACATCTTATGATGCTTCTGTAACTAAAGATGGTGGTGATAACACCGCAACTCAGTTCGATGGCAAGTACACATTCACACTTAACGGCAAGACTTACTCCATCGTTCGCCCTGCTGATTTGCCAGAAGACTATGTGTTTAAAGGCTGGGCTGTTGATCAGGCTGGTACTCAGTTTATAAATGGCGAAAACAAAGATATTACAATGCCAGTCAACGGCATTAAGCTTTACGCTGCCTGGGGTAAGCCAACTAATATTAAGCACACTGTGACGCTTGACTACCATATGCCTGGAACTGACGAAAACGGCAATACTATCCAAGATGTAGTTAAGAAAAAAGAGTTCGCTCGCTACAATGTTATTGACGAAAAGAATGATATAAAGGTTCCAACGCGTAAGGGCTACGACTTCTACGGTTGGGAAATTACTAAGAACGGCAAAACTTTGCCGTACGCTTTTGGCAATAAAGTAGTAGAAGATATAAAGCTTGATGCAGTGTGGGTTAGGGATACTCGCTACAACGGTACTTTTAAGCACATATTCTTAAAGCCAGGGTACACGTTTGCTGACTATAAGAAAGAGGGTCTTTCAGACGCAGAAAAAGCCGCGATGGTAGACCACGTTTCTACTCAAACGGTTTCCGGCTTGCGCGAGCATTTGCGCTACAATGCTGAAGCAGTCTACAGTGATGAAACACACTTCCCAGATAAGCATTTCACGAGCTTTGAAGCCTCGAGTACTGAATCTGAGAATACTGGCGAGTTTATTTACCAAACGTACAATACGCGCAAGTATAAGGTAAAGTATATTGATCAAAACGGTAAGGAGCTTCTTCCAGAAAGCGAAGTCAGCTCTGTAAACAGAAAGTACGACGTAGTATTCTACAAGCCGATTGAAGGCTTTATGCCGGAAAGCACACAGCAGAATATTACTTATACTACTGATAGCGAAGGTAAGCAGACTAGAGAAGATACATTCATCTTCAAATATAAAGACGTTCGCGTGCTTAAACGCAATGACGATAAGCAAGCTCGCCCGGATCACTACACGCGTTACGTGTTTAAAGTGGCTGATAACCAAAGCTCTATGGGCAGCGTTGTTGACTGGCAGAACAACAATGTAGCTGACGACTCTGTTCTTGTGTACGACGCAATTAAGGGCACGAAGGCATACCAGATGCCGCTTCCAACAGTAAAAGCGAAGGATGGATTTGAGTTTGATGGATGGACTTCGAAAATCGGTTCGTCTGAAGCTGGTTCTACGACTCTTAAGTATGCAGATGGCGTAAGTCGCTTGCCGATTCGCTCCGAAGAGCAGAACAGCCCTGAAGTAATTTACATTGCTCACTTCAAGCTTAAAGCTCCTGTTGCTGCAGCTCCGCAAGTGCTTACGCCACTTGAGAATATTAGTACTGGAAGTACTGATGATGCTAAGAAGCTTATAACGAATGCTAAGGAGTATCCAGAGGGTGCTACGTTCTCATTCGGCAAAGACGAAAAGTTTGACAACACTCCAGGCTTGCACAAGATTAAAGTGCAAGTGAAGCTTGATGGAAACACTGCTGAAACTGAAGTGCTGTACCGTGTGCTACCAGACTTGGTATACGAAAGCGATTGGGATAAGTTTAGCCAAAGTGATTACGGCAAGAGCCATGTAGAAAATAACGAATATGTTAAAGTCACTTTTACTGGTGATTCAAAGCAGGGTAAGATTCTTGGTCATGACGGCGAGACTAGCGCTAGTAAACCTTCGCTTTTTGCATATGTGTATAAGGGTAAGAAGGATATTTCTGTTCGCGTTCCGCAAGCCTTTGGTAAGGAATACGAGGACGATCATTATCACTACGTGTTTAAGGGTTGGACTACTGGCACTGAAACCGATCCTGCAAATATAACTAATTACGATATTAAGTCTGAAGATCGCTACAAAAAAGACACGTTCAGTAAGGATGTTACTTACACCGCTGTTTACAAGCGAATCGACTACTTCTCCAGCTCGTCCGACAATGGAACAGTTCCAGAAGATTCTGTAGTTGCAATCTTCAAGCCTGCTCCAGGACGAAAGTGGAAGGACGGCACAGACGGCCCTAAGGTGTTCTACGTAAAGAAGGGTACTGATCTTTCGCATATTCCGTACAGTGCTAGCGACCAGACTAGTGCGTTGACAAGGCTTCAAGAGAACCTAACCAATGCTAAGGGAACTTGGAATCGAAGCAGCATGATTAATGGCAAAGAAGAAGTAACGCCTATAGATGATGTTTCGAATTGGAAAGTTGATAAACCATTCCAAGAGTTCGTGGCAGATCAAACTCCTTGGACAGAGCCAGCAGTGCAGACTGATTACTTGGTCGCTGTGCAAGATAAGCCTGACACGCTTCCAAAGTTAACCGATTTTATAACTAATATGTCTCAGCTCAAAGCAGATGCTGCTGTGAATAATGGCATAGAAGACATAAAAGTCGAATATGATTTGCCAACTGAAGCTGAACAAAATAAGTTAAAGCAGAAGATGCTTAAGAAGCCTGCTTTGTACACTGTTCCTTTGAAAGTTACAGTTAAGTATAAGGATGCAGCAGATTACAAGACTTATAGACTTGTAGGACGCTTAAAGGTGCTTTATCAGTTGATGTACCCAGACAGCTTGCCGCAGGAAGATACTAAACATCCTGAAGCGCAAACTGGTGTTAATGCTGAACGTAATAAAGTTCTTGATCCAAAATATTACGTTCAAGTCAAATTTGAGAATGCTCAGAATGATAGTGAGTCACCAAATGGCAAGGGTGAATTTGCTCAAGGTTCGCGCAAGTTGTACTACGCGTATAAGCAATCTGCTAGTGGTGTTCGGGCACCGCAGGTTATTGGCAAAGATTACGATGCAAATGGATACCATTATGAGTTCCAAGGCTGGGAGATGCGTGAAAATGCTGCATCTGTAGCAAATTCGGCTAATACGCCAAATGCTACGGATGGCACAAATGCTGCTGCACCAGTAGTTCCTGTTGTAACACTGTTTGCTTCTGCGGCTCCAACACCTACTACTGTGTCGAATCCGCCAAAAATTAAGCTATATTCTAGTGCTGAAATTGCTGGTATGAAGTTTGATAAAAACACTACTTTTACGGCAGTGTATAATAAAACGCCAAACGTTATCGACGCTTCCAAGCAAGACGAGATTCCAGATGGATATGTTGCAACCATCTTTATGCCAGGATTTGGTAGAACGTGGGCCGATGGTTCGCATAAGCCAAAACTGCTGTATATTCGTCACGGAAAAGATAAAGAAGATAACATTAAGTTTGCTCAAAAAGTTGCAAGCGATACTGCTGCAGAACTTTCTGGTTTTACAAAGTGGCAAATGTTTGATGCAAAAGGCGTTAAATCGAACATACTCTTACATGACAATTGGGATATTAGTAAGCCGCGCATCTTTGTTGCTGAGCAAAATGGCGTTGACGATGTGAAGATTCCAGAGACAGTTATTGCTGTGGGTGAGGGTATTCCAAACGCTAATAAGCTCGTACATAACACTGACCCTAGAGTGAGTGTATCTATAGATGATAGCTCTACTGTTGATGTTTCGAAGCCTGGAATTTCAACAATTATGGTGAATGTAACTAAGCCTACTGATGAAATTGATAAGACTACAGGAAAGCAAAAAACTGTTACAACTAAGTTGCCTGTGCGTGTGTACGTTTTGCCTAATGTGATTGCAGATAACGATTTGCCAGCTAAAGGCACTGCGGAAGCAAAGTTCATAGAAAAGAACTATAGAAAGGTGACGTATGTAGCTGGTAGTGGCGGAGAAATGAAGTCTCCTGTGTTCACATACTGGGTGCGTAAAGGCGCTAAGGATTTGCACATGCCAGTTCCAGATGTGCTTGCAGCTAATGGCTACGTGTTCAAGGATTGGACTTCTATCACGTCTGAGACTCCAGCGGCTCCAGTAGATAAGCGCAAGGCTACAGAAGAAGAGCGCGAAGCTCTGTATCGAATGGCGATTATGTATGGTATGCCATATGCAGCAAAGCTGATTAGTGATTCGCATAACTCTACGCCTGCTGCTTTGCAAAATCTTCTGAACGAAGCGCGAAAGCAACACGCTGAGCAAATCTACAATGCTAAGCGCGAAGAATTAGCTCAGATTGCAGAAAGTGAGGGTAACAATAATCTAGCTTCTGAAATTCGTCAGTCTCATGATTCCTTACAAGAGATTAAGGATAAGCTTGTTCAAAATGGCATTGATGTTGACAAAATCATTGAACAAGTTAATGAAAAAGCTTTGCTTGCAAAAATTGCTAAGGAAGCTGTAAAACCATGGCTTGCCAAGCAAATTTCCAATTCCAAGCATTCTTCAATAGAATCTTTGAAGAATTTGATGCAAGAAGCTGGAATAGACTTGACATTTGCTAATTATGAGGAAACTAATAAGAGTGATGTCAGTGATGAACAGCGAGAGGTGCTCGCTGAGCTTGCTGATGAAGCAGATAAGCCATTTGTTGCAAAGATAATTCGCAGCTCCAAGAAGTCTAGTTTGGAAGCTTTGAAGCAGGTTTTGCGCAATGCTGGAGTAAATCCAGAGATTTCGATGCCTGAGCCACAGCCAACGCGCGAAACTACGATTACTGCAAACTTTGAGCTTATGAAGCCTATGAGGTTTGAGTTTAGAAGTTCTGCGGTTTCGGGTATTCCTGCAACGTTTACGCTTACAAACTTAACGGAGAATTCGAGTGGGAATGCGACTGTTAAAGTAGATAATACCGACTTTACAATAAACAATTTCATTCCGGATGGCATTGGCTCTAATGGTCTTCTTCCTTCTTGCAATGGCACTACTTGCAAGATTTCTGGCACGCCTAAGATTGTAGACGGCAAGCCTAAAGTGGAAGTTAAATTTACAACTGTTGACCAGTATGGGCGTCGTGCGGAGATTGTTGTGTATATTGACATAGTGGATTCGGCAAAGCCTGAGCCAACGCCTGAGCCTGATTATTCAACGGTTCCTTCGGATTATGTTGTTCCAGCGTATGAGCCTGCGCCAGCTCCTGTTCCTGTTGTTCCTTTGCAAGATAAGCAAAAGACGGGAGTTAAGGGCGATTTGCTTCCTCAAACGGGTGTTGATGCTTCGCAATCTGCGTTAATCGCAAGCTTGTTGGCATCTGTTGGTTTTGCTAGCTTCGCTGCTAAGCATAGGCGAAAGCGCGAAGATGGTAAGAATAACTAAGCGAGTCGAGGGTAGTGACTAGAATAGCGAAGGTTCCGGTTCACGCTTAGCTATTGGGGCTTTGCGACCCGGGTCGCCCGAATTCCATAGGAGACATTATGAAGCAGGGTATTCATCCCGACTATCACGCAGTGCAGGTTACCTGCTCCTGCGGAGACACTTTTGCAACTCGTTCCACCGCTAATGGCGATCATATGACGGTTGACGTGTGCTCAAAGTGCCACCCATTCTATACCGGCAAGCAGAAGATTCTCGATACCGGCGGCCGCGTGGCTCGCTTCGAGAAGCGCTACGGTAAGAAGACTAAGTAGCTTTTTAATCGCCAGCCCTGCTTTCGTGTAACTTCGCGGAATCGGGGCTGGCGTTTTATGTGCTAAGCATGTGCGTATCTTACAATATTTAATTTAATATTTTCGATTCAAAATCCGCGTTATGCGCGACTACAAAGGAACAAAATGGCCGAGTCAATAGATGAGCAATTCCCAGCAGCGGTTACAGCTCTAAACGAATACCGCGATATTGAAAATCGCATGGGGCAGCCAGAAGTAGCATCTAATCCAGATGCAATTCGCAAGCTCGGTCGTAGGCACGCAGAACTCGGGTCGATTGTAAGCGCATACTTAAATTACAAACAGCTTTGCGAAGACTACGAAGTAGCTAGCGAGATGGCAAGCGAAGATGAAGACTTAGCAAAAGAAGCAAAACATTTAGAAGAGCAGATTCCAGCAGCAAAAGAAAAGCTTCGCACAGCGCTGATTCCTAGAGACCCAGACGATGCGCGAGACATGATTATGGAAATCAAAGCTGGTACGGGCGGCGAAGAAGCAGCTCTGTTTGCTGGCGATTTATTGCGTATGTACATGCGTTACGCGGAAAAGCGCGGATGGACTACAGTAATCCAAAGCGAAAATGCGACGGAGCTTGGCGGCGTAAAAGACGTGCAGCTTGCGATTCGCGCAAAAGGCACACCTGCTCCAGAAGACGGCGTGTGGGCAAGCATGAAGTACGAGGGCGGAGTGCATCGCGTTCAGCGAATCCCAGTAACTGAATCGCAAGGGCGTATTCAAACTTCCGCGGCTGGCGTAATCGTGTTCCCAGAAGCAGACGAAGACGATGACGAAATTGAAATCGATCCAAAAGACCTTAAAATCGACATTTTCATGAGCTCTGGTCCTGGTGGACAGTCTGTTAACACTACGTATTCCGCGGTTCGCATGACGCATATTCCAACTGGAATTGTGGTTAGCATGCAAGATGAAAAGTCGCAGATTCAAAACCGTGCTGCAGCCTTGCGCGTGCTAAAGTCGCGTTTGCTCGCTATGAAGCACGAGCAGGAGGCGGCGGAGGCGGCGGATATGCGCCACTCGCAGGTGCGCTCGTTGGATCGCTCCGAGCGAATCCGCACATACAACTTCCCAGAAAACCGTATTGTGGACCATCGCACAAACTACAAGGCATACAATCTTGACCAGGTGCTTAACGGCGACTTGCAAGCGGTTATAGACAGCGATATTCAGGCAGATGAAGCCGATCGCTTAGCTAAAGCCAATTAAGCCAAGTAAGTTAAGTTAGCCAAGTAAGCTAAGTACTCTAAGTAAAATCACCACGTGGCTTGTAAAATGCAAGAAATTTTGCACATTTTGCGCGCATCTGCCGAAAAACTTGAAGATGCAGGTGTAGAGTCGGCAGAATACGACGCACGTTTGCTACTGGCTCACGCTTGTGGCGTAAGTTTAGCAGACTTAAACAAAGCGCTAATACTTGGCGATTTTAAGGATTTTTTGCCTGATTATGCTAGCAAATATAGCGATTTTATATCTAGACGTGCATCGCGCGAGCCATTGCAACACATTATTGGATTCGCCACTTTTCGCTACATAGACCTAATAGTTGGGCAAGGCGTTTTTGTGCCGCGTCCCGAGACAGAAGTGGTAGTTCAAGAGGGAATAGATTGGATTCGCGCAAATAATCTAAAAAATCCTATTGTTTTAGACTTATGTGCAGGGTCGGGAGCGATTGGATTATCGGTAGCAAGCGAAGTTGCAAACGCGCAAGTGTGGGCTGTGGAAAAGTCGCATGAAGCTTTTGAATATTTGCAAAAAAACTATCGCAAAATCGCGGAAAAATATGATATTTCAAACAGATATCACGCAATATTAGGCGATGCTACAAACGCTAATCTGCCTGAAATAAGTGCGATTAAAGGACTAGTAGACGTAGTAATTACGAATCCTCCATACGTGCCAGAAAGCAAGCCAGTCGAGCAGATTGAAGCTCGCGACTACGACCCAAAAATGGCGCTATACGGGGGATCTAAAGACGGATTGTTAATACCGCAAAAAATTGTAAAAGCGAGTTTTGCATATTTGCGTATGGGTGGAATAATGATTATGGAACACGATATTACGCAAGGAAAAGCGCTTGCAGATTATGCAAAAAACATAGGATTTAGCAGTGCAAAAGTCAAAAACGACTTAACAAACAGAGCAAGATTTGTAGTATGCAAAAAAGGGGCTAAAAATGAGTAAAATTTGCACAATTAACGAAGAATCATTGCAACTTGCAGCGCAAATAATTAACGCGGGCGGCGTAATCGTAGTGCCAACAGACACGGTTTACGGAGTGGCGTGCGACCCATTTAACGAGGCGGCAGTAGCGAAAATCTACCAACTAAAACGCAGGCCGCGCACAAAAGCCTTGCAAATACTTATGAGCAGTGTAAGTGACTTAGAAAAACTTGGTCTTTACTTGCCAAACCCGCTAGACGTGCTTGCGGAAAAATTCCTGCCAGGCGGATATTCACCAATCGCGCGCGCAAAAAAGGATTCGGTAGCTACAAGGCTTGCTACGCTTTGTAAAGCAGATGAGAGCAGTGAGCAAAGTCAAGCAACGCAAGGCGTGCGCGTTCCAGATTGCCCAGAACTAATGAAAATTTTGCGCGTTACGGGGCCATTGGCGGCATCTAGCGCGAATCGCAGCGGAAACGAGAGTGCAGACAGCGTAGAAGAAGCGTTTGCGGCTTTTGGAGACGAAATACCGCTGTACTTAAACGCTGGCCCAACGCGCTCGCACGTAGCAAGCACGGTGGTTGGTGCGGATGCAAGAGACAAAGACGGAATTGTGATTTTGCGCGAAGGTGTAATAAGTGAAGAACAGATAAGAGCAGAAAGTCGCAAGAAATGAGGGTATACCTGTTTATAGCAGCAATCGCAGGAGGCGCAACGTGGCTAATAATGCCGCTTATACGTCATCTTGCGATTCGCATAGGAGCTGTTGGAAAAGTGCGCGCTCGCGATGTGCACACAATACCTACGCCCCGTATGGGTGGAGTGGGAATGCTATTCGGCTTTGCTGTGTCGATGGCATTTGCAAGCTCCATGCCTTTTATTTCGGGGCTTTTTGCAGGAACACACCAGCCATGGGTGGTTTTAGCTGGAGCAGTACTCATATGCCTTTTGGGTGTTTGCGACGATATTTGGGATTTAGATTGGATGCTAAAACTTGCAGGTCAATTGCTAATAGCTGTTTTTGTAGCGTGGGGAGGATTGCAAATCGTAGCGTTGCCACTCGGGTCGCTAGTCACAGCCTCTCCAAGCCTTTCAATCGCAATAACCGCAATACTAATAGTTGCTTCAATTAATGCAGTCAACTTTGTAGACGGACTCGATGGGCTTGCTTCTGGAATCGTGGCAATTGGCGGAATTGCATTTGCAACATACTCTTATATTCTTGCGCGCACGTCTCCGAGCTACGCTTCAATGGCAACTCTTATAGACGTTGCAATGGTTGGAATGTGCGTAGGATTTATTTTGCACAATTGGCATCCAGCAAAGCTTTTTATGGGCGATTCTGGCTCCATGCTAATCGGGTATTTAATAACTTGCGCGTCTATTATAATGACAGGTCACTTAGATCCATCTGCAGTGCACACAAGCATCTATTTGCCAGTATTTATGCCGATTTTACTTCCGATTTTAGTGCTGTTTTTGCCAGTTTTAGACATGTGTTTAGCAATATGCAGGCGTCTTGCAAAAGGGCAGTCGCCAATGCATCCAGACCGCATGCATTTGCATCACAGAATGTTGCGCATTGGGCACTCGGTACAAGGAGCGGTGCTTATTTTGTGGGGATGGGCGGCGCTCATATCTTTTGGCTCAATAATGATTCTGTTCTTTAAAGCAGTTTACGTGCTTGTTGGCATGATTATTGCGGCGGCGTTGCTTACAATTCTTACAATGATGCCATATTTGCGCAGACGTTTGCCAGAGTTGCGAAATTCGTGAAAAGCGAAATGGTGGATAATCGCTGCTGATTGAAGTTGGTCGTGTTTAATCGCGCTGTAGTAGCTTCGGCGCAAAATTGCCACTAAATATTGTGTATGAAACGCGGCTTTTGCAAACGTCATAGCAAAAACGTATAGTGACCCTATGGTTACAACTGATATGAACATGCAATCTGCGTATACTCCTGTTCCTCCAATTTTTGAAAAGCTCGGCCTCGCATATGACGATGTGCTTCTGCTTCCAAACGAGACCGATGTAATTCCATCCGAAGTAGATGCAACTACTCATCTAACTCGCGAAATCACTATGAAAGTTCCTGCAATTTCTGCAGCAATGGACACAGTAACTGAGTCGGATATGGCTATTGCAATGGCTAGAAATGGCGGAATTGGCGTACTTCACCGCAATCTTTCCATTGATGATCAAGCTGCGCAAGTAGATATTGTTAAGCGCAGTGAGTCTGGCATGATTACCGACCCACTCACTGTTCACCCAGATGCAACGCTCGCCGATTTAGATAAATTGTGCGGGCGTTTCCATATTTCGGGCTTACCAGTAGTAGATGGCGAAAATCGTTTAGTTGGCATTATTACCAATCGCGATATGCGTTTCATTGCTTCCGAGGATTACGATCGCTTGAAAGTCAAAGACGTTATGACTCGCGAAAATCTTGTAACTGGTCCTTCTAATATTTCTAAAGAAGACGCGCATCGTTTGCTTGCAGAAAACAAGGTTGAAAAATTGCCTCTGGTTGATGCCGAAGGTAAGCTTACAGGTTTGATTACTGTTAAGGACTTTGTTAAGACTGAGCAGTACCCAGACGCCACTAAAGACGACCAGGGTAGACTTCGTGTGGCTGCTGGAATTGGTTTCCTTGGAGATGCTTGGCAGCGTGCGTGTGCGCTTATGGAAGCTGGAGTTGACGTACTTGTGGTTGATACTGCAAACGGCGAAGCTCGCTTGGCACTAGACATGATTCGTAGAATTAAGGCAGATAAGGCTTTTGATGGCGTGCAAATTATTGGCGGAAATATTGCAACTCGCCAGGGTGCACAGGCGATGATTGACGCTGGCGTTGACGCTGTAAAGGTTGGCGTTGGGCCAGGCTCTATTTGCACTACGCGCGTGGTTGCAGGCGTTGGTGTGCCTCAGCTTACTGCTGTTTATGACGCTGCTCAAGCTTGCAAGGCTGCTGGAATTCCATGCATTGCTGATGGCGGTATTCACTATTCTGGAGATATTGCTAAGGCTTTGGTTGCAGGAGCCAACACCGTTATGCTCGGCGGCACTTTGGCTGGATGTGAGGAAGCTCCAGGCGAGAAGGTTTTGCTTCACGGCAAGCAATACAAGCTTTATCGTGGCATGGGTTCGCTTGGCGCAATGGCTCCTCGCGGTAAGAAGTCTTATTCTAAGGATCGTTACTTCCAGGCAGATGTTACTAGCTCCGATAAGGTGGTTCCAGAAGGCGTGGAAGGCGAAGTGCCATACCGCGGTCCACTTAACGCTGTGCTTTACCAGCTTCTCGGTGGCTTGCATCAGTCTATGTTCTACGTTGGTGCTCACAATATTGAGGAGCTTCAGGAGCGCGGTCGCTTTATTCGCATTACGGATGCAGGCCTTAGGGAATCGCATCCTCACGATATTGTGATGACTGCAGAAGCGCCAAACTACAGCGGTTTCCACAACTAAGTCGCAAGTTGTGCGCGAGTTGCGTATAAGTCGCGTATAAATCGCAAGTAATTTTGCATTAAACGGCGAAGAGTTAGCTAAGTCTTATTTGCTACTTTCTAACTTTTCGTCGTTTTTTGTTTTGACAATTCGTATAAAATTATTGTATAGTTAGTGGGATATCCCACTAAAAATGAGGTGTTTTGTGGAAGTAGTGAAAGATTATGACGTTCGTCTTGATAGTAAAAAGCGTGTAACTCTGCGCGGAGCTAAATACCCTTATTACAATGTTAAAGAATGTGATAACGGTTGTATTTTATTAGAACCTCGTGAGCTTACTATTCCTAAGAGTATCTCTTCTAAAACTCTTAAAAGTATGGATGAAGCAATCCGCAATTTTAAGATTGGCAAAGTCTCTGAACCAGTTGATCTTTCTGACGAAGCACGTCGTCAATCTGAAGCAAATGAGGGAAAATCATTTAATAACACAGATGAACTTATGCAGGATTTATTAGATGCTTAAATCAGTATTTCGCTCGCCTCAGCTCATAGTCTGAGGGAAGATGTAGGCTGATGGGTTCAAAAAAATATTAGGAAAGGAACGAAAATGGCAGAAGCTAAGGAAGATCTTACGTTTACGCCGGAAGAATCGCGTTTAATTTGGATTGATTGCGAGATGACGGGTCTCGATATTTTCCACGACGAATTATGCGAAGTGTCTGTAGTTCCAACTGACTTTAATTTGAAAGTTCTAGACGATGGCATTGATTTAGTGATTAAGCCAAGCGATGCTGCTGTGGCTCATATGAACGATTTTGTGCGCAATATGCACACATCTTCTGGTCTTGTTGACGAGTGGAATAAAAACGGTTTGCCTCTAGAAGAAGCACAAAAGCAGGTTGTTGAGTACGTAAAGCGCTTTTTGCCAGAGCACGGGAAAGCACATCTTGCTGGAAACTCCGTCGGCTCAGATAAAAAGTTCCTCGACCGCTACATGCCAGATTTAATGGCAAATTTGCATTACCGCGTAATCGACGTAAGCACGTTGAAGGAGATTTCGCGCAGACTTTACCCAGATGTTTACCGCAATAAGCCAGCAAAACACGGAGGTCATCGTGCGCTCGCGGATATTATTGAGTCGATTGACGAGTTGCGCTACTACCGCGATATGATGTTCGTTACAGCTCCAGGACCAAGCGAATCCCAGGCAAAAGCGGGAGCACAACACGTTGAAAGCACGAGTTTGCTTCGCGACTACGAGCGCCGAGGCGAAGCTCTAGAAGATGTAAATTCCGCAGAAAAGCGTGATTATTAAACCAAGCGTGATTATCAAACGCATTAAACGTAAATGCGCAAATAGCGCAAATAAAAGGTGCTGCCAATGAAGCAATCGGAAGCGTTAGAAATAATAAACGCAGGCGCAAGCGTGTTCTTAACAGGCGCTCCTGGGTCGGGAAAAACGTATGTTCTGAATCGTGCTGTGCGCTCAATGCGCGAAAACGGTTTAAGCGTTGCTGTAACGGCTTCAACGGGCATTGCAGCAACGCATTTGAACGGCCAAACCATTCACTCGTGGAGTGGAACAGGCGTTGCAAACGCGCTTACCGATTCGCTTCTTAAAACCATTAGAGCTCGGCGAGGAAAGCGCATAAAAGCCACAGACGTGCTTGTGTTGGATGAAGTTTCCATGATTCACGCTTGGCTTTTCGACATGGTTGACGAAGTATGCCGTAAAGTGCGCAAAAATCCTGCTCCATTTGGCGGCCTCCAAGTGGTGGTTTCTGGCGACTTCTTCCAGCTGCCGCCTGTTAGCACGTCTATGCGAAATCGCGATGTATTCGAGCCAAGCCCCGAGTTTATTGCGTCGCGAGAAAAGTATGCTGCTGCTGGCAAAAATCCCGAAGGCTATATTACGGAATCGTTTGCGTGGGATTCTCTAAAGCCTGTTGTGTGCTATTTAACAGAGCAACACAGGCAAGATGATGGAAAGCTTCTTAGCGTTTTAACGGATATTCGAAGTGGTATTGTTAGTAATGAAGATAAGCAAGTTCTTGCTAGTCGACTTGGCGAATATCCTCAAGATAGCGAAGTTTCGGTTCATCTTTTTCCAACAAACGCGCAAGCGGACGGCTTAAATAATGTGCAACTTGCGTCGATTGATGCTGAGCCTCACGAATTTGTAGCAACGCAAGCTGGACCTAAAAATCTTGTAGAGCGCTTAAAAAAGAACATGCTTGCGCCTGAGCGTCTTGTATTAAAGGCTGGTGCTGCTGTAATGGCTTTGCGAAATGACCAAGATAAGCAATATGTGAACGGTTCTGTTGGACGCGTATTGCGATTTGCGCCTGAATCCAAAGGTGGCTGGCCAATTGTTGAGTTTGAAAACGGCAATATTGTTACTCTTAAGCCTGCTGCTTGGGAGATGACGGATGGCGAAACGGTTCTTGCTAGCGTAAATCAAGTGCCACTTAGATGCGCGTGGGGAATTACGATTCATAAGTCGCAAGGAATGACGCTTGATAGTGCTGTTATGGATTTGCGCCGTACTTTTGCGCCTGGAATGGGCTATGTTGCGCTTTCGCGCGTGGAAAATTTGAGTGGGCTTTATTTAGAGGGCATTAATGACCGCGCGTTTAGCGTTTGCGCGGATGCTGTGATTCTTGATGGCTCTTTGCGTGAAGCTTCCAAACGAGCTAGTGAGATTCTTGCAAATGATGGCGCTTGCGCGTTTACAAATAATGCAAATAGCGCAAATGGCGATTCTGCCGATCAGCAAGAGTTTGATATTTTCGCAAGTACTAGCAACGATGAGTTTGGATTCAATGACGAGTTTTAGTTGAAAATTACGTATTGTGAGTTTGTTTAGTAGTGTAAACAAGTGTTTATGTCCTCATGCGCAAATAGATTGGAACGCATGGGTTCTAATGTACTTCGTATGTCTAAGCTGTTCCTTCGTACGCTGCGCGAAGATCCAGCAGACGCGGACGTTAATTCCGCAAAACTTATGCAGCGCGCAGGCTACATTCGTAAATCTGCTCCAGGCGTGTGGACGTGGTTGCCACTTGGTCTAAAGGTACTTAACAAAGTTCAAGCGATTATTCGCGAAGAAATCAACGGTATTGGCGCTCAAGAAGTTCACTTCCCAGCGCTTCTTCCACGCGAGCCATACGAGGCTACAAACCGTTGGGAAGAGTACGGCGACAACATCTTCCGCCTTAAAGATCGCCATGAGGCTGACTATCTTCTTGCTCCAACGCACGAAGAAGTCTTTACTCTTCTTGTAAAAGATATGTATTCTTCGTACAAGGATTTGCCAGTTACTTTGTATCAGATTCAAACGAAGTATCGCGACGAATTCCGTCCGCGCGCAGGTCTTATTCGTGGACGCGAGTTTATTATGCAAGACGCTTACTCGTTCTCGATTGACGAAGATGGTTTGAAGTCTGCTTATGTTGAAGAGCGCGCTGCCTACGCTCGAATTTTTGACCGTTTAGGCATTAAATATGTGATTGTTCACGCTGTTTCTGGCCCTATGGGTGGATCGGATTCCGAGGAATTCTTGGCTCCAATGGCAATTGGCGAAGATACTTTTGCTCTTGCTCCTTCTGGAAAAGCTTGGAACGTTGAGGCTTTGACCACTCCAGAAATGCAAGATGTTGACTGCTCGGCAACTCCTGAAATGGAGGCTCTTGATACTCCAGATGCTAAGACGATTGAGGCTTTGGTTAAGGTTTCCAACGATTTGCATCCGCGTAAAGATGGTCGCGAATGGCAAGCCTCCGACACTTTGAAGAACTTGATTATTGCTGTTAAGCACCCGGCTGATGCTGAGGGTGGTGAGCACGAGGAACCATGGCGCGAAATCGTAGCTATTGGTGTTCCAGGAGATCGCCAAGTAGATATGAAGCGTCTTGAAGCTCAATTTGCTCCTGCAGAAATCGAAGAAGCAACCGAGGATGACTTAAAGTCTCATCCTGAGTTTGTAAAGGGCTATATTGGCTTTAGTGTATTAGGTCCTCAAGCTCGCAAAGATGGTAGCAAGGTTGCTTGCCCTGTTCGATACTTGATGGATGCTCACGTTGCAAAGGGAAGCGCCTGGATTACAGGAGCAGATGAAGACGGCAAGCACATTTACAATGCTGTTTACGGCCGCGATTTTGAAGCGGACGGCGTTGTTGAGGCAGCTCAAGTGCGCGATGGCGATATGAGCCCAGACGGTTCTGGTCCATTGAGCTTTGAGCGCGGTGTGGAAATCGGACAGGTGTTCCAGCTTGGCTTAAAGTATTCTAAGGCTTTGGGCTTAAGCGTTCTTAACGAAAACGGCAAAGCTGTGCCAGTTTGGATGGGCTGCTACGGTATCGGCGTTAGCCGCGTGATTGCGTGCCTTGCAGAAACACATCACGATGAAGCTGGCCTTGCATGGCCTATGGCGATTGCTCCAGCTCAAGTTCACGTTGTTGCTACTGGCAAAGATCAAGTTGCTTTCGACGCTGCCGAGAAGGTTGTTGAAGAGCTTAGCAAGCAGGGAATCGAAGTAATCTTCGACGATCGTCCAAAGGTTTCTCCAGGCGTAAAGTTTAAGGACGCGGAGCTTGTTGGTGTGCCTTTGATTGCTGTAGCTGGCCGAGATACTGTGAACAATGGCACGATTGAAATCCGTGATCGCAACGGTTCAAATGTTGAAGCAGTCCCAGTTGACGAGGCTGCTGCTCGAATCGTTGAGCGCGTCAGTGAGCTCTTAGCTTAATTCATTGTCTTAAAAATTTGCTATCTGCTTTTACGAAAAACGTGGGTGTATCTTTGTATATCCCACGTTTTTTTGTATGTGTTTTATGTACAAAAGTAGATTTTCATATGATTATGTTATTGTGTCCGCGAGCGTATCTAAAACTTACATTGTATATTGTGAAAGTGCCAGTTTTGTAAGAATTACAATTAAGAAAAACTTTTTTCGCATTATATTTTTCTTAAATACTGCAAGTATGGAAAACTTCATGATTGAGTTCGGTATTAGTATGCTTGATTACATTATTTTTTACAGTTATAAGAGTTGTACAAGCATAGAATGTAAACTGTTGAAGATGAAGTAATGTAGCTATATCAGTTTTCCATACGAAAGTAGTTATATTATAATGTTATACCCAGATTGAAAGGATGAAAATAATGAAATGCAGTAATTGTGGTGCAGAATGTTATGGTACGGTATGCAAGCAATGTGGAATGAATTTCGAAACTCATAAAATAGAGTTACTTCCTACTGCGGCACAAACGAACTCTGCTACCCCCCCCCTAAGTCTTATACGCAAAATTATGCATCTTCAGCTTATCCAGGCAATGTAGCAGCTTATAAGAAGCGCAAAAAACCGATTTATCGAAGATGGTGGTTTTATTTACTTGTAATTGCAGCTGTCATTTCAATTGGTAATATTGCTATGCATAGAGATAAAACTATTAATTGGGATGAGATGGTTTTGAGTGCTCAGTTGCCCAAGCCTCCTTCTGATAAAGGTGAAGTTATTAGCAATTCTGCAGATCGGCTTGATGTTAAGATTAAAAACATTTCTGCTAAACAATATAACGATTATACTGTAGATTGTAAGAAGAAAAAGGGTTTTACAGTTGATGCGGAATCTGATTCCTCAGGATATAAAGCCTACAATAATAAGGGTTATGAATTAGATTTGAACTATTATGAGTCGAGTAAAGAATTGAGTATTAGTCTTAATAAGCCGATGGAAATGTCACCTATTGTATGGCCTTCTAGCAAAGCTGCTAGTCAATTGCCTGTTCCAAAGTCTACTATTGGTAATTTCACTTCAGACAGTGACAATAATCTGAATGTGTATGTTGGTAATACAAGTAGAGAAGATTACAATAATTACGTTAAGGCTTGCACTGATAGAGGCTTCAAGGTTGGATACGACAATTCAAAGAACAGGTATTCTGCTAAGAATGATGCAGGGTGGCATCTTTCGCTATCCTATGAGGGGAATAGCGTAATGAATATAAGTCTTTCAGCTCCAGATAATAATTCTGGTAGTAATGATAATAAGAAGTCAATTAATTCAAAAGATTCATCAAATAGCGCAGAATCTAATTCTGCTAAACCGCAGCAAAATGATGCCAAGTCTGCTAATGGTTTGCGTAGTGATTTTAAGGCAGCTATGGATAGCTATGAATCAACTATGAATGAGTATGTTGAATTCATGAAAAAGTATAAAGCTAATCCAAGTGATGCTGAACTTATCTCGGAATACGCGGATTATATGCAGAAATATGCTGATACGGCGAATAAATTCCAAAGTTGGGAGAGCAATAATCTCAATAATGCAGAGTTGTCATATTATCTTGCTGTTCAAGCTAGAGTCACAAAGAAACTAGCTGAAGTAGCATAAATAGTATCCGTGTTTCTCATTGCTGTTTTGTAATAAGAAATAGTAGAAATTAGTTACCACTGTGTTTTAGTTTCTACTATTTCTTAACTATAAATTTAATTTGTATAGATAGAGAAATCTTACATATTAGAAATAAATATTAAAATTTTGAATAGGGGTGGTATATATGAAAAAGTTCAAAATTCCACAGATTGTTAATTTTATTTTTATCTTGATTGGTTTATTAGGTTTTCTGTTGCCATATGCAACTTCTACTACTAAACAAAAACAATTTTTACTTAGTAATCCTAATGTAATTGCCATTAGTGAATTGAATATGAAAAATAGAGATATGATCGATTTGTCTATGATAAAATATTTTCGGTTTTATTTGTATGTAGTAAATAATCCCGAAAAATTGATCTTTACGAACACTGATGTAACTGATGTAATTGTTAATTTAGTTCTTCTTAGTATACTGGCTGTTTCTATACTTTTTATTGTCTTATTTACTCTATTTAATAAGCCTATTGGTAATATTGTTTTTGCATTCATTATGCTTGGCGATTCGCTTATTATGAATTACGACATAGTAAGTCGTGGTGTTATTCCTTCAGAAAGTTACACATATGGAATTACTTACTATCTTTACGTCATACTTGCGATAGCAATTATCATTTGTTCAATAGCTAATATTGTTGTAAATAAAATAGATAAAAAGAAAGTTATAAATAGATATTAAATTTGTGAAACTTACCGCCAGGAATACTACTATTCTTGGCGGCAAGTTTGCTATGATTATCAACAAAATTTTTCCAAATATGGTATACTAAAGCCTAATGTTTAATGCTATTAAAACTTTCTAAAAATCATTGGCGCCTCCTTCAATATCGTTGTATTCTTCTTCATCTAAGTGGCCTCCAAAATCATTTATCTCTTCATTTTCTTGAGAATTTTCTTGAGAATTAGAAGAATTTGATTTAGAAGACATTGGATTTTTCATTGCAAAGTTTTGATTTCGACTATCTCCATTTTCGCTATAGTCTGTGTTTTTAGAATCTACGTTTGCAACGTTTCTGTTTCTAGCATACGAAGTCTTAGTAAATTCACTGATTCCGCGATTTAGGTCGTGTCCGATTGATGTTGCTTCTAGAACCACTCGCGATCGGTCTTCTCCATCTTTGTGCCAAGATTCCGTATTTAAATTTCCGCAAACTACGATTGCATCTCCCTTATGCACGCTTTTTAACACGTTTGATGCTAGCGACTTGTACGCTTTTACAGTCATCCATGTTGTTGGACGCTCCTTCCATGCTTTTTCTTCGTTATGATAGTAAGAAGATGTGCTTCCAATTCTTAGTGAGCATGCGGGCGAGTTTTCATTTCGACTAAAGTTTACAGGGTCGCTTCCAACGTATCCGCTGATTGTTAATGTTGCTTGTTGCTGTGCCATATTTTTCAACCTTTCAAGAGTTTGGACTGCGACTAATTTAAGTCTCGAAGTTCATCGCGCAAAACCGTGTTGATTATCGTGGCTTTTGGCAAATTCGCCGCAGTAGAATCAACTATGAATTATGGAAAATAGTTGTGCAATATATTTTTATAAATGTGGTTAAAGCCTATGTTTTATTCACATTGATTAAAAAGTCTTGACAAAATATGCGAAAGCTAGTATGGAAAACCAGATAGTTGAGTAGCACAGATGTTAAATAGCGCATATAGTTAACTTAATACAAAAAAGCCTGCTTACGCATTAAACGTTTGCAGGCTTTTTGTTTATATTATTTGTTTATATTATTTGCGACTTACAAAATGTTGCGATTTACCAAATGTGTACGCGCTTAGCAGGGTCGAGCCACATCTCGTCGCCTTCTTTAACGTCGAATGCGTTGTAGAACAAGTCAACGTTGCGCGCAATGCCGTTAGTGCGGCACTCTGCAGGGGAGTGTGGGTCGATTTGAAGGTATTGCTCCGCAATCTCGTTACGAGACTTTGAACGCCACACAAGCGCGTAGCTTAAGAAGAATCGTTGCAAAGCAGTGAAGCCATCTACCTTAGGAGCGTTAAGCAAAGTTTCGCGAATTGCATCGTCACTTCCGTCAATCTCTTGACCATTGCTCTTTTGCAAAGCAAAAGCGTACGCTTTAAGCGCAATAGTTACGCCGCTTAAATCGCCAATATTTTCGCCGATTGTTAAAGCGCCATTTACGTGAGGCATTGCATTGCGCTCTTCTTTGCTCTTTAAGTGAGAATACTTAACAATAAGCTGCGTTGGCGTAAAAGCATTGTATTGCTCAATAAGCGCTTTAGTGCGCTCAGTGAAGTTGGTTTTGTCTTCTTCAGTCCACCAATTGTTAAGCACGCCGTCGCCATCGTATTCGCAACCTTGATCGTCAAAACCGTGGCCGATTTCGTGGCCAATTACTGCACCAATAGCGCCGTAATTTGCTGCGTCTGGAGCGCTTGGGCTAAAGAATGGCGGTTGCAAAATCGCAGCTGGGAACACGATTACGTTAAGCAGTGGATCGTAGTAAGCGTTTACGGTTTGCGGAGTCATCTGCCACTCTTCGCGATCCACAGGTTCTCCAGCTTTTGCAGTATACCTACCAAACACAAATCGAGAAACTTCGCGCATATTCTCAATTAAGCCAGCGTCTTCCTTAATATTTAGAGCAGAGTAGTCAATCCAATGGTTTGTATAACCAATATTTGGCTCAAACTTGCTAAGCTTTTCCAAAGCCTTTGCCTTAGTTTCCTCGCCAAGCCAGCTGCTGTTAGAAATCGATACGCGGTATGCGTTAATAAGATTGCTAACTAAGCCTTCCATGTACTTTTTAGAAGACTCAGGGAAGTGCAAGCGCACATATTCGCGGCCAACTTCTTCGCCGCAAGCATCGTCAACAACTCCGATTGCGCGCTTCCAGCGGTCGCGTGGCTTGGTGGCGCCAGAAAGCACTTTGCCGTAGAAGTCGAATCGCGCTTGTGCAAAGTCCTCGCTTAACATGCTTGCCCAGCACAAAATCACGTGCACGCGTGCCCAAAGCTTTAGATCTTCTAAGTCGGCTTCTTGCCAAATCTTATTCAATCCTTCTATAAAGCTTGGCTCGTGAACTACTACTTTGCTAAAAGCTTTACGAAAATCTATTGGCTGATTCTTTGCTTCTTCCGAGTTATCGTAAGATTTTTGAGCAGCATCTAAGAAGGCGTCAAGATTTAACGCTTCAAGCGTTTTTGCCAAATCCGCATAATCGTAAGGATTATAAGTTTTTTGAGAATCGCGTGTTGCTACATTATCCCAATGGTTGCTTGCGATTTGTGTTTCAACCTTCAAGAAACGTTCCGATTGCTCGCTTGTAGTAGTGGCATCTCCGTAACCAGCTAATCGCAGCAACTTTGCTACCATTTTTACGTATTCAGCGCGAATCGGAGCGTAATTATCTTCGCGATAGTATGCTTCGTCTGGCAAGCCCAATCCAGCCTGCTCAATGTGCATAATATTCGTCTTAGGGTCTTTAGGGTCTCCGCATACGCCAAAAGCAAACATTGCATTTGGACCGCCGTAAGGAGTAAGAGAAGCAATAGTGCGAACTAAGTCTTCTTTGCTGCTGGCTGCATCAACAGCGTCTAAATCGCTCTTAATTGGCGTAATTCCAGCTTTTTCAATAGATGCAGTATCTAAATAGTTACGGTATAAGATTCGCGACTTTTTGGCTGGGCAATCTTCGCTTTCTAAAATATCTCGAATTTGCGTTTCTGCATCTTCTGCAAGCTTGTAGAAAGCACCAAACATTGGTTTGTCTTCTGGAAGAGTGTAAGTGTCAATCCAAGGACCGTTTACGTAGCGGAATAAATCGTCTTGTGGTCGAATAACCGAAGAGAAGGAAGCTGGGTCAAAATTTACAGCAGAAATTTCCTTCTGCGATTCCTCATTATTGTTATTATTTTCATTGTTATTAGGCATGTGCCTAGATTACAAGTATTAAGCGACATCATTAGCTAGTATTTTTCGCCATATTTTGTGCTATTTTCGTGCCTGCGCGTTAGTCTTAAATCATGATTGAACTTAAAACTCCATCCGAGATTGAAGCTATGAAGCCTGCGGGTCGCTTCGTTGGTAGTATTCTTAAAGATTTACAAGCAATGACAAAAGTTGGAACAAATCTTCTTGAGATTGATGACTTTGTTCGCCAACGCATTATGAGCCGTAAAGGTGCATCTTCTTGCTATGTTGATTACGCTCCTGATTTTGGAACTGGTCCTTTTGCGCACTACATTTGCACTTCTGTAAACGATGCTGTTCTTCATGGCGTTCCTTTTGATTACAACCTTAAAGACGGCGATTTGCTAACGCTTGACTTAGCGATTAACGTTGACGGATGGGTTGGAGATTCTGCTATTAGCTTTGTTGTTGGAAAGCATGCAGATCCAGAAGATTTGCGCTTGATTAAGTGCACGGAGGAAGCGCTGGAAGCTGGCATTAACATGGCTCAGCCTGGCAACCGTCTTGGGGATATTTCTGCAGCTGTTGGATGCGTTGCTCACGAGTATGGTTACAGCGTAAATCTTGAGTTTGGCGGCCACGGAGTTGGCCATATTATGCATGGCGATCCGCACGTTCCTAACGATGGCACAGCGCATCACGGCTACAAGCTTCGCCCAGGCTTGGTTATTGCGATTGAGCCATGGTTCTTAAAGACTACTGACGAGATTTATCAAGATCCAAAAGACGGTTGGACTCTTCGATCTGCTGACGGTTCGCGCGGTGCTCATAGCGAGCATACGATTGCAATTACAGAGAATGGTCCAGAGATTTTGACTGTTCGCTAAACTTTTAATAGTAATTGTGTAAAGCGTTAAATAGCGTTAAATAGTAATTGCGTAAAACGAACATAATAAAACATAAAGAGGTACTTTAAGTAAATGGCGGAATTTGATTTTGCTCAAGCGCTAAATGATGTTGAAGCAAAGTATTCTTCGATTTCTAAAGCAATAGATATTGATTCGCTTAAGTCTACGATTGCAGATTTAGAAAAGCAAGCTGCAGAGCCTGGACTTTGGGATGATTCTGAGCATGCTCAGCAAGTTACAAGTAAGCTCTCTGCAGCTCAGTCTCAATTAAAGCGTTTGCAAGCTGTTGAGCAGAGCATTGAAGATACTAAAACTTTGATTGAGCTTGGGCAAGAAGAAGGCGATGCCGATTCTATGAGCGAGGCTCAAGAGGAGCTTGGCTCTATTGCGCACGAGCTTGACGATATGGAAGTGCAGACTCTTCTTGACGGCGAATACGACGCTCGTGCAGCTGTAGTTACTATTAGATCGGGCGCTGGCGGCGTGGATGCTGCTGATTTTGCGCAAATGCTTCTTAGAATGTACTTGCGCTGGGCAGAGCGAAATGGCTACAAAACTAAGATGATGGACACGTCTTATGCGGAAGAAGCTGGTATTAAATCTGCGACTTTCCAAGTGGATGCTCCATACGCGTATGGTCGTCTTTCTGTAGAAGGCGGCACTCACAGAATGGTTCGTATATCTCCATTCGATAATCAAGGCAGGCGTCAAACTGGCTTTAGTGCCGTGGAAGTAATCCCACTTGTTGAAGCTACGGATCATATTGATATTCCAGATTCAGACATTCGCGTAGATACTTTCCAAGCGTCTGGTCCTGGCGGACAAGGCGTAAATACTACGTATTCTGCTGTTCGTATTACCCATTTGCCTACTGGTTTGGTTGTTTCTATGCAAGATGAGCGCAGCCAGATTCAGAACCGTGCCGCTGCAATGGCAGTTTTGCAATCGCGTTTGCTTGTGTTAAAGCATGCGGAAGAAGCAGCGAAAAAGAAGGAGCTTGCTGGAGATATTAAGGCAAGTTGGGGAGACCAAATGCGCTCCTACGTTCTTCACCCGTACCAGATGGTAAAGGATTTGCGCACAGGCTACGAAACTTCGCAAACTCAAGCTGTTTTTGACGGAGATATTGACGGTTTCATTGAAGCTGGCATTCGATGGAGGCACGAGCAGCGAGTTGCTGCAAAGCGCGGATAATTGCGTCTAGGTTGTTTTGACTTAGCGTAAAGCGCCTAAAATCAAAAACAATCTATAAGATAGTAAAAAGTAAAGAATATCGTTCAATAGTTCGTAAAGGAAAATGCAGATATGTCTCTGATTTCGCTAGAACATGTGTCGAAGATTTATCCTAAGGGCACGCGTCCTGCTTTGGACGATATTTCTTTAGACGTTGATCGCGGCGACTTTGTGTTTCTTGTGGGTGCTTCTGGGTCTGGTAAGACAACGCTTTTGAGTTTGCTTTTGCGAGAAGAAGAAGCCACAAAAGGCGAGATTCACGTTGCTGGCAATGACTTGAGGCGACTGGTAAATCGCCAGGTTCCGCAGTATAGAAGGTCGCTCGGCTTTATTTTTCAGGATTATAAGCTGCTTAATAATAAAACTGTGTATCAAAATGTGGCTTTTGCACTAGAGGTTATTGGCACGAGCCGCTCTACGATTAAGTCGCTTGTTCCGCGAGTTTTGGAAACAGTTGGTTTAACTGGCAAGGAGAATAATTATCCGCACGAGCTTTCGGGTGGTGAAGCTCAGCGAGTTGCCATTGCGCGCGCGTACGTTAATCATCCGCAAATTCTTCTTGCAGACGAGCCTACTGGAAACTTGGATCCTACAACTTCGCTTGGAATTATGGAAGTTTTGGACGCCATTAATCGCACGGGTACTACGATTGTTATGGCTACGCACAATGAGGAAATTGTTAACTCTATGCGAAAGCGCGTTGTGGAGCTTCATTCTGGTCATATTGTGCGAGATGAGCGCGAGGGTTCTTACGATTCTGCGCTTTACTTCCCAGACGCAGATGTTGAGCAAAAGTCGAAAGCTCAACAAGCTGTAGAAGGAGACTCCATTAGTGCTGCTGTTGCTGATTCTAAGGGCGATTCTAAGAGCGGTTCAAATGGCGGTTCAAATGGCGGTTCAAATGGCGAATCTAGCTCAAATGCTAATAGTCAATCGTCTATAAATGCAAATGGTTTTGATGAGTCGCAAGAAAATTATCGTTTTATGTCTAAACGTGCAAAGCGTGCAGTTCAAGCAAAAAAGGCAATGGATGCTGTTGCTCAAACTTTGCAAAATGGGTCCGAAAATAATGAGGGCATTGCTCGTCTTGCGCAATCTGTTCATTCTGGCAGAACGGGTAGATATGGCGAGGTTTTTCAGCCTTTAGAAACAACTATGACTTGGGGGCGTGGGCTTTCGATTCCGCCTGCTCCTCCTGCAAAAAAGTCAGAAGATAAGGGTGATGCCAGTAGCGTTGATGGGTCGAATGAAACAAGCTCTAATAGCAAAGCTAGCGATAGTAAAGCGAATAAAAGCGAAGCGAATAAAACAGAAGTGAATAAAAGCGAAGCGAATAAAACAGAAGTGAATAATAGCGAAAATCTTAAGAACGAAGGAGACGAGTAATGCGATTGCGATTCATATTCTCCGAAACGTGGATTAGTTTACGCAGAAACGTTTCTATGATTATTTCGGTAATGCTCGTTACCTTCATATCGTTCTTGTTTATAGGCGCATCTGTTCTTATGCAAGCACAAATCACAAAAGCTAAGGGCGATTGGTACGACAAAGTAGAAGTGGTTGCGTGGCTTTGCCCAGATGGCACGAGTCAGGCAGCGTCTTGCGCTTCTGGAAAAGCTCCAACAAAGAGCGAAATCGTAAAGTTAGAAAACATTATTAACCAAGAACTTGGCTCAGACGTTTCAAACATAACTTACGTTAGCAGAAGTGAGTTTTATAAAAACACTTTTCTTAAGCAATATCCTAATGGCTTATATCAAGGCCGCACTTTAACGGCTGCAGATATGCAAGATTCCTTGCGACTAAAGCTTACAAATCCAACAAAATATCAAGTTGTTTCCGAGGTTCTTTCTGGTCGTGAAGGCGTAGAAGAAGTTGTGGATCAAAGGCAGATTTTTGACCCCGTGTTTAGTGTTTTGAATCACGCAACAGCTGTGACTATTGTGCTTGCTGCAGTTATGGTTGTTGTAGCGATTATGCTTACAGGCACTACGATTCGCATGTCTGCGGCTTCTAGAAAGCAAGAGACGGAGATTATGCGACTTGTTGGTGCTTCTAATTGGACTATTCGCATGCCGTTTATTTTAGAGGGAGCGTTTGCCTCTCTTATAGGCTCTTTGCTATCGGGTTGCGCGCTAAGTGTTGTTGTTAAAGTGTTTATTACGGATTGGCTCGCACAAAACGTTCGTTGGATGCCGTTTGTTAATCAAGCAACTGTTTGGATGACTGTTCCAGCGTTGGTTATTGGAGCTGTTTTGCTTTCAATAATCGCCTCTGCGTTTGCTTTGAGACGATATTTGCAAGCGTAAATTGTCTTAAATATAAATATAAGTGATATAAAACTTAAGATTGGTTTGAAACGCTTACGGTTAATAAGATTTTTAATGTATAATTCGCATTAGTGCTTGTAAAGGTTGAAAGGAAAGCAAGTTGGGTAGAAAGTTTGAAAGCAAAGGATGCTATTTTTACTATTCTAAACGCGTTGTTACTAGCGTGATTGCGCTAGGCGTTCTTATGCTTTCTGCATTTACTATTCTACTTGCGTATACTCCTTTGCGTGCGAATGCTGTAACAATGCAAGATTACAACAGAAAAGTGCAAAGTAATGCGGCTCTTAGAAAGCAATTGGCTGGAGTTAGTAAGCAGCTTGCAGATAAGATTTTAGAGCTTAATGATATTAACGAGCATCAAATTCCAAACCAGATTCGAGCAGCTCAACAGGCTCAAGATCAAGCGCAACAAGCAATGAGTCTTGTTGAATCAACAAATCAACGTTTGCAATCTGCTCAAAAAGATAAGCGTGATTTGGAAGAAAAGATTAAAAAAACTGGCGAAGATTTTGACGACGCAAAGGCTGCTGTGGCTCAGCTTGCGCGAAAAAGTTTCCACGGTTCAAACGCTTCTAATGTAATGGCTATGGTAACCAATTCAACAACTACCGAGCAATTTGTTGGAAAACTTCAATCGGAAGCTGCTGTTGTTCGTAGTGAGGCGAATGCTGCTAACGATGCTGCTGTTACTTTGAACAACTCAATGAATAGGCGTCAGCGTTTGGCTGCTATAGAAGATGAGATTCAAAAATTAAAGCAAAAAGCTCAAGACCAGGCACAAAGCGCGCAAGCTGCAGCAAAAGCTGCTGTAGATAAGCAGCGTTCTTTGCAAAATTTGCGAGACCAGGGAAGTGTTCTTAGAAAGCAGTTGGAAAGTCAAAAGAACAGTCTTACGTCTCGTACTGCTCGTGAGGCTGCAGAAATCGTTGCGTTAAAGTCTCAAATCGACGCTCAAGCTAGGGCTTTGGCTGCGTCTGCTGCAGCTCGCATGAATCCAAATGCTAATCGCCAACAAATGCGTGGTGGTGGCTGGAGTGCGCCTTATTTGCCTGCGTTGCCTCTTTCTAATGGTGCTGCAAGTGGTATGAATTACTCAGTTCCTGGCAATTGCCCTGCTGGTTCTGGTAATTGCTACGGACATAATACTGGTAATACTGCTGGAGGTTCTGCATACCCTGCTCGCCAGTGCACGCTTTGGGCATATTTGCGTAGGTCGCAGCTTGGTTTGCCTGTTGGATCATTTATGGGAAACGGCGCAGAGTGGGCAAATTCTGGGCGCAGACTCGGTTATCTTGTAAATCGCACTCCACACGTTGGTGCCGTTATGGTGTTTTCTAGAGGTGCTGCTGGTTCCGACCCTACGTACGGCCATGTTGCTGTTGTTGAGCGTGTAAATTCCGATGGCTCCGTGCTTATATCCGAAGGCGGTGTTGGGTTTGCAACTTTCCCGTCTTATAGGACTATCAGCAATGCTGGAAACTATGAGTACGTTCACTATTAATTTTTAATTTTTATGATTTGATTTAGGTATGACTCGATTTAGGTTGGTGTAGTTTGGATAAGAAACCTGGTTCAGATGGTACTTTAACTGTTGCGAGGAATAAGAAAGCTAATCACGACTATGCGATTGAAGATTGCTACGAAGCAGGTATTGCGCTTACTGGAACCGAAGTTAAGTCTTTACGAGAAGGTCGAGCTTCTTTAGCTGAAGCGTTTGTAAATATTGATAGACGTGGTGAGATTTGGCTAGAAGGTGCAAATATTCCAGAGTATCTAAATGGAACGTGGAATAATCATGCTCCTAAGCGCAAGCGCAAGTTACTTCTTCATGCTGTTCAAATTGCTAAGCTTTCTAGGCAGATTGAAGCTAAAGGTTATACGATTGTGCCTTTGAGGATTTATTTTAAGGGCAGCTACGCTAAAGTTGAGATTGCTTTGGCGCGAGGCAAAAAAGAGTACGATAAGCGACAAGCGTTGCGCGAGGAACAAGATAAGCGCGAGGCTTTGCGCGCTATGCGATACAAGAATATGCAATCTAGGTGATTTGCTGTATTGCGCGACAACCTGCCTTTTCGCTTAGAGCGTAGCGCGAAAAGGTAATTCGGAGCGCTGAGCTTGCTTAAGGTTGAAAGCACACTGTGCTTTCAACGCAAGCGAGGACGTTAGCGCGCTTAGACCGCGCTAACGATACGTTTCATCCGCTGCGAAAAATCTCGAATCTCTACATCGCTTAGTGTAATCGTACAATTTTGTAGTGTGTCTATAAACGACACGCCGTATATTATTCATTTTTACGAATAATATACGGTTTTGTGATTTTATAATTCGTTATTTTTTGCTGATTTTTAGCATATGCATGTATGGCAATTTATGAATATTCAGTTTTTGTATTTTAATAATCGCAATTTAGTAGCGATATCGTGTATAGTTATGCATATCACTGTAAATTATAAGTTATTTATTCTTTAAGACTGAAGGATTGAACAGGAGAAGAAAATGCTTAAGTCAAATAAGATTTTTATGTTCGCTAAGCCAATTGCTGCAATTGCAACGCTTGCATTGATTGGATGCACATGCGCATGCGGACCTGCTGATTCTAAAGCAGCAGATCCAGATGTGGCACGCAGCTACGATGTAAGCAAAGTTCAAAAAGACGAAGAGATTGCAAAGCTTGTTCCAGAAAGCGTTGCAAAAACTGGCGAACTAACTGTTGGCGTAAATGTTAGCTATGCTCCTGCAGAATTCTTTGCTGCCGATGGCAAAACCCCAGTCGGCTACGAAATCGACTTTTCTAAAGCGCTAGCAAAGTTGATGGGCTTAAAGGCCAAGATTATGCATGCTCAGTTTGATTCCATTATTCCAGCAATCGGAAGCAAGTATAACGTTGGAATCTCTGGCTTTACAGTCAACGCTGAACGTATGAAGTCCGTTGATTTTGTAACGTACGCAAACGCTGGTTTATCTTTTGAAGTTCGTAAAGGCAATCCGACTAAGGTGGATCCAAAGAATCTTTGCGGTAAAAAAGTTACATTAGAAACTGGCACTGTTGGCGAGCCAATCATGGAAGAAGCCAAAAAGCAATGCAAGGCGAATAACAATAAGCCGCTAGAAATCTTAAGCTTTAAGGATCAAACAGATGCCACTACAGCTTTGCTTTCTGGCCGCGCAGATGTTATGTATGCCGATACTCCTGTTGCTGGATACGCTGCAATAAAGAATAGCGGAAAGCTAGAGATTCTAGAAAGCAGCAACGACGCTGAGCCAATGGGTGCAGCCGTTAAGAAGGGCGATGCTAAAATGCTAAAGCTTATTAAGGCTGCAATCGATAAGCTTATGAAGAATGGTGTTTACAAAGACATTCTAAAGAAGTGGGGCGTTGAAAACGTTGCCATTAAGGAATCGCAAGTAAACCCAGAAGTATGATCTTAAAGTTGGCGTGCGTTTACAGTTACTGCATAAGTAAAATCGCACGCCAATTTTTGTATTTAATCTATAGTGATTGCTAGTTAGTAATTTGCATATGTTGCAACCAAAAGCCTTTATGGAGAAAGTATGTTTAACAGTTTAAATAAAAAGCCTTTGCAAAATTCGCAAGGGAACGAGCGCATTTTGCCAGTTAAAAATCCTGGACCAATCGTAGCTGGCATAATCGTAGCTATAATCGCATGCTCGCTGCTTTATTCTATAGTCACAAATCCGCGATTTGAGTGGGATGTTGTTGGAATTTATCTTATAAGCAATAACGTTCTTGCTGGTATTGGTTGGACTTTGTTGTTGACTTTGCTTTCTATGGTTATTGCGATTGTTTTGGCTGTTTGTTTGGCTATGATGCGTAAGAGTGTTAATCCTGTTTTGCGTGGTGTTAGCTGGTTCTTTATTTGGTTTTTCCGTGGTACGCCTGTTTATACGCAGCTTGTTTTTTGGGGTATGTTTGCGGTTCTTGTTCCTAAGTTGAGTTTGGGTATTCCGTTTACGTCTGTTGAGTTTTTCTCGATTGATTCTAATGTTGTTATGACTTCTTTGAATGCTGCTGTTATTGGTTTGTCTCTTAATGAGGCTGCGTATTTGTCGGAGATTGTTCGTGCTGGCTTGGAGGCTGTGGATGCTGGTCAGGTTGAGGCTGCTCAGGCTTTGGGTATGGGTAGGTCTTTGACTATGCGTAGGGTTGTTTTGCCTCAGGCTATGCGTATTATTGTTCCGCCTTTGGGTAATGAGACTATTGGTATGCTTAAGACTACGTCTTTGGTTTTGGCTGTTCCTTTTACTTTGGAGCTTCAGTTTGCTACTAATGCTGTTGCTAATCGTATTTATAAGCCGATTCCTCTTCTTATTGTTGCTAGTGTTTGGTATTTGGTGATTACGTCTGTTTTGATGGTTTTGCAGGTTATGTTAGAAAAGCATTTTGGCAAAGGATTCGAAGCAAAAGACATTGTAAACAATAAGCAAATCAACTCGAATGCTGCAAAGCGTGGAGATAAGGCCATTAAAGCTGCTAGCGATGCAGTAAATGGTCGCAATAATGCAACAATGCTTGGATTTAACGCATAGTTGTATTGATTGCATAATGCATGCATAAATAAGTGCATTATAAATGATAAAATTCCATTAGTTTTTATTAGATTTGAGGAAAAATGACAAATAATCTAACACTTACAGAGCAAGACGTACAAGACGTGCAAAATCAGAATAATAATAATGATATTCCAGCAGTCGTTATAAGCGATTTGCATAAGAGCTTTGGCGATTTGCAAGTTCTTAAGGGCATTAATATGACTGTTAAGCCAGGAAGTGTAACAGTTATACTCGGTCCTTCGGGAAGTGGAAAGTCAACTTTGCTGCGATTAGTGAACCAGCTTGAAACAATCACATCTGGAAAAATTACGATTTACGGCGAGCGCATTGGCGTAAAAACTGTTGTTCGTAAGGGTAAAGAAGCTTTGCAAGCGTTAAACGATAAAGAGATTGCATCGCAGCGCGCAAAGCTTGGAATGGTGTTTCAGCGTTTTAATTTGTTCCCGCATATGACTGCTATTGAAAACGTTATGGAAGCGCCAGTTCACGTTTTGCATATGGACAAAATTGCAGCGCACGATTTAGCGGTTAAAGAGCTTGAGCGCGTTGGAATGGCAGACCGCGTAGATCATTATCCTTCGCAACTTTCGGGCGGCCAGCAGCAGCGAGTGGCTATTGCTCGCGCGCTTGCTATGAAGCCAGAAATAATGCTTTTTGATGAGCCTACGTCTGCGCTAGACCCAGAGCTTGTTGGAGAAGTGCTTAATGTTATGCGCGACTTGGCAAACGATGGAATGACAATGATTGTTGTAACTCACGAGATTGGTTTTGCTCGAGAAGTTGCAGATCAAGTTGTGTTTATGGACGGCGGAAAAGTTGTTGAATTTGGAACGTCTGGGATTATTGATAATCCTCAAACTGAAAGGTTCAAGGATTTTCTGCACAACGTTTTGTAAGCATAACATATAAATGTAAATACGTAAAAATTAAAGTATTTTGTGTAAAATCATGAATAATTTATGGCTGTGGTGTTTGCTGCAGCCTTTTTATTTTGATTAGTATTATTATTCAAACAATTTTACGTAAAGAATATCTTGCGCAATGTTTAGCGTGTTTGTGTAATAACAAACATAGTGTAAAGTTGTTCATTGTTTGAATATTCCATCCAATTTATTCGGAGATTAGTATGAGTGATGCATGTTCTTCATGCGAATCAAACTCGCATAGTAAGAACGGCGTTCGTGTATCTCGTTGGCTAAGATTTGTTGCTGCGTTTACGTCGCTATCTTTACTAGGATTTTCTAGTGCTTGCGGAACAAGCGATGCGGTTGGGCCAGATCCTCTTTTAGCTCGCAGCTACGACGTTAATCGTATTAAAAAAGATAAAAGTATTGCTGCAATGTTGCCAAAAAAGCTTGTTGAAAGTGGCGAGCTTGTAATGGGTACTAATGTTGGATATGCGCCAGCAGGATTTTATGCTAGAGATGGAAAAACGGTTGTAGGCTACGAAATAGACTTAAACAAAGCGCTAGCAAAATTGATGGGATTAAAGCTTCGCATTGTTCACGCGCCATTTGACGCGATTTTGCCATCTGTTGGAAGCAAATTCGATATTGGAGTTTCGGGATTTACAGTTAGCAAAGAGCGAGAAAAGTCGGTTGATTTTGTAACGTACGCGGATGCTGGTTTGCTTTTTGTTGTTAGAAAAGGCAATCCAACAAATGTGAATCTTAACGACTTATGCGGTAAAAAAGTCTCTGTGCAAGTTGGAACAACAAGCGAAACTCAAATGTATGACGCAAGAGATGTTTGTAAGGTAAGTCGCAAAGCGCCATTAGACGTTCTTGCGTTTAGAGAGCAAACGGATGCTACGACTGCAGTGGTTGCAGGCCGCGCAGATGTTATGTATGCAGATACTCCTGTTTCTAGTTTTGCGATTGAGCAAACGGACGGCCAGTTGGAGCCATTGGGTAAAAGCCGCGATAAAGCTCTTATGGGCATTATTGCTCAAAAAGGAGATGCTCAGCTTGTAGAAGCAATAAAAGCTGGTATTGAAAAGCTAATACAAACGGGCGCGTATCAAGAAATAATGAAGGCGTGGGGTGTTGAAGACGTTATGATTAAGCACCCAGAAGTAAATCCAAAAGTGTGATTCCTGTGTGATTTGCCTTGCTAAATGCTTTCTATGAATGCTTTATATGATTGATTTAGCTATTTAATATTCGCTAGTAGAAACTTTGTATGCTTAGAGTAGGATTAAAAACATGAGTGCTAAAAATAACAACAACGAGCGTATTTTGCCAGTCAAAAAACCTGGACATATTATATCTGGCATTATTGTTGCGATTCTAGCGTGTGCTCTTGTGTATTCAATTGCTACAAATCCGCGATTTGAGTGGGCAATCGTTTGGAAATACATTTTTAACGAGAATGTTCTTGCTGGTATTGGTTGGACTTTGTTGTTGACTTTGCTTTCTATGGTTATTGCGATTGTTTTGGCTGTTTGTTTGGCTATGATGCGTAAGAGTGTTAATCCTGTTTTGCGTGGTGTTAGCTGGTTCTTTATTTGGTTTTTCCGTGGTACGCCTGTTTATACGCAGCTTGTTTTTTGGGGTATGTTTGCGGTTCTTGTTCCTAAGTTGAGTTTGGGTATTCCGTTTACGTCTGTTGAGTTTTTCTCGATTGATTCTAATGTTGTTATGACTTCTTTGAATGCTGCTGTTGTTGGTTTGTCTCTTAATGAGGCTGCGTATTTGTCGGAGATTGTTCGTGCTGGCTTGGAGGCTGTGGATGCTGGTCAGGTTGAGGCTGCTCAGGCTTTGGGTATGGGTAGGTCTTTGACTATGCGTAGGGTTGTTTTGCCTCAGGCTATGCGTATTATTGTTCCGCCTTTGGGTAATGAGACTATTGGTATGCTTAAGACTACGTCTTTGGTTTTGGCTGTTCCTTTTACTTTGGAGCTTCAGTTTGCTACTAATGCTGTTGCTAATCGTATTTATAAGCCGATTCCTCTTCTTATTGTTGCTAGTGTTTGGTATTTGGTGATTACGTCTGTTTTGATGGTTTTGCAGGTTATGTTAGAAAAGCATTTTGGCAAAGGATTTGAAGCAAAAGCAGATAGCATTCATAGCAACAGATAGCAGTAATTGCAAAACATAATTCAAAACATAATTGCAAAACATGTAGAAACACACACGTTTTATAACGTAGAATAGAAGATTATGTGTGGAATTGTTGGATACGCAGGTTTTGGCACAGTTTGCGCAAAGCCTTTAGAAGTTTGCTTAAACGGATTAGAACGCTTAGAGTACAGAGGCTATGATTCGTCTGGTGTGGCTCTTGCTGCTCCAGGAATGGATTCTATATGTGTTCGCAAAAAAGCTGGTCGCTTAGCTGTTTTAAGAAAAGATATAGCCGAAAATCCAATGCCAGATGCGAGCGTTGCAATAGGCCACACGCGTTGGGCTACAAATGGCGCTCCATGCGACTTAAACGCGCATCCTCATGTTAGTGCAGACGGAAAAATCGCCCTTATTCACAACGGTATTATTGAAAACGCTATTAGTCTTAAAGAACAAATGCAAAAAGAAGGCATAGAGTTTTCGTCTCAAACAGATACGGAAGTTGCAGCAAAAGCGCTTGGAAAAATCGCGAATCAAATAATTGAAGAAACTGGTAAGCCAGATCTTTTTGAAGCAATAAGACGAGTTGCAAAAATTCTTAAAGGAGCTTTTACTCTACTTGCAGTGGACGTTAGACAGCCTAATATTGTTGCTGCTGTTCGCCATGATTCGCCACTTGTAGTAGGTGTTTCAAATAACGAGTATTTTCTAGGCTCCGATGTTGCTGCTTTTGTTCAATACACAGATAAAGTGCTTGAAGTTGGTCAAGATCAAGCTGTTTTAATCGGAGATATAGAAGGAAACAAAAAAGCGCAGCTTTGTCTTACAGATTTTGACGGAAACGAGATTAAAGATCCTAGCTATTTTACAGTAGACTGGGATGCTTCGGCAGTAGAAAAAGGCGGATGGGATTCCTTTATGGATAAGGAAATCCACGAAGATCCGCATGCTGTAGCCGATACTTTGCGCGGGCGATTTGACGCAAAAGGGAATATTATTCTTGACGAAGTTAGGATTAGTCAAGATGCTTTGCGATCAATCGACAAAATAATAGTTGTGGCTTGTGGAACAGCAAGCTACGCAGGATTAGTTGCAAAATATGCGATTGAACATTGGGTGCGTATTCCAGTAGAAGTGGAGCTGGCTCACGAATTTAGGTACAGAGACCCGATTTTAACGCATAGAACGCTTGTTGTAGCAATTTCGCAGTCTGGCGAAACAATGGACACGTTAATGGCGTTAAGGCATGCGCGTGAGCAGGGTAGTCGCGTGCTGGCAATATGCAACACTCAAGGTTCGAGTATTCCGCGAGAATCGGATGCTGTACTTTACACGCATGCGGGACCGGAAATCGCAGTTGCTTCTACAAAAGCATTTGTTGCACAAATCGTAGCTGCATACATGCTTGGCCTTTATTTGGCTCAAGTCAAAGGAACAATGTACAGGGATGAGATTCAGCAAATCGTGTCTCAGCTTAAAGAAATGCCATCTAAAATCCAAAACGTTTTAGACACTCAAACGGATTCAATAATGCAAGCTGCAAAGCGAACAATGGACGCAAAATCGTTCTTGTTCCTTGGCAGGCACGTTGGTTACCCAGTGGCGCTAGAAGGTGCGTTAAAGCTAAAAGAGATTGCGTACACGTTTACAGAAGGTTTTGCTGCAGGAGAATTAAAGCACGGCCCGATTGCTCTTGTAGATAAGGGAGAGCCAGTTGTTGTTATAGTGCCATCTTCTAGGGGAAGAGACGTTTTACATGCTAAAGTGATATCGGGAATCGAAGAAGTTAAGGCTCGTGGAGCGTTTACGATTGCGGTTGCAGAAGATGGCGATCCAGACGCTGAGCGTTACGCAGATATTGTGTTCTGGCGCCCTAAGTGCCCAACATTGCTAAGCCCTCTTGTAGATGTTGTAGCATTGCAACTTTTTGCTATGAATATGGCAAAGCTTAAAGGCTACGACGTTGATAAGCCTAGGAATCTTGCAAAATCCGTAACTGTGGAATAGCAATACAATGAGTGTTATGAGTGCAAGAAGACCGCTCAAAAATCGCAAGCAGATTGCTGACTATTTTGTTAGGCGCATAATAACTGCTGTTTTATGCGTTTTTGCTGTTGTTTTTTGTGCGTCATGCGGATCTGTTGATTCTAGAACTAAAATCACGGTGTGGTCTTGGGAGCCAAGCATGAAGCGGATTGCTGCAGATTTTGAGAAGCAAAATCCAGATATTCGCGTTAGTGTTAAAGACACAAGTGGGTATAGCAATCTTAATAGCGCTATTCAAGATGGTTACGGCATGCCAGACGTTGCTCAAATTGAGTACTATGCATTGCCACAATACGCTGTTAGCGGTCAGCTTCTAGACATTACAGATAGGGTACAAGGAACTCAAACATTTTACACGCAAGGATCATGGTCTTCTGTGCAATTAGGAGGCCGAATATACGGTTTGCCAATGGATTCAGGGCCTTTAGCGTGGTTTTATAATCAAGATGTGTTTAGCCAAGCAGGTGTGGATGCTACACAAATTCACACTTGGAAAGACTACATTCATGCAGCAAGAAAGCTAAAAAATATTGGCGTTTATATTGCTGCAGATTCTGGAGATGCTAGCTTTTACAACGCTATGATTTGGCTTTCTGGCGGACATCCGTTTATAACTTCGCACGACGGAAAAACTGTTACTGTTCGTTTAAGTAAAGATAAAGGAACAAAAGACTTTACAAACTTTTGGCAATTAATGATTGACGAAGACTTAGTGGACACAAGGCTTACAACGTGGACTCCAGCTTGGAAGAGCGCTGTTGGTTCTGGCAATGTTGCTTCCGTTTTTGCTGGAGCATGGATGACTTCGCTTTTAATGCACGATATTCCAGGCGGAGCAGGGCTGTGGCGTGTTGCAAGAGTTCCAACAATGGATGGCAAAAATCATAATGCGCAAATGGGCGGATCTGCGCTAAGTGTATTGCAATCTAGCAGGAAGCCAGAAGCTGCAATGCGTTTTGTTGATTTTGTTTGCCACAATCAACAAGGCATTAAAGAACGCGTTAGTTCGGGAGCATTCCCAGCAGACGTTGTAACTCTTAGAGATAGCGCATTTTTGAATAAGACTACTGTTTTGGATTCTAGAGGAATTAAAGTGCCATACTTTGGTGGTCAACGCTTTAATCGCGTCTTTGCGGATGCAGCACAGCATGTGTATACGGGGTACAAGTATTTGCCATTTGAAGTATATTCGCGTAGTGATTTTCGCTCCACAGTTGGCTTAGCTTACGATTGGAATCGAAAGTCAAAAGCGCGATTAAATACTAAAGCTATGATTGATGCTGGAATTAAGCAAGATGACGGAAAAGATTTTGTTCTTCCAGACGACCCTGGCCCTAAGATTCGACTTAAAGATGGAATCGCGCTTTGGAAAAAAGACTTAAAAGAATACGGGTATAATCAAGGTTTTGTTGTGCGATAATTATTCGCTAAGACTATTCGCTAAGACTA
The DNA here is from genome assembly GCF_055804375.1 of Gardnerella sp. c12Ub_1. Taxonomy (NCBI): domain Bacteria; kingdom Bacillati; phylum Actinomycetota; class Actinomycetes; order Bifidobacteriales; family Bifidobacteriaceae; genus Gardnerella; species Gardnerella sp. c12Ub_1. The sequence continues at coordinate 470,269 of NZ_JANUZC010000001.1, read as the reverse complement.
TGCTCTTTAGGTTTGTAATCCAAAGGAAAAGTCGCTAGCAACCGATTGTTCTTCTATAAATCTCGTACATTCCTTTAAAAATCAAATTTGGATCGTAGTAATCAATCGCATCAACGTCTTTTTCAAAAAGTCGCCCCAAGCCTCCTGTAGCAACAACCTTAAAAGGCTCATTTATCTCTATTTTGAATTGCTCAATTGTGCGCTCAATGCCTCCGAGGAAGCTGTAGTAGAGGCCAGCTTGCATAGCAGGACGAGTTGATTTTGCAAGAACGGATTTAGGGCGAGAAATCTCAACTTCTGGAAGCTGAGCAGTATTATCCCATAGAGCTGCCGCAGCCGAGCTGATTCCCGTGCAAATAAGTCCGCAAGTAATTGCTCCGCTTTTATCAACGTAGTTATAAGTTGTAGCTGTGCCAAAATCAATTACCAATGCTGGGCCGCCGTATTCGTAAAACGCGCCAACACAATCTGCTAAGCAGTCTGCGCCCAAGGAGCGTGGCTCGTCAATCCTAATATTTACGCCAGTTTTTACTCCAGGACCTACAATCATAGGGTCGATTTGCAAAAACTTAACAATGCTTGCGCGGAACGAGTGCATAACTTTTGGAACAACCGAAGCAACAATAACATCTTCAACATCGTTTACGCTAAAACCGCTTAAATTAAGGAATTGCGTAATCATAATGCCGTATTCGTCGGAAGTGTGATTTGCTTTTGTAGTCATTCTATATGTGCCAACAATCTTGCCGTTATCTAAGAATCCAAGCACAATATTTGTGTTGCCAATGTCTACTGCTAAAAGCATATTCGCCTCCGTTGCGTTTGTGTGTTGCCAAACTTAAGTATGCGCATCTTTAGGCAATACTACATTAATGCTAAGTCGTTGCGTGCAATTTGATTGTTTGTGCTTGCTGTTTTAGGAAATCACATAAAAGTGTGGCGGTGTGGCACAGTAGGTGATAAAGTCGAAAACAATGGCAGCGAGGCTAGAAAGGAAATGTAAATGATAAATCGTCATGCAATATTGCATAAGCCACTTTCTCAATACGCGTATTCTACGGCAGAGTATTGCTTAACAATTCGTTTGCGCGCGGCAAAGAATAATATTAGTTTATGCGTTTTGCACTACGGAAATCGTGTTGATTTGACTCCGTTAGACAAGTTCCGCACGTTGAAAATGGAAAAGATTGCAAGCGACGATTACTTTGACTACTATGAAGCAAACATAAACAGCGATTTAGATAGAGTTTGTTATTACTTTGAGATGCAAGATGCGGATGAGCACTTGTATTTGTACGCCGATACTATTGCATCTGATTTTCCAGAAGATCGTACAGAAGTCTACCAGTTCCCATTTATTCGCCGCGAAGAGATTAGCGACGTTCCGCATTGGCTTAAAGAGGCTGTTGTTTACAACATTTTCCCAGATAGTTTTGCAGATTCTAAACGCGGCATAAGTTGCATTGCAAAAGATTATTTTGATGAGAAAACTGGTCAAACTTTGCACACTCGTTTGGGCGGAACAATTAGAGGCATAATCGAAAATCTTGATTATATTGAGGATTTAGGCTTTAATTGCCTGTATTTGAATCCAATTTTTACAGCTGCAGAATACCATCGTTACGATCTTCTTGACTATTACCATGTTTGCCCTAATTTGGGAACGGACGACGATTTTAGGGAGCTTGTTAGCGAGGTTCATAATCGCGGCATGCACATAATTATTGACGGCGTTTTTAATCATTCTAGTTGGTATTTCTTTGCGTTTGACGATGTTGTTAAAAATGGCGAAAATTCGCGATACAAGGATTGGTTCTATGGATTAAAGTTCCCTGTTAAGCGCCCCGAAGATGGCGAGAGCCCAAGCTACACGTGTTTTGCATATGAGCGTAAAATGCCGAAGCTTAATACTTCTAATCCCGAAGTTCGAGACTATTTTATGGATGTTTGCCGCTATTGGCTTGAAGATTTTGATGTTGACGGTTGGCGTTTAGACGTTGCTAATGAGGTTGATAAAGACTTTTGGCGTGCCTTCCGCTCTGTTGCTAAAAAGACTAAAAAAGATAGTGTGCTAATTGCGGAGATTTGGGAGAATTCTGAGCGTTGGCTGCAAGGAGATATGTTTGACTCCACTATGAACTACGAGTTCCGCAAAGTTTGCCGCGATTTCTTTGCTTTTGGTAAGATTAATGCGCGCGAGTTTAATAGTCGATTTGTGGATATGCTTTTAAGATACCCATTCCCGATTGTTCAAGGTCAATTGAATTTGCTTGATAGCCACGACGTTAGTCGCTTTAGGAGCTTGTGCGCGCAAAATTCCGCGGATTCTGGCGATTCTTCCGCGGTGGATAAGCGATTCCGTTTGGCTGAACTTTGCCTTCTTACATCTGTTGGAACTCCAAGCGTGTTCTACGGTGATGAGCTTGGCGTAGTTGGTTTTGAAGAGTGTGATTACCGCGCGGCTATGCCTTGGGCAAATCCTGTAAAGGATAATCGCGACTTGTTCCGCGAGCTTATAAAATTGCGTAAAAGTAACGATTGCTTTATTCATGGCAATTTTAGGGTTCTTGACTATGATGAGCGCGGAAAGTTTGTGTTTGCGCGAGAAGACGACTCTAAGCGCGTTGTTGTGGCTTTAAATGCGTTTAATGAGTCTAACGATTCGTTTAGTGGCTTGCCAGATTGTAAGCCGATTATTAGCTATAATTATGATGCTCAAAATCACTCTCTTGGAGCCTTTGGATACGCGATTTTTGAGGTAAAATAGCGATTTAATGGCGATTTAATAGCGATTTTTGCTGGCGATTTAATCAATAAAAGTGGCACTTAATCAAGTGATTTAAGTGCCACTTTTATTTGCAAGCTTAAGATATTTGCAAATCAAACTACAAATATAACTACAAATCCAAGAAAAGCTGGTGGATTCTTGTGTCTTCATCAAGCTCTGGGTGGAAAGCTGTTCCGATTTGATTTCCTTGGCGAGCAGCTACAACGTTGCCATCTACAGTTGCAAGAGCCTCGGCATTTTGTCCAACTTGCGCAATATAAGGCGCGCGAATAAATGTCATTGGAACAGATCCAAGATTTCCAAACTCAGATTCGCAATGGAAGCTTCCAAGCTGGCGTCCGTAAGCATTGCGCTTAACAGTAACGTCTAGCGTGCCAAATCCGCTAACTTCGTTACCTTCCACATTTTTTGCAAGCAAAATCAGCCCTGCGCAAGTGCCAAGAACAGGCATTCCGCTTACAATCTTCTCGCGCAAAGGCTCAAGCATGTTTTGCTCTTTAAGAAGCTTAGTTTGCACAGTGCTTTCTCCGCCAGGCAAAACAAGGCGGTCAAAAGATTGCTCCAAATCTCGTGCTTGACGAAGCTCAATAACGCGCGCACCCAGTTTTTCTAGCATTAAGCGATGCTCAAGAAAAGCTCCTTGAACAGCTAAAACAGCTACAGTGTGCGCGCAATTATTTGTATTGATAGGTGAGTTTGCCAAAATAATTCGCCTCAATTACTCGTTTTAATTACTCGCCGCGATTAGCCATTAAAAGCTTGATTTCTTGCTCGTTAATGCCAACCATAGCTTCGCCCAAATTCTCGGAAAGCTTAGCAATCATCTTGGCATCTTTGTAATTAGTAACAGCCTTAACGATTGAAGCAGCACGCTTTGCTGGGTCTCCAGACTTAAAGATGCCAGAGCCAACGAATACGCCTTCTGCGCCAAGCTGCATCATTAAAGCAGCATCAGCTGGGGTAGCAACGCCGCCAGCAGCGAAGTTAACAACAGGAAGCTTGCCGTTTTGTGCAACGTACTTTACAAGATCGAAAGGCACGCGCAAAGTCTTAGCTTCTTCAAAAAGCTCATCCTCGCGCATGCTTGTAAGCTTACGGATTGCGGAATTCATCATGCGCATGTGACGCACTGCCTGAATCACGTCTCCAGTTCCAGGCTCGCCCTTAGTGCGAATCATGGAAGCGCCTTCGTTAATCCTGCGCAAAGCCTCGCCCAAATCTTTAGCGCCGCAAACAAATGGAACTGCGAAATCGCGCTTGTTAATGTGGTAAACGTCGTCTGCTGGGCTAAGCACTTCGCTTTCGTCAATATAGTCAATCTCAATAGCCTCAAGTACTTGCGCTTCTACAAAGTGACCAATACGGCATTTTGCCATAACAGGAATAGACACAGCCTCTTGGATTCCGTGAATCATAGCGGGGTCGCTCATTCTAGAAACGCCACCAGCCGCGCGAATATCGGCAGGAATGCGTTCCAACGCCATTACAGCGCAAGCTCCAGAATCTTCAGCAATTCGTGCCTGCTCTGGAGTAGTAACGTCCATAATCACGCCGCCCTTAAGCATTTGTGCAAGCTGGCGATTTAGAGCAGTGCGGTCTTGGCTGCCGTTATTTTGCGGATCTGAGGATTCGTTTACTGTTACTGTAGTATTCAAGTTTTCTGCCATTATTCCTCGCTTTTATTGGCTTTTTATTGGCGCATTTTGCATGCATGCTGTGTGTAACATCTTTATGCGTCTGTTATATATTTTTGCAAATATGCAAGCTATCGTATTGTTTTTTGCGCACGTTTGCAAGTTTACGTCTGATGGCATTTAACCACATTCATAGGATATGTGATTAGAATAACGTCAAATTTTTATAGAATAGTGTTAAATTTTTTACACAATGATGTCAAATTTTTGTAAAAACGTATAAATATCAATTACTTATTAATGATTTATAACCAAGTTTTTAGACTCGCCCTAGTTTTGATTGACTTGCTAGCAAGCTACGATTGTATACGCCGTTGACTTTGTGTTGCAAGTGTTGCAATTAGACAAAGCAACGAGCTTAAAAATTGAACAGGTATGTATCTAATTCAATCCAGAAAGGTTTGTTGAATGGATAACAAAGAACCCAAAGATGGCGCATACTCTAAAGATGCGACCAATAAATTCTATGGGCAAGAAAACGCGCAAGAAAACGCGCAAGGATCGCAAGCTGGCTTTAGTACAGATGCTTCGCTTAACGCTGCGTCTAAAAGTGCGTATAAAACCAATAAGCGTGGTTTAGGAAAATTCTGGCTTGTTTCTGTAGCAATCGTAGTAATCGCAGTAGTTAGCGCTATTATTGCAACGCTTACAGGTCCACAAAAAAATCCTGCAAGTCAAACATCTTCTGCGCAAGTTTCAAATAAAACTGTGTCAATCGGATTAAAACTTGCTCCTACAAATCTTGATATTCGTAATCAATCTGGCTCATCATTGGAGCAATTGTTAATTGGAAACGTGTATGAAGGTCTTGTAGCTAGAAATACTAAAAATCAGGTTGTTCCATCCCTTGCAAAAAGTTGGAAAATAAGCAAAGATGGCTTAAAGTACACTTTCCACATGCGTAAAGGCGTTGTTTTTTCTAATGGGAATAAGCTTACTGCAAAAGACGCTGAGTGGTCTTTTAACGAGCTTGTTGCTAAGAAGTATCGCGGATCAAACATGGTTGGAAAAGTTGAATTCGCTAAAGCTAAAGATGATTACACGTTTGAAATCAAGCTTAAAGAGCCAAATGCAAAGCTTTTGTGGGCATTGTGCTCTAGAGCTGGCTTAGTTTTCGATAAGCTTGCGAATTATGACGCTAAAACTCAAGCTGTTGGATCTGGTCCGTATTTGGTAGAAAAGTTTGTGCCAAACGACCGAGTTGTGTTAAAAGCAAATCCGCGCTATAAGGGCGTTAATAAGGCAAAAACTCAAAAAGTTGTTGTTCGCTATTTTGTAGACGATGTTGCTGCTGTAAATGCGCTTTCTTCGGGATCTGTTCAAGCTTTGGCGCCTATTTCTGGCCAGCTTGCTAAGACTTTTAAGGCGGATTCAAAGCACTATGTTGTTAAAGCTGGAAACACTACCGATAAATTTGTGCTTGCTATGAATATGAATGGTGAGCGCACTAAAGATAAGCGTGTGCGTCAAGCGATTCGCTATGCGATTGACCATAAGCAAATTATTGCTTCGCGCGGAGGTACGGATGCTTTGCTTGGCGGACCAATTCCTTCTTTGGATCCAGGATATGAGGATTTAACTAAGATTTACGCGCATAATGTTAAGCGCGCTAAGTCGTTAATGAAGGAAGCTGGTTTTAGCGAGTCGAATCCTTTGCATCTTTCGCTTACTTACCCAAATATTTATGGAACGCAACTTGGTGAGCAACTTAGGTCTCAATTAAAGCAAATTGGCATTGATCTAAAAGTAAACGTTGTTGAATTTACTACTTGGCTTCACGACGTTTATACAAATAAAAACTACGATTTGTCTATGGTAGATCACAATGAAAGCCACGATTTTGGCCAGTGGGCAGATCCTAAGTATTACTACGGTTACAACAATAAGCAGGTTCAGGATTTGTATGCTAAGGCAATGCTTTGCGCGAATATTAAGGAGTCTAATAAGCTCCTTGCTAAAGCTGCGCGAATCGTTAGCCAGGATGCTCCTGCAGATTGGTTGCTTAATTACAAAGTTGTTACAGCTAAGGTAAAGAACCTTGAAGGCATGCCTTTTGACATTAATCAAGTTCTTTTGCCGCTATACAACTTGCGACTTAAGTGATTTGGTCTAAATTTCCCGATTTTGTTGCTCAAAACCGCAAAATCACATACAAAAGCGCGCGAAGGCAACTCGGAGCGCTGAGCTTGCTCAAAGTTGAAAACACGATGTGCTTTTAACGCAAGTAAAGCGCTTTGACTGAGCTTGAAATTGCATAGCGCATTTCAAGCTCCTTCAAAGCGTGATTTGGCTTAAGGCATAAAGTCCAGTGGACTTTATGCGCCAAATCAGCCGAACGGCTACTAATAGCCGTGAGGAATAGCGCGCTGTAACGCGCGAACGATTTGACGGGTTTTGTACGTAAAATAGGCAAAATCACGTACAAAAAGCGGAAATTCTCGGGAACATTAAATTAAGTAAGGGGTTTGTATGAAGCGCATGATTCTTCGACGCATCGCGTTGTTCTTTGTAGCGCTGCTATTTATTTCTGCAATCGTATTTCTTGCTCTTAGAGTTTTGCCTGGAGACGTTGCTCAAGTTATGGCTGGCTTAAATGCGCCAGATGGAAAAGTTGAGCAATTAAGACGCGATTTAGGATTAAACAAGCCCCTTTTCATTCAATATTTAGAGTGGATTTTTGGTGTTTTTAGGGGCGACTTCGGCACATCAATGCTCACTGGTCGCTCCGTTGCGTCCACTATTGCTATGCGTGCTAGCATAACTTTTCCGCTTATTTTTCTAGGGCTTTTAATTGCGCTCGCAATTGGTATTCCGCTTGGATGTTTGCAAGTTTTGCATTCTGGCAAGTCTTTGCAAGGCTTTTTAAGATTTTGTGCGATTGCAGGCGGCTCTGTTCCTGCTCTTTGGGGTGGAATGATTTTAATCATGATTTTTGGAAGGGGTATTGGCTTAGTTGGGATTTTTCCTACTCAAGGTTTTCCAACAGACGGTTGGCGCGATTTTTCTAGCGCATTTTTGTCGTTGATTCTTCCATCGCTAACAGTTGGCATTATTGTTGGATCTGGCTTTATGCGTTACGCTGCAGCATCATTAGAGCAGATTTCTAATAGCGACATTGCTTTGCAAGCTATGGCTTGTGGCATGACTAAAAAGCAAATGATTTGGCGAGTTGGCTTGCGATTAGCGTTGCCGCAGCTTGTGTCTGTAATCGGCTTGACTTTTGCGCACATGATTATGGGCGTAATGGTTATTGAAAATCTGTTTTCGCTTCCTGGAATGGGTATGGGTCTTGTGCGCGATGTTGGTTTGCGAGATCTTATAGCTGTTCAAGGCAATCTTTTTATGCTTTCTGCATTGTTCTTGCTTGTTGGGTTTGCGATTGACGTGTTGCATCGTTTGCTGGATTCAAGGCTTAGCCAAGATTCGAGTAGCGAATGATTTGAGCTGTGATTCAAGTGGGGAGTGATTCAAGCAATGATTAAGTTTTTAAGACGCATTTGGCGCGGAATTATTGGAAAATTCGTTTGCATTATTTTGTGCTTGTGGATTTTTGTAGCTGCGCTTTCTTTTGTGTGGACGCCCTACTCTCTTCTAGAAACAAACGGGTACCAGGTATGGCAAAAGCCTTCTCTAAAGCATTGGCTTGGCACAGATGGCACGGGTGCAGATATGCTTAGCTGGCTTATGGCTGGGTCTAGAGTAGAGATTTTGCTTGTTATTTCAACAATTGCGATTGCAAGCGTTGTTGGATTTATTGTTTTAAGCTTTACGATTTGCCGTGTTCAAAAAATTCGTTCCATAAGCATTATGGCAGTAGACGCTTTAATTTCCATTCCAACAGTTTTGATTGCTCTTATGCTTGCTGTTCCTCTTGGAGCATCTGTTCTTATAATCATGCTTGCATGCGGATTTGGCTACGGCTTAAATCTTGCTCGTATTTTGCGGCCAAGTGCTGTTCTTGTTCTTAAGTCTAATTATGTTGATTGCGCGATTTCTAATGGCGCTAGCAGAAGTTATGTTCTTTTAAAGCATGTTCTTCCTAATATTTTGCCAATTGCTTCCGTTCAGCTTTCGCTTTCTGCAGGAACTGTCATTTTAGCGGAAAGCGGATTGACTTATCTAGGTGTTGGTGTTCCTTCGGGAGTGCCGAGCTGGGGTCGTGTTCTTTCTACTTCGGTTACTTTGATTCACGTTTATCCGCTTGCAGCTCTTTGGCCTGGTCTTGTTGTTACATTAACAGTTTTAGCTCTTAATCTTTTTGGCGACGTTTTAAGAAGTGCTACAAATCCAGCAAATAGGGAGTCTAAGAATGAGTCTTGATATAAAAGGATTATCGCTTAGCATTGGATCTTCGCGCATTTTAAGTGATGTTTCACTTAACGTTAAAGATGGCGAGCGCGTTGGACTAGTTGGATCTTCTGGCTCTGGCAAATCAATGCTTTTAAGAGCTGCGATTGGCCTAGTTCCGTCTAATTGCAAAATCACTGGCTCTTGCCGCGTTGGCAATGCCCAAACTGTTGGCGCTAACGATTCTGCGCTTGCAAATATTCGTGGCAAGTATGTTGGAGTTGTTTTTCAGCAAGCGGATCGCGCGCTTAACCCTGTTATGAGTGTTAGCGAGCAAATCTCGTTACCTCTTAGGCTTCATTACAATTTAGAAGAAGACGATATTCAAAATCGCGTTAAAGTCATGCTTGAAAAAGTTGGTTTAGGTACAAATATTTTGAATAAGCGTACTTTTGAGCTTTCGGGCGGGCAAATGCAGCGAGTTGGAATTGCTACAGCGCTTATAACTTGCCCTAAGCTAATTCTTGCAGACGAGCCGACTACTGCTCTTGATTCTGTTACGCAAAAAGATGTTGTAAATATGCTCACTTCTTTAGTCGATAATATGGGCGCTTCAATGCTTTTTGTTACTCACGATTTTTCTGTTCTTTCTTACGCTGCTACGCGTTGCTATGTTTTGGATTCTGGGCGATTAGTCGATAGTGCGCGCGTTGGTGAATTGCTAGAAAATCCTAAGGTTCACTCTACTAAGCAGCTTGTTCTTGCAGCGCGCGCTTTAAGTCTTAGTAAAAATGATTTAAGTCTTAGTAATAAGAATGATTTAAGTCTTGATGATAAGAATGATTTAAGTCTTAGTAATAGGAATGATTCTTCTAAAGATGATTGCATTTTTAACGCTAAAAACGTTCACGTTGTTTTAGGAAGCTCAAAGACTCGAGTTGAAGCATTAAAAGGCGTTGACTTTAATCTTAAAGTTGGTGAATCTTTAGCACTAATTGGCGGATCTGGAAGTGGTAAAACAACTTTGATTCGCTCTTTGCTTGGATTGCAAGAAATACGCCAGGGGAGTATAGAATATTGCGGAAAAGTTGTTGAAACCGTTGAAAATGCTAGAAAATCAAATTTGAAAGATTCTGCTTACGTAAATATGAGAAGACAATGTTCGCTTGTATTTCAGCATCCTTTTGCAGCTTTAGACCCACGTTGGACAGTTAGAAAAAGCGTTGCTGAGCCGCTTGAAATATGGCGTAAAAACATGAGTTCTGATTCAAATACTGTTGATTCACATGTTATTGATTCTAAAGTAGATGATGTTTTGAATTTAGTTGGATTAGATCCTAGTGTTTTTGGCAAAAGATACCCTTGCCAGCTTTCTGGCGGACAAGCTCAATGCGTTGCGATTGCGCGCGCGCTAATCAATAATCCTAGAGTTTTGGTTGCAGATGAGCCAATGAGCGCAATCGATGTTGCTGAGCGCACAAGAATCTTAAATGCTTTTAATGTGATTCGCGCAAATCGCCCTAATATGGCGTGCATATTCGTTAGCCACGATCTTGGTATGATTCAGCATTTAGCTTCTAGCGTTGTTGTTCTAAAAGATGGCGTTGTTGTTGAATCTGGGCATGTAAGTCAAATTTTAACTAATCCAAAACATAGCTACACTCGCGAACTTATTGATGCTGCTACTTTGTAAGTCTGTATCGGTAAGTCTTGAAAGTTTGTACGCAAATAAGTGTTGCAAGTTTAATAAAAAATATTTTTAGATTCGCGTTTATGTGTGTTTGGCAAGAATAGCGTCTAATATTGTTAGTAATCGTTGTTTGCGCATGTTTACGCATATATTTGCGCATGTATTACAAGTTAGGAAAGATAAAATGAGCGAAAATCAAAATAATCAGCCAACACCTCGTCCAGAAAGCTTTGAGCTTGACCACACTAAAGTTAAAGCTCCATACGTTCGCTATATTGACACTCAAAAAGGCCCGAATGGAGATGTTATTTCTAACTACGATATTCGCTTAACTCAGCCTAATCAAGAGGCTATTCCTACGGGCGCTTTGCACACTATCGAGCACACAATTGCTGTTCTTTTGCGCCAACGCATTGAAGGCTACATTGATTGCTCTCCATTTGGTTGCCGCACAGGATTCCACCTTTTAACTTGGGGAACTCATAACACGGAAGATGTTGCGCGCGCGTTGAAGGAATCGCTTGAATTTATTGCGTATAAAGCTACTTGGGAAGATGTTCCAGCTACAACTATTGAGTCTTGCGGAAACTACCGCGATCATAGCTTATTTGGAGCGCGTCAATGGTGCAAAGATATTTTAGATAAAGGCATTAGCTCCGATCCTTTTGAGCGTAAGATTGTGTGACTTGTTGCGTTCGCTTGTGTAATACTGTAAAATCGCCATATTCTAAGCATAGGGGGGTGTATGTGTGAAATAAGATTGAGGAAAGCAACTCTTAGCGATCTAAAAGATATTGAAAATATTTATGAGAGAGCAAGAGTATTTATGGCAAATAATGGCAATCCTCATCAATGGGGAGATCGTTTTCCTCTAACATCTAGTGTTATAGAAGATATTCGTTTGAACCGTTTTAATCTTCTTGTAGACACGGACCCAGACTTTGGAGAAGAGCGCATTTTGGCACAATTTGCACTGTGCGAGGGACTTGATGAAGTCTACGCAAAGATTGACGGAGCTTGGCTAGATGACGTTTTGCCATACGTTACAATCCATAGACTTGCATCTTCGGGAGTCAAGCCAAAAATGGCAAGAGAGTGTTTAAAATGGGCCAAGAGCAACTACTCTAATGTTAGAATCGACACTCATCCCGACAACTTGATTATGCAAAAAGTTATTTTGCGAGAAGGCTTTAGCAAGTGTGGTCTTGTTGTAATTCCAGATCGCGCGCATAGTGCAACTAGAATCGCGTATCAATGGTTGCGCTCGCATAATCATGTAATACGGTATTAGAAGTATTAGCAGTATTAAGATGTAAGTCAAAAATACTTGCATATATAGTAGATATAAAAGTAAACGTAAAACTAAAACGAAAAGTAAAGGCGCAAGATATGTGTAAAAATTCGAGTATACAAGCGATTTTGCAAGAAAACTATGCTCGCGCCTTAAGCACATACCCAGGGCAGGTAATCGTTGATTTAAAAGCGCTAAGAGATAATATGCGAACTCTTGTTGAGCGTGTTTCTAAAGATTTGAAGCCTGGGCAAAAGTCGCCAGCAGTTATGGGAGTTGTTAAAGCAGACGGTTATGGTCACGGGCTTATTCCTAGCGCGCTCGCAGCTTTAGCAGGGGGAGCAACTTGGCTTGGTACAGCTCAGCCTTATGAGGCTTTACGGCTTCGTAAATGTGGAATTGACTCAAGCAGATGCCGTATTCTTACGTGGCTAACCAGCGCTCCAACGTCTCTTTTTGCAGATTTAATAAACGCGGATATTGATATTTCTGTTGGCTCGCTGGATTCAATTGACGCTGTTGCGCTCGCTGCTAAATCGGTTGGAGCTACCGCTCGTGTACACGTTAAGGTAGATACAGGATTTGGCAGAAATGGTTTTACGCCTGCAGGCTTTAGTGATGCTTTAGAAAAACTTAGTGAATATTCTAGCCAGGGATTAATCGAAGTTATTGGGCAATGGAGTCACTTGGCTGTTGCTGATTGCCCAGACGTTCCAGAGTTTGTTGCATCTACAGATAGGCAGATTGAGCAATTCCACGATTTTACTCGAAGAATGCGCGAGGCTGGTTTGGAGCCTAAAATCCGACATTTAGCTAATACAGCTGCAACTCTTAACAGGCCAGAGATACGATTTGAGCTTGTTCGCCCAGGAATTGGATTGTACGGATACGAGCCAGATCCTGTTATGGGAGCGCCTCAAGCTTACGACTTGCGTCCAGCTATGACTTTACAAGCGCAATTAGGAACAGTTAAATCTGTAGAAGCAGGGCATGGAATTTCGTACGGGCGCACGTATTTAACGCCAGACAATACAAGCACAGCAATCGTTCCACTCGGCTATGCGGATGGCATTTTGCGCGCGTCTAGCGGATTCGATATGCAAGGCTCTCGTCATGTTAATAAGCCTGGAGGCCCTGTGCGCGTGGAAACCAAGAGCGGCGCTAGGATTTTGCATGTTTCGGGGCGCGTTTGCATGGATCAATTTATTGTTGACTTAAAAGGCAGCGCTAAAGAGCTTGGAATTAAAGAAGGAGATACAGTAAGGCTTTTTGGGCCAGGCAGAGGCCTTGAATATGCGGAGCCAACGGCAGACGATTGGGCGACGGCTGCAGGAACAATAAGCTACGAGATTATGACTGGGATTGGCCCTAGAGTTCCTCGATTGTATAAGAATGCTTACGAAGTTTTGCCTAAAAAAGACATAAAAATGTTGGATGAAAAAAGCTTAATCTAAATTTTTACGGTTTTAGCGACTCATTGAGTTAGCGACTTTACGCTTTTAGATTTGCTTCTTGCAATTAGTGGAGGAGGTTTTTAATGTGTAACGATGTGATTGCTTCCGATAACGAAGTTGTTGGCGAATACAGCTTGCACGATACTGAGCGCTGGGCTAGCGAGCCTCACCACACGCGCGCTCGCACACCATTTGAGCGAGACAGAGCTAGAATAATCCACTCTTCAGCGCTTAGAAGACTCGGCGCTAAAAGTCAAGTGCTTGTAGCAGGCTCCGACGATTTTGCTCGCACGCGTTTAACTCACACTTTGGAAGTTGCGCAAATTGGTCGCCAGATTGCTGCAATGCTTGGAGCAGATCCAGATGTTGTAGATTGCGCTTGCTTAGCTCACGACTTAGGTCATCCTCCTTTTGGTCACAATGGCGAGCGCGCGCTTGCTCAAATCGCAAGCAATATTGGTGGCTTTGAAGGAAATGCTCAAACTCTTAGACTTTTAACGCGCTTAGAGCCTAAAGTTTTTAGAGAAAATGGCGCTAGCGCAGGCGTAAATCTTACGCGTGCAAGCTTGGATGCTGCTGTTAAATATCCTTGGGGTTTTGATGAAGCAAAAGCGCACGATAAAGGCGAGCGTGACTTAAAATTCTGCGTTTACCCAGACGATAGGGAAGTTTTTGATTGGCTAAAAAGTGGCTCTCCGCGTGAATCGAAGCCTATGGAGTGTCAAATTATGGATCTTTCCGACGATATTGCATACAGTGTTCACGATATTGAAGATGCAATTGTGACTGGAGCTTTTAACACGGAGCTTGTTTGGGATTCAAGCGTTGCAGATCAAGTTGTTCAAGAAGCTCATAATTGGTACGGCAGCCAGTGGGATGCGGATAGTCTTTTGGCGGCTTTTAAGCGTTTGCGTTCTCTTAACATGTTCCCTGATTCTTATGACGGCTCTAGAAGGTCGCTAGCTCATCTAAAGAATATTACTAGTGCTTTAATTGGCAGGTTTGCAAGCTCTGTTGAGCGAGCAACTCGAGAAAAATACGGCAACGGCGCTTTAATTCGCTACCGCGCAAACGTTGTGATTCCGCCAGAAACATCTTACGAGATAATCGTTCTTAAAAGCTTGGCTGTGCATTTTATAATCCAACCTAGAGAGCGCGAGTTTTATAGGCGTGAGCAAAAGATTCTAACGGATTTGGTGGAGGTGTTTATGAGCAAGTCTCCGCGAGCACACGATGCTATGGAATCTGTGTTTATAAGCGATTGGAATGCTTGCTCTAGCGAAGACGAGCGTTTAAGAGTTGCGATTGATCAAGTTGCAAGTCTTACAGATGGATCTGCTACAGCTCTTCATGCCGCTTTGTGCTAAACTACGAGTTTTTCATAGAGTGTCTGTAGCCTTCGGTTTGCGATAAGCTAGAGATTATGGCTGGAATGATTGTAAAGGAAGACGTTGAGCGTGTGCGCGCTGCTGCAGATTTGTACGATATTGTGTCTGCAACTGTTACGCTTAAGCCTTCTGGAACGGGTACTTTTGTGGGGCTTTGCCCGTTTCACGATGAAAAAACGCCTAGTTTTAGCGTTCGTCCAAGCTTGGGTGTCTGGCATTGCTTTGGTTGCGGTGCTGGCGGAGATGTTTTTAAGTATGTTGAGCAAAAAGAAAACATTGATTTTCGCGAGGCAGTAGAGCTGCTAGCGGATCGCTACCACGTTGAAGTTCATTATGACAAATCGCAAGATGCTAAAGATAATTCTCATGCTGGCTCCAAGCGCGCTCGTCTTATAGAAGCAAACGAGGAAGCTCAACGTTTCTTTGCGTCTCAAATCAACTCTAAAGAAGCGTCTGCAGCGCGTAGTTTGCTTGCTGGACGTAATTTTACTCAAGCTCAATGCGAGCGTTTTGGTTGCGGATATGCGCCAAACGGGTGGGATAATCTTGTTCGCTATTTGTCTAATAAAGGTTTTACTCGTCAAGAATTATTAGACTCAGGCTTAGCTCGCCAAGGTCAGCGCGGAATTTACGATTACTTCCGCGGCCGATTAACGTGGCCTATTCGAGATTCTACAGGCCGCACTTTGGGCTTTGGCGCTAGAAGGCTTTACGACGACGATTCTATTAGCGCAAAGTACATTAACACTCCAGACACTGTGTTGTATAGAAAAACGCAAGTTCTTTACGGAATTGACATTGCTAAGTCGAATATTGTTAAAAAGCGCCAGGTTGTGATTGTGGAAGGCTACACGGATGTTATGGCTTGCCATTTAGCTGGTGTAGATACTGCTGTTGCAACTTGCGGAACGGCTTTTGGTGCGGAGCATGCGAAGATTATTCGCCGACTTATTGCAGACGATTCTTTGGGAGCGATTCAGCTTGTTGGCCCTGTAAAAGTAGAAGGTCAAAAAGTTAGTTCGCGTATTGTTTTTACTTTTGATGGAGATGCGGCAGGCCAGAAAGCTGCGTTGCATGCTTTTGGCTTAGATTCAGCGTTTTTAACACAGACTTTTGTTGCTGTTGCAGATAATAACTTAGACCCTTGCGATTTGCGTATTCAAAGGGGAGACGAGGCTGTTCGCTCTTTGATTGCGCGCGCTAATCCTCTTTACGATTTTGTAATTGACACTGTTATTCGCCGTTTTGATACGTCTTTTGCAACAGGTCAGATGGGGGCTGTTAAGGCGGTTGCTCCTCTTGTTGCGCAAATTCGAGACAGGTCTTTGCTGGACTTATACACTAGAAAAGCTGTTAGAAATATTGGTGTTGATTTAGACGTTATGCGTAAGGAAGTGGAGTCTGCTAGAAGGCGATTGCACGTTGTAGACGATGACGCTTATTCTAAAGGCTACTCTTCCAACGTTTATGCGGATTCTCGCGTGTTTGATCAGCGTTCTCAAAGCATGAATGAAGCTGCTGTAAAAACAGCCATGCTTAGAAGTGCGTACAAGAATCAAAGCTATTACAAGGTTGACGATTCCGTGTTTATGTGCGAACAGCAGTTTATGGCTGTTCTTATGCAATCTCCTCTAGCATTTAGCGGCCAACTTTTTGCGCATCTTACTTTGAATAATTTTATTACGCCAGTTTTTAGAACTCTTTTCCAAGCATTTGTTGCTTCTGGAGGCTTGCCTAGCACAAATATTAGCCAAGGTCTTTGGTTGCACACTATTACTAAGGCTGCAGGCCCTATGTTAGAAGGCGTTATTAACGAGCTTTCTGTAATGCCTTTGCCATTGTCTCTAAGCAAAGGCTTAAGTGGAGCTTCTTCCATTAACTCGTCAGCTGCTTACGATTATAGTGGCGAAGGCACTAAAGGCGGGTCATCCAGTCTTTTGCGTGTTCCTAGCGAAGAAGAACAAAAGTATGCAAACGAGCTGCTTATTAAGCTTCTAGACGTTGGCTTTATGCGAAAAATCGGAGCTATTAAGCTTAGAATGAGTAAGCTAGAAGATGGGAGTGAAAAGCTTAATCTTTTAGGTCAGATTACTAGATTAGAATCTGCTCGAAAAGATCTTCAATCGCAAATTTTATAAGATTTATCAATTACTTGTTTTGTCTTTATATACCGAGATACGTGATTTATGTATAAATGCGTAGTTGTGTAAGAAAGAAGTGTAGGAACAATGTTTTTATTACCTGAGCAGCAGTTGAGTCGCTGTACAAGAGTTATGCAACAACGCTTATATCCGTATATAAACACTATTTTATCGCATTGTAAAATTCGAGCGTATGAGATTGCTGGAGAACCTATTTCTTCTGGCGAATTCTTCTCTAAGTTAAAAAGAAACGATATTGCGTTTCGTTCATTTAATGCTCCATGTGTTTGGGGAACAACTTGGGGTACAACGTGGTTTGAAGTTACAGGGTCGATTGATTTTTCAAAGGTAAAAGGGCGCAAAGTTGAGCTAAATGTTGATTTAGGTTGGATTAGCAATCTTTTTCCTGGTTTTCAGGCAGAAGGATTAGTGTATAACGTTGACGGAAGAGTTATAAAAGCTGTAAACCCTTGTAATCATTGGGTTCCTTTGATTGATGAGCATAATAATCGTTCTATTAGTATTGATGAAAATGGTAATTTTACTTTATATTTGGAAGCTGCAGACAATCCGTTTGTTGAAGGAGCTACTCCGTTTTCTCCTACTGATTTAGGAGAGCGTGCTACTGGAAAAACTGAATGCCAATATATGTTGAAGTATATTGACGTTACTGTTTTTAATCGTAATATTTTTGATTATTACATGGATCTTCAGACTGTAAGTTCTTTGATGCGCGAGTTAAGCGATGATAATCCGCGTTATTGGAAACTAGCTAAATCTTTACAGCGCTCCTTAAACGCGTATGATGAGCATGATTCTTCTACTGTTCAAAATGCTCGTAAAGCGTTGCATGATGTATTAAGTCAGCCTGCTGCAGCAAGCTCTATAAAGCATATTGCTGTTGGGCATGCTCATATTGATTCTGCTTGGCAATGGCCTGTGCGAGAGACGCACAGAAAGGTTGCGCGCACAGTATCTAATGTTTTGGCTCTTATGGATGAGGACCCTGATTTTACTTATGCTATGAGTTCTGCTCAACAATACGAGTGGCTAGAAAACGAGCATCCCGATTTGTTTGAGCGTATGAAAAATAGGATTAAGGAAGGACGTTTTATACCTGTTGGAGGTATGTGGGTTGAGTCTGATGTAATGATGCCATGTGGTGAATCTTTAATTCGCCAAATGACTTTTGGTAAGCGCTATTTTAAGGAGCATCTTGGCACCGATCCGCATGGCATTTGGCTTCCAGACAGTTTTGGATATACTGGATCATTGCCTCAAATCGCTCGCCTCGCTGGATTTGATTGGTTTTTAACCCAAAAGCTTTCTTGGAATGATACCACTAAATTCCCGCATCATTCTTTCCTTTGGGAGGGAATAGACGGTTCTAGGATTTTGGCGCATTTTCCTCCATCTAATACTTATGCTTCATCTGTGAGCATGCATGAGTTAGTTTATTCTCAACGCAATTTTTTGGATAAAGATTTATCTGATAACGCAATATTGCTATATGGTTTTGGCGACGGAGGTGGCGGGCCTACTCGCGAAATGACTGCTCGTATTAGACGTAATCGTAATTTAGAGGGTGCTCCTAGAGTTGATTTCGGCACTCCTGATGAGTTGTTTGAAAAAATACGAAAAGATATTGTTGACGATTCAAATGGTGATACACCAGTGTTTAAGGGTGAGCTTTATCTAGAGTTGCATAGAAAAACTCTTACTTCTCAGCAAGATATGAAGCGCTATTGCAGAATAGAGGAATCATTGTTGCGCGTAGCTGAATATCTTGTTGTTTTAGCTCGAGTTTATGCGCCAGAATACCGTTTTAATAACAATGAGCTTACTAGAATTTGGAAGACTTTATTATTGAACCAGTTCCACGATATTCTTACAGGCTCTGCTATTGCATGGGTTCATAGGCAAGCTAGAGAAGAATATGCTAGAGATATTTCTTGTTTACGTAAAATTATTTCAGATATTGCTAATGCGATTGTAAAAGCTAACAGCACTAACAGCACTATTGGCAGTATTGGCGCGATTGGCACTAGCAGCGCGATTAATATGCGTGAAAATGTAAAGTTATTGACTTATACAGGTAAAAATGATGTTGCTTGGAATTTATATCAATGCAATCAAAGCAGTAAAAATAGTAAAACAACTGTAAAACACAAAAATGATGGTGGAATAATTCTTAATAATAGTGTTTTAAGCGTGATTATTGAACGCGATGGCACAGTGTCTTCTGTTAAAGATATTAAATTTAATCGCGAGCTAATTCCATCTGGTTATCGCATGGCGCAATATGAGATATTAAAAGATGAGCCATCTCAGTGGGATGCGTGGGATGTTGAGCGAGATGCGTTTATGCGGAATCGTAAGATTGATGATTCTTCAATTGTTGACGTTAAAGAACTTTTATCGGGCGGTGTATCTGTTGAAATCTTGGCATGTAAAAAAGATGTTAAGATTCAAACAAATATAATTTTAGAGCCGTGTGTTAAACGACTTGATTTCCATGCGCAAGTTGATTGGAATGCTAAAGAGCAATTTCTAAAAGTAGATATGCCAACATCTATATGTTCAAATAATGCGCAATATGAGTGTCAATATGGTTTAGTCGAAAGGCCAATAGTAAAAAATACTCGTAGTGATGATGCAAAATTTGAATCATGCACGCATAGGTTTGTTCGCATAGAAGATTCCTCTTATGCTGTTGCTGTTGCAAATTCGTCTACTTATGGCGCTGATGCTTCTCCTATTGGCGATTATTCTTCATCTTATGGAACTATGCTCAGATTATCTTTGCTTTCTGCGCCTCTTTACCCAGATCCTAACACCGATCAAGGTAAGCACGAATTTACTTGGTCATTTATTGCTGATGCAAATATGGATTCAGTTCTAAGTACAGCTGATTTTTTGAATTCGCCAATCATTGATAAGCTTCCAGATGTAGATCCGCTGTTTACGATTCATAGAAACTCAGGCCTAATTGAATTAGATTGGGTTAAGCTGGCCGATGATTGTTCTGGAGATATAATCTTGCGTATTTACGAGCCATCTGGTGGATACGCAAATGGGCAAATAAAACTCAATAAAATCTTGCGCGCGGCTTCGATTGAAGAGGTAGATCTTATGGAAATGCCATTGTTGCACGGTATGCCTACAGCTTTGCACAAGAATAATGATGAGTTAAATATAGAATTACGTCCTTTTCAGCTATGCTCATTGCGTATTCACATTGCATCTGAAACTACAGTTTCTATTAATTGATAGGATGTTGAGAGTTTATGAAAAATAAAGGAATTTATTCTAAAAAGAAAATAATAATAGATACAGATTGTGGTTCGGATGATGCTATGGCAATTGCCATGGCTTTAAATGATCCTAGATATGAGATATTAATGTTTTGCACTGTATCAGGAAACGTGTGCATGGAACAAGCGACTATTAATACGCTTACTACTATCGAGCATGCTGGTTCATATGAGCCACCTGTATATAAAGGAAGCAGAAGCATGCTCTTACGCGATTTGGCTTATGCTCATGAAACTCATGGTAGAGATGGAATGGGTGATATTGGTCTAGTGCCTCATCGTTTGAAAGAAAGTAATGGTAATGCTGTTTTGAAAATGATTGAAACTTTGAGAAACAGTGAAGATGGTGAAATAGACATTATTGCATTAGGGCCATTAACTAACATTGCTCTAGCTATTAAGGTTGATTATGAAGCGATGAAAAAAGTTGGTCGCATAGTCGTTATGGGATCTGCTGGTTTAGGCCGTGGAAATGTTTCTCCTGTAGCAGAATTCAATATTTGGCAAGATGCAGAAGCTGCAAAGATATTAGTTGATTCTGGTCTTAAAAATATTATGTTTGTTGGATGGGACGCATGTTTGGGAGAATGCATGCTGAATCCACAAGAAATTGCTAATATTCGCAAAAGTGGAGAACTCGGTAAGTTTGTTATTGATTGTAATAGGGAATTAATGGAAATGAATGTTAGCCGTTTTGGGGATGCTTATCTAGATATGGCAGATCCATCTGCCGTTGCCGCTGCGTTATATCCTGAATGTATAAGCGAGTGCACAAAATATTATTGCCAAGTTGATGCAACTCCTGGACCAAGTTATGGCTCAGTTCTTGTTGATGCTAATTTCTTCTCTGGTAAAACTCCGAATGTTGAAATATGTAGTAGGCTTAATCCCGAAAAATATAAAAATTACATTTATCGTACTTTGCATGTTGTAGATTAGCAAAATTTGTTTTTACCAACATACTTTCTATATTGAAATAATATTTAAATACGACCGAGTTTGTTTATTGCTATTCACAAACTTTCTCGGTCGTATTTATATTTAATGCGTATATTTTCAGTATAAATATACTTTAGTTGCCGAAGTCAATATCTCCAAGCTTTTCAATAAGCTTCATGTTTTCGCTATAATCCACTGGGCAAGATATAACGTCAACACCGCTTTCTTGAGCTAAAGCATCTTTAAGCATGCTGTATAAGTCTTCTGGCTTTTGCACAACATGGCCTCTAGCTCCAAAGCTTTCTGCCAATTTTGGAACATTTGGATTAGTAAAATCAACGTATTCGTGTTCTCCAGCGTGCAAGTCCATCTTCCACTTAATCAAACCGTATGCGTTATCTTCCCAAACCAATACCACCATTCTAGAACCAACGCGAACAGCGGTTTCAATCTCTTGAACGTTCATCATAAAGCTGCCGTCGCCCATAACAGCAAGAACAGGCTTTGTGTTGATTTTTCCACTATTATCTTTAATGAACGATGCTCCAACAGCTCCAGGCAAAGTCCAAGCCATTGTAGAAAGACTGTTGTCTATAATGCACGTATTTGGATGCATTGTTGGGTAAAGCCTTGCCATCCACATTTTTAGTGCGCCCGTATCTACAAGAACCTTAGTTCCTTCTGCAACAGCACGACGAGTATCGTAAACAACGCGCTGAGGCTTCATAGGAATGCTGTTATCGTTTTCAAACGAACGCAACTCGTCTGTAATCATTTGACGAATCTTTGGGTGAGTTACGTCAAAAGTAACGTTTCTATCTTTAAGCACACTTGTAAGCGCTTTAAGCGTTTGAGCAATATCTGCCATAATGTTTAGTGCAGTAGGGTAGTGAGCGTCTGTGTCTTCAACAAATGTGTTTATGTGAATAATCGTCTTGTCAATATTTGGATTAATCTTCTTAGGGTCAAATTGCTGAATTGAGAATCCTACAGCAATAATCAAATCTGCTGTGTCGAAAGCAAAATTCTCATAATCCCTATGCATAAATCCAACTACGCCAAGAGCATTCGGGTGGTTGTCTGGGAACACGCCTTTGCCTTCAAATGTTGTTGCAACTGGAACATTAAGCTGTTCTGCAAAATCGAGAAGCTGATCTTGAGCGTGGCTTCTTGCAACGCCGTTTCCCGCAAGAATAATCGGCCTTTTTGCTTGGCTAATTATTTTAGCAGCTTCGTAAATTGTGTCTGGAGCTGGAAGAATATGTAACGGCTTTGGAAGTGGAAGTGGCTTTGCGTCTTCTGGCACGCTCATTTCGCTAATATCTTCTGGAATAACAAGGCATGTTGCTCCTGGGCGCTTTCTTTGAGCGATTGAGAAAGCTTTTCTAACCATTTCTGGAGCCGTGCTTGGAGCAAGCATCATAGAAGACCACTGCGTAATTGGCTGGAATAATGCTACTAAATCAATGATTTGGTGAGATTCCTTGTAAAGTCTAGAAACGTTTCCTTGAGCGCATATTGCAACAAGCGGAGTTGTGCTTGCATTCGCTTGAGCTACAGGAAGTGTAAGATTTAGTGCTCCAGGCCCCAGCGTTGCCAAGCATACGCCTGGCTTTCCAGTAATATGCGCATAAGTTGCGGCCATAAAGCCTGCGCCTTGCTCGTGGCGAGTAAGCACAAAGCGTATATTTCCATTTCGCTCAATTGCCTCTAAAAGTGGAATATTTTCTTCTCCTGGAATTCCAAAAACAACCTCAACGCCTTCGTTTACAAGGCATTCTACGATTAAGTCTGCTGTGTTTCTTTTATGGCTTGCTGTTTTTTGAGCTTGCGATTCTTGATTTGTCATAATTGCGTTTCTCGCTTTGTGCTTAATATGCTTGTTAGCCTTGCGACTTCTTTTCCATTTATAATATAGGCATCTAAGACATGTGTTGCTTGCGCGTGTCACAAAAATGGGCGGATTTTTGCATATTCGCTTTGTGGCAAAACTAAAGCGCTTTTAGCACCCTATGCCTTGTTATTTCAACGATTTTGTCGGGAATTTTTGCCTCTTTGGATTGGGTTTCTTATACAATTGAACGAGTTGCATATTTTTTTTACGGAGGAACGATGAGGCGTTGGCTTCTGAATTTGGTCAAATGTGAGACCATCCTTATTGTGGCCGCCGTTTTAGCTGTTATTTCTTGTTTTTTCGTTCCGCCCGATGCGCAATATTTTAGCTACATTCACGTAAACACTATTTCTCAACTTGTTTGCTTAATGATGGTTGTTTGCGGATTCCAACGAATAGGCGTTTTTAGAAGCATTGGCGCGAATCTTCTTAGAAGAGTTAGGACTGAGCGTGGATTAGTTCTTGTTCTTATGTCTCTAACCTTTTTCTCGGCAATGCTTATTACTAACGATGTTGCTCTTGTGACTTTTGTTCCTTTTGCGATTTCTGTTTTAATGATGGCAAATGCCGAGAAGCACGCAATTCTTATTGTTACTTTAATGACGATTGGTGCAAACGTTGGAAGCATGCTAACTCCTATTGGCAATGCGCACAATTTGTATCTTAAAGCGCTTACTGGAATGTCTACGGGCGATTTTCTTTCCATTATGGCTCCGTACACGCTTACTGCTGCGATTCTTATGATTGCGTTTGCGTTTGTGTTCTTTAGTTCTAAAAAAGTCGATCAATTTGAAGGCTTGCACGGAGACGATATTGAGCAAGGCGTTTTAGCTCCGCATTCTAAATCACCTAAGCCAGACGAGATTCGCGTTATGGGCTACGGTGTTGGCTTTACTCAATGGCGAGTTGTTGTTTACAGCCTTTTATTTATTTTGTGCTTGTGTGGAGTAGCTGGCTGGATTCCAGACTGGATTATGGTTTTGGCAGTTGTTATTGCCTTTATTATTTGCGATTCGCATGTGTTCCGTGCTTTGGATTGGGCTTTGCCTCTTACGTTTATAATGTTCTTCATTTTTATTGGAAACATGCGCAGGGTTCCTGGATTTACCGAGATTGCGCAAATGTGGGTTGGCTCTCATCCTATGGAAGTTTCGGTTGTTTCTAGTCAAATGATTAGTAATGTTCCAACTACTATTTTGCTTTCTGGCTTCTGCGACCAGTGGAAGATGCTTATTATTGGCACTAATCTTGGCGGTATGGGAACGCTTATTGCGTCTATGGCATCTTTGATTTCGTACAAGAGTATTACGCATAAGTACCCTCATAATAAGGGTCGCTATTTGCTTATGTACACAATTGTGAATCTTCTTTTCTTAGCTGTTCTAATTGGCTTAGCTTGGATTATTGAGTAGCGTCTTTTTGGTTTTGCGCGATTTTTGTTGCCATGCGGCGTGTCTTTTATAAGAATTATTGTGATTATTTTCACATATTTTTAAGTTATTGACGAATAAAAGATTATTAATTTTCATATTATATACGATTTTGTTATATTATTTTCTGTTAAATCGCGATTATGCATAATTATTTTCATTTTATTTGCGATATGCCTAAAAATCGCCATAAATTGGATATAACGTTATAACAAATTTATGTCTTGGCTTATCCATTATTATGACTTTTGAATTAAACAAATTTGTGCATATTCTGGTTTGATTTAGCTAATTACACTATCTCTCTTGTAATTTGCGTTTTCATGCCAAAATGTGTCTAAAAATATTAACATACAAAATAAGGAGAGAACTGTGAACGGTATTCTTTCTATACTGCTCGATGTTTTCCGTCAGCCAGCTGTAATAGTTGCAATGATTTCTTTGATTGGACTTGCAGTTCAAGGCAAAAGTTTTTCTAACATTGTACAAGGTTCGATTCGTACAATGGTTGGATTTTTGGTTTTGGCTGCAGGCTCTGGCGTTGTAACTCAAGCGCTTGATCCATTTGGAAGCATGTTCCAATATGCTTTCCACGTTCAAGGTGTAGTTCCAAACAATGAGGCAATTATTGGAACCGTTCTTTTAAAGTACGGCTCGGAATCTGCTCTCATCTTCTTCTTTGGAATGATTGTAAACATTATTCTTTCTCTAACATCTCGCTTCAAATTCATTTATCTAACTGGTCACGTTGCTTTTTACATGGCTAGTATGATTGCAGTAATCTTCAATGTTGCAGGTTTTAATACATTAACTCTTATTGTTGTTGGTTCTCTTGCACAAGGCTTATTTATTACGATTTCTCCAGCGTTGGTGCAATCGTTTATGCGTAAAGCTTCTGGCGAAGATGACGTAGCACTTGGCCACCCTGCTAGCAGTGGTGTTCTTATTGGAACTTTAGTTGCAAAGCTTACGCGTTCTAAAAAGCATCCGTCTAAGTCTACCGAAGATATTAAGTTCCCATCTGCTCTTGGATTCTTAAAAGACACTACGGTTTTGATTGCGCTTTCAATGGCCATTATTTACGTTGTGGTTGCTCTTTTTGCAGGCCCTGAGTTTATTGAGTCAAAGCTTTCGGGCGGTCAGAACTTTATTGTGTTCGTTATTCTTAAAGCAGCAATGTTCTCTGCAGGCGTATTTGTTATTCTTGCAGGCGTTCAAGTTGTTTTAGATGAGATTGTTCCAGCATTTAAGGGAATATCCGAAAAATTGGTTAAAAACGCTAAGCCAGCATTGGATGCTCCTATGACATTCGGTTTTGCTCCAAACGCTGTTCTTATTGGATTCCTTGCAAGCTTTGCTGGAGGAATTGTTGGAATGGTTATTATGGCCTTGGCTGGCACAACAGTTATTATTCCAGGAATTGTTGCGCACTTTATGGCTGGCGGTGTTACTGGCGTGTTTAGCAATGGTCAGGCTGGTAGAAGAGGATGCATTATAGGCGGTTTCGTTAATGGCCTTGTTATTACATTCTTGCCTTTGCTTCTTTTGCCTGTTTTGGGCAATATTGGCTCTGCAAATTCAACCTATTCCGATGCTGATTACGGTGTAGCAGGCGTAATACTTGGCTATTCCAACGTTGTGGGCGGAAGAATTTTGA
Source organism: Gardnerella sp. c12Ub_1 (assembly GCF_055804375.1). Classification (NCBI taxonomy): domain Bacteria; kingdom Bacillati; phylum Actinomycetota; class Actinomycetes; order Bifidobacteriales; family Bifidobacteriaceae; genus Gardnerella; species Gardnerella sp. c12Ub_1. The sequence continues at coordinate 444,302 of NZ_JANUZC010000001.1, read as the reverse complement.
TTATTGTTGCAATCGCTATTTTCTACGTTCTTTTCTATGCGTCGTCAATAATATTGACTCGTTTAGAAAAGAAAAAGTTAAATCGCTAGCAACAAACAATTCTGCTTCTAGCGCGTCGAATTACATATTGGACTAATAAACTGATACTATTAGTTCTATATGTATTCAAAAGAATTTTTGTAAGAATTGTCGTAGAATCATAAGGCTTAAGAATCGTAGGATTTTAGGCAATTCTTACAATTGTTTTTCTAATCATCCTGTTTGGAGAGTGAATTGTGACTGAAGGTGTACCTAAATATGTAGCAGTGCGCGATAATCTTAGAAAGCGCATTGACTTAATGAAGCCGCAGGAGCAGCTCCCTCCAGAATTAGAATTATGCAAACAATACAACGTTAGTCGAATAACGCTTAGGCATGCAGTAGATAGTTTGATACTAGAAGGCTTGCTTGTTAGAATCCAAGGAAAAGGAACTTTTAGAGCAAAGAATATTGTTCATAGCTCTAATCGAGAAGTTATATCAGATAAAATTCAAGGATTCTATCAAAATTATTCCGAAAACAATACAAACGTGCGAATCAAGGTTATTCAAAACAGCATTGTTAAAGACGAGTCGGCTGCGCATAAACTTGGGCTAGACGAATCAGAAGACTTGATTTGCATAAAGCGACTAAAATACGTTGATAACGTTTTATCAAGTTATATTGTTGTTTATCTTTCGGCATCTAGATTCCCTAAGGTTTTGAATATCGATTTTTCTAAGCAATCAATAGTAAATTTCTTGGAAAGTGATTATGCTGTAAAGCTTTACGAAAATGATTTATTGATTCGCGTTGAACAGTTATGCGACGATATGTCTGAATTTTTGCATGTTGAGCCAAAAACGCCAGCGCTTACTGTTGAGTCGATTGTTAAAGATTCTTTTGGCTCTATAATCGCCTATGGAGTTGGTATTCATACGCCTAATTATGGAGATATTCAATTTAAGATGCACGTTAATTCGTAAGCTTTGCGCTGTTTTGTACGATACAAAAATCCCCGCTGCCAAGTGAAATCAAATGGTAGCGGGGATTTTTCAAACTCTAATTAATTCGCACTTATGCGATTATTAAAGAGCGTTGATTGCTACAGCAAGGCCAGACTTGCGGTTTGCAGCCTGATTCTTGTGAATCACGCCACGGCCTGCAGCCTTATCGAGCTTCTGAGAAGCTACTGCAAAAGCAGCCTGTGCAGCAGCCTTGTCACCAGCGGAAATGGCTTCGCGAGTAGCGCGGATAGCAGTCTTCAAAGCAGACTTTACTGCCACGTTACGCTTGTGTGCCTTTTCATTGGTGAGCACGCGCTTTTTCTGCGACTTAATGTTTGCCACTATTACTCCAAACGACGTTTACTATACTAAGGACATACAGTGTGCAAGCATAGCATGGTTTATGGATAAGTGTTTCTAGGCCAGTCAAGTGTTTCTAGGGTAGTCAAGTTGCTAACATTAGTTAGTTGCAATGCTTTTCGCACATTTGATTGCTCGTATAGTCTTAAAAGGAGATATTTGCTTTGATTACACCGCATAACCAGCCAGGATTTACGGATCAATCGTTGATACGCAACTTCTGCATTATTGCGCATATAGATCACGGCAAATCTACTGTAGCGGATCGCATTTTGCAACTTTCTGGAATCGTACCAGAACGCGAGATGCGAGACCGATTTTTGGATCGCATGGATATTGAGCAAGAGCGCGGAATTACTATTAAATCGCAAGCTGTTCGAGTTCCGTGGACTTTTGACGGCAAAGAGTACTCACTAGGAATGATTGATACTCCTGGTCACGTTGATTTTACTTACGAAGTTTCGCGTGCGCTTGCAGCATGCGAAGGTGCGGTTTTGCTTGTGGATGCAACTCAAGGTATTGAAGCGCAGACGCTTTCTAACCTTTATATGGCAATTGAACACGATTTAACAATTATTCCTGTATTAAACAAAATCGATTTGCCTAGTGCGGAGCCAGATAAGCATGCAGAAGAAATAGCTGGCTTAATTGGATGCAAGCCTAACGAAGTCTTACGCGTTTCTGGAAAAACTGGCGAAGGTGTTAAAGATCTTCTCGACCAAATCGTGCTGGAAGTGCCAGCTCCTAGTGGAAATCCTAATGGTGCTGCTCGCGCGCTTATTTTTGACTCCGTCTACGATTCTTATCGCGGAATCGTCACCTATATTCGTATGGTTGACGGCGAGCTTAAATCGCGTGAAAAGCTTCACATGATGGGCATTGGCATGACGCACGATCCTATTGAAATCGGCGTTATTAGCCCAGATATGACTCCGACTAAGGCGCTTGGCGCTGGCGAAGTCGGCTACGTAATTACTGGTGCAAAAGACGTTAGCCAATCTAAAGTTGGCGACACTATTACTAGCGCTGCGCATCCTGCGTCCGAGCCGTTGGAGGGCTACAGAGACCCTAAGCCTATGGTTTACGCAGGTCTTTTCCCAATCGATAACGCGCAATTCCCAGAGCTAAGAGATGCGCTAGATAAGCTAAAACTTAACGATGCTGCTCTTATTTACGAGCCAGAAACGTCGGTTGCATTGGGCTTTGGTTTCCGTTGCGGATTCTTAGGTCTTTTGCACATGGAGATTGTTTCCGAGCGCTTAAGCCGCGAGTTTGGCTTGGATCTTATTTCAACTGCTCCAAACGTAACTTACGATGTTACTAGCGAAGACGGCACAGAGCATCATGTGACTAATCCTAGCGAGTTCCCAGAAGGCAAAATCAAGCGCATTATTGAGCCAATGGTTGCTGCCGATATTATTGCTCCAAAAGATTTTATTGGCGCAATTATGGATTTGTGCCAGGATCATCGCGGCGAAATGGGCACAATGGAATACATTAGTGCAGACAGAGTGGAAATGCACTACAGGATTCCTCTTGCGGAAATTGTTTTTGACTTCTTCGATCAGCTTAAAAGCCGCACAAAGGGCTATGCTTCTCTTGACTACCACGAAGATGGCGAGCAAGCTGCAGATCTTGTTAAGGTAGATATTCTTATTCAGGGAGATAAGGTTGACGCTTTTAGCGCAATTGTTCACCGAGATAAGGCTTATTCTTACGGCGTTATGATGACTAAGAAGCTTCGCGGACTTATTCCTCGACAGCAGTTTGAGATTCCAATTCAGGCTGCGATTGGCTCTAGAATTATTGCTCGCGAAACGATTAGTGCGCTTAGAAAAGACGTGCTCGCTAAGTGCTACGGCGGCGATATTACGCGTAAGCGCAAGCTTCTTGAAAAGCAGAAGGCTGGTAAGAAGCGCATGAAGATGCTTGGACACGTTGAAGTTCCTCAAGAAGCGTTTGTTGCAGCTTTAGCTACAGACGATAATGCGAACGATAGAGACACTAAAGATAAGATTCGCGCTGCGCAAAAGTCCGAAGGCTGAGGCTTATATTGAATTTTGAATCGAATAAGTCTAGTGAAGATTCGCGTTCAATCATGCCTTTTGAAGTGTACGTGCATGTGCCGTTTTGCTTGCGTCGCTGCGGTTACTGCGATTTTAACACGTATACAGCTCGCGATTTAGGCGAAGGCGCAAGTCGAAGTGGATATGCGGATGTTGCAATTCGCGAGATGCGTCTTGTAAAAAAGTGGCAGGAATTCCACGGGATTTTCGAGCCTAAAGCGCAATCTGTTTTCTTTGGCGGCGGCACTCCAACCGTTCTTAAAGCGCAAGATTTAGTGCGAATTTTGCGCGAAATCAGCGAATTATGGGGCATTATGCCTGGCGCGGAAGTCACTACGGAAGCAAACCCAGATACTGCAGACGAGTCTTATATTGAAACGCTTGCAAAAGGCGGATTTACACGAATATCTTTTGGAATGCAATCGGCTGTGCCACACGTGCTAAAAACGCTTGACCGCACGCATACTCCAGAAAACGTAGAGCGCGGAGTTAAAGCGGCGGATTCTTGCGGTTTGCGATCTAGTGTTGATTTGATTTATGGCGCTCCAGGGGAGAGTATAGATGATTGGCGAAAGTCTGTAGAAATGGCTTTAAGCCTGGGCGTTAACCATGTTTCCGCATATGCGCTAACAGTAGAGCCGCGCACAAAAATGGGTCGCCAAATTGCTGCTGGCACAATTCAAGCGCCAGATGACGATGATGAAGCAGCAAAATACGAGTTGGCAGATAGTCTTTTTAGTTCTGCTGGCTTAAAGTGGTACGAGATTTCTAATTGGGCGCGCACTGGTTTTGAGTCTCGTCACAATCTTGGATATTGGAAGAACATTGATTGGGCGGGAATTGGCCCTGGAGCGCATTCGCATTACAATTCGGCGAATGGTCTTAGTAAGCAAAGCATGGATGATTGTGCTGTTTTGGCGGATTCAAGCAAGTTTTACAATCTTAGATCTTGGGATATTTTGCATCCAAAACGCTGGGCGCAGGCGATTAATGCAGGAAACGTGCCTTGGCAAAACTACGAGTGCATAAATAGTGAGGACGCGTTAATAGAAGAAGTAATGCTTGGTTTGCGCATTAGGGAAGGGCTTAGCGTTGATGAATTGTGCGCAAAGATGCGTAAAGCCAATTGCGGATTCGACGATTCGTATTTGCAAAAAGTGCTAATCGAAGTGTGTAAAGAAGATTTGGCAGTGTTGAACGAGAATCGTATTATTGCAACGCGCAAAGGTAGGCTGCTCAACGATTTATTAATCGAAAAAATTGTTGATGCGTGCCAAAATGGCGTAGTTATGCGTTAAAATGATTCGTATTGTGTGAAAATTCAACGCAGAAAGGAATCAATCATGGCAAACCGCAAGGAGCGTAGAGCAAAAGCCAGGCAGAATCGTAGGGGAATCCCGTCTCAATACGATCAAACAAATGGCCGCGGTCGTGGCGGAATGATTGATGAATACAATCTGCAAGAACATTCAAGAAGACTTCAAGAAAACGGTGTTGATGGATGGAAGCCATCTTCTAGCGTTACGCAAAGCCAGAGCAAGATGGAACGCAATATTAAGCGCGCGCAAGCTGGAGACGATACTTGGAACGCTGTGCGCAAGGTTATTGGCGTGTGCTCTTGGGCTGTTCTTTTGCTTTCTGCGTTTGCTTTCTTGGTGATTATGTGGTTGCCAAGCCAGCCAATGGTGCTTGTTATAGCTGTTGCAGTGTTGTTTGCTTTGGGCGTATTTGGCCTGTTCTTTAGCTTTAGCAACTCTAAGCAAAATCCGCGCCTAGACGAGCACGGCACTGCGCTTTAAGCGTATTTAGGTTGATTTAGGTGTGTTTATAGATAGATAAAACTGTTTTTAATAAATTAATAAATTAAGGCGGGCACTTTGGTAACGCAATGTGCTCGCCTTGTTCTTTATACGCATTTATCCATGCAAATCCTAGTCAAATCATACAAAATAAATTTTTTTGATTGCAAAGTTTTAATTTATAAAACTTACTAATAGATTAATAAATTTTCTTCTATTAACATTTAGTTGTATAAATTATTTCAAATGATTATAACAATATGTCATATATTTTTTATTGAAAATCAGTAATTTTCATAAAATTTTCTAAGATTTTTGAAGATAATAAACAGATTATTCACAGTGTTTTATAAGGGTAAATAATATAGGCTACGTGATTGTACTTGCTGTGCAGCTTGCATGATTTTGTGCGATTTTGTATGATTCACGCGACTTGTACATATTGTACTGATATTAATGATTGAATAACATACGATTTAACTACAAATGTTCGATGAGGATGGTAGTCAATGACATTTATTTCTCGCGCAATACGCTACGTTTTGAGAAAAAGAGTAAAAACAGCAATAGTGTTTGTAATATTAGCATTGATTTCAACGCTTTTGCTGGCATCTTCTGCAGTTGCGATTGCTGCAGAAAAAGAGGGCAAAAAGGTAGAAGAACAAGCAGAATCTAGTTTTGTTTTAGCAAATAATCCGCAAGTAAATCCTGGAACTCCAAGGGGAGCAGGAACTGTTAAGCCAAGTGATGTTAAAAAAATCGCGTCACTTAAAAACGTTGATTCGTATGTTTTACGTCAAAATGTTACTGCCGATTTAGTTGACGCAAAAGCAGCTAGAATCAAAGGTGTTCAAGACTACGATGCGCGTAGAGAAAAGCAATTCGGCAACGCTGTAAACCTAGAAGGAACAAACTCTTCTAAGGGCTTAAATGCGTTCAAAACAAAGTCAATTCACATGGTTAAAGGTAGAGCTTTGCAAGAATCAGATGAGCATGCTTCCTTAATCCACGAAGATTTAGCAAAACTAAATGGCTTAAAATTAGGGGATTCATTAACGCTCAAAGCAAACCCGTTTGACGCCGATAATCTTAACCACTCTACTGAGCAAGTAAAAACACGCATAGTTGGAATTTACGGCGGAGCTAATAATCGCCCAGTTGCAACGCGTGCAGAATTAACTGCAAATACTGTGTATACAGATTTGAAAACAACAAGAGAGCTTTACAAATATAAGCCTGGAAAAGAGATATATCAGGACGCAAGTTTTAAGGTTAAAAAAGGAGCGGACGCAGACTCTGTGATTGAAGAAGCGTCTAAGCTTCCGATTGATTTGCAAAGCTATCAGATTACTCGAGATGACCAGTTTGTTCAAGGTATGATTGGCGCAGCAAAAGGCGTAAAATCCATGATGAATATAACTGTTGTTGCAGTAAGCACGTTTGCTGTTGTGGCTCTTGGATTGGTTCTTATTCTTTGGATTAATGAGCGTAGAAAAGAAATTGGCGTTCTGACTTCTATTGGCATTAGCAAAGTTTCCCTTGTTTTGCAGCAGCTTTTTGAGCTTGTGTTGCTTGCGATTCCAGCTATTGCAATAGGTTATGGTTTTGCTAGCGCAATATCTCCTTGGTTTAGCGATTGCGCATTAGGTTCGGTAAAAAATTCCGCCGCGCAGCAGCTTAGCTCAATGGGTCAAGCTGGAGGAAACTTGGAATCAAGCATGGCCACTAGAACCTTAGATAAGATTGCTGTTCAAGTTAGCTCCGATTGCTTAATTCAATCGTCATTAATGGTTCTAATGATTATTATTGTTGCGGTTGCGTTGTCTTATCTTCCTATTTTGCGAAAGTCTCCTAGAGATTTGCTTGGAATGCAAAAGTAGTTGGCATGCAAAAGTAGGTGTAAAATGACTCAAATTATAAAAAGATCTTGGCTAGCTATAGTTAGAAAACCAAGACGTAGTGCTATTTTAGCTTTGATTATTACGGTTGTTCTTAGCGCGCTTATTTGCCAAGCGAGTGTTATTGCTTGCGTAAAAAATCTAGAGGATCAAATAACTTCAAACATTGGTTTAGGATTTAGTGTTTACGCAAAAACGCAAGGGCAGACTTTGCCAGAGTCTGATTCTGCTGGCGATTCTGCTGGCGATTCTGCTGGCGATTCTGCTGGCGATTCAGCCAGTGACTCCGTCAGTGATTCTTCTAAACAATCGCAGCAAGATATTCCTCAAGATTTGCAAAAAAACGAGGGAATTCCCGAAAGTCTTATTGCAAAGTTTAAAAAGATTAGTGGAATAAAAACCATTGCAGAAGAAAAAGATGTTTTAGCAAATCCTGTTAACGCTAAAATTGTAGCGCCAATAAATGGTCCGCGTTTAGACAATGATGGAATGTTTTCGCTTGTTTCCATAACGGGAACAACTAAATCACAGTTAGCGCAGGGATTCCAAGAAGGATTATATAAGCTTGAGGAAGGCAGTCATATTGATTCTTCGGTTGCTGGCGACTTTAAGCGCGCGAAATCTGCAATAATTCACAAGAGCTTTGCTAAACAAAATAATCTTAAACTCGGGTCTGTTTTAACTCTAAAACAAGGCAGCAAAAGCGTTAATCTTAAGGTTGTTGGCATTTTTTCTGGCAAGATGCAAACAAAGGGTGCGCTTCCTTCCGACTCTTCCGAAAATCGCGTAATAACTGATTTAGAATCCGCTCTTTACTTGTTTGGAAGTAAAAATCGCAGTTCTATAAAGTGCGTTATGCAAAATTCAAATAATCTAGAAAAAGCTTTAAAAGAAGCCAATAAAATCGCTAAAGACTATGGCAACGGCATGCTTTCTGTAGAAAATAATGCGCAAAGATTTGCCTCCGTTCTTCAATCCGTAAAAACAGTTAAGCAATTAGTAACAATGATTTTAATGTGTCTTGCATTAGTCGGAATCATAGTGCTTGGCTTAGTTCTTGTTTTTTGGGTTCGAGGAAGGATTCACGAAGTTGGCGTTCTAATGGCAATTGGTGTAGAAAAACGTGTTATAGCTTTGCAAATGATTATAGAAGTTTTTATAATATCCGCATTTTGCTCGCTGGCGTCTACTGCGATTAGTGCTGCAATATCGTCTAGTGTTGGATCAGTGCTATTGGAAAATGTTGCAAATGGTGCAATTACATACTCGCCAAATCAGTCTTTGCTAACTGGCCAAACAGCGTTTTCTATTCTTTTAGGATTCGCTATAGCGTTTGCGTCTCTATGCATTGCATTTGTGCCAATAATGCTTAAAAAGCCGCGTTCTATACTCAGCTCAATTAGTTAGAGGAGATTAAAGTGGCGTATTTTTATGCACATAACGCTTGCGATTAGTGAGCAGAACAAGTGAATATGCCGAAGTAAGCATAAAAATAATAAGTAGATTTATAACACAGATTTATAAAAAATATAGATTCATAAAATATAGAGACTAATAGAATATTGGAGTTTATTATGACAACTTTATTAAAACTAAACAACGTTGATTACTCTTATGGAGCGACTCATATTGCGGTTCTTAAAAATGTTAATGCAGATTTTGAAGCTGGGAAAATCTATAGCATAACGGGGCCATCGGGAGCTGGAAAATCCACCATGTTATCTCTTCTAGCTGGTTTAGACTCGCCAACAAGTGGAGCAGTATTGTTTAACGGTCAAGATATTTCCAAGAATGGCGGTTATGCTAATCATCGTAAGAATAATGTTTCCTTAGTTTTTCAGAGTTTTAATCTAATCGACTATTTGACTCCTGTAGAAAACTTGCGTCTTGTTAGCCCAAAGGCGGATTCTACGATTCTTAAAGAGCTGGGTCTTAGTGAAGACGAGTCCACTAGAAATATAACAAAGCTTTCTGGAGGCCAGCAGCAGCGCGTAGCTATTGCGCGAGCGCTTGTATCTTCTGCGCCTGTTATTCTTGCCGATGAGCCAACAGGTAGCTTGGATCCAAACACAACTAAAGAAGTTATAGCAATCTTAAAAGATGCAGCTCATAAACGCGGAAAATGCGTGATTGTTGTAACGCATTCTAGCGATGTTGCGGCTGCTGCAGACGTAAAATATGTTCTTAAAAATAAGCAGCTAATAAAAAAGCAATAAAACATTAATAAAACACTAATTATTAGCCATTTTTCCGTGCTTATGCGTAAAGTAAAACTTGCGTATAAACTTTGCGCATAAGCCGCGTATTTACGCATATACGGGAGGTTGTTGTGGCAGATATTTTAGATTCAAAACCTGTTGTGGCGGTTGTTATGGGCTCTTCTAGCGATTGGGAAACAATGTGCCATGCATGCGAAATCTTAGAAAGATTTAGAGTGCCGTATATGAAGCAAGTTATTTCTGCACATCGCACTCCAGAACTTATGGCAGATTTTGCGCATAGTGCTAGAAAAAACGGTTTTCGCGTGATTATTGCTGGTGCTGGTGGAGCTGCACACTTGCCAGGTATGATTGCTGCTCAAACAACGCTTCCAGTTGTTGGTGTTCCTGTAAAATCCCATGCTCTTTCGGGCTGGGATTCTTTGCTTTCTATAGTGCAAATGCCTGGCGGAATTCCAGTTGCAACAACCGCTGTTGGCAATTCTGGCGCTACAAACGCGGGCTTGCTTGCTGTAAGCATGCTTAGCACAACAGATAGTCGCCTAGAAAAAGAACTTGAAGAATACCGCAAAGAATTAAAAAAGAAGGTTGAGGAATCTAATGCCGAGCTTATGTGAAGCAACTAATGGTGCTGTAAAGTGCTTAATGCCAGGGGCAACTATTGGAATTATAGGCGGCGGTCAGCTTGGTCGCATGATGGCGATTGCTGCTAGAAGAATGGGCTTTAGAATCGGCGTTTTAGACCCAGCGCATAATTGCCCAGTGTTCCAAGTTGCGGATTTTCAAGTTGAAGCAGAATACGACGATTTAGAAGCCTTAAAAAAGCTTGCTAAAAGTTGCGATGTGCTTACGTACGAATTTGAAAACGTAAACGCAGATGCTTTAGATAGTGTGCGCGATTTAGTTGCTGTTCCTCAGGGAACCGACTTATTGCGAGTTACGCAAGACCGTGTTTTTGAAAAAAGCTTTATTAACAATCACGGTATTGAAACTGCTAAATGGTGTGAAGTCAACAATTTAGACGATTTAGATAAAGCAATCGAAGAAATCGGGCTTCCTGCAATTCTTAAAACGCGCAGAGGTGGTTACGATGGCCACGGTCAAGACGTTTTGCGCACTCAAGAAGACGTTGATAATGTTCGTAATCGCTTAGAAAATGGCCAAGAGATGCCGCCTTCTATTCTCGAAGGTTTTGTTGACTTTGCTTTTGAAGCATCAATTCTTGTTTCGGGAAATGGAAGCGAATTTGTGACTTATCCGCTTGTAAAAAACGTGCATCACAATAGCATTTTGCACATGACTTTGGCTCCTGCAAATGTTGATACTAAGATTCAAGAAGATGCGCATAGCTTAGCGCTTAGGTTGGCTCAAGGCTTTAAGCTTGCTGGAACGCTTGGAATAGAGCTGTTTATTACTAAAGATAATCGCGTAGTAGTAAATGAGCTTGCGCCGCGCCCGCATAATTCGGGTCATTACACGATTGAAGCTTGCGATATGGATCAGTTTGAAGCTCATGTTAGAGGCATTGTTGGATGGCCTCTAAAAGAGCCTAAGCTGCTTTCTGCAGCCGTAATGGTTAATGTTTTAGGCCAGCATGTTGCGCCTACTCGCGCTCTTATTGCGGAGCATCCAGAATGGCATGTTCACGATTACGGCAAGGCGGAGATTCGTAAGAATCGCAAAATGGGTCATATTACTGTTCTTTGCAATAATCCTGTTGAGGAAGCCAATATGTTAGACTCTACAGGTTGTTGGGATGACGAGCTTGATTAAAAGTTTTTTGCGGCGAAAGGTTAAATAATGGTTGGTGAGCCAATACGTAGAAACACTAAGCAAAAGGAAACAGTTCTTGAGCATTTAAGAGCTTCGCGTAATTTTGTTTCTGCTCAAAATTTACATCGCGCGCTTGTGGAAGATGGCGAAATCATTGGGCTTGCAACCGTTTATCGCCAGCTTAATACGCTTGCACAAAGCGGAGATGTTGATACTGTGCGTTTTAATGGTCAGCAGCTTTTTAGGATTTGTGACGAAAACACGCATCATCATCATCTTGTGTGCGAAAAGTGCGGCAAAACTGTAGATATAGAGCCTCCAGACGATGAAGGTTGGATTCATAAGATTGCTGAATCTCATGGATACACGGTTATAGACCACACTTTGGAAGTGTTTGGGCTGTGCAAAGATTGCAATAGTGAGAAACTAGAGCACTAAGTTAGAGCGCATAAAACACAGCGCATAAAACAAAAGAACGAGGAACAAATCCAACATTGGGATGTTCCTCGTTCTTGTAAGTCTACGCTTAAAGGTTCAACCTACTCAGTAACAGCCTTCTTAAGCAAAGAACCAGCAGAGATTCTAACACCGTAAGATGCAGGAATCTTAATGGTTTCGCCAGTACGTGGGTTGCGGCCAGTACGCTCTGCGCGCTTTACGCGCTCAGCGGAGAACAGACCAGTGAGCTTCAATCCTTCGCCAGACTGCAAAGCCTCAACGAACACATCCTGGAATGCGTTGACAGCGGCCTCGGCCTGTGCCTTGGTAAGGTTGGACTTCTGAGCGATCTTCGAAACGAGATCAGACTTGTTGTATGCCATACAAGCATCCTTTGTGTTAGGGGCCTTCTCTTCCAAAGACCACTTTCATTCATAGATATTAGTACATTTTCCCTACAAATGCGCGGTTTTTCAGCGTTTTATTAAGATTTTTTTACGATTTTTTACTTTTTTTAGTGAATAAAGTGTATAAAAACCGCAAAAATGCCTTATATAGGCGTATTTATGCGGTTTTTAACTAAATATATTCTTTTTTTAACTCGTTAAATTTACACTAATTTGTTATTAGATTAATCCCTTATTGCTAAGACTTTTCATTGCAAAAGCGCCGATTGGTATTCGTAACCAATAGAACATAAGACGGTAAAGAAGAGTTGCAGATAATGCGATTGTTGGAGGAACGCCAACTGAAGTGAATGCAAAAGTCAAAGATGCTTCAACAGCTCCCAATCCGCCAGGCGTTGGAACAGCAGATCCAGCAGTGTTTGCTACTAAGAACAGAAGGACTGTTTCCCAAGGGTTTGCGTAGTATCCAAATGCCAAAAGAGCAATCCAATATCCTAGTCCTGTTGCAAAAACAAGAATCAAACCGCCCAAAGTGCCGTTAAAAAGCTGTTTTGGTTTAGTTACAAGTTCTTTTATCTGTTTGCCATAATCGGAAAGAATAGGAAGATATTTTTTGCGTATAAATTTGCGAATAGGAGTAATCGCCATAAACGCGCATAGGATTATAGTAACAATTCCTATTACTGTAATAAGCATATGCGTAGGAATCATTCCAGATAGAAGGTTTTTACCAGTAAAAATTCCAACGCTAAATATAACAAGAGCGGTTACTAGCGATTGCAAAAGCCATACTGCGCTTGTAATCGCTGTTGCTTGAGACGTTGAACTACCATTTTTCTTTATAAGTTGCATGTTTACAAACGCAGGCCCTACTCCAGCTGGCATAGACACGGCAGTAAAGCCCGAAGCTGCTTGAGATGTAAATAAAACACCAGCATTTGGCTTTGAATCATCCATAAAAGACCCGAGTGTAATAGAAGACCCAACCCAAGCAAGCATGCTGCACGCAAAGCAAGCAAAGACCATCACGCTATCTGCTTTTTTAAGCGCAAAAATAAATTCTTGCGGATGCCATTGAGTAGCAATAGCCGAAATTGCAGCAATAATGAGGATTAAGCTAACAAAGAATCGAATATTAAAGCGCGCTAAGCGTACAGTGTCGTAGTCTTCTTCGTTGTTAAGAGCGCAAACTTTTTTACTAATCTCATTTTTAAGATCTTCAAAAAGTTTTTTATTGCAAGAAGAAAGTGACCTTGCAGATGCTGGAACAGCTGCTTTTTGAATAAATGGAAGTATTTGCGCAACCTTATATGCGCCCCAAACGTTTATTGCTGACTCAACAGCAGTTTTTGCATCAATGCAAGACGCGATTATTGTTAAAAGTTGAACTTTATCTAAAGCAATATTAGTTGAATCACTAGCAACATCGCCATTTTGCCAACCTGCAATTAGGGGAGTTCCATCTTCTAGTCGCGCAAGCGATTCGGGGCCTATTCTTCTGTGCGTAATACCTCTAGAGTTTGCAATATCAAGATATTGCATAAGTCTTTGAGCATCTTTAGCTGTAAGTGTGTTTAGATTGCAAGGAACAAGAACATTACTAGTATGAAATACCATTATTGATGATTTTTCTAGATCTGTTACCCCATACACGTTTGCTGTTGCAAGATGCAAGTTTCTAAGAGCAAGTAGCATAGAAAGATGGTGGTGTATTGAGTGTCTTGCAGAGCGGTCTCGTCTAACTGGAATGTCAATTAGCTTAACCCATTGCCATAGCTGATTTAGATACCCAGGCAAATGCACTTGATTATCTAATACAGATATAACGTATCTTGTTCCGTGAATATCAATCGCATCGTATAGCCTTGAATTTTCAATCAAATCGTCGTCAAGACTAGACTTAAGAACTCCACTATGGTCGGTTGTTAGTGTTCTTCTATTAAGCTGAACAAGATGCGTAATGCCAATGTTTTCTAGTGCTTCAACAATATCTTTGCCCCACGCTCCTTTGCTTTGTGTTCCCTTAATAAACCGAATTAGTGTTCCAAAAGAGCGCCCAATGCACCAAGATGTTAATGCGCCTGCTAGCGAATGCCAAGAAGTTACGATTAATATTGGAGAAGCAATTAGCAGCGCTTGCCAAGAGAGTTTTACGATTTTGTTATCTCTTCTAGGTCCGCTAACAGTTAGAAAAGCAACCAAAACCGCGTACATGTCTGGCAATAATTCTGTGCCATGACTATTGGAAATCGAATTAAGAGATGCGAATATCGAAGGATTGTTTAGCGTTGTAAGAATGTAGGAAATGTACCATACAAGCGGATACGTTAAAAGCAAAGTTATTGTTGAAAGCGCTGTATTAATCCATTTTTTCGAATCGATCATTGATACGATTACGCCAGCAACAATTGCGATTGTAAGCGCTTGCTGAAAAAGAGAAGACGGCAGTCCTTTTACAATCCACTCAATAATCTTCCCAGCATTTTTTGCATCGTGCTCTACGCCTGCTGTTGTTCCCGAAAAACACGTTGCAAATAACACTACTGCTGTAGCTACGCCAGCAGATACGATTGAGTAAATCAAGTCTGCCCAATTGCGAACTAGCTTAGGCTCAACGTCGTTAATAACTAAATCATCTTTTACTTGCGATTGCATAGTACACCGTTTATTTATTAATAGTTATTAATGTTTAATAAGTTATTGAACAAAATAGTTATTGAATAAAATCCACCAAACGTGATGCAATTCCAGTATAAGATTCTGGAGTAAGATTTTTTAGCCTATTTGCAGTCTGAGCATCGAAGTTTCTAGAAGATATAAAATCTTCAACATCTTGTCTAGAAATACTATGACCACGCATAAGCTCTTTAACTTGCTCGTACGGTTTTTCCATTCCTTCTACGCCAGCAATTTCTTGAGCGCGCATAGCAGTTTGGATTGGCTCTCCAAGAACTTCCCAATTGCTATTAAGCTCTTCGCTCATCATTTGCGTGTTTGGATGAATCGACTTTAAGCCGCCAAGAAGATTGTTCAAAGCAAGAAGAGCGTAGCCAAATGCGGAGCCAACGTTTCTTTGAGTAGTGGAATCTGTTAAATCGCGCTGCCATCGGCTTTCGGTAAGCGTTGCACGAAGTGTGTCGAAAAGTGCGCAAGAAATCTCTAGATTTGCTTCCGCGTTTTCAAATCGAATAGGGTTAACTTTGTGAGGCATTGTGGAAGACCCAGTAGCACCTTTAACAGGAACTTGCACAAAAACGCCGCGAGAAATGTACATCCACACGTCTACAGCAAGATTGTGAAGAATGTGATTAATGTGACTTACAGTGCTATAAAGTTCCGCTTGCCAATCGTGGCTTTCGATTTGCGTTGTAAGAGGATTAAAGCAAAGCCCCATTCTGTTTTCTACGAATTCTTTAGAAACGCTAAGCCAATCAACATTAGGGAAAGCAGCAAGATGAGCACCAAAAGTTCCGGTAGCACCATTTATCTTTCCAAGATACTCTTGGGAGTTAAGGTGTTTTAGCTGGCGATTTAGCCTATAAACAAACACAGCAAGTTCTTTGCCTAAAGTTGTAGGAGTTGCAGGCTGGCCGTGAGTGAGCGATAGCATTGGCATATCTCTATACTCTTGCGCTTTTTGAGTCAAGTAATCAACAATAGCTTGCAAATTTGGCATATACACGTTTTCAACAGCGTTTTTTACGCAACGAGCTATAGAAAGATTGTTTATATCTTCGCTTGTGCAAGCAAAATGAACCAATGTTTTAAGATTGCTAAGCTGGGTTTTATGCCCTAATACTTGCTCTGCTTTGTCTAACTCGTCGTCAATATAGTATTCAACAGCTTTAACGTCGTGATGCGTAACAGCTTCGTGAGCAGCAAGGCGTTTTATGCCTTCTGCTCCAAAGTTTTCTGGGATTGCGCGCAAATAATCGCATTCCTCGTCTGTTAAAGGCTTTACGCCATCTACAATCGTCTTAAAACCGTTTCCTTTATAACCGTTTGCTAGAAGAATCATCCATTCAACTTCTACACGCATGCGCTCGCGATTTAATGCTGGTTCGCTTAAATATTCTACAAGGCTTGCGGTTTGGTTGTGGTATCTTCCATCTAGAGGAGTTAAAGCAATAGCAGGGCAAATATCAGTAAGCTTCATACCTTAAAGGTTACAGCATGGCATGAAACTACTAACTTTTGAGCGTTGCTATTTTACTTTTGTGCTAGTGCTGCATAACTCCTTGCCATAACGTTGTTTCTTCTAATTTTCCGCTTAATATCTTATTAAAATGCGATTCTTGAGTTCTAATTTCTTTAGACGCAAGTTGGTGAGCATCCGCATATGCTGCTTGATGATAGTTCAAATCGTGCGTGAGTGTTCCTTCTTCTGGCACATTTTTTACTAATATTCCGTCTTTTTCAAAAATATTTTTTGGTCTGCGATTTATGTTGCCAATCTTATTACGATTTTGTTTAGAGACATTTTCCTCATCTTCTTTTTTTCTTTTATTTCTATTAACGCTTTTACTTGCAACTGCGTGAATCGTAACCCAATTATTTCTGCTCGGATTACTTGCTCCGTCTAATGTTGGAACAAGTTCATCTTCCATTTCTATGCTCGTAACCCAAGTTTTGCTTGGAATTGCGTGATTTGCTATTGGAGACCCAGCAGTTACAACGTGTTTTATGTTGTATTGTTTTGAATAGTCGCTAGCAATTCCTGCAGCTACAATTCCGCCTTGAGAATGTCCAAGAAGAACAACGCTATCGTTTGGTTTAATGCCGCTTTTCTTCATTGCTTCTACAACCATTCTTGTGCTGTCTGCGTTCATTCTTACGCTTCTAGAACTACTCATAACCTCTGCATTTTGAGGCCATCCAAAAGGAGACTTTGGCTTACCGTCTGTTCCAGGTATTGTAACAAGCCAAGACGTGCTACCGTCTTTTTGCCTAAAACGTTGAATTGCGATTGTTGCAGCATCTGGATTCGTTTTTGGCGGGTGCACAGAAAGATTGCCACTAGAAAGGTTGTTAAGATTTTCAAGCGCTTGACCAATATTATTTCCTTTATAGAGAAATATTTTAGATTGAGCGTTTTTAGGCAAAACTAATTTTGTTACTTTAAGATTGTTCCCTTGGTTCGCATCGTTGATTTTTGAGCTAAACATGCTTAATGCGCTTGCAAAAGTAGAAACTGGTGCTTTTGAATGTTTTACATCGTTCTTTTCTTGAATGCTAGAAAAAAGACGGATAGGGATTCCAGTTACGGGGTTTATTAGAAAATGTTTAGAAAAGCCTCTAATAAATCCTTGCTGAATAGGAGATGTTGCGTGGCTCCACTTAGAAAAGTTTTTCATGCCACTTTTCTGAGTCATGTCTAAAATCGCGCTGAATCCTACGCTTGCAAAGAATGGTACTGCAGTAATAGGGAAGATGGTAGTTCCAATCGAAACAAGGTTATCTAAGGTTTCTCTATTTTTGTATTCTGCTTGAGAATATAAGTTATTTGCTCTGACTATTAGAGTTGCTAATTCACTAAGATTGTTAGACATTGATTCGCATTGGCTTGACTTTATTCTGCATTCGTTAGAATCAGGCAAGTTTTGCAAAGTAGATTGGTAAAAATCTTTGTTAAAACAGTTGTTTTGGTTTTGTACAAGAGCTGCTTTTTGGCTTTCGATTTGCATTGCGGTTTGCATCCAACAAGCACTTAGCGAATGAAAATCGTTTGATAGTTCGCTAAGTCGTGCAGCTTTTGTTCTATACGCGTTAGAATCAGCAACGCTAAGAGGTTCGCCGCCAGTTATTGTGGATTTTACTCTCCAAGGCATTATTTACCTCCATAGTTAAGCATCGATCTAAAAGTAGAATTAGCGTTAAAAAAATCACAGTCAACAAAACTAGTGTTAACGCAGCTTATTTGGCATGCTTGTCTAGCAGTTTTAGCCATCTCTTCGTTAAACGCGTTTGCGGCTCTTCCGTGCCAGTCTTTAAGAGTGTTGGAGTGTGCTTCGCTAAGCACGCTGTTAGAGCATTGTTCTGTTCTTTCTAACAGCCATTGGTAGTTGTTAAATATGTGCATACAAACATTACACACAATGTTTTTCAAATAGTCACGAAAATTCTTGCAATGTGGTTAAAGGCTATAAGCCTTGAAATATAAGGCTTTTGTGTTTTTGATTTATTTTTTATTTTGATTTTATTTTTATCGCAATCTACCAAGGCTTATTACTGGAATCTTCTTTTTTAGAAGACTTAGTTTTTTCATTCTTGTTTGATTCGTCTTTAGTGGAATCATCGCTATTTTGATCTGATTGATTTTGCGAATTTTGGCTAGAATCGCTTTGATTATTTTGCTTTAGCAAGTCTTGAATCTTACTTTTTTGAGAATTGCTTAAGCTTGATTTATTAGATTTTTCTTGCGCTTTGTTAAGCATATTTTTGCGATTATTTTGGCTTGTTTGCGCATTAGAATCCGTATCTTTTTTATCTTGGTTAAGCTGGTTTTGCAAGCTTTTAGTAAGCTCTTTAGATATTATTGCGTTATGATTAATGCTCTTTAATAAGTGTGGCATTAAAATTGTGTAAGGCGATTTTGCTTCGTTAAATTGGTCATCAACTTGCTTTTGAGAAACAACCAACGTTTCTTTATCTGCATCAACCTTCTTCGATGCTTTTATGTTGTTTATAAGACTTTTTGTAGCAGCATTATACGTTGATTCTGCTTTAAGATTAGTTGCAATTAAATAGATTGAGACCATGCATAGAAATATAACAATAGAAGATATTGCAATAATAGAAAATCTTAGGAACGACTTAGGTGTGATTTTGCTAATCATATAAGCTTCCTCGACTTTGTAATCCAGCATGCCAATTCCCAAAGAATTAATACACTTGCAAGAATAGCAAACGGCCAAACGATTGGCTCAGGCCTAAGCCTTGGTTTAACAGTGTTGTTTTGTCTCCATTGCTTAGAAAGAATTTGCTTTGCTTCTATGCCAATAGAATGGTCTTTACTAGAATCAATATATTTTCCGCTAAGCTCGTCTGCAATATTCTTAAGATTTTTTGAATCCATTTTAGATATTCCAGGCTTTTTTGTAGAAGGGTCAATAACCCATTTTTCAGACTGTTTTATAGAAGAATCAGTTACATTAATATCGTCTAAATTATCTAACTTAGTGCTTTTATTTGGTATTTTTCCGCCATTTTTAGAGCCAACACCAATTACGTAAGCATGCTTTATGTAGCCGCGCAAAGATGAGAATGTTCTGCGCTTTCTGCTAGTGGTTTCTTCGCCATCGCTAATCAAATACAAAACAGTAACATCTTGCGGATGAGCGTCGTGAATCGCTTTAGTGGCAAGAAGAGTTTTATCTAAAGGCGCGTCTAAGCTCGTTCCATTTGAAACTCCAATAGGCTCTGTGTTAATAGTGTTAACCCAATTTTCAATGGCATTTGCGTCTGGAGTTAGAGGAACGTCAACACTAGAAGATGCTCCAAATCTGATTGCGCTAAAGCTTGCGTTTGCGTAATTATTCGTTACTTGCTTTATTATTTGCTTTGCGCTGTTAAACCTAGTAGTGAGATTGTTGTTTAAGTCTTTAGAATCATTAACGTTCATAGAACCAGTAACATCTAAAACAAATATTACGTTTGTAGCGTTAAGAGAGCGTTGAAAAGTGCTTTTCATAATGCATGGGCATAATGCGCAAATCGCAAGCAAAACGCATATTAAAACTCTGCGAACACGCATATAAACAGTTTCATCTGTGCTATAAGAGTTGCGTTTTAGAGGGAAAATCTCGAATAGTGCTAAAACAGCAAGAATTGCAATTAAGATTAACGAAATCCAACTAAAATATATTCTCATCGTTTTATCCTTCTTGCAAAAATAAGCCAAAGAGACACAAAAATAACCGCCAAAATTGTTGCAATACTAGGGTCATCGCTTAAAGCTGATTGAGATGAATCATTTGGAACACTTGTATGCTGTTGCTCGATTTTACGAACCAAAGCCATTACAGAATCAGCGTTATGTTGCGTTAAGAAAATGCCTCCGTTTTGAGTAATTAGATCACGCATTTGCCTAGTGGTTGCCTCGTTTTCGCTTTGAGCAGACCCAGAATACAATCCGTCAACTTGAATATTCGCTTGTTTTGTTAAATCCAAAGCTGCTTTAAGCGAATAAGACGGCTTTCCAGAAACAACATTGTCTGTTGCTAAAACAATAGAAGCACTACGATTAAGGCGATTATGAGGCTTTTTAGAATTGTTAGAAGAGCCGTAAACAACTCCAGGAATCATTGCAGCACAACTAACAAGACCATCTCCGATTAAAGACGTTGCTTCTTTTCGATTTTGAGTTCCATCAAGCCATGTAGAAATTTGCTGATACTGCTTTTGTTGCATATTGTCGATTTTGTCTTGAGTTTGAACTCCATCCAAGAGTTTAGAAGCGTATTGCAATTGCTTTTTAACAAGCGAATAATCGTCTGTTAGTGGAAAAACAGTTCTAGACGTTGAGTTAAAAATACTCAAGCCAATCTGCTCGCCTTGAAAATGCTCAACAAATTTTAAGTAAGCGTTAATAACTTCTAAATCGTAGGGAAGAGTGGAGCCAGAAACGTCTAAACAAAGCACAATATCTCTAGAACTCGATTGCTCGTTTGCGTCTAAAACTCTAGAAGGCCTAGAGCTTAGAATTAGCGTGCATAAAAGAGCAAGAGAAAGCATTAACGCGCATATTCTTCGCAAAATATTCCATAATCGCCATCTTCTTGAGCATATGCTTCCTTTAAGGTCTTCGTCTAAAGAAAAAGACGTTAAAAAGCTTGTTTCTAGTATTTTGGAAGATTTAATTTTGTAGTTTTTAGAATTACGTTTTTTAATCTCACTTATTGCAAACGCTGATATTGCAACGATTACGCTTATTAAAACGCCAAAAACAAAGATTAGCGGCCATTTTAATCGCATTGAAAATAGTGTTGAAGCAAATATTTTGCTCATTTCTAAATTAGGTATTGCCAAATTATGCATTGCAAAATTATGTATTGCAAAAGTGCATGTGCTTAAAGTGGAGAATGTCATTTTTTATTCTCCTTTGGCTTATTTTCCTTTGTTTTCCAACTTTCAAGAAGAATAAGAACCCATCTTGCGCCTTGATCAACATCCGTATTTTTAGCTTGATTATTATATTTAGTATCTGCAAATTCAGGAGGGTATAGTGCTGCAATCGTTTGACGCAATAAGTCTGCTCCATGCGTGTTCTTCCAAGAGTTTCTAAACGAACTTATGTCTGAAAGGGTATGTGATTTAATGTTTTCGCCACTGATTATTGAAACGTATTGTCTTGCAATTTGAGCTAATTTTGCAAAAGCTTGATCTTTTTTAATTTTGTTTTGGTTGTATTCAGCTACAACTTGCTCGATTTTTTTACGCCATTCTTGCTTATTTGCATTTAGAATATGAGCAGCATTTTTTACATCTTTTTTAGCATTAACTTTAGGATTGATTTTGCATATAGCAAAGTAGAGCATTGCGCTTGCTAAAAGTGCCACTATTATGCTTAAACCAATAAAAGCAAGTAGCATTGTTTCGTCGTTTAGAACCTTTTGAACATTAAGAATACTCACTGATTACACCAACCCAAACTACTCTAAGAGTAAATCTTGATTCTTCTTAACATTAAAAACGCTATTTTGCAAAGTTGCGTTGCAAATAAATTTAGCTAAAGAATGGAATATTTGGCTGCTGGAAGATCCTCGTATAAGGCAAGCCTTATAAGTGTTTAAGCAATCGTGCAAAGCGTTGTTTACAAATGCTCTATGTGCTTTTACCTCTTTAGCGCATGAATCATCTATTAAAAACGCTGGTATTTTGCGCATAGTTGTTCCATCAACTATTGGAATATTTTTAGACGCGCTAAATGGGTTTACAGGATTTATTGTTACAACTATTAAAGAATGTAAACTTGCGATTTTTTGTAAATCATTAAAATGTTTTTGCAAAATAGCGTATTCGTCCGTAATTATTACGATTAAACTATGTTTTTGCGTAATCGAATTAGCAAAATCAATAATTGCATTTGTGTTTCTAGTCTTTTTGCGTGCATTGCATAGTGAAATATCTAAGCTACGTTCAAAATCAGGAAGATTCCTGCAAGATGGGATTCTTAAAATATTATCTCCATCAAATAAAGCGCAATTAAGCGAATCGTTGCGTTTTAAGCTTAAAGACGCAAAAAAGCATGCTGTGTTAGAAGCAGTCTCATATAAGTACTCATTGCTTTTAGATGCGCAAGAAGCATTCATATTTACGCTAGAATCCACAAGAATCCAAGTTTTAGAAGAAGATTCGCGCTGCCTGGAAGAAACCATCGGCTCGCCAACTCTTGCGCTGGCTTTCCAATTAATCATTCTGGCTTCGTCTCCAGGCTGCCACGCGTGAACGTCTACTAAGTCGCCATTGCCAAATTTTTGACTAGAAGGATGTTCTCCTTCGAAAATGCTTAAAGATTTTTTTGCAAGTGGTAAATTTAGGCGATTGTCCAACACTTCGATTTTTCTTCTAACTTTTTTAGACGAATCGGAGCATAGCAAACTTCTTTTAGCATTATTAGCAAAAAAAGTTGGATGAGAATAAGCGTTAAGCAGTTTTGCAAAAATCATGGTGCAGGAACCGTCTTCACTATTGCATCAATAACTTGATCGCTAGTAATCGAATCCGCTAAAGCTTCAAAAGTCAAAAGAATTCTGTGTCTAAGAACTTCGTGAGCAAACTTTTTAACATCTTCTGGAATAACGTAATCTCTTCCAGAAAGCAAAGCTTGAGCTTGACCAATGCGGATCAAAGCAATAGAAGCTCTAGGGCTTGCTCCCATTCTAACTAGCGAAGAAATAGTTTTAAGAGGATGACTTCCTTGGCCTCTAGAAGTTGCAACAATATCTACAGCATAGTTCATAACAGCTTCCGAAACATGCACTCGCTTAGCAGCTGCGCGCAAAAAAGTAACATCTTGCAAACTTATTTTTTGACTATTAAGCGTTTGAGGATTAAAAACGTCACTTCCTCTGTTTGTTAGAAGCTCTAGCATACTTACTTCTTCGCTAGGCGAAGGATAAGTCATAACTGCTTTAAGCATAAAACGATCCATTTGAGCTTCTGGAAGATTAAATGTGCCTTCTTCTTCAATAGGATTTTGCGTAGCAATAACCATAAAAGGCTGAGGCAGATTAATGCGTTCCCCGCCTATTGTTGTTGCGCCTTCGGCCATTGCTTCTAGCATAGCGGATTGTGTTTTTGCGTTAGAACGATTGATTTCGTCTAAAAGAATCACGTTTGCGTGAATAGGGCCGATTTGTGTGGTAAATCTTTGAGAAGCAAAGTCAAAAACTTGTGTTCCAACTAAGTCTGCTGGCATTAAATCAGGAGTGCATTGAATTCGCTTAAAACTTCCAGACATAGCTGTTGCAAGAGTCTGCGCAGCAGTTGTTTTTGCAAGTCCTGGAACTGATTCAATAAGAATGTGGCCCCCAGCAATAAGCGTCAAAATAAGTGATTCTCTAAGTGAATCTTGGCCTACAAGCGTTTGCGTGAATCTGGAGCGAAGAATGGCAGCTATTTGCTGTGCTTTTTTAATGCTTTCGTTAGACACGCCTGCAGATATTGGCTGATTTACTTCGTCTATTGTGCTAGAAGCAACACCATTAGAAGCAGGTATGCGCGGTTGAGGTGGAAGAGAGAAAACACCAGTATTTTCGCTATTATTTTGACTATTTGGTTGTGGAGGGAATAATGCCATGCGTTTTATTTTAACCGATATGCGCTACCTTAGATGTTTTTAGTTTCTATTTTTGGCAAGTCTTTACTCGTTTTTCTATAAACTCCAGCTTGCTATGTGCTTTAGATTTCTATAAACTCCAGTCAATTGGTGTTGCGCCTAGAGATATTAATGCTTGATTTGCTCTAGAAAATGGCTTTGATCCAAAAAATCCTCTTGAAGCAGAAAGTGGGCTTGGATGAGGGGATTGAATAATTATTGCATTTGTAAGAAGAGGTGCTAGGCTTTGAGCGTTTCTGCCCCAAAGAATAGCCACAAGTGGAAGTGGTTTGCCATTAGCATCTTTACGATTATTTAATGCTGTTATTGCAGCATCTGTGATTTGTTCCCAGCCTTTTCCTTGATGACTATTAGCTTTTCCAGCTTCTACGCTAAGGCATCTGTTCAAAAGCATTACGCCTTGCTTAGTCCAAGGTGTTAAATCGCCATTTTTAGGCATTAGAACGTTTAAGTCGCTAACTAATTCTTTGTAAATATTAGTCAGACTTTTAGGCAACGGTTTAACACGAGCATCTACACAAAAACTAAGACCAACGGGGTGGCCTGGAGTAGGGTATGGGTCTTGGCCAACAATAAGAACTTTTATTTGATTAAATGGAATAGTAAAAGCTCTAAGAATATTATGACTTTCTGGCAAAAATCGCCTTCCGCATGCCATCTCTTCGCGCAAGAAGTCTCCCATTTTGTGGATTTGCGGTTCAACTGGCTCAAGAGCATTTGCCCAATCTGGGTCTATTAGTTCGTGCAAAGATTTTCTATTCTTAATATTCATGATTATCAACTCTAAAACAAGGGCGATAAATCCAAAATCAAATATAAAAATAAATAAATTTTTTACGCTTTGTGCGCGGCATTCGCTAATATGGATTCATATTGTTTAGATAGTTTTTAGAAGGGATGCAATTATGGCGCATAAGCAGAACGTGTCGTTTACGCCAGATGCTTTTGATAATCCACCAGAAGGCCCTGTTGGTGTTCATCGCGGAAATCGCGCTTGGTATGCTGTATTGCTCCCATATGTAGTAGTCATAGCTGTAGCTGTTATTTTAGGCGTTTTTGCGTGGGCTATTATGTCTGGAGAAATCAACAATATTCGTTTGCCTTGGAGTGCAAATCAGTCAACAACTGCTAAGTCTTCTAACGTTAAGAGCGGTAAGATTGATGAGCACAAGAGCAAGTCTGATAATGCTAATGACGATTCAGACGAAGATAGAGATCCAGTAAAAGAAGATAAGTCAAACAAAACAGATAAAAATGATAATAGCTCTAAGGATTCTAAAGACAATAATGCAAGCGACTCAAATTCTTCTGAACAACCTATTAACAAGACTGTTCCAGTAAGAGTTGTTAACGCAACAAAGATTCAGGGTCATGCGGCTCAAGAAGCAGCAAAGCTTAAGCAAGCAGGCTATGCAAGCGTAGAAGCTGCAAATCCTTCTGGAAACGTTCCTGCTGATTCCGTTGTTTGGTATAAGGGAGACGAGAATCGATCTGCTGCTGAAGATATTGCTAAGACGCTTGGAATTAGCAATGTTGAGCCTGCAAATCAAATAGCAACCACTATTGTTGTTGTTTTGTGCAAGTAAATGTGCAATTAGATTGCATATGTGCGAGTGCATTAAATAAGTGACGCAACAAGTGATGTAATAAATTTGATTAATAAATAAATACTTAAATAGTCAATTGAAAAACTACAATAAGTGGCTTTTTGATTGGCTATTTTTGATTTTATACTATAGATTTTTTCTATAGATTTTTGATTATAGTTGGCACTCGGGCATGTAGAGTGCTAATCTTCATTTAGCACTCAGTTTAACGGTTTAGTCAACAGCTGACGGTTGATTAGCTAAAAGAAGCATGAGTGAGTGTCCATAGTTAATTTATGTGGAGGAATAATGGCAAAGATTATTGCCTATGAAGAGGATGCCCGCCAGGGTATGCTTGCTGGTCTTGATAAGCTTGCAAATACAGTAAAGGTCACTCTTGGACCAAAGGGTCGTAACGTAGTTCTAGATAAGTCTTACGGCGCTCCAACAATCACTAATGATGGCGTTTCAATCGCTAAAGAGATTGACCTTGAAGACCCATACGAGCGTATTGGTGCTGAATTAGTTAAGGAAGTTGCTAAGAAGACTGATGACGTTGCAGGCGACGGCACTACAACCGCTACTGTTTTGGCTCAGTCTTTGGTGCACGAAGGCTTAAAGAACGTTGTTGCTGGTAGCAATCCAATTGCTCTTCGCCGCGGCATTGAAAAAGCTTCCGAAGCAATTGTTAAGGAATTGCTTGCGTCTGCTAAAGATGTTGAAACAAAGGATCAAATCGCTGCTACTGCTACGATTTCTGCTGCCGACCCAGAAGTTGGCGAAAAGATTGCAGAAGCTCTAGATAAGGTTGGTCAAGACGGCGTTGTTACTGTTGAAGACAACAACAAGTTTGGTCTTGATTTGGACTTTACAGAAGGCATGCGCTTTGATAAGGGTTACATTTCTCCTTACTTTGTAACTAACGCAGAAGATCAGACTGCTGTTTTGGAAGATCCATACATTTTGCTCACTTCTGGCAAGGTTTCTAGCCAGCAAGACATTGTTCATGTTGCAGAACTTGTTATGAAGTCTGGTAAGCCATTGCTTATTATTGCGGAAGATGTTGATGGCGAAGCTTTGCCAACTCTTGTTCTTAACAAGATTCGTGGCACTTTCAACACTGTAGCTGTTAAGGCTCCAGGCTTTGGCGATCGTCGCAAGGCAATGTTGCAAGATATGGCAATTTTGACTGGCGCTCAGGTTGTTTCTGACGACCTTGGCTTAAAGCTTGATTCTATCGATGCATCTGTGTTTGGTCATGCATCTAAGGTGATTGTTTCTAAGGATGAAACAACTATTGTTTCTGGTGCTGGCTCTAAGGAAGACGTTGAGGCTCGTGTTGCTCAGATTCGCGGCGAAATCGAAAATACCGATTCCGATTACGATCGCGAAAAGCTTCAGGAGCGTCTTGCAAAGCTTGCTGGTGGAGTTGCCGTTATTAAGGTTGGCGCTGCTACAGAAGTAGAAGCCAAGGAGCGCAAGCATCGCATTGAAGATGCAGTGCGTAACGCTAAGGCTGCAATCGAAGAGGGCTTGCTCCCAGGTGGTGGCGTTGCTCTTGTTCAAGCTGCTGCAAAGGTTGAGAAGTCTGCCGAAGTCGCAAATCTTAAGGGCGAAGAAGCTACTGGCGCTGCAATCGTGTTCCGCGCTGTAGAAGCTCCAATCAAGCAGATTGCTCAAAATAGCGGTGTTTCTGGAGATGTTGTTCTTAACAAGGTTCGCGAGCTTCCAGAAGGCCAAGGCTTTAACGCTGCAACCAACGCTTACGAAGATTTGATGGCTGCTGGCGTTACCGACCCAGTTAAGGTAACTCGTTCTGCTCTACAGAATGCTGCTTCTATTGCTGGTTTGTTCTTAACAACCGAAGCTGTTGTTGCAAATAAGCCAGAAAAGCCAGCTGCAGCTCCTGCAGGCGGCGCAGAGATGGGCTACTAAATTAAATTAACTCTTTGATTGAGTCTGTTTAGTTATCAATACATGAGCGGTAAAGTTTTGACTTTGCCGCTCATGTTTGTTTTTGTTTTTGTTTTTGTGATTTGTGACTTTTGTTTAGTTCATTGCAAACAAGGAAGTTGCTTGTGCTTCTGTATCCATGTAAATGTTAGAAACATTTTGCATTGCTAATTGAATTGCCTCTAGAGATTGCTCCATTTGTTGGTGTGCTGCACGCCATTGCCCAGCTGTTGTTGCAAACTGAGTTGCAGCAGGGCCAGTCCACACGCTTTGTAATTGCTGTAGATTTGCGTACATTCCATTTGTTGCATCTCGAATCGCATTAATCGAAGATCCGACTGCTGCGGCAGATTGCTGAATTTGCTCTGAGTCTACTCTAAATTGTGACATTTTTTACTCCTTAATGTTTGTAAATGTATGCGTTTTTCTATGTTTTTTTTTATTTCCGTGTTCTCTAATGCTTGTATAGAATGTGCTTGTACAGAAAGATGCGTCTAAAACTCAATTTTGCTATTGTTTCTTGTAATCTAAAAACACGGTATTATGAATATATGCCATTAAGCGATTATGACAAAGATTTTTTTACTAATGTGGTTAAAGGCTTATGCGCACTTATAATGCTTGCGTTTTTAAGCCAAATTGCTTTATTTGCAAGCATTGCTTTTGCGGAAGATGAATCAAAAAATGGTGATCTAGCAAATAAAAGTTCTAATAATTATGGCATTGTTGCTACTGATTCAATTACAGATACGGAAAATCTTCTAGGGGATTCCGTTGCAAAAGTTTCCGATATGATTGCTAGCACAAAAAAGCAAACAGGCGTATCTGTGCGCCTTCTTTACTTAGCTAATTTTAGCGGCAGCAAAGACCCATCAAAGTGGGCTAGCGATTTATTGACAAGCACGAATCCAGCTCCAAACACTGTTCTTTTAGCAATTGCTACTCATGATGGAAGGCTTGTTGTTGCAGTTTCGCCTAATTCCGATGAATGGCTTAAAAGAAAAACAACGGTTGACTTATTGTCGGATGCAGCTTACAGGCCATTAGTTAACGCGCAAGGTGCTGACTGGGCTAAGTCTGCGATTTTGCTTATGAAGCAGATTTCTAGAGCTAAAAAAACAGCGGTTACGCCTTCAACAAGTATTATTGCAACTATTGTTATGATTGTTGTGATTGCAGCATTGTTTGTAATTGTTGCGATTGTACTTTATAGAAGAAATTATGTGCTAAAGCAAGTTAAACTAGGATTTAGAAAAGCTAAGCGTAGGCACGCATCGCATAAATAAAATTATTTTTTCCAGGAAACACTCAGGAAACATTCAGCTTTATAAGTGATGCTAAACAGTATGGGTAAGAATGTAGAAGCATCTATTGTTGTGGTCGATGACGAACCTTCAATTCGTGAACTTTTGGTTGCATCGTTGCACTTTGCTGGATTTGACGTAGAAACCGCTGCCTCTGGATCGGAAGCAATCGAGGTTATAGAGCGCGTTCATCCAGATCTTATTGTTATGGACGTTATGCTACCAGATATTGATGGGTTTACTGTTACAAGGCGAATCCGCCAAAATGGTGTGGTAGTGCCAGTGCTGTTTCTTACAGCTAGAGATGATACTCAAGATAAGATTATGGGTTTAACAGTTGGTGGAGATGACTACGTTACAAAACCTTTTAGCCTAGAAGAAGTAGTTGCTAGAATTCGTGCGATTTTGCGCAGAACTCAAGAGCCAGAAGAAGACACCCCTGTTGTGCGCGTTGCAGATTTAGAGATTAATGAGGACTCGCACGATGTTTCTAGAGCTGGAGTTCCAATCGAGCTAAGTCCTACGGAATACAAGCTTTTGCATTACTTAATGGATAACGAAGGCAGAGTGTTGTCTAAAAGCCAGATTCTTAATCACGTTTGGCAATACGATTGGGGTGGAGACGCAGCAATCGTTGAATCCTATATTTCTTATCTTAGAAAGAAAATCGACGGTATTGAGATTAAGAATGACGATGGCTCTATAGAGAAAGTTGTTCCACTTATTGAAACTAAGCGTGGAATTGGTTACATGATTCGCGTACCAAAGGCGGGTCAAGCCTGATTATGAATAGTGGCAAGTCTGCGGAAGTCGCTATTTATAATCCAGAAGTTGCTAATGCAAATGCGGATTATAAAAGCAAAAACAATAATCCTAATAAAAAGCATAAAGCAGCAAAATGGATACGTAAACATCTAGATGCAATACCGTTAAGCACTCGATTAGTGGCATGTACGCTTGTAGTTTTAACTATTGCAGCATTTTGCATATCATTGTCGATTAGGCAATTAGTTGGAAGCTATTTGCTAGATAAAACCGATGCTCAGTTGGCAGATCAAGCCCAGCTTATTTACGACAATATTGATTTGCTTAGAAAAAAGGATTCAAAAGATCCAACTGTTGGTCCAAATGACTATTTCTTGCAAATTCGAGACACTAATAACAAAATTATTACAACGCCTTTGGTTCCTCCGCTTAAAGGAGACGTTGTTTCTATGCCAACGCTGCCAGAAGATGGAGAAATCAACAGCGTTGTTATAAAAAGAAAGCCGTTTACATCTCCTGCTGTTGTTCATGGCGACCTTAAAAGCGTTGATGAAGCAACTGCAAAGGTTGCTCAGTCGCCGTGGCGCGTACTAGTTCTTACATGGGGTAATCGCAGTGGTTACAACTCCGAAATGCGCGTTAGAGGTTACGTTTATATAGCGCTTTCTCTAAGCGACCAAATGGATACTCTAAATACTCTTACGCGCTATTGTTTAATGGTTAGTATAACTGTTATTTTGCTTGGTGCAGTTTTGTCTGCTTTGATTATTCAATCAACTCTTGTTCCGCTAAAAAGAATAGAAAAAACAGCTTCTAAAATTGCTTCTGGAGATTTAAGCAGACGAGTTCCATCTGCTCCAGAAAACACGGAAGTTGGGTCTTTGGCAGCAAGCTTAAATTCAATGCTTTCTAGAATTGAGCAAGGCTTTAACGATCAAGAAGCAATGACAGAAAAAATGAAACGTTTTGTTTCGGATGCAAGTCACGAGCTTAGAACGCCACTAGCTGCGATTCACGGTTATGCAGAATTGTATTACATGTGGAGAGGCGTTGCTGGTCAGCAAGATAAGGCTGATGATTCAATTGCTCACATTAAGGCTTCTAGCGAAAGAATGACGGAGCTTGTTGAAGATTTGCTTTCGCTAGCGCGATTTGATGAGGGGCGAGGAATCAATGTTTCTCAAACTGTTAATGTAACTCCAATTCTTAAAGATGCTGCTAATGATTTGCGCGCGCTTGATCAAGTTAGAGTTGTGCAGCAAGGAACATTGTATTTAGCAGACGACTTAAAGCTAATGGATTGCTCTAAGCCTACAAATTGTAATCTTGATAGAAAGTTTATTTTTACTCCGGGCTCGCTTCCTAACGTTACTATAAAAGGCGATGGAGCAAGGTTGCGTCAAGTTCTTACTAATATTGTTGGCAACATTCATCGTTATACTCCAAGTGATTCTCCTGTAGAAATCGGAATGGGAATTTTTAAAGCTTCGATTACTCCAGAAGCTTTGCAAAAAATGAGCTCTGTTTCTAAGTCTCTTAAGGACTTTTTGGAAGCTGCAGAAGTTAGCCAATCAACAGGTGCTGGCAGTTCTTATGTTGTTATAAGGGTTGTTGATCACGGCCCTGGAGTTCCAGAAGAATCGCTGCCTCATATTTTTGAGCGTTTCTATATTGCTGATCCTTCTAGAGCTAGAGAAAAAGGCGGTACAGGCTTAGGCATGTCTATTGCACAATCTGTTGTTAAAGCTCATCGCGGTTTGATTTGCGCAACAACGTCTTGTGCGTATAGAACTAGCCAAGATGATTTTGCTACAGATATTTCTGCAGACATAACAATGAATGGAGATGAATCTTTGGATTCTAAGCCTCACGGTTTAACTCTTACAGTTGTGTTGCCAAAAGTTATTATTGACGATAATAGTGATAATAACGATAATAACGATAATAACGATAATGCGAGCAAAGAAAGTAATGTAGATAAATCGAATAAAATGCTTACAAGTGGCTCTATTAGTGATGTTGAAAACAAGAAGATTGCTTAGATTATTTAGGTTGTTCTAGATTCATGCGCTACAATTAAAAAAGTGTGAATCTGTAGAGTTATATGGATGTAGTAGAATTGATGATTCGCATAAAGTTTAGTGAATTTGAGTGAGGTGTGTTATGCCCAACGGGCGTGTTCGTTGGTATGATTCCCAAAAGGGATATGGCTTTATAGTAGATGAAGATGGCAAGGATGTATTTTTGCCTTCTTCTGCGTTGCCATCGTCAATAAAGGAATTGCGTAAAGGTATGCGTGTGGAATTTTCTGTTATAGAAGGGCGCAAAGGCCCGCAAGCAATGGGACTTACACTCGTAGCTTCTGCTCCTTCGCTTGTAAAAGCTACAAGGCCAAAAGCAGAAGATATGGCTGCAATCGTAGAAGACCTTATTAAGCTTTTGGACTCTGCTGGCAACGGCTTGCGCAGACGCCATTATCCATCTAGTGCAGAATCTAAAAAGCTTGCTCATTTGTTGCGTGCTGTAGCAGATAATTTTGACGTACAAGATTAATAGTTAACAGGATTTTTTATGGAAGATGAAGTAATAAATCCGCAGGAGCTTGCTTATGAAGTTGCTGTGGAAACTTCGGAGCGCAAAAACGCTGTAGGCGATTTTGTAGGCAAAACGAATCTTGGTAGTAATGTTACTGATTTCCGTTTTGCTTGCACTATGCTTGGCTATGAAGGCTGGCAATGGTCGGTAACGCTGTATCATGATGAAGATGCTGGTCGTTGGACTGTTAACGAGTCTAGTCTTGCTCCAACTGAAGATTCGTTACTTCCTCCTCCTTGGGTTCCTTGGAAAGATAGACTTAGGCCTACGGATCTTTCGGTTATGGATTCAATCGGCACTGCAGAAGATGACTCCAGGCTTGAAGATGGAGTTAAGCTTGATGGTATTCAAGAAAATAATGCATCTGAAGATGGTTCGCAATGCGCTAAAGATAGTGAAAACACTAATAACGATGCAAATAGCGAAAATAGCGAAAATAGCGCGGATAGTTCAGATAGTTCAGATAGTTCGGATAGCAAAAGCGCATATAATACAGATAACGCAAGTGCAGAAGATGATGAAAATCTTGAAAATGGGGAGTCAAAAGAAGATTTTGAAGATGCTGTTGAAACTTTCCGCTTAACTCGAAAAAGAGTTATGACTGCTCAGGCTATAGCTCAAACTGCAAAAAGATGGTATGCGGGTCAACATGGGCCAAAGTCGCTTTCTACTAATATTGCAGATGGAAAAGCTTGCTCGTCATGTGGATTTATGATTCCTCTTGCGGGAAGTCTTGGAAACATGTTTGGAGTTTGCGCAAATATGTGGAGCCCAGACGATGGGCGAGTAGTTGCGCTTGATCATGGATGCGGAGAACATTCCGAAATAGCGCCTCCTGAGCCATCGCAGCTTTGGGTTCAATCAGAGCCTGCTTATGACGATTATCACATTGAGATTGTTCCTCAAACGCCTAGAGAAGAACGTGCAGATGTTGAGCTTATAGAAGAAGCGATTGAAGATAGCAAAGAAAATCGCAAGTCAAGGCGTAAGCGCGTTTTGGATGAAAATAATCAAGATAGTAAAGAGCATGATGACGATGGTTTGCGCAATGAGGGTGAAGATATTGCAAATAATAATAGTGGTTTGCAATATGAAGATGTTGCAGAATCAAAAAGCAGTGCACAAATCGTAGATAATGCAGAATCTGAAGATAATTTTGACTCAAATAATAATCCGCAACCAAACGATTAGTCCCACGGATTCTATAGAGAGCATTGCTCTAGAGTCATGGCAACTCGTTACCATGGAACAAGGATAAAAACGGAAGGCAATTATGTTTGAACGGTTTACTGACCGCGCTCGGCGTGTTATTGTGCTAGCGCAAGAAGAAGCGCGCGCTCTTCAGCATAACTACATTGGTACGGAGCATATTCTTTTAGGCCTTATTAGAGAAGGCGAAGGAATAGCAGCGAAAGCTTTGAGCGCAAAAGGCGTAGATTTAGACGGTACTCGCAAACAAGTAAAAGAGATGATTGGCACGGGCACTGTTTCGCCTAATGGCCACATACCTTTTACTCCGCATGCTAAGCAGGTGCTTGAGCTTAGTTTGCGTGAAGCTTTGCAACTTGGTCATAGTTATATTGGTACTGAGCATATTCTTTTAGGCCTTATTAGAGAAGGCGAAGGCGTTGGAACGCAAGTGCTTATTAAAATGGAGGTTGATTTAGGAGATCTTCGTAGCACGGCAATGGATTTGATTCGTGGCAATTCTGGCATTCCAGCAGACAGTCAAGGTGCCGATCTTGCAAATGCTGGTGGAGTTCAAGATAAACGCAATCAGTCTGGTTCTGCTCTTTTAGATCAGTTTGGAAGAAATCTTACTAACGAAGCTCAACAAGGCAAGCTTGACCCTGTTATTGGACGCTCTAAAGAAATTGAGCGTGTTATGGTTGTGCTTTCTCGTAGAACAAAGAATAATCCTGTTCTTATTGGCGAGCCAGGCGTTGGTAAAACAGCTGTTGTAGAAGGTCTTGCACAAAAGATTGTTGCTGGAGATGTTCCAGAAACTTTAAAGGGTAAGCAAGTTTATTCTCTTGATCTTGGCTCAATGGTTGCAGGCTCTCGTTACCGTGGCGATTTTGAAGAGCGCTTAAAGAAGGTGCTTAAAGAGATTAAGACTCGCGGAGATATTGTTCTATTTATTGACGAGATTCACACTATTGTTGGCGCGGGTGCTGCTGATGGCGCTTTGGGCGCTTCAGATATGCTTAAGCCTATGCTTGCGCGCGGCGAGATGCAAACGATTGGCGCTACAACTACAGATGAATATAGAAAGTATATTGAAAAGGATGCGGCTTTGGAACGCAGATTCCAGCCAATTCAGGTTCAAGAGCCTTCTATTGCAGAGACAATTGAAATTCTAAAGGGCTTGCGCGCGCGTTACGAGAATCATCATCATGTAACCATTACGGATGGTGCTTTGCAATCTGCAGCAGAAATGTCTGCTCGATACATTCAAGATCGCAATTTGCCAGATAAGGCGATTGACTTGATTGACGAAGCTGGTGCTCGATTGCGAATTAAGCGCTTAACAGAGCCTTCAGAGCTTAAAGAACTTGATTCTAAGATTTCTAAGCTTTCCGATAAAAAAGACGAAGCTATTAAGAATCAAGATTTTGAAAAAGCTGCCGACTTGCGAGATGAGCAAGAGAAGCTTGAAGAAGATCGTAAGATTAAAGAGCAAGCTTGGCGCGAAGGCGAATCCAATGTGAATATGGTTGTAGACGAAGATGTGATTGCATCTGTTGTTTCTAATACAACTGGTATTCCTGTTGTTAAGCTCACGCAAGCAGAGTCTAAAAAGCTGCTTGGCATGGAAGCAGAACTGCATAAGCGCATTATTGGTCAAGATGAGGCTGTTTGTGCGCTTTCTCGCTCGATTCGTCGTGCTCGAGTGGGCTTGAAGGATCCAAAGCGTCCTGCTGGCTCGTTTATTTTTGCTGGCCCTACTGGTGTTGGTAAAACTGAGCTTGCTAAGACTTTGGCTCAGTTCTTGTTTGACGACGACGATGCGCTTATTCGCGTAGATATGTCGGAGTTTGCAGAAAAGTATGCAGCTTCGCGTCTTTTTGGTGCTCCTCCAGGCTATGTTGGCTACGAGGAAGGTGGCGAGCTTACGGAGAAGGTTCGTAGAAAGCCATTCTCTGTGGTTTTGTTCGACGAGATTGAGAAGGCGCATCCAGATATTTTCAACACGTTGTTGCAAGTTTTGGATGATGGCCACTTAACAGATGGTCAAGGCCGAAAAGTTGATTTTAAGAACACTATTATTATCTTGACTACGAATCTTGGTACTCGAGATATTGCTAAGGCAGCAAACACAGGATTTAGCCTTGGTAATAACGCGGATGCTTCTTATCAGCGTATGAAGGATCAAGTTAATTCCGAGCTTAAGCGTCAATTCCGCCCAGAGTTCCTTAACCGTTTAGACGATACTATTGTGTTCCGTCAGCTTACTGAGCCAGAGGTTCGTCAAATTGTTGACTTAGATGTTAAGCGTTTGAACGACCGCTTGTTTGAGCGTCATATGGCTTTGGAGCTTACAGATGAAGCTAAGAATCTTCTTGCGCAGAAGGGCTTTGACCCGCTTCTTGGAGCAAGGCCATTGCGTAGAGTTATTCAGCGAGACATCGAGGATGCTATTAGCGAGAAGATTCTGCTTGGCGATTTAACAGACGGCGAGTGCGTTGAGGTGGATGCCGAAGGCGAAGGGTTGCTTGGAGAATTTATTTTCCGCGGTAAGAAGTTTGATTCCGCATGCAGCGACTCTAAGTCGGCAGAATCCACTGATTCCAGCGATTCTTCTGAATCAACTGAGTCAGCTAAATTAGCTGACTCTGATTCCGCTTCTAAAGTCGAATCGGAGTCTTAGTTGTACAATTAAGATTTCTATTAAAATCTCTTAATAAACTTAATCTCCGTTAATATGCAAGCTACAGCACGCAAATTAACGGAGATTTTTTTGATTTGCGTCTTTCTTAAGTGTTTTTAGCATTTCTAAAATTTGCTTAGGATTAGTTTCTGGCAAATAGGAGCTTGTAACAGCTAGCGATATTTGCGCGAGCTTTGCAGAATCCAAATAGCATATGTACACAGGACTATTGGTTGGTTGGAACTTTTTCTTAAAGAAGTACAACGACTTAAATCCGTATGCTGGTTCCAAAATGTCGGACATCATCTCTAGAGCATGAACAATAATCTCGTTGGACTCATGGTGATTTACGTCATTTTGTGCATGTTCTACGCCATCATTATCATTATTTCCTATATCGTCCTTGTTATTAACAGTGTTCGCTTCATTTTGCAAAGAAGTTGAAGTACTAGAATCGTTTGAGTCGCAAATATCTGTTATTCCAGCAAGAGGAGCAGCAGAAAGACTCATAAATTCCACAGCAGATTCTGGATTCTCAAGTCCTTCATCTCTTAAGCGTTCCGCCATTCTTGCAATAAGCAATTCCATAATTCCATTAGGACTATCCGTACGGTGCCTCATAAAATCAAGAGTCCACCCTATTACGCGATTGTTGCTATAAGTAGGCATCCAGCTCGTAACGCCAAGAACCTTGCCGTTATTGTCAATTGCATACAAAATTTTTACTCGAGGATCGTGCAATTCTTCTAATCCGCCAAGAGTAAACTTCATCTCTGGAAGAGATTTAAGCTCTGCCCACTCTTCCGAAATCTCAATAATCTGTTGTTGAATTTCCCACGGAGCATCGTTGTATGTGCTAAGAACATCTGTTATTCCATCGCGTTTTGCTTTGTTTATAGCGGTACGAATATCTTGCCACTTTTTGCCACGAGTTTGCCACTCTTTAGGGTAAACAAGCATATCGCTTCCAACTTTAATAGACATAAAACCAAGAGATTCTAGGTTTTTGCGGTCTTCCTCATGCACAGCATAGAAAGCTGGAGACCAAGAGTTTTGCTCGCAAAGTTGAATAAACGCTTTCAAATCATTCTTATATTCTGTTTTATCTCCAAAAGGCCCTGTTAATGTTAAAGCAATTCCATACTTAAGCCTATATGCTATTGCGGAGCGTTCCGTGTTGGAGAACCAATAGTGATTGTCTGGCCAAGTAGTCATAAAGCTCATTGTGTCTCCGCCAAAATGAACTAATTGACTTGCTTTTTTACGATCTTCTTCGTTAATAGTAACTTTGTTCTTAAACCACATAAGGCAAACAACAAAAAGAACAATCCAAAGAAGAACTCCAACGCATTGAGTAATAGCAGAAGCAAGTGGAGTTAATGGCATAAGCATTGCGTTAGATCTTGTTCCAAATCCCATAGGCATCCAACGTCCTGGAAGGTCACGGAGTAAATGATGCAAGTCTGCTGCAGGCTTAAACTCATTAGGAGCAATTAATCCAAAGCAAACATATCCTATTCCAGTAGAAAATAGTGCAAGAACAATTGCAACTAAGCCAATTCTGCGTTCAAACTTATCGCTATGATTTGGAAAATGCTTTATGTTTATAAACAATAGTATTGCGATTAATAGTGGAGGCAGAGCAGTGAGCATAAACGCTATAGAAGTTGCATTATTCTTGTGGAAAATCATAGCTTGCTTAGCTGCGATTAATGGCAAAATCGCAAAATACATAGTTGCATAAACTGCAGTAAGTCCATTAATTGTTATAGCTGCATAAGCTGCAAGCCTTCTTCCGCGTAAAAGCCCCCAAGCTATAATCATTAAAGTAACAATAGGCAAAAGAATACGAATCCAAAGACCGCCAATTGTTGCGTGTTGCAATCCAGAATGAAGCAAACAGCTGCTAGAACTATAATTCGATATGCATCTTGCAAGCCAAGGTTTTGTGCCCATTTGTGGAGACATAAACAAGCCAAG
This sequence comes from Gardnerella sp. c12Ub_1, assembly GCF_055804375.1. NCBI lineage: Bacteria > Bacillati > Actinomycetota > Actinomycetes > Bifidobacteriales > Bifidobacteriaceae > Gardnerella > Gardnerella sp. c12Ub_1. Next base: position 406,424 of record NZ_JANUZC010000001.1, on the reverse strand, counting down.
AGTTGTTAGTATTCCAGCGTGAGATCTTGAAGACAATGCAAGAACAGGGCCTAACGCCATAATAAGTTGCGCTATTGAAAAAAGACGCCTAATTTCGTAGTCTGTTCCATGCCACCAGCTTGCGCTTTTAGCAGTATTAGTTTTGTTGTTCTTGTTCATTGCATTGCCAATAATATGGCCACAAATCGCTGCAAAAATCGTGCAATAATCCCCAGGATTTCCACTATAAAGAAGCATTGCAGACGTTATTGAATAGCCCAAAACAAGCATTCGTCTACGCCACAAGATTGATTCGCATGTTGCTGCAGACATAAACGCGCCAACAAAAAGAGTAAAAGGCGAAAGTCTAATTGGTATTCTAGTAATCCAATGCATATTGCGAATAATCGCAGAAAGATTGCCAACTAGTGTTAGTCCTAGCAAAGTTCCAATAAGCGTGCTAGATACAGAAACAAAAAGCAAACGCATTTTTCCAATTCTTGTTTCTGCTAATCCGATTAAAACCAAAGAAAGAATAGCGTTAACAGCTAAAGACGGAAAACTGTTTACAAGGAAAAGCGAGTGGAACAGTTTAAGCAAAAGTTGAGGAACGTTTCTATGACCAAAAAGGAATGGGGAGCCAATTTTTGGCTTATGGTACGAGAAAAACTGTGCAAGAGTAGCGTTTGTACCGTAAGTGTAAATGTGCATTACGGTACGGAAAATCCAATGTAAAAGGTTTATAAGCAAAAATACAAGAGTGATTTTTACTGCAAGAACTCGCTGAGACAGCCAGATTTTAACATCATTACTTAGTATAGATAAATGATGTTTTGCTGTTGACTTGTGATTTTTTGATAAAAAGTTTGGCATGTTTATCGCCTCACCTTCTGATTAACAACCACTTGAATATTACTATAAGAGCTTAAATCTGGATTATGCTTTGCTATTCCAGCGTCTTTACAAAGATGATCAATAGCAACCTTTAATCCGCTTTGAACCGTATGCCAATCGTGGCCTGAGCCTTTAGAAATCATTGTTATAACGCTTATTCCAGCTTTGTGTGCTGCCACAGCAATAGTGGATTGGTTTATTTGTGATTTTGGATCCCATGCTCCTGCTATTGAATAATAATTTTGATTTAATGGAGCGTTTTTTCTCATTATGTTTGCTGGAATATGTTTTTCGTATTCCTTGCGATTCCCGTTAAAATAGCGGTTTATTGTTTCGTTTTTATTCTTGTAAGTTGGCTCTAATTCTCCGCCAGCAGAATACATGTTTCCAAATAACTTTGGATATGCTGGAACTATTTGAGTTGCGCAAGTTCCACCTTGAGAAAATCCTCCCATAAGCCAAAGTGCTGGATTTGTGCTTGCAGGAAGATTTTTGCGAATCCAGCTAACAACATCTTTAGTTAGGTACGTTTGAGCATTCCCATAAACCTTTGTGTTTGCGCAAAGTGAATTGTGCGTTGAAGTGCCATTTTGGTCTGGGGAAACAACAATCGGAGCTAAACCATTGTGTTTTTTAGCGTAAGCATCTAAAGTGTTCACTATTTCGCTTGCAGCAAATAGTCTATTAGGGCTTCCTGGCTGTCCAGAAAGAAGAACCATTACAGGAAGTTTTGGAGCAAATTTTGTTAGCGCAGCTGGAGGAAGATACACATTTGCGATTCTAGCGCGGAAGTTTGATTGCGTTGCAGGAATTCTAACAGAGCGGCTAATGCCTTTGGATGGCATTTTAGGCAGTTTTTTCTGATCTGCTAGTAAGTTCCAATCTTTAATCTCCATAATGGCATTGTGTTTATTATGCTCTTCTAGCTTTGGGTAATTTCCTAATCCAAAAACAGATCCAATAGTCGTGTATTCTCCGTAAATCATATTTACGCGAATCATTGTTGCTAAAACAAATAAGATAATCGAAAAAATAGCGAAAGCTCTTCTGCATCCTTTAGAAATTATTGCAGCACTTAGAGCAAAGCCTACGGCAGCAAATCCCCCTGCAATCGAACAAATCACAAGCCATCCAAGACTTACGCCAAACACAAGAAAAACGTCGGATATTAGCCAAGTTATGAATCCAAAAATAATGGCAAATAAAAATGCTGAGCCTAATTGAGTTAAGAGTTTTGAAAAATACTTAGACTTTTTAGGTTTTGTAATTAAAAGAACAGCTAAGCATAATCCAGATATTGCAAATATGCTTATAGGTAGAATGCCTTGCATTAAGTTAATTGTGGCAATAAATTGCTTCATTCTTACTGTTCCTTAAAACCTCGCTAGATTGAAGATAACAAACACAACCATTGCAAATATAGTATATAATCCTTAAAATTTTCTATATTTTGTCATCTATTATAATGATAAATGCTATAGAACATATTACAATACATCAAAAGTATGAATATGCATAGTTTTATACGGTTGTTTTGTATGACGATAGCGATACTTAAGATATATGTGTAAACGGATGCGTACACATACATGCGTTAAGAACGTAATAAACGTAATATGCATTAAACATTAGGCGTAAATCAGAAGGGTGCAAAATTGCCATTAAGCAATTCTCTTACAATTTTTAAGCAATTTGAGCGTTTTAAGATTAGGTTTGCTCGTTGGACGTACTCCGTTATGTTTGTTGCTTTTTGCGCAATAATGGTTATGATTGTGCAGTTTTCTGTACAGCGTTCTGGCCGAGTAGAAATGACTTCATCACTTTCGGCAAGTGCTTGGAACATAATCTCAAAAATGTGGCTTAAGCTTAATTTTGTTTTTGTGCTTAATCTTCTTATTCTTGCGTTAATTTACGGTATTTTGCTAATAATCATAAATCGTTTTTGGATTACGTCTGCTATTTTGATTAGCGCATCTATAATTGTTTCTGTTATTGAATATATGAAAGTGAATGTTCGATACGAAACTATTCTTCCAGCTGACTTAAACTTTTTAAAAAGTAATACTGGAAATATCGCATCTTTTCTTCCAGACAACGCAAATGCTGTTATTTTTAGCTCTATTGTTGCTGTTCTAATAACTTGGGTTATTGCGCTTTTATTGCATGTTCTAGATGTTAATCATGGAAAAATTGTTATTATTTCAAATTTAAGAACTTCGATTTTGGTTCGTGTTGTAACTTTAATAGCATTATTAGCGACTTTTGGATGGTATATTTGCACAGTTGGAACTGTTGATTCTAGCGCAAACAATTTTGCTAAGTTTATGGGAGACACGCCATCAATGTGGGACTCCGTTTACGACGCTCAAAGAAACGGCGCATTAGTGGCATTTTTAAGGCAAGTAAACCCAAAGGTTATGGATAAGCCTGCGGATTACAATGAGCGAACTATGAGCGCTTTGCTAGAAAAATACAATAATGAAGCAAAGAAAATAAACGCTTCTAGAAAGTCAAAAATCTCCGATAATACTGTTGTTTATGTGCTTTCGGAATCATTCTCTAATCCAATAAGAGTTCCTGGATTGCAACTAAATAAGAATCCAATGCCATTTATAAGCTCTTTGAAAGAGAAAACGGATAGTGGATTAATGCTTTCTTCTGGCTACGGCGGAGGAACTGCAAACCTTGAATACATGTCTCTTACGGGATTGAGCATGGTGAACTTTAACTCATCTCTTACAAGCCCGTATCAGCAACTTGTTCCAAATTCTTCTTGGACTCCTACGATTAACAGGTATTGGGGGAGTGAATCTAATTCCATAGCATTCCACCCGTATGAGCCGAGTATGTACTTGCGCTCAACAAACTATAAGAAGTTTGGTTTTAGTAAGTTCTACTCGCTAGAAGCTCCTAATGTTATTGCGCACAAAAATATGCTTGATAAATCGCCTTATGTTTGCGACGAGTCTGCGTATAAAAGTGCGTTTGAAAAAATCGCCTCTAGTAAAAATAATCAATTTGTGCAAATAGTCACAATGCAAAATCATATGCCATTTAGGAATTGGTATAAGAACAATGATTTTAAGGCTAGTTCAAAGCCTGGCTCGCCAAAGCTTGGAAGCTCGGAAATATCTTCGATTGAAACATATGCTAAGGGAGTGAGTTACACAGATAAAGCAACTCAATCATTCTTAAATGACTTGGATTCTATAGATAAGCCAGTGACTGTTGTATTCTATGGAGATCATCTTCCTGGAATATATAGTACTGCCAGCGATGATGAGAATAATTCTCTTGATTTACATCTAACTGATTACTTTATTTGGTCAAATAAAAAAGCTAGAGAAAATAATAAAGCTCCAAACAAAATTAGGGACTATTATTCTTCTCCAAACTTCTTTATATCGCAAGTGGCGTCTCACACAAATTCTAAAGTTTCGCCATATATTGCATTCCTAACACGATTGCACGAAAAGATTAGTGCAATGGAGCCTCCTGTAGTAAATAAGATTCAGGGGTGGGATAGAATTCCGCAAGGCCAGCCAATTTACTTGAATCCAGGCGGAAAGCCAATGATTGCTAGTAGTATGAACAAAGAAACTAAACAATTATTGAATGATTACCGTTTGATTCAATACGATATTACAGCTGGAAAGCATTATCTTAAAAACACAAACTTTCTTGGTTTTTAATTTTTCAATGCTTTAAGTGCTTTAGTTGCAATGTCGTGCCTATAAAACATGTTAGAAAGATTAAGATTGTCTAATATGCTATAGGCCTTTGATTGAGCATCTTTAACATCTTTGCCATTTACTTGCAAAAGTGCCACTCTTCCAGAAGACGTTACAAGATTATTGTTTTCGTCTAATTTAACACCAGAATAGTAAACATTTTGATCTGCACTATTAAGAGTGATTTGTGGCAGAGGTGTTCCTGTAACAAGCTTTCCAGGGTAGCCTTTGCTTGCTAACACAACGCCAAGAGTTACGCCATTTTTAGCCCAAGTAAATGTTGGTTCTTTGCCATGCAAAATGTTAAAAATAGCTTCGCCAAAGTCGCTAGTAAGTCTTGGAAGAACAACCTCTGTTTCTGGGTCTCCAAAGCGAGCGTTAAATTCTATTACTTTTGCGCCTTGCTCTGTGTTAATCAATCCAGCGTACAAAACTCCTGTAAAAGGCATGCCTTCGCTTGCAAGAGCTTGCAAAGTTGGGCGTACGATTTTATCAATCGCTTGTTTTACAACTCCATCGCTAATTTGTGGAACAGGGCTATAAGCTCCCATGCCGCCAGTGTTTGGGCCAGTATCGCCATCATGAGCGCGCTTGTGATCTTGAGAAATTGGCATAACCCAAAAATCTGTTCCGTTAGCAAAGCTCATTAATGAGAATTCTTCGCCTTCTAAAAACTCTTCTATAACTACTTTTGCTCCAGCTTTGCCAAAACGATGGTCTACAAAAATATCGTCTAAAGCTGCGAGCGCCTCATCAACGCTAGTGGCAACTGTTACGCCTTTTCCAGCAGCCAAGCCGTCTGCTTTAATAACAATAGGAGCGCCTTGATTTTTAACGTACTCAATCGCTGGTTCTATCTCACTAAATGTTTGGTAGGCGGCTGTTGGAATATTATGCCTTTGCATAAGTTGCTTTGCAAAATCCTTAGATCCTTCAATTTGAGCAGCCGCTTTGTTTGGGCCAAATGCTGGGATTCCATTAGCTTCAAAATCGTCAACAATGCCATTCATAAGAGGCACTTCGGGGCCAATAAAAGCAAAGTCGTAGTTGTTGTTCTTAACAAATTCGATTAAAGCGTTGTGATCCGATTCGCTAATTTTTTCAATTTTGATTCCGCTTTTAATCATGCCTGGGTTTCCAGGAGCAACTGTGACTTCGCTAACGCTTTTACTCGCTAAAAATGCAACTGCGATTGCGTGTTCTCGTGCGCCTGAGCCTACAACTAAAACTTTCATCTTTAATCCTTTATTACTTTAAGATTTTGTGAATTATAACAACTCAACTGCAACGTTTTCGCGTTTAATCATTTTGCCAATAACATACGCTTGTTCATTATTGTTTTTAAGGATTTGCATAGCTTCATCGGCTTTATTTGCATTAATTGCTAATATCATTCCGATTCCCATGTTAAAAACGTTGAACATTTCTGAGTGGTCTACTTTACCCGACTTTTCAATAAGGTTGAAAATTGCAGGAACTTGCCACTTTTTTGTGTCGATTTGTGCTGCAAGATTATTTGCAAACATTCTTGGAATGTTTTCTATAAATCCGCCGCCTGTAATATGAGCTACGCCTTTAATAAGATGATTAGCAAAAAGCGGTTTTAATGCTTTAACGTAGATTTTTGTAGGCTCTAAAAGAACTTCGCCAATAGATTTGCCACACAATTCTTCTGGTTTACTATTTACGTTGTAATTAGCTACATCAAAAAGTGCTTTTCTAACAAGTGAGAATCCGTTTGAGTGCACTCCCGAAGATGCAAGACCTATAAGAACGTCTCCAGGCGTGATTTTAGAGCCGTCAACAATGTTTTCTCTTTCTGCAACTCCTACAGCAAATCCCGCAAGATCGTACTCGTCTTCGTTGTACATTCCAGGCATTTCTGCAGTCTCTCCGCCAATTAAGCCAGATTCTGCCTGAATGCATCCGTCTGCAACGCCAGAAACCACTTGCTCGAGTATTTCTGGATTGTTTTTTCCGCAAGCAATGTAATCAAGGAAGAACAGAGGCTGTGCGCCTTGAGCTGCAATATCATTTACGCACATAGCAACACAATCAATGCCAATCGTATTATGCTTTTGCATCATTTGCGCAATCATAAGCTTTGTGCCAACTCCATCTGTTCCAGAAATTAGCACTGGGTCTTTGTATCCAAGGCTTGCTAAATCAAATAGGCCGCCAAAACCGCCAATTCCGCCCATAACGCCTGGTCTTTTTGTGCGATTTACGTGGGATTTTATTCTTCGCACAACCTCGTAGCCAGCTTCTACGCTAACGCCAGCTTGTTCATATGCGTTTGGCATTTAAGAATCCTTTCGTGTTTGTTTTAAGTGTTTAGTCGAAGTTTAGTCGTAGTTTAATCGCAGTTTTTAGTCGCAAAATTGTATTTACTATTCTTTTTAATATTCTCTAAAACTTCCTTGTCTTCTTTAGAAAGCGAAGCTAAGAATTCATCTCGATAGTCATCTAAAGCAGTAGGGTAGTCGCCATTAAAATACGCTACGCATAATCCTCCGTACGGAGCAGGCTTATTTAACCCAATAGACTCAACAAGACCGTCTAAAGATAAGAATGCTAAAGAGTCAGCGCCAATATATTCGCGAATTTGCTCAACAGAATGTTTAGCTGCAATAAGCTCTTTAGTAGTTTGAATATCGATTCCGTAGAAGCACGGGTATTTAAGAGGAGGCGAAGAGATTCGCATATGAACCTCTTTAGCGCCCGCTTCTCTAAGAAGACGAACAATCCTCTTAGACGTGGTTCCGCGAACGATTGAATCGTCAATAACAATTACGCGCTTTCCCTTAACAACACCTCTAACGGCCGAAAGCTTCATGCGAACGCCTTGTTCTCTAAGCTCTTGCGTTGGCTGAATAAAAGTGCGCGCAACGTATTGATTTTTAATCAAACCCATCTCGTTAGGGATTCCGCTTGTTTCGGCATATCCTGCAGCTGCAGAAAGCGAAGAATTAGGCACACCAATCACCATATCTGCGTCTACAGGAGACTCTTTAGCTAAGCGTGCTCCCATGCGCTTTCGCGCAGAATGAACATTAATTCCGTAAATATTAGAATCCGGGCGAGCAAAATAGATAAACTCCATTGAGCAAACAGCGTGCTGAATATTTTTTGCATAACGCTCAATCTTGTATCCATCGTTATTAATAACGATTATTTCGCCAGGCTCAATGTCTCTAATAAACTCCGCGCTAACAATATCTAAAGCGCAAGTTTCCGATGCAAGAACGTAAGCACCATTACTCATTCTTCCTAGACTAAGCGGCCTAAAACCATTAGGATCCGTTGCTCCAATAAGCGCGTCTTCTGTAAGAAGCAAGTATGCAAAACCGCCATGAACAGTTAACAGCGCATCTTTAAGCTTATCCATAAATGAAGTTTTGTTTGACCTTTTAATAAGATGCATCAAAACTTCTGTATCGGAGTTAGAGTGGAAAATCGCTCCGCAATCTTCTAGCTTATTTCTAAGAGTTGTGCAATTAGTAAGATTGCCATTATGCCCTAAAGCAACATCTCCATCGTGGAAAGAAAACAGAAAAGGTTGAATGTTCTCAACACTTCCAGATCCAGCAGTAGCGTAGCGAACGTGGCCAATCGCGCTGTTTCCAGTAAGATGCTTCATAATGTCTTCGTTTGCAAAAACTTTAGTTAAAAGACCTAAGTTTCTGTATCCTTTAAGATGACCATTATCGTTGGCAACTATTCCAGCACCTTCTTGTCCTCTATGTTGCAATGCGTGCAAGCCAAAGTAGGTAAGTCTTGCGGCATCGGAATGACCCCACACTCCAAAAACGCCACATTCTTCGTGAACTCCTTCAAGCTCAGCAGACATTCGCACCCCCTATATTTTCAAAATCGCAATAAATATTTTGATTAGAATAATTAAACACACAATCCCAAATCATGACGTAAAGTATTCAACTCCAGCGCTAAAAATGTTTTGTGTTCTAAAATCAGGAATATTTACGTACAAACCGTTACCGCTGCGCTCGCAATGACCCATTTTTCCGAATACTCTTCCATCTGGGCTAGTGATTCCTTCTACAGCCATAAGCGAACCGTTTGGATTTACTTTAAGGTTCATGCTTGGAACGCCATTGCTATCAACATATTGCGTTGCAATTTGGCTGTTTTGTATAAGAGTATCCATAACTTTTGGTAATGCTACGAATCGTCCCTCGCCATGAGATATTGCAACACTATGAACATCGCCAACTTTGCAATTTGAAAGCCAAGGAGAAAGATTAGATGCAACGCGAGTTCTAACAATCTTGCTTTGATGCCTTCCAAGAGTGTTAAACGTTAAAGTTGGGCATTCTGCATCAATTGGAACAATATCTCCAAATGGAACAAGACCTAGCTTAATAAGAGCCTGGAAGCCGTTGCAAATACCAAGCATTAAGCCATCGCGATTGTTTAGTAAATCGCGAACAGAGTCGCTAACGGCAGGGTTTCTAAAGAATGCCGTTATAAACTTGGCAGAACCGTCTGGCTCATCGCCTCCAGAGAATCCGCCAGGAATCATAACAATTTGGCTTTTATTAATCTCTTTAACAAGCTCTTTTGCGGATTCTACAACATCATCAGAGCTTAAATTATTGATTATAAGCGTTTTGCATTCTGCTCCAGCTTTTTCAAACGCTGCTTGAGTGTCGTATTCGCAATTGTTTCCAGGGAAAACTGGAATGATTACGCGTGGCTTACTCAATGGCGTTCTTCTATTAGATTTCATATGATTTCTAACAGGCTTGCGATTAGTGGAATTTATTTCGCGAACTGCGCTTCCTTTACCTCGATATGGGAAAATGCCCTCTAGTGGACTTTCCCAATCTTCCTGTAAGTCATCTAAACTAATGATTTCGTTGCAAGCATAAAGCTTAAATTCATTGCACGTTTGTCCAATAACTTCAACGTTTACAAGATCCTCGCTAAACTTGCTTGAAAAATCGTCAACGTTAAAATCTTCATCCACTTCTACAAAGAAAGTTCCATATCTAGACTTAAACAAGTCGTCTGTTTTAACAGAGTCGTTAAGCTTTAATCCAATATGGTTGCCCAAAGTCATCTTAAACAAGCTTTCCGCACTAGCTCCAAAACCTGGAGTGCTAATCGCTAGCGCGCGCTTGCTTGAAGTAAGATTTTCAACAATCCTAATCGCCTCTAAGAAGCTTTGAGCGTTAGGCGTAATGCCGTCTTCTTTATACGTAGGTAGTATTCTTAGGATTTTGCTATTGGTTTTTTTGAATTCTGGAGAAACAACATTTCGCGCGTCTCCTGTAGAAACAGCAAACGATATAAGAGTTGGAGGAACGTCAAGATTTTCAAAGCTTCCGCTCATAGAGTCTTTACCGCCGATCGCGCCAACGCCAAAATCAATTTGCGCGCTTAAAGCGCCAAGAACTGCTGCAGTAGGCTTTCCCCATCTTTCAGGCACATTTTGCGGTTTGCCAAAATATTCTTGAAGGCTTAAATAAGCGTTTTCGATTGTAAAACCGCTTGCTACAAGTTTTGCTAAAGATTCTACAACCGATATGTACGCTCCCGTAAATTGGTTCTTTTCCATAATGTATGGGTTAAATCCCCAAGACATTGCAGAAGCGGTGTTTGTTTCGCCAAATACTGGGAATTTTGCGACCATTGCTTGTGCTGGAGTGAGCTGACGGCGGCCACCAAATGGCATAAGAACGGTTGCGGCTCCAATAGTGGAGTCAAACATTTCGCTAAGGCCTTTGTTTGAGCACACGTTTATGTTAGAAACAAGATTTTTAATGCGCTCAGCTAAAGACTTGCCAGAGTAAACTCCACTTTCGTCTTGCCACTTTGTAGCATATTTTTTGCCATTTTCAACGTGAATATCTTGTGTTTTTGGAGCGCCATTAGAAGCTAGGAATTCGCGGCTTAGATCAACAATTGTTTTTCCTCGCCAAGTCATTTTCATTCGAGCTTCTTTTGTAACTGTAGCTACAATTTGCGCTTCCAAATTTTCTTGACGCGCGTAGCTCAAAAATTCGTCTGCATCGCTTGCAGAAACATCAACTGCCATTCGCTCTTGAGATTCAGAAATCGCAAGCTCCGTGCCATCAAGGCCTTCGTATTTTTTAGACACCTTGTCTAAGTTAATAATCAAGCCATCTGCGATTTCTCCAGTCGCAACGATTACGCCACCAGCGCCAAAATCGTTGCAACGCTTAATAAGGCGGCATGCGTCTTTGCGTCTAAAAAGTCTTTGCAACTTGCGTTCAATAGGTGCATTTCCTTTTTGAACTTCTGCTCCGCACTCTTCAATGCTGTCTGCGTCTTGCGCTTTAGAAGCACCAGTTGCTCCGCCAATTCCGTCTCTTCCAGTTCTGCCGCCTAGAAGAATAATCACATCTCCTGGCTCAGGTGTTTCTCTTCTAACGTGGTCTGCTGGGGTAGCTGCTACAACCGCGCCAACTTCCATTCGTTTTGCAACATATCCTGGGTGGTAAATCTCGTGTACTTCGCCTGTTGCTAATCCAATTTGATTTCCGTAAGACGAGTAGCCTGCAGCTGCAGAAGTTACGATTTTTCGTTGAGATAGTTTTCCTTCTAAAGTTTCGCTAATAGGTGTTCTAGGGTCGGCTGCTCCAGTTACGCGCATTGCTTGATATACGTAGGAGCGTCCCGAAAGAGGATCTCGAATGCATCCGCCAATGCAAGTTGCAGCACCGCCAAAAGGTTCTATTTCTGTAGGATGATTATGCGTTTCGTTTTTGAACAAAAACAGCCAGTCTTCATCGTGCCCATTAACGTCAACTTTTACTTTTACTGTGCACGCGTTAATTTCTTCGGATTCGTCTAAGTTTTTAAGCTTTCCTGTATGCTTCAAATATTTTGCGCCAATAGTGGCCATGTCCATAAGACAAATCGGCTTATTTGTTCGCTTAAGCTCTTCTCGTAGTTTAAGATAACGATTAAATGCATCTTTTACTTGCTCGTCATCTATTTGAACGTTTTCAAAATGCGTTCCAAAAGTAGTATGGCGGCAATGGTCGGACCAATACGTGTCTATTACTTTTATTTCTGTAATAGTTGGATTGCGATTTTCGCTTCTAAAATAGTCTTGGCAGAATTTAGCATCAGCCAAGTCCATTGCTAGTGCGCGATCTTCAATGAATTTTTGCAAGCCGTTGGAATCTAAATCGTTAAAACCATCTAATACTTCTACGTTTGCTGGAACAATTGCCTCACTTTTAAGCGTATCAACACTATCTAGCGATGCTTCGCGAGCTTCTACTGGATTAATAACGTAGTGTTTAATTGAGTCAAGTTCTTCTTTAGACAAATTGCCGTTAAAAGCAAGAATTTGAGCAGTTCTAACTTTGGGGCATTCTCCCTGGCTAATCATTTGTACGCATTCGCTTGCGGATTGCGCGCGCTGATCAAACTGGCCAGGAAGGAACTCTATAGCAAAAACATGTTCATTTGTGCTAATAGGCAAGTAGTCGTAAGTGTTGTCTACTGTAGGCTCGCTAAAAACCGTTTTAACAGCAGTGTTAAAAAGATCTTTAGATATTCCTTCTACATCATACCTGTTTATTATGCGCGTTGATTTTAGAGAATCAATACCAAGAATCTCTTTAAGCTCGTGATTAAGATGTTGGGCTTTTATATCGAAACCAGATCGTTTTTCAACATAAACGCGAAATACCACGGTGAACCTGCCTTGCAATTGTAGTTTTGGCTATTTGTGTTTGGCTATCTTTTATTTGTTTTATTTTATTTGTTTAAGAACGCGCGTGGCTCGCACCTAAAAGATGCGAGCCACATTAAAATCATTGTTCAGCACAATCGTTTGGATTAACTTCGTCGAAGTTTACTCCTTCGCTTTGCGCAAGAGATTTAAGCCTCGAGAATATTTCTTCGTAGGCTGGAATTATGTCTCCTAAATCGCGTCTGAACAAGTCTTTATCTAAATGACTTACTTCGGAGCTTGTATTGCGCTTATCCCAAAGTCGGCACGTATCTGGCGTTATCTCGTCTGCAAGAAGAATATTTCCTTGCGCATCAACGCCTTCTTCAATCTTAAAGTCAACGAGTTGAACGTCGATTTTGTTGAAAATATCCAAAAGTGCATTGTTTACAGCGTGAGCTTGCTTTGTAATTTCTGCCATTTCGCTTTCACTAGCAAGACCCAAAGCCACAACGCCTTCTGGGTTAATAAAAGGATCACCAAGATCGTCTGATTTTACGCAAAACTCCAAAAGAGGCTTTTTTAGGGCAGTTCCTTCTTTAACTGCATATCGTTTTGCAAAAGAACCAGCAGCCGTGTTTCGCATTATTATTTCTAGAGGAAACATCTTCATGCGCTTTACAAGTTGCTCGGTATTCGAGATTCTGCCAAGAAAATGGCTTTTAACTCCACGAGCTTTGAGAAGATTAAACAGTAGAGAAGTGATTTGATTATTTAAGCTGCCTTTTCCAGCAATTTGAGCCTTTTTAAGGCCATTGCCAGCTGTAGCTTGATTCATGTATTGAACCCACAGAACATTATCGTTACTTGTGGCATACAATTTCTTTGCTTTGCCTTCATACAACTTGTCAAGTTTTTCCATTGACGTGCCTCTCTCGTTGTATCCATGGCTGAGTGTTGCAAACCATCATTATTTGAAGGTTTATTCAACCGCCAGCATGATTAGACTAACAATTGTTACCTACATTTTGTTTGGATTATTTTTTGATTTTTTGTTTAATAAAACCAGTGAAAACCTTGACTTTTCAACGTTTTACGATGGCAGTTCTATTGTGCGTATTTTGCTTGCAATGCGTGTCGCACAAGATTTTGCATCATTTATGCTGTTCGATACTGTCAAAATAACACCCATTCGTCTTGAGCCGTGAACTTCTGGTTTTCCAAAAATTCGTATATCGCATCTTGTGCAATCTTCTTCATCTAATGCTTGCGCAAGATTTGTAAATCCTACAGCTCCGTTTCCTTGCACAACAAGTGCGTGGCTTAATGCAACTTCGTTATCTTTTAAGCAAAGAGCAGTATGCTTTTGTGTGATTGGAACACCTAAAATGGCTAAAACATGCAAAGCAAACTCGCTGTAGTATTGCGAAATCATTGTTACCATGCCAGTGTCGTGCGGTCTAGGGGATAGTTCGTTAAAAAGCAAGTCGCCGTTTTTAAGAACAAAGAGTTCAACTCCGTAAATGCCCCAACCAGTTTCCCCATTCTCTTTTGCTATTTTGCTTAAACCTTCTACGGCTTTTTTTGCAATATTTTGAGCGGATTCTCTAACATTTTCCGATATGTTTGCTGGTTGCCATGATTGCCTGTAGTCGCCGTTTTCTTGGCATTGTGCAATAGGTTCGCATGTTATTATTCCAGCGCTTGAGCACACTGTTAAAACCGTTAATTCGTAGTCTAAAGGCGCTAATGCTTCCACTATTACGCGAGATATATCTTCATTATTTTCATTATCTTCACTCTGCAAGTTTTGCGTTTTATGCTTAGATCTTCTTCCATTTTGTGCTTCTATCCAAGCATCTTCAAGATTTTTAGGATCTTTTACAATAGATTGACCATGACCAGAAGAACTCATAATTGGTTTCACTACGCACGGATACCCTACGATTTTTGCTCCTTCTTCTAACTCTTTGTAGCTTGAAGCAAAACAATATGGTGTAGTAGGCAAACCAATTTTTTCGTGGGCGATTTTTCGCAAAGCTTCGCGATCCATTGCAATCGAAGTGATACTAGAGCTTGGAACGACTTGAATTTTTTTGTTTTTAACAACGTCTTTTAATACTTCGGTTGATATTGCTTCAACTTCTGGGATTATTATGTTTGGGTTTATGTTGTTTATTAGTTCTTGCAATTTTTTAGAATCGCTCATGTCTAAAACGCGATTTTCTTGCGCAACTTGCATTGCTGGAGCATTCGCATAACTATCTGCAGCAAATACTTTAATACCAAGTCTTATAAGCTCTATAGTGATTTCTTTTCCAAGCTCTCCAGACCCTAGAAGAAGAGCTTTTGTTGTGTATGACGTTGAATTTAGAATGCCAAAAGTGTGATTATTTTCAACGCTTTTCCAATGTTCTGCTTGCTCATTGAGCATGCTAGTTGCATTTGATTTTTGCAAAAAACTCATAGTCTTATTGTGTCATTAAGTAACGTCGTATTTTGTGCGACGCGCCGAAAATCGCAAGGGTAGCGCAAACGAGAAAAATCGTGTATAGTATTCCTCTGTTGTGCGATTCCCGAAGGGTTTCGCGCTGTAATGGTGGCTATAGCTCAGTCGGTAGAGCATCTGATTGTGGTTCAGAAGGTCGCGCGTTCAAGCCGCGTTAGCCACCCCACTTAATCGGCTGTTTTTCGGCCGATTTTTTTTTACTCTGTATGGCTTTCTGTTTTGTCTTGTTTTTGTGTTCAAACACGTTTATTTTGTTAGCATGCTTTGGAGTAGAATAAGTAAAGCTATTAATTTGATAATATTGATTGAATAATTTTAAATAATTCGGTTGGTGTTTGTACTTAATGTGAATGATTGCTGGCGATTAGCTTGCTAGTTGTTAGCGGTTTTTGTACGCGCATTTTATGGAGGAGCGATTTATATGCCAAACAATGGTGGTAAGCAGTCTAAAGCGCAGACTAATGAGCCATTTTGGGAGTCTGCTCTGCTTTTTGTTCCGCGTGTTATTGGCAAAGCAGTTCGCTCGCTTTTTGGAGTTGGGCAATACGATGAGGCATACCGTAGAGATGGATTGTGCTTTGTAATACTTATTCTTGCTGTTCTTTTTTGCGCATCTGAATGGTTTAGAGTTAGCGGATTCTTAGGTGTTGCGTTGCACTCTTTATCTTCCGCGGTTTTTGGAATTATGAGCGTTGTTTTGCCAGTGTGGCTTAGTGCGGTTGCTATTAGGCTTATGCGAAATAGTGGTGCTAAATCTGGAAATCCTCGTGTTATAGGTGGTTTTGTTCTTCTTCTATGGTCAATTTGCTCAATTTTAGACATTTTGATTGCAAGCAAAAATCAAGAATTTAATATAGATGATTTGCAAAAATCTGGCGGATTATTAGGATTCTTCTTAGGTTCTCCTTTGGCCTGGGGATTATCTAGGATTTTTGCTCTTACAATTTTTGTTATTATTGCAATTTTTGCTATTTTAATGATTCTTAAATTACATGTTGAAGATGTGACTCAATTTGTTTCATCTATTTTCTCTAAAAAGTCAAAGAATAATCAAGACTTAGAGAATACAGATGATGAAAATTCGAGTAATAGCAGCGATAATCTTGAGTTCGTAGAAGGCGTTCCAACTCATGATTCTAGTGAATCGGAAAAATCGCGTAAAGATTTGCACAATTCAATAATCTCTAAGATTTTTAATTCTATGTTCGGCTCTAAAAAGAAGGATAGCAATAGCGAACTTTTAGATGCGTATGCTGGAGATGATGCTTTTCTTAGCGCTTCTTCTAAGCCAAGTCAAGATGGCGACTCTATTGAAGACTATGGCTCTAAATCGGACCCGCAAGAAGATCAGAATCAAAGTAATCATCCGCGTGTTGTTGGTTCTAATGGTGTTTCTAATGGCACTCATGGCGCTAATTCTTTGCCGTCTTCTGGTCAAATGTATATTGACGAATTTCCAAAAGCGCCAATTAGTGGCGAATCGCAATATAGCAATGATCCATGGAGTAAAATGCCTGGTCAACAGTTGGATCAATATAGGTCATCGCAAGAAAATGATGAAAATAGTGCGAGCAACGCCAATAATGAAAACGATTCTAACGATTCTTCAAGTGAGTACAGCGAAGAGCCGTACAGATTGCCAGATTTGAACATTCTTGTTCACGGAAAACCGCACGCAACTAGAACTCCTGCAAACGATCGCGTAATTCGTGCGCTAACTTCTACGTTTGAACAGTTTGAAGTGGATGCAAAAGTTATTGGCTTTTTAAGGGGTCCTTCTGTTACTCAATACGAAGTTGAGCTGGGGCCTGGAGTAAAAGTTGAAAAAGTCACAAATCTTCAAAAAAATATTGCATACGCTGTAGCAAGCACAGATGTGCGTATTTTGTCTCCAATTCCAGGCAAGTCTGCGATTGGTATAGAGATTCCAAACGTAGATCGAGAGATTGTAAACCTTGGAGATGTTTTAAGGTCAGATAAAGCTCGCCAGGATTCAAATCCTATGCTCACTGGAGTTGGTAAAGACGTTGAGGGTCATTTTGTAACTGCTGCTCTAGATAAAATGCCGCATCTTCTTGTTGCTGGTGCTACTGGCTCTGGAAAGTCAAGCTTTATAAACTCTATGCTAACTTCGATTATTATGCGTGCTACTCCAGAGCAGGTTCGCATGATTTTGGTAGATCCAAAGCGAGTAGAGCTTTCTGCATATGCTGGGATTCCGCATTTGCTAACTCCGATTATTACAGACCCTAAGAAGGCAGCTCAAGCTCTTGAATGGGTTGTTAAAGAGATGGACTCGCGCTATGACGACTTGCAATTCTTTGGTTTCCGTCATGTTAAAGACTTTAACAAGGCCGTGCGCGAAGGCAAGGTTCATGCTCCAAAAGGCTCTGAGCGAAAAGTTGCTCCATACCCGTATTTGCTTGTTGTTGTAGACGAGATGGCTGATTTGATGATGGTTGCAAAAAACGACGTTGAAAGTTCTATTCAGCGCATTACTCAGCTTGCTCGTGCTGCAGGTGTGCATTTGGTTCTTGCAACTCAGCGCCCGTCTGTTGATGTTGTAACTGGCTTAATTAAGGCGAATATTCCATCTCGTTTGGCTTTTGCTACGTCTTCTGCTACGGATTCGCGCGTTATTTTAGACACTGTTGGCGCGGAAACTTTGATTGGTCAAGGAGATGCGTTGTTCCTTCCAATGGGTGCTGCTAAGCCTCAGCGAGTTCAGGGCTCTTGGGTTAGTGAATCAGAAATTCGCAAAGCTGTAGAATATGTTAGAACTCAGCGAAAGCCTAGATATAGGGAAGACATTGAGCAAATGGCTGCAAAAGCAGACGAACAGGCTCAAATTCAAGCTAAAACAACAGATATTGGCGACGATATGGATGAGCTTCTTCAAGCTGCCGAGCTTGTTGTTGGTGCGCAATTTGGATCTACGTCTATGCTTCAACGAAAACTTCGTGTTGGATTCTCTAAGGCAGGCAGACTTATGGATTTGCTTGAATCGCGTGGCGTTGTTGGGCCTTCGGAAGGATCTAAAGCGCGTGAGGTTCTTGTTCAACCGCAAGATTTGCCTAAAGTATTAGCTTTTATTAAAGGCGAGTCTGATTCTTTGAATTAAGCATAATTAAGCATAATTAAGCATAATTAAGCACTTTGAATTAAGTATTGTTAAAGCATTGCTAAAGGATAGTTGTTAATTAAGTTTTGCGTTTGCTATACCATATTTGTGTAGCGGTTATGGAGGTATTAACGATGTTGCAAAATGGTAAGTCTAAGTTGCTAGAAGGTTGGAATTGTGCTCCAAACATTGTGACTTACATAAGAATAGCTCTTTCTGTTGTATTCATCGTTTTGTATCTTATCTCTGGGCCTTGGGGCTATGCTTCTACTTCGGTTCGCTGGGCTGCGTTTGCAATGTTTATAATCGCAGCTTCAACAGATAAATTAGACGGTTGGATGGCTAGAAAATATAATCAAGTTACAGAGCTTGGAAAACTCTTAGATCCTATTGCCGATAAGCTTTTAATACTTTCTGCTCTTATTATTGCTTCTGCTTTTGGTGAACTTTATTGGTGGATTACTCTACTGTTTGTTCTTAGAGAAATAGGCATTACTGTTCTGCGTTTTTACGTTATAGATAAAGGTGGAAAAGTTATTGCAGCATCTTGGGCAGGAAAGTATAAGACACTTTCTCAATCTGTTGGAATTTCAATGTTGCTTGCGCCTATTGTTCCAATGTTTTGCGCTTATAATGTTTCTGTTTGGGTTGTGTGCTACTACTCACTTTGCTACGGTTTTATAGGCATTGCTCTTGGCTTTGCGCTTTATTCTGGATTCCTTTACGTGCGCGGTGCATTTAAGCGATAGTAAAATGTGTGACGATTTGGCAAGTACTTCTACGGATTCTTCTACGGATGTTTTCGCAAGTAAGATTCTCGATTTTTGTGTGAATAATTCTTTGCATATTTCTTGTGCAGAATCTTTAACAGGAGGACTTCTTGCGGATTCATTTGTAAACATTCCTGGCGCTTCAAAGGTTTTTCTTGGATCGGCTGTTACTTACGATATTCGCGAAAAATCTAAGATTCTTGGCGTGGATTGCGATTTGCTTAAAACTTGCGGTGCTGTAGAGCCTAGTGTTGCAAAGCAAATGGCGTTTGGTTGCGCAAGATTGTATAGTGGCGCAAAGTGGCAATACGATTGCATGGATTCTAGTAAAGATGTTGATAGCGCAGATTTTCCTGTTATTGGATTGTCTACTACTGGCGTTGCAGGTCCTGGACCCGATGGCTTAAAGCCACAAGGATTGGCTTACGTTGGAATTTTTATTCCAAATGTTGCTTCAAAGCGCTGTTCTTCGCTCGATTTTGATTTAGTTTCGCTAAAAATTAACAATATTAAAGATCGTGTTTTTGATTGTGAATGTGGCAAAATAAGCAATCTTTCATTAAGTAGATGTTCTACTTATTCAGTTGACCACGGTTTTACGCTTTGCGCTCAACTAAATATTTCTGGAGATAGAAAAGACGTTCGTATTGGTGTTGTTAGCGCGCTAATTAGGATTTTCTATGCCCTTATTTTTGAAGATTGGATTTTTTATGCGCGAACGTGAATTTTGGGAGCTTCTTGAAGAAGTTTTTGGCAGAGAATTTGGTAGGAGTATTGCTAAAGACCAAGAGTTGCAAAAACTTGATGGTATGAGCGCGCGCGAGGCGATTGATGCTGGCGTGGAACCTAGAATTGTTTGGAATGTTTTATGCGATCATATGAATATTCCAGATAATAAAAGGTGGGGCAAAGATCATAATGCTCCGCCGCTTCCTGCAAAATAGGGGTTATTTTATTTTTTAATTTGATTGCGTGTATGCGTTTTTGTTGGAATTTCAAGCCAACACGCATATCGAACAAATGTTCGTTTGTGGTGTATAATATTTAATTGTTGGTCTTCTTGCAGCGTGTAAGTGCCTATTGGTTATTGGAAGATAGCCTTTAACCACATTGCTCTAAAACGCTTGCACGGGCATCATGTATTGAGTATGGTCATCAATACATCGGCATGCGAAAGGAGTAATAATATGGCACAACAAGCAAAAAAGGGTGCTGTGGATCGTCTTATTGATGCCGACAAGGCAGATCCACGTAGAAAAGCAGCGCTAGAGATGGCTCTTGCAAATGTTGAAAAACAATATGGCAAGGGTTCTGCAATGCGATTAGGAGATAAGCCACTGCAAGATGTTGAGGTTATTCCTACTGGTTCTTTAGCTCTAGACATGGCTTTGGGAATTGGTGGTGTTCCTCGTGGGCGTATTGTAGAGGTTTATGGTCCAGAATCTTCTGGTAAAACAACGTTAGCTTTGCACATTGTTGCTAATGCTCAAAAGAATGGCGGAGTTGCAGCGTTTATTGATGCTGAGCATGCGTTAGATCCAGTTTATGCGCGTAAATTAGGTGTAGATACAGATTCTCTTATTGTTTCTCAGCCAGATAATGGCGAGCAAGCTTTAGAGATTGCAGATATGCTTATTCGATCTGGTGCTTTAGATGTTATAGTTGTTGATTCTGTAGCAGCGCTTGTTCCAAAAGCCGAAATTGACGGAGATATGGGAGATAGTCATGTTGGTTTGCAAGCTCGCTTAATGAGTCAGGCTTTAAGAAAGATGACAGGAGCTTTGTCTCAAGCTGGAACAACCGCAATCTTTATTAATCAGCTTAGAGAAAAAATCGGTGTGTTCTTTGGTAATCCAGAAACAACTACAGGTGGTAAAGCTCTTAAATTCTATTCGTCTGTTCGAATGGATATTAGGCGTGTTTCTACTATTAAAAACGGAGAAGAAGCTGTTGGAAATCGAACTAAAGTAAAGATTGTTAAGAATAAAATGGCTCCTCCTTTCAAAACAGCTGAATTTGATGTTCTTTATGGAGAGGGAATATCTACTGAAGGCTCTGTAATTGATATGGCTGTACAGTGTGACGTTATTAAAAAGTCTGGTTCTTGGTTTACGTATGAGGGTGAACAGCTTGGTCAAGGTAGAGAAAACGTGCGTCAATTCCTTAAGGATAATCCTGCTATTACGGAAGAAATTAGCGATAAAGTAAAAGTTGCTTTTGGACTAATGAAGCCAGAAGATCAATTTGTTGAAGTAGAAGATGAAGACGATAGCGAAAAAGCAAAGTCGAATTCTAATGCAGAAAATAATTCAGATGCTTCTAGTAAAGATCCCAAGAATAAATAGTGATAGATGAGAAGACTGATAGATGATTAGTGTTGAGAGTTTTCTTCGCAATCATAAGCCCGTAGATGCTTCTGTTTTTAACAAAAATGATGTTAAGAACAAGAATGTGTGTGCAGAAGATGATTGTAGTTTAGAAGCTGTTAATTCACATTATTCAGAGAATAGTGTTGAAATAGGTGATTGCGAAGAAAACTCATGCCATTCGTCTTATAGATTGCAAAAGTATAACTCTTTTAATAATAAAGCTGTTAAAAAAGTAGACTCTAAAAAAGCATGCGACTTTGATAGTTGCAAAGAGTGTGCTTTAAGAATGTTAGATTATGCTTCAAGATCTTCAAACGACTTAAAAAATAGGCTTATAGATAAGGGTTATAGAGAGAATATTGTTGAATCTGTAATAATTCGTTTAGAAGATTTGCATTTGATTGACGATGAGCAATATGCTCAATCTGTTATACGCTCATGCATAAGTAGAACATTAGGAGAGCGCGCAACTCGCATGGAGTTGCAAAAAAAGGGAGTTGCTTCTGCAATAATAACCTCATCTTTGCAAGATGCTAGAGAAAACGGTGTTTTTGAACAAAGCGCATGGAGTTTAGGCAAAAAGGTAGCACAGCGAACAAAAAATCTAGAACCAGATGTTAGAAGGCGAAGATTCTTCTCTGCAGGAGCTAGAAAAGGTCACGATTTAAGCACGTTAAACGAAGTATATTATGCTCTGTTTAAGTCTTAAACTATTAGGACTTAGCAGATTTTGTTAGCACACTTAAGAACGTAATCTGGCATATCTTCAACGTTAATAACATCGTTGAATCTAGCTGTTTTATTCTTAAGTTCGCTAAGCATTTTAGGAGCGTTTGTAGAAGTTTTTCTTTCTAGCAAATCCATGCAAGCAAAATCATCTAATCCTTCAACATTTAAGCCTAAAGATTCGCAAACAACTCTAGGGAACTTATACGGGCTTGCAGTGCTTAAAAGAACGCGAGGAACACTGGAATCATGAGGAATATGGCTCATAACGAAGTATCCGCAAGCAGTATGTGGATCAATAACATAATTATGCTTATTCCAGCATTCTTTTATGGAATCGCGAATTTGATCCTCATTTGCCCATCCGCATCCAAAAAGTTCTCGAATTTTAGAAAGCACGTCTTCTGGTACTTCAAAAGCGCCCCATTGTTGCAAATCGCTCATAAGCATTTGCAAAAGTCGCGTATCTTTATTGCACATGTAATAAAGCATGCGTTCCAAATTAGAAGAAACAAGAATATCCATAGAAGGCGCAACTGTTTGATGGAAAGGTCGAATCTTGTTATATGTTCCGCTAACCAAAAAGTCAAACAAAACATTATTGCTATTGCTTGCAACAATCAAGTGCTTTATAGGAAGACCAAGCATTTTTGCATAATATCCAGCAAGAATATTGCCAAAATTGCCACTTGGAACGCAAAATTCCACTTCGTCTCCAAGCTTTATAGATCCGCGTTCAACAAGCTTAGAATAAGCGTAGAAGTAGTAAACAACTTGAGGAATAAGTCTGCCTATATTAATCGAATTAGCAGAAGAAAGCAAAGCATTATTGTTATTCTTAATCGATTCATTGATTGAATCGTTAGTAAAAATTTGCTTAACGCTGCTTTGAGTGTCGTCAAAATTACCTCTAACAGCGCAAACTTTTACGTTGTTTCCGCTTTGAGTTGTCATTTGCAATTCTTGAACTTTACTTACTTTACCTTCTGGGTAAAATGTAACCATAGAAGTGCCTTCAACGTTTGCAAAACCAGCTAATGCAGCTTTGCCAGTATCTCCCGAAGTAGCAGTAAGAATCATAACGTTTTGGCTAGAGTCAGAAGCATTTTTTGAGTGTCTAATAAATTGTGGCAAAATTTGCAAAGCAACATCTTTAAAAGCGCAAGTAGGACCGTGGAAAAGCTCTAAAACAAAATCATTGTTAGTGCCAAGCTGCTTTAATGGAGTAATCTCGCAATCTTCCCATTGATCTCCATAAGCATTTTCAACGCACTCATTAAGCTCGTTAGAAGTAAAATCTGGAAGGAGGATTTGAAGAACATCTTTAGCAATTTGCTTATAAGATTTTCCAACAAGATTAGAAATATTGTAGCGAGTTTCACCAAGGCAATCCGTAACAAACAGGCCACCGTCTTCGGCTATGCCCCTACGAATAGCTTGTTTCGACGTATAGGTTTTAGAGTTAGACCTAGTGCTATGAAACATAACTGTATTCGTAGTGTTTTCTGCCATGATTCCTCCATTTGTGTCAATTGTTATACATAATACCCGAAGCGTTGGAGCCTAAGCACTGCTATTGCTAATATGTTCAATATGATTAATCTCAATACAAAGTTTGACGAAACGCATAATAGTGAGCAAGTCAATAGTTCTAAAGAGCATGGGGACTCTACAGATTCTATTGTTTTTTCTAGAGCAGATGATGCGCGAATTGCACAAAGAGAATTTGCTAAAGCTAATGCCACTTTTAAGAACAAGCTTTTAATCGCTATTGCTGATTCTCTTGAAAATAATGCAGACTTTATTGAAAAAGCAAATAAGCAAGATTTAGAAAAAGCTCAAAAAAATGGTATGGACGCTGGAAAACTAGACAGACTTGTGTTTAACAAAGAAAGAATAGTTAAATCAGCTCAAAGTGTTAGAAAAATAGCGCAATTACAAGATCCTGTTGGCCAAATTGTTAGAGGGTACACGCTGGAAAATGGTATTAGACTTTCTCAAGTAAGAGTGCCAATCGGCGTAATGGGAATGATTTACGAAGCTAGACCAAATGTAACTGTTGACGTTGCATCTTTGTGCGTAAAATCTTCAAATGCTGTAATTTTAAGAGGCGGAAGCGCAGCCGAATGCACAAATCGTGCAACTGTTAGCGTGTTAAAGCAAGTCTTAAAAGATTTTGGTGTAAGTGAAAATCTTATAGAATCTGTTGATGATTTAGGTAGAAGCGGTGCAACATCAATGATGCACGCACATGGTCATATTGATGTTCTTGTTCCTAGAGGAAGCGCAAATCTAATCGCGGCAGTTGTTAAAGAATCAACAGTTCCAGTCATAGAAACTGGCGCTGGAAACGTTCACATTTATGTAGATAAAACAGCAAACTTTAGTCAAGCAATTCCGATTATTATAAACGCAAAAACTCAACGAGTCGGAGTTTGTAATGCTGCAGAAAAATTACTTGTAGATCGAAGCATTGCTAAAGATTTTCTTCCAAAAGTTGCAAGTGAATTAGCGAATCGTAATGTTTTAATTCATGCTGATGAAGAATCATACAATATCTTATCATCCGCAAATATAAGTGGTATTAAATTAGAGCATGCAAATAATGAAGATTGGTCTACAGAATACTTGTCTTTGCAAATCGGAGTAAAAGTTGTAGATGGTGTTAAAGATGCCATTAATCATATTTCAAAATATTCAACGGGTCACACGGAAACGATTATTGCGCAAGACTACTTAACGATTAACGAGTTTGTTTCGTCAATAGACAGTGCGGTTGTTATGGTAAATGCTTCAACAAGGTTTACAGACGGCGGCGAATTTGGTTTTGGAGCCGAGCTTGGAATTTCCACTCAAAAGCTGCATGCAAGAGGGCCAATGGGCTTAGTAGAGATGACAACTACAAAGTGGATTGGCTACGGTCAAGGACAAATAAGGGCTTAAGAGTAAGGTTAAGAATATGCCTGATACATCACAATCACAATCGTCTAAAATTGCTAAAAATCAATCAAACGAGGATTTAAGACTATCTATAAGCCTATCTAATGGTGTAAGTGCTTCTAATGTGCTTGATGCTTTAGATGTTGCAGCAGAAAGATTGTCTATTGTTCGTTACGTGTTTTTAGTTCAAATAGAAGATGGGATTGCGTCTGCAAGTCAAAGGTCTTCTCTTGAATATGCTGACGCTGTTTTAATGGGTTGGCCAGATAGAGATAATCGAGATGTTGTTACGCCAGAAAACAGCGAAATAATAGATGAAGTTAATAAGAATTTGCAAAAAATGGAAAGCAATATAGCTGAATTTAGTAAGCTTGAGCGCGCTAGCCTTGTAGACAATATGAGTGAAGTTCTTGTAGAGATTACGGAGTGCGTTGCAAACATTCGAGGCGTTTTCCAACCCGATTTTGCTCTTCCAACGTTTGAAGAAATTAAGCGCGTTGTTCAAGATGAGTGGAATGAAGAAATGGGAAACATTAATCCAGACAAAGCAAATGTTGCTTCCAGCGTAATTGATGAAGCGAAAGCAGATGATGCTGCAGATGCGTCTAATGCAAATAACGCGCACAATGTACGCAATGCATCTAGGATGAATTAAATGAGTGATTCATCTACAGAACGCAGAATGTCGGATTTGTTCCAAGGTTCTTTTGACCAAAGTCAAGCTAGCGTGCCAGTTTCGGCAAATTCTTCTAGGCTTAAGCATTCTGCAAGAGGAAATGTTCATCAACACCCGCGCATAGGGATTATGGGTGGCACTTTTGATCCGATTCACAATGGCCACTTGGTAGCAGCTTCCGAAGTTGCGTGGGTTTATGATTTAGACGAAGTTATTTTTGTTCCTACTGGAAAGCCTGTTTTTAAGCTAGACAAAAAAGTCACAAATGCAGAAGACAGATATTTGATGACTGTAATCGCAACGGCTTCAAACCCAAAATTTACAGTTTCTAGAGTAGATATTGATAGGCCTGGTGTTACTTACACAATCGACACGCTTCGTGATATTCGCGCGCAACAC
Source organism: Gardnerella sp. c12Ub_1 (assembly GCF_055804375.1). Classification (NCBI taxonomy): domain Bacteria; kingdom Bacillati; phylum Actinomycetota; class Actinomycetes; order Bifidobacteriales; family Bifidobacteriaceae; genus Gardnerella; species Gardnerella sp. c12Ub_1. Next base: position 380,638 of record NZ_JANUZC010000001.1, on the reverse strand, counting down.
CCAGACGCGGAGCTTTTCTTTATTACTGGAGCAGACGCTATTGCAGAGATTATGCAATGGAAAAATGCTAGAGAATTATGGAGTTTAGCTAGATTTGTTGCTGTAACGCGTCCAGGCTATGCAAGTCCAGAAAAGTTTACACAAATTGAAGCTCGTTCCGCGTCTTACGATTCGTGTGACGATATGGTTAATTGCCATAGTCATCGTTTTCCAGTTGACATATTGGAGATTCCAGCGTTGGCAATTTCTTCAACAGATGTTCGCAAGCGTGCAGAGCATGGGGAGCCAGTTTGGTATTTGGTTCCAGACGGCGTTGTTCAATACATAGTTAAACACGGTTTATATATACGCGATTTGTAATGATTTGTAATGTTTTTGTAAGGATTTGCAACTGTTTGCAAGCATTTGTTATGTATGAAACGGCTTAATGGTTATAGTCTGCGCAAATAGATAGTATTGAACTCAGTCCGATTTTTGTGGACTGTTAGCGAACTAGCGTTTGGAGATATGGTGAGCATCGTCCTTGAAGGAAAGCCAGATAAAAACCTTGTTCTCGTAACTGGTCGCGCGCATCCTAAGCTTGCTAAAGATGTTGCGAATCAGCTTGGTATAGATGTATTGGAAACAACAGCATACGATTTTGCTAATGGCGAGATGTATGTTCGTTACACTCAGTCTGTGCGAGGAACAGACGTGTTTGTGTTGCAAAGTCATAGTGACCCTGTTAATAAGTCCATTATGGAACAGTTGATTATGATCGATGCATTAAAGCGCGCGTCTGCTCGTTCTATTACCGCTGTGTGCCCGTTGCTTGGATATTCTAGACAAGATAAAAAGCATCGCGGTCGTGAGCCTATTTCTTGCCGTTTGATGTTTGATTTACTTAAAACTGCAGGCGCAGATCGCATTATGAGCGTTGATTTGCATGCTGCGCAATCGCAAGGATTCTTTGATGGTCCTGTAGATCATTTGATTGCTATGCCAGTTTTGGTGGACTATGTAAGGGATCGCTTTAGCGAAGATTTAGGCAATGTTACCGTTGTTTCGCCAGATGCAGGACGAATCCGTGTTGCGGAGCAGTGGGCGCAAAGATTGGGCGGAGGTCCATTGGCTTTTGTTCATAAGACTAGAGATATTACGCGTCCAAATCAAGCTGTTGCAAACCGTGTAGTTGGTGATGTTGCTGGTCGCGATTGCGTTATGGTAGACGATTTAATCGATACTGCTGGAACAATCGCAGGTGCTTGCAATGTTCTTAAAGACGCTGGAGCAAAGTCTGTAACTGTTGTTGCAACGCACGGCGTTCTTTCTGGTCCTGCAGTTGAGCGTTTGAAGAATTGTGGCGCTAGAGAAGTTGTGTTAACAGATACTGTTCCAATCCCACAAGAAAAGCGTTGGGATGGGTTGACGGTTCTTTCGATTGCTCCACTTTTGGCAAGCGCGATTAAAGCTGTGTTTGAAGATGGGTCTGTTGCAAAGCTGTTTGACACGTACCCAGAACATCACGGAAAAGGGTTTTTGTTTGCATAAATTTGCATAAATCCTATTTCGCCACGCCAAGCTTGACGATTTTGATTGTTGTGGCATAATAGTGACTTGGCGGTTTTTTCCGCCGTTCCCTCATGGTGTAATGGCAGCACACGGGTCTTTGGAACCCTTTGTCTTGGTTCGAATCCAGGTGAGGGAGCTAGAATTAGCGCCGCTTAGTTTTAAGCGGCGTTTTTGTTAACGCGGTGATGAGTTTAGAAGTGATTTGTGTTTGAATACTCGTGTTTGAGTGCTGTGTTTGAATACTCGTGTTTGAATCAAAGAAAGGCTTAATATGTTGGAATCTTTAAGAAGTGGATTCAAACGTGTTATTTTGCCAATTGCAAAGCTTCTTGTTAAATTTGGATGTAGTGCTAACAGTGTTACGATTTTTGGCACCATTGCGCTTGTTGCAACTTCTGTTTTTATTTCTATAAGCGGTCAGCTTTTGATTGGCACTATTTTGCTTACGATTTTTGTTCTTGCAGACGCTTTGGATGGTTCTGTTGCTGCTTTAACAAACAAGAATGGTGGCACTAAATTTGGCGCATTTTTAGATTCAACTCTAGATAGAATTGCGGATTGGTCGCTTTTTGCGTGTGTTTGCATTTGTTTATATCGCGCAAATAATCTAAACATTTGCTTATATTTGCCATTTTGTGTGAATAATTTTTTGCGATATTGCGGATTAGTGTGCTCGCTAGTATCTATGATGTTTGCTTTTGTAACATCGTATGCTAGAGCAAGAGGCGAGTCTGTTGGAGTAGATGCTAAAAAAGGGTTGATTACTCGCGCAGACAGAGTGGCCATAATTCTAGTTTCAATGGGACTAAGCGGATTAACAGGTTGGCTATTGTGGCTTTGCTTAGCAATGATTATTCTTTGCGTTGGTGGAGCTATAACTGTTTTTCAACGCATTTTTGAAGTTAAAAATTTGCTTAAATAAACTTGTTTTGGCAATTTGTCGCTAAAGCGCATTAAAATCATCACGTTTACGTAACCGTACACTTTTTAGGAGTATCATGTCAGGTCATTCCAAGTGGGCGACCACAAAGCACAAGAAGGCCGCTATCGACGCAAAGCGCGGCAAGCTTTTCGCCAAGCTTATTAAGAATATTGAAATCGCAGCTCGTCTTGGTGGTGGAGACCCAGATGGTAACCCAACTTTGTACGATGCAATCGTTAAAGCTAAGAAAGCTTCTATGCCAGCAGACAACATTAAGCGCGCTGTTAAGCGTGGATCTGGCGAAGAAGCAGGCGGCGCAAACTACGAAGAGATTGTTTACGAAGGTTATGCACCAGCAGGCGTTGGCTTGATTATTGAGTGCCTTACCGATAATCGCAATCGCGCTGCAGCAGATGTTCGCTCCACTCTTACAAAGGGCAATGGTTCTTTGGCCACAAGCGGTTCTGTGAGCTTTAATTTTGAGCGCAAGGGATTGATTGAAGTTCCTAGCGAAGGTGTTGACTATAGCAAGCTTTTTGATATTGCTGCAGAAGCAGGCGCTGAAGACGTTGCAGACGATGGAGACGTGTATTCCGTATACACGGATTCTAGTGATTTGGTAACTGTTCGTAAGGCTTTGCAAGATGCTGGTTTTGACTACGATTCTGCAGAAATCGTTATGCATCCAAATAACGAGGTTGAGTTGAGCTTTGAAGATGCTCAAAAGGTGTCTCGCTTGATTGACAATCTCGATGATTTGGACGATGTTCAAAATGTTTATAGCAACTGGACTGCTTCGGATGAAGTTATGGCTCAGCTTGAGGAAGCAGAATAGTTTCCAATGATGATTTTGGGCGTTGACCCCGGGCTTACTCGCTGCGGGGTCGGCGTGATTGAAGCCGGCGTTTCTCGTCGGCTTTCTTTTATTCACGTCGATGTTTTAAGAAGCAATCCAAAAACTTCTCAAGATTTACGACTTCTTGAGATTTACAATGGGCTGGTTGAAAAAATCGAAAGGTTTTCGCCAGATGTTGTTTCGATTGAGCGCGTGTTTGCTCAAGAAAATCGAAATACTGTGCTTGGAACTGCTCAAGTTGCAGGAATCGCTATGCTTGTTGCAGCTCAAAGGGGTATTCCTGTTGCTTTACACACTCCTACAGAGGTTAAACTTGCTGTTGCTGGCAATGGCAGTGCTGGCAAGCAACAAGTAGAGCGCATGGTTGCGCGTCTTTTGAATCTTAATGTTTTACCAACTCCTGCAGATGCTGCGGATGCTTTAGCTCAAGCTATTTGTCATGCTCTTAGGCCTGCGGGCGCGTTGCAAGGCGGAGAGCGAGAGCAGCATTTAACAGATGCTCAAAGAAAGTGGGCTGAGTCTTTGCGTGCGGCGCGCGGATCGAGTTCTGTCGGGCGAGGTATGTAGGATATTTATAGAACAGATGTTCTATAGGTTGTAGGGATTTATTTTGAAAGGTGAGCGCTGATGATTGGTATGCTTAATGGCGTAGTGGAATCTATCGATTCTCGTTGTGCGCTTGTCTGTGTTGGTGGCGTTGGTTACGAGTTATATATGCCTTCGTCAGATTTATCATCTTTGCGCGAAGGTCAAGAAGTTAGAGTTTATACGTCTTTGCAAGTTAGTCAAGATGCTATTACGCTTTATGGTTTTACAAGTATGGCTGCAAAGCGTATTTTTCTTCAAATTCAACAAAAAGTTAGTGGAGTAGGGCCTAAAGTCGCTCTTTCTTTGCTTTCAACATTAAGCGTAGATCGTTTGATTAAAGCTATTGCGGATTCAGATGTTTCTGCGCTCTCTTCCGCTCCTGGGCTGGGTAAAAAGGGCGCACAAAAAATTATCCTCGAGCTTAAAGGCTCTATTGACGTGGCTCTATTAGAACAAGATAGCGTAGATAAAAATGTAAACAAGAATATAAGCGATTTTATTGATTCTTCTATGCAAAAAGTTGTTGTTGGATTGATGTCTTTAGGCTGGAAGCAGTTTGATGCTCAAAAAGCAGTGGAAAGCGTTTGTAAACAAGAGCATATTTCTTTGCCAATTAGTGATGAAAATATGCCAACAGTTCTGCGCATGGCTTTGTCTTCGCTGGATAGAGGCAGGTGACAATTATGAGTTTTGGCGAGAAAATCAACAGCGAGAAGATAAACAACGTTCAATCTGTTAATACTGGCGTATCAGAAGATTCATTAAGAATGGTATCTTCTAGCGCTATAGAAAACGAGCAAATTAGTGATGAGGAGTTACGTCCTCATGCTCTGGATGGTTTTATTGGTCAGCCTTTATTAAAAGCGCAATTGCAACTTTTTTTGGATGCTGCAAGATTGCGTAATGTTCCTCCAGATCATATGCTTCTTGCGGGTCCTCCTGGTCTTGGAAAAACAACGTTGGCAATGATTGTTGCTAACGAATTAGGTGTTTCTATTCGAGTTACTTCTGGGCCTGCTATTCAACATGCTGGAGATTTAGCATCGATTTTAAGCTCTCTAGATACAGGCGAAGTGCTGTTTATTGATGAGATTCATCGACTTCCTCGTGCTGCAGAAGAGTTGCTTTATATTGCTATGGAAGATTTTCGAGTAGACGTTATGGTTGGTAAAGGCCCTGGAGCATCTTCCATACCGCTTACTTTGCCTCATTTTACTGTAGTTGGTGCAACTACTAGAGAAGGAATGCTTCCTTCTCCGCTTAGAGCGCGTTTTGGTTTTACTGCTCACTTGGATTTTTATCCTCACGAAGAGCTAGAGAAGCTTATTGAGCGTTCTTCCGCACTTTTAGGCGTAAATCTTGCAGACCAAGCGGCAAAAGAGCTTGCTTTGCGTTCTAGGGGAACTCCTAGGATTGCAAATCGACTTTTGAGGCGTGTTAGAGATTGGGCAGTAGTCCATAATCTTAAAGAAGTAAATCGCGAGTCTGTAATCGAGGCTTTATCTTTGTATCAAATAGATACTCAAGGTCTTGATCGCTTGGATATTGCTGTTCTAAAAGCTATTGTGGTTCAATTTAATGGTGGTCCTGTAGGGCTTAATAACCTGGCTGCAATGGTTGGAGAAGAGTCGGAGACTGTGGAAACAGTTTGTGAACCATATTTGGTTCGAGAAGGCTTTCTTGTTAGAACGCCTAAAGGCAGAGTTGCAACTGAAAAAGCTTGGCAGCATTTAGGTCTTAAAGCCCCCGATAATGTCAGATAGATACCCTAAAATAGTTGATTTGGGCGGTGTTTTACCGTCTTAGGGTTGGATAACTTAAGGAGTTTATTGTGCCCCAATTCTTTAGCCAGTATGGCATGCTTATTGTTCTTGTAATTGCCATGGTTGGTATCATGTGGTTCCAATCTCGTAGCATGAAAAAGCGTCAAACTGAATTGCGTTCTTTCCATGATTCGTTAAAGCCTGGTGTTGAGGTTATAACAATTGGTGGAATTATTGGTAAGGTTGTTAGCGTTGATGCAGATCACGAAGAAATTGTTTTAGATTCAGAAGGTAGTCTGCTTCGCGTATCTTTCCGTGCTGTTAACAGGGTTTACGTTCGCGTAGATTTTAATAGCTACGATAAAGAAGATAGTGCAGAAGGCGCTAATAATAATGCGGATAGTGCAGAAGATAACGAATCGCAGGAATCGCAAGAATCCAATGAATCTAACGAGGTTCAAGAATCTAGCGAATCTAATGAAAATAAAGAAAACTAGAATAGAACGCTAGGATTATGACAACAACTGATATTACGGTAAAGCCTCTAAAGAATGTTAGTAGTGAAGATGCTAATTATTTAGCATCTCTTGTTCGCACAATTCCAGGATTCCCTAATCCAAAGATTGTTTTTCGCGATTTTCTACCAGTATTTGCAGATGCTCGTGGTATGAACATTCTTATTGAGTCACTTGTTGATTCTTTGCCAGTTTCTAAAGATTCTTTTGATTTAGTTGCAGGTCTTGAAGCTCGTGGATTCTTATTTGGCCCAGTATTAGCTGCACGCTTAAATAAGGGTTTTGTTGCCGTAAGAAAAGCAGGGAAGTTGCCGCCAGAAGTTATTAGCGAATCGTATTCTCTTGAATATGGAGAAGCTAAAATCGAGATTGAAAAAGACTCGATTAAACCTGGCCAGCGTGTTCTTATTGTTGATGATTTGATTGCAACAGGAGGAACCGCAAAAGCTGCTGCAAGGCTTGTTGAAAGATCCGAAGGTGTTGTTGCTGGATTCTGCTTTGTAATGGAGCTAACGGGCATTAACGGAATGAGCGACTTGCAATCCTATAAGTGCTCTAGCTTAATGAAAATGCCGGCTTAAACACAGCAAATAATAGTTTTAGGAAAAGCGTTAAATACATAGATAATCCAAAATAATCCAAGTCTAAACTTTAAGAACGTAGGGGAGAAACAATTTTGAAAAAACTAAAATCTTCTCTTATTAGCGTTTTGAAGGGTTTAGCTATTCCAGCAATAGCTATTTTTGTTTTTGCTCTTATTGTTGGGTTGTTTATGTCTTTAACGCTTTTAGTAATTTCGATTGAAGAAGGAACTGGTAATCTTTCTGATTCATCAATGTCTTTAACATGGGCCGTACTTCTTTTTGCACAAGGCGTTGGTCTTGGTTTTGACGATTTTGTTCTTACTATTATTCCTCTTGGATTAACAATTCTTTTAGTTTCATCTCTTGCAATTGCAATGAGAAAGCTAAAAGGCGGTCAATTAGCCAATTCAATAGGATTATTTGTTTGGGTTTTTGCAAATTATGTAATATCCCAAAATACTAATATTGAGTTGTTGGATTCTTTGCCAATAATATTGCTAAAAAGTGTTTGTGTGTATATTTTGGCTATGATGATTGCTGTTTTTCCATATTCTTCTACGTTTGCACAAATAAAACAAAAGTTGGCAAAGCATTTTTCTGAGCGAATAATTAAATGCGCAAAAATCTGTTTTTATTGCTCTGTAAATGTTTTAGTTATTTACGCAATTGTTGCACTTTTAACAATCATCTTTTGGTGTGTAGTTGGTTCAAGCAACGTTGAGATTGCATTTTCTAAGCTAGGAATGCAAATCGGTTCTAGGATTTTAACATCTATTGCCTGTTTAGTGTGGTTGCCGAATATTGCACTATGGGCATTATCTTGGATTTCTGGAGCAGGATTCAACATTGGAGATATTGCAAGCTTTAGTATTTTTTCTGTTAGCAAAAAATCGTTACCACCTATTCCACTTTTTGCAATATTCCCAGATGCTATAAATGATTCATTCTATAGAACAGCTTCGGTTAGTATATTGTTTGTTTTGTGCGCTATTTTGGCATCGTTTATAATTTTGTACTCAAAGTTGTGCAACCTTAGAATCATATTTGATAACAATAAAGTAGACTGGAAGAAAACAGCTTTTGCATTTGTTCAATCTGCAATAGTTCTAGTAGCGTCTTGCATGGCAATAATACTTGTTATGAGTGTATTGCTTCTATTTGCAAATGGTAGTTTGGGAAGATTTAGATTAGCACATGTTGGAGTTAATGTAAGTAGAAGTCTTCGATCTTTAGGCCATTTAACAATATACGGTTTTGGCTTTGCTTGGCTTGTTATTCTTTTTGTTTGCGCAATAATAGTTGGTATTCGACTTTTAAGCAATAAAATTTTATCCGAAAATCAACCTTTGCTTGAGAGCAAAACTGAAACTAGTAATCTTGAGTCAACTAGAACAGTCAGCTCAAAAGCTAATAAAAAATAAATCCTCATCCAACACAAGGAGGAAGACCGGTGCAACAGATACATGAGCAAGAACAAAATGCAGATGTGCTGATAACCACAGGTAAAAGGTCAATAAAGCGAGTACTGGTTTCAGTATTTTGCAAAGAAGGACTAGAAACGCTTGCAGATGCTTTTAGAAAGTGTGGAACTCAAGTTGTTTCAACTGGTTCAACTGCTTCAAAGCTTCAAGAATTGGGTGTAAGCGTTACGCAAGTGTCGGATGTAACAGGATTCCCAGAAAGTTTAGATGGTAGAGTTAAAACACTCGATCCACATATTCACGCTGGAATCTTAGCAGATATGAGCAATTCGGATCACGTAAAGCAGCTTAAAGATTTGAATATTGAGCCATTTGATGCTGTAGTTGTAAACTTGTATCCTTTGGTGAACACAGTTATGAGCGGCGCTAAAAACGACGCCATTATTGAAAAAATCGATATTGGTGGACCTTCAATGATTCGAGCAGCTGCTAAAAATCATAAGTCTGTAGCTGTTATTACAGATCCTGCAGATTACAAATTGCTTGCTAATCGAATTGCTTCTGGCGAAGGCTTTAGTTTGCAAGAGCGCGAATACTTAGCGCATAAAGCATTCGAGCATACAGCCGCTTACGATGCTGCAATATGCCAATGGACTAATAGTGCTTGGCCAATGCCACAGAGCATGATAGAAAACACAGAAAACAGCGATGATTCGCTTGATAAAACAAGCAAAGATTCGTTACTTCCATGTGACTATACGCGAACATGGACTCTTGAACGTAAGCTTAGGTACGGAGAGAATCCACATCAATATGCGGGGCTTTATCTTGATCCGTTGCATAATGGCGGTTTAGCTCAAGCTGAGCTTCTTGGCGGAAAGCCAATGAGTTACAACAATTATGTTGATGCGGATGCAGCATGGCGTGCAGTTTGGGATTTTGCTCCGCAAATTGCTGTTGCTGTTTGCAAACACAATAATCCTTGCGGCTTAGCAATAGGTGCAACAGCTGCAGAGGCTCATGCGAAGGCTCACGCTTGCGATCCTGTAAGCGCATACGGTGGAGTGATTGCTTGCAATTCAACTGTTACTCTAGAAATGGCACAAAGTGTGCGTCCAATTTTTACAGAAGTAATTATTGCTCCAGACTACGAGCCTGAGGCTTTGGAATTATTGCGCACTAAGAAGAAGAATTTGCGAATACTAAAGGTTGCAAATCCTCCTGTTTTAGGTTTGCAAGTGCATCCTATTGACGGCGGAGCGTTGGTGCAAAGTGCAGATAAGATTGATGATTTTGGAGATAATCCACAAAATTGGACTCTTGTTTCTGGAAATCCAGCGAACGAAGAAACCTTAAAAGACTTAGAGTTTGCGTGGCGTTCTCTTAGATGCGTAAAGTCTAATGCCATTTTGCTTGCGCATGATTTAGCAACTGTTGGAATTGGAATGGGTCAAGTTAATCGTGTAGATTCTTGCCATCTTGCAGTTGAAAGAGCTAATACTTTGGCAGATGGCGTTGAACGTGCTAAAGGCTCTGTTGCAGCATCCGACGCATTCTTCCCGTTTGCTGATGGTCCGCAAATCTTAATAGAAGCAGGTGTAAGCGCAATAGTTCAACCTGGAGGATCTATTAGAGATGAGGAAGTGTTTGAAGCTGCGCGCGCGACTGGCGTAACAATGTACACTACTGGAACGAGGCACTTCTTCCACTAAAAATCAATCGCTATTTGCAAATTAGTATTTCTGTAAATAGCTGATTAGTCAGTTAGATTAACTCGATTAATCGTATTAACGTAAAGCCTTGGATTGTGTTTAATATACTTTCCAAGGCTTTTTATGTATTATACAAGTATGACAATTAGCCAGAAGAATCAAGATAGCGAATTAAAATTTGATCATAAAGATGAATTAATGCAAGATGCGAATAGTAATGCGAATAGCAACTCAAGCAATCATATCTACGTTTCGGAAGTAAAAGAAGGTAAGCCATACGCGCAATGGATTGTAGCAATAATCGTATGCGTGTGCGCTGTATTAGCTTTTATAGGAAAAATAATGGCTGCTACAGTTATTATTTCTGCAACAGCCATCATTCTTGGAATAATACGCTTAATTTTTTCTCAACGAAGCCCTTGGAAAGTTAGATCCATTGCTTTTGACTCTTTTATAAGCATTGCACTAGGACTTGGTTTGCTAATAACGTATTTTTCTATTTTTGTTTTTATGTAACCTATTTTGTTTTAACTATTTGTCTTCGTTATAGAATGGGTTAACTTCTTTATTTTCGCTATTTTCTGATTCTTCGCTAGATACTGAAGTGTTTTTGGAAGAATCATCCGAGCTTAAATCGCCAGCATTATTGGATTCTTTAACACTGTTTGAGTCTTTTGAAGAAGAACGAACAAGCTTGCTAATAAGCATAACGAATCCAACAAGAGCTGCTGCAAAAACAGGAGCAATCCAAAATACCCAAAGTTGGCTTAATGGTGCAGTAGCTAATTTCTTAGACTGTGCAAGAATGGCAATACCTGTAGAGCGAGCAGGATTAAGACCCGATCCAGTAATTTGGTATGTAATAAAAGCTCCAACCGAGTATGCAATACCCATGTGTGCTGCATAAGTGCATTTAGCACTACCATCTTCGCGCGTATACGTCATTGCTGTTGCAACAATAATAAGAACAGCAATAATCTCAACTATTAATGCGGAGATAACGCCAAAAGAAGCATTAACGCTTTTTAGTTGATTTGCAGAGATAGAAGCGCTTTCAAAACCGTTTACAACAGGAGCAAACCATGTTTTTTCTGGAACCATTTTAGTTTGAGGAAGAATAAAAACAGTTATTGAAGCAGCAACGAGTGCGCCAAGAACTTGCGCAATAATGTATAAAATTCCAGAGATATAAGAGGTTCTTCCAGTAAGCATAGAAGCGATTGTTACTGCTGGATTAACGTGGCCTCCAGAAACCTTAGCTGCTATACTGATTGCTGCTGCGTAAGCTAAGCCTGTTCCTGCAGCAATCAAAAGAACGTTCACGCCGTACATTGCTGTTACAACAGAAGAGAACGTGTAAATAGTAAATATTGCAAAAACGCTTGCAATAAATTCAGCAAAAATCCTAAAAATAAGAGGTGCAGGAGCAGATGCTTTTTGCTCATCATTTGAACATTTATTTTGCAAAGTGTTGTTCATAACAATTCCTTACGTTAATGTGTACGTGTTGTGTTGTTTTTATGTTGTTTTGTTATTAGCAACACAACCAAACGTTTGCTATAGTATCACGGCTATGCCATACGCTAACATAGAAAAACGTGGCAATTTGCTGTGAGTATTAAAAAATGATTAAAAATTATTAATAAATACGCAAAAATGGCCATAAATAAAACATCAATAATATTAAATTAATACAATAGGTCACGTTGGGAGAACGATGCCAAACGCATATTCCCGCGCCAATCAGGCGCATTCAAATGACAAAAATGCCGTTCGACTGCAAAAGCTACTTGCTGAAGCGGGATTTGGTTCAAGACGCAAATGTGAGGAGATTATTCTCGATGGGCGTGTTGAAGTGGATGATGAGCTTGTAACAACACTCGGAACTCGAGTAGATCCAAGTAAGCAAAAAATTCGCGTAGACGGATCCAGAGTAAAGTTCAATCACAAGCTTGTAACGCTTGCGCTTAATAAGCCAAAGCGAGTTTTGAGCGCAATGGATGATCCAAAAGGTCGCTTTACTTTAAGAGATATTGTTGGAGACAAATACGAGCGAATTTTCCACATGGGTCGCTTGGACTACGATTCGGAAGGTCTTATTTTAATGACCAACGATGGCGAGTTAAGCCAGCATGTTATGCACCCAAAGTACGAAGTTGAAAAAACGTATATTGCAACTGTTGAAGGCAAAATCAACGGAATGGTTTGCCGCAGGCTAGTTTCGCAAGGCGTAAATCTGGAAGACGGCTGGATTAAGCTAGACAGATGCGCAATAATCGATCAGAATCACGATGCAACAATCGTAAAAGTTGTTTTGCATTCTGGTAAGAATCGAATTGTGCGTAGGATTTTTGGAGCTGTTGGCTTTCCTGTAAAGCGTCTTGTTCGTACGCAAATCGGCCCTATTAAGTTGGGTGACTTAAAAGCTGGGTCTTACCGCGTGCTTTCGCAAGTAGAAGTTCGCTCGCTTTCTAAGGAGGTTGGCCTGTGATTTGTGTAGCAATTGATGGACCAGCAGGAGTTGGTAAGTCTTCTACTTCTCGCGCTTTAGCACAATACTACGGTTTTGCGTATTTAGATACGGGTGCAATGTATAGAGCTGCAGCATGGTGGTGCTTAAAGCAAGGAATTGATTTAAGCAAGCAACTTGAGTTGGATGAAGAAGGAAATCCAACAAATTCTGCAGATGCGGAACGCTTTAATCAAATTGTTGAAGCTGTTGGAGCATTGTTTACGGAAGATCATGCTGAATTTAGCGTTGATCCAAAAAATCCTGTAGTCGTAATTGATAGTGAAGATATTAGCGAAGAATTGCGTTCCAGCGAAGTTTCTTCGCGCGTGTCTACTGTTTCTTCGATTCCTGCAGTTCGACGCATGCTTATTGCTGCTCAACGCGCGTATATTGCTTCAGAGTCTGCTGAGGATTCTTTCTCTGGCGGAGAAGGAATCGTTGCAGAAGGCCGCGATATTACTACTGTTGTGGCTCCTAATGCGCAAGTTCGAGTGCTTCTTACTGCACGCGAGGATGTGCGTCAAGCTCGCAGAAATAAGCAAGATATTGCGCAAGAAAATTCGCAAAATAACGAATCTGAAAATATTGAATCTAAGAATAACGAATCTTTAGAAGAAGACGATATTCGCGCTCGTGATGCTAAAGATTCTAAAGTTACTCATTTTCTTCAAGCTGCAGACGGTGTTACAACTCTAGATAATTCTGATTTGACTTTTGAGCAGACTCTTGACGCTCTTGTAGAGATGGTTGACGATGCAATTGAGCAAGATGAGTACGACCGTTATGCTGCAAATCTTGAAGGCTACAATCTTGACGATGAAGACCGTGCGCTTCTTAGCGGAGATTTAGCAAGCGAAAGTGAAGCGAAAGATACAAAAGCTGTTGGAGTAATTGCCGTTATTGGCCGACCAAACGTTGGAAAATCAACGCTTGTAAACCGTATCTTGGGTCACAGAGTTGCTGTTGTAGAAGATACTCCAGGCGTTACTAGAGATCGCGTAAGCTACGATGCTGAGTGGGCTGGAAACAACTTTAAGCTTGTTGACACTGGCGGCTGGGAAGCAGATGTTGAAGGTATTGATTCTTCGATTGCTCAGCAAGCGCAAGTAGCAGTGCGTTTAAGCGATGCTGTGATTTTCCTAGTAGACGGTCAAGTTGGTTTAACAGCTACCGACGAGCGTATTGTTTCAATGCTTCGCGCTGCAGGTAAGCCTATTACTTTGGCAGTTAACAAGGTTGACGACGCTAGAAGCGAGTATTTAACGGCAGAGTTTTGGAAGCTTGGAATGGGCGAGCCTTATGGAATTTCTGCAATGCACGGCAGAGGCGTTGGAGATTTGCTTGACGCAGCTCTTGCATCTTTAAAGAAAGCGAATAAGACTTCTGGATTCTTAACTCCAGAAGGTTTGCGCAGAGTTGCTTTAGTTGGTCGTCCAAACGTTGGTAAGTCTTCGCTTTTGAACCATTTGGCTCACGAAGAGCGTTCTGTTGTAAATGATTTGGCTGGAACTACTCGAGACCCTGTTGATGAGGTTGTGCGCGTAGACGGTGAGGATTGGCTGTTTATTGATACTGCTGGTATTAAGCGCAGACAGCACAAGCTTACGGGTGCCGAATATTATTCTTCACTTCGTACGCAAGCTGCGATTGAGCGTTCGGAACTTGCTTTGATTCTTTTTGACTCTTCGCAGCCAATTGCGGAGCAAGATCTAAAGGTTATGAGTCAGGCTGTAGACGCGGGTCGCGCAATCGTACTTGTGTTTAACAAGTGGGATTTGATGGACGAATTTTCCAGACAGCGCATGGAACGCTTGTGGAAAACTGAGTTTGAGCGAGTTACTTGGGCTGAGCGAGTTAATCTTTCTGCAAAGACAGGATGGCATACGAATCGTCTTGCACGCGCTATGCGAACAGCTTTAGACAGCTGGGATAAGCGCATTCCTACAGGCAAGCTTAATGCCTTCTTAGGCCGTATTCAGTCTGCTCATCCGCATCCTTTGCGAGGTGGAAAGCAAGCGCGAATCTTGTTTGCAACGCAAGCTTCTACGCGCCCTCCGCGTTTTGTAATATTTGCAACTGGATTCTTAGAGCACGGCTACCGTCGCTTTATTGAGCGTTCTCTTAGAGAAGAATTTGGATTCGAGGGAACTCCTATTCAAATCTCCGTAAAAGTACGAGATAAAAAGAAGCGCAAGTAAAATCGCAGGTTAATCATAAATAAATCGCAAATAAATCTGCGATTAAAGTTGCGATTAAAGCGTAAGTAAAGTAGGAGCGGAATATGGCTGGATTAGGCGAGTTAGCTCTTGATTTGCATCATGCTAGCGAAGATGAGATTTTTCAAGCATTTGTTGATTGGGTTAAAACTAACAAGCATGTAGATTTGTGGCCGCATCAAGAAGAATCCGTTATGGATTTGCTTGCAGGAGACCACGTAATATTAAATACTCCAACAGGTTCTGGAAAATCTCTAGTAGCGCTCGGCATGCATTTTGCGGCACTCGCAACTGGCAGACGCTCCTACTACACTGCGCCAATCAAAGCGCTTGTATCCGAAAAATTCTTCGATTTAGTTGCGATTTTTGGGCGAGACAACGTAGGCATGATTACTGGCGACTCGCATATTAACGCGGACGCTCCAATAATCTGCTGCACAGCGGAAATCTTAGCAAATCAAGCCTTAAGAGAAGGCGTAAACGCAAAAGTTGATTGCGTTGCAATGGACGAATTCCACTACTATGGAGACCCAGAGCGAGGATGGGCTTGGCAAGTGCCGCTACTTACTCTTGCAAACACGCAATTTTTGCTTATGAGCGCAACTCTTGGAGACGTAACGGATATTGCGGAACGCTTAGAAAAATCAACAAATCGTAGTGTTGATATTATTGCAGACGCTCCAAGGCCAATCCCACTCGAATACGAGTACACAGATAAGCCGCTTGCAACAACTGTAGAACTCTTATTTAACAAGGGTTTAACGCCAATCTACGTAGTTCATTTTTCGCAAGACGCAGCTCTAGAAACAGCTCAAGCGCTTGCAAGCACGGGGGTTTCTAGCAAAGATCAGCGAGACAAAATTGCTCAAGCGATTAAAGGTACTAAATTTACTACAGGCTTCGGCAAAATTTTGCAAAGGCTACTGCGCACTGGCGTTGGCGTACATCATGCTGGCATGCTTCCACGCTACCGCAGGCTTGTTGAACAGCTAGCTCAGCAAGGATTGCTGCCCGTTATTTGTGGCACAGACACTCTTGGCGTTGGTATTAACGTGCCAATTCACTCTGTTGTGCTTACAGCTCTTACAAAATTTGACGGGAACCGTAGTCGAAAGCTTCGCGCTCGCGAGTTTCATCAAATTGCAGGTCGTGCAGGCAGAATGGGGTTTGATACAGAGGGCTTAGTAGTTGCAGAGGCTCCAGAGTTTGAGATTGAAAACGCGCGCGCTGTTGCAAAAGCTGGCAATGATCCTAAAAAGCTTAAAAAAATTAAGCGTAAGAAGGCTCCAGAAGGATTTGTAGTTTGGGGCGAGCCAACGTTTACTAAGCTTATTGAAAGCGCTCCAGAAACTTTGAATCCGCACATGGTTGTAACGCATTCAATGATTTTGAACGAAGTTACGCAAGGCGGAGACGCTAGAGCACGCGTTGAAAAACTTATTGAAGATAGTGCGCAAAAGCCGCAAGATAAAGAGAAATTGCTCGAGCGTTGCAACGATATTTTCCAAACTTTGCTTGACACTCAAGTTATTGAATGTAGAGAGCTTTCGGACGGTTCTTGCGATTATGATCTTGATGTTGCTATGCCAGAAGGTTTTGCGCTAGATCAGCCACTCTCGCCGTTCTTGCTTGCTGCTTTGGAACTTCTTGACCCAGAATCTCAAAGCTACGCGCTTGACGTAATTTCTATGGTTGAATCAACTTTAGATGATCCTAAGCCTGTTCTTCGCGCGCAAGAGCGTAAAGCTCGCGATGCTGCAATGGCTGGCATGAAAGATGATGGCATTGATTACGAGGAGCGCATGGAACGCTTGGCGGAAGTTAGCTACCCTAAGCCTCTTGAAGATTTGCTAGCTCCTGCTTTTGCGCAATATCGCAAAGATGTTCCGTGGGCAAATGACTACTGGATTAAGCCTAAATCTGTGCTTCGAGACATGGTTGAAATCGCCTCTGATTTTACTGGCTATATTTCGCGCTATGGCATTGCTAGAAGTGAGGGAACGCTTCTTCGTTACCTTTCGGACGCTTATCGTTCGCTTGCTCGTACTGTGCCAGAAGACATGCTTAACGAAGAATTGCGCGATATTATTTCGTGGCTTCGACTTGTTGTGCGCTCTATTGATTCGAGTTTGGTTGACGAGTGGGAGAGTGCTGGAGGGTCGGACGCTGAAGCTAGTGCAGTAACTACGGCTGCGCCTGGAACTTCTGAGTCTGTTGTTGCGGATCGAAGAGGACTTATTGTGTTGATTAGAAATGCAATGTTCCGCCGCGTGCAACTTATGGATTTGGAAGATGCGGATGCTTTGGGAGAGCTTGACAAAGCTTGGGGTTACGGCGTTCATGAGTGGAATGATGTGCTTGACGACTATTACGACGAACATGAGTATGTTGGTATCGATGCCAAAGCTCGTGGCGGAGACTTGTTTATTTTGGATGATTCTCTAGAAAAAAATGAGCATTCGTGGAAAGTTCGGCAGATTATTGACGATTCGGACGGAGACCATAATTGGGCTATTACTGGAATTGTTGATTTGGATTCCACACAAGATACAGGCGAAGTTGTGTTCTTTGACTACAGCGTGTCGCACGTTTAGTGTTGTTTTACTTAAGTTTTATTTGCGTTTTGCTTATATTTTACTTATGTTTTATGCAAAATCTAAAATATAGTCGAACGTTTGTTCTATGGATTGAGTATACTTAGATTATGGTTCAGGATTTATTTACAGCAAGTAGTGCGCCTAGCGATGTAACACGTCCATTGGCTGTGCGTATGCGACCTAGCGTTATCGAAGACGTTCTTGGGCAGACTCATGCGCTAAAAGATGGTTCGCCTTTGCGCAGGCTTGCAAATCCTCAATCTAAAGGTTCTCTTACATCTCCAAGTTCTGTTGTGTTGTTTGGGCCTCCAGGTGTTGGTAAAACTACGCTTGCTTATATTGTGGCTCAACAGTCTGGTCGCGTGTTTGAAGAGCTTTCTGCTGTAACTTCTGGAGTTAAAGATGTTCGAGCGGTGTTAGATCGCGCGCATGAGCGTTTAGTTAGTAAAGGTCAAGAAACAGTCCTGTTTATTGACGAAGTTCATCGTTTTTCTAAATCACAGCAAGATGCTTTGCTTCCAAGCGTAGAAAATCGCGATGTAACTTTTATCGGTGCTACTACCGAAAATCCAAGCTTTTCAATTATTAAGCCACTACTTAGCAGATCAGTAGTTGTTAAACTTGAGTCTCTTAGTGTAGAAGATTTGCGCACGCTTATAGAACGCGCAATTTCAAGCGAAAATGGTCTTAATAATCAGCTTAAGATTGATGACGATGCAATAGATTCAATTATTCGTTTAAGCGGGGGAGACGCTCGCAAAACTCTTACGATTTTAGAGGCGGCTGCAGGAGCAGTAACAGGAGATGTTGCTTTGCAGCATGGCAAAAAGAAGCCTGTTATTACTGCCGATATTGTTTCTAACGTAATGGATACTACTACAGTTCGTTACGACAAAGATGGAGACGACCACTACGATGTGATTTCTGCTTTTATTAAGTCAATGCGTGGAAGTGATGTTGACGCTTCTTTGCATTATTTAGCGCGAATGCTTAGAGCTGGGGAAGATCCGCGTTTTATTGCAAGGCGAATTATGATTGCTGCTGCCGAAGAAGTTGGTATGGCGGCTCCGCAAATTTTGCAAGTAACTGTTGCTGCAGCTCAAGCGGTTGCTTTAATTGGCATGCCAGAAGCGCGGATTATTCTTTCGGAAGCTGTGATTGCTGTAGCAACTGCTCCAAAATCAAACGCAAGTTACAATGCGATTAATAAGGCTTTGCAAGATGTTGATGCTGGAAATATTGGTCAAGTGCCTCTTCATTTGCGTAACGCTCCGACTGCTTTGATGAAAAGTTGGGGAAATCACGAAGGCTACAAGTACGCTCACGACTACCCAGGAGCTGTAGCATCTCAACAATATATGCCAGATGAGCTAGTTGGCCGCGAATATTATCACCCAAATAATCGCGGCTACGAGCACGAGATTTCGCAACGTTTATCTCAAATCCGCAATATTCTCCACAATCCCGATGACAATAAATAAAGTCGATAATTAAAAGGCTCCTTAGAATTTTAAGAAGCCTTTTAATGCAGTATTACTATTTTTTTAAGAGAGAGTTTTACTCACGAACAAGCATAATGTGGTCAATATCTTCGCGATTTGAAACGCGGAACAGCACAAAGCGGTTGCCAATTACTTGCACGACTTCTGCACCAAGATGTTCTGCAAGTTCCTGCGCAGCTTCTTTAGCACTTAAGCCAGAGCCATCTTGCACAGCGCACTTCATAAGCTCGTGAGATTGCATTGTTTCGTCTGCTTGCTTAACAGCAGCATCGCTAATATCGTTTTTTCCAACGTAAAGCAATGGGCTTAAAGTGTTAGCGAGCGCGCGCAATTGCTTAATTTGCTTTTTAGTTAATGCCATTATTTTCCTTCCAAATCGCGTTCAACATGCATAAAACGTTAAAACGCCAATTTTCAAAACATTAAAACGTCAAAACGCTATATTGTTAAACGCAATTATCAACAACCAACTATCGACTATTGATTATCTACTTGTAACGCTTAAATTTTCAATGCTTATCGGATTATACATTAACCGTAAGAATCCGCGTTCAACACGTTCAATGAGTTCAATATACAAATATTCCAATTATCAGTTATATAAATATTCCAGCAAAAATTATTCCGCACACAATAGCTAATGTAACGCTTAAAAGCGCAAAGTCTTTTATGCGAATTTTCTCTGTATGTAAGTGCGTGCGCTTTGCTCCAGGAACGTAGCATCTGGAATCTAGCGCAAGTCCCAGTGTGTTTGCGTGCCGAATCACACTTGCAAATCCTGGAACTATAAGAGATGTTATTGCTTGCAATCGCTTTTTTATAGACCCGTCTTTTATGTTTCCGCCTCTTGCAATTTGAGCTAAAGCAACAGATTCTGCTTCTTTTGCAAGAGTTGGCAAAAATCGTAAAGCAAGGCTCATAATAAGAGCAATTTCTTGACTTGGCAATCCTACGCTTTTAAGAGGCGAAATAATAGACGCGCATGCTTCAGTCAATCGCGTTTGGCTTATGGTTAGTACAATTATTGACCCGATTAGTATAACAAGCGAAAATCTTGAAGCGAAAAGTATTGCAAACTTTATTCCATCGTCTGTTATTAATATCGGTCCGATTCTAAAAAGTCCTCTTCCAGAATGCACAACTAGAAGATTAAACAATCCAGAAAATACGAATATTGCAATAAACATGTGCAATGACAAGAATAATTTTATAGGCGATATTCTAGCGAGAAATATTAGAGCAAGCGTTGATAGTGCAAGGATTCCAAGTTGGTAGAAGTTTGTAATGCTAAACGCGCTAAACATAAGAATTAAGCATGATATTAGTATGATTCGCGTATTAAATAAGCTTAGCAATGACTTGTTTTTGTTCTTGTTTTCGCTACCATTCTCGCTAGTATTTTCAAGCTTTTCGTCTTGTGCTTGTTCTTGCGCTTGCTTCTTTTCGCGCGAATCAAGTGTAACTATGCGCGCTCCAAGTGATTTTGCTTCACTAAAATCATGCGTAATAACAATAATTGTTACGCCTTTATTGTGTAAATCGCTTAAAATTTTTAATACGATTTTTGCATACTCAAAATCTAATCCTGCTGTAGGCTCGTCTAAAACCAAGATTTTTGGATTGCAAGCCAAAATTCCCGCGATTGCTGCTAGTCGTTGCTGGCCTCCAGAAAGTTCGAATGGGGATTTTTGCGCTAAATGTTCAATATGCAATGATTTTAGTGCGCTCAATACTCTGGAACGCAATTCGCATCCCTCTAATCCAAAGTTTTTTGGACCGTATGCTACGTCTTCAAAAACAGTTTGCGCAAAAAGTTGCTGTTCTGGCAATTGCATAACGTAACCAATGTTTTTGCGAATTTCACGCATTTGTGATTTGCTTGTTTTCTCGCTAATTTTTATTCCGTTTACACAAATAGATCCAGAATCGTATTTAATAAGTGCGCATATTGCTTTTGCGAGCGTGGATTTTCCACACCCGTTTTTTCCCATTATTGCAACGATTTCGCCTGCTTTTACGCTTAGAGAATAGTCTCTTATTATTGGATTTTGACTATTTGCATAGCTCACACTTAAATTAGATATTTCAATTGCTGCATTCTTGTTTGTTTTATTCGAATCACGTTTATTTTTGCTTTCTGCATTCGAATTTTCTGCATTTGATTTTTCTACATTTTCCGTCATGCTTTTTGATCCAATAACAGCTGGCGATTTTTCCGCGTAGAATTCTTCTAATTCCAATAAACTTACATCACGCAATTTTCCGTTTTCTAGCATTAATATTCGATCCGCATTTTTGCATTCGCTAATCTTATGCGTTACTTGCACGATTGTTGTGCCGCTCGCTTGCAACTTGTCAAAAAGCTTATTTACGTCTGCTTTTGCGCAAGAATCAAGCATGCTTGTAGGCTCGTCTAATACAAGAAGTTTTGATTGTGTAGCAATCGACGACGCAATAGCAACGCGCTGCTGCTGACCTCCACTCATATTGCTCGGGTCGCTAAAACGGTGATTTTCCATGTTTACAGCGCGTAAAGCATTGCTTATATTTTTCTTCATAAATTCTTTAGAGGCGCACAAGTTTTCAAGCCCAAAAGCAACATCGTCTTCTACAACTGTTGTAACGATTTGGTCTTCTGGGCTTTGAAACAATGCTCCAATAGATTCTCGTGCTTTTTGGTACGCTTTTGAATCAACATTGTTCGCTTCAAAAACTTTTATTCCGCATAGCGTAACAATTCCAGAATCTGGGGAAGAAAGTCCTGCAATAATTTTAGCTAGCGTGGACTTTCCACTACCATTTTTGCCAATTATTGCGATTCTTTGACCATATGCTATTTCAAGATCTATTCCGTCTAGAATCCAAGTTTTTCCGCCATCATAGCTAAAGCGAACTTTTTGCAAAGAAACAGCATTATCTTTTTTAGCACAATAATCCGTATTGCTTTTTTCGTCTTTGCAACTTGTTTTATCACTTGCTTTATCTTGAATAACTTTATTGCTTTGCATAATCAGCTTGCTTTTTACTTAATTTGGCTAATGCTATTTTGGCTAATGCTATTTGTTTGCTACTTATTGTAGTTAAGAAGTTTTGAAACAGGCTTATAAATAAGCATAGTTACTACGCAATGAATCGCAAGCTTAATCACATTAAACGGTAGTAGAGCTGGAACTATAAGAGCAGCAACTTGCTCAACACTAATATGAGCATAAAGCGGCGTAATAATAAGATTTCCGACTATTGCAAGAGCAATCGCAACTACAGAGCCAACCACAAGCGAAATAATAGCGCCTTCTTTGGTTCTAATTTTTTTGTAGACGATTGCAGCGCTAACAGAAGCGCCCATTGAAACCAATATTGCCATTATTGCGCCAAACGGATTAGTGAAGAAGTGCGGAGCAAATCCTAGTACGCTTACGATTGCAGCGGCGAATGGTCCGTATGCAAATCCTGCAATCAAACACACAATTCCCGAAGGATCGTATTTAAGATAGTTTACGTCTGGAATAAGTGGAAATTCTATAAAGCTTACAGCAATAGAGAGCGCAACGAATAGCGCGTATTTAGCAATTTTTTCGCTTGACCAATAGTTTTTGCCAGAGTAAGTTGCGTGATTATTTGCTGTATGATTGCTTGTTTTATGATTATTTTCGCGTGAAATGCTCATTAGAGCCTCCGTTTCTTTCATCCGGACTTTAACCGTTGGCTTCGGATTCTAACCGAATCAGCAGCACAATGCCGCTCGCGGGCTTCGAGACAGTTCACTAATTCAAGAATTACCTCGTTACCGCCAGTAAGGATTTTCACCTTCCCTGAAACTACTCTTTATTTTTATCTTATGCTAAGAACATTTATTGCTAAGCGCTAAGAACATTTAGCGGTTTGATTAACTTTTGACTTGTAACGCTTTTTGATGGCAATGCTAAGTGTAAGATTAAGAGCATGAGTGAAATTACGAATACTTCTGTTAATACTATAGACAAGCTTGCGATTGTTGTTGTTACTTATAAGCGCCAGGAGCTTCTTGCAAATTTGTTCAAATCGTTTGAGTGTTTGAATCAATGCCCGTGGCGAATTGTTGTTGTAGACAACGAAAGTAGCGAAAAAACGCACAAAATGGTGGATGATTTAAGCGATATTCTTTCGCGCAGGTGGGGTGCTTCTAGTGCGGATGATTCTGGCGATTCAAACCGCGTTGTTTACGCGCCTCAAAGCAGCAATCTTGGGGGAGCTGGCGGTTTTAGTGCTGGCGTTAAAAAAGCGTATGAGCTTGGCGCACAATGGTTTTGGGTTATGGACGATGATGTTGAAACTGTTCCAGAATCTATTGAGCGTCTTTGCAAGTGGACTAAAAGCCACGATGTGATTCAAGGCAGCCGATTGGACTACGACGGTGGCGATTTTTATTGGCAATATAACTTTATTGTTTCTCTTGGAATCCCTAATCCAATCGCGCCAGCAGCATTTGGCTCGTCTGGCTACCGCGTTATGAACACAATGTGCTTTGAAGGTGGATTGTTTAAGCGCAATATTGTAGAGAAAATCGGACTTCCAGATTCGCGCTACTTTATTTATTGGGATGACACTACTTATGGCTATCTTGCTAGCAAAGTTACGAATCCGATTGTTGTAAATGACATTATTCTTCGCAGAACTCGTAATATTCCTAATTGGGATATTGCTGGTGTTCGCCAACTAAATTCCACTTCCGACATGAATCGTTACCATATTATGAGAAACCGTGGTTTTATGGCGCGCTACTTTATGATTCACGGCGATTTTAGGCCATTTATGTTTGCTCTCGGAACTGCTTTGACTGCTGCAAAAGAGCTTATTAGGCTTGTTGCTGTAGATCGTGAGCATATTTTAAGTGGCGTTAAAAAGCTTTTTACTGGTTGGATTGCAAGCAGAAAAATTTTGCATGATTCTAATTGGAAGCCAATGCCTCCGTTAAAATAGTCTACAAATCATTAAGACTTAAAACATAAACTAGAAGCCACCTAGCGTTTACTAAGTGGCTTCTAGTTTTTTATTTTATCTCTTTTTTCAGTGGGAGAGGTCGATTACCATTCGACCGCGAATCTTACCGCTGAGCATCTCGTCGAAGATGTCGTTAATGTCTTCCATCTTGCGCATATGGCATTTTGGAACAACCTTGCCTTCAGCACCAAACTGGAATGCTTCTTCCAAATCTTTACGAGTTCCAACAAGGGATCCAACCAAGCGGATTCCGTCGAGAACAAGGCGAGGGATGCTGAGTTCCATATCTTCTGGTGGAAGACCAACAGCTGCAACGGTGCCGCCTGCTCGTACAGAGTCAACTGCGCTGTTAAAAGCAGCCTTGCTTACAGCGGTTACAACAGCGCCATGAGCGCCGCCTACCTTCTTCATAGCAAATTCAGGAACATTTTCCTTAAGTGGGTTTACGCACAAATCTGCGCCATATTCCTTAGCAAATTCAAGCTGAGCATCGTTAACATCTACTGCGATTACGTGTGCGCCAAATACGTTCTTTGCATATTGCAACGCAAGATTACCAAGACCGCCAAGGCCAAAGAGAATAAGCCATTCGCCTGGGTGTACGCCCGACTCCTTAATAGCCTTGTAGGTTGTAACGCCAGCGCAAGTGATGGAGCTTGCAGGAGCTGGATCCAAGCCTTCTGGGACTTTTACAGCGTAGTCAGCTGCAACAATGCACTCTTGCGACATGCCACCGTCTGCAGTGTATCCTGCGTTCAAAACGCTACGGCAAAGTGTTTCTCGGCCAGTGGTGCAATATTCGCAATGACCGCAACCCTTAAAGAACCACGCTACAGATGCACGGTCGCCTGGCTTTAATGTTGTAACACCAGGGCCAACTTCCTTAACAATACCAATACCTTCGTGGCCAAGAACAACACCAGTTTTATCGCCAAAATCTTGGTTCTTAACGTGAAGATCGGTGTGACATACGCCGCAGCACTCCATATCGAGTAAGGCTTCACCAAATTCCAATGGACGAAGTTCCTTCTCTACAACCTGAGCCTTCTTATCTTTGGTTGCAACAATAGCCTTCATAGAAACCTCCTTGTTCTATGCTTCATCGTTGAAAAACATTGCTTTTTCAGTTTTCTTTTACCTGTTTGGTAAAAGCTATTTTTATTCTACATTATTTTTACGATTTTTCATGATAAAAATCACATTTTAAGAAAAAGTTTTATAAAAATTTATGGCTTAATGATAATAATTATCGTATTCAATATTTTTCTTATCGTTTTCTTATCTTTTTCTTCTGCTCAACACTCCGTAAAATCGCTTGAATACAGCAGAAAATCACTATACATTTTTTATTTTTGATTATAACTTGCATTAAACAATAAATCAGGCTACTATGGCATCTTGTTTGCGGATATAGCTTAGTTGGTAAAGCGCAACCTTGCCAAGGTTGAGACCGCGGGTTCGAGTCCCGCTGTCCGCTCCATTTGATTTCTCAGCAGACTTTCCTCATATCTGCTGAGATTTTTTTATTTTCTATTACATGTCTCAGCACGTATGCCAGCTTTGGGTTATAGGCAGCCAAAAGGGTTATAGGAAAAAAGTGCGTAAAGCTAAGCTGATGAATATTCTGAAAATAGAATTAGTCAGCTTAGCTTTGGACTATAAAGCAATTCTTTTTATTCAATGTGTATAACTTTTGTTAGATAATCCTTGATTTTTCGGTGAAAATTCAAGCGTTATGAATGTTTTATCCACATATTAAATTAACTCTTTTATTTTTTGCAATAAGCTGTATGCTTTACTTAAACATTAGAAAATAATGTGAAAACAAAATTAACAAATAAGGAATTAAAAAATAAATGACTTGACAAAATTTTAGGAAAGAAGGAGAGAATGAGAAATTTTTCTAACACTCTGTTATACGCAAACGACGATGATAATGAGACATTTTGGGAGGTTATTAATAGTAACTTCCCAGATCAAGTAGATCCGTCGCGGTTCCAGACTAAAGATAGAAGACCTTTTCCAGTTTATGAAGGTTTAATACCAGTTGGGTCTTCTCGCTCAATGGCAAGTTATCACGTATCATCGTGTTTCAATAATACGCATGGTAAAAAGATGTACCTATATCTTGCAATGCAAATATGCAAAGTAGCGTGCATAGTAGGTGATATTTCTCACGGCAGGCCAATATCGCCAGAGATGAAAAGAGCATTAACAAAAGAGTGTATATACAAACTCGAGAATATGTGGTACTTGATTAATGAATGCTACAAAGATAAGCATAATGAGGCAGAAGTTTCTAAGCTAAGAAGTAATCCAACAATACCGAAGATGATAAACGGAATACTGGTTTCTCCATCACAATTAGAGGCAGTCGTTTTGCTTCATATTGGAGATACAGAATATTGGACATCTTTAACACTTAGATTCATAATGGGAAAATGGGTTTGCACGTTAGCAGATATAGGTTAGGTTTTACCTAATCGTAGTTTGCATAATATGAATTTTAAGTAGTTATTGATTTAATTAAGTATGTACATGCATAAACATGTTGGATTATGTAGCTTATTTGCGTAACGCCCCTAGAATATAATTTGCATTTGCTGTTTTACTCAAGGGGTTTTCTAAATCGTTATTTGTTAAATTGTTATTTTGTAAAAAACGCTAATTTTCTGTGCATATTTTTGTATCTTCATAGTTTTGTGTTGGCATGCTTATACCGTACAATTAAGAATATGCTGCGAGAATTTTCTGTAGAAGACATTCACCCAACTAACGATGGTGACACAATTTATTCATTGCTTGCCAATAGGGCAATGCGAGACCCGCAAGGTGTGATTGCACAATGGCAAGATGACAATACTCGTCAATGGCACGATGTTAGCGCATCACAGATGCTATCCAAAGTTCGTTCTACTGCAAGAGGCTTAATCGCTCTTGGCGTTAAGCAAGGAGACAAAATCGTTATTTACTCTCCAACTTGTTATGAATGGGGTGTTGTGGACTTTGCGTGCGCTTGTATTGGTGCTGTTAGCATACCTATTTACGAAACTGACTCCGCTCTTCAAGCTGCAGATATTATTTCGGAAGTAAAGCCTGTTATCGCTTTTGCAGGAGACGACGAGCATGCGCAATGCTTGGAAAGAGTTCGTCAAGACAATAAGCGAATTTCATTAAAAACGGTTTTTAACTTTAAGGCCAATGGTATTGATGCTGTTATTGATTTTGGAAAATCAATAAGCGATGATGAGCTAAATAATGCTATTAATCAAATAAAAGCAGATGATTTAGCAACTATTGTTTACACTTCTGGCTCTACTGGCAAGCCAAAGGGAGCAATGCTTACTAATAGAAACTTTACGCACATTGTTTACGCAGCATACGATGTTCTAAACGACATGTTGTATAAGCCAAGTAGAATACTTCTATTCCTTCCTCTTGCACATTGCTTTGCAAGGTATATTCAATATGTTGCAGTTGGAGCGAATGGCGTTATTGGATATGTTCCAAACGCTAAACATTTGTTGGCAGATTTGCGTAGTTTTAAGCCTACGTATTTGCTTGGCGTTCCTCGAGTGTTTGAAAAAGTTTATAACGCAGCATCTCAAAAAGCTGGAGCTGGAATCCGCGGTAGAATCTTTGCTAAGGCTGTTCAGCATTTTGTTGAGTGGTCTAAAGACGAAGTCGAAGGAAAATTGCATTCTATTTATGCAAAATTGCAGCACGATTTTTATATGAAGACTGTTGGTTCTTCTATAAGATCTGCACTTGGTCCTAATTTAGCGTGGCTAGCTTGTGGTGGTGCTCCAATAAATGCAGAGCTCGCTCACTTCTTTAATGGATTAGATGGAATAACTTTTATTCAAGGTTATGGAATGACGGAAACAGCTGCTCCATGTGTTGTTAACTTTGAGCATGCTAATCAAGTTGGTTCTGTTGGAAAGCCTGGTCCTGGAATCACAATTCGCATTGCAAATGATGGCGAAGTTCTTGTAAAAGGTCCTAATGTTTTTGTTGGATATTACGGAAAGCCAGAGCTTACTGCAGGAGTTATTGACCAAGATGGATGGCTTCATTCTGGCGATTTAGGCGAGATTGATGATGAGGGCTTCTTAACAATTACTGGCAGAAAAAAAGACATTATTATCACTGCTGGTGGAAAGAACATAAGTCCTGCTCCTCTTGAAACCATTATTGCAAAGTGTCCTATTGTTTCGCATGCAGTGGTTGTTGGAGATGGAAAGCCATTTGTTTCTGCTCTTATTGAGCTTGAGCCAGATATGGTTCGTTCTTGGCTTAATAATCAAGGAATGGATGAGACTATTCCAATGAAAGATATTGCACAAAATGATGCAATCCGATCTGTTGTTCAGCAATTTATTGATCAAGCTAATAGCACAGTTTCTAGAGCGGAGTCTATTCGTAAATTTGTTATTTTGGACGAAGAATTCTCTCAAGATGCTGGTACGTTAACGCCAAGCATGAAGGTTGTGCGTCCAAAGGTTTTGAAGAAATATAGCGATATTATTGAAACGCAGCTTTATGCTCCAAAACCTAATAGTAGGCCACTTCCTGCAACGGTTAAGATTTTAGATAAAACAACCGAAACTGTTAAGCAGGCTCAAGAAACTGTTAAGCAAGCTCAGGAGGTTGTTACTCCTAAAGTTAAGCAAGCTATTGATCAAGCTGCAACGCATTTGAAGCGTTTTGGAGAAGATTTACCTTTGCAATCCGATTCTAAGGAATCTTATTCAAATAATGAAGATGGAGTAAACCAAACCGTTAGTGAATAAGATTATAAAATAAGATACTAATAGGCTAATTAACAATTGCAAATATAGATTTACAGCTGGTATTACGATAAAGCTTGTATAATTATGGATTGCGATTTTAATTAGCCTTTTGTTTTAAGGAGTGCCGTGACTATTAGACAAATCCGCGTTGTTCCAGACCCTGTTCTTAGAACGCCTTGTGATGAAATTCGCGAGATTACACCATCTGTTAGAAGTCTTGTAGAAGATTTATTAGAAACTGTAAACGACCCAGGTCGTGCAGGTCTTAGCGCAAACCAAATTGGTGTTAATCTTAGAGCATTTTCTTATAACATTGATGGAACAATAGGCTATATTCTAAATCCTGTTATAGAAGAACTTAGTGGCGAGCAATACGGAGATGAGGGCTGCTTATCGGTTCCAGGATTGTGGTACAAGACCCGCAGAGCTGATTATGCTAGAGCAAGAGGAATAGATCTAGACGGTAAAACTGTTGTTTTAGAAGGTAAAGGCTTAATGGCCCGCATGATTCAACATGAATGTGACCATCTTGATGGTCATGTGTATATTGACCGTTTAGAAAAAGATGTTAGAAAGCAAGCTTTACGCCAATTGCGCAATAGCTCTTCTAAGTAGCTAATTTAATAAATTATCGCGATTTTTTATAGAGATTGATTACAAAGTTAGTATAAAGCTTCTGTTATAATTTGGATTTGCGTGTTCGCTTTGAGCATGAGTGTTGTCGCGTTATACGATTGCTCGTTTTTTATTGTCTATCAGAATGCGCATATACGCGCCATGTACGCGTCCGTTCGTGTCGGTCGGCTTGGATTTAGTTATATGCTAGCCAAGTTGCATGCGAACAGACATGGCCAGGCAAGAACCGACAAGAAAGGTATATAGATATGGCACAGATTACCATGAGCGAAATGCTGAAGGCTGGTTTGCACTTCGGTCACCAAACTCGTCGCTGGAATCCAAAGATGAAGCAGTTCATTCTTACTCAGCGCAATGGTATTCATATCATCAATTTGTTCAAGTCGCTCGACATGATCGACAAGGCTTATGACTTTATTAAGCAGACTGTTGCTCACAATGGCACTGTTTTGTTTGTGGGTACTAAAAAGCAGGCTCAAGAAGCTGTGCAAAATCAGGCTACTCGCGTAAACATGCCTTACGTAAGTGAGCGCTGGCTCGGCGGTATGTTGACTAACTTCCAAACTGTTTCTACTCGCGTAAAGCGTTTGAAGGAACTCGAGGAAATGGACTTTACCGACGTTCGTGGATCTGGTTTAACCAAGAAGGAACTTTTGCTTCTTGAGCGCGAAAAGGATAAGCTTTCCAAGCAGCTCGGCGGTATTCGCAATATGAACCGTACTCCTTCTGCAATGTTTGTTGTAGACGTTAACAAGGAAGCTTTGGCTGTTGAAGAAGCACACAAGCTCGGTATTCCAGTTGTGGCAATCGTTGACACCAACACCGATCCAGAATCCGTTGAGTATCCAATTCCAGCAAACGACGATGCAATTCGTGGTGTAGAGCTTCTTACAAGCTTGATGGCCGATGCTGTTGCAGAAGGTTTGCTTGATCACGCTGGCAAGGGTGCAAAGGCTGAAGATGCCAATGCTCAGCCAATGGCAGCATGGGAAAAGGAACTGCTCACTAAGGAATCTGAACAGTCCGACAATGAAGCCAAGGCTGAATAAGCCTGTTGGCAGTTAATGAGGAGAACAAAATGGCAGCAATTACTGCAGCGTTGATTAAGCAGGTGCGCGAAGAAACTGGCGCAGGCATGATGGACGTTAAGAAGGCTCTTACTGAAGCCGAAGGCGATGTAGCTCGCGCTAAGGAAATCATCCGCGCTAAGGGCATTCAGGCCGCTGGCAAGCGTGAAGGTCGCAAGGCTCAAGAAGGAACCGTTGCTTCTAAGGTTGTTAAGACTGCAGAAGGCGAAACTGGTTATGCAGTTGAGTTGAATTCCGAAACTGACTTTGTTGCTAAGACACCAAAGTTTGTTGAATTCTCCGAAACTGTGTTGAACAATGCTATTGAAGCCAATGCTTCTAATGCAGAAGAGCTTCTTGCCGCTAAGGCTGGAGATGCTACTGTTAAGGAAGAAGTTGAAGAAGCAGCAGCATTGTTTGGCGAGCACGTTAAGGTTGGCCAGATTGCCAAGGTTAACGGTCCTCACGTTGAGGTTTACGCTCACAAGAAGTCCGTTGAATTACCTCCAAGCATTGTTTCTATGATTGCTACCGACGAAGCAGGCGCTAAGGTTGCTCACGAAGCTGCTTTGCAAATTTCCGCTATGGGTGCTCAGTGGCTCCGCCGCGAAGATGTTCCAGCAGATGTGTTGGAGTCCGAGCGTCGCGTTGCTACCGAAAAGTCCTTGGCAGAAGGCAAGCCAGAAAAAATCGTTCCAAAGATTGTTGAAGGCCGTTTGAACGCCTTCTTCAAGGAAACTGTTCTTCTTGAGCAAGCTTATGTTAAGGATCCTTCCAAGACTATTGGCGACTTGTTCAAGGAAGTTGGCGGCTCTGCTTTAGCTTTCGCTCGTGTTGAGGTTGGCAAAGGCTCTGCTGAATAGTTTTTGCTAAGTTTCAAATAATTTTCTTTTACTGAAAACTATTTGAAATGTAAAAATGGACTTGCGTGTTTAACGCGTGAGTCCATTTTTGTTTGCAACATATTGTTTGAGCAGATAAACTATTAATCAGAATGCATACAGGGAGGCTGCGTTAAATGGACAACACTTTTGAATTGTCCGCTGCAAAGATGCGCGAACACGGTATGAGCGAAGTTGCTATTAGCCAATTTGAACGTCTTTATAAAGTGTGGAATGAAGATAAAACTGGCGGATTTATTCGCGAAAACGCAGTAGAGCCTATTAAGACTGTGCCAAATTTTCATGAGATTTATGAAACAATTGATCATAATAAAGCTGTTAACGCATTCTCAAAAACGGCATTTATTAAGCTAAATGGTGGTCTTGGAACATCAATGGGCTTGTCTTGCGCAAAGTCTTTATTGCCAGTTAGAAGGCATAAAGCTCGTCAAATGAGATTTATTGACATTATAATTGGTCAAGTTCTTACAGCGCGTCAACGTTTAGGCGTTGATTTGCCTTTGATTTTTATGAACTCTTTCCGCACGTCTAAAGATACTTTGCAAGTATTAAAGCGTACAAAAAAGTTTTCTCAAGAAAATATTCCTGTTGAAATTATTCAGCATCAAGAGCCAAAGCTTTTAGAGGAAACGGGTGAGCCTGTTTCTTGTTCTAAAGATAGTAGTTTAGAATGGTGTCCTCCGGGTCACGGTGACATTTTTTCAACTATTTGGGAATCTGGATTGTTGGATATTCTAAAGAAAAATGGCATTAAGTACTTGTTCATTTCTAACTCCGACAATTTAGGTGCGAGACCGTCTAGGACTCTTGCTCAGCATTTTGAAAATACTGGTGCATCAATCATGATTGAGGTTGCTAAGCGTACTCAAGCAGACCGTAAAGGTGGTCATATTGTTAGAAGTCTTGAAACTGGCAGAATGATGCTTCGTGAAATGACTCAAGTTGCTGCAGAAGATAGAAGAAGTGCGCAAAGTATTAATAAACATCCTTATTTTAATACTAACAATATTTGGATTCGTGTTGATGCTTTGCAAAAGATTCTTAAAAAATATAAAGGTGTTCTCCCTCTTCCAGTTATTTGCAATCACAAGACTGTTGACCCAACTGATGATTCAAGCGAAAAAGTGATTCAGCTTGAAACTGCTATGGGTTCCGCTGTTTCGCTTTTTGACGATGCGATTTGTGTTGAGGTTGATAGAATGCGATTTTTGCCTGTAAAGACTACTAACGATTTGTTTATAATGCGTTCAGATCGCTTCCATCTTACAGATTCTTACGAGATGGAAGATGGCAATTACATATTTCCAAATGTGGATTTAGATCCACGATTCTACAAAACTATTGATGATTTTAACGAAAGATTCCCGTATTCTGTTCCAGCTTTGGCTGCTGCAAAATCCGTTACAATCCGAGGCGATTGGACTTTTGGAAGCCAAGTTTCTATGTTTGCGGATGCTATTTTAGAAGATACAGGGGAGCCAAGTTACGTTCCAAATGGCGAATTTGTGGGTCCGAAGGGCATTGAGCCAGACGAGTGGGTATAGTCACAAAATAAATTCATTCGGGCGTGTCGTGTGGAAAATGGCCTTATTTCAACGTTTTTATAGTGTTGATTAATGGCTTTTTAAGAAAATTGATGACTTTTTTTGAAAATGTCCACACGTATGGCAAAACACCATTAAAATAGTTAAGGTGTGTGTTGAGAATTTAGCATTTTTCGCATGTTTTTAACACAAGATGAAACTACAAAAGAAACGATACGTGAGGACAAATGGCAGAAGGAAGTAACGGAAGACGTCGTTTTTCCGATAAGTGGGGTAAACACGAGCTTGATGTGCTGGCTGTGTTGTCTTCCGCATTTCCACAATGGCTGACTTCGCGTCAGATTGCGCAACGAGTTAAGGCTTATGCCGATTCTTATGGAGAGCTTGCAGATCAAGCTGCAAAGGCTGCGTTTGCAAAGCAATTCCAAAGAGATCGTGCAAAGCTTGCAGCTATGGGTATTGCGATTGAATCTCGTCAGCCTGAATATTCTTCAAAGTCAGAAGGCCAAGATTTTGCATCTTACAGGCTGCAACTTGGTGACGAACCTCGCGTGCGTATTCGTTTTGAACAAGAAGAGCTTCCTGTTCTTGCGGCTGCTAATTATTTAGCTCGTTCTATGTCGATTTCTTCTTCTGAATCGCGCAAAGTAGATCAGCAACATTCTTCTGCATCTCGTACTGCTCCGCGCGTTCCTCAAACACCTATTCCTGGTTTGGGCTTAGATTCGATTGCCCCTGGTCTTGGAACTCAAACAATTCCAGACGCATTGGTTAAGGTTATTGATTCTAGAAGATTTGCAGCAACTGTTGACGTTGATGGTGAACATTTGAACGTTGCATACACTGATTCCGACGATTTAGCAATGTTTGTTCTTGAGCACCCAGGTTCTTGCGTTGTAAGCCCTCAAGAAGCTGTGGACGCTTTCCATAGAAGACTGAATGCTGCTACGCAATTCGTTGAATGCGACGAGAATTACGCTGATCAAAGCGTTGATTCTGCACGTTCTAATGCGGAAGATAATCAAGACCTTTCGGAAAACGAGCCAGACAAGTCTCGTCAAAAAAAGGCGTCTTTCCAAACGGGAAGTGAAGTAGATCGCAGACTTCGACTAATGCTCTTCCTTTCTGCTCATCTTGGAGAAGAATTCCCACTAAATGAGCTTGCTGTAAGATTTATTGGCAAACCTAAGAATGATGATGAGCTTCGTAGATTTGTTGCGATTTTGCATAAAGACATTAATACGCTTACTACTGTTTCCGACGATGGCGAGATGGCAGGTAGCCAATTCTTCGATATTGATTGGTCTCTTTTAGAAGCCGAAGGTATTGTTTCCGCAACTAATTCGCTTGGTCTTGAGCGTTTAGCTGGAGTTTCTCAACAATATATGAGCATGCTTACGGCCTCTATCAACTACCTTGCGCATTCTCCTCTTTTGCCTGCTGAACAAAGAGATCAAGCCAAAGCGCTTTACATGCGTTTGCGTAGGCATGTTAGCCCAGGGGAGACTCCTTGGCTTAGCCTTACTGGTTACGAGGTAGAGCCTAGAAATTGTTCTGTTGTTCGCAGCGCTATTAGTGCTAATGCATTAATCGACATGGAGTACACAGATGGCGCTGGTAGAACACGCAGAAAGATTGTTGCTCCTTCTAAGATTTTTGTTGATGAAGGCGTTTACTACGTTGCTGTTTGGACAGATGTTGAGGCTCAAACTCCACAAGATAAGCGTACTTTTGTTGCAAAAGACACTTCGATTAATAAAGCAAACGGTTTGCCGAGAATTTGGCAGGTTTTGCGCGTTGCAAGAATTGAGCGTGCAGAAGTTATTAAGCCTATTTGCCCTGTAGAAATTCCAGATGTTCCAGTTAGCGAACTTAGAAAATGGAGTTTTGACAATGGTACTCAAACATGCTTTATTACAGATGAGCCAGATTTGAACTTCTTAAAGAGTCTTTCTGGAGCTACAATCGAGCCTTGTGGAACTGGCGTTAAGGTTCATTTAACGGTTTCTTCCGACTCTTGGTTTGTTGCATTTTGCATTGCTCACGCTCGTCATATTAAAGCTGTTTCTCCAGAAACTTTGCGCACTATGATTATTGCTCGAGCACAGCGAGAATTAAGCGTTAATAATAGCGATTTCCAAAACGTGGAGAATTAAAATGCCATGGTGGATTTGGCTTTTATTAATTCTTTTTATGCTATGCATGATTGGCGCAGGGCTTGCGTACGCGCTTAAATGCGCGTATAAGATTTTAACGAATTGCACGAGTTTTTATACTAAGGCTTATTCTTGTTTTGAAAAGTTGCAAAACAGTGAAGATTCGTTGAAAAAGGATTCATATCCATTTTTTACGCGTCCGATTTTCGATGCTGCGCAACGTGTAGAAGAGGCTAGAATTAGAGTTTTAAAGCGCAGAGAAAAAGTAGGAGATTCTCATAGAATTGTTTGGCAACATTGGAATAACTTGTCTTTGCGCAAAGAAGATATTGACAATCCAATTTTTAATGAATCTAAAGAAACTAAAGGAAACTAAAGAATAGTTTATGACTACGCTCCCATTATCTCCGTCTCAAAGATTTAGTGCGTTTCGCAAGACTTTGCAACATTCTAAATCAATGGCTGCTAAATTTGAAAGTTCCTTAAGCTTTGATTTGGATGATTTTCAACTTGAGGCAATTGATGCTCTAGAAAATGGAGATAACGTTCTTGTTGCTGCTCCTACAGGCGCTGGTAAAACGGTTGTAGCAGATTTTGCTGTTTTTTTGGGCGTTAATCGCGGTGTTAAAACCTTCTATACAACTCCAATCAAGGCTCTTAGTAACCAAAAATATCATGATTTTTGTGAAGTTTATGGATCTAATAAAGTTGGTCTTTTAACAGGAGACACGTCTGTTAACAGTGAAGCAGATATTGTTGTTATGACAACAGAAGTCTTACGCAATATGCTTTATGAACGTTCAATAACACTTAATTCTCTTGGATTTGTTGTTTTAGACGAGGTGCATTATTTAGCAGATAAATTCCGAGGAGCAGTTTGGGAAGAAGTTATTATTCATCTTCCGCAAAGTGTTAAAATTATTGGACTTTCGGCAACTGTTTCTAATGTTGAAGATTTTAGCGCATGGATTTCTTCTGTTCGCGGAAACACTCATTTAATCGTAGATGAGCATAGGCCTGTTCCTCTTGAACGTCATGTCATTATTCAAAAAGATGGTCAAACAGAGCCAGAGCTTCTTAATCTTTACGATACAGACAAAAATGGTAATGCAACGAATCGTGTAAATCTTGCTTTAACTAGAAAGTTAAGCCAGTGGGAAAATGCTGCTTTGCGCAAAAAATCTTCTTATTTAAGTAAAGATAAGAGATTCTCTAAAGGGCGATTTTCTAAAAGAAAATCGCGCGATCGCTCTAGTGATTTACAAAAAAATTCCAAGTCGTCTTTAACTGTTCGTCATACTCCTAAAAGATGGGCTGTTATTGACGAGCTTGATTATCTTAATATGCTTCCTGGGATTTACTTTATTTTCTCACGTTCTGGTTGCGATCAAGCTGTTCAGCAATGCTTAAACGCTGGTCTAGCTCTTACAAGCGATGAAGAGATGTACGAGATTCGTAGAATTGTTGATTCAATGATCTCGCAAAATAAACTTTCTAAAAGTGACTTAAAAGCGCTTAGATTTGAACGCTTTAGATATGCTCTTGAGCAAGGATTTGCGGCTCATCACGCAGGTATGATTGCGATTTTTAGGCATATTGTTGAAACTCTTTTTGAGCGTGGTCTTATTAAGATTATTTTTGCCACAGAAACACTTGCTTTAGGCTTAAATATGCCAGCTAGGAGTGTTGTTGTAGAAAAGCTAGTTAAGTATGATGGTACAGGTCATGTTCCTCTTACGCCTGGCGAGTTTACTCAACTTACTGGCCGAGCTGGAAGACGCGGAATTGACGATATTGGTCATGCTGTTTTAATAGACAATCCTGATTTTGACCCAGCTAAAGCGGCTTCTCTTTCTAGTAAGCGTGTTTATCCTCTTCACTCTAGCTTTGTTCCAACTTTTAACATGGCTGTTAATCTTCTTAATAATAGCGATGCAAAAACAGCTCGAGTAACGCTTAGTAGCTCATTTGCTCAATGGGAAGCGAACGCTTCGGCAGCGCGCCTTTTGAGTCGTATTGAAGAACTTCAAGAGGCGATTAGTGGCTATGAGCAAGCTTTTTATTGTTCTAATGGCGATTTTGCTGAGTTTATGACTCTTAGAATGCGCCTTAAAGACGCTCAACATGATCAGCGTAGAAAACTTAAGCATACGCTGTTTTCCAGCGATTTAGAGCGTTCAAATGCCTTCAAAGAGTTAGATAACAAAATTGCTAGTTTGCGTAGTCAAGAAAGAAACCATCCTTGCGCAAATTGCCCAGATATTCAGAGTCACTTGCATTGGGGCTATTATTGGGCTAGAGAAACAAAAGAGTTAAATCAAGTTAAAGAACGTTATAATTCTAGAACTGGTTCTGTTGCAAGATGTTTTGACCGTATTTGCAACGTTCTTTGTAGTTTGGATTACTTAAAAGAAACAGGTAATACGTTTGCTTTGACTAATAAAGGTCAGCTTCTTAGACGACTTTATAACGAGCTTGATGTTGTTTTTGCGCAAGCTATTTGCGAAGGTATTTTTAACGATTTAACTCCTATCGAGCTGTTGAGTTGCGTATCTTCTTTGGTTTATGAGTCTAGAGGTCCAGTTGGATCGGAGCCAAGAAGATATCCTGGTGGATTAGACGGCGCTGTATTCAATACTGTTTCTAGATTAAAGGAATTGTTTATGCGCATAAGCAATATGTGCTTAAATAATCATCTTGATGCGTTGAAATCGCTGGATTTTGGCGCAGTAGACCTTATATACGATTGGGCGCAAGGCGCTGACTTGCTTGATATTTTGCAAAATACGGATATTACGGGTGGAGATTTTGTTCGCTTTGCTAAAAGACTTATAGACTTGCTTAATCAACTTGCTGTTCTTAGCGATTATTTAAGAATTTTGCCTAATGTAGACGATTCGTTAGCACACAAAGCATATGAAGCAGTTCAAATAATTAATCGTGGGGTAGTAGCCTATTGTGATGTTTAGTATTTTGTGATGTTTAGTATTTATAGTCCGTGCAATTCGCTAGCTTTATAATGGAAACTAAAAGGAGAATATAATATGGCAGAACGCAGTTTACGTGGTATGAGCATTGGTGCAAAGTCGCTAGAATCCGACGATAATGTTGATTTTGCAGCTCGTAATGATGTTACATATGTTTGTCCTAAAGGGCATAGGACTATTCTCCCGCTTGCTCAAGGTGCAGAAGTTCCAGAAGAATGGGAATGCCGTTGCGGTGCTTTAGCGCATAAAGAAGGCGACGCAGATAGGCCAGATGATGATTTTAATA
The DNA here is from genome assembly GCF_055804375.1 of Gardnerella sp. c12Ub_1. Classification (NCBI taxonomy): domain Bacteria; kingdom Bacillati; phylum Actinomycetota; class Actinomycetes; order Bifidobacteriales; family Bifidobacteriaceae; genus Gardnerella; species Gardnerella sp. c12Ub_1. The sequence continues at coordinate 342,548 of NZ_JANUZC010000001.1, read as the reverse complement.
AGCCAACTCGAACTCATTGGGATATGCTTTTAGAGCGTAGAAGCGAAGAAGAGCTAAAAGCTTTGCTTGATAAACGCTTGAAAATGCATCACGAAGGTTGGATTCCTGATTACGAGTAGTCTTTGATGTGTAGTTTTACTTTAATTTTGTGATTAATCACTAATATTAATTATTTAATTTAGGATTTTAGGGAAAACTCCATGAAAGTTGTTTTGCTTGATTTAGATGGCACTTTGACTCAATCTCATATGGGAATTATTGCGTGTGCTAAAAGAGCTATGAGCGATTTAGGCATGCAAATTCCAGACGATGAAGAGATGATGCGCTTTGTAGGACCGTCTATTCTTGAATCTTTTCAACGAAATGGCATGCCAGAAGATTTGCAATTAGAAGGCGTAAAGTTGTATCGAAAGTATTATTCCGAAGTTGCAACTTTTACAGATCCGAAAAATCCTAGTGGTAGTAAAATCACTGGAAGTCTTTTGAATAAGGTTTACGAAGGTATTCCAGAACAATTAAAGAAACTACGTGAATCTGGATATTATCTTGCTACAGCATCTTGCAAGCCAGAATATCAAGTTAAGCCTATTTGTGATTATTTTGGTTTAACAGATTTGATTGATGGAATTTACGGCGCGAGTGCCGATATGTCTAGAATTAAAAAAGACCAAGTTATTCGCTATGTTTTGAAAAATATTGGTTTTGACTATTCGCTAGACAAGGCATTAATGGTTGGCGACCGATGGACGGACGCAGATGGTGCTTTAGCATGCTACATTGATTGTCTTGGTTGCGCTTGGGGCTACGCAGAGCCTGGTGAGCTTAAAAAGCACGGTGCTTATAGGATTATTGACAATGTTTGTGATTTGAGCATTGCTATTGATGAATATTTTGATAATACTTTGCGCAAATGATATTTCTATATAAAAATAATTCTATATAAGTATCCGATAATGTACGTTATGTCAGATTAGTCATAAAGTACAAACACAATTCTCAATTCACAATTCTTTATATTGAAGATTCTTTAGATAAATCAGCTCGTACTTGCTTAACAATGCATCCAACTGCGATTGCAAAAACAGCTGAGCCGCCTTCGAGCATGCTAAACATGTTTTCTTGATTATTGTTACATTCCATAACAGATTGACCATCGCAAATTATTGTCATGCGCTCAAGATGATTAACACTATAACAATTCAAAAAAACTATAGCTGTTGTAACATTTGTAAGATTTACTCCAGCGTCTAAAAGTCGCTTAGCAACCGCCATAATAGAAATATCTTTGAAAGAATATAAACGTCTGGATCCAGACCCGTGTGAAGGATTAATCGAAGGCACAATAATGTTTTTTCTAGCCCAATAATCAAGTTGCCTATAGGTTATTCCAGCAATCTTCATTGCAACGCTTCCGCGATACCCAACGGACTCTTCTCCATCGCTAGAAAAAGAAAACAACTCCCCTTGCACTGGCTGATTATTAGATTCATCAAAATCGGCCAGCGCATTCTTTTTAGAAGAGTTTTTCAATACCATTATTGTTTATTGTGTTTATTGTGTTTATTGTGTTGATCGCTATCGTTTACTAACAGCACTTTGCGTAAAGAACATTAAGCGATATTTGCCAATCATAATCTCATCGCCATTATTAAGAACTGCTTCATCAACTCGATTACGATTAACATATGTTCCGTTTAAGCTGCCCGCATCTGCAATGCTAAAAACGTTCCCATTCCTTCTAAAAACAGCATGCGCTCTAGAAACAGTAGAATCGTCAAGCATAATATCTGCTCTGGAATCACGCCCAACCGATACAACATCTTCGTCTAGCAAATAACGAGACCCAGAAACTGCCCCACGTGTAGAAATAAGCAAAGCGGTGCCTGGCAGTAGTTTTGCTATTGTGTCTAAATCATCCTGCTTTAGAGGGCGGTCTGCACTAGAATTTACAGGAATAGTTATTGCTGGCATGCCAATAATGGTTGTTTCGCCAGCTGTAGGAATAGGTTCAGTCATAATTGCTATTTTACCTTCTTATTCGACCGGTTTTGCATATTGATATTGTTTTGGTTCGCGTGTTGAACGAATCTCAACCTCTTCAGGCGTTGAAACGTATACGGAAGCGCCAAATTTAACTTTTAATCTAGATCCAACTCCCCCTGCAATATTTACGGCGTTTTGCAAATTTTGCGCATCGCCAATCGCCTTAACTATGTAAGGAGGATTTATCTCGATTCCATCACACAGCAATCCATGCTTAGCGTCGGAAATATAGCTAGAAGTCACAATACGAATGTCGTTAATAGACATAACTTCCACACCAGCATTGCGAAGCTCTTCTATAAGCTGAAACATAGTTGCAGCATCTACGCGCTCTTTTTCTCCAGCTGTAATATGAATAATAACACCTTTTCCAATTGCTGGAAGTCTACCAGAAATCAAGCCGCTTGTTTGCGAATTTTGCTTAGCAATTCTAGCAGCTTCTTCTTGCTTATTCACAGATGCTTTTAGAGAATTAAGCTGACTTGTTAATTCAAACTTTCGTTGTTCAAGATTTTGTATTTGAGAATTAGTTTCCGTGATCAATCGTGTAAGCTCGTCTTCGCTCATAGTTTGGTACACAAGAGCACTTCGATTTACTTGAATCATATATGCAAAGCTAAGAAGAGCGCAAAGAAGCATAACAAGCAAGCCTGTTAGAATGCGCGTTCTTGTAACATGACCTTGCAAAGATGGCTTATTTTTGCGCGTAACTTTCGGGAAGGAACCTGTTTGAGTGCGGTCGCTTTCTCTATCTTTAGCATGCTGGCGATGAAGCCGTTTAACAATATTGTCTATATTTTTATCAATATTATTATCGCTTAATTCATTGTTTTTTACGCTGTTTTTTGAAGTATTCGCAAGTGGATGTTTCATATTATCCCCTGAATCTATCCCCTAAATATAAAACGACGAATTGCAGAAACGTTAGAGAAGATTCGTATTCCTAAAACAACAATAACAGCCGTTTGCAATTGTGCACCAACTCCAAGCTGGTTGCCAAGCAAAACTAAAAGCGTTGCAGCAATAACATTTGAGAAGAACGAAATAACAAACACTTTGTCGGAAAAGCTGCGCTCAAAATAAGCTCTAGCAGCGCCAAGAAGAGCATCTAGTGCAGCAAGCACCATGATTGGCAAATACGGTTGAATAACCACTGGAATATCTGGATGCACAACAATACCAATAAGTGCTCCTAAAATCAATCCAAGAATAGCTGTCATAACCTATTTCCTATCTTTCCTATTTTTCTATCTTCTACTCGTCAACTCTTTTGCAAAATTTACTTCTCCCGTTCCAGCTGCCGATAACTTTAAGTTATTAGTAGCTGAGACTTGTGGATTAATGCCAGCATTTGTAAGAGATGTAAACCATTCAGAATGCTTTTGAGAATTTAACTTTTCAATAAGGCTTGAGCTGTCTCCTATTGCCTCAATTGTATACGGGCTTTGAGTTTGATTAACTCCAACAAGAATCGTGGATCCTGCAGTACGAATCGATGTTTGAGAACCAATCCTGTATCCGTTAACTGATATTGCTTCTGCTCCAGCATCCCAAAGAATAGAAACAAAGATTTGAATATCTCGATCGCTAACAACCTTGATTCTAGCGCCTTTAGACATTTCTCTAGGAATAGAACCATTAGAAACATCGTTACTTGCAGAAATAGGATTTGCAATAGTCAAAACAACACCAGGGCCATATACAGCGTGAGTGCCATTAGTCATGTTGTCGGATTTATCAACTTGATTTTCGTACGGAGTGTTAATTCTTTTAGACTCTTTATCTACACTAGCGCGAAGCTTTGCAACTTCTTTAACAAGATTGTCGAATCTGCTTGCGTGAGTCGTAAGCTCGTTCGCTAAAGATACGCGTATAGCTTTACGCGAATCAGCGTGTAGTTTACGTACGAATTGACTACCAACAGTACCAACAGCAATGCAAATTACAAAAACAATTATTCTTGTAATCCAAAGACTAATCTTGCTAACATTTTGCTTATTTAGTCTAGAATCCATAAAAAGCGGATCAACTGGCCTGTTGCTTAAATCATCTATTAGTCTAAGAGAATAATCTTCAAGCCTACGATGCCTATCTCGATGCGATGAAAAAGTATAAGATGAATTTGTAACATGATGAGCGCCTAAACCAAACACGGATTTAGAAAATACTGCTCTGCGTTTAGAAAACAAAACAACAGTTGGAGCAGGAAAAGACTCTGGGATTGTGCCACTAGAGGCATAATCCCCACTTTGATTTAGCTTAGAAGTCTTTTCCACCATGATTTATCCGTTGCTATTAACTCGTTTTTAAAAAATCGTAAGGATTATTTAGCCTTTTTTATTAGTAGCTTATAAGCTTGTATACAATATAGTATTCCTGCAAACCAATAAAGTGTGATTCCCCAAATTGCGCACGCTATTGCAGCAGCATATAGAATAAGCATTGGCTCTGCTGCAATAGCGAAAACAATCATAAATAGAACAATAGTTACCATTAGCAATGCTGTTCCAGTTTTGCCCATAAAATTAACAGGCAAAGGGCCATAGTCGTATTGTGCAAGAATCACAATTAAAATTGCCATTATTGCGTCTCGCAAAACAACTAAAGCTAATGCCCACCAAGGTATAATCTTTGCAAATACTAAAGCTAATGTGCTGCAAACTATAAGAAGCCTATCTGCAATGGGGTCTAGAATCTGTCCTAATTTGCTAACTTGATTAAAAGTTCTTGCAATATAACCGTCAATACAATCAGAAAGTGCAGCTATTGCAAGAACAATTAAAGCAGGCCACATTTTGTGTTGCGCAATTAAAACAGCAAGATAAGGTATTGAGCATATTCTTAAAAAGCTAATAACATTAGGCACAGTAAGAACTCGATTAAGCGCTTCAGGACTATATTCCTGACTATAAACGAATTTGACCATACCTAATTTCCTTAAAACTTGCTAAAAATAAAATTTTCAATACTAGTACTATTGCGAATAATAAAATATTGGGGCACTTTTATGCCCCAATATTTCTATGCGCGCCAAGCTTCTTGAGCAATATTACGAATAGAATCAATTGCTTGAGCTGGGCTACTTGCTCCGTAAACTGCAGAGCCAGCAACAAGAACATCTGCTCCAGCTTGTGCAACAGTTGCAGCAGTAGATGGGCTAACACCGCCATCAACCTGAATATGCGTGCTTAATCCGCGGCGCGTAATCTCATCGCGTAAACGGCGAACCTTGTTCATTTGATTACTCAAGAACTTTTGGCCACCAAAACCAGGCTCAACAGTCATAATAAGAACCATGTCGAACTCGTCTAAAATATCGAAAATAGGCTCAACTGGCTCGGCCGGTCGAACTGCAAAGCAAGCTTTGCAACCCATATCTCTAAGCTGACGCGCAAGACGCACAGGAGCGTGAGTTGCACCCATGTGGAAGCTAACAGAATCAGCTCCGAGCTTAGCGTATTCTGGTGCCCAACGGTCTGGGTCTTCAATCATCAAATGAACATCTACAGGAAGATTAGTAACTTCGCAAATGCGCTTTACAATCGGCTCCCCCAAAGTCAAATTCGGTACAAAATGATGATCCATAACATCAACATGAACAAGATCAGCATTGGAAATTGCTATAAGATCTCTTTCAAGATTGCAAAAATCTGCAGAAAGAATGCTAGGTGCTATTTGTATATTCATGTGTTCCATTCTAAGAAAAGCAAGCGACTAGAAAAACAAAATCTAACTCAAACTAACTAAATCTAACTATTTAACTTAGATTCCTCTTTCGCTTCGTTTTTGTAAACCATTTTTGTTTTGGATTGAAGTTCGCGCTCACGCTCGTATGCTGTAATGTCAATCAAACGGTTCACAAGATTTGCTCGCGATTTTTTACTATTTTGCAAAATAACAAAAACAATAATCGAAGCAATAAAAATTGCAATCGACACCCAAACGTTAATTCTTACTCCAAGGAAAGTGTGTGAAAAATCAATGCGTAAAGCTTCAATCCACATTCTTCCAGCTGTATACCACATTACGTAAAGAACAAACTCGGAACCAGACTTAAGCTTGCTTTTAAGTGCTTTGCTAAAGCATATAAGCAAAGCAGCGCCTGCAAAATTCCAAAGCATCTCGTACAAGAACGTTGGATGGAAAAGTGTGCCTTCTGGGCATGTAAGACCGTCGTAGCATCTTTCAGCGTGACCAATTGCATTTGATGCCGAATAATTAAGTTTTAATCCCCATGGAAGTGTTGTAGGAGCGCCATAAAGTTCTTGATTAAACCAATTGCCTAAACGCCCTATTCCTTGAGCTACAAGCAATGCAGGAGCTGCACAATCAGCCAGTAGACTTATAGGATATTTTCTGTACACGCAAAATGCACTAGCAGCCAAAGAGCCAAGTATTACTCCGCCCCAGATTCCAAGTCCACCATTCCAAATCCTAAAAATTTCTAGAAAATCGCCATTTGCGCCAAAAAACTTCTCTGGAGTTGTAATAACGTGATATAGACGCGCGCCAACAATTCCCATAGGAAGGCTTACAAGAGCTATATCTAAAATTTGGTTAAAATCTCCGCCTTCTCGCTTCCATCTGCGATTAGCAATCCAAATTGCAACTAGTGCTCCAGCAAGAATCGAAAGCGCATAAAATCTTAATGTAATAGGTCCGAATGTAATTTGAGAAATACTTGGACTAGGAATAGCGCAAATTGTCATATTCTTTACTTTCCTTTATTTTCTTTTACTTTCAACAAAACATAAGGACTTTTGTTAAAACGTTTAATTGGTAAATTCTAATTGGTAAAAACTAATATTAGAATCCAACAGCTTTGATTAATGCCATTAAAACCGGCGCGCACAGCAAGATTGAGTCCACTCTATCTAGAACACCGCCATGACCTTTAAGCAAATGACCCATGTCTTTAATGCCAATATCTCGTTTAAGCATAGATGCACACAAATCACCAAAAGTTCCAACAATTCCAGACAAAATGCCCATAACAGCAGGCATCCACCAGAATTTAATCCAAGATATTCCATAGAATCCAGCAACAATCGCGTAAGCTCCGATTAGTGCAAGAAGCATAGATCCTATAAGTCCTTCAACAGACTTTTTTGGAGATATTCGTGGAGAAAGCTTATGTTTACCTAACCATGCTCCAGCAAAAAGACCACCCGTATCGCTTAAAGCAGGTAAAAATATGAGTAGCATTGCGTGCGCTACAGCTTGTTTAGAATCAGCTATAGATAAAATAATGCAAGAAGCAAGAAGAGGAATATACAACACTACAAACAACGAAACAGCTGTATTAGTAAAAGTACTAGCTTTTGGGCTTTTAGAAGTTGCATGCTGTAGTTTCTTTTCTACAGCACGCATAGTTCTTTTAGATACAGTGCTATTTAGAGTTGCAAAAATAACAGTTAAAATAAGCGAGGCTGTTATTCCACTTGCCATTGCAACTGCATGCCACTTTGCGTAGAAGGTTGAAAAAATCGTAATAACCGAGCAAATAGACAGAATTGCAAAAGGAATCCTAAATCCTGCTGTAGCAAAGTCAACGTGCAATTCCCACAATGCAAGAAGCATAAAAACAGTTAGAAGAACAACAAAAGCATCTATGCTTACAAGAAGACATGCCACAATTACAGCAATCAGCAGCACTGCAGTTGCAATAGCTTGTGGCATGTTCCTGCCAGTTCGCTTGTTTATATCTGTTAAAGCTTCATAAGCATCGTTCGTAGCATTTGAATCCAAAGAATCAAACCTCCATGATTTCCTTCTGCTTGCCTTCTAGCAAAGCGTCTAAGGAATCAGTAACTTGCTTAGTTACTTTATCTAGTTCTTTTTGCAAACGATCGCCTTCATCTTCGCCAATTTCGCCATCTTTAACAGACTTATCAATGCTTTCTTTAGTCTTGCGACGAATATTTCTAACAGCAACCTTGCCTTCTTCTGCCTTGGTCTTAGCAAGCTTTACGTATTCCTTACGTCTATCTTCAGTAAGCTCTGGCATTGTAACGCGAATAACATTGCCATCTCTGTTAGGGCTAACACCCAAATCTGAATCGCGAATAGCTTTTTCAACAGCATTTGCTTGCGATGCATCAAAAGGAGTAACAGAAAGAGTTCTTGGCTCTGGAACGCCAATAGAAGCTACAGCCTTAATAGGAGTTGGCGCGCCATAATAGTCAACCATAATTCCATTAAGAAGAGCAGGATTAGCTCGACCAGTCCTAATGCCCATAAAGTTTTCTTTTGTAGCTTCAACGGACTTGTTCATTTGTTCAAGAGCCTGATCAACAATAGCTGGCATGTGTTCTCCTTTATTGGTATTAGTTGTGCCAATTAAAATTTTATTTATAAATTTTAGGTTTGTTAAATTTTAGGTTATTAAGTTATTGCCTAATTTGCATGTTCTATTTATTGATGATTATTTATTGATGATTATTCACTAATATTTCATCTATTAAGCAAATGTAGGCTCATCGTTAGAAACCAAAGTTCCGATTTGATCTCCGACTAATGCGCGAGTAACGTTTCCTTCTCCTTCTAGACCAAATACGCGAATCTTTTGGCTGTTGTCTCTAGCCATAGAAAGCGCAGAAGCGTCCATAACTGCAAGACCATCAACAAGCGCGCGATGGTAATTAAGAGTGAGGAATTTCTTAGCATTAGGATCTTTGCGGGGATCTGCACTATAAACTCCGTCAACGCCATTCTTGCCCATTAAAACTTCATCGCAATGAATCTCTAAAGAACGCTGAATAGAAACGGTATCGGTTGAAAAATAAGGCATTCCAGCGCCTGCCCCAAAAATTACAACTCGGCCTTTTTCTAAGTGTCGAATCGCTTTAAGTGGAATATAAGGCTCAGCAACTTGACCCATTGTTATAGCAGTTTGAACGCGAGTCGCCTGACCTGCTTGCTCAAGAAAATCTTGCAAAGCCAAGCAATTCATAACAGTTCCAAGCATACCCATATAATCGCCACGACTACGATCGATGCCAGCTTGTTGAAGCTCTGCACCGCGGAAGAAGTTTCCGCCGCCAACAACGATTGCAACTTGCACGCCTTCATGCACTGCTTTTACAATCTCGCCAGCAATTCTACGAATAACATGAGTATCTATACCAACGGCGCCACCGCCAAATGCTTCTCCCGAGAGCTTTAACAAAACTCTACGAGACTTGCTTTCCCCCGCTTGTGCGATAGTCATAAAACTTTCCTCCAGTCATAACGGCGAACGCAAGCATATCTTTGCTATGATATCTTTCAATGACGACACATCACAACACGATTTTTAACATGATTGTGTCGATTTTTATCGATTTTTATTTTAAGCATGTTTTGTAACGTTTTAAGCATGTTTTAGTCGTGTTTTAGTAAATACTAAATAGAGTTTTGTTCAAACGAATAAAACAAACGAATAAAAATAGCGCAACAGGCGGAATCAAACCCATTGCGCTATCAATACATGAATTAATCTAAAAATTAAGATTAATCATGCTTTTTATTATTTTTATCTTGGTTAGTATTTTGACTATCATCTAGATTCTCGTCACCTGTTTCTAGATGATGCTCATCGTAGCCTTGCAAGTAACGAGTACGACGCCAATGGTGAATAGAAGCGTTTGTACCGCGGTGATGCACGTGGTACTTTCTAGGAGTTCCACCATGTGGCAGCTCTTTAACTTCCTTAGCAACAGCAATCTGATTCACGTTAGAAGGATCCATAATTGCGATTGGTGCAACAGGTTCTGGCTCTGTTGGAGCTGCAGTTCTGCTACTAAGCTTTGCTGGAAGCCATTCAGCAAACCAAGAAAGCGCCCAGCAAATCAAGAAGTATACAACTGCAGCAACAGTCAAAGTTTGCAAAATGTTAAAGTACATTGATCCAAGTCGTCTAGATTCTTGGAGCAAATCAGTGTACATAATTATGGAACCCAATGCAGTATCTTTTAACACAACAACAAGCTGAGTTACAGCTGCAGGAAGCATTGCGATTATTGCTTGCGGCATTTCGATTTGTGTTAAAGATTGATATTGCGAAAGTCCAAGAGCTAAAGATGCTTCGCGCTGACCGTTAGGAAGATTTCCAACGCCAGATCGAACTAACTCTGCAACAACAGAACCGTTGTACAAAATCAAAGACAAAACAACAGCCCAATAAGACGCTCCACTTATTCCAGCAAATGCAAATCCTCGCCAAAGGAAGATCATAAGCAAAAGAACTGGTACTGCTCGGCAAAACTCAACAACAACTGCAGAAATGCTACGAAGAATCAAGCTAGGCAATAGTCTTAAAAGACCAAACAAGAGTCCAAAAACTATTGATCCTGCAACAGCAAGAAGCGAAGCTTTAAGAGTCATCCACAATCCTGGAAGATAAAAATCGCTCCAAGCTTCCGATTCTACAGCTGGATTCCACAATGCCCACGAAAGCTGATTTTCGCCTTCTGGAGGATTGCTAAGTCTTAAAAGCAAAGCAATAACAATAAGCGCAAACACAACGCACGCAACAATATTTGCAATGCGAATCTTCTTTAGAGCCTTAGGCCCAGGCGCATCAAATAACAGAGATTTTTCTTGTTCTTTTGCCATTTTTATCACCTTCTAACCGCAAGCTTATTAGACAAATAAGTTGTAAGAATACCAATTGGAATAATCAACACAATGTATCCGCACGCAAAAATCAAAAAGATTGGAACAATCAAATCTGCATGCCTCTCAATCATCTCGCTCATAAGAGTAGATGTTTCAGTTGCAACAGATGCAGCAGCAGCAACAGTGGAATTTTTAAGCAACGCAATAAAAGTGTTTCCAAGAGGTGCTACAGATCCGCAAAATGTTTGAGGCAAAATCACATTAAAAGCCGATTGGAAGAAGTTAAGCCCAAGCGCTCTACATGCTTCTGCCTGACCCAAAGGTACTGTATTTAAGCCAGATCTTAAAGATTCGCAAACAAATGCTGCAGTGTAGAAACTCAAGCCAGCAATTGCAAGCCAGAAGAAGTTTACGCTAAAAACAGTGGAAAAACCGAGCTTTAGCTGTGCGTACACGCCAAGAACCATAAAAACCATGATTATAGTTAGAGGCATATTCTTAAAGAACTCAACATATGCGCTTGCAATAATGCGAAGCGAATGAATTGGACAAATCCTCATCATAACTAAAATCACACCAAGAATCGTGGAAAAAAGCACGCTCCATAATGTGATTTCAATATTTACCAAGAATGCTCCTGGAATATTGTACGAGGTAAATAATTGCACAAAGTCTTGCATTTTACTCCTCCCCCTCATTTGGTACTGGCGGATTATACTTTGCGTTTGGCTTAAAACCAGTTCCGCGCATGTTATCGTCTAAAGCTCTTTTCCATGAACCATTTTTAATCATGTCTTTAAGAGCAGCATTAATGCGCTTAGCTAGCTTAGTGTTTCCTTTTTTAATGCCAATTCCGTAGTGTTCTTCAGTAAATGGCTTACTAACAAGCTTTAGTCTGCCGCGCGATGCTGTAGCAAGGCCAGCAAGAATAATATCGTCTGTTGTAACAGCGTCTACGATTCCAGAGAATAATGCTGTTGCACACTCCGCATAACCAGGCTGTTGCATAAGTTGAACTTTTGAAGAGTACTTCTCTTTAATAACTATTGCAGACGTAGAACCAGTTACCGAGCATAAACGCTTTCCATCTAAATCGTCTGGGCCACTTACTTTATGCTCGTCTTTGCGAACCAATAAATCTTGACCAGCAATAAAATATGGTCCTGCAAAAGAAACAGTGTTTTTTCTGGCATCTGTTATGGAATATGTTGCAACAATCATATCCACATCACCATTTTGAAGCATTGCTTCGCGCTGTTTTGAAGGCGATTCCTTCCAAACAATCCTATCTTCGGAGTAACCCAACTTTTTGGCAACATACTTTGCAACGTCTACATCAAAGCCAACGTAGGTTCCAGACTTTTTGAAACCAAGACCAGGCTGATCAAACTTAATACCAATGCGTATTACGTTACTGCGATTATCGCTACTGCAAGCGCTAAGCGGGAAAACGCAGCACAATACGCAAATCATAGATAAAATTGCGCGATATGTATGCCTTAATCCCAGTTTGCAGCGCTTACACTTAAGAGCAATATTGTGTAAATATTTCATAACTACCTCTTAAAGACTTAAAAATCGATATTAATGATTTCAATTAAGAATCAAATTAATGAGTCAAAATCTTTGAAAGGAAGTCTTTTGCTCTGTCTGTCTTTGGATTCTCAAAGAACTCTTCTGGCGTATTTTGCTCAAGAATTCTGCCATCTGCCATAAACACGATTTTGTCTGCGGCTTTACGCGCAAAGCCCATCTCGTGAGTAACGCAAATCATGGTCATTCCTTCTTTTGCAAGCTCAACCATAACATCAAGAACTTCGTTAACCATTTCTGGATCAAGTGCAGATGTAGGCTCATCAAAAAGCATAACCTTTGGGTGCATTGCAAGCGCGCGAGCAATTGCCACTCGCTGCTGCTGACCGCCAGAAAGCTGAGAAGGCATCTTGTTTGCTTGATTATCTACGCCAACTCTAGCAAGAAGATCCATTGCTAAACTTTCTGCTTCTTGCTGTTCCATATGGCGAACCTTAATAGGAGCAAGCGTAACGTTTTCTAGAATCGTCTTGTTTGCAAAAAGATTAAAGGACTGGAACACCATTCCTACTTCTGCACGCAATGCGGCAAGTTCTTTTCCTTCTTGAGGAAGAGGCTTACCATCAATGCGAATATCTCCAGAGTCGATTGTTTCAAGACGATTAATCGTCCTGCACATTGTTGACTTGCCAGAACCAGAAGGTCCAATAATAACAAGCACTTCGCCTTTATTAACCGTTAAGTTAATATCTTTCAAAACGTGAAGCTTGCCATAATGTTTTTCAACATGGCTAAGTTCCACCAATGGCTGTGCTACTTTTTTTGTGTTGTTTAATTTAGTATCCATAAAAAGGATTCTAATGTTCTTGTGTTACATGCGTTTATCGTAATAGTTACTTTTAACCACCTATAAAGTTACGAAAAACATTAAAAATGATACAAAAATGTTAATTTTACTTAAAAAAATGCCGTTAAGCCTTGATTTTTGGTTTAGTTAACCAAACGACTTAACGGCATATGCGAATATTAATTCTTGTTTAACGCTTGCGACTATTCGTCTTCTTCTGGATCGTAGTCAACGCCAGTTTCTGCACGCTGTTCGGCAGAGATTGGAGCAGGAGCACCAGTTAGAGGATCACGGCCGCCGCCAGCCTTAGGGAATGCGATTACGTCGCGAATCGAACTTGCTCCTGCAAGAATTGCAGCAGTACGATCCCAGCCCAAAGCAATACCAGCGTGAGGTGGAGCACCATACTTAAACGCTTCAAGCAAGAAGCCAAACTTTTCGTCTGCTTCCGCTTTATCGATTCCAAGAACGTTAAGAACGCGATCTTGAATATCGTCGCGGTGAATACGAACGGAACCGCCGCCCATCTCGTTACCGTTGCAAACAATGTCGTAAGAATCGCTCATTGCATGCTCTGGGTCTTTATCGAACTTGTCAATCCAATCAGCAGATGGCATTGTAAATGGATGATGCATAGAAGTCCACTTGGAGTGGCCGACTGCAACATCGTCATCGTCTGGATCATCCGTGCGCTTAAACAGTGGGAAGTCAACAACCCAAGTAAAAGCAAACTCGTCTGGGTGAAGTAATCCTGCGCGGCTAGCAAGCTCTACGCGGACAGCACCGAGCAAAAGCTGAGAAGATTCGCGGCTGCCTGCTGCAAAGAACACAGCATCGCCATCTTGCGCACCAACAGCTTCCTTAAGTCCTGCACGCTCTTCTTCGCTAAGATTCTTAGCAACAGGACCTTTAAGCTCGCCATCTTCACCAAAGACTACATAAGCCAAGCCCTTAGCTCCGCGCTGCTTAGCCCAATCCTGCCATGCGTCAAACTGACGACGAGGTGTATCTGCACCGCCCTTAAAGAGCACAGCGCCAACATAAGGAGCTTGGAACACACGGAATGGAGTGTTCTTAAAGAAGTCAGTCAACTCAATAAGTGGGTTTCCAAAACGCAAATCTGGCTTATCGGAACCGTACTTATCCATTGCTTCTTGCCAAGTAATTCGAGGCAAAGGAAGAGTGATTTCGTGGCCTGCTTCCTTCCAAATAGCAGCGATAACGCGCTCTGCCATAGCCATAACATCTTCTTGGCTTGCAAAGCTCATTTCCATATCGAGCTGAGTGAACTCAGGCTGACGATCTGCGCGGAAGTCTTCATCGCGGTAGCAGCGAGCAAGCTGATAGTAGCGTTCAACACCAGAAACCATAAGCAACTGCTTTAAGAGCTGAGGAGACTGTGGAAGAGCGTACCAAGAGCCTGGAACCAAGCGCGCTGGAACAACAAAGTCGCGAGCGCCTTCTGGGGTGGACTTAATAAACGTTGGTGTTTCTACCTCTGTAAAGTCCATATCTTCCAAAGCGTGGCGAGCAGCTTTAGCCATATTAGAGCGAAGCTTCAAATTGCGTTGCATTGATGGGCGGCGCAAATCAAGATAGCGGTACTTCAAACGTACGTCTTCGCTAGGAAGCTTGTTTTCGGACTCGTTTTCCAAAGCGGTAGAAACTTGGAATGGTAACGCATCGGACTTAGCGAGAATCGTTACTTTATTTGCAACGATTTCGATTTTTCCTGTTGCTAAATGGTCATTTTCATTGCCATCTGGACGCAAGCGAACTTCGCCAGTAACTTGCACAACAAACTCGCTTCGCAATGGTCGCGCAGTTTCTTCATCGTAAATAACAACTTGTACTAAGCCAGTGTTGTCTCGAACGTCTACAAAGGCAACGCCACCGTGGTCGCGGCGGCGATCAACCCAACCAGCAATGGTTACGTTTTGTCCAACTAATGTCTCAGTCACTTCAACGGCATGGTGTGTGCGATACGCCGTCTGGCTCATAAGTCCACTTCCTTGTTTTAATAATTTTGTTAATTTTTGTTTTGACTTTAATAGTTTACCGCATGAATCGCGCTTTCAAATATTAAAATCTTAAAAAGCAAATCGCAAATCGCAAATCTTAAAAAGCAAATCGCAATTATTGAGCGCAAGAAACAGTTTGATGTGCATATGCATCATCTGGCTGCCAAGACGTAACGTCTGCGCAAACTTGCTCTCCTGTAATAATGTTTTTTACTTCATCATGACTAGATTCAGAATCTGTGCTATCTGCTGGGAACCAAACGTATGGAATACCCAACTTATCTGCATACTTGATTTGTTTACCAAGCTTTGCAGCACTTGGAGATACGTCTGTTGCAATTCCTCTAGAGCGAAGCTTTTGAGCAATCTGATTACAAGCTGGCCTATCTTCCTCATTCCAAACTGCAACCATTACTGCAGCAGGAGAAACGCGTGAAACTGTAGCTCCAGCTGTGTGAAGCATGTAAGAAAGCAAGCGCGAAAGTCCTATAGAAAGACCTACGCCTGGATACTTTTTGTTTCCTTGAGAAACAAGATTGTCGTATCTTCCGCCAGAGCAGATTGACCCTAGGGATTCAGCGCCTTCTAGGAACGTCTCGTAAACTGAGCCAGTGTAATAATCCAAGCCGCGTGCAATCTTCAAATCTGCAACAACAGATCCTGGACGAATTTTTGATGCATCGTCTACAATCATCGCAAGCGTTTCTACGCCTTCAATCGCTAAAGCGTAAGATTCATTGCTAGAATCCCTAGAAATATTGTGTTTATCGCATAAATCGTTGAATTTAGTCTTTAACTCTTCGCCACTATTTGCGCTAAGCTCTGCCAGCTCTAAGCATGCTGCAGCTTGAGAATCCGTAGCTGCGCATTCTTTTACAAGAAGATTTGCAACTTCTTTTGCGCCAATCTTATCTAGCTTATCGATTTCTCGAAGAACACCTTCAATATCGCTTAAGCCAATTCCTCTATAAAAACCTTCGGAAAGCTTGCGATTATTCGCGTGAACAGTGGCTTTTGGCAATCCAAACTTGCGCAAACGCTCCAAAGCTTCGACCATAACAAGCGGAAGCTCCACTTCGTAGTGAGATGGCAAGTCGCCATTCCCTACAACGTCAATATCTGCTTGAACAAACTCGCGGAAACGTCCTTCTTGTGGACGCTCTCCACGCCAAACTTTTTGCATTTGCCAACGCTTAAATGGGAATGCTAAATCGCCAGTGTGTTCAACAACATACCTACTAAGAGGAACTGTTAAATCAAAGTGCAATCCAATGCGATTTTCAACTGGTGTGTCGCTTTCGTGCCCCACTTCTTGCAATCTAGATAAAAGATATATTTCTTTACTAGTTTCGCCTTTTTTCAACAAGCTTGAACCCTGCTCAACAGCACGAGTTTCAATGCCTATAAAACCATTTAATTCAAAGACTTCCCGCAATGTGTCCATAACACGCTGCTCAACAGCGCGCTCACTTGGAAGCCACTCGGGAAAACCAGATATTGATGAGCCTTGTACCATGTCCACTATAATAGGTTATGTTACGGAAAAATCATGGCTTACCGTCATACTTATTCGTAACACTATTACCGTGCATATGCTCTAAGGAGTCGTCCCGTGACCGAACAGACTAAACCTATAGAAACTACTAAACAAGCTACCCCAAAGCCGCATGCTCCTTCGCCTGCAAGCTTAGCAAATAAAGCTCGCGTTGTTGCTGCCGTTCCTGCTATTTCTTATAGCGAAGAAGACGTTAAAACCGCAAAAACCTTTGGGCGCGTTGATGAAAATGGAAATGTGTATGTTCGAGAAGCTGGTGGAGAACGCGAAGTAGGGCAATACTCTACTGGCACTCCAGAAGACGCTTTGACTTTCTACGTACACCGTTATCTTGACTTAAAAATCAAGCTTAATCTTTTTGAAAAAAGACTTGAATCTTCTAACGTAAGGCCAAAGGAAATTGACGAGACCTTAGCTACTTTAGATGCGGAGCTTAAGGAGCCATCTGTTGTTGGAGATCTTGCCGCTTTAAGCGCGCGACACGCCGAGCTAAAAACTAAAGCTGCATCTAAAAAAGATGAACTCGCTAAAGCTCGCAAAGAGGAGCTAGAGAAGGCTCTTAAAGATCGCACAGCCATTGTTGAACAGGCAGAAGCGCTTATTGCACAAATGGGCGAGTCTACAAATTGGCGCTCGCTTTCCGATAAGCTTCGTTCGCTGTTCGATAAGTGGCAGCAGCATCAGCGCACTACGATTCACTTAAACAAGGCGGATGCGGATGCTCTTTGGCAGCGTTTTTCCAAGGCTCGCTCTGCGTTCTCTCAAGCTCGCTCTGCTTGGGTTAAAGAGCGAGACAATGAGCGCAATAGTGCTAAAGAGATTAAAGAAGCAATCATAAAAGAAGCAGAAAGCCTAAAGGATTCTACTCAATGGCGTGAAACTTCAATGAAGTTTAATGCTTTGATGGATCGCTGGAAGAAGGCTGGAAATGCTGGTCGTCAACACGACGACGAATTGTGGACTAAGTTCCGCGAAGCTGCAGATGCTTTCTACCATGCTCGTCAAGAAGATAGAGAAAAGATGAGTGCTGGCGAAAAAGAAAATCTTAGCAAGAAGGAAGCATTACTAGTTAAAGCAGAAGCTCTTGTTCCTGTTAAAGACGAAGAAGCCGCTAAAGATGCTCGCAAAGCATTGTCTGAGATTCAAGAAGAATGGGACAAGATTGGCTTTGTTCCACGCGAAGATATGCGCAGAATTGAATCTCGCTTGAACGATGTAGACAAGAAGATTAAGGCTGTTGAAGACGCTGCTTGGAAGGATGCAGACCCAGAAGCAGATGCTCGCAAATCTAGTTTTGCTGCTCAATTAAAGGCTCAACTCGAAGAGCTTGAGTCTAAGATTGCAAGCGAAAAAGATGCAAAGCGTAAAGCTAAGCTACAAGCAGAAAAAGCAACTAAAGAACAGTGGCTTAACGCTATTAAGTAGTTTGGCTTATAAAGCAAAGCATTAATCAAAGCATATTGCAAAAATAAGGCTGCTTGACGAAAAGTCAAGTGGCCTCATTTTTTATCGATTAATCGATTAATGATTTTGCAAGACTAACAAATGTATTCGCTAATTGAGTGTTTGCTAGTTTGCCATCTTTTGTAAGAACAGCAGGTCTGCCCGATTCTCCAATTTCTCTAATACTTGTGTCTAACGGAATTTGAGCAAGAAGAGGAACACTCTTACCAAGAGCTTTGCAAAGCTGATCGCTCACGCGCTTTCCGCCTCCCGAACCAAAGATTTCTAAGCGTGCTCCATTATTATCGAACCAACTCATATTTTCTACAACACCGCGCACATTAACTGGAATTTGCAAAGCCATAAGCCCCGCTCTAACAGCAACATCCGAAGCGCTAGGTTGAGGTGTTGTAACAACAACAAGCTCCACATTCGGCAATGATTGTGCAACAGCTAAAGCCATATCTCCTGTTCCAGGAGCCAAATCTAAAAGAAGCACGTCTGGATCTGCCCACCAAACATCGCATAGAAATTGCTCAAGAGAACGTTGCAAACGAGGTCCTCGCCACAAAATCGCGCGATCTGTTCCAGCAAACATTCCAATAGAAATCAGCTTAACTCCCCAAGCTTCAACTGGCATAAGCATGCCGTTCAGATTAGTCGGTTGAGTTGTAACTCCAAACATGCGTGGCAATGAAAAACCATAAACATCTGCATCTATTGCTGCTGTTTTGTAGCCAAGAGATGCAAAAGTGGCAGCCAAATTAGCCGTTATAGAAGACTTTCCAACTCCGCCTTTTCCAGATGCAATAGCAAAAATCCTTGTTCTAACGCCATTTTTATTGAAGGGATTTTCTTTACGCTCCTCTTTTAAATCCGAAACAAGCTTTGCAAGCTTATCTTTGCTCATAGCGCTTACGTTTACTGTTGGAATAAGCGTTGCATTTGGGTACTTTGCTACAACTGATTGAACTCTTTGCGTAATAACTTGAGCTAATGGGCAGTCTGGAACAGTAAGCTCAATATCTATAGAAACGCTATAAGTTGGATTATGATTATTTGATTCGCATGATTTTTCGCATGATTTTTCGCTTACGCGAACGCCCGTAACCATGTTTAATTCGGTAACAGAACGCCCTAATTCTGGATCAATCACACTACCTAATAAGTCGTAAATACGCGTTTCTAATTCAACAAGATTATCACTCATGTTTTTACAATTCACTTTGCGAATAAAGTGTAATATCGCTTTTTAGTGCAGATTCAACACTACCTGTTTTAAGTAAAATCTTAAATTGATTCTCGTTCAACATTGGTATGCCAAGTTCTTCTGCTTTAGCTTCTTTAGATCCAGCATTTGCTCCAACAATCACACAATACGTTTTTTTACTAACAGAAGATGCAGCTTTTCCGCCTCTAGATACAATAGCTTCTTTAGCAGAATCTCGTGTGAAATCTTCTAAAGACCCTGTAACAACAACAGTTTTGCCACTAAGCGTTTGCTCAAGATTATTGGATTGTGCAGAATCGTTTCCAACAACTCCAGCTTCTTTCCATTTTCTTAAAACTTCGCTCCGCCAATCGTTAGAATCTTTTGATTTTTCAAACCAATCGTAAACAGCTAGAGCAATTTCTGGGCCAACGCCATCAATTTGAGTTAAATCCTCAATAGTCGCATTTGCAATATTCTCGATTGAGCCAAATCTTGCAGCTATAAGGCGAGCTGTTGGCGGACCAAGCCTGCGAATAGAAAGTGCCACTAGCACACGCCAAAGAGGCGCAGACTTACCTTTTTGAGCTATTTCTTCTAGCATTGCTCTTGTTGTTTCGCTAGGACGAGTATATTCTGGCGCTTCAACTGTTTTAAGAACATTATTTACGCGAATTTTCTTTTCAACTAGCTTTGTTACGTAAGCATCTACAGGAACTTCAAACATTGGGTAGTTTGGGTTAAAAGATTCGTTAGACTCATCACTACTAAAGTCGTTAGAATTACTAGAGTCGTTAGAATCTTTAGAATCATCATTCGACTTTCTTCTAGTAGCTTCTAGAGGCCTAGTCCAAAAAGCTGAGACTTGCCTCCATAATCCACTTCCGCCAATCTTTTTAGATCGTTTTTTGAGTTTTCCGTCTTTTCCTACTTCTTCCCATTCTTCAACAAGCGGAATTTCCTTCCAAACTTTAACATTTCTTAAATCGTTAGCACTAAGGTTAAAAATATCGGCTTCGCTAGTAAGAACAGGAGCTTGAGGAGCAGGAAGATCGCAATTCGACTCTGGTAGAATCGGCGGATTAGAAGATCCACGCTCAACAACTATTTTGCTTATGCTTTTATCTTCAATATAAACTTTTGACGTTATTGGCCTAGAATCTTCTGGGTTAGTTAGAGCAAGAGCGGATGCTTCGCCAAGATTTTCAATATCAAAAGCTTGTCTTGAAGCCAAGTTGATTATGCGCTCAGTAAGCTGAGCTGGGCAATTTTCTACATTAGGGCAGCGAATATCTTTGTCGCCTTCTTTTGTAGGAGCAAGTTTTGTTCCGCAAGATGGACAATACTCTGGCATAACGAATTTTTTCAATTCATTTTCTCTGCCATTTCTATATTTGAGCACAGGTCCAACTAATTCTGGAATAACATCTCCAGCTTTACGCACAACAACAGTATCTCCAATAAGTACACCTTTATGTTCAACTTCGTATGGATTGTGCAAAGTCGTACGAGATATAGTGGAGCCTGCAACAGTTACTGGCTCTAAAACAGCTACTGGAGTTACTCTTCCTGTTCTTCCAACTTGAACAACAATATCTTTTAAGCGCGTATTAACTTCTTCTGGCGGATACTTGTACGCAATTGCCCAACGCGGCGCTCTAGAAGTTGCACCAAGCTTTTTTTGCAATGCGCGATCGTCTACTTTTACTACAATTCCATCTAGAGCATGAATAATAGTGTTTCTATGCTCGCCATAGTAGTCAATCATGTCTTCTATTTGTTCAAAAGACGTAACCTTGCGCGTATATGGAGAAACAGGAATACCCCATTTTTTGTACAATTCGTAAGCGTCCGATTGGTTGAAGGATGTTTGAGCATGAGCATTAGATTCACCACCGCTTTGCGCTAAGTCCTTCCACTTTAGATTTCCTAATCCGTGTGCTATAAAACTCAAGCGTCTTGTAGATGTAATTCTAGGATCCTTTTGTCTTAAAGATCCTGCAGCCGCATTTCTTGGATTTGCAAAAGCAGGCTTTCCTAAATCTTCTTGCTCAATGTTTAGCTTTCTAAAATCCGCCCACTTCATAAATACTTCGCCGCGGATTTCCACAAATTCTGGAATATCGTCTGGATTTTCACCATGCAATTGCGTAGGAATTTCTTCGATTGTTCTTACGTTTAGCGATATGTCTTCTCCAGTAACACCGTCTCCTCGGGTTAGCCCTTGTTCCAAAGTTCCATTTCGATAAATAAGATTTAGCGCAAGTCCATCGATTTTTACTTCGCATGTCATTGGCAGCGGCTTATTTTCGGGCCATTGCAAGTCTCGAATAATGCTGTTATACCAGGATTTTAATTCATCAATCGAAAAAACATCATCCAAGCTCATCATTCTTGAAGGATGACGAACTGGCGCAAAATCGTTAGAAAAAGTTCCGCCAACTCTATGCGTTGGCGATTGAGGCGTGTCTAGAATCGGAAAAGTAGACTCAAGCGCGCTTAAAAATCGCATTCTTGCATCGTAAGCTGCGTCGGAGCTTGTTGGAGAATCGTCAACATAGTATGCGATTTGATCTGCTTGCGCCCATGCAGCCAATTTTGCCCATAATCTTGCGCCTTGTTCTGTTGTTAAAAGCGAAGGATCAAGCTTAGCTAATTGCATTGCGCCCGAATCTGATGGCTCTAGCTTAGCAATCCAATTGTCAAAATCTGCGATTGAACTAAAAGTGTTAGACTCACTTAAATCACTTGTTACATCATGTGATTGCTTTGCGCTTTGAATCGTTGATGCAAATTTGCCATTAACGCTTGGCTCATTATTATTTTGCATATTTTCAGCATTATTAACACTATCTAGATCATCAAAAAGTGACAATTGAGCACCGATTGAATGTTGCATTGAATCACCATTAGATGCAGCCATGAGTCTTCCCTTCAAAGCGTTTATTCTATTTTATAGCTTATTTAACAAGAATTTATTAAGCGTTAAGAGATCGCAAAAATTGCATTTGAACAATACTTTCAGAAGAATCGTTTCTAAAAAGCATTCTAGATCTAGCAACAGAAAGAGTTCGCGCAATAACAAACATACCCTCATTAACAGTGACTTTTGCAGCTTCGTCAATAATCTCATACGCATTAACATCTGGCCAATTCACAACATTATTTATTTCTAGCATTTCTTTTGCTTGATGCAAGCTTTTAGGAACAGAAATGCATTGAGATTCAACTCTACTTAAGAGTTCTGCAAGCTCTACTTCTAGAGATTCATTTTTTTCGCTAAACAAGTCATCTGCAACCATATATGCAGCAACAGCTAGAGGGAAGTTATCTTGCATCCACTCTGCATATGCTAGCCTGTAGTAAATAAACGCAGCGTCTTCTCTATCAAAACAGACTTGTAAAGCGTTTAAGCATACTGCTTCTACAGAAGGCCAATCTTCTTGACGAGATAATTGCGAAGCTAGCTTTAAGTGAGATATAACATATGTTGGAGCGTAAGAAACCATTGTATTTAGATGTTTTAGCGCCTCTTTACTTCTTCCAAGCTGGCCGAGTAAATCCGCAATCTCCATATGCGCGTAGAAAAGTCCGTCTGGTATAAGCCTCATTTGCTCGTTTTGCGTTGCAAACATGCGATTATAAACAACGCGCTCAGCATACGAGTTAAAGTATCTTGGAACAACGTCTCCAGAAGCAAACATATCGTCAAAATGCTTTATATTGTTTTCATACTCTTCGATTGCACTGTCTAAGTCTCCACTCATAAATTGTTCGTGAGCACGCACTCGCATATTGTAAATATCTTTTGAAGCGCTAAACGATATTTCTGGTATTTCTTTTTCGTCTATTAACGCGCTTATTACATGGTTTGCTTGATTATTTAGCTCTGGATCGTTAATGCTTTCAACAATACCCATTGCCATACGAGCTTTTTCTGCATTCGTCATAATTGCTTTAGACGCTATGTGATTAAAATCAGCAACCGCTTGTTGTAAAACGTCTTCGCGCTGGATTGAAAGGCCTTTTGCATCTTGAGTCGCTAACAATTCTTGCGACTTTGCGTCAAAAATTATGTCGGAAAACTCTGGTTCTTCTTGAGCACCATGCGGCGCAAAGCAGCTGTCTCTTAAGTCAAACGTTGGCTCAATTTGGCTTAATGCGCCGTTTTCGTCGACTTGCAAAGTTGCATTAAACTTTTTATAGGTTTCAAGAGGATTATTTAATCCGTATGCGCGTATGTGTTTTAAGAACGACTTTCTAGTAAAAGTAACAGTTAGCAAAGGTATAATCGAAGGCGATTTGCTAAAAGCTGCTATTGGGTCTTCGTTTTTTGCGCTATTATTGCTATCGCTATTATCACTACGATTAGTGTTACTACTGTTATCACTGTTGTTTGCGCTTGCATCTTCAAGGTTTTCTACAACGCTTTCAACAAAATTATCTGAAGCACTATCCGAGCTACTATCTGCGTTCGATCCTAAATTAGCAAATCCATTGCTAACGTCTCCATGAATATCTCCATCTTTTGGATCGCCTTTTGCTCTTGAAGCATTTTTATTCATGTGATTAATCGCATTAATCGTTTGGCTTAAAATTTTATTCATTGCAACGTCTTGTGCTGCAACCATTTCCTCTAAGCCGATTGAATCCAATCGTATTGAAACGTTTTGCACTTCTTCGCTAGCTCCAAAAGCAATAGTAGCCAATATTAATCCAATACGAAGATTGTAGTTAGTTGTCATTTTGGATCTATTTTGTTCGCTTATTGGAACAAAATCTTTTTTAGCAGAATCGTATGTTAAAGCAGGCATCATTGAATTGCCTGTTGCCATAAATGCTAATGCAACATTTCCACTATCTAAATTAGATCTAAAATCAGCATCGAACCTAAAAGGCAAATAAAGACTTCTGATTAGTTCAGAAAGTCTTTGCCTGTACGACCATTCACAATTAGAAGATCCGTTAGCTTTATAAATATACAAATCATTAGATTTTCTTGCACGATTAAGCAAATGCAATAATGGCCTAATATTGTTGTCTTGCAACGGATTGCCAAAAGAATTCATGTCAATTTCGCCACTTGCGCAAAAAGCTGGATCGTTTATAAAAGCCATATCCATTGCGCAAACTTGATTATAAGTTGCGTTATTTTCTGTTAAATCACCGCCATTAGAGCAGTTTTCTTCTAAGCAATTGCTAATAGACTGGAATCTATTTATTGCTCCTTCTATACGCAAAGCTTTTAACGCGGATTTTGCTTCCAAAGAATCATCCCAAACTAAAAAGTTTGCGTCTGAACATTTAGATTTTTGCAAGTGCAATCTTTCAGCGGCGTGTTCAGCCTCTAATGCCCCAGCATCCTCTAATGCTCCAGCGTCTGCCATTAAGTACGTAAAATATTTCTCCATTGCAGAAACGCGTAAACCAGCTCTTTCTGCTGTGTTTGCATCGCAAACGCTTCTCCTAATAGCGCTCAAAGGTGCTTCTTTTGTAAGATGCCTAAATATGTTTCCAGACCCAAATCCACTAAAAGCTAACAACATATCTGGCACAAAGAATGATGCAAAATAGGATATAGCGATTGCGTCAAAATAACTAAGATTGCAACGCAAATTATTAGGCAAATCTACACGCGTTTCTTCTAGCGTATAAGTTTCTTTTTTAGTATTTGCTTTGCGAATCCAAGACGACACCCATTGAATTCCGTCATCTTTAGAAGTCTGAACAACAACATCTCCCTTAATAACAACTAAATCATTATTTGACTTATTCTTAAAACAACTTTTTTTGATATGGCTTGCGCTATGGCTCGCTTTATGGCTTTCTCGAGTAGTTTTTTTATCAATGCAACCGTAGAATCTATGTGAGTTAGAAAGAGTCATAGAGTTTTGCTCAACAAAAGACAATTCGGGTATATTTTCCGTTGTATCTTCAATTGTTACAGTGTGCCCTTCGTAAACTCTGCCTTCTAAATCAGCAACAGCAACTTGGTAAAAACGTTTGCAATCTTTGCTAAACAATCCAATTGAAATACCTTGTTTTTTGCCATAAATCTTAATCCAGCCCAGTTTTGTTGAGCTAGGCATAAAAGGAAAATCGTTAAAAATATGTTTTTTTGAAAATAGCTTAACAGGAATTGAGTTTTTGCTTTCCCAAAGCGTATCGATTGTACGTAGCGCAATCTGCATGCTTCTATCTGCGTCATAATTGCAATTTTTTGCATCATGGCAGATTGAATCAGCGTTATTGCTAGATTGCACTTGGTTTTGCATAATCCCCATTCTTTCTTATTGCACAACTTTAACGTAAGACAATAAAATTCTACACAATTGATTTATACGCATCTTATTGATTCTTACTGAACATTCTAAGTATAGCGAACATTCTAAATATAAATGATTGTTGAATCGCAAGCATGCAATCAAATTTTATCGAAAATCTTACTAAGATTCTGCTAAATCATGTTAAATATGCAAATAATATAATCGCAACTATTTTTTATGCAAATTCGCGCAAGTTCCATAAATAATCGTGCATAATCCTTCCATAATCTTGTCTACTGGAGAAGCAGCTCGCCAATTTAAGTACAGTGAGCGGTAGGGCTTTGGACTATTAAACTCGCGAATTGTTAAACCAGCTGGCTGAACAATAGGAGGGAGAGTTGCAAGACGTGGCAGCAATGTTACATCTTTGCTTCCAACAACCATGTATCGTAAGGTTTCCAAAGATGTTGCACAAAATTCGGACTGTTTTGCTCCAACCTTTTGACAAACATCAATCATACTTCGTCTCATACAATGTCCATCTTCCAAAAGAAGTATTTTTTGACTAGATAATTGAGACAAGTCGATTGGAGATTTTTGGTTTCCCAATTGCGAATTTGTTGACGCTGCTAAAACAAAATCTTCATCAAAAATGTGATTAACCTTTATTGACGATTCGTCTAACTTTTCGCTCAATATTGCTGCATCGATTTGACCATTATTTAGCAATTCGATTAAAGTTGCAGACTTTTCTTCAACAAAACGAATAGTAAAATTCGGCTTAATCTTACGCAAAACAGGTATTATTCTAGGCAAAAGATATGGGCATAATGTTGGGAAAATGCCCAAAACTATTGTAGAAGACCAAGGATCTTCTAGGCGCCTTGCTGCTTGATAAATGTTAGAAACATCCGAATGAATACGCTTTGCATAATACACTACTTCTCTTCCTGCAGGAGTTAGAATCTGCTTTCCAGGAGTTCGCTCAATAAGACAAACTCCAAGCGTGTCTTCTAGCTTTTTAATCTGCGTAGATAAAGTTGGCTGAGAAACGTGCATGCGCTCGGCAGCTTTTGTAAAGCTTTCTTCTTTTGCAAAAGCAATTAAGTATTCAAGCGATTTAATGTTCAAGTATTTATCTTTCTATGCGTTTATAGGCGTGCTATATGCGTATTCTACGCGCGTTCTATGAATGTTCCAGGCATGATTTTAATTATGTGGGTCTCTAATTAAATAGTCGAAAGCGCTAAGAGCTGCATTTGCGCCAGACCCGTATGCTGTAACAATCTGCTTATAAGGCTCATCCGAGCAATCGCCAGCAGCAAAAATGCCAGGAATACTCGTGCATCCTTTTCTATCTGTTACTATTTCTGCCCGATTGTTTAAGCTTAGTTTATTTGCCACCCACTTTGTATTTGGCATTAAACCAATTTGAACAAACACTCCGTCTGTGTGCAAAATTTTCTCACGATTTTCCGCATTATTCTCATTGCGATCCATATAATGCACTGCGCTAACTTTTTTGTTATCTCCTTCTATTTTGCTAAGAGATGCACTTGTTATTACATTCGTATTAGAAAGAGAATGCAAAGTGTTTAGCAATATTTGATCCGCTTTAAGAGAATCCATAAACTCTATAACAGTAACGTGATTTGCAATTCCTGCTAAGTCTATTGCAGCTTCGACTCCAGAATTTCCTCCACCAACAACTACAACATTCTTGTTCTTAAACAAAGGGCCATCGCAATGCGGGCAGAACGACACTCCCCTGTTTCTGTATTCATCTTCTCCAGGAACGCCAAGTGTTCTCCACGTAGCGCCTGTTGCAATAATCACCGCTTTAGCTTTTAGACTTCCGCCAGATTTAGTGTTAATCGTGTGTAATCCGTAAGGTTCTTCTGCAACGTCTAAAGACGTAGCCCAATCGGGAGTAAATACGTCAATATTGTATTGAGCAATGTGGTTTGTTAAATCGTTAGCAAGTTTTGCGCCTGTTGTGTGCGTTTGAGAAATGTGGTTTTCAATGCTTTCTGTTTCAACAACCTGACCGCCTCTGTGGTCCATAATCATTGCTGTTTTAAGACCTTTTCTAGCTGTGTAAATCGCAGCAGCGCTCGCAGCAGGACCTCCGCCTACAATAAGAACGTCGTATGGGTTTTTAGCGTTCATTTTTTGCGCTAGTGAAGAATCGCTAGCCTCCGTAGAATCGCTAGCCTCCGTAGAATCGCTAGAATCGCTCGAATCGCTAGAATCCCCATTTTCTTCTTGTCTTAAAAGCATCGCAACTAATTCGTCTATAGATGACCTTCCAGAAGAAATCATCTTTCTGTTTTCAAAAACAGCAGGAACACTCATTACGCCAAGAGCATCTACCTCGTCTTTGAAAGCGCTTCCTTCTACAGCAATATGCTTTACTTTTGGATTGATAATCGAAATTGTATTAAGTGACTGAACAACCTCTGGGCAATTAATGCAAGTAACAGACATGTATGTAGTAATATCATGACTTCCAAGTTGCAAAATTGCTTTGCGCTGGTCTTCGCTTATTTTGGGAGCATAACCACTTACTTGTAAAATAGCCAAAACTAAAGAGCTAAACTCGTGACCAAGTGGCAAACCTGCAAAACTTACAGAAACGTTATTTTGCGGATTAGTAATTGAAAAACTTGGGATTCGCTTCGTGCTACTTTTATCATCTTTTATAACAGTGATTTTGTTGCTTTGATTTGCTACTTCTTGCAAAAGCTCAATAACTTTTTGAGAATTTTCACTGCTATCAACGTACGCAACAAGATTAATCGGATTAACCATTTTTTCTAACAATCCAGCAAGTTGAGTAGTTAAATTTGAATCTAATAAAGTCATTATTTTCACTTTCTGTAGCAATCAAAGCAACGTGTAAATTGTGTTAAAATCAGTCGATAAAATCAGCAGTTAAAATAAGAAATAAAATCAACTGTTAAAATCAGATTTTCCCAACTAAGTCAATAGATGGAGCAAGTGTTTCTTCTCCCTGCTCCCACTTTGCTGGGCATACTTCTCCTGGATGGGCTGCAATAAATTGAGCAGCTTTAACTTTGCGAAGCATCTCGTCGGCGTTTCTGCCGATTCCATCTGCTGTCATCTCATAGAATTGAATATTGCCTTGAGGATCCACCAAAAAAGTTGCGCGATGAGCTAAACCAGATTCCTCATTTAGCGCATTAAAGTTTCTAGAAAGCGCGCCATTTGGGTCTCCAAGCATTGTGTATTGAACTTTTGCAATAGCTTTAGAATCATCGTGCCAAGCTTTGTGAACAAAGTGTGTGTCTGTTGAAACAGAATAAACTTCTACACCTAACTTTTGAAGCTCTTCATAGTGGTTTGCAAGATCTTCAAGCTCTGTTGGGCACACGAATGAAAAGTCTGCTGGATAGAAGAAGAAAATAGCCCATTTTCCAAGAACGTCATTGTCGCTTACTTCTACAAAATTGCCATTCTTGTATCCATTTACCTTAAATGGAAGAATATGCGTACCAATAAGGCTCATAATAACTCCAATCTTTACTTGTTTGCTAAAATCTTTTATTGCTTTTGCAATATTTTTAGTTAAACGTGTTAAATAGTTTGCTTAGGAATCTAGATTTAACCGTATTTTTATAATAGATTATTTATATTAATAATCCTATATATATAGATAATCTCTATAGACTTACACATGTTATATCAATAATGGCGTTGAAAACTAACTTGACTTTACAAAATTCTGGAATATTAAGTTTGTTAGCAAAAACAAAACAAAACTATCAAAAATGGGATTATGAGCCAAAAGCTAACTTACTAATTCTATTTTAAGAACGTTCATCATCTTAGCTTTACGCACTTTTAGCCTATAAACAAGAATTGCGCACTCAAAATTGAATCAAGCGCGCAATTCTATTAATCATTAATAAGATAATAATAGGATTTTAATGATTTACCTTATATCTTGATGGAATGGGTTAAAAACAACACTACAACGCTGGAAACTCTTAACATCAACATATCCAGTAGATGCCATAGTGCGTCTTAAAGCACCAATAAGGTTAGTCTTTCCATCTGCCATATGACTTGGTCCAAACAAGATATTCTCAAGAGGAGCAACAGTTCCAACATTCGTGCGCATACCGCGCGGCAAAGAAGGATGACGAGCTTCTGCTCCCCAATGCATTCCGCGTCCTGGAGCCTCAGTTGCACGCGCTAAAGGAGTTCCAAGCATTACTGCATCTGCTCCCATAGCAAGCGCCTTAATAAAGTTTCCAGACGTCCCCATTCCGCCATCTGCAATAATTTGAACGTATCGTCCGCCAGACTCGTCCATATAATCTCTGCGAGCTTCTGCAACGTCTGCAATAGCAGTTGCCATAGGCGCTTGAACTCCGAGCGTATTCATTGTTGCAGAAACTGCTCCACCGCCAAAACCAACAAGGATTCCAGCAGCACCAGTTCGCATAAGATGCAATGCGGAAGTGTAGTCTGCACAACCTCCAACAATAACTGGAACGTCTAAATCGTAAATAAACTTCTTTAAGTCAAGAGGCTCATGGTCTTTAGAAACGTGTTCTGCACTAACAGCAGTTCCGCGAATAACAAATAAATCAACGCCTGCTTCTAGAACAGTAGAATAAAATTCTTGAGTGCGTTGCGGAGAAAGAGCACCTGCAACCGTAACACCTGCATCGCGAATTGTGTGCAAGCGCTTAACAATAAGTTCTGGCTTGATTGGCTCCGAATAAATCTCCTGTATGCGCTTAGTTGCAACTTCGTCTTTAAGCTCTGAGATTTCTTTAAGAAGTGGTTCTGGATTCTCGTAACGAGTCCACAATCCTTCCAAATCTAGCACGCCCAACGCTCCCATTTGGCCCATTGCAATAGCCGTATCTGGGCTTGTAACAGAATCCATTGGCGCAGCAATCACTGGTACGTCAAAACTATAAGCGTCGACTTGCCATGATGTAGATACAGCCTTTGGGTCGCGAGAACGACGAGAAGGAAGTATAGCAATATCGTCTAGTGAGTAAGCAACTCGGGCTTTTTTGCCCAAACCTATTTCGATTTCTTGAGACATACTTATAAGGCTAGTTGCTTATCATGACTAATCAACATGCCATAGAATTGTTTAGATTTATTGAGAGTGCAAAAACTCATAAATAGTTTTAGCTTTTAACAAACCTATTCCAGGAACTTTTTGCAACTCTTCTATGCTTGCTTCTTTTAGATTTTTAACACTACCAAATGCGCAAAGCAAACGTTTTTTATAAGATTCGCCAATTCCAGGAATTGAGTCAATAGATGAATACAACATTGCCTTTGCACGTTTTTTCCTATGATAAGCAATCGCAAAGCGATGAGATTCATCTCTAGCTCTTTGAAGCAAATACAATCCTTCGGAGCTTCTTTTTAGAATAATTGGGTATTGACTATTAGGTAACCAAACTTCTTCTAATTTTTTAGACAATCCACATACTGTTATGTCTTTAACATTGCAATCAATCATTGCTTTTTGAGCTGCTTTTGCTTGCTCAATACCACCATCAACAATTACAAGATTAGGCTTGTACGCAAATTTTTTAGAGTACGATTGTGGAGGATTTTCTACGCTATCATCATCCACATCGCTATTACTTTCATCTTTATGCTTAAAACGTCTAGAAATAGTTTCATATAATGCGCTTAAATCGTCTAGTTGGCCAATGCCATTAGGTCCTTTTATAGAAAATCTTCTATATTCACTAGGTTTAGCAATTCCATCTTCAAAAACAACCATTGATGCAACTTGATATCTTCCATCAGCCGAGTTTGAAATATCATAGCATTCAATTCGCAATGGAGCTTCACTCATTGAAAGAGCTGCAGCAACTTGATTCATAGCATTAGTTCTAGATTCTAAAGTAGAAATCCTACTTGTTTTCATCTGTTTTAGAGACTGCTCAGCGTTCAAGTTTGCTTGATCCATAAGCGAGCGCTTATCTCCACGTTCTGCAACTTTAATAGTTACTTTTGAACCTCTTAAACCACTAAGCCAGCTTTCAAGATTTTCTTTTTGAGAGTTATCTAATTCAATAGGAACAATAATCTCCCTAGGAATCGGGCAAATAGGGTCAAGCAAATCCCCTCTTCCAGTTGTTTCTTGGCGCTTTTTGCGTTCTTTTGTTTCTTTAGCTCTATACGACGAATTTATATTTTGGCCACTAGAATAGTCGATTTGTAACGCATTCCTGGATTGCTCTATTTTTAAAGAGTTTTCATATTGCAAATCATTATTTGATTCATATTCAGAATAAACTCGTATAAGCAAATTTGCGATTATATCTGCATCACTAATGTCTTCGCTTCTTTCGACTTGCCAATTTTTTTCTCCGCGAATCAGTCCTTCTCTAACAAAAAACGCGTGAACGCATGCATCAATCGAATCTGCACTAAATCCAAAAACATCAGCTTCTACTTGATCGTTAAAAACAACAGAATTTTGTTGAATAACAGTTCTAAAAATGTTGATTTTGTCTCTTATTTTTGCAGCATTTTCAAAATCTAAATTATCGCTTAACTCCTTCATTTTTCTAGTTAAATCGTTAATGTAGGAATCTCCAATAGCGCCAGTTAAAATGCCAACTAATTGTTCAACATTGTTTCTATGCGTTTTTTTGTCTACTTTTTGAACGCAAGGTGCGGAGCATTTTCCAATAGACGCAAGAAGACAAGGTCTTCCTGTTTTTTGTGCTTTATTAAAAACAGACTGTCTGCATGTTCTAACTGGAAAAGTTTTTAGCAAAGAATCCAAACTGTGTTTTAATTGCCAAACTTTTGCATACGGTCCAAAATATTGCGTTGACTTTGAGTTTCGATTTCTAGTAATCCAAACTCTTGGAAAATCATCGTTTACCGATACAGCAATATATGGGTATGTTTTATCATCTTTAAAAACAATGTTGAATTTTGGATTAAACTCTTTAATCCAAGTATATTCAAGAGTTAAAGCCTCAAGCTCTGTGTTTACAACAGTCCATTCTAAGCTTCTAGCTGTTAATACCATTGATTGCGTTCTAGGATGAAGCTGATTTAATGGCTGAAAATAATTCGATAGCCTGTTTCTTAAACTTTTTGCTTTTCCAACGTATATTACTTTTCCACGCTCATCTCTCCACTTGTATACTCCAGGCTGATTTGGAATATCGGAAGTTTTTGGCCTAAATAAATCACGACTATCTCCTAAAAGAGGAGCACCAAAGTCATTTTTAGATGAATTTTCAAAGTAGTTAGCATTACTTTCATCATATTTAGATTGGTGAGTTTTCTTCCACTCTCCCCTACTAGTTTCTATATTTTCTCTAGTTTCTCTATCTTCTCTAATATTTGATTCTTTAGAATTTAGAATATTCATTATCTCACCTCCTTTCATAAAATTATTCATAAAATTATTCATAAATTTTTACTTATAACTTCTGATTTTGTTACTCTTTGAGCATTGACTTTAAGAATTTACCCGTCCAGCTATATTGCACTTTTGCAACATCTTCTGGAGTGCCAGTTGCTACGATTTCGCCGCCTTTATCTCCTCCTTCTGGGCCTAAATCTATAATCCAATCTGCGCATTTTACAACATCAAGATTGTGCTCAATAACTATTACACTATTGCCTTTATCTACTAAAGATTGAAGAACACTTAAAAGCTTACGAACATCTTCAAAATGCAAGCCCGTAGTAGGTTCATCTAAAATATAAACGGTTTTTCCAGTAGAACGCTTTTGTAGTTCTGTAGCAAGCTTTACTCTTTGCGACTCTCCGCCAGAAAGTGTTGGCGCGCTTTGACCAAGCCGAATATAGCCTAATCCAACTTTAACCAATGTGTCTAAATATCTAGAAATAGACGGATATGCTTTAAAGAACACAGCAGCTTGCGATATTGGCATATCTAGCACGTCTGAAATAGTTTTACCATTGTACTTTACTTCTAGAGTGTCTCGATTATATCTTTTTCCGTGGCATTCTTCGCATTGCACGTATACGTCTGGCAAAAAATTCATCTCGATTTTAAGCGTTCCGTCTCCGCTACAAGCCTCGCATCTTCCGCCTTTTACGTTAAACGAGAATCTTCCAGGGCCGTACCCTCTAACTTTTGCTTCTGGAGTTTGAGCAAAAAGCGAACGGATCTTATCCCAAACTCCAGTATATGTAGCAGGATTTGATCTTGGTGTTCTACCAATAGGATTTTGATCTACGTGAACAACCTTATCGCAATTGTCTACTCCATCAACGCGCTTATGCAATCCTGGAACAATGCGAGCGCCGTTTAGCTTATCTGCTAAAACTGGGTAAAGTATTGAGTTTATTAAGCTTGACTTTCCAGATCCAGAAACTCCTGTTATGCAAGTAAATACGCCTAAAGGTATTTCTACATCTATGTTTTTAAGATTGTGTTCTTTTGCACCAACAATAGTTAACATACGACTTTTGTTGATTTTGCGACGCTTTTTAGGAACATCTATTGTTCGTCTTTTTGCAATATAGTCTCCTGTAATTGATCGCTTTGCCTCTGTTATGTGTCTTGCAGGGCCGCAATATACAACTTCTCCACCGTTTTCTCCAGCTTCTGGACCAATGTCTACAAGCCAGTCTGACTTTCGTATTGTATCTTCGTCGTGTTCTACAACTATAAGCGTATTTCCAAGATCTCTAAGATTATGCAACGTTGATATAAGCTTTTCGTTATCTCTTTGATGAAGACCAATAGACGGTTCGTCAAGAACGTACATAACTCCAACTAGTCCAGACCCTATTTGCGTTGCAAGTCTTATTCTTTGCGCTTCTCCGCCAGAAAGAGTTTTTGCTGCTCTAGAAAGAGTTAAGTAGTTTAAGCCAACGTCATTTAAGAATCCTAGTCTTGCTTTGATTTCTTTTACAATCTCTTTAGCAATTATCTTTTTTGAGCCTTCTAGATTTAACGAATTAATCCATTCAAGACTTTTTTCAATAGGCATATCGCATACGTCTGCGATTGAGCACGAGCCAACTTTAATAGACAAGACTTCTGGATTGAGTCTTTTTCCTTTGCATGTTAAGCATGGCACTTCTCGCATGTATGACTCGTAGTATTGACGCATTTGATCTGAGTCTGTTTCGTCATGCTTACGCATAAGAGTACGCACTACGCCCTCAAATCCTGTTGAATACTCTCTCTGCCTACCCCATCGATTTTTATACGATACTTTTACTTCAAAATCATGGCCATAGAGTATTGAATCTTGCACATCTTTTGGAAGATTTTCCCACGGCGTATCCATACTAAAGCCAAGCTCTATGCTTAAGCCTTTTAACACGTGCTTGTAGTATTCTCCAGCTGCTTTATTCAATGCCCAAGGTTCTATAGCACCTTCGTTAAGTGATTTTTCTGTATTTGGAACAACAAGAGCAGGGTCAATCTCTAGATTGTAACCTATTCCAGAGCAATCATGGCATGCTCCATACGGAGCGTTGAATGAGAACGTTCTTGGCTCTATCTCTAATAGATTAAATTGATGACTATTAGGGCACGCCATATTTTCGGAAAAACTTTGACGCCTGTTTTTAGAAGAAGCATCTTCGTCTACAAAATCCGCAACAACAATACCTTTAGAAAGCTTTAATGCTGTTTCTATAGAATCTGTAAGACGTGTACGTATACCATCTTTTATAACTAATCTATCTACAATAACTTCGATTGTGTGTTTCTTTTGCTTTTCTAAAACAATATCTTCGGAAAGCTCTCGCATTTGCCCATCTACAAGCGCTCTAGAATAGCCGTCTGACCTAAGAAGAGTAATAGTATCTTTAAACTCACCTTTTCTGCCGTTAACAATAGGAGCCAGTAATTGCAACCTTGTTTTTTGCGGCAAAGAAAGCAATGCGTTAGCTATTTGTTGAGGGGTTTGCGCACTAACGATTTCGCCACATTTAGGGCAATGTGGAACACCTACGCGAGCAAAAAGAAGCCTTAAATAGTCATAAATCTCCGTAATTGTGCCAACAGTAGAACGAGGATTGCGATTAGTAGTTTTTTGGTCAATAGACACTGCTGGGCTTAAGCCTTCAATAAAATCTACGTCTGGCTTATCCATTCTTCCAAGGAATTGCCTTGCATACGCGCTTAAGGATTCCACATAACGCCTTTGACCTTCTGCAAAAAGAGTGTCAAAAGCAAGAGAAGATTTACCAGAACCAGATAGTCCAGTAAAAACAATCATCCTATTTCTAGGCAATTGTAAATTAACGTTCTTTAGATTATGCTCTCTTGCACCTTGAACAGTTATTTTTAAGTCGGAAGGAACATCACTTAAGTCGTATACTAAATTACCATTATTTTTTATAATTGGCGCAGAATCAATAAACGATTGAAGTACATTGTTTTTTTGACGACTATTTCCATATTTAGCATTCATGTTTGTAGCATTCATATTTGCATCTTTTATTGAAAGTGACTGCTTACTTTGTAAAGAATCCAAGTGTTTTTGCATTCTACCTCCTTAAGATGCTTTAGCGTATATGAATCAAAATTGCAAAACTAAATCTTGATTACGTACCTGTTTTGTAATATCATTCATTATAGAACACATGTTCGAAATATGTTGCTTACTGCGTGTTGCTAATCCTATGCAAGCCTAACGGTATAATCGGGAGTTTGGTTAACATATTTCAATTAATATTTTAATTACGATTTTACAAGAATAAAACTTAAGGGGTGGGTAAAAAATGGCCATTGACGCACAAGGACTTACTATACAAATTGGTGCGCGCACGCTATTAAACCCAACAGATTTTCATGTTACAAAAGGCGACAAAATAGGCTTAGTCGGAAGGAATGGCGCTGGAAAAACAACACTTACGCGCGTAATTACTGCAGAAACACTTCCAGCTGGCGGAAGCGTAAAAGTAAGCGGCTCTTTAGGGTACCTTCCACAAGACACACATGCAGCAGATCCAGAGCAAAGCGCGCTAGATAGGATTATGAGCGCTCGCGATATTTCGTCAATCGTATCTCGTATACGAAAAGCAGAAAAAGACATGACGAATCCAGATCCAGATATTATGACAAAAGCAATGAATCGCTACGATAAAGCGATTAATGATTTTGAAAAAGCTGGTGGGTACGCTGTTCAATCGGAAGCAATATCAATGGCAAACAGCCTTGGACTCCCCCAAGAAGTTATGAAACAAGCTCTTGGAACACTTTCTGGCGGCCAACGCAGACGAATCGAACTCGCGCGAATACTTTTCTCCAATGCCGATACGCTGATTTTAGACGAACCTACAAACCACTTAGACGCAGATTCCATAGTATGGTTGCGCAATTACTTAAAACGTTTTGAAGGTGGATTCCTTGTTATATCACACTCAACAGAGTTACTAGACGAAGTTGTTAATAAAGTTTGGCATTTAGATGCACAACTTGCGCAAATAGACATGTATTCAATGGGCTGGAAAGCATACTTGCATCAACGCGTTGTAGACGAAGAGAGAAGACGAAGAGAGCGCGAAGTTGCAGAAAAGAAGGCGGAGCGACTTATGAAGCAAGGAATCCGACTTCACGCAAAAGCAACTAAAGCGGTAGCAGCTCAAAACATGATGCGTAGAGCTGAACGCTTATTGAGTGAAACAAGCGAAGCTCAAAAACAAGAAAAAGTAGCAGACATTCGATTCCCAGAGCCTGCTCCTTGCGGCAGAACTCCTATTATGGCTAAAGATATTTCAAAAGCTTACGGATCGAACATTGTATTTGCTGGCATAAATTTGGCTATAGATAAAGGCTCGAGAGTTGTTATTTTGGGATACAATGGCGCTGGAAAAACTACCACTTTGCGCATTCTTGCTGGCGAAGAAAGCGCAGACACTGGCGTTGTTGAATATGGACACGGATGCAAAATAGGCTATTTTGCGCAAGAGCACGATACTTTAGACTTAGATGCAACTGTTTTAGAAAATCTTCAACACGTTGCGCCAGAATTAAACGACACTCAAGCAAGATCAATGCTTGGAAGCTTCCTGTTTTCGGGAGATGACGCAATGAAACCTGCTAAAGTGCTTTCTGGCGGAGAAAAAACTCGCCTAGCATTGGCAACTCTTGTAACTTCTAAAGCAAACGTTCTTTTGCTTGATGAGCCTACTAATAACTTAGACCCAGCTTCTCGCGAAGAAATTCTTAAAGCAATTTCTAAATACGAAGGCGCAATTGTGTTGGTTACTCACGACGAAGGAGCGGTTCTTGCGCTAAACCCAGAAAGAGTTCTTCTTATGCCAGACGGTGACGAAGACTTGTGGAGCGACGACTATCTTGATTTGGTAGCAGAAGAATAGGATTTTAGATTTCTATGAAAAAAACAGCTAATTTTGCAAATTGCGCGCTACACAACATTTTTCGCGTTCTTCGCGCGCCTTTAGCAATCTTGCTGTTAATAGCATTGTTTGAATGCACTGTTGGGAATATTCCATTTTGGAATAGTGTTACTGGCAGCACGGATAGCATGTTTGCTCACAATATTACTGGCCCTGGAATTAAAAGACTTTCTTCTGGAGGACTTTTAATTACAGACCCTTCGGAATCTTATTTAGAAGTTAATTCCGACGGATCTTCGCCGTACATTCAGCTTAAGCCTTCACTAATTACGCCTAAAAAAATTGGCAAAAGTCCCATTAAAACAGACGTGCATGTACGCATTGATGTTAATAAAATCGCTGGAAAGTCTTTAAGCACAAACCCTAGAGCTATTAGTTTTGCTATGCTTCCTGTTCCAGATCAAGCCGTTGGAGTTAAAAGCACGCTTCGATTATGGATACAGCACCCTAAAGGAGACGTTGTAGACGTTGAGGACGCAAAAGCAAATGTTAGAGCACCTTTTAGTTGGAATTGGGGTCGCGTTCTTTTTCTTATAGTCGTTTCAATTTTGATTGCATTGTGGAATCCTTGGTCTAAATTGTGGAAAATAAAACTTAATACAAAAAGTTTTAATCAAAGACTTTTACTAGTTTTATCTTGGACTCCATTTATTGCTATAGCTGTTGTTGCAATTGTTTGGAATGTTTTTAACGCTATTCCAATGCATTTTGACGTTGCTGGAAACTACACGTACGATTTTGATCAATACGCGCACACAGCAGACGCTCTTATTAAAGGAAAAACTTATCTTGATTTGCCTGTTCCTAAGCAAATGCAAAATCTTACTAATCCGTACGATCCAATTGCAAGAAACAAGCTTCTTTCTAATTTAGTGCACAATATTTATTGGGATCACGCATATTACAACGGCCATTGGTACTCGTATTTTGGCGTAATTCCAGCTGTTTTATTCTTTATGCCTTATAGACTTATATCGAGTTTGTGGATTAATGGCGGAAGTATGCTTCCAACAGCAATCGCAACTCTTATATGCCTAGTGGGATTCTTAATTTCG
The DNA here is from genome assembly GCF_055804375.1 of Gardnerella sp. c12Ub_1. Lineage (NCBI taxonomy): Bacteria > Bacillati > Actinomycetota > Actinomycetes > Bifidobacteriales > Bifidobacteriaceae > Gardnerella > Gardnerella sp. c12Ub_1. The sequence goes on along the minus strand of NZ_JANUZC010000001.1, from coordinate 303,593 downwards.
GGCTCTCTTCTAGTGATTAGACTTATTGAGCGAATAAACAAACGAGCGTCTCTTGCTTGCGTGTCTATTTGCTTAGCATTGTTCTTTATTACATCTAACACTGTTTACTTGTGGTTTAGAACATCATTCTATAGTGTTCCGATGGCAGCTTCGCTATTCTTTACATCTTTAGGATTATGGTTTTATCTTGGCGCTTCTAAAAATGGCATTGCAAAAGATGAAAATCAAGCACAAGAATCCAACGAATCTTGCAATTCTATTCACCAAATATCCGCTAAGCACATTGCTTTAGGTTCTTTGTTTATATCTCTAAATCTAGGGTGCAGACCAACATTTATAATCGCATTTTTGTTTGCAATACCGCTTTTTTACAACAATATTTACTTCTATTTTAAGCATTTAATTTCTAGCAAGAAAATTATAAAAGAAGACTTAAAGCAAATAATAAAGCTAGTTTTAAGCGTGATTGTGCCGTTTGTAATAGTTGCAATACCAATAGGATTGTATAACGCTTTAAGATTTGGGTCGCCATTTAACTTTGGTAACGAATATCAAATTACTATTACAGACATGACTACAATGCGTCTTCCTGTGCAAAACATTATTCCTTCAATTTTAAGTTATTTAGCTTTGCCATTACGCTTTACACCAGCTTTCCCTTGGATTTCGATTAATCCTATTGCTTTCAATAGATGGCAATACGCAGAGCCAATGATTGGCGGAATGTTTACCCTTGCTCCATTGGCATTTATTGGCGTTATTTGTTCTTTGTTAATGACTAAAAAAATGAGCAAATTTGCGTCAAGACTTACTATATGTGCTTTGATTCTTGCAATGATTGTTGTTGTTTTCAACAGCTTAAAAGCAGGAATTGGATGGCGTTATATTGCTGACTTTGGATGGGTGTTCTCACTAAGCGCAATAATCGGAATTACTGTTTTTCTAGAAAAATACGCAAACGTAGAAGATTGCACAACTTTGCGCTCGAAAGTTATGTGTTACACAATACGAATTGTAGTTTTAGCAATGCTATTTTTCTCTATTGCAATCGCTTTCTTAGGTTGGTTTGTTCCAGGAAGAGAAGATTCAGTTTTGCGATTCAATCCAGGGCTTTGGCACTACGTTAGATGTTGGTTTACGCTAATCTAGTCTAAAGCTTAAGAACACGAGTCTTTTAGATTTCTTTCTAGATTACTTCTTAAAGTTCTTACTAGATTTTTACATCTCTTCTAACATTTTGTGAACAGTATTCAGCAATAAAGTAACGCCATTTTCAAATTGATCTTCTTTAGGAAGTAAAGACAATGCTAAGTATCCATTAGTTGGCATGTCAAAATAATATCCAGGTTGAGAAACCAGCTTGTAGTCTTTAATCAAGCGCAAAGCTAATAAATCATCATCTATACAAGAAGGAACGCGCAACAAAATATTCCATCCGCCTTCTGCGCGCAATGCACTAACGCAACAATTTGGGTAGTTTGCAAGCATTTTTCTAAGCGTTTTAAGATTAGAGCGTACTCGACTTTGAACAATCGCAGTTTGCTCTTTAGCGCATTGCAATAATTCTGGAATTCTTTCTGATACAGTTGCGCCAATTGGAAGAAAATCATCCGCAATAACGTCAAGTCGTTTCATTGCTTCTTGCACATCTTGACTTGGTCCCGAAACCTCAATCCACCCAACTTTTGCGTGCGGAGCTGCAAGCATTTTTGAAAATCCATCTAAAGCAAAAACAAGTGTTGATTGTTCTCCTGCAAGTCTTGAATTTTTGGCAAATGGTTCTAAAGAGTAATCGTAGAAAACTTCATCTGCAATAATCGCAACATTATTTTTATTGCACAAACTCAACAATTGCGCTCTTTCTTCTGGCTTAACATAAGAGCCTGTTGGATTATTTGGGTTTATTAAAACAAGAGCACGAATACGATTATTTGCGTTTTGCAAAAGTTCTTTAACTCTTGGAACATCAATAGTCCAAGAACCATCGTAAACAAGCGGATATGGTATAGATTTTACGCCTTGCAGTCTTGCAATAGATTCAATAAGAGGATACCCAGGAGTTGGAGCTAAAACTGAGTCACCGCAATCGCACATTAGCATCATAAGCCATGCGTATGCTTGAGAAGTAGACGATAATACGTATAGATTATTTGGATTAAGAGCTTTTAACGAATTACTTTTTTGATCTACGGTATTTTGACTTGTAACATCTTGATCTGCGCGATTATCTCTAGCATTTATAAAGTCAGCAAGAATGCGTCTAACTTCGATTGGCCCTCTAGGATCTGCTGTATATTTTGCGCTTAAACATTTTGGAGCAAGACCATGCACTGTTGGGTTTGAATCGTTAAGTTTTGTGAGTTTAATACCTTTAGACATAGCAACGCGTTGAGCCAGAATAATTGGATTTGGCTCGCTTACATCAACTCTAGAAGAAAATCGCACTCGACTACACTAGCGCATTGCATAACCAAATATAAAAAATGCGCCGAACGCATAAGCATCCAGCGCAAATAAAGTAAATAAAACAAATAAAATATTAAAAAACTTACTTGTTTCTTTGTTGCATTGCATAGTAAGCTGCGCCAATAATACCAGCTTCGTTATGCAAAGATGCAACAACAATAGGAGTCTTAATATCGATATGCGGCAAGAACTTCTCGCTCACACGGCTAACGCCACCGCCAACAACAAACAAGTCTGGATTAAAGTACTTTTCCATTAATCCGTAATACTTAGTTAAGCGCTTAGCCCACTTTTTATAGCCCATATCCAACTTTTCGCGAACAGAAGAAGCAGCATACTTTTCTGCATCTCCCTTTCCTTTTTCTAGCTGAATATGACCAAGCTCTGTGTTTGGAATAAGAACGCCATTGTAAATCAAAGCAGTTCCAATTCCAGTGCCTAATGTTGTTGCAATAACTAAGCCATCTTTATCTTTTGCAGCACCAAAATGCTGTTCTGCAAGACCCGCAGCGTCGGCATCGTTAACAACTGTAACAGGACGACCGCAAGCTTCGCTAAACACTTCTGTAACATCCACACCAATCCAAGATTGATCAAGATTTGCCATAAACTCAAGCTTCTTGCCTGGCTTAATAGGCGCTGGGAAAGCAATACCAACAGGAACATCTTCAGGCACATCAAAATGCTCGAGCTGCTGACGAACAATATCTGCAACAGCTTGAGGTGTGGAAACCGCTGGAGTTAGAATCTTATAACGAGGTTCCGCAAACTCACCTTTTTCCAAATTTACTGGTGCAGCTTTAATGCCAGAACCACCAATATCTACGCCAAACGCTTGTGCAGTGTCAATCATCGCTAACACTCCCCTCTGAATGTGGACAACGGGATATCACGTTTATTCTACAATATTGTTAAAGCGACACGCTTATATAGCAGCATTTATCAAAGCATTTATCAACTACATAATGGCTTTTATAAACACAAGTAAAATACTACTTTAAGCAATACTACTTTAGGTAATTAAGCAATACTACTTTAAGTAGTTTTGAAGCTCTTTGTTTATTAAACCATTTGAAGCAATAACGTCGTTTTCGCGTCTCCAGTGGATTGAGTCACCATTCCATTGTCGAACATGACCTTGAGCTTCTTTAACAACAACAGCACCAGCGGAAACGCCTGGAATATCCCACTCGTGAAGATGCGGCTCAAAATAAGCGTCGTAAGTGCCATCAGCAACCTTGCATAAATCGAGAGAAGCAGGGCCAATGCGCTTAATATCTGCTGGACATTCTTCCTCAAGCGAAGAAACAACATCCAATGCTCTTTTAGATTCGCCTGGAATATAAGACATTCCGTAGCAAACAACAGAACCGTGCAATGTTGATGTAGTAGAAGGCGTGATTTTCTCTCGCTTTTCTCCATTAGGAGTTTTGCGAATACGAATAGCACCCTGACCTTTAGCTGCTAGATAGGTAAGCCCTAAAGCTGGAGCATGAACAACTCCAAGAACAGGCCTTGCGGAGCCTTGATCATTAAACTCAAAAAGCGAAACAGTTAAAGTCCACTCTGCCATATCTCGATTAAAGTTAATAGCACCGTCAATATTTCCAACGCACCAAAAACGATCACCAATATTGCAATTTTCTGGACGATTACGCCAAAATCCCTGGAAAGTATTTATGTACGTAAGACGATTTTCAATAAATCGTACGAGCTTATCTCCAAAACCAGAATCTGCTTGATTCGGATCCCCCAAAACCATCATGCTTGCCATATCTCTAGGATTTAATTGGTCTTGATACGCATGCTTACCAACATCTTCCAAAATTCTAGCGACTTCAAGAGCAACATCGCGTAAATTCATACTTGCCATACTTTACTCACCTCTTTAATTTCCCCACATCTTATTACGTTTTTATCTATTTCAAAAATCTTGCAACTATCCATAAAATCTGCAACTATTTTACTCAACTAATCAAATTAAACCAAACTTCCACACGCAAAATTCCAATAAAATCAATAAACTTTCACATTTAATACAAGTTCTATAAAAAGTCTTACAATGCAAAACGCATAATAAAACAAATTCTTAAATTTCTTAAACCAGCCTTAGAATTAATTAATAAACCTAACATCTCTCTTAGAAGATTATAACATGACTTATAACATGACTAAAGTATCAGACTTAAAAACACAGAACTTAATTAATATTCATTCAAATAATCCTTCAAATAATCCTTCACTAAAAAAACCAGGACTTCTTGTTTTAGATGTAGACGCCACTCTTATTGAAGAAGAAGTTATAGATTTATTAGGAGACATTGCTGGAGTTGGCTGCGATTTGGCATACATAACGTCTAGAGCAATGCAAGGAAAAATGGACTTTAATACGTCGCTAAAACTAAGAGTTTCTATGCTTAAAGGACTTGACTATTCTTGCGTTAAACAAGTTGCGCAAAATATTCATGTAACAAATGGAGCTAAAAAGCTAATTAGCACATTGCACTCTTTTGGATGGAAAGTTGGAGCTGTTAGTGGCGGATTCAAGCAAGTTTTAGACGATTTTTTACCAAAACTAAACATAGACTTTTGGGTTGCAAACAATCTAGAAGTCGTAGATTCTAAACTAAGTGGAAAGGTTATTGATCCAATAGTAAATCGTCAATATAAAGCAAAAGCATTGACTAATTGGGCGAGCAAGAACAATATTGATATTGCTCAAAGCGTTGCTATTGGAGACGGCGCTAACGATATAGACATGATTAAAACAGCAGGATTAGGCGTAGCATTTTGCGCAAAACAGTTATTAAAAAGTCAAGCTAAAGCAAGCATAGATACGCGAGACCTAAGCCTAGTTTTAGATTTACTAAGCTAACATTTAATCCAAATAGAATTAATCCAAGTAAGATTAGCCCAAGTAAGATTAGCCCAAGTAAGATTAGCCCAAGTAAGATTAGCCCAAGTAAGATTAATCCAAGTAGTATTAGCTCAAGTAAGATTCACTACTTAAGTGCGCTCCTCTTGCCCAATCTGCAGCATTCATAGCTTTTTTACCTTGCGCTTTAACTTCTAAAAGCTCAATAGCTCCACTTGCACATCCAACCCAAACATTGTGCTTTTTTGCAAGAATCTGCCCAGGTTTAAGCTCGTTTAGATTATGCAATGCAATATCTTCATCTTTTGCTAATGCGCAAGAAAGAACGTGCAAAGTAATTGTTTGCAAATCACTAGAATCAACATGAAGATTGCACCAAGCTCCAGGATTTGGCGTGCAAGCACGAATCTGCCTATCGATTGCAAACGCTGGAATATCAAAACGAATATGAGCATCTTCAACAGTGATTTTTTGAGCGATTTGGCAAGGCGTAGAGTCTTGCTCAACAGGAATAATTTGACCAGATTCCATACCAACAAGAGCAGAGCAAAGAAGATTTGCACCATCATTGCTTAATCGAGTGAGCAAATCACCAGCTGTTTCATGAGCTCCAATCTCGGTAGTCATTTGTGCAAGAATCGGACCTTCATCCATTCCGCGCGTAATCTTAAAAACTGTTGCACCTGTAATATCATCTCCAGCCCATATTGCGCGCTGAACAGGAGCAGCACCTCGCCATTGCGGAAGAAGCGAAAAATGCAAGTTATACCATCCTAGAGGAAGAGCATCCAAAACAGATTGCTTAAGAATCTTTCCGTACGCAACAACGGCCGCAAGCCTTGCGCCAGTAGCTTTTAGAGCACTCACACACTCTTGCTCATTGCTAGGATTAACCTCTAAAACAGGAATTCCAAGCTCAATCGCAGCTTTTTTAACAGCACTAGGAACAAGCTTTCTACCTCTGCCAGTCGGAGCATCTGGACGAGTAAGAACAGCTCGCACATCAAAATGTTCTTTATCTTCAGCTAGCGCGCGCAAAGGAGCAACAGCAACATCTGGAGTTCCAGCAAATAAAATAGGCAATACCATAAGTCAACTCCTTAAAATACTAAGAATCCTTAAAATCCTAAATCCTAGCAAAATGCATCTTTTAGCTTGCTAAAGAATCCCTTTTTATTGCCCACTGGCTCTGCAATAGCATGTTGCTTTACTTCGCTAACTTTTTCATCGTGCAAGTTTGCAAACTTTTCAATCAAACTACGCTCTTCTTCGCTAAGCTTTGTTGGAATATTAACAAGAACGTGAACAATAAGATTTCCTCTATCTTTGCTTCCAAAAGCAGTAACACCCAAATCGTAAAGAGGAATCGTGTCTTCGTTTTGCGTTCCAGCAGGAATTTCAACACTCTTTTTGCCATCAAAAGTATCAATATCTACTTTGTGACCAAGCACAGCCCAGCTCATTGGAACGTCAATCCAGCAATGTAAATCGTTTAAGTCTCTAGTAAATTGCTCGTCTTTACGAATGCGAACGTCAACATACAAATCGCCAGCAGGACCGCCACATTCGCCTATTGCTCCTTGAGACGCAAGTCGCAAGCGAGAATTGTCTTTAATTCCAGCAGGAATCGTGATTCCAACTTCTCTAGAAGTGCGAACGCGACCATGACCGTGGCAATTTGGGCAAACATTTTTAATAATCGTTCCGTGACCTTCGCAAGCGCGGCAAGGTTCCGAAGACATCATTTGACCAAACATTGTACGAGTAACTCGCTGCACAAAACCAGCACCCTTACAATCTGGGCAAGTTATAGGGTCTGATTTATCTGCAGAGCCCTTTCCAGCACAATCTTGGCAAAGACCGAAAGTTGAAACATGAACCTTAGCGTTTCCACCAAAAACAACAGTTTTAAGATCAACCTTAACTTCCGTTAATGAATCTTCACCACGATTAACGCGCGGAATAGGAGATCCAGCATTAGCACCAAAAGACCCAGAGAAGAACTGGTTTAGAATATCTCCCATATCCATATTCATATTTGCGTACGCGCCAGCGCCAGCACCAGCTCCTGATGCCGATAGATTATTTGGATCTACGCCCATATCTACCATTTTGCGTTTTTCTGGATTAGACAAAACGTCGTATGCAGCGTTAACTTCCTTGAACTTGTCTTCAAACTCAGGTCCTGCAATATCTGGATGATACTTACGACTTAACTTTCTATAAGCTTTGCGAATCTCATCGTCGCTAGCGTTAGAATCAACACCTAAAATCTTGTAATAGTCAGTCACTTAACTCCCCTTTTATGTTCTAAAATTATTTTTGCATAAGGCACAGCCAGCTAATATTTATGAATTTTCAGATATAAACGTATTAAGATATTTTGCTACAGCTTTAACAGCCGTCATTGTTGCAGCATAATCCATGTGCGTAGGTCCGATTGAGCCAATAAACGCCGAATCGGAATCTGAATTGTATCCGTAAGCGCTTGTTACAACAGAAGCATTTAAAAGACCAGGCGTGTGAGTTTCCGAGCCTATTGCAACGCTAACGCCACTTGCGCAATCATTTGCCTCCTCACTTAGCGAAGTCATTAAACGCATAATAACAGCTTGCTCTTCTAAAGCGTCAAAAAGAGACGCAAAATCGCCAATATTTTGTCTATGCGCAAGTTGAGAAGCTCCAGCCATATACAAATCGTGAGAATGCTCGCCATTATGCATATCTTCTAATGCGTTAGCAAGTTGACTAATAACTTGCAAAGCAGACGCTAAATCCTTACGATTTGCAAGCAAATAAACACGTTTTGAAGCATCTAAAAGAGAGGCTCCAACGCAGCTCTCATTAACCATATTAACTAAATGCAATAAGTCGTCTGGATTTATGTTAGAGGCTTGAATAATGTGTTGCGCAACTCCTCCAGCGTCTGTAATAACAACAACTAGAAGAGTTGAAGACGATACTTGAACAATCTCAATTCTTTTTACTTTTGACTTCGACAATGCAGGAGACGCAACGAGTGCGACTTGACCAGTTATGCTTGCAAGAAGTCGCGCTGAGCGTTGTAGAGTGTCTTGTAAACTAACAGATCCACTTAAAAACGTGCGAATCCCTCGTCTTTGCGCATTAGAAAGCGGGATTAGCGCCGCCATTCCGTCAACGAAATATCTGTATCCTTTTTCTGTAGGAATTCTTCCAGCAGAAGTATGTGGCTGAATCAAGTAGCCTTCTTCTTCTAGAAGAGACATATCGTTGCGAATCGTTGCAGAACTAACGCCTAATTTGTGATTTTTAGCTAAAGATGCAGACCCAACAGGCTCATGCGAACGAATATAATCTTCAACAACCGCACGCAATATCATCATGCGTCGTGATTGCATTGATTCTCCTTTATTAAAACATCAAACTCTGTTAAATAGCGCTAATAATTTTTATAAATAGCACTAATCGTTTATTAATTCACTGCTAACTATTATATATGCCAAAATAATATGTGATAACAATATGTGATTAAGTATTATTAAGTATTTTTTAGTAAATCACTTTTACAGAATAACAACTAACTATAAATATAAACTTTTGTTAACTTTTGACACACTTTGTTAAAAATTCGTCTGATATAAAAGATAGGATTAAAGGGCAATGTGAGGGTAATGGCCAGCGTAAGCTGTGCGCAAAAACCCGAATTATTGGAAGGAAAGTAGATCACATGACCGATTTCAACTGGTCTGCATTAGACGAGCGCGCCGTAAAGATGGCGAAGGTTCTCTCGGCTGATGCTGTTGAGCGAGCAGGACACGGACATCCTGGCTCCCCTGTTTCATTGGCACCAATTGCGTACACCTTGTACCAGCACTTCATTAAGCACGATCCTGCTGACCCAAAGTGGGCTGGCCGCGATCGTTTTATTCTTTCTGGCGGTCACGCTTCGCTTACGCAATACGTGCAATTGTTCTTCTCTGGTTACGGCTTAACTCTTGACGATCTTAAGTATTTCCGTGGCGGTGCAGACACGCGTACTCCTGGTCATCCAGAATATGGCTTAACTCCAGGCATCGAAATGACTACTGGCCCACTCGGTCAGGGTCTTGCTTCTGCTGTTGGTTTCGCTTATGGCCAGCGCTTTGAGCGCGGTCTTCTTGACCCAGAAGCTCCAGCTGGAACTTCACCATTCGATCACAAAGTGTGGGTTATTTGCGGTGAAGGCGACGTTGAGGAAGGCGTTTCTTCTGAAGCTGCTTCCTTGGCTGGAAACCAAAAGCTTGGCAATTTGACTGTAATCTTCGATGCAAACCACATTCAGATTGAAGGCGATACTAAGCTCACCTTCTCTGAAGATATTCTTGCTCGTTACCGTGCATACGGTTGGTACACCGACGAAGTTAGCTTCATTCAGCCAGACGGTTCCTACAAGGAAGACGTTCAGGCTTTGGCTGCAGCTATCGAAAAGGCTCAGGAAGTTACCGATAAGCCTCACTTCATTAAGGTTAATACTTTGATTGCTTGGCCAACCCCAGGCAAGACCAACAACGAAGCTTCTCACGGCTCTAAGCTTGGTGAAGAAGCCGTTAAGGGCTTGAAGGAACTTTGCGGTTTCGATCCAGAAGTTTCGTTCCCAATCGACGAAGAAGCTTTGGCTCATGCTCGCAAGGTTGCCGAGCGCGGTTTGGCTGCTCACAAGGCTTGGGATGAAGCTCTTGCAAAGTGGGCTTCTGCCAACCCAGATAAGGCTGCTCTTTACGATCGTCTTAAGGCCGGCAAGCTTCCAGAAGGCTTCGACAAGGCTATTGACGACTTGGTTGCTGGCTTCGAAGTCGGTTCCAAGGTTGCTACCCGTAAAGCTTCTGGCGCAGTTCTTAACGCAATTGCTGCTGTTATGCCAGAACTTTGGGGCGGTTCCGCTGATTTGGGCGGCTCCAACAACACCAACATTAAGGGTGCTGACTCCTTCGGCCCATCCGAGGATGCAACTCGCACTTGGCCAAACGTTTCCGAGTACGGCCGTCAGCTTCACTTTGGTGTGCGTGAGTTTGCAATGGGTGCTATTACCAACGGTATTTTGCTTGGTTCTAACACTCGACCATTCAACGGCACATTCTTCCAGTTCTCTGACTACGAGCGCCCAGCAGTTCGCTTGGCTGCTTTGATGGAGATTCCAAACCTCTACGTTTGGACTCACGATTCCGTAGCTTTGGGCGAAGATGGTCCAACTCACCAGCCAATCGAACACTTGGCTGCTTTCCGCGCTATTCCTCAGCTTGAGGTTGTACGCCCTGCAGATGAGTACGAGACTGCTGAAGCTTACCGCTACTTCTTCGAGAAGAAGAACAACTACCCAACCGCTATGATTTTGACACGTCAAGGCGTACCAACCCTCGCAGAAACTGCTGAGAAGGCTCGCGAAGGCGTAAAGCACGGCGGTTATGTGTTGGTTGACTGCGAAGGCACTCCAGACGTAATCATCATGGCTACTGGTTCTGAAGTTCAGTGGGCTGTTGCTGGCGCCAAGACTTTGGCAGCAGAAGGCATTAAGGCTCGCGTTCTTTCTATGCCATCTCTCGAGTGGTTCGAAGAGCAAGACGAAGAGTACAAGGAAGCAATCCTTCCAAAGTCCGTCAAGGCTCGCGTTTCCATCGAAGCTGGTTTGGCATTGCCTTGGTACAAGTATCTTGGCGATTGCGGCAAGGCTGTTTCTATCGAACAGTACGGCTTGCAGGGTGACGGCGGTCAGAACATGATCGACTTGGGCATTACTGCTGAGCACGTAGTAGAGGCTGCTAAGGCTTCTATCGAAGAAGCACGCGCTTAAGATAGAAATTAAGCAAAATAAAAAACTTGATGTGTCAAAATAAAATTGATTCATCACAAAACTCGAAGTGCTAATTTAGCAACTTCACTGGAAACAGCAAAGGCGTGTTGATGTTAAGCTACAGTTGGTTTAGCATCAACCGCTGTTTCCTGTAAAACGCCAACACTACCAACGTGTTCCAACTGGTGGAACACAGTGTTAAGGAGATAACATGACTGAAGCAACGCAGCGCACTAGCGATTCCGGCGTTTCTATTTGGTTGGACGATTTGTCCCGTACCCGCATTGAGTCTGGTTCTTTGCAGGATTTGATCGCTAACAAGAATGTTGTTGGTGTTACTACCAACCCATCTATCTTCCAGAAGGCTTTGAGCCAGGTTGGTCCATACGACGCACAGCTTAAGGAACTCGGCAAGGTTGACGTTGAAACCGCTATCCGTGAGTTGACCACCACCGATGTTCGTAACGCAACTGATATCTTCCGCGAGATCGCTGAAAAGACCGACTTCGTTGACGGCCGCGTCTCCATCGAAGTTGACCCACGTTTGGCTCACGATACTGCCAACACTGAAAAGCAGGCTGAAGAGCTTTGGGCAAAGGTTGATCGTCCAAACGTTATGATCAAGATTCCTGCAACTTTGGAAGGTCTTCCAGCTATCACCGCTACCCTTGCTAAGGGTATCTCCGTGAACGTGACCTTGATCTTCTCCCTCGAGCGTTACGAGCAGGTTATCGACGCCTTCATCGAAGGTATCGCTCAGGCAGCTGCTAACGGCCACGACTTGAAGCACATTGGTTCCGTAGCTTCCTTCTTCGTTTCCCGCGTTGATACCGCTGTTGATAAGCTCCTCGAAGCTAACGGCTCCGAAGAAGCTAAGGCTCTTGAAGGCAAGGCTGCTGTTGCTAACGCTCGCTTGGCTTACGAACTCTTCGAGAAGAAGTTCGCTGCCGACCCACGTTGGGCTGAACTTGAGGCCAAGGGTGCAAAGAAGCAGCGTCCACTTTGGGCTTCTACCGGTACCAAGAACGCGGCTTACTCCGATTGCAAGTACGTTGATGAGTTGGTTGCTGAGCATGTTGTTAACACCATGCCAGAGAAGACTTTGAACGCTCTTGCTGATCACGGCAACGGTGCTGCTTCCATTAAGGGCACTTACGAAGAGAGCCACGCTGTTATGAACAAGCTTGCTGAACTTGGCATCAACATCAAGGATGTTACCGACAAGCTTGAGGCCGACGGTGTTGCCGCCTTCATCAAGTCTTGGGATTCCGTGATTGCTGACGTACAGTCTGGCATCGATCGCGTAAACGCCTGATTTGATTAATCAGTAATAGCTAAACATAAACCGCACATGTGTGAACTAATCCACTTGCATGTGCGGTTTTGTTTTGCGTTTTTATCAATCGCAATAAAAAAGCTACCCAGTGTTATTTTCTAAGCTAAGTAATTGAGAAAGACAGACAGTGTAGTGCTGTCTCTTTTCACGTAGAATTTTTTAATCGGCAGAAATATATATGATGGATAGGTATGTGTTCCTGCCTATTTTTATGCAATTTTTCAAAACAATAAAAAGAACATTATTAGATTAATAAGGAGGATCTATGAAAAATACGAAAAAATGCCCAAAGTGTGGGGGAAGTGAAATTATATTTGTGCCTGGATCTGCTGGGGCTTATGGGACTGGAAATAATGTTATGACTGGCCATACAATTATGTCGGCAGTACCTGTTGATAGGTATATTTGCACTGCCTGTGGTTTTAGCGAGGAGTGGATTGACCTTGATAATATGGATAAATTAAAAAAGAAATATGATGAGATTTAAATGAGAGTTACTTTTATATGTGACTGGGATAGATGATTAATAAACCAAATGTGCCAATTTGCTTTGTAAAGCTTTATTTCAGCTGCCTTTCTCACACTCATCAATCATTCGGTTAAATTCAGATCTTGATGAACCAACCTTAGCTGAAGCAACATCAAGAAAAATATCTGCAACAAACCAAGTCATGTGAGAAGCAGCAAGACGAGTAAGACCAGACACCTGAACAGCAAGGCTATCCAGCTGTTTTTTACGATTTGTGCTCACACGAGCATAAACCCCAACCGCATAATCCTTAATTACACGCTGAGGATGGATGACTATCACATCTTTATTCAATTCATTCATATTATCCATAGCCATCTCTCCTTATTATTAGACTAACGAAACTTAGATTTCTTCTCCATGATAATTAGCCTAAAACTTATTTTCCCACTTCACAGGGTGGGCGCAAAGTGGCGAATCGACTTGCATGGGCGCTTTGACAGAGCTTGAAATTGCATAACGCATTTCAAGCTCCTTCAAAGCGTGATTTGGCTCAAATGTAAAGTCCAGTGGACTTTACATGCCAAATCAGCCGAGCGGCTGCTAATAGCCGCGAGGAATAACATAATTCGCGAATGCACTTCGATTCGCTGAGCTTGCTCAAAGTTGAAAGCACAGTGTGCTTTCAACGCAAGCGAAGTACGTTAACATCCTGTGCACTCAACCCTAGAGCGTAGACATGTTCCCTCATACAGAAAAATCGCACTCAAAAATCTCGCAAAGCCAGCTTACAGCCATCGTATACTAAACTTTTAACGATAGCCCTCGCTAAGCCCTGCTACACAAGGGCAAAAATGCACCCACCTAATCAGCCCTAGACATCAATACGACACTCTCAACGTATCAAAACTACCCTGATGATAACCATGCATCAAGAAAAGATCCTTAACGTTCGTTGCAGGAAAGAAGCTGACAAGGGGAATGTCGTATGATGATAAAAGTCTAAGGCACTACAAACTGGGATTTGGATTTTAATTAAAATTGTATGATTTTATTAGCTATATCTTCTACAAATCGCTTATCGTGTTCCACAAATATGAGTGTAGGCTTTGCTTCTTTTATAATTTCCTCAATCTGTATTCTTGATATTACATCTATATAATTCAGTGGTTCGTCCCAAACAAATATATGAGCTGGCTTTGAGAAACTTACAGCAATTAAAACTTTCTTTTTTTGTCCATCACTATAATTCTTCATATCCATTTCAAATAATTCTCTTGAAAAATCTAATTTTCTTAGAATTGTTTTACACAATGTTTCATCAACATCTTGCTTGTGAATATATTCATTTAGGCTACCTGTTAAATTAGATGTGTCTTGAGGAATATACGAGATTTTTAAATTACCTGCTAATTTTATCTCACCTGTATACTCGTGATTTATACCTAATAAAATTTTAATCAAGGTTGATTTTCCGCTACCATTACCCCCATATATAGCCACTATGTCGCCTTGCTTTATCTCAAAACTTACATTACTTAGGATCTGTCTTTCTCCATAGTATGCTGATAAATTGCTAACCGATATTAGGGGATTTTTGTGATGATGTAGCGGATGCAGTAATAGGCTTTCCTTTATTTCGATATCTTTTAGTAAACTCTGTTTTTCTTCTATTGCCTTGTTTTGTCTATTCTCCAAATTCTTAGATTTTTTCATCATCTTGGCTGATTGATGACCTATATGTCCTTTGTCTGGTTTTACACCTGATACTTTCACACCATTTTTAGTATTTTCAATTTTATCAGACCAAATTTGACTTTGTCTTGCAGCCTCTTTTAATCGTTTAATATCTTTTCTTAATCTCTCATTTTGACTAATTTCAAATTGGTCTTTCATCACTTTGTTTTCATACCATGATGTAAAATTTCCCGATTGGACATCAATAGAATTCCTGTTAATAGAAATAACATGATTGATACAACCATCTAAAAAATCTCTATCATGAGAAATGAGCAAAAATCCTTTTTTACTTTTCAGATATTCACTTACAATTTTTCTTCCGTTCATATCTAAATGGTTTGTTGGTTCATCAATAAGTAAAAAGCCATCTCCTCTTGTAAACAAAATAGCTAAAAGGATTTTTGTTTGTTCTCCTTTAGAAAGCGTTTCAAACTCTCTGTAAACAAGGTTCTCATCTACATTTAGCAAACTGAGTTCTCTAAATAATTTCCATTCTTCCTCATCTGATATTAGTTCTTTATATAACTCAATTCCTAATTTTGAAGTATCGCTTATATTTGGTGGAAATTTAATAAATTCAACATCCTTGCTTATTTTACCTTGATAAGTTTCTTGATTTAAAAGTAACTTAAATAGAGTTGATTTACCGATTCCATTTCTTCCTATCAATCCCGTTTTCCAGTTTGTATCAAAGGAAAACGATACATTTTTAAATATGGGTTTTACATATCCATAATATGAGAAAGTGAGGTTTTCAATTTTAATTACTGACATAAAACGCCTCCCTAAACTTATCATTTACCGCCCTGGGTGCAAAGTGGGTGCACCTTTTAACGATAGGAAAAGCTATCGTTAAAAGGTTTGCCATTTATTAACAAATCCCAAATGCTTCAAATCCACTAACGGATATTTATCAATTATCTTTGATAACTTACTAGAAAATTCCTTGTAATGTTCGTTTTCAGCTAATACTTTAAGATTAAGAATACTAGCAAAAATAGTATTATTCAATACACCTTTCTTTAAATACTCTTTATATAATTTTGGTGTCTTGGTTAATTTTGAACCATATAATCTACCGTAGTGAGCACAAATATTTCTAACATAAGCTAAATTTTCAATCCATGACTCTAAATAAACGTAATCAACGCCAAATGTTGTTGAAATTGCTTTTTTATCATCATTCTTCATATTCTTATACATTTTAGAAAGAGTACCAAAACTTGCTACTTCAATAGCAGCATATAAAGGAATCTCCCCTCCCTCATAATTATCCTTAAAATTACGTATAAAAGGCGATTTCCTATTCCTATTAATTTCTCTTTCTAACTCATCTAAAGTATTCTTCTGATAATTATTTTTCGCATAGTTATTAAGATTCTTATAACCAAAATTCCCATATTTTAATGAAAAGTAATTAGTGATTACAGCCCTTAAATAAACTTCTATATGTTCTATCAACGAAAATAAAATATGACGAAACTCCATATCAAATAGATATAACTCGACTATATTCTCAAAAGTAGTACCTTCTATGTATCTACCATCTTCTTTTAGAGTTATACTATATGCTTTAATGAGGCGATAGTAAGAAACCCTATTAAGTACATCTTTAGCATAACTTGTATCTTTTATCTCTAATCCCAAAGACACTAAATTTTCTATTTGCTTATCAATGCTTATAGAAGGTTGATAGGATTTCTTCATATTTCTCTCCTCAAAAATCAAAAGACCCGACTTGGTCCGCATTGTTAAGAGGCGCGTCGGGTACTGTTATCTACATATGCTACACCAATGAGAGTATTTTATTAAATCTTTCAAACTAACACAAATTTTTCTTTCTAACAAGATTATTTAGTCTTACACTCAACTTCATGAACATAAACAAATATAGAACGAAAACACAAACTATCACAGAGTACTAAATATTTTGCCCTTTATGATTTGACGACATGTATTTCACGCACCTCGCTTTCCAATCATTTTCACTAACGCAAGCAAACGCATCCGTCACAGCCTGCAAACCTAAACTTTCAACATATTTACAAGCAATACTAAAACTATTATCAATGCTGATCTCTTCATTTACTAGCAAACTATACTTCTCATAAACAGAAGGAACAGCAGAGCCAATATCATCAAATAAAAAAGGATTCATATCACTTAAAAATGAAGTCAATTCTTCACTTTTATTTTCTTTCCAATAATGATTTAACGCGTAATAAATCATAGAAAACAATTCAAACTTATTCACAACTATTCCTCCCACGGATCATTATTTAATCCTGTCCTATCATGCCCTAATCAGTTTTTCACTATGCTACTTCAATCTTCATATTCAACAAATTGAGTTTTCAAAAAATATAGTTAATGAATGCCTTAATTATAATTCCCAAAAAAGCGCGTCATTTGTTCGTCAATGCGCCTAATCCCCGTCCTACAAATAACACCTAAACCAACATACTGTATAAAACACAAAATTTGTAAGTAATAAGAATATGACTTTTACCTACTTACAACAGTATTAAATATGTATATGATTGCAACATCTATGTTCATATCAGATTTAAGCGTTTTCTTCTATCATTTTGAGTGATGTGCCATCTTCTGTTTTCCAATCAACTTTACCATTGGTAGTCATACCTAAAACAAATGAAGCTGCATATGAAGGACTCTTAAACAGATAATTCCTAGTCAACACACCATCTTTTATCTCATTATTTTGCTTACAACGCTCTCTAAGTTCTTTGATTACATCTGGTATAGATCCAGAATCCGTCTCTTCTATCTGACTACCAGCCAAAACAACAAAACCTTCATTAGTTCTTTTGCAATACGCTTCAATATTTCTTTGAGACCTCTTGATTTTCCTAGAAAGACCTAAGATTAATTCATCATCATGCTCTTCAACTACAGATTCCGGTGTTTTCACTAACGGCACAAAAATCCTATATCCTAATACGCCAAGCATTATCTTAAACTGCTCAACGTAAATCTCTAATTCAGCTTCCTTTTCTTCAGTTACATTACCAGGATTAGGATCATTTCCATTTTGAACCTTATAACGATTTGTATCGATTGCTAAATTAGTAAACTTATTTTCAAGATAGCTTATTTCAGTTGGACCCCAAGAATTACCGCTAGTTGTAAACATAACAGCTTCATTAAAATAAAAGTCATCTTTCAAATGTTCAGCGACTCTGAACAAAACACCTTCGCCATTCTTCCTAATACCAGCCTGTCCAATATAAACCGCATCTTCATCAAAATTGTTCTTACCGAATAAAAAATAAACACCACTCTGTTTTAACTGTTCCCTATCTTTGCATTTATCTAAATAAATTCTAGGAATTTTATATGCTAAACCGCTCCAGCCAGACATCGTGCATTTAATCCTGCCCGTAACATCGCCATCCATCAAAAATATATTTAAATTCTTGCTGCTATTCATAATCTATCTCACCATCTACAGATTTATGCTTATTATACTTAAAGAGTAGGGATTTTAACAACAGCTAAATCACATCTAGAATCTCGAGAACCCAGCCTAAAGCCGCCACGCATTAAACCTTTTAACGATAACTCTCGCTAAGCCCTGCTACACAAGGGCAAAAATGCACCCACCTAATCAGCCTTTGACATCAACACAACACTCTCGACGTGAGATTGTTAGGCTATTTTCAGAAATTGGTCTAACCCTTTAGTTTTTCCTGTATTACTACGGTTATCACTGCTTTGCTTTTTCAGTTATTTCAATTCTCGATTAGGTAATTTTCCAGTTCTCAAAGCGACAGTAACAAACTCAACCTCTTGCAAGCACTTCTCACAAAGTTCATAACCTTCATTGAAGTTCACTCTTGACCTAAATGTGCTAGCAATGAATTCGCACGGTGAGGTAATCCTTTCAACTACACCGCACCGTTCGCACTCAGCATACACATTCCCATCCTTAATCGGAATAAACATTCCATGGTCTTTCTCATTTCCCATGACACTAACATCTTCGAAATCATCAAATTTTACATAGAGCATATATAGTCCTCCTTTATTGGTATGTCTATATACGCTCTAATTCCAACTTATATCAAGTTTTATTGTCAGCCACTCTACCTGTATTTATATCTATCAGAATTTTGCAAGCAAAACCTATTTTTTAGCACTCGCATAAAAACGTCTGGGAAAACGTCCCCCCCCCCCTAGACTTTTCCCCATGTTAAAGAAAGCATCACTATACGTAACTATTCTCATAACATGGTTACTACTATTCTTGATCTTTACACCATTCGCTATTAGAGAATACGTTTTTTCTGGAACAAGAAACACTACGCTAGATATTCTCATAGCATTAAACGCAATCTTCATAATCTACTTCTGGCTAAATGGCACTAAAGATATCATCTACGTACTATGGTTCTACCTGCATAAGAAATCCATTACACAATACGTTCAAAAAGTCTCTTGCATGCCAATACCAGCAAACAAGCGTATCGTAATGCTCTACTGTACTTGCAACGATTTCGAAGGTGACTCACTCACTCAATGCTTAAAACAAAAGTACGCCGGATCAGTCAAAACAGTCATCCTTGATGATTCTAGTGACCCTAATTACAAAAACAAGGTAGACGAATATGCTAAAGAACATAATGTAGAAGTAGTACGCCGCGAAAATAGAAAAGGATTCAAAGCAGGAAATCTCAACAACTATTTACACGGACGAACTGACTACGATTACTTTGTTATTCTCGACAGTGATGAAATCATTCCTTCAGATTTTATTATTCGATGCTTACAATACTTCCAATACTTTAAAAACGCTGGAATCGTACAATGCAATCACGTAGCAACACGTAACATTAACCGCTTTATGCACCTACTACACATTGGAGTGAACAGCCACTGGCCTGTGTACCAAACAATGAAACATCACTATGGTTTCATGTCTCTATTAGGACATGGTGCAATGGTAAGCCGCGAATGCTACGAAGCAGTAGATGGATTACCAGAAGTTGTTGCTGAAGACTTATGCTTATCAATTGAAGCACGCAGTAAAGGATACTATGTTGCTTTCGCACCGAACATAACATGCGAGGAACAATATCCGATTGACTATCTAGCTTTTAAGAAACGACATAGTAAATGGACTCAAGGTAATTTCGAGTTCATGAAATGCTACACTAAACGCATTTTCACATCTAAAATGCGATGGTTTGAAAAACTAGATATTTTCCTGTTCACCTACAACCTGCCATTAACATCACTTTTCACATGCTATGTAGCAATGAATATCATATTCTTCCCAGCGCTGCACTACGATTTACACTATCCAGCATGGCTACTTGTACCAACCGTAATATTCTTCATGGCACCAATGCTAAACGACGTATTCTTCTGGCTTGGTAAAGTATCGCTCAAACATTTACTACTCTACATGCTTTTTACTTTCTGCTTGTACGGTTCAATGCTTTACGTGTCAATGAAATCATCATTCCTAGCACTTACAGGAAGAAAAGCCATATTTGTTGTTACACCAAAAACAACGCAACATATTACATTAGCTGAATCATTACGAATGAACATTCAAGAAATAATATTCTCAATAGTTCTTATCACTCTCTCATGCGCGTTCAAAGGCGGAATACTACCAGTCATACTCATAGTAGCACCAACACTTTTCAGCATATATTTAACAATGTACTCGAACTCTAAAAAACCTATCGATACACCACATCATGCTAGAAACAAGTACAAAACAAGAAGACCACTCGCACACGCATACCGGTGATATAAACCCACAAAAAATAACAGGCATTACAGAAAATGGTAAAAAGGCGAAATTAAGGCAACAACTCTACACACAGAAAGCAACAGTTTCAGAGTTCAGAAGGAAAAGTTTCATTGTATCCAAGAGTTAAGAAACTAGAACCAACCTTCACAAGGTGGGTGCAGGGTGGGTGCACTTTTTAACGTTAACATCCTGTGCACTCGACCCTAGAGCGTAGACATCTTCCCTCATACAGCCAAAACACGCTCAAAAACCACGCCAAGCCAGCCTAAAGCAGCCACTCATTAAACCTTTTAACGATAGCCCTCGCAAACACCTGCTATACAAGGGCAAACTTGCACCCACCTAATTAGCCCTAGACATCAATACGACACTCTCAACGTAGATTGAGATAACTCCGAGTATAGCTACACTTTTTTGAGTGCACACTATGGATATTGTGTGCACTTTTTAACGATAGGAAAAGCTATCGTTAAAAAGTTTAAGATTGGCTTGATAGCGCGTTACATTACAATTCTTCCAGTTGTTTAGTCTGGTCTCTTCTCACGTAGATAACCGCGAGTATTTGAACTTCTTTTCTACTATCATCAACACAAAAATAAACGTAATAATTTTTTACGCGTATTCTTCTAAAACCAAGTTCACACCACGGCTGCTCACTAATTAACTTCACACGATAAGGCATCGTCTGCAAAGACATCATTTCCGACTTCAACAGCTCGAGCATTCTTTTAGCCACTATCGGTGCTTGTAACTCCGTGGCGATATATTCTCGAATAAGTGCAAGATGCTCTTTCGCCTGACGAGTGACTTTTATCTTATACTCATCCATTAAAGACCTCGTTCAAGATCTTCAAAAACATCATCTATCGGATAACTATCACCACGAACCGCCTGATCATAACCTTTAGCCATCAACGCGTTAAACGTTTTCTCATCCATATCATCTTGTGCTGGAAGAGACTTTGGAATAGTAAGCGAAAACGGAATACCCTTATTAAGAATGATTTGACGATAAAACATGTCAATAGCCGTAGCCCTAGGAACTCCAATCGTTTCCAGAATCTGCTCCGCCTGCTGCTTAATATTTTCTTGTATTCTCACATTCACATTCGCTGTCTTAGTAACTGCCATATAAACCAACCTCCATACGCATATAATAAATTATTGTGTCGCATATTGCAACACAATTTATATGAATAAGATCCCTCAGCTGCCATACATGTTTTTCGTGTTCGTGTTACCTTCGCATTGCCTTTGTATTACCGCTTTTTATAGCACAGTCAAGTGCCATGATGCCGGAGATAACTCCATCTATTCTATAGGTTGATTTTTGAACATAAGAATAGACTAAAGAAAATTCAATAGTCTGGATTTTATAACATCTCCACATGAGATTGAGTGGTCTAGTTTCATTACGTGTTGGATACAATGAAACCTTAGCTTTGAACTCTGAAACTTTTTCAGGCATCAAAAAAGACGGTATTACTACCGCCTTAATTATTTACACATAGCGCTTTTAGATCTAGATTTCTATTTCATAGAAACCTGATCCTTGCTAAGCTCTACAAACTGGGATTTGTTGTAGTTATCTCCCATTTTCTTTAATTCCATATGTAATACACAAGCAAATACTATCTCAATAATACATGCCGCAACAGCAACCGTTGTGCCGTTTAATGCACATCCTAAAATCAAGGAAATCATCGGAATGGAAATTGCAGCAACTGTATATCCCTTTGATTTGTACAGCCATGAATACGGCAGTAAATGTGCGCCAAAGACCATTGCATACACCATAATCATCTTTTCCGGAACCGCACTAAACACCCACATAACGATTAATAAATAAATCATTTGATTTAGGGTGAAAATGAAGCCTAATTGTCCAAGTGGATTTTGTTTTGAAAAGATATCCACCTTTATAAGGTTACCAATGAGCCAAGCCAGCGGTAATAATGGGCATGAACAGCAAAATACCAATAAATTTTTCATATCCACATTGATATCTAAAATTGACACAAGTACTATCAGAAGCCATATAATCACCGATGCCATGATAAATGGCAATCCTTTTTTCTGCTTTATGATGATATCATTCCTCAATTCATCTAAGCTCATTGATTTCTCCTTCAAATGCTAATTTATACAATCTGATATTCAACGTCGTGGCAGTGTAAAGGCACTACGGTGATCAATCCAAAACATAAGTGTTTCAAGTATCAAGGTTTGAGACTCCGCTTTAGCCTTCTGATTTTCTTCTTCCTCTCCACCGAATTCAATGATCATTGCTCCGGCATCAACGCGTATTCTGCGCCTTTCGAGACTCAGATAAGCGTAATTGTATCATGATCTATGTTTTCATAATTTATGTAAGAGAGTACATCTTCGAACTGCTCTAATGGTATCCTGGCTAATGTTTTCGGCTGATTGTTCTGTCCGAACATAAACAGAAATAATGTTTATGTAACGATCTCTTGCCATAATAGCGGGATTCATTAATATCTTTCATCTGAAATTATATGCTCTATTCCACTATGGATTGAGAGAACTCCAAGTATAACTACACGTTTTTGAGTGCACACTATGGATATTGGGTGCACTTTTTAACGATAGAAAAAGCTATCGTTAAAAGGTTTAAGATTGGCTTGATAGCTTGATTTTTGAGCATAAAAATAGCCTAGAGAGGATTACCCCTAGGCTGACTTTTGTAACATTTCAAACGCTCACAATCTTTTGGCTTTTACGATGCCCTTTCAATATCCACACTAATCTCTGATTTAAAAGTTATACTGAACCTGTCCTCGTAAACTTTTATTTTCTTGATGTACTTTCTTACCAGCTTCTCGTCATACTCACTAATATCGTGACGCTCACTTTTCAGAAAATCTTCCATTTCTCTGATTCGTCTTTTAGCATCTTCTTGACCTGCTTTTTCTATAAGAAGCTGCTGTTTCTTACCTTTCAGCTCATCAATCTCGTTGGCAGTTTTCGTGTAGTCTTTTTTAGCTTTAAGCAAGGTTAATAGTATCGCTTGTTTATCCGCGATTTTTTTATCAACCGTTTCAAGCTCACTTAAGTTGTTTCCCGCGATAATTTCTCTAATATTGTTATTCAACGTATCCAATACTTCACCAGGTACGGTGAGTATTTTGTTTATGGCTTTCACTGTAGCAGACTGCAGTTCTTCCTCTTTTACTGTCGGAGCATCGCAAGCACTAGGACCATTTTCCCATCTGGTACAACAACGCCAAACAACAGAATGCACTCCTCGGTTGTTCCAAGCAATTCTTCTGTAAACATCCCCGCATTTAGAACAAACACATAAACTGGATAAAGCGTACTTACTGGAATAAACTCTCTTTTTTTTATTCTCCTCACCACTAAACATGTTGGCTCGTCTTACCATTTCTTCTTGGACTTTAAAGAAAATATCTCTTGGAATAATAGACGCGTGGCTATCTTTTACATAATACTGTGGTTCTGTTCCATCATTTTTTATACGAACATGGTTAATAAAATCTGTCGTCTTTTTAGTTTAAGAAATTATAAAAAAGCAAAGTACGCTTGACAAAAAAAAGCAAAGCGAGCTATACATTATATGTAAAGTTAACTTGCTGTTGAAGGAGGAAAATGAAAAATACAATTTTTCGATTAAGAAAACAGCATAAAATAACTCAAGAAGAATTGGCAAATGAAGTTGGAGTTACAAGGCAGACCATAACTTCCATTGAAACTGGAAAATATATAGCATCACTGCCGTTGGCTTTTAGAATTGCTAAGTTTTTTGATACAAGTATTGAAGAAATATTTAGCATAGAGGAGGACGATTAATATGAACAAATTAGAAAAATATAAAAAAGAAATAGGATTTAGAATTACTATTTTAGTCTTATTATGTATGGTTGCCTTACTCGCAGTTATTATTGGAAATTTTTACTTAAAATATAAATTTCCATTAAAAGAAGATGTGACAGATTATGTAGTAGTATTTTTTATTGGACTTGAACTTGTATCTGTATTCTACATGTCAATGCTTGGTAGAGCATATAGAAATAGAGATATATTGGAGAAGATGTATACTAAAGAAACAGATGAGAGAATGATATTAATAAGGATGAAGTCAGGATCAAATATAATACCTATATTCTCAATGGTTATTGTAATAGTTTCTTTAGCTGTAGCATATGTAAGTTATGAAGCCTTTTTAGCGTTAATAATAGTTGCATTTGTACAAATAATATTTTCTAAATTATTAAAAGTATATTGGTCAAAAAAGATTTAAAAATATCATATTAAAGGTATTAGACGATAGACAGTTAAAACTCTATCGTCTTTTTTTATACTCAAAATTAGGAGGTAAAAATGGTAAGGATAAGAAGCCACACTTAAAACAATTTAATATATAAGACATTTAGCGATTGAAATATAAGTTCAGTCGCTTTTTTAATTGAAATTTATAGATTAAGGAGAAGAAATTAATGGATAGATAAATGATAATTTAGCTGCCTAATCTTCGATTGTCGCTTGCCCGTTCATGAGCATAGGTAAAAGCCAATCACGGAGAGCTATCAAAGCTCTATTTTCGCGTTGATTAGACGATATAGTCGTATAAGCAGGCATAGCAATTCTATTAAACACCTTAAGTTCAATCTCATTTGGAATATAAATGGGTCGATTATTAACTAGTGGTTTATCACAAGAAAGTACAGCATCACCACTAATGAAAAATGGGTATTATACATTGAGATCTTTAGCTGTTCCGACTTGAATGGTAGATTTCTTCTCTTCACTGATAATGTCACCAAGCTTTCCGTTTGACTCTCTACGAAAGAATTCGTCACACAACTTCGCCAGTAACGAAAGGTGGGTTATTCACAATCTAGTAAAAGATTTGAATTAAGCCAGCTGGCAACGCCATTATTGTTGTTGGAATCACAAACCTCGTCCGCAATCGCAAGCAACCGAGGATTACTATTCGATACCGCTACACCGTATCCCCCTGCGCGGAACATGTCTATATCTATAATATCGTCTCCAAAAACGACTGTGCGGCTCGGCTTCACACCCAAACGATTGCAAATAACGTTCAAAGCATGCCCCTTGTTTGCAAGAGGATTCGTAAGCATCCACAAAACATCTTCGCTAATGTGTAGCGAAAAATCGGTTGGAAGAATGCTCTGAAGTTTTTCCTTCTCACTCTCTCGAGGAACAATAATAATCTTGTCTGCAATGCCACTTGGAACATTAGAAAAATCGGTAATAACAAAATCCTGCTCGTTCCAAAGCATACGAACATCAAAGTTAGTGTAACGAACATCGTTCATAACAATGCCAATGCGAAGCGTAGGAATCTCATTAAGCAAGCGCAAACACACACTACAAGCATGTTGAGAATCAAATCCAAAACGCGTAAGAGTATCAAGGCTTCTTTGCGAAGTAAGCTCACCTATCGTGCTGTGAGCACAGTCAAAATCAATAAGAGCACCATTAAGGTACGCGCAAACTTGAGCATTCAAATCGTGAATAAAATCAAAAGCACTTCCAACAGGTCGAGCAGTAATAATCGCAAGCGGAATTCCACATTCACTCAAACGCTTAGAAGCGCTAACAGTTTCTTGGCTTAAATATCTGCTTTCAAAAGCATTAGCATCATGAAGCATAGTGCCATCAAGATCTGCTACCACAAGAGAAGGAGAAAAATGAAGCATAACAATAACCTAATGTATTTTAATTAGTCTAACATCTTCTAACATCTTAAAAAGCATAGCAAAATATACGCCTGCTCTGCTTATAAAACAAAAGCGCGCAATCTTTCGACTACGCGCTTAAAAGAATACTTAGATAAGTGAGAACTTAGTCATAAGATTCAAGGCAACAATAACAGCCACCCAAATCAAAGCTATAATAACAGTCCAACGATTCAAGTTCTTTTCTGCAACACCAGAGCTACCAGCGTTCTTCGTTAAACCGCCGCCGAACATATCGGAAAGGCCGCCGCCCTTGCCCTTGTGCATCAAAATCAACAATGTTAACAAAATGCTGGTGAGCACAAGCAACACTTGCAAAACAATTTTCACAGCGGACACAAGTAACCTCCTGTTTTTGGTACTCTGTAAAGCATAGTAAAAGCCATTGACCTATGCGCTAAATATATGTTGAATCAGAACTAAATAAGTGCTAAATCATTCACTAAATAAGCACTAAAATCATTCGCGATTTTTATAAGACGCGAGTTTAACAATAGAAGCAAGCTCTTCAACTTCTAAAGACGCTCCTCCAATAAGGAATCCATCCACATCTGGCTCACTAATTAAGCTTGACGCATTAGAAGACGTTACAGATCCGCCATAAAGAATACGCACAGAATTTGCAACATTATCGTCAAAAGTGCGTCGCAAATCGTCCCTAATCGCAAAAGCTGCCTCTTGAGCAGATTGAGCTGTAGCAACCATGCCAGTTCCAATAGCCCAAACTGGTTCGTACGCAATAATCAAACGTGCTGCCTGCTTAGAGTCTAAGTCGCGAGTAACGTCGTGAACTTGACCAACCGCAAAATCAAGCTCTATACCTTGCTTGCGCTCCTCGAAGCTTTCGCCAACGCATAAAATTGGTTGCATTCCAGCTGCAAGAACAGCGCGCACTTGGTCAACAATATTCGCATCGTCTTCTGGATGATACTTTCTACGCTCGGAATGGCCTACAATCACCATTGAGCAGCCAAGACTTGCAAGCATATCTGCAGAAACGTCTCCAGTAAACGCGCCTTGAGTTGTAACGGAAACAGCTTGTGCTCCGTAAAGAATAGGAATATTACTGGATTCAACTAAAACTTGTACGCTTCTTAAGGATGTAAACGACGGCATAAGCGCAATATCGCATTTTTTGCAATCAAAGTGAGAATCGCAAAGCATCCACCAGAATTTTTGAATAAAATGAGTGGCTTCAAGGTGATTGAAATTCATTTTCCAATTACCTGCAACTAGCGGTTTTCTTTTACAAACCATAATCACCCTTAAGAATTGTTATAAAGATAAAATTAACATTATGCCGACCTCGATTTACAAAATGAATTCATAAAATCGAAGCCGGCACAATATCTTAAATTTATTTACTCAAGCACGCTCAAGCCTGGAAGAGTCTTACCTTCCAAGAACTCGAGAGAAGCGCCGCCACCAGTGGAGATGTGCGAGAAGCCATCTTCCGCAAATCCAAGGTTACGAACTGCAGAAGCGGAATCACCACCGCCAACAATAGTGAAAGTACCGTTCTTAGTGGCGTCAACCAAGCCCTGAGCCACAGCACGAGTACCAGCAGCAAACTCTGGAACCTCAAACACGCCCATTGGTCCATTCCACACAACAGTCTTGGAATCAACAATCTTATCGTGGAACAGCTTTTGAGAATCAGGGCCAATATCTAAGCCCATCTTATCTGCAGGAATAGCATCCGCTGGAACAACTTCTGGAGCAACTGGAGTGTCGCCTGCTGGGAAGCCAGCGTTAACAACAATATCGGTTGGAAGAACAAGCTCAACGCCATTCTTCTTAGCAGTTTCGATATATCCCTTAACCTTCTCGAGTTGATCTTCCTCAAGCAAAGAAGTACCGACTTCGTGACCCAAAGCCTTAAGGAAGGTGAACACCATACCGCCGCCAATAACAAGGCGATCAGCCTTAGAAAGCAAGTTTTCAATAACGCCGAGCTTATCGGAAACCTTAGATCCACCAAGAACAACAGTCAAAGGACGCTCTGGATTTTCAGTTGCACGAGAAAGTGCCTTAACTTCCTTCTCAACAAGCAAGCCAGCAGCAGCTGGAAGATCCGCAGCAACATCGTAATTTGAACCCTGGGCGCGGTGAACAACGCCGAAGCCGTCGGAAACAAAAACCTCTCCAAGAGACGCAATCTTCTTAGCATATTCAGCGCGTTCAGCAGCATCCTTGCTTGTTTCTGCAGCGTTAAAGCGCACGTTTTCAAGCAAAACAACGTCGCCATTGTTCATTGCAGCAACCTTAGCTTGAGCATCTTCGCCGTAAGTATCTGCAGCCAAAGCAACATTTACACCAAGAAGTTCACCTAAGCGAGCTGCCACTGGAGCCAAAGAAAGCTCTGGAACAACTTGACCCTTTGGACGGCCAAGATGAGCCATTAAAATAACCTTGGCGCCCTGCTCGCGCAAAGCTTTAATCGTTGGCAAAGCAGCCTTGATTCGACCGTCGTCTGTGATAGTCGTGCCCTTAAGAGGAACATTAAAATCGGCACGAACGAGTACGCGCTTGCCGCTCAAATCTCCCAAATCTTTAAGTGTCTTCATTGGTATCCTTTCCAAACCATGATTCAACCAATCATGATGGCGAATTTAACAAGAAAAAAGACGAAAGCAAAGCTAAACCGTCTATAAATTCCACAAATGATTATACCGCATATGCGCAACAAGCGCGCACAAAATCAACAGAAAGATGTACATAAAAATCAACAGCAAAAATCACGCGATACAAAAATGCCGCATACTTTGTGTATACGGCATTTAATCAAAGTTAGTAGCTACAAAAGTTAATTCTAGAATCAACTCACATTCTAGATTTTTCAACTTTAGCGCAAAGTTGCAAAAGTCGACGAATACGTCCAGCAACAGCATCTTTTGTGATTGGAGGATCTGCCAAATGACCAAGCTCTTCCAAGCTTGCATCACTGTGCTTAAGTCGCAACTTGCCTGCCATCAAAAGATTTTCTGGAATATCGTCTCCAAGAACGTCGAAAGCGTGACGAACCTTTTCGCAAGCTTCTGCAGCAGCCTTAGCACTTCTGCGCATATTTGCATCGTCGAAGTTTGCTAAACGATTAGCTTTTCCTCTTGCTTCTCCATCAGAACGCTTGCCAGTCCATTCTCTAGAAGACCTTGGAGCGCCAATCAAATTAAGCATACGCTCAATTGCGTCTGAATCACGCAAAGTAACGCGCTCGGAGCTTTTAACTTTACGAGCCTTTGCGCTTACACCCAAACGTGCAGCCATAGCTTGTAGAGCTGTTGCAGCTTCGTGAGTTGGGCAAACAATCTCTAGATAGCTAGCTTTTCCAGGATCCGATATAGCACCGTGAGCTATAAACGCTCCCCTCCACGCGGCTTTAATTTGTGCAATGCTTCCGCTAACAATTTCTGGAGCTAAGCCTGCAACAATGTGCATACGTCGATCCAGAAGACCAGATTGCAATGCTAAAGCTGCGGCTCCTCGATCAACAAGAACCTCGTAACGAGTAACAACACCCGTAGGCGTTTGACGAGAAGCTTGAGAAATCTTAGCCTCCCGCTGGAAATAAGTCTCAAGAACGTCTACGAGCCATTGTGCTGCATTTTGCGAATCAAACTGTGCTCTAATTACAGCTTGATTATTAACTGGCCTTAAACCTCCAGCAAAACGCATCATCGCTGCAGCTTGAGCCATAATAACCGCTGGTTGGTCACTATTATTTGCGACGAGTTCGTTCTTTACGTCGTCAAGAAGAGCCAAGGGAAACCTCCTATTTTGTTCTTCTTAAAGTATGCGTTGGGATTCTTGCAAGATGCCATTGCACGATGCTAAAAACATCTACATGCTCGGCTTTCTGTAGTACCCAATGACTTGGACATTTTACCTTTTAATATTGCTTTTTATATTACATAACACCGTAGGAGAAAATACATTATTAGTTAAATCATGCTCTAGATCTCATCTCTCTAGCAGACACTGTAACTTGTAATCCTCTAGATTTTAATCGTTTTGCAAGCTCTATGCTAATAGCTACAGACCTATGCTGGCCTCCTGTGCATCCAATTGCAATAGTTACATAGTGCTTATCTTCTTTTGCAAAACCATCGATTGCTGTAAGAAGAGCTTTCTCGTAGGAATCTAAGAATTCCATTGCGGCTGGGTTTTTAAGAACATAATCGCTAACAGCTTTATCTTTGCCAGTTAAATCTCTAAGTTCTGGAACCCAAAATGGATTTGGCAAAAATCGCATATCTGCCACAAAATCGGCATCCATAGGCATTCCATACTTAAATCCAAAACTAAAAATGTGAACAGATACAGTAGAAGATCCTTTTCCAAGCAAGCCTTCGTAAAGCTTAGTTGAAAGTTGATGAATACTAAGAGTAGAAGTATCGATAATAATATCCGCGCAATCCTTAAGATGACTTAAAAGCTCGCGCTCTTCTAAAATTCCATCAATAAGTCTCCCGCCGCGTTGCAAAGGATGCGGCCTGCGCACAGACTCATATCGCTTAATAAGCACAGAATCGGAAGCGTCTAAAAATAGTATTCGAGTTTTTACGCCCAAATCATCTATGTGACCTAAAACAGCAAAAAGATCGTCAAAATATCCACGCGATCTTACATCAATAACTGCTGCAAGCTTATGCACTTTAGACCCAGAAGACGTCATCATGTCTACAAGCGGGATAAGAAGCTTTGGAGGGAGATTATCAATAACATACCAGCCCATGTCTTCCAAAGCATTTGCAGCATGCGATCTTCCAGCGCCACTCATGCCCGTAATAAGCATTACTTCAAAATCGCTTGAAACATGCGCATCTTGGCTACTTAAAGAAGCATTATTTGATTGCAACTTAAAAACGGAATTATGAGATTGCATTTCTAGATTATTCTCATCGCTCATAATGCCTCCTGCAATGCTTTTTCCATGCGACTTCTTATGTAATCGTAATCTGTAGCCTTGATGGATTTATGTTTGATTATACAAGAATCATCGCTTGAATCATCACTTGAATCATCACTCGAATGCCTATACTCAAAAGTCATAAGTTTTACTTGATCTAATGCCTGATATAAAAGCATTTCTTCTCCACCAATACCAATTCCGTATTTTCTCCAAACTTTAAGCATCTGGCTTGGTCGAGGACTGTAAACAACGTCTAGCAAAGCTCCTAAATGTTTTATTGACTTTTCCTTGCAATATTCACACAAAGCGAGCGCTAATCCGTCTGCTACATGAGCTGGAACAGTGCTTATAACAATATCTGCGTTTGCAATTGCTTCAATTGCATCCAACGAAGAAATAGATTCTAGAATGTGAGATTTATCACATTCTTCTATATCTTGTAAATCGTCAATTTGTAAATCGCGCGGTTGTAAAGGCTCAATCGCAGGAAACTCTATACCGTAAACAGGCTTGTAATCGCGCTTATTTTTAAGATACAAGTTAGACGGCGCTATTCTTCTGCTATTTGGAAAATCCGAGTTATATTTATCTACTAAATCATTAAACCTGCTAACGCTTTTAACAGTTTTTCCATCGCTTTGCAACCTTGCAACAACACTAACTTTGCTCAATTTTGAGCCTTGCGCAATTTCTATTAAAGCTGCCATTGCAGAAGACGCTGTGTTTCCGCTGCCAATAATAACCGCACTTTTAGCGTTTAATATTTTAGATTTTAGAGCGCGCACTAACGCCATTACAATCCCATTTACGTCTGTGTTACAAAGCTCAATCGACTCAGGGTTTTCTATGCATGGCTTTTTACTAAACACAGCAGTATTTGCAACTCCAAGCGTTTTTGCCCAATAGTCGCAAGCTATACCTAGGCTCATAATCGTTTTTTTAAGTGGCATTGTAAGGCTTAAGCCTTTCCAAGAATCGTCAAGATTTGCAATAAAATCTTTTAAGTCTTCCTCGCTAACTTTTTCTTTACCATAATGCCAATTATTTAAGCCCAATGCCTTGTAGGCAGCATTGTGTAGGACTGGAGATAGAGAGTGCGATATAGGATTGCCCAAAACCGCACAATTGTAGCATTTTTCAACCATTTTAACCTCTTTTTTTATAAGTCTTTATTTGTGAGCCTCTATTAACAATAGTTTATGCGATTTTACAAATCCTTAGGATCTACACTAAATTTTAATTCGCCACTTTTCCGCATTGCAAAATGCTTTGCGCATTCTTTTTTCAAACGATTAACTAATTCATCTCTATATTCTAATGGCACTCTTACAACTGCTTTAACTCTATCGTTTAATTCTTCAAATCGTTGAGAATTTTGCTCGCGCAATGTTGAAGGAGGCTTCATTGGAACAATTCCAAGTAAAGGTGGAAGATATTCAGGTTCGCTCGAATCGCCAGAAACCACAGAGTTACTATTTTTAGTTTCGACTTTTAACATTGGAAGATTGCTAGAACTATCTAAATTGCCATTTTTGCTTGCGACTTTTGCAATGTCTTCACTAATGTCTTCACACGCATAATCGCACATTGCACCAATCGCATTAAGCGTATCTACAACAGCTTGCCTAAACCCCCATATTCTTGCAACGCAAACAGAAGGAGGCAAAAGCGCATCTTCTCTTTCTTTAAGCTCTTGTTTAGAAAGAATCGAAGAATCCCACTCCTCTAACGATTTAGCGAGAACATCATAAGTTTCTCCCAAAATAAGCACGCTTCCGTCTCTGCTTTTTGGAGCACACATAGAAGCCGCTTTCATCCACGCGTTCAAAGTGTCGATTCGAGCATCTAATCCCGTGCTGTAAAGACTCGTCCACGCGTCTAAAATCGCAACAAGACCATATTCCCCGCAAGAATCTTTAGAATCGCTTAAAACACGCGGCTGCGATCCAAGCGCGCTAATAACAATCATCGGCTTTTGCTCAACCCACTCAACAACACCGCTTTTTTGTTTTGCAGAAGAAACAATAATTGGAACATCCTTAAAAAACTTAAACACTTCTTTAGCTGTAAAATTAACGCCTATATGAACAGCTTCAATTGCTCCAGAATTACTAGAACAATTCGAGCATTTCCAACCTATTGCAACACTTCCACACCACGCGCATTTAGGAGCAGAACCGTCTAAGGGCAAGTCAAGCGGACCAGTGCAACGTTTGCAACGAGCAATACAATGGCACTTTTTACACGCAGCTTTTTGAATAGCGCTATCTTGGCAAGTGGCAAGCAAAACAGGCATTTTAGCGTCTAAAGTTTGTCTAATCGAAGTTAGCGCAGTGTACGGTATTCTAGAACCTACACTCGGGTCATTTATTTTAGTCAAATTATTTGAATTTAAAAGACGAACCCAAGGACTTGCATTTTGAACAACAGACTTAAAAGGCGTAACTTCTACTAAATGGCCACTAACCAAAGGAGCTAATTTTTTGTTTTCAACTTCGCTTTGACTAATAACGCTTCTTGCAAAAGACATTGAAACAAATACGCCATTATGATTTTTTGCGCGCAATCGCATAACGCCTCTAGCTTGTGCGTAAGGCATCATGCCGTCTGCATACTGATATGCGCTATCTTCTACAATCACAAAAAGCGCTTGCGACTCAACTGGCGCATACATTGCAGACCTTGTTCCTAAAACGCACGGAACAATGCCCTTTTCTATGGCTCTCCACGCTCTATACCTATCTGCTGGAGAATCATAAGCGCAAAGACGAGCAACATCTCCACTTAAAGCGCCATTAGAATTTTGTGACTTTTTATAAGGCTTAAGGCCGTAAACCATAAGCGAGCGCATAACATCGCTCACTTCTCGAATCGTAGGCAAAACAACAGCAACTTGACGACCAGCGCTTATAGCATTTGCAATAATCCACGCTAAATCTTGCGCCCATCTAAACGCTCCTGGCAAAGCATCTACAAGAAAAGCTTTGTAATTATTCGTTGTACTTAACGTAAAGTCATCTTTAGAATGCAAATAATAAGGTTTTTGAACGTTTTCTAGCGCTTGTTTTAACAAGTCCGCGTTTTTGTAAGACGCAAACATGCGAGCATCGGTTGTTTTTATAAGATTTTCCGATTCGCTATATTGATTCTGTTGCCAGTCATCTTTTGATTTTAAGCTTTTGCGAAAATCGATGGTCCATTTTTGCCTTTTAGACATGTGAATATCGTCTAAAAAATTCTCTTTATCTACGCCAGCGATTCTTTTGGGCAAAGCGAGCCGAATAATATTCGCTCTAGTTCCACCATAAGCTTCTGCAATTGACGAAATATCTTGCATAAAAGATTTAGATGCAACTTTTTCGCTAGAAATAATTTTTTCAATAAACTTTAGGGAAGATTTTGGCGTTTCGCTTGAATCGCTTCTGCTCCATATGATTCCGTTAACTCGTCTTGCGCCGAATTTTACGCGAACCATAACCCCTGGCTTTGCGTCTTCATCTTGCGATTGGCTAACAATGTAGTCGAAAGTTTTTCCAAGATGAGGTGCTTGAACGTCTAAAACAACATGCGCAATCGCACAGTTACTCGCTTGGATTGGTGTTGAACCACCCTTTTTGCGCCTGTGCGATTTTTTCGCTAAACCTTCTAAAGAAGGCTGCAACGAAGACTGTTCAAGCATTAATAATCCTTATAAAATTAATCCTTATAAAACTTCAAATCATTTTTTTAATGATTTTACCTCATTTTTAATCTGTTCAACACGATTCAACTTTTCCCAAGGAAACTCAACATCACTTCTGCCAAAATGACCATAAGCAGAAGTCTTAGAGTAAATTGGTATAAGCAAATCAAGCTCGTCTATAATCGCAGCTGGTCTCAAATCAAAGACTTTGCGAACTATTGCAGAAATATCCGAACGCGTAATTCCGTTGGCTTCTGTTCCAAAAGTTTCTACATTTACGCTAACAGGCTCCGCAATACCAATTGCGTACGCGACTTGCACTTCTACTTTATGAGCCAAACCTGCAGCAACAAGATTCTTAGCAACCCAACGTGCAGCGTATGCCGCAGAACGATCTACCTTACTAGGGTCTTTTCCAGAAAAAGCTCCGCCACCATGATGAGCGGCTCCACCATAAGTGTCTACAATAATCTTTCTGCCAGTCAATCCAGAGTCTGCAGCAGGACCGCCTAAAACAAACGACCCTGTAGGATTTACAAGCATTCTATAATCGCTATAATCAACGCGATTTTCTAAGACTTTACTAAGAACAGGCTCTACAACGTTTTTAACAAGCTGTTCTCTAAGCCAATCAACGCTTACATTAGGGCTATGTTGAGTGGAAATCAAAACAGTATCTAAGCGAATAGGCTCTAACTTTTCGTTATACTCGATTGTTACTTGTGTTTTTCCGTCTGGTCGAAGATTTGGCACAATTCCAGACTTTCTAACATAAGATAAGCGTTGAGCAAGACGATGAGCAAGATAGATTGGAAGAGGCATATAAGTGTCTGTTTCGTCGCTAGCATAACCAAACATAACGCCCTGGTCGCCTGCTCCTTGATTTTTGTAGCGTTCTTCTTTAGACGCAAGATTTTCGGATTCTAAATCTAATCTAGAAACACCTTGATTTATCTCCGCGCTTTGCTCAGTTAGCGAAACCATTACTCCACAAAAATCAGCGTCTAAGCCAACCGAAGAACTGTTGTATCCAACTTCGCGCACAACTTTTCTTACGATTCCAGGAATATCTGTGTAAACTTCTCCCCTAACTTCGCCAAAAACAACAAATTGGCCTACGCAAGCGCAAACTTCAACAGCAACATGCGCATGGGGATCTTGACGAAGCATGTCGTCTAAAATTGCATCTGCAATCTGATCGCAAAGCTTATCTGGATGACCTTCCGTAACAGATTCTGCAGAAATAAGTTTAGACTCTTTCATAATTCCCCTTTATAACTTTATAACTTTATAAATCAAGCTAACTCTCTAATCAAGCTAACTCTATAAATCGCGCATTAAAACAATCGCAGCCGCATACCCACACGCGATTGTAAGCGCAAGGATAATACGGCTGCAATTAAACGAAAAAGAAAACTCAGTTTCCTTCGTTCACATCGTCTTCACCAAGATTCTCTACTAGCAAACCCTTATTAATCTCGCGGAATGCAATAGAAAGAGGCTTTTCTTGGTTCTTATACTCAACAAGAGGACCAACGTTTTGCAACAATCCCTCGTTAAGCTGTGTGAAATAAGAATTAATCTGCCGTGCTCGTTTTGCGGCAAACAAGGCAAGCGCATACTTGGAATCCGCATGCTGCATTAAATCATCAATAGGCGGATTTGCAAGTCCCGTAGGTGTTGGCTTAGTGCCCAATGCCATAATGTTCTCCATATTCTATGGTGCCACAATAGTTTCCAAATAAACAATTGTAAGCTATTGCAAGGATATTCAAAACACTAATCAAAATTAAACTAAAGTGATCTAAACTAATCTAAACTAATCTAAACTAAAACTAATCAAGATTAATCTAAATCGTATTCTTTAGCGATTATATTCCAAAGCTCGTCCGCAGCGCGATTAGCATCGTCATTAACAATCACAAAATCAAACTCACTAGACGCAGCAATTTCCACTTTTGCTGTTTGCAAACGCTTAGCTTGTTGCTCAGGAGTTTCTGTACCTCTACCAATAAGCCTACGCTTAAGCTCTTCAAAACTAGGAGGAGCAATAAACACGTACACAACTTCCAAACCAAGTCTAGAAGCCTCTTGCTTTACTCTTCTAGCTCCTTGAAGATCAATCTCTAGAAGCGTTGGAACGTTTTGAGCAAGATGATCCAAAACTGGTTTAAGAAGAGTACCATAGTGAGCCATTCCGTGAACAAGAGCCGTCTCTAAAAATTCGCCGTTCTTTTGCCTTCTAGCAAACTCTTCTTCGTCAATAAACCAATAATGAATGCCATTAAACTCGTCGTAGCGAGGCTTTCTTGTAGTCGCAGAAACAGAAAGCCAAATATTAGGGTGTTTTTCGCGCAATACCCCCTCAACAGTGCCCTTACCAGCAGCAGTAGGACCAGTAAGAACAATCAATCGCCTTTTAATGGATTGCGTACTTTGTGTATTGTCTAAACTAACCATATTTGACTCTCTTAAATCATTTTTATGAATCCATTAAAGCTTGACGAATATCCCAAGCTATTCGTTCAGTTGCATTAGATAATGCACCAATATCTGGACCGTGCGAAGCAATAGACCTAGAAACAGTTACTAAAACATTTCCGTGAGTTCCAGCAAAAACCGTTTTCAAATCGTTAGCTTCCGCACCCTGCCAGCCGTAGCCTGGAGAAAGAATAGGGCCAGTAAAACTCGTTAAATCGATTCCACCGCCATTCATCCAATCTCCAATAGTGGCTCCAACAATTAAGCCAACAGAACCCATGCCCTTTGTATTGTTGTTAAAAGTTTGAGCAGTTTGAGCAATACCATGAGCAACAGTTGTACCACGGTATGAACCAGTTTGACGAATTGCTGTTTGCAAACTAGCGCCTTCGCGATTAGACGTTAGCGAAGCAATAAACACACCCTTGCCATTATTAAGAGCCTCATTAATCAACCCACCCATTGACCTAGCTCCGTAATATGGAAGAAGAGTAATTGCATCTGTAAGAAGAGGAGCATCTGGCTTAAAATAAGCGTCTGCAAGAGCGGAGATTGTTGTAGACAAACCACCATGACCACAATCAACAATAGTGATTACATCCATTTGCCTTGCAGCATACAGCACTCGTTCGAGCGCCGCGAAACCCTTAGACCCGTAGCGCTCGAACATGCTTGACTGGAATTTTACGGCAGCAGCTCTGCCGTTCATGGCTTGAAGCATACGCATGGAGAACAATTCTGCTCCTTGAGCGTCCATATTGTATCCCCAATTAAGCAGCATTTTGCGGTGCGGATCTATACCAACGCATAATGGCCCATATTTTGCCATAGCGTTTTTTAGACGCAATCCAAAATCGGATCTTTGCGCGCGCAATTCCTGCTCTCGTATGCTTTCGGTCATGTATTAAGCCCGACTTTCTTCGTTTTCTGCCTTCTCGATTGCAAACAGTTGCTTTGCATGCTCCTGAATGCTCATCACTTGGTAATCGTTGTTCTTAACGGCTTCTATAGCCATAAGAACTGGTGCAAACTCCGTAATTGTTGTGAATTGCGGAAGGTCTGCTGCAACAGCAGCTGCACGAATAGCATAACCATCCG
Organism: Gardnerella sp. c12Ub_1; assembly: GCF_055804375.1. Taxonomy (NCBI): domain Bacteria; kingdom Bacillati; phylum Actinomycetota; class Actinomycetes; order Bifidobacteriales; family Bifidobacteriaceae; genus Gardnerella; species Gardnerella sp. c12Ub_1. Next base: position 265,193 of record NZ_JANUZC010000001.1, on the reverse strand, counting down.
TACGCGACCCTCTTGAATTCGGCGTGTTCAACACCATATCAATCTTACCATTCTCAATCAGCTCAACCACGTTTTTGCCGATTCTTTCGCGCGAAGGCACGTCATTTCGTACATCCTTCGCCGTGTCGCCTTGGCTTGAGAGCTTGTCAACAATAACGGAATCAATGCCGTAGCGTCTAAGAACAGATGCCGTACCTTCTGTAGCCCAAATCGTAAATCCAAGTTCTACTAAGCGCACTGCAAGAAGAGGCAATTGGCGTTTATCTGCATCGCTTACAGACACAAACACGTTGCCACTTGTAGGCAAACCGCCCTTGTATGCTGCAAGCTGACTCTTAGCAAAAGCATGTGGGAAGTCGCGGTCGAAGCCCATAACTTCTCCAGTAGAACGCATTTCTGGACCAAGCAAAATATCAACTGTTCTACCAACAGGCGTGCGGAAACGCTTAAAAGGCAAGACGGAAGCCTTAATAGCAACCTGCTGGCCTGGGTGAATATCTCCGCCATCTCCCTTTGGAAGAAGAAGACCGCGCTTTCGCTGCTGTTCGATTGTTTCTCCAGACATAATTCGAGCAGCAGCTTTAGCAAGAGCAACACCCGTAGCTTTAGAAGCAAACGGAACAGTTCTAGACGCTCTCGGATTTGCCTCAATCACGTACAAAGTGTTTGCCATAAAAGCGTATTGAACGTTAATAAGACCACGAACCGAGCATCCGCGAGCAATCGAAAGCGTGCCCTCCCTAAGGCGGCGAATTTGATCGTCGGAAAGCGTGCTTGGAGGAAGAGTGCAAGCAGCATCGCCAGAGTGCACACCAGCCTCTTCAACATGCTCCATAATTCCGCCAATATAAAGCTCGTTTCCGTCGTAAAGCGCGTCAACGTCAATCTCAATAGCATCTTGGAGGAACTTATCAATCAAAAGAGGCGAAGGCAAGCGACCAGAAACAACAGTGTCTGCTCTAGCTTCTTGCAAAGCGCGATCTACGTATTTTGCAAGCTGAGCATCGTCGTAAACGATTTCCATGCCACGACCACCAAGCACGTAGCTTGGTCGTACAAGAACCGGGTATCCGATTGCGTGAGCTGCATCTTTAGCTTCTTCAAGACTTAAAGCAGTGCCGTAGCGCGGAGCATTCATGCCTTCTTGGCGAAGAACCTCGCCGAAAAGCTCGCGATTTTCCGCCAAATCAATGGCCTCAGGAGTCGTTCCCAAAATCGGAACACCTGCAGCTTTAAGGCGAGCTGCAAGCGAAAGCGGAGTTTGACCACCAAGCTGAACAATCACGCCTTTAACCGGTCCAAGCTTCTTTTCTGCTTGATAAATCTCAAGCACGTCTTCGAAGGTAAGCGGCTCAAAGTAAAGACGATCCGACATATCGTAGTCTGTAGAAACTGTTTCAGGATTGCAATTAACCATGATTGTGTCGTAATCCTTACCCAGCTCTTGCACAGCGTGAACGCAAGTGTAGTCAAACTCAATACCCTGGCCGATTCTATTTGGACCAGATCCAAGAATAATCACAGCTTCGCGATTGCGCGGCTTAAGCTCGCTTTCTTGAGCGTAGCAAGAATAGTAGTAAGGTGTTACAGCGTCGAACTCGGCAGCGCAAGTGTCAACCGTTTTGTAAACAGGATGCAATCCATAGGCCCATCGAAGCTCTCTAACCATGTTTTCGCCTTCGTCGCCAAGATTACGCAAATGCGCAATTTGAACATCCGAAAGGCCTGCAAGCTTAGCGCTCTTTAACACTTTTGGCGTCAAGTTTTCTGCTTCACGAACCTCTAGCGCTGTTTTGTTAATTAACGAAAGGTGCTCAACAAACCATGGGTCGATTTTTGTTGCGTCAAAAATCTGCTCTGGAGTTGCTCCGCCCCAAAGCGCGCGCTGAATTTGCAAGTAGCGGTGCTCTGTTGGCGTGTGCATTTCTTCAAGAAGTCTATTAACTTCTTCTTTGCTCGGGCGCTCTCCGTCCCAGTTAAAGCATGCGTGGCGCTTATCGATTGAGCGCATTGCTTTTCCTAGGGACTCCTGGAAGTTTCCAGCCAAAGCCATTGCTTCGCCAACCGACTTCATAGAAGTAGTAAGCGTAGTGTCTGCTCCAGGGAACTTTTCGAAAGCAAAACGTGGAATCTTAGTTACAACATAGTCAATCGTTGGCTCAAAGCTTGCAGGCGTTGAACGCGTAATATCGTTTTGAATTTCGTCCAAAGTGTAGCCGAGCGCAAGTTTTGTGGCGATTTTTGCGATTGGGAAGCCAGTTGCTTTAGATGCGAGCGCAGAAGAACGCGAAACTCTCGGATTCATTTCGATTACGATTATGCGACCAGTCTTAGGGTTGATTGCGAATTGAATATTGCAACCGCCTGTATCAACGCCTACGCCTCGAATAATCGCAATGCCAATATCGCGCATCTTTTGATACTCGCGATCCGTTAGCGTAAAGCATGGAGCAACAGTAATCGAGTCTCCCGTGTGAACGCCTACAGGATCAACGTTTTCGATTGGGCACACAACAACAACGTTGTCTTTAGAATCTCGCATAAGCTCCAGCTCAAATTCCTTCCAGCCTTCAATGCCTTCTTCAATAAGCACTTCGTCTGTTGGAGAATAGTGGATGCCAGCTCCCGCAATACGGTGTAATTCTTCTTGATTGTGAGCAATTCCAGATCCTAAGCCGCCCATTGTAAAGCTTGGGCGTACCACTACTGGGTATCCAAGCGTTTCAACAATCTTGTCTACTTCTTCAATTGAGTGAGCAATAAAGGATTTTGCGCTTTCTGCTCCAGCTTTTTCTACGACTTTCTTAAAAAGCTCACGATCTTCACCGCGATCAATTGCTTCCAAAGATGCGCCAATAAGCTCCACATTGTACTTTTTTAGGATTCCTGCACGCCCCAAGTCCATTGCAGCATTAAGCGCAGTTTGGCCGCCTAGCGTTGGAAGAAGCGCGTCTGGCTTCTCTTTAGCAATAATGCGCTCCAAAATCGCCGTGTCTATTGGCTCAATGTATGTTGCATCTGCAAGCTCTGGATCCGTCATAATCGTAGCAGGATTAGAGTTTACAAGGATTACGCGGATTCCTTCTTCGTGAAGCACTCGGCAAGCTTGCGTTCCCGAATAGTCAAATTCTGCAGCCTGACCAATTACGATTGGGCCAGAACCAATCACCATTACAGACTTAATATCATCGCGTTTTGGCATTATAAATTCCTTTTATCTCTTTATACCTACTATTTTTCGCTCTTATTCTTGTGATTTTGCATAAGTTCTACAAAGCGATCAAACAAGTATGATGCGTCGTGAGGTCCTGCGGCTGCTTCTGGGTGATATTGCACAGAAAAAGCTGGAATATCAAGGCATTGCAAGCCTTCTACAACATTGTCGTTAAGATCTACATGAGACACTATTACGCGACCAAAATGGCCATTTTCGTAAGGAGACTGAACAGTCTTGCCAATAGGAGCATCTACAGCAAATCCGTGATTATGAGCCGTAACTTCTACTTTTCCGGTAGTCACGTCTTTTACAGGCTGATTTATGCCACGATGACCAAACTTAAGCTTGTATGTTCCAAAGCCGAGCGCGCGACCAAGCAATTGGTTTCCAAAGCATATTCCAAAGAATGGGTATCCTGCGTCTAACACGTTACGCAATAATTCCACTTCGCGATTTGCTTGAGCAGGGTCTCCAGGGCCATTCGAGAAGAACACGCCATCTGCGTTAAGCGCTTGAAGCGACTCAAAGCTTATTGAGGAGCTTACAACGTGCACACGGCATCCACGCTGCGCCAAACGGTGAGGAGTCATGGCTTTTATTCCAAAGTCAACAGCTACAACAGTGTAAAGAGGCTCTTTGCCTTCATAATCCCCGCAAGGCTCAATCGTATAAGCTTCTTGTGTGCTAACTTCGTCTGTTAGTCGCAAACCTTGCATTTGAGGAGTTTCTTTAATCTCATTTACAAAAGATGAGACTGTGCGAATTGCTCCAGTAGTTTTATCTATAAGAGCATCATTAGAAAAAATGCCAGCACGCATAACGCCAACTGAGCGTAAATGTCGTACCAGCATTCTTGTATCAATACCACTGATTCCTACAATACCTTGTTTTTCTAAATCATCTTCCAAGGAACCAGTGGCTCTCCAATTGCTAACATTTGGACTTGGAGCTTTTACCACATATCCTGCAACCCATATTTTTGACGACTCTGGGTCTTCGCCGTTTATTCCCGTGTTTCCTATGTGTGGGAACGTTTGAACAACTATTTGTTGATCATAACTTGGATCAGTAAGTGTTTCTTGGTAACCAGTCATTCCTGTAGAGAACACGATTTCAGCGCGTGTAGAACCTTTTGCGCCAAATGGTTTACCAACGTAAACTTGCCCGTCTTCCAATACTAATACTGCATCATCAGTGCCGAATCCGGCGAAGGTGTCGTTATAGCCCACCTTAACCCCCTTATGGCTTTAGGTTATTCGTGGTAAGTCTACTCATATTGGCGGACGGCGACGCGCCGATGCGCTCCGACCTGCTTTCGCACTCAAAGCGTAGCATGCGAAAGCAATTCGGAGCGCCGAGCTTGCTCAAGGTTGAAAGCATGGGGTGCTTTCAACGCAAGCGAGGTCTGCCTTCGTCTCGATTGACGAAGGCAGTGCAGATTCGCGTGAAACATTTCGCAAGATTTCGACTTTTCCTTTACACGCAAGTAAAGAAACTGTCAAAATACACGATATTTGTAGCCAAATAGGAAAGCAATTACAGAAAATTTATTCAGCAGCTTCCGCAGAAGCATCTTCACCAGATTCCCCAGATTCACCATTAAACTTAGCCAAGCAAGCGTCTTTATCGGAAACAATTGCGCTTAAAAGACCATGAATAAAGGTGATTGCTTCATCATCACTATATGTTTTAGAAAGAGCAATTGCCTCGTCAATCGCAACTTTATCTGGCACTTCGTCGTTTAGAAGAATCTCCCAAACAGCAATGCGCAAAATATTGCGGTCAATAACCGCCATTCTTCCAACTTTCCATCCTGTTGAATAGCGATTTAAGGTTTTATCAATCCTATTTCTGCGCTCTCCTACTCCGCGAATAATATCAACAGCATAATCTGGAAGAGGAGTTTGCGCGCCTGGCTCTTTCAAACGTTCGTCGAGTAAAGAAAGAATATTCTGACTTTTCTCGTCTGCCTCATAAAGAGTGTTCAATGCCCTCTTTCGAGCAGTGGAGCGTGCCATATTAGCGTCCTTTTTATAAGTTTTTACTAGTTTTCGCGACCAAGGTAAGAGCCGTCACGAGTATCGACCTTAACCTTTTCGCCTTCGCCAACAAAGAGTGGAACCTGAATTTCAGCACCAGTCTCAACTGTTGCAGGCTTAGTGCCAGCGTTAGAACGGTTGCCTTGCAAGCCTGGCTCAGTGTGAGTAATCGTCAAAATTACAGACGCTGGAAGCTCTACGCTCAAAGGAGTGCCATCATGGAAGCTAACAATGCAATCAGTTCCTTCAAGAAGATACTTGCTTTGCTCTCCAACCAAATCCTTAGGAATGTACACCTGGTCGTAGGTTGTCATATCCATAAACACAAAGTTATCGCCGTCTTCGTAAGAGTATTGCAAAGTACGGTTATCAACGGTCTCGAACTCCATCTTCATGCCGGCGTTAAAAGTCTTATCGACAATCTTGCCCGAGAGCACGTTCTTAATGGTGGTACGAACGAAAGCAGGACCTTTGCCTGGCTTTACGTGCTGGAACTTAACAACAGTCCAAAGCTGACCTTCAAGGTTCAAAACCGATCCATTTTTAATATCATTGGTAGTCTGTGCCACGAGTTATCCGTTTCTTTCGCTAATAAAGCTGCAATGCGTGCAGCTAAGAAATAAACCTTGCTTATTATGCCACAAAGCGTCAACTAATTAAAATAACAACTAAAATAACAACCGCATTTAACGCAATTATTCGTTACTCTGATCGTTTTGTTCCAAAGACTCTGAGTTTTGACTACGACCCATTGGAATATAGCCACCTTGATCATCCTTAGGATGTGGAGCATCAAAAGGATACCCATTGCCATCTCTACTTAAAAATCTATCGCTCACTTTTTTAATTCTATCTTCGTACTGGCTTATAACAGCTTTTATTTTTTGATAAGCCTGCTTTAATTCTTGATAATTATTGGTGCTTTTAGCAAGAGCATTCCCAGCATCATTAATAGCATCTTCTAGGCTTTTAGAAGCATCAGCTAAAATAGGCAAATTTTTCGCTTTTTCTACAAGCTCTCTAGCTTTTTTAACAAGATTTAACAATTGATCTCCAAAAGCAGTTCTGCTAGTTTTTAGTAAATTCTTTGCATGCGTTTTAACAGAATCAGCATCTTTACGCAAAGAATCCAATTTGTCTGAAAGCTTATTTTCAACTCTTGTAGAATCGTAAGAATCCGCGCCAAGTGGGCATGCTGGAATATCATCGTTTAAGTCATCATTAGCGTAGCTTAGAGAAGATTCAAAATCATCTGCAGCGTCTTTAGCTGCATCAAAATCTTCATCAAAATCAGCAGCTTTTATATTAGAAGCATCTTTAACATCTTGACTTGATACAATTTTTTTAAGCTCTTCTTTAGCATTGATTACTTTTTTGCGCAATTGAACGCAATTTTTAGAAGGCTCACTTGCTTTTAGATTAGTCTTAGAGTTATTAGCAAATAATACAAACCCTAATCCAGCAACGACTCCGATTGATATAAGAGATACACAAACAATAACAGCAATAGCCTTTTTATCGCTTAACAAGGAGTTGTTTGAATCATCATTAGAAGATCCAAAAATATTTTCTTGCTCATACTCATCTTGATTATTAAAGGAAGCGATATCATCCAAATCTTCTGATTCTTGGTACTTATTATTGCTGTTTTCCATATTATGAGATTAATACAATCTTTTGATATTTTTACTCACATATAAAAGCATCATTATAAAACACTAATTTATAATTATTTTTACAAAAAAAGAACATAAACTAACATATTATCTTTACTTTATTCATAAAGACTGATATATTTAACATGTTCTAACAAGAACGAACATACGCATGATTTAACCGAGAAGAGAAACCATGAGAAAAAATATATTCGCATCTTGCTTATCTTTAGTAATAATTTTCTCACTAATACCAACTCAAGCCATTGCTCGCGAAAAATTAAACACTGGGCTAACGCAGTATAACGAATCTGTTGCATCTAATCCAAAAAACACAGAAAATACACCAAACATTTGGCACGAAGCAAAATATCAGGGTTTATTTGACCCAACTCCTACTGGACTAAAGTGGAAGTTGGACGAATCAACTAACACTCTTGAAATATCAAAAATTAGCGGGACAGATTTTGCATCTAACTCAATTGAAAAAATAATTTCCTCTAATAAAAACAACCAAGATGGCGTAAATTTTGATACAGCTAAAGTCAAAGTCATAAATATTGTTCAATCAGGCGATCAAACTGAAAATGCTGGAAAAATTCAACTCGGTAACGGTGCTAGCAATCTGTTTTCAAACTTTGCAAATCTAGAAACAATAAACAATTTGGATTTATTTGACACTTCTAATGTAGAAGATATGTCTGGAATGTTTTCTTCAACTCCTAAGCTAAAAAACATTAATGGAACTAAAGACTGGGATACAAGCCGCGTAACAGATATGAGCAGCCTGTTTGAAGATAGCGGAATAATCAGCATAAATCCAATATCTAACTGGGACGTTAGCAACGTTGAAAACATGCAGCTAATGTTTAGAAACACAAAAAATTTGCGCACAGTTCACGGATTAGACGAAAAGTGGAACACTAACAACGTTACAGACATGACTAGCATGTTTGAAGGCAGCGCAATCGAATCTGCAGACGGCATTAGAAACTTTAAAACGCGCAATGTTCATCATATGAACAACATGTTCTACCAAGCAAAGAATCTTTCAAACGTTAAGGGAATTACTTGGGACAACACCTACTGCGATGAAGCAACTGGAATGTTTGAAGAAAGCGGATTAACAACTAGCGAAGGCTTAGAAGTGTTTACAAACAACAATCTAGCTTCAATGGGAAGAATGTTTATGAACGCCAACAAGCTAGAAGACATTAAAGCGCTTGAAAACTGGGATATTAGCAATACTAACGACATTGGAAAAATGTTTACTGGAACAACCTCACTTAAAGAAGCCAACCTTGGAAAATGGAAAACTTCTTATGTTTCAAACATTGTTGGTCTTTTTGACAACAGTGGCGTTAAAAAGATAACTGGCTTAGAAAATTGGAATACAAAAAATGTTTGGAATATGGGAAAAGCATTTTCAAACACTACTAATTTAACACAAATACCAGGAATCGAAAATTGGAACACTTCTAGCGCAACAGACATGAACGATATGTTTGCAAACTCTTCTGTAACGTCTCTAGATATTTCTAAGTGGGATTTAACACAAGCTCTTAATATTCAAACCGGTTCATTAAACCAAGGTGTTAAAAACATGTTTGGCGGCAGCAAAATCGTTGATATTACCATTCCATCTGGCGTTAATCTCGAACAAACAAATCTTTCGGCACTTAATGACATTTGGAAAGAAGCAAGCACACAAAATGGAAATCTTCTTATTAAAGAAGGTGGATTCTCAAATAGTGCAAAAGATTTAATAGAAAATAACGCAAAACAAAGCAAAGAAAGCGGCTCTAGAAGATTCTTACGCGGATACTTTATGGCTACAATAAAACACGGCGATGCTAATATTAATTGCTTAGTTAATACGAATGGAAAACATAATTTTGTTGATGCAATTGTTAACTGTAAAGATTCAAATAATAAAATAACTGACTTCCGAAATCTAGGTATAGAAAAAGCAAACGCAACTTTATCTACAATTCTAGGCTTAAAAGACGAAGTGATTACAGATTGGAATAATGGGAACTCTGCTTTTAATACAGATTTAAGCAATCTTGATTTAAGTAAAGATTTTAATTTGACTGTTAAAACTAAAAGCATTCAAAAGGAAACTTCAAACGTTGTTGAGCCTAGTAGATCTGAATCTTCGGACCATGATTCTGATTCTGATTACAGTTTGAACAAATTATTATTCATTCCTTTTAATAAAGATGATTACAATTATAGTAGTTATAATCAAACCAGTGTTGATGCGAAAACATATACTGCAGAACAACAAAAGGTTGCAGAACCTAAAACTGCAGAATCTGCTAAATCGCAACAAGAAAATCAAGATACTTCTTACAAAGCAGAAATCGCCAACAAAACTGTAACAAATAAGAATCAAACCGAACAAAGCAGCAACTCAATCAGCAATAACGCTGATTACAAAGATTTGCAAAACGATTATTCTAAAGAAAACAACTCTAAAGATAATGATTCAAGTAAAAGCGTAAACAAAAAGAAGGACGCACTAACAAATAACAGCTATATTGCGAAAGCAGCCTCTTCAACCAATAATACGCATGTATTAGCTATTGCTATATTAGTTGTATTTGTTGTTGCAATTACTGGAATTGCAACCTTTACTCTAAAGAAAAACTAAAACATTTGCAATAATTTTCCGCAAAATGTTGTTCTACACAACATGTTTACAACATTTTGCGGAAAACTTTAAGATATTTTATTAAAACGCCATATATCAAGCGCCATATTGAATAAGATATTTAGCAGCGCGATCTGCTAACTGCTGATTCATTACAGGCTCGCCGTTTGAATTACTAATATTCTTGGCTGCATCGAAGATTTCGCGCACGTTTGCAATTGGAAGCACTGGGAATCCAAACTCTTGCTCTACTGCTTTTACTGCAGAAAGATCACTGTCTTTTGTGCGCTCCATTCTATCTACTGCCAAAATCAAGCCAACAACTTGCACATTTGCTTCTGCTTTAAGCTTTGGCAAAGTTTCGCGAACTGCAGTTCCAGCAGTCATAACGTCGTCAACTAGCAACACATTCATGCCGTCTTTTAGCGGCTTTCCAACCATCATTCCGCCGTCGCCGTGGTCTTTTCGCTCTTTTCTATCAAAAGTAAAACCAACTGGCATATTGTAATTATTTGTTAAAGCCATAGACGTAGAAACTGCCAGCGGAATGCCTTTATAAGCAGGACCAAAAACTGTGTCAATATTGTTAGAAAGAATACCATCTTTGATTGCTGCAACAATTCTTTGAGCGTAATAATCGCCAAGAGAAGCGATTTTCATGCCGTCGTCAAAAGCACCAGCGTTAATAAAGTAAGGCGATTGGCGACCAGACTTAAGCGTAAAATCACCAAATTTAAGTGCGCCTGAATCAAGCAAAAACTTTGTAAAATCCTCGTGTAATTGTGCCATAATTAACTCTCCTTGTTAAATCTGTCTTAAATAATCTGTCTTAAATAATCTGTCTTAAATAATCTGTCTTAAATAAATTGTTTTACTGTATTAAATTTCATCGCCAAGTTTTGCCTTCTTTAAGCAAAGATGCAAGCTTTGGTCGAGAATCAAGCAAATCGTCAAGCTCACGCGCAATGCGAATCGGAGCAGTTGGGTCCACAAGAGCGGCCGCCCCAACTTCTACAGCATTAGCGCCAGCATACAAGTATTCCAAAGCTTTCTCTCCAGAATCAATGCCACCAATACCAATGATTGGAATATCTGGCATAGCTTGACGCACTCGCCACACAAATCCAAGACCAATCGGGAAGATTGCAGGACCAGAAACACCGCCCGTACGGTTTGCAATAATCGGCTCGCCTGTGCGAATGTCAATTCTCAATCCAACTAAAGTATTAATCATGCTTAAAGCATCTGCGCCAGCGTCAACAGCAGCTTTGCAAATCGAAACAATATCTGTAACATTTGGCGTCATTTTTACAATCATCGGCTTATCTGTCATTGCGCGAAGTCGCTTAATTAAACGATGCAATGCAACTGGGTCTGTGCCAACACTCATTCCGCCATGAGTTACATTTGGGCAGCTAACGTTAATCTCTAGCATATCTGCCGCGGAATCCGCAAGCTTTTCAACAACTTGCGCATAATCTTCGTCACTGTGGCCTGCAACATTTGTGATTACAAGCGCTCCAAGCTTTTTTAACTTTGGAAGCTCGTCTACTAAATAGTGATCAACTCCAGGATTTTGCAAACCAACAGCATTCACCATTCCAGAAGGCGATTCTGCAGTGCGCGGAGAAGGATTACCCTCCCAAGGAACTGGGGAAACACCTTTTGTACAAATTGCTCCAAGTTGGCTAACGTCATAAAAGTGCGCGCAAGCTGCAAGTTGGAACGTTCCAGACGCTGTTCCAACCATGTTTTTCCACTCAACTCCCGCAACTTTAGTTGAGTGCTTCCAAACGTGGCTAGTGTCAAAACCAAGATTTTGCGCATTATTTTGCGCGTTTTCTAAAGCATTATTTGTTTCATTGCTCATGTTCTTTCCTTTACTCCCAGCCTAATCTTTCAGCGTCAAACACTGGTCCTTCGTTACAAACTTTAAGTCTGCCTTCTAAAGTATCTACAACGCAAGCAACACAAGTTCCATAGCCGCATCCCATTCTTGCTTCTAGGCTTAGCTGACATTTAACATTACGCTCATGTGCCCAATGAGCTACAGCTTTCATCATTGGCATAGGTCCGCAAGAAAGAATAACAATAGGCAAATCGCCATTAAAATCAAAATAATTTTCTTGCTCTAGCTCATTAAGCAAAGTAATAACAGTTCCTTGCGCGTTGCTAATGCTATAAACATCATCAACGTATTCCTTCATAAACGAGTCAGCAAAATGATTATCGCGATACCCGAGCACTGCACTCACTTTGCAATCCTTGTTTTTTGAAATCGCTTGAGCAGCACAAATCAAAGGAGGAACGCCCAATCCTCCGCTTACAAGAACATAGTGCGCTGGCTTAGAAATATCAAAGCCCAATCCTAATGGCCCTAAAGCATCTACAGTGTCACCTGCTTTAAGCTGTGCAAATTCGGCAGTGCCCTTACCAATAACAGCAAAAATAAGACTAAAAGTGTCTCCATCAACGCTTGCAACACCAAATGGCCTAGGAAGCATAGTTGTAGAATCTGGAGAATATAAGTTAACAAATTGCGCAGGAGTGGCCGTTTTAGCAATAGCATCATCGCGCAAAACTAAGCGATACACACCTTCGTCAAGCTTTTGATTATCAAGAACTTCTATTGGGCGCCTTCCTAAAAGACGGCTATATTTTGGCTTACTAGAATCTGAACCCGAATAGTCTAAAGAGCTTTCGCGAATAGTAAATATAAAGCCTCTAGAAGATTTTCGAGTTTGAATAAACATGCCATCACTCATGTATTTGCCCTATCTTGTTTAATGTGTAACTGTTTAGTTTTTAGTTATATATAATTTGCGATTTACAACTTGCGATTTATAATTTGAAACTTATAACTTACGATTTGTAGCTTGCTATTAGCTATAAATTATATTCGCTTATGTTTATCTATATTCACTTATAAATAGATTCACTTATAAATCGCCTGCCTTAAATCATCTCGCATATTAATAGCAGCACAAGCAGAAGAATGTGCAACAATATCTAGAATGTCATCTAAAGAAATTGAAGATTCGTGCTTTTTATAAGATTCACTGTTTTTCCAAGCACCAATAATTCCGCGCGAAGAGTTTACTATAGCGCCACTACCATTTTCATCAAACATTCCAGCAACATCTTGTGCCGTTCCGCCTTGTGCTCCGTAGCCTGGAACAAGAAAGAAAGTATGCGGCATAAACTCACGCAACCGCTTGCCTTCTTGCGGATGAGTTGCTCCAACAACCGCTCCAACTCTAGAATATCCGTGATTTCCAATGTTTGATTCGCCCCAATTTTCAATCAAGCTTGCCATATGCTCGTAAACTGGTCTGCCATCTTCAACAACAAGCTCTTGCAACTCTTTGCTAGAAGGATTAGACGTGCGCAAAAGCACAAAAATGCTCTTATTGCGCGAAATTGCTTCGTTTACAAAAGGCTTAACGCCATCAGACCCCATATACGGGTTTACAGTAAGCGAATCCTCGTGCCAAACATCCTTTGTGCTAGAACTTTTAAGAAGATTAATCAAAGACTCGTCAAAGTCGTAAGATTCATCGCTAAAATACGAATCAAGATTAGCAAATCCTCGCAAATGCGCAGCATACTGGCCTGCCGTAGAACCAATATCTCCTCGTTTTGCATCTCCAATAACAACTAAGCCTTTGGATTTAGCATAATCGCAAGTCATTGTGTAAGTGTCAATTCCAGCAGGGCCAAGCGCCTCATACATTGCAATTTGCGGCTTAACAGCTGGAACAATATCGCAAATCGCATCAATAATTGCACGATTAAACTCAAAATAAGCAGCACCAAGCAAAGTTGACAAAGCTTCTTCACTCTCTACTTCTTGCAAAACTTCATTTGCTAAGCCGCTTAAAATTTGCGCAGGCAAAATACCAGGCTTTGGGTCTAAGCCAACAACAGTAGGATTTTGCTTTGATGCAATCGCTTCTACTAACTCGTCCATTTTGCTCCCATTTTTACTATTTTTTACGACTTATGAATGCGACTTACTAAACTTACTAAACTTATTAAATACGCGACTACATTCTAGAAAACGCAATTTGCGATCCAATAATAGTTGCCACTGGCCTGCCCTTTAATTGCCAACCGTCAAATGGCGTATTTCTAGCTTTTGAATGGAATGAGTTTGAATCCACACTCCACTTTTCGTTCATATTAATCAACACTAAATCAACGTTTTCTGGGTGCTCCGTGTTGCTTAATCGCAATGTACGCCTAATCGCGCATTTAGAAGACACGTTTAGCAAAGCCGAAACATCCGTAGGTCTGCGGCTCATTAGTTGCATTGGATTAACAGACATTAGTTCAATTAAGTGCTTATCATCCGTGTAGCCTGCATCCACAAGCACTTTTCTACAAACCGCGTACGCGCATTCTAAGCCAATAATGCCATTAGGCGCACTCGCAAAGTCGCCAGCTTTATCTGCAACTGTGTGCGGAGCGTGATCAGTCGCAATCATGTCTATAGTTCCATCTGCGATTGCACCAAGAGTGGCCTGTCTATCTGCTTTAGACCTAAGTGGCGGATTCATTTTTGCGTTAACGCCATACTTAAGCACATCTTCATCGCAAAGAGCAAGATAATGCGGAGCTGTTTCACAAGTAATAGGCAAACCTTCCTTCTTAGCTTTGCGAATCGCTTCAAAAGCAGCTGCAGTACTCACATGCTGGAAGTGCACATGAACGCCACTAACTCGCGCAGCATCAATGTCGCGCTTAACAATCGCAAGCTCCGTAGAAGCAGGAATTCCGCCAACGCCTAAAATCTTAGCAACTGGGCCTTCGTTTACTGAGCCAGAATTGTGATGCTCACAATGTTCAAGAAGAGGCAATCCTGTTTCTTTAGCGATTTTTAGAACGTCTTGCAAAATCGAATCTGTAACTGCAGCACCATCGTCACTGATTGCAACTACAGGATGCTTCTTCATTGGAGACGTTTTTTGACTATCTTCGATTCCAGGAACATACTTTTTCCACAAATTAACGTTGCTAGGATCAACGCCACTTCTTCCGCCCGATGCGCAAACGCTTAAATCGTAGCGAACTGGCAATTTTACGCCATATATGCAACCGTATCTTTGCAAGTAGTCAATCACATTTTCAACATCGAAAGGAGCATCATTCCAAGGCTCGCCGTCCACCGCTGGAATCGTGTTTGGCATAATCAAAACTTGCGTATATCCGCCTGCAGCAGCAGCATTGCCGCCAGTCATCATCGTTTCTTTATCTGTTTGACCAGGATCTCTAAAATGCACGTGCGGGTCTGCAAAACCAGGAGCAACAATCCAATCACTTGCATCAATTTCTCCGCATATTCTGGCATTTGGCTCAATTAAAGCATCTTGCCGCACACCTTCTACAATTAAATCGATGCGCTCGCTAGTATCCCAAACTGCAATATTTTGCAAAGTTAAGGTTCGTGAGTTATTCATATTGCTCCTAGTTTGCTCAAGGTTTTAAGTTATTAGATTATTTTAGATTACTTTATATTTCAATTGCGTTAATCGCGATTATTTGCGCGTTTTAGTGCGCTCAATCTACTTATGCTTCTTCGTCGCAATACAAGCATCGATACACGTTTGCGTCAGAATCGTCCTTATAGAACTTTTTGACTAATGATAATTCACTATTTGTTATGCAACGAATATTAGGACATTTAAGATCTTTAGGAGCATTTTTGTCTTCTTTATGAACACGAGGATTAGCGAGCGAAATTCCATTAGCATCGTAAGCTTGCGATTCGTCTTTAGGCACATTCACAAAATCTGTTGGCTCATAGCCCAAAAGCTTATCTCCAAGAACAGAGCTTTCAAGAGCCATTCGCATAAGCATACCGTTTTTAACTTGCTCAAAGTATGCTGCACGAGGGTCCGCGTCAACATCAACCGCAATCTCGTTAATCCTAGGAAGTGGGTGAAGAACAGCCGTATTAGGCTTTGCTTTTTGCAATTTTTCTTCCGTCAAAATGTAAGTATCTCTAAGTCGCAAGTATTGATCCCTGTCTGTAAAACGCTCTTCTTGCACACGAGTCATATAAAGAACGTCTAAACTTCCAATAACTTCCATCAAATCGCGAGTTTCCTCGTAAGAGCACGATTCAGTTGCGTTTATGCGATCAATAACATATTGCGGAGTTTTAAGCTCATCTGGACTAATCAGCACAAAATGAACGTTTCCAAAGCGGCATAAAGTTTCAATAAGCGAGTGAACTGTGCGGCCGTATGTTAAGTCTCCGCAAAGCCCAACTGTTAAATTATTCAGCCTTCCAAATCGTGCAAGAATTGTTGCTAAATCTGCAAGAGTTTGAGTAGGATGCATGTGGCCACCGTCTCCTGCATTAATTACTGGCGTGCTAACAGCTTGCGTTGCTACAAAAGCGGCGCCTTCCTTAGGGTGACGCATTGCTACAACATCTACATAGTTTGACACCACTTTTAACGTGTCGCTAACTGTTTCGCCTTTACTCGCGCTAGAAAGTTGAGCGCCTGCAAAGCCAATCACCTTGCCACCTAAGCGAAGCATTGCTGTTTCAAAGCTTAATCGCGTGCGCGTGCTCGGCTCATAAAAAAGAGTGGCCAACACTCTGCCATCGCAAGTGTGGGCCACTTCTTTTCTGTGCGAATCAATGTATCGCGCTTTATCTAAAAGCATTCGTATTTGTGCCGTAGAAATATCGTCTAAAGTAACAACGCTTTTGCCTGCTAACGATTGAGCAATTGCGCAACGAGAAAAAACTTGATTGGAAGAATCAGAAAATGCGTTCGTCATAATAAAACCGCTTACCTTTCGCTAGTTGGCAAACGGCCGCGATTGTGCGCGACCTAAGTAATATTACTGATTAGCTTTGACGAAACCCATACTCGGAGTGGCGTATATTTGTTACCACAAAATGCAGAAATAAGATGCAAAAAATTATAAATCAAATTAAAAATCGATCTGACTTAATACTGATTTCTGATTACGCCTAGAATAAGTAACCTTTAATACATAAACGACGCGTTCTTCTAAATCGGCTCTATAATAAACAAAAAAATTCCCCACAGCAATACGTCGAACACCAAGAGAATTCCACGGTTCATATTTAACAACTACAGCAAATTCAGGTAAGAATGATAATTTCTCAATGTTAGATTTTATAAGACGAATAATCCTAAGAGCCGTTTTCGAAGAAATATTAGATGCAATATAATTCTTTATTTCTTTCAAATCATTTTCCGCATCTTGAGTTAGAAAAACACTAAAAGGACGCATATCAATCCTTTTCTAACTCATTGAATACTGATTCATACGAACGCACTAAACCAGCAACCGATTGCTTGTAACTATTCATAAGTTTTGCAGCAAAATCAGTAGAGAATAATTCGTCATCTTCTTCTAAATTTTCACTACTGACTGTCTGCTTTATACGTGAAGAAACATCAGAATAAAAAACTGAAGACTTAGCTCTTTCTTTTACATCAATGCTTATCATTGAATTTTTCATTAAAAATCACCTCCCATCCCAAGAAATTATAACATGCACACATGTATGAAAAATATAACAATAAATTCGAAGCTACAAAATATGACTAGATTAGCAACTGCAAACTTATCGACAGTAGAAGAGACGAGACATGACTTCACGGCATTGACGCATAACAGCCATTAAATCGTTTTCAAAAACGCGACCTTGGTTTGGATCATATCCAAGATAAGTTGCGATTCCGCCTAAAGAATAAGAGTCTGTTGGAATAACATCCGCGCGCTCAAGGGAGCCAGACCACAAGAAGTTTGCATTTCGCACTGCAGAACACATATGCCAGCAGCGCTCTAGCACATTTGCATCTTCATCTTCAATCAAATGCAATTCTTTAAGCGCTTTCAACGCTTGCATTGTGCCAACCACTCGCAAAGACTCATATTTTCCAGCGTATTGCAATTGCAAAAGCTGAACAGTCCACTCAACATCGCTTAAACCGCCGCGCCCAAGCTTCAAATGTCTGTCTCTGCTAACTCCTCTTGGCAAACGTTCTGCTTCCATACGCGCTTTAAGCTTACGAATTTCCGCTAATTGGGATTCGCTAAGCGGCTCCAATGAATAGCGCAAGTCTTTTACTACTCCACTTAGCAAAGCATCCGCCAACTCTTTAGAACCTGCAGCAAAGCGCGCGCGCAAAAGTGCCTGATTTTCCCACGTACTTGCCCACTTTTGGTAATAATGCTCGCACGATTCTAGCGAGCGCACAAGCGAGCCATCTTTGCCTTCTGGTCGCAAATCTAAATCAACCATGATTTTTGGCTCTAAAGTAAGAGAACCTTGCAAAATATTGCGCAATATGTCTACAGTAGTTTGCGCAAAACGGTGAGCAAGATTCGCTCCAGAATCATCGCTAGAATCACAACCGCAAATATCTTGTGTAGGCTTATAAACAACCATCATATCTGCATCAGAGCAGAAGTTAACTTCCCTACCGCCATAACGTCCGAGGGCAATAATTGCAATCGAAGCTTTGCTCTCATCTAGGCACATTTTTAGAGACGCATCTTTCATAGCCCATTGCAAAGCAGCATCAAGAACAGCGTCAAATACGTCACTCATCGCTTGCATAGAAGTATCATCGTCAATAATCCCACACATCCAAGCAAGAGCTACTCGCTCAATTTCTTGCCTTCTTAAAGCGCGCAAAGATTGAGCAAAATCCGCAATACTGCTTGAATATCTTGCAACCATTGCGCGCGTTTGCATATCCAAGCTTTCTCTGCCTCTTGGCGCAAGCGTCGAGTCGTCTCCAAGCCAAGTTATCGACTGTATGGACTTCATCATTGCATCGCCTAAATAGCGCGAATCAGACAAAACATGGCAAAGCCGCTGAGCTGCGCTAGGAGAATCGCGCAAAAATCCAAGATACGTATTTTTTCCACCAAAACGTTCGGAAAGTCGTCTAAAAGCAAGCAAACCCATGTCGGGATTTTGACCTTCTCCAAGCCATTTCAACACTGCTGGAAGTAAAATTCTATGAATTTTAGCAGCACGCGAAAGCCCCTCAGTAAGCGCTTCAACATGCATTTGTGCAGCTTTAGCGTCCGCAAATCCGATTGATGCAAAGCGAGCGCGAGCAGCCTCAGCAGACAGCACAATAGGATCCGCATCCGTTTGCGCATTAATCGGAAGCATTGGGCGATAATAAATATCTTTATGCAAGTGTCTAATTTCTCGTCGCGCTTTGTCGAATCGCGCAACAAGCTCTTCTGGCTTAAGTCTAACAGCTCTAGCAAGACGCCTAATTTGCTCGTTACTGTTAAGCTCTTCTACACTAATACTTCTTGCGCGATCTAATCCACCATTTCCTTGCGCACCTAAGTCTGGGAATAAATGTGTACGTTGCATATTCCACATTTGCTGGCGATGTTCTAGCACGCGCTCAAAACGGTAGTGTTCTGCCAAAATCGCAGCTTGCGATCTAGAAACATAACCTCCAGCAGATAATGCGTTAAGCGCGCCTAGTGTATCTCTAACTCGCAAAGACGTATCTTCGCTTCCGTGCACAAGTTGCAACATTTGCACAGTAAACTCAACATCGCGCAATCCTCCGCGACCAAGCTTCATGTCTAAATCTCTATGAGACGCAGGAATCAAAGACTCCACTCGCTGTCTCATATGTTGGCAATCTGCAACAAAGTGTTCACGCCCAGACGCTTTCCAAACAAGCGAATCTGCCATTTGTCTATAATCTTTACCAAGTTGCATATCTCCTGCAGCTGGCCTCGACTTTAGTAATGCTTGAAACTCCCAGCTACTTGCCCACTTTTCGTAGTATTCTCTGTTAGATTCCAATCGCCTAACAAGCGGACCATCTTTACCTTCCGGCCTTAACGCAGTATCAATTTGCCACAATGGCGGCTCCGCACAACCCATAACAACCGATTGGCACACTTTTTGCAAAACAAGCGCAATAGAAGAACCAACTCTCAAAGCTTCATCTTGTTTAACGCCATTAGTTGGCTCTACTACGTATATTAAGTCAATGTCGGAAACGTAGTTTATTTCTTGCGCTCCCAATTTTCCCATTGCGATTATTGCAAACTTGCAACAGCAAGATCCAGAAACTTGCCCGCGCGCAATCGCAAGAGCCGCCTCTAAAGCAGCATCTGCAGCGTCCGAAAGTTTACGACTTATGTCTGGTTGTAATTCTACAGGGTCTGCGCTCGCCAAATCGTATGCCATAATCGCAGCAATATGCTGGCGATATCTCGCTCTAAGCGCGCAAACAGCTTGCGCAAAAGGCATAGAGCTTATTGGAACAGTGCACGAATCGCAATTCTTGTTGTCATCTTTTTCTTCATTTACTACTGTTGCGCTGTACGATTGAACAGCTTCTAGTAAATCCAAAACGCGCTCTTCTAAAGTCATATGTAGCAAATGATTTGGGTCACTTGCAGCAGCGTTTATTAAATCTTCGCGTGTTCGCATTAGCATTGCAAACGCTTTAGAAGCTCCAAGAACTTGCATTAAAGACGAAAGCGGACTTGTTATTAGTGAATTATTCGAGTTTTGAGCAATATTTTCAACAACTTTTTGACGCGATTTATATATGTCGTTAAACGCTAAAATTGCGTAATCTGGATCTTCTACTCTATTTATGCTTTCTAAGATTTTGAGCACATTAATTGAATTATTCTCACAATTTTTGCAAACATCTTCTATAGTTTTACGAGCAGATTCTGGGCGCGCAAACCCTGCTTTAACTAGACTTCTATACGATAAGTTGCTTTCTTGAGCAAAACCTAAGTTGCTTTTTGAACCATTTTGCAAATTAGCTTTTGATTCCACGTTCAAAATCGCGCTAAAGCCATTGCTTAAATCTCCAGCATTACTTGATTCTTTGCTCATAACGCCACTGTACATTGTGGTGTCGTACAACAATATTTTGCACGGCACCACATGCACAAATCACAAAAATCGCACAAATCGCACAATTTGCATAAATCGCATAATCTACACGATTTTAGTAAAAAGTGGCTTAACGTTTGACCAAATGCTTCTAGTAACGCCAGGACGATTCATTGTGTACAAGTGTATTCCGTCTACACCTTCCGCAACTAAATCGTTAATCTGTTGAGACGCAAATATACTTCCAGCGTCTTGCAAAACTTCTGGGTTACTTCCCCATCGCTCAATCATTGCTAAAACTGGCTCACTCATTTTAGAAGAGCACATTTTTGTCATTCGCTTAACTTGATTTGCGTTTACAACTGGCATAACTCCAGCTTCAATAGGAACGTTAATGCCAGCTTTTCTAGCTAAATCCCTAAAATGCAAAAAGTCATCGTTATTGTAAAAAAGTTGCGAAATCAAGTAAGTTACTCCAGCATCCACTTTTCGCTTTAGATTATCAATGTCTTCTTGCAAAGTAGCAGCTTCTGGATGTTTTTCTGGGTAGCATGCACCCAAAATAGGCAAATCTGGTCGCTTTGAGCGAATATACGATACTAAATCGCTTGCGTGATTAAACACTCCAGCAGCATTCTGACTTTCAATAACGTCTCCGCGCAAAGCTAAAACACCACTAACGCCTGCCTTATCAAACATGTCTAAAGCTTCGTCAACATCGTCATAATCCAAGTATCTTGCTGTTAAGTGAGCAACAGTCTTAATGCCATACTCCGATCGAATAGTGTTGGCGATTCTAGCAGTAGCAGTTCGATCCGAAGATTTTCCTGTTCCGTAAGTTACAGATATAAAATCTGGATCTAAACCCCTTAAGCCGTCTAAAGTGTCGTAAATCGTGCCTATTGGAGATGTTCTTTTAGGCGGAAACACCTCTAAAGAGAACTTTGGTTTGTACGTCATTTTAGACCGCCACCCAATTCGCTTCTAACTTTTTTAGCTGCCGAAACAAGATTTTGCAAGCTAACCCACGTTTCTGCATTGCCGCGAGTTTTTAAGCCACAATCTGGGTTAATCCAAAGTTTGCCTGCCGGCATTTTTTGCAAAATCTCGTGAATCCTGTTAACAATCTCCTCTTCGCTAGGAACGCGAGGAGAGTGAATGTCGTAAACGCCAGGGCCCGCTTCTGTTTCAAAGTTCGCGTTATGAATAGCGTCCAAAACAACTAAATCTCCGCGCGAAGCTTCAAACGATATAACGTCCGCGTCCATTGCATCAATGTCTCGAATAATGTCGTTGAACTCCGAGTAGCACATATGCGTGTGGATTTGCGTAGTAGCATCTACAGCAGAATGCACAAGACGGAAAGATGCAATTGCCCAATCCAAATACTTCTTATGCCAATCAGAACGCCTAAGCGGAAGCTTTTCACGCAAAGCTGCCTCATCGATTTGAATTACGCGAATTCCAGCACGCTCCAAGTCCAAAACTTCGTCTCTAATAGCAAGAGCCAGCTGCTGAGTTTGCTCCTCGTGCGTAATATCTTCTCGAGGCCAAGACCAGTTAAGAATCGTAACAGGCCCCGTTAGCATGCCCTTCATAACATGATTTGTGCGGCTTTGAGCATACGCACTCCACTCTACTGTGATCGGCTGCGCTCTAGAAACGTCGCTCCAAACGATTGGAGGCTTTACGCATCGAGTTCCATAAGACTGCACCCAAGCGTTTTTTGTAAACTTAAATCCGTGCAAATGCTGGCCAAAGTATTCAACCATGTCGTTTCGCTCAAACTCGCCATGCACAAGAACGTCTAAGCCAATGCTCTCCTGGTGTTCTATGCACTCGTCTATTTGCTTGGCAATAAACGCGTTGTATTCTTCTTTGCTAATTTCGCCTTTTCTAAAAAGCGCTCGAATCGATCTTATTTCTTTTGTTTGAGGGAAAGATCCGATAGTTGTTGTAGGCAAATCAGGCAATCCTAATGCTTCTTTTTGTAATTTTTGACGCTCCGCGCGAGATGGCTTTCGCTCAAAATCTTCTGCCTTAAGGCTTGCGATTCGCGATTTAACGTTTTCGTCTACTTTTACTCTAGACCCGTCAAACAATGCCTGATTTTGCGCTAATTCCTCGCTATTTTTAAGCTCATCATCATTCAAAACGCAAAGCTTAGCGATTTCGCTTACTTCCTTCAACTTTTCTACAGCAAACGCAAAATGCTTTAATACGTCTTCGCCAAGCTCTTCTCCATCCGTACTAAATGGAACATGCAAAAGCGAGCATGCAGTAGAAACAGCTATGCGATTAGTAACATTTTTTTGCAAAGCGTCTAATAAGCCAAGACTTTGTGCGTAGTCATTTTTCCAAATGTTTCTGCCGTTTACAACTCCTGCAAAAATAGTTGTTTTCTCGTTTACTCCATATTTTTGCAAAGCTTCAAGGTTTTCTTCTTTGCCTTCTACAAAATCTAAGCCAATTGCATCGAACGCTAAATCGTTTAGTGTTTTGTAAGAGTCTAAAATATTGCCAAAATACGTGTTAAGCAAAATTTTAACGTTTTCATCATTCGCAGCGCTTTCAAGTCTGCTTTCAAGAATCGGCTCATATAAATCGCTAAAGATCTTTAAATCGCCATCTTCTTTATCTAAGCACAAGTATGGTTCATCAAATTGCAACCATTTTGCTCCAAGACTTGCAAATCGTTTTACAATACTGCAATATGCGTTTGCTAAGGCTTCAATCGTCTCTTTGTTTGCTTCTAATTCTTGAGCTTGTGGCGTACGAGCAAGCTTTAAGAATGTGTATGGGCCAATCAGAACTGGCTTTGTTTCAATTCCTAGCGCGTTTGCTTCATTAAACTCGTCGAATGGTTTTGTGCCAACTAAACGCAACTCTTGCGGATTTTCTACTTCTGGAACAATGTAGTGGTAGTTGGTTGTAAACCACTTCTTCATTGGAAGCGCTGTTACATCTCCTCTATCCCCTTGATATCCACGCGCGATTGCAAAAAGCGTATCTTCCGCATTTTCAAACTCTAGATTCTTGTACCGTTCTGGCACTGCACCAAGCAGGATTGCTGTGTCTAGCATTTGATCGTAGTAGCTAAAATCGTTGCTTGGTATGAGTTCTATTCCAGATTCTGCTTGAATTTTCCAATGCTTTTTGCGCAAATCTTTTGCAACTTGTCTTACTTCTTCTAGAGTTGCGTCTTTTTTCCAATAGCGTTCAATAACTTTCTTAAGCTCGCGATTTGCGCCGATTCGTGGGAATCCCTGTACAGATGTAAGAACAGTATGCATATATCCTCCAAATAATTAACAACCTGATTCAGCCTAGCAAACATTTGGCTTAATGAGGTCATTACCTATTTGGGGGTGTCGTTATAACTTAAACTTATATGCATATTTGTGCATATATTTATTCAGATATTTGTGCAAATTTATGCAAATTTTATAAGAATTTTATTCGTATTTACTACTCAAAATCCTTTGGACTTATAATGCCTAAAGCTTTTGCTCCGCGAAGTCCGCAAGTTGCAAAAGGAGTTTCGGAAACTAGCACAACAATCGAAGCGTTAGAAAGCCCCAGTCGCATTGTTCCTAAAACGTCTGGGTCAGAATCTGGGGAGGAAAGCCATTGCGCAGCCATCGACATTGTTGGCTCATGGCCTATAATCATTGTTATTTTAGATTCACTCCTAATCGCGCAAAGCTCATCCATTACAGATTGCATTCCGCCATCATATAAGCTTTTTCTTGATGCAACTATTGGCGAATCTCCAAACTTTTTAAGCATTTTGTGCATTGTTTGCTCTGTGCGATTTGCGCTTGAACAAACAATATAATCTGGAACAAGCTTTAAAGATTTCAAGCCTTTTGCCATGATTTTTGCTTGTTTTATGCCTTTATCGCTAAGGTCCCTTCCCCAATCGTCTCCCATTGTTGGCGGCACCGCTTTTGCGTGGCGCATTAGTAGCAGCACATATTTTGCATGCTTTACTTTTTTAACGATTTTTTTGATTGACGCCGCCATTTTAATCTCCTACTTCTAAAATTAAGCCTTATTAGGCTCTGGATTTGAGTTAGGCAATTGTGCGATTTGTAAATCTAAATCTCTAAGAACTTTTCTAAGCTTTCTATCGGATATATCTCTAAGAGACAAGTCTTCTAGCTGTTCTGCACGCTCTTCTGGGGTTAAGTCATCAATATCGCTAACAGTATCTTTTGTAGCACGCTCGCGCTTTTTTAGCGCATTAAATCCTTGAGCCATTGCGCGCGAAATAACCAAAAAACCAGTGTGACCTATCATTGCGTGATCTGGTCTAACTGCTAAATCTTGAGCTTTCCAAGTTCTTTCTAACGTTTCTTGAATCTCTGGCTCCGTCCAAACTCCCGAAGCTCGCAAACATTGTGCCATTCTAGACATTTGCGTTGTTGTTGTTACGTACGCAACTAATACGCCACCTGGAGCAATAACCCTATAAGCTTGTTCAAGCCTGTTCCAAGGGTCAAGCATATCTAGCATAATGCGATCAAAATAACCTTCTGGAAGAGACTTTGCTACTGTGTCAAAATCGCCAGTTAAAAGATTCCACCATTTTGGACTTTCGCCATAGTAAATCGTTGCATTTAGTTGCGCGATTCTAGCAAAATCAGGCCTAAGCTCTATTGTTGTAAGCTCGCCACTTTGACCAACAGCGTCTAAAAGACTTAAGCTCATTGCGCCAGAGCCTGCTCCCGACTCTAAAACGCGCATTCCAGAGCGAATATCTCCTAAAGAAATCACTTGTGCAATATCTTTTGGATACATGATTTGAGCGCCTCTTGGCATAGATAAAACGTAATCTGCCAATCGCGGACGCATAACTACATAATCCCATCCGCCTATTGCGCGCGCAGCCATCCAAGGCTTGTTTGATTCTTTAGATGCGTCAACTGGCTTATTACTGCGCTCAAAATCACGTTTTGTGCTAACTGTTGTTACTACAACGCCTTGAGTTTTGCCAATAACATCGTCGTGCAAAATAATGCCATGCTCGGTTTGTGTAACTCCGCCTTTAACAAGCTGTGCTGTGATTCGCTTGCCTTTTCTATCGGTGAATTGGATTTTTTCACCAACTTGCAAAACTCCTCTACGCGCATAGCTTTCGTACACAAAACACCTCGCTTATTTTTAGAACGACTTTTACTATTATAAGCTAACGGTTGTAAGTAGCATTGCTGAATCGATTGCAAAATCTGGAGCGGATGGACGAACGCCTGCTTCTACCAAATTCACGCCCAGCATTGCCACCATTGCTCCGTTATCTGTACAAAGCTTAAGCTGCGGCAAGCGAACTTCGATTCCGTGTTCTTTGCCTTGCTCTAAAAGATGCTCTCTAAGTTGCGAGTTTGCGGAGAATCCGCCACCAATCAGCAAAGTTTTAGAACCATACTGTTCGCAGCCCATCATAGCTTTGCGCGAAAGAACATCTGCAACAGAGTTTGCTAAAGACGCACAAACGTCGTCTACTGGTATTTCTAAGCCTTGTGCTTGGCGAGCTTCCACCCAGCGCGCAACAGCAGTTTTTACTCCCGAAAAACTAAAGTCGTAAGGATGCTCTTTGCCAGAACGACCTTGCGTAAGTCCCTGTGGAACTTTCAACGTATTTGGATTTCCAAGGCGCCCGTGCCTATCAATATGCGGGCCTCCTGGGTAAGGGAATCCAAGCAACCTAGCTACTTTATCAAAGCATTCGCCAGCTGCATCGTCTAATGTTGTTCCAACAACGTCTATGCTGCGCGCAATGTTATTAACATGCAAAAGAGAAGTGTGTCCTCCCGAAACAATAAGCGCTAGAACGTCTTTAGGCACGTCTCCGAATTGCAATTGCGTTACTGCAATGTGTCCAATAACGTGGTTTATTCCATAAATCGGCTTTTTTGCGGCACTCGCTAGTGCTTTAGCGCCAGAAACACCAACAGCTAAACATCCTGCTAATCCTGGACCCGCGCTTACTGCTATAGCATCAATATCGCTCAAATCCATATTTGCATCTGCTAATGCTTTTGAAACGACTGGCACAAATGCTTCTGCATGCGCGCGCGATGCGATTTCTGGTATAACACCGCCATATCGCGCGTGTTCTTGCATTGAGGATGCTACAACGTTAGAAACTAATGTTCTTCCTTTAACGATTGCGGCCGCTGTTTCGTCGCAAGTTGATTCAATGCCTAAAACTATTGGCTCGCTTGTTTTATTCATTGTTTCACTCATTGTTATCCTCACTTTTAGCGCTGTTATAAGCTTCGCTAGATTCTTTTAAGTTTTTTGAGTTTTCTAAATTTTCTAAGTCGTCTAAGTTGTCTAAGTCTTCAAAGTTTTCTATTTGCGCACACATTGTATATGCGTCTATTCCTTCTGGCATGTAGTATCTTTTTCGTAATCCCATTTTTGTAAAACCGAATTTTTCATACAGTTTTAGCGCTGGATTGTTATTTACTCTAACTTCCAAAAGCATTCGTTTTGCGCCGATTGATTTTGCATTTTCAATCATAGTTTTTAGAAGATTGCTTGCAATTCCTCGCTTTTGATACTCTTTTGCAACACCTATTGTCATTATTTGAGCGTCGTCACCATCAAACCAAAATCCTGCATACCCAGCTACCGTATTTGTGTTTAGATCAACATCTGCATAATACGCGCGCATCGGTGCTTGTAACTCTTGCAAAATCATGTTCTTGTTCCAGCATCCTGACCCAAACAAGTCTGCTTCGATTTTTGCAATTTGAGAAACTATTGCTTCATATTTTGCACAATCAATTTTCTCTATAGCTCTGCTTTTACTATTTGATACACAAGCTGGATATTTTGAGCAAGTTATGTCTACAATCATATGCGTACTTCGCTTGAATCCTATTTTTCCGCCACTTCCGCCACTTTTGTAGCAGCGCCAGATCCCAAAACATGCTTCAATGGGTTTGGAACAGATACGTCTGGTCTTCTTAAATAAAGTGGTTCAATAACGTCTTTTTGACTTGCGCACAACTTAAATATCTCTAATCCTTTTACGTCTAAATCAAGAGCACTCACTTCGGTGATTAAGCATATATTCTCGATTTTCTTCCAATCTTCAGCGTATTTTTTAGCACCATGACCCGCAACGCAAACGCAATAATCGCAAATATTATTTGATTCAAAATATTGATTTACTCTATCAACAATATTTGCAGGATAATCAATATCCATTTCTATTACTGCGCAACCACTATCGTCATATAAACTCATATAAACTTGGCGTCTTCTAGCGTCATTTAGCGAAAGAACATACGTGTGTTTAGCTACGCAAGATTCATTATTTTCGACTATTTCGCTATTAGAGATAACGCCATTTTTAAGCGATTCTTCAAAAGCTCCAGAACGAATCATTAAGCTTTGAGGCAGCAAACTGTTGCATCCTAGAATCTTTGCGTTATTCGCAAAAGCAATCGCCTTAGCTGCAACTAGTCCAGCTCGTAAACCAGTAAAAGGAGCAGGGCCTACTCCAACTACAATCTCATCTATTTGATTAAGCTCTAGTCCAGCATTTTTTACAGCAGAATCAATGTTTACTTGCAATCTTTCAACATGAGTGCGAGAATCCGTTTCTATTATCGGATTATGCCCCACAACTCCAACTGTTGAACCGTACGACGTGTCTATAATCAGCGTATTGCTCATTTTCATTCCTTAAATTGACTAACCAATTTAGCTTACTCTTAATCAAGAATTTTTAAGCGATCACACCAGTCTCCCCCAACTGGAACAAGCGTTACAACGCGATTTCCTTCGCTCGTAAACTCATTTGATTCGCTTTTATCAATCGGCCTATCAATATGAACTTCAAGACGAACATTTGCAAGAACGCCTGCCATTTGCTCTCCCCATTCCATAAGCACAACAGTTCCATCTCCTGGCTCTTCTAAAGCTTCGTCTAATCCAAGTGATTCAAGCTCATCTAAAAGCCTAGAAACAGTGTCTTGCCCTGGAGCGTAATCTTTTCCACCAAGCCTGTACGCGTCTACGTGAATAAGATTTGCCACTTTTCCGTTAGAAAACGTTCCTTTAAGCTCTCTAGCAATAGTAAAAGTTGGGGAAACTATTGGCTCTTTTATTGCTAAGCCTTTACCAAATCCTTTAGCAAACGTCGTTTTTCCAGCACCAAGAGGGCCAGAAAGCAAAATAACGTCTGTTTCATGCACTATTTTTGCGATTGATTCTCCAAGATCTTGCATACACGAATCACTTGGAATTACAAGCTTTTTAATATTATGATTTTCCAAAATCACACACTTTCGACTTAATTCAATTTAATTCAATTTAATTTGATTTACTTTAACGACCGCGCAAAGCAATCATGCTAATGCATTTTTCTAAAGCGTAATCAGCATCGCTTGTTCCGCCTTTGCATTGCTCATCTGCCCACGCTAAACACATAAAACACTTACGAATTCCATTCTCACTCCATCCGCCTAAATCTCTCATAGCCATTTTTAACGCCCACGGGTTCACTTTTGCTTGCGCGTTAGAAATTTCTCCGTTTTTAACTGCTATAGCTTTTGCGATTATGCGCATTTTTACAGCTAATGCTCCAATCAACGCTATAGGGTCAACGCCTTGCAAAACCGCTCTTCTTGCAGCAAGAATAGCTTGACCCGCGTTTCCTTGTGCAGCTTTATCTGCTACAAAAAATCCAGTTACTTGCGGATCCGATATTAAGTATTGGTCAACTATTTTTAGCGTTATTGGGTTATCTTCAAAATCAAAACAAAGCTGAGAACAAAGAGATGCCAACTGGTCGGTTTTTCCACCTAAAACCTCTACAATTCGCGCAGCTGCTGCAGGCTCTACTGTGCGATTTTGTCTTTCAAAAAGACTTAGAACAAAATTCAATCTTGCATCATCTTTTTTAAGATCTGGAACAGTTATTTTATTTGCTCCAGCTTTTTCTAGCTTTGTAACGATTGACTTTCCTTTAACACCACCTTCGTGTCGTGCAATAACCCAGCAATCGTTTTCATTAGATTTTACATTAGATTTAGATTTACTAGCGCAAAACTCTATTATTGCTTCGACTAAATCTTCATTAGCTTGTTCAAGATTATTAATAACAACAATTGTTCCACTAGAGAAAAGTGATGGACCTGTAGCAGTTATAAAAGCATATTTATTGGCATTAAAAGCGTCTAAATTTACAACATCTGCATCTGGGCATGAGACTAATATGCGCGTTTTTAAGTCGCGAGCGTTCAAATCATTCAAATACGCATCCCCACCAACTACAATCGTAAGTGGCGCAAAGTTTTTTAACGCTTGCATACGTACCCCTTAATGCTAATGTTTTACAAGTTAGCTAATCAAATCTACCATTAATTCGATTATTTTTAGCTATTTAACACATCTAATAATTGTACAAACTATACAAAACTTAAGATGATTGACTATAAAAATTGCTCAAAATCATCATTTGCACAAAAATCATTCAAAAAGTTCAACCGAATCATCTACAAGATGCTTAAAGCGATTTGATTTTGCTTGAGCGTAAATCTTAAACGCATTATAAAACTCTTTATTTTTAAGATACTTATTAATAAAAAATACACACAAAAATACGCTAAATTCAACCGACCACGCAAGCCACGCGCCTAATGGCCCTGAAACCCATGGAATAACTCCGATTTGTAAATCTCCAAGATTCCAAGCACAATTCGCCATAATGTTTGTTCCAATAGAGGAAATATTAGCGAAAAATAGCGCAATAGAGTAATTCCAGCACGAGCAAACAAGAGACAAAAGCCCAAAAATCGTTGCAAAATCAACAAAAGGAGCAACAAGTAAGTTCGCTATAATAGATATAAAAGAAACTTGAGGTTGCATTAATATTTGCACAGGAAGTGTAAAACATTGAGCACACAATGTAATACTTAACGCGCTTGCAATACTAGACGGCATATATCTTAAAAAGATTCTTCTTAAAGGCATTCCACAAACAATTATTCCAAAAGTAGCGCAAACAGAAAGCGCAAACGCGTAATCCCACGCAAATTTTGGGCAAACAAATAAAACACCTATAACAGTTAAACTTAACGCGCTAGCACATTGATACACTCTAGAAAGTAAAAATGCGATTGAACAAATAATGCCCATTATAAGTGCGCGTAAAACCGAAGCAGATGGGTAAACAATAAATGCTAGAGAAATATTTCCAAGTATTTCAAGGAGCGCACACAGCCATTTTGGAGCAAGAAAATATAAGCAAATTTTACGAATCATTGCAGCAATAAGCAAAAAGTGACCTCCAGAAACTGCCATTAAGTGCATTATTCCCGAAATCTTAAATCTTTGCTTCATTGTATTTGCATATGCGCTGTCAATTTGACTACTTTTATCTTCATCGTCATTGCTTAAATGCTCTTGACCCAAAAGCCCTACAGTAAGTCCAGGAACAAGCATTTGACCCTGCTCACTCAAATTGCTTGTAACTTTGTAAAATTCTTTGTAAAGACTGTTTAGAGCACTTGTTAAAAACCCAGATTTTTCAATCACTTTTAAGGAATTAACTTGATTTTTGCTCGTTTTATTTTCCTTACTAAACTTAGATTTATCTTTTTTACTAGCTTTAGGAATTTGAATTTCTACGTTATTTGCGCCAAATTTTGATATACCAATCTTTGCAAAACTGCTAATCGTATAGCCATAATTAATTGCTTTACAATCTGGATTAAAAGCGTAAAGCTTCGCACTTGCAAAACTCACACGTTTTTGCACAACATGATTTTTATCTTCTGTTTCAACACTTTTAACACTTACATTAGCTACACAATCTCCTCTAAAAGAAGGGGATGTTCTTAAGGGAGACGTTATTTTCATAACCACTTTAGCGCTTTTAGAATCGAGCCTTTTATTACCATCATAGCTTTGAGCGCTTCTAGCACTTTCGCTTTTAATAACAGAAAAAACAGGATCTAGTTCTTCTAAACATTGCGTAATCAAACAAATCATAAATGAAGCTAAAAATGCGCACATAATCGCATAAAAAGTTTGCTTGTATTTGATTATTTCTAAGCGTCTCAAAAATGTAATTTTAAACATGCCATTAGCAAATACGCAATAAAAACATGCAACAACAAACGCAAAAGTGGCAAATATTGTATACGCTAAAACTTGATTACTTTTGCATATAAATCTTGCATACAAGCATCCAAACCACATTGCAAAAGCAATTGGAACAAGTCTAAAATCCTTGTTTCCATTTTCAAAATTCCAATAAAATTCTTCCATTTTACGCCTTAAACAACAAAGTTATAAAATAAACCTATAGATAAGCGATTCTTAACCAACACAAATCATCGATTTAATCTTTGCAAAAGTTTTGGAACCAATCCCATTTACTTGCATCAAATCTTCAACACGATTAAAAACGCGAACTTTTTTACGCATGTCTAATATTCTTTGAGCCATTTTTGGCCCTATGCCTTTTATTGCTTGTAATTCTTCTGACCCAGCACTATTTATATTTATGCATTCACTTTTATTTTGAATATTTTTGCTGCGATTTTGGCTATATTCACTCTTATTTTTTTCAATCAAATCTTGATTTTTACCAACACTTTCAACGCTTTCTTCATCTTTTTTTAACTCACTTTTATGATTAGTGCTCACTTTTGATTTATTATTTGATTCGTCTTTACCATCATTTTTACCGTCGCCTTTAGCATCTGACTTATTGTAAAAATCAACTTGCTTATTAGAATGATTTTTTGACTTTGCACTAGCGTTATATGCATAAACCTTGCTATAAGTTGCATATTGACTTATTAACATTGTTAAACTACAAGATAAACAAACAACTAGAATCAGCATTATTGCTAAAATATGAGCAGGCTTTATAGCTAATCTAACATGATTCTTCATTCTTGCTTCGTTGCGCTTATTAAAATCATCAACTTTTAATGAAGAACTATTAGCATTAGCAGCAAGGTCTTTCAAAGCGAGCGCACGTTCTTTAGTTTCGCTATCTAAAACACAAGTTTTATAGTCTAAAATATTCAAATCATCTTTTGTGTGCTGTAAATCTTTAGCTTCTCTATAAGAATCACTAATATCACTGATTTCTTCACTAACATAATTGTTCAAGCCACTAATAGCCTCAAATCTTTCCAAAACATTACGACTCGTTTTATGCACCTTTAATCACCTCCTTTTGTTATTCATAATCATTCATAAAAAAAGATGCTTACCTCCACTATTAAATGAAGATAAGCATCTTTCAAGTAAAATTAACCAATGTGGTTAAAGGCTATTTTGCCTAGAAAACATTGAGTTTTCAGCTTTCGTCTGGCACAATAGACACAATCTTTGGAGCCTTCACAATCACTTTGCGCGGAGCTTTACCACCTAAGCGATCAGCAACAGCTTTCAACGCAAGCTTTTCAAGCTCGCTAGCATAAATATTCGGGTCAACTTCGAGCTTTGCGCGAACTTTGCCCTTGATTTGCACAACAGCTGTAACAGTATCCTCACCAACATAGCGAGAATCTGCAACAGGCCAATTTGCGTGAGCAATCGACTTAGTATGCCCAAGCTTGCTCCACATTTCTTCGCAAATATGCGGCGCAATTGGAGAAAGCATAAGAACAAGCGGCTCAACTGCTGCGCGAGGCACGTGAGGTAGAGACGTTAAGTGGTTATTCAACACAATCAGCTTAGCGATTGCAGTGTTTGGACGCATTGCTTCCATCTCTACAGTCACTTCGGCAATCGTGTTATTAAGAAGCTTAAGCGTCTTTTCGTCGAGCGCATCTTCTGTTACTACGCAAGCACCAGTTTCTTCGTTAACAACGTTACGCCACAAGCGTTGCAAGAATCGCATGCCTCCAACAACGTTGCGCGTATTCCATGGACGAGATTCAGAAAGTGGACCCATGCTCATCTCGTACAAGCGGAACGTATCTGCACCGTAGTTTTCGTACATGTAGTCTGGAGTCACAATATTCTTTAGGCTCTTGCCCATCTTT
Source organism: Gardnerella sp. c12Ub_1 (assembly GCF_055804375.1). NCBI lineage: Bacteria > Bacillati > Actinomycetota > Actinomycetes > Bifidobacteriales > Bifidobacteriaceae > Gardnerella > Gardnerella sp. c12Ub_1. The sequence continues at coordinate 231,701 of NZ_JANUZC010000001.1, read as the reverse complement.
CCAAACTCGCGATTTACGCTCTCGCCGTGCCATGTAAAGGTTGGCTCGCCGGAGCCGTTTGGAGCACCTTCCTCAACCTCATCAGCCGGAACGTACTGTCCGCGCTCATCCGTGTAAGCGTAAGCTTGAATCATGCCCTGGTTAAACAAGCGATGGAATGGCTCAGCAGAATTCACATAACCCAAATCGTAAAGCGCTTTATGCCAGAATCGCGAGTAAAGCAAGTGCAAAACTGCGTGCTCTACACCGCCAACATAAAGGTCAACGCCGCCAGAAACATGCTCTTTGCCTGGACGGTTCGTGCCCATCCAATAGTCGTATTCGTCGCTGTCAACCATGTGCTCTGCGTCATTCGGATCCAAGTAGCGCATGTAGTACCAGCATGAACCAGCCCAATTTGGCATAGTGTTGGTGTCTCGATAGTAGGTTTTTACGCCGTCACCAAGATCGAGCTGAACTTTAACCCAATCATCATTTCGACTCAACGGCGCTTCTGGCTCCGAGTTTGCATCGTCTGGAGCATAAGTCTTTGGTTGATAGTCTGGAACATCTGGCAAAGCAATCGGAAGCTCACTATCTGGAACTAAGTAAGCAACACCATCCTCGTCGTAAACAATTGGGAAAGGCTCACCCCAGTAGCGCTGCCTAGAGAACAGCCAGTCGCGAAGTCTGTAAGAAACTCTGCCAACGCCTACGCCTGCCGATTCAAGCCAAGTCGTCACTTTTTTAATAGCTTCATCTACGCGCAAACCGTTAATAGACAAGGCGTCGCCAAGCTTATGAGTATGCTCAACAGAAGAGTTAATAACAATTCCGTCATGAGAAACAAACGGAGCTTTGCCATCATAATCTTCTAACTTTTCGCCAGAATCAAGCAAAGGCTTAACAGTGTAAATCACAGGCAAGCCAAAAGCTTTAGCAAAATCATAATCGCGCTGATCACCGCCTGGAACTGCCATAATTGCGCCCGTTCCGTAGCCCATAAGCACATAATCTGCAACAAACAGTGGAAGTTTTGCACCAGTTACAGGATTAATCGCGTAAAGACCAGTAAACAAGCCAGTTTTTGCTCCAGCATCTTCCGTGCGATCTTTAGCAGTCTTTGCACGAGCTTGAGCTTGGTACTCTTCCAATCCTTCCTTAAGATTTGCGTAGCCACCCTTCCAACTTTCTGGAACGTTTGCACTCCAGGCTTCTGGAATATGCTCAAGAATCGGATGATCTACAGAAACAACAGCAAAAGTTGTACCAAAAAGCGTGTCTGGACGAGTTGTGTACACTTCCAAATCGCGCGTTTCACCATCTGCACAAGGCACATCAAAGTGAACGGAAGCACCGTGAGATTCGCCAATCCAGTTTCGCTGCATAAGCTTAACTTTTTCTGGCCAATCAATCGTATTCAAATCTTCAATCAAGCGATGAGCGTAAGCCGTAATTCGCATTGACCACTGACGAAGATTGCGCTGGAATACTGGGAAGTTTCCGCGCTCAGATTTTCCTTCTGCAGTAACTTCCTCGTTTGCAAGCACAGTTCCCAATCCTGGGCACCAATTTACAGGAGATTTAGAAATGTAAGCAATACGGAAGTCATTCAAAACGTCTGCTTGTTCTACTTTGCTAAGTTCTTCCCACTTTTTGCCTGCAAAACCAGGAATTTCGCGCTTTGCGCTCTTAAACTCATCAACAAGCTCACAAATTGGACGAGCAGAACCCTTTCCTCCATCTTTTCTTACAAAATCAGGGTTATACCAAGCATCGTAAAGCTTCGAGAAAATCCATTGTGTCCAACGAACGTAGTTTGTATCAATAGTTGCAAAAGACCTACGATCATCAAAACTCAATCCCATACGATGCAACTGCCTGCGCATATTTGCAATATTTGCCTCGGTAGTAATGCGAGGATGCTGACCAGTTTGCACGGCGTACTGTTCTGCAGGAAGTCCAAAAGCGTCGTAGCCCATAGCATGCAAAACGTTCTCGCCTTTCATGCGATGATATCGGCTTACAACATCTGTTGCTAAATATCCAAGAGGATGTCCAACATGCAAGCCTTTACCAGAAGGATACGGGAACATGTCCATCGCAAAGAAAGAAGGGCGGCCTTCAGCATTCCTGCCTTCGCCATCCTGCAAATTGCCCTTAACATTAGCAGCCCAGAATGTGCCTTGCTCATCCCAGGTTTTTTGCCAGCGCTGCTCAATATCTTGTGCGAGTTGCGCATTATAACGAAAAGCTGGCTCAGCGATTGTAGCTTTATTGTCAGCTGTTGAATATTGTTGATCGTTGTCTTCCATAAACAAGCACTATAGCGACTCATATCGTCAATTTGCAACACTTTTTACAACTTTTAAGCATATTTTATTGTGTTTTTTGAAAGTTTTAATGCACAATTCACAAAATACTATTATTTAGCGTTTTTTATAAAAATCATTACTACAATTGTTTTAAGAGTTTAACATAAGAATTTACTAGAAATAATATGATTTAACGAGGTTAGTTATGAAGGTATCAAAGAACACGCTTTTATTAATCGCATGCCTTGTATGGGGATTTGCTGGATTTAACATTCTTAAGATTGGTGTTAATGCATACTCAAACTTTTTAACTCCTATTAACTTCACTTTATCTTTAGCTGTTTTTGTAATATTCCAAGTGTTTATTTTTGGAAAACTTGTTAAAAAGCATGTGTCTAGAATCAACGCTTACAAAGAAAACAAGCAATTTTTCCTTAAATTCTTTGACGTTAAATCTTTTATAATCATGGCTTTTATGATGACTTTTGGAATTGTTCTTCGTGCAACAAATATAGCTCCAGAACGCTTTATTGCCGTGTTTTATACGGGATTAGGCTCTGCATTAGCCTTAGCAGGATTGCTTTTTGGATATCATTTTGCTAAAACTGTATGTCCGCGTTACAAAAACACTCATACTATGCAATAGCGCTTACAAACACTTGTAACGACATCAACATTACTAAGGAATATTTGACTATCACTCTACGTAAGGAAGTTACTATGAACCATGTTATGAAACGTTATATTAATACGTCTTTGTTGTATGCTGTCCTCGCCATGATTGGCGGCGTCTTTTATCGCGAATTTACAAAATTTAATGCTTTCCATGCAAAAACTGTGCTTGCTGTAGTTCATACACACTACTTTATGCTTGGCATGGTTGTTTTTCTGTTACTCATACTATTTGAGAAAAACTTCAGTTTTAGTAACGAAAAAACTACAAGAATCCTAATAACTTATCATATTGGACTCAACCTAACAGCAGTAATGATGATTACTCGTGGAATTGCACAAGTAATGCGTCTACATCTCAGTCCATCTATAGATTTTTCCATAACTGGTTTAGCAGGAATCGGACACATCCTACTTGGTGTAAGTATTGTACTCATATTATTGCAAATTAAACGCAGCATCACTCATTGTGCTAATACTTCATTAGAATAGTAATGATAGGAATAATTTAGTTTATTCATAAAATATTTGTTAAGTGTGTAACTATAAGCCGCATATGCTACTACATTAAGAAGGTTGCTATGAGTAATAACGTGTATAAAAAGAGTAGATCATACGCACCAGAACGATTCTTTGAATGCGAAGGTCGTGGCCTTAACTGGCTTCGAGAAGCTTACGACTATGGCGGGCCTAAAGTAGCTAAAGTTTTTGATTGGGGAAAAGACTACTTAAACATTGAACGCATTGAAACTACAAGCCCTACTCCTTTAGCATCGTTTGAATTTGGAGCGTCTTTGGCACACATGCACGATTTTGGTGCAAAATATTTTGGCGAAGCTCCTGCAGACTATAATGGCACATGCTATTTTGGACCATTAAGCGACCCTGTAAAAATGGATTGCGGCACTTGGAGTAACGTTATTGACTATTTGGCAGAAGGCAGACTTTTGCCAATGGTAAATCTTGGTATTTCTAGAGGAAGTCTTACAAAAAGCGATTTAGATCTTACAAATAAAGTTATTGGCGCTTTGCCAGATTTGCTTGGAAAAGCCGCTGAAGATAAGCCAGCGCGCGTTCATGGAGACTTGTGGAGCGGTAATGTTCTTTGGACTAAAAGCGAAGACGGAGAACACACAGAAGCTGTTTTAATTGACCCTGCAGCTCACGGCGGCCACCGCGAAGAAGATTTATCAATGCTTCACTTATTTGGAATCAGCTATTTTAAGCAGATTCTAGACGGCTACCAGTCTGTTCATCCACTAAAATCTGGTTTTGAAAATCGAATGACAATTTGGCAACTCTACCCTATTGCTGGTCATTGTGTTTTCTTCGGTGGAGGCTACGTTAGCGAATATCGAGATATGTGCTTGGATTTGCTTAATAGGTAAATTTGCATTAGATAATTTAATAGAAACTAATAGACAAGTAAGTACAAAACTAAAATTTACGAAAGGTTTTAACTATGATTCGCACGCATAAGCATATTTTGCGCAAAACTATTGCTGTTATAGCAGCTAGCACAATGCTTCTTGCGATTTGCGCATGCGGATCTAGTGCACAAAACGCGTCTCCTAGCGCAAAAGCTCAAGTGGACCACGGCAACGTTATAGTTTTTACACCCTCTGATGGCCTAAATTTAAGTAGAAAAACTCCATTAAGCACATGGGATAATCTTGTTCCAGAAATAGTAAAATCGTTAAAAAAGCAAGGATTTTCTAGCAACGCAATCACAACTAAGTCTTCTAACAGCTTGTATAATCAAAGTCAAGATATTCAAGATTATGTTGTAAACACTATTACGTCACTAAATCCTAAAAACAGCGCTAAAAATACTAAAAGTAAAAGCGCAAAAACAAATGTTAAGAATCTTCAAGATAGCGCAAAAAAGCAGCTTTCAAAAACGACTATTGTTGTTGCTCCTTGGACTAATAAAAACGGTCACAACAATTATGGAGATTATGTAACTCAACCAGATTCAAATAGTGATCAATTAAATGACGATGATTTAAAGAATCAAGAAGAAGCAGAAAATAGACTTTCTAACGCTTTAGAGCTTGCTAAAAAAGCTGGAATGCACGTTGTTATGCTTTCTAGACTGAGTAAGGGATTTAATCCAGATATTCTATTTAATCTTTCTTCCGCACAAAGAATTGGAGAGATTCAAGCCTACACTCTTGTACAAAAATTGGCTCTAAATCAAGCATCTAAAGATAATCCAAAAAGCGTGGAAGTGCTTTTGCCTTGCCATAATCAAAAGCAAAATGTTCATTTTCATGTTGGAATAAACAAACGCACAATAAACTCCGAGGATTCTTTGTATAAAACTCCAGATTTTGATGACGAATTTTCCAAACTTGCGTTTGAAGGAATCTGGAAAGTTCTAAAGCCATATTTTGAATCTGGACTAATGTTTTCTCCTTCTGGAAAGCTTAACAAAAATTCCACTGAAAACGATTGGGAAAACGTTGCTATAGATGCGGATAATTCTGATTCTGTTAAAGCAGAACTTGAATTTAGACTTATTGAAAAAAATAATTCTAAAGCAACTCCAACAAAACACGTAGATGGAATTATTGCGTTAGAAGATCAAGTTGCTATGCAAACAGAAAGCGCTTTAGAAGAGCTTGGATATAAGGGCAGCTCTGCAGACATTAATCCTTCGTTTACTCTTCCAGACATTATTGGAAACTTTATTGGAAAACGTAATTTAAGCAAAAAGCGCGTACCTTTGCCATCTAATGTAAAAAATAATAAGCTCAAAAAACAAAAAGTAAACGAAAAAAGTAACAAAAATAAAAACTCACAAGATAGCAATCAAAGTAGCATCCAAGATAGTCAAAGTGAATATGCAAACACTATTGCAAACGATTCAAAATGGCCTGTTATTACAGGCTACGGAGCATACAAAGACGCTTTGCCTAATCTTGTAAACGGAAAGCAATGGATGACTTCTATAGAAAACATCCAAAAGATTTCTAGCGATGTTGCAAAACAGTGTAATTCGTTAAACACTACTGGAAAGATTACGCAACTAGAAGATGTAACCATTTTTGTAAACAATAGTGATTCGCAAAAAGGTGTACCAGTTGCAAGTGAAGCTATTCTTGCGATCAGCGCAACTAATCTTAAAGCGCTTTTAATAGACCCAGGCTATGTGACTCTTGCAGACGCAGGTCTTTAATTGATTTGCGCTAATACATTGCTCTAACGATTGCGCTAACGCATTACGCTAATCAACTTAAGCTTACGCCCGAGCTTGTGCTCTATTAACAGAGATTAATTCGATTATCTCTTAACTCTTGGAGCATAAATCTTATTTTCAATAAGATCTTTATAACGCTCTAAAACAACGCTTCTTTTTGCTTTAAGGCTTGGAGTAACCAATCCATTTTCTTGCGTAAACGCGTCTGGAACAATCTCAAACTTTCTAATCGATTGTGCTCTAGAAACCTTAGAATTTGCTTTTACAACACTTTGCTCAATTTCGGACCTTACAATCGAATTTTTTCGAGCTTCATCCAGCGAGCGCACAGGTCCTGCCCCTCTAGATATAAGCCAAGAGTTTACTTCTGCCAAATCAAGCGCAATAATTGCCGATATAAACGGCCTTCTGTCTCCTACAACAACGCATTGAGAAACGATTGGGCAAGTTATAACAGAAGCTTCTAGAATGCTTGGAGAAACGTTTTTACCGCCAGCAGTTATTATTAAATCTTTCTTTCTGCCTGTAATCCTAACAAATCCATCTGGTTCTAGCGTGCCAAAATCTCCCGTATGCAGCCAACCATTTACTATTTGCTTTTCTGTTATTTCTGGATGATTATGGTATCCAACGCATACTGCAGGGCTTTTAATGCAAAGCTCACCTTCATTATCTATTGCAACAGACACGCCTTTAACTGGAATACCTACTGTTCCAATTCTGTATCCCTTTGTAGGGTTTACCATTGATGGAGCGCATGTTTCTGTCATTCCGTAGCCTTCAAGGATTGGAAGCCCAATTCCATTAAAGAAGTGAGATATAGACGTGTCTAAAGGAGCACCGCCAGAAACACCGTATTCAACACATCCTCCAAAAACTTGCAAAATCGACTTATATACAGTGTTTTTAAAGAATTCGTGACTTATTGCAATCAATGGCGAAACCATTGCACCATTTTGCTGCGCCTTTGACCATTGTTTAGCAACTTTTACGCTTAACGCAAATATAACGCCTTTTAATCCTCTGCCTGCTTTTTGAGAAGCCGCATTGTAGATTTTTTCAAATATTCTAGGAACACCAAGCACGAATGTTGGCCTAAAGCTTTTGAAGTCACTAAGTATTGTTTTTAGATTACTAGATAATCCAAGTGTAACGTTTCCAGTAAAGCAAAAGAATTGCATATATCGTGCAAAAACGTGTGCTAGAGGAAGGAACAGCAAAAGTCGTGGACTACCATTCTTACTTTTTAACGCTATATCTGGCATAGAAACTATTCCAGACTTTGCTATAAAAACAAAATTGCCATGTGAAAGCTCAATACCTTTTGGCTCTCCAGTAGATCCAGAAGTATAAACAATTGTTGCTAAATCTTTACCTCTAACAGCTTTTTCTCTCTCGTAAAATTCTGCATCCGTAACGGTTTTTCCGTATTCAATAAACGCATCTATTGCATCTGAACTCAATACGAATATTTCTTCAAGACATTTGCACGACTTTTTTGCAATCAATACATTATCTCTAATTGCTTCGTCTTCAACAAAAATCATGCTCACATTGGAATCGTTAACAATGTTTTCTATTTGACTCACAGAGCTTGTTTCGTAGATTGGAACAGTTAAAGCTCCAATAGACATTATTGCCATATCTAGCAAAGTCCACTGCCAAGAAGTATGAGCAATTATAGATATTGAATCCCCTGGCATAACGCCATGCGCTATAAACCCTTTTGCAACCGCTATAACTAAATCTCTAAACTCTTTAGCGCTAAAAGAATTCCACTCTCCGCTTTTTGCAATGTATTCAATCAAAGGGTCGTTTGGCTTGCGATTAACGCGATCTTCAAGAAGCGAAAAAACATTTGCGTCATAATCAATCTTCTCATCAAGATTGCGAGAATACTTTTGCATAACCGCTCCTTAAATTGCGCATATTGTTTAAGCAATGATTCTCAACATTTTACTCAAGAATCTATACACACTATACGATACGTATTTTACTATTTTTCTTTTAAGTCTTCTTTTGGCTTTAACACTATTTTTTGTTTTTGAACCATCTTTTTTGGGTTTGCGTACGTTCTGTTTTTTCGTTTTAATCCCCATTGAACGCAAAGATTATCGCAATGATCCGATCCAACTGTTACATATGCAAAATTTTGACCTTTTTTAACAATTGATCCAACAGGCAAATCGGTATATGCAGGCTCAAATGTAGATGTTAAAACACCATGACTTATTGTTACAACAGACTTTCCAGCGACTAGACCCGCAAAGGCGATTATTCCGTCTTGTGGAGCGCGCAACTCATCGCCTTCTTTAGCTTGTAAATCAACACCTCTGTGGCCTGCAAGCCAAGGCTTGCTTGGAGCATCAAAATCCTTAATAATATTTGCTTCTTTTACTGGATATATCATCCTAGACTTGCAATATTCCTCCTTAGAATCCTCACTCATACTTGTAGCTAAAACATGCTTTTTAGAATTATTTTTACAAGTATTCGCATATTGCGTATACGCATCTTGCTGATTCGCTTGAATGTACTCATATTCAACGCTTTTGCTAATACTCGTATTTTCTAGAACACGAATTAGTGTAATAAATGCAATCAAAGCAAAAAACGCTATTATGTATACAAAAATTATCTTATGTTTCAAAACATATTTTTTTATTCTATTAATTTTTTTGGTGATTCTTTGCATCATTTTTTTATCAATGACTTCCATCTTAAATATTTTCCACATATTTTCTCTCCTTTGAATTTCACACTAAAAATGGCGTATTTTAAGGGTTTTTGCTAATTTATTTTGCGTTCTTAAAAGTTTTTCATACGATTCTTTTTTAGTAAAGATTTTTTAAGCAATGTGGTTAAAGGCTATAAAACCTTGATATTTCAACGTTTAACAATTTTCGACACGCCCAAACGAGCATATATTTGCATATTGCCAAATTCCGTGTAATATAAATGTCTTGTGCACGGCACAAAGCCAAGCATGGAAGATATTCCTGCGTAGCTCAGTTGGCAGAGCGTTCGACTGTTAATCGAATGGTCGCTGGTTCAAGCCCAGCCGCAGGAGCAAAATAAACCACCAGTTCGTCTGGTGGTTTTTTGTTTTATAAAAATTTTAGCTACATCAAAGCTAAGTCAAACTCTCAAAAACCTATAAGTTGCAAGGCATTACGTACTTGCTTTGGCGTAAACTGTAAAGGTCGTTTGCATAAAGCAAATCTTGGCAAATATTGATAAACAGAGGATAAATATGTTAGAAAACATCTCCAAAGTCATGAATAATGGCAATAAAAAGAAGATGATAGTTCTTATAACTGGCGTTGTAGTACTTGCGCTAGTTATTTGCATAGGCGCAATATGCTGGAACGCTCAGCATTCTGCTCGCGTAAAAGAGGCTCGTAAAGCTTGCGAAGTTCAAGTTGCGCAAGTAACTAAAGCAAACAAATCTTGGAACAAACTTATTAAAAATTCTCTACTTGTGTCTTTTGCTAAAGAAGATTCCGAAAACGGCAAACTACTAAATAAGCTTATGAAGTTGCGCATTCCAGAAACAGTTGTGTGCAACGCAAATTCACCAGAAGCTTTAGGCGCGCAAAATGCTCAAGCTGTTGCAGCAGCGCAATGGTATTCCGATAACGCTCAACGAATTCGCAGCATCACTTCTATTATGATTGATAAAGCTGCAGGCGACGAGTCTACTCAAGAAGACAAAAAGAAGGAAGAAGAAAGCCAAAAGCAATTACAAAAGCTTACTGATCCTGTTATTAGAAAAGCGCCTAGAGTAAACCGTAGGCCAAGACTTAACATTCCTAACATTCCTCCAGATCCTGTAGAAACAGCAAAGAGAAAAGCTCAAGAAGAAGCCATTAAAGAGGCAGAAAAGAAAGAGGCAGAAAAGAAGAAAGAAGAAGAATTAAGAAAGCAAATTGAAAAAGAGCTTAGAGAACAGCTAAAGAAGGAACAAGAAGAAAAGAAAGCTGCAGAAAAGAAGGCAGAAGAAGATAGAAAGAAAAAGGAAGAGGAGGAGAAGAAGAAGCAAACTACTCCTCCTACACCTACACCTCCTGCTCCTGGATCTGGCGGTTCTACTGGCGGTACACAAAACCCTCCAGTTACCCCTGGAGACAGCACAGGTGGCAACGTGACTACACCTCCACCAGCTACTACCGGCGGAACGAACGCCAACTAACCTCTGTTAATCAATAAAAAATGCGCTCAGCAAATCACTGAGCGCATTTTTTATATTCTAAATCACTTTGTTAAATCAACTTGATCTAAAGGAATAACCTTGGTGTGGTACTTAATCTTGTATCCCACATAAAGCACAATGAACAGCGGAACAGACATATAAGTTATGCCAATCGCTTGCCAATTAAGCGTGTGGAACGATTCAAGATCTTGACCAACAATAACCAAAATGCACAATACAAGAGCCACAATAGGGCCGAATGGGTACCACTTAGCTTTATAAACAAGATCGTCCAAAGACTTTCCTTGAGCAATATACGCCTTGCGGAACCTATAGTGCGCAGCTGCGATTCCTGCCCAGGCAATGAATCCAGTCAAACCACTTGCAGCAACTAAGAACATGTAAATTTGCGTTCCAAAAATACTCATCAAGAATGTTAAAAGAGCTACAACAAACGTTGCAACCAAAGATTGCATTGGAACACCTCTTCTATCTACGTTTCCAAACATCTTTGGAGCGTGATTATCTTTTGCAAGAGCGTAAAGCATTCTAGTAGAAGCGTACATTCCAGAGTTTGCTGCCGAAATAACAGATGTAAGCACAACAGCGTTCATAATTGTTGCTGCAACTGCCAATCCTGCACGCTGGAACACAAGAGTGAATGGGCTTATAGAAATATCGCTAGCTTCCGATCCAAGCAAACTTGGGCTTGTGTATGGAATAATGCATGCGATTACAAAGATTGCAAGAATGTAGAACAAAACAATACGCCAGAACACTTGCTTTACAGCCTTTGGAATGCTCTTATCTGGTGTTGCAGATTCGCCTGCTGTAATGCCAATAAGCTCTGTTCCCTGGAAAGAGAAGCCTGCAATAGCAAACGCGCCTAAAACAGCTGGGATTCCGCCAGCAAATGGAGCATTCTTATGCGTAAAGTTGCTTAGCAATGGCGCTTTTCCGCCTAAAATTCCAACAATCGTAAGCAAACCAATAGCAAGGAATATAATAACGGTTACAACTTTAATAATCGAAAGCCAATACTCGGTTTCTCCAAAGCACTTAACAGTAAGAATGTTAATCAAAAGAATAATAACAAGAACTGTTAGCGAAAATACCCATATTGGAACCTTAGGAAGCCAATATTGCAAAACGATTGCTGCAGTGCTTATATCTACAGCAACTGTAATTGCCCAGTTAAACCAGTAATTCCAGCCCATTGCAAATCCTAAAGCTGGATCAATAAACTTTCCAGAATAAGATGCAAAAGATCCACTAATTGGCATATAAGTTGCCATCTCGCCAAGAGATGTCATAAGAAAATAAACCATAATGCCGATTGCAGCATACGCTAAAAGCGCTCCCCCTGGGCCTGCCATGTGGATTGTTGCACCGCTAGCTACAAATAAGCCTGTTCCAATGCTTCCACCCAAAGCAATCATGGAAATGTGGCGTGTTTTTAGACCGCGATGAACGGTTTGAGATTCTGTAGTTGATGAACTGTTGTTACTCATTGTTTCCTCCTTTTGACAATATTCAAACAGAGGCAAACAGGCAACAGTATGCATGTCGATAGCACTCCGCAGCAAATTGCCAAAATTGCTGCGACAGTCCTTGGCCTATTGAGCCAAGTCCCAGCTTGTAAGCTAGAAAGAATAACCTACAAACTTCGGCGCTCTTCCCTTTTGCAAACCACTTAACGCCTCTTTCTGGCTAATGATTGCTACTCTTGTTGAGCGCGACCTCTGGTCGATGTGTTTTATTATTAAGATAGGCAAAGACAAACTCTAGACACTAACCGATATTTATTCAGATTAGACTAGATTTTCTACTTATTTTGATTATTTTTTTCTGTATTTTTTATGGATTTATCGGAAATTTTACGACTATATGCATTATGTCTGCGATATTTATTTATTTTTATTGGCGATTTGCGATTCATTGCGCCAAAAAGCGTTAAATCAAACTTTACAGACATTAATCGCATCGCAACTACTAGCACAACAATAAGAGTATCTAAAATCATCTCTGTAATAACATCAAAACACCCTGCACGTTGCGCTTTTACAACAAATACTGTTAAAACACACCCAACTGCAGCAGGAAGCGCATACCAATGCTTATCTCGAACAATTACAGGAACTTGATTCAAAACCATATCTCGAATTAATCCACCACCAAGCGCCGTTGCCATGCCCAAAAACACAGACGCCATTCCAGACATGTGAAAATCCAGCCCCTTAGCAGTGCCATTTACAGCAAAAAGACCCAATGCTAAAGCGTCCAGAGTTAACATAAACCACTTCCACTCATCAATTTCTAGATGAGCGAAAGCAACAATAACACCAGAAGCTAGACCCGTAAAAACAAATCCCCTATCCGCAATTCCTACAGGAGGCAAAGCGCCAAGCAAAACATCTCTAACAATTCCACCACCCAATGCTGTAAGCCAAGACGTTGTAATTATTGCAAAAATATCGTAGTTCTTGCGAATAGCCCACATTCCGCCAACCATTCCACAACAACCCACAGCTATGTATTCAACAACAAGGAAGAAAACGTTGTCACCTAATGCCCCTTCCACAATACTTCCTTTCCATGCGCTAAACACTCAAAACAAAATCTAACCAACAATTAACCTATATCTAACCAAGCATACAATTAGCGCGCCACTTGTTATAAACATAAAATGTTATAAACATACAATGACGCGCTAAATAAAATATACTAACGTTTTTTACGACTAATTTTAAACGATTTCAATTCTTAACTAGTCGCACACCTTCCACATCCAGTTGTGAGTGTCTTCAACATCTCCAAGCTGAATTCCAAGAAGCTCATCGCGAAGCTCTTGCGTAAGGGCTCCAACGCCACCATCTGCAACCTTAAGATCGAACTCTTCCGACTTAAACCTGCCGATTGGAGTAATGATTGCAGCAGTTCCACAAGCAAGAACTTCCGTAACTTCTCCAGAGCGAATGTCGTCAAGCAAGCCTTTAAGAGGAATCATAGTTTCAACAACATCATGACCCTTCTCTTTTGCAAGTTGAATAATAGAACGGCGAGTAACGCCTGGAAGAATGCTACCAGTCAAAGATGGAGTTTCCAAATGACCATCCTTGTGGAGCGCAAACATGTTCATGCCGCCAAGCTCTTCCAAATAAGTCTTAGTTGCAGCATCCACAAAGCAAACCTGCTCACATCCGTGCTCAATACCCTTATATTCGCCAAGCAAAGAAGCAGCATAATTTCCGCCACACTTAGCAAAACCAGTTCCACCAGGACCAGTACGGAACCATTGATCTTCTACCCAAATGCTAACAGGCTTTAAGCCGCCCTTAAAGTATGGGCCAGAAGGAGAAGCAATTACGCAATACTCAACCTCGTGAGCTTCGCGAACACCAAGGAAAGGCTCGGAAGCAAACATGAACGGACGCATATAAAGCGTGTATTCGCGCCTGCTTGGAACCCAATCTTTATCTCGCTTAACTAAAGCTGCAACCGACCCAATAAAATCGTCAATAGAAAGATCTGGCAAATACAAACGCTTAGCAGAATTTTGGAATCGCGCAGCATTAATATCTGGGCGGAAAAGCCAAACAGAACCATCGGAACGCTTATAAGCCTTTAATCCTTCAAAGCATTCTTGCGCGTAATGAAGAACAGATGCGCCTGGATCCATTTTCAACGGACCGTAAGGCTCAACACGCCTATCGGACCAGCCTTCTCCCTTGGTCCAAGACATATGAACCATATTGTCGGAGAAAATCTGACCAAATGCTGGCTTATCAATAAGTTCGTTGCGCTTAGCGCTAGAAACTGGGTTGTCGTTAGGCAAAACGGTAAAGTTGCCAGCTAATTTGTTTAACAGAGCAGGATCGCTATGATCGTAAGAACCGTAGGCATCCTTAAACTCTGGAGCGACTTCTAAATCGGCCATTATGTCTCTTTTCCTATTTGCAATTACTGTATTTGTGATTGCTTTATAATTAATGCATTGCAATTGCTTTTAATGCAATTAATGGTATAGATTAGTACGATTCTCAATTAACGCAAGCCCGTATACAAATATTTTTTATAGAAAAACAAGCATTTAGGCTAAAGATTTACGATTTGCAACAAAGAATTAACATAATATACGAAAAAAATAAATTCACAGCGTAAGATTTGTGCCTCTGGTGGGACTCGAACCCACAAGCCCGTAAGGGCGTCAGATTTTAAGTCTGATGCGTATGCCAATTCCGCCACGGAGGCAACAGTCATTAATTATGCCATATAAAACAATTAAAAACAACTCAGCGTGTGGCGAGTGTTCTACGACCCAAATCTAGAGTGATTCCATCCAGCAAGCCGTGCTCACTTGCAACAAAAGTTTCCAAGACGCCACCATGATCTTGATAAGCCTCTTTAGCAAGACGCTCAAGAACGCGACTTAGCACAACTGCACCTCCACCAACAACGTCAACTCTTCCAGGATGAATCGTTGCATACGTGCGGCGCCTCTCCCTAGACATATGCAAGAACCTATCGTTAACCGTATATGCCTGATCTAACGCGATTTTTACTCCATCAACAGCCTTATGGTCATAATGCTTTAAGCCAATCGCAAGAGCCGCCATAGTTGTAACAGTACCAGAAACACCAATAATCGTGCGCGCTTTACCAGCATCAACATGCTTTAACGCTTCATCTATATTCTTGTCAATATCTTTAATTGCACAAGATATCTCTTCTTCGGTAGGCGGATCCGTATGCAAATGACGCTCAGTCATGCGCACAGAACCAATGTTCATAGAATATGCCGAATCAACCTTATCTTCAGCAATATTTACGCCATCTCCGCCTAAAACAAGCTCTGTGGAGCCTCCGCCTAAATCAATAACAAGATAAGGCGCTTGCAAGTCTTTTCTAGAAACAACACTTGTTGCTCCCAAAAAACTCAAAGCAGCCTCTTCAGTTCCACTAATCACCTCTGGATGCACTCCAAGTTCTTCAAACATCATTTGTTCAAACACATCTCTGTTTAGAGCATCCCTTGTTGCAGAAGTTGCAACAAAACGAATAGCATCCACCTTATGCTCGCTAAGAACCTTAGCAAACTCTTTAGCAGCTTCTTTTACACGCTCTAATGCATCGGGCGCAAACATATGCGTTTCGTCAATTCCCTGCCCCAAGCGTACAACCCTAAGCATTCTAGGAACAACATCTTTCATGCCATTTTCATCAACTCTAGCAATTTTTAGACGAATCGAATTAGTTCCACAATCGATTGCAGCAACACAAACAGACTTGCTACATACGCCTTCTCGATTAACTTTTTTACAACCAAGATTGAGCGATTCTTCATCTTCATTTTGAGCATAGTCATTATCTTCCCAAGGAGTAGTGCATTTGCAAACTTTTGGACTAAACTCACTTGCGATTTTGTCTAAAACAATATCTCCAATAGGATTAACACCTCTGCCCATAACAAGACTTTGAGCTAGCAAAGCATGCAAGCATTTAACACGAACTGGCATTCCGCCTGCACTCATGTTTTTAATATGCTCTTCGCTATCGTTTAATCGATCAGCTAACTCTTTGCGAAACTCTAAATACGCTTTATGCGCATATTCGTATTTTTTAGCAACTTCTTCGTTAGTGTTTAACAAATCATTGCATTCCTTCATAAAGCCTTGTGCTTCTAGGTGCGAAGCAGCTTTAACAGCCTCTGGACTTGTTAAATAGCATGTTGTAGGAAAAGGAGTTCCGTCTTCTAAGCATGGACGCGTAATAACAGCAAGTGGCCTACCACAAACGCATCTAGCGCCAACAGCAACCATGCCCCTTGGAAATCTTCCTAATTGACGCTTTACAATGTTTTTGTCTGCTTTATTTGCAGGATTCTCTAGTAGCGAACTCACTAATAACTTTGCGTTTAGGCCCATGTTACACTCCATATGCATTGCGCATCTTAAAATCGTATATAACTCTTATTGTTAAATTCTATCTAGTTTTAATTCTATCTACTTTTATTACTATTATTACTATGTTTTTTGTTTGTTGACTTTTCATTATTACTTTTAGATTTATTAGACTTGCTTGTGCTATTGGAGTGATTATTTTGTTTGCCACTTTGCTTAGTGGTATTAATCTTAGAAGACTTGCTATTGGAATCATTTTCTTTAGCCTTAAAGCTCATATCGTCTGGCTTGTCTGCCTTGTGAAGCGCGTAAAACAAGTCACTATACCACGGCAACGCTTTTCTATCTTCGTACAAAGAATCATCCTTATTAAACGATTCTGGAACAGAACCCGTAATCGCCTCTGGATGCTCTACTCTAACAGCCTGCTCCCCTGGAAATATAAACCCCAATCTTTCCCTTGCTTGAGCTGCAACATACGCCTTGTCTTTCCAACGCTCTACATCGTTATTAAGAGCTTGCTTTTTATCTTTCAAAGCAGACTCATCCCTTTGCAAAGCGTGCAATTCTGCCAAACTTAAAGCATAGTTACGAATTGTTGATATAAGACCAATACAGCAAAGAAATACAACAACTATCATGGAAACAAATACGATTGAACCAGAAAACAGCTTCTTTGTTTGAGGCTGATTTGATTCGTCAACTGTATTTGCAGTCATGCGGCGATTTCTTAAAATCATACTTCTAAATTACTTTGAATATTCGACGTGACGCACACGCGCTTATAAGATTGCGGCCAGCAACACAAGTCCACTGACCGCAATCAACTCTTAGCTTTATTATTAAGCTTATTATTTAGCTTTAGTCTTTATACTTTTGACTTTAGATTACTCCATTTGAGCTTTGCTCAAAATCGTATCCGCAGAATGTTGCAATTTTTGCAACTCTTCTTGAGTCAAATCAAGCTGGCATTGCTTAACAATTCCTTCTCTACCAACAATTGCTGGGTAAGAAAGATAAGAATGGTATTCTTCGCGATAGTTAGAAACAGGCATTTGCTCTTTAGAATCCGAAAGAACTGCATCTACTAAACGAACTGCAGCAGCAGCAATACCGTAGTTTGTGTACTTCTTTCCGTAGAACACCGTAAATCCGCCTTCGCGAGTTTCCTCGTCAATAGCGTCTAAATCCATGTTCTTTTCTTTAATAAGTTCTGTTATAGGCTGCTCAAAGACTTTAACAGTAGACCACGCAACGAATTGCGAATCACCGTGCTCTCCCAAGCTATATCCCTTAACAGCCTTTGGATGCACGCCAAAGAACTTGCCTACTGCACGATGCAAGCGCGCAGAATCAAGCAAAGTGCCAGTTCCAATAATCTTTTCGTAAGGAAGACCAGTAGCTTCCTTGTAAAGCTGGCAAATAGCGTCGCAAGGATTTGTTATGTCGATTAAAACACCGTGGAATCCAGAAGCCTTAATCTTTGCACCAACTTCTGCAACTTCCTTACGATTATACTTAAGCTCTGCAAAACGATCTGGATGAGGAACGTCCAAAAGCTTTATGTGACCCAAGGCGCTTACGATTACCTCTACGTCTTTTAATGCTTCATAATCATTAACAGTAATATTAACGTTAAAAGGCACATTATCCATTGAATCTTCAAAATCCAATGCGTCGGCATTCACCTTTGCCTCGTTTGTATCATAAAGATACAAATCATCAGCATGACCGCCAACAACAAGTTGATGCGCTACTGCTGCACCAACGTTTCCCATGCCTATAACTGCGACTTTTCTCATATGAAACATCTCCTTCCGTTTTTAGTTTTCCATAAAAAATAGCACTATTTTGAAGAGAATAAAAGTAATTTTAGAAAAATTTATATATTTTTTCAAAAAATCGCTAAAATATACGAAAAACGGCCAATCGCACGAATGCGACTGGCCGAATTATGCTACAGTCTAGATCTTAAACAAGACTTACGTAGAACTTATAAAAGCTCTAGCATATTACTTCATATACTTCTTGCAAGCCTTGAATGCGCTGTAACCAGCATACTGAGCAGTAGAACCAAGCTCTTCTTCAATCTCAAGCAAGCGGTTGTACTTAGCAATACGCTCGCCACGAGCAGGAGCACCAGTCTTGATTTGGCCAGTGTTCTTAGCAACAGCAAGATCAGAAATGGTGGTATCTGGGGTTTCGCCAGAACGGTGGGAAACCATGGAAGTGAAGCCATTCTTGGTTGCAAGCTCAATAGCGTCGAGAGTCTCGGTAACGGAACCAATCTGGTTCAACTTTACGAGCAAGGAGTTAGCTGCTCCAAGCTCAATGCCCTTAGCCAAACGCTTTGGATTAGTAACGAGCAAGTCGTCACCAACGAATTGCAAACGATCGCCAAGACGCTTGGTGATTGCTGCCCAATCATCCCAGCCTTCTTCCTGGAATGGATCTTCGATAGAAACGATTGGATACTCGTTAATGAGCTTCTCGTAGTAATCAAGCATGTAAGCAGATTCGCGCTCTTCGCCGTCGAAACGATACTTGCCAGTTTCCTTGTTGTAGAACTCAGAAGAAGCAACGTCGAGGGAAATACCAATCTGCTTGCCTGGCTCGTAACCTGCAGCTTCGATTGCATCCATAATGTACTTCAAAGAATCTTCGTTGGACTTCATCTTTGGAGCGAAGCCACCTTCGTCGCCAAGACCAGTAGCCAAGCCTTCCTTCTTCAAAACGTTCTTTAAGGTGTGATAAACCTCAACGCCAGCGCGCAAAGCGTCGCTATAAGTAGCAAAGCCGTATGGAGAAATCATGTATTCCTGAATATCGGTTGCAAAATCAGCGTGAGCACCACCGTTCATAATGTTCATGTTTGGAACTGGAAGAATGTGGCCATTTGTACCGCCAATGTAGCGATACAAAGGAAGCTCAGCAGACTCAGCAGCAGCATAAAGAGCAGCAAGAGAAACGCCAAGAATAGCGTTTGCGCCAAGCTTGCCCTTGTTTGGAGTGCCATCAAGCTCGATCATTGTTTCATCAAGAGCGCGCTGATCAGAGGCATCCATGCCAATAACCTTTGGAGCGATTACTTCGTTAACAGCCTTAACTGCTTCCAAAGTACCCTTGCCCTGGTAGCGGGACTTGTCACCATCGCGACGCTCCCAAGCTTCTGCCTCACCAGTTGAAGCACCAGAAGGAACTAAACCAATTCCTTGAGCGCCATCTTCGGTCTCCAAATAAACCTGAACAGTAGGATTTCCACGAGAATCCAAAATTTCGCGTGCATATACGCTTTCAATAGCTGCCACAACTACTCCTTATTTATCTGTTGGTTGTGTAACATATTTAAGATTAATGCGTTTTATGGACGTTATTTCGCAACGTAAGTCGTTAAGCATACAAGACTATATAATCTAAGCTTTTGTTAATTTGTCCACACCTTTGTACAATAATAACAAACTGGCACGGGGTGCAATTATTTGCTTGATTGTAATTGCTGAGATCATACCCGTCGAACCTGATATAGCTAGTACTATCGAAGGGAATGTCGAATGGTTAGCCATTGTAAGAGCATGCTAAAAAATGCATCTTCTTCACTACGTTTATGTGTGCCATGGCTTTCCACACTTGTCATACTTATTGGATGGTTTTTAGCTACACTTGGGCCTAAAGAGACTAGGCACATTCCATCACCTGCAGAAGTAATTAACGCTTTTCAAGAATTAAACTCAGAAGGTTTAATTTGGCCTTCGTTGGGAATTAGTTTTGCAAGAGTTATTGCAGGATTATGTTTAGGAATGATAATAGCAGTTCCAGCAGGAGTTATTTCTGGTAGCACAAAGCTGGGCGACATTATTATTAACAAGCCTGGCCACATGCTACGGTCTGTTCCTTTTACTGCACTAGCACCTTTGCTTATTATTTTATTAGGCATTGGTGAGACTATGAAAATAGCTCTTATTGCTATAGGCGTATTTGGAACGTTCTACGTAAATATGAGGGATGGAGTTCGTAATATTGATCCCAAACTCTTGGAATTAGCTCGCGCATACAAAGTAAATAGCAAAACAGTATTTTTCACAATTCTTCTTCGAGGAGCGCTACCTAACTTTATGACTGCTTTACGCTTTGCAATATCAGTGTCTTGGGTGGCATTGGTAACGTGTGAAACAGTCAACGCTTCAAAAGGAATTGGATATGTTCTTGCAAGATCACAAGAATTTTACAGACCAGATCAAATGCTGCTATGCATAGTTTTATACGCGATTGCAGGCCTACTTTCTGAAGGAATTGCAACACTTTTAGAAAAAATTTGCATGCCTGAGCGACGTTCATCCATCGTTAAACTCAAACAAAACTAAGAATATTAGCAAAATAATTAGGAGAATAAAATGGCTAAATTCGCATTATCTACAACAAGTAAGCGAGCATTAGCAGCTTTCTGCGCGCTTTGCGCAGCAATCACCCTAGCATCATGCGGAAGCTCGAACAATAAAACACAAGCATCATCCGCAAAATCTTCCACAAATACTACTAAGCAAGTAAAAGAAGATACTGGAACTTTAAGAGTAGCATACTTGACTTCTGCAAATTATTTAACAACTCTTTCAAATAACACAAAGATGGCAGATAAGATCTTTGGCAAGGCAAAGGTTACATTTAGCGGGCCATATGTTCCTCCAGAAGCAAACACTGCAGTAACTTCTGGAAACGCAGACGTAACAACCACAGGATCTGGCCATTTTATTCATTTTATCTCCAAAGGCCAGCCATGGGTTGCTTATGCTATTAACCATTACAATGGAAACGCTCAAGGAATCGTAGCAGCACCAAATAGCGGAATCAAATCGCTTAAAGACTTGTACGGAAAGAAGATTGGAATTATTGCTAAAGGTGGAAGTGGAGATTATATAATTCACAAAGCCTTTGAAAAAGCAGGACTTGACCCATCTAAAGTTCAAGAAGTAGAGATGAGTCCAAAGAACTTCCATGCAGCATTCACAACTGGTCAAGTTGACGCATTAGCAACCTTCGATCAGAACTTTGCTGCAGCTCTTGCAACTCCAGGATCAAAACTTCTAGTCACTGCAAAAGATTATGGAAATATTAACTTCGGAATCCAAGTTGCATCTGCTGAATTTGCTAAAAAGCACCCACAGCTATTAAAGAAAATGTATCGTGCTTTAGTAGAAGAAGGTAAAAGAGTTAAGAAGAAGCATTCGATTATTCTTGATATGTATAAGAAGTTTGGTGCATCCGATGAAACAATGAAAGAATTAGCTAAGTTTGACATTCCGCAAATTCGACCAATGAATGCAGAAACTATGAAAATGCTTAAACAACAAGCTAAGGAATATGTTAAATACGGATTCATTAAAGAAGTTCCTGATTTCTCTAAAGCTGTAATCGACTGCAGCAAGTAAACGATTACTAATTGTAATTAGAATACGACTTTAGAATACGACTATGTTTAATAGCATTTTTCATAAGCGTAGCAATGTAGAAGTTTCCAAAGAATCTACTTGCAAATCAAATATTAACGATAGCGATTACTGCGTTAGTATAGAGAATCTGGGCATTTCTTTCGCAAGTGCAAAAGATAAAAATACAGAAAACGATTTTGCAAATAATTCTTCTTTTGTATTGGAAAACATTACGATGAGAATTAAAAAGGGCGAATTTGTTTCGCTTATTGGTAGATCGGGATGCGGAAAAACTACGCTTTTGAAAATAATTTCAGGACTTCTTACTCCTAGCGAAGGCAGCATTCATGCAACAAGCCGTCAGGCTATTGGTTTTCAAGATGCACGACTAATACCGTGGCTTTCTGTAAACAAAAATGTTGTTTTCGGCATGGAAGGAAGCAAGCAAGATCTTAAGAATATTGCGCATTTAGCGCTTTGCCAAATGCGCCTTGAAGGCTACGATAACAAGTGGCCTTCTGAGCTTTCTGGAGGCCAGCAGCAGCGCGTATCTTTAGCGAGAGCTTTAGTTAGAAGTCCTGAATTATTGTTGCTTGACGAGCCTTTTGGAGCTTTGGATGCTCTTACGCGCTTCGATATGCAAGATTTGCTTAATAATCTTCAAGCTAAATATGGCTGGACTACACTTATGGTTACGCATGATATTGCGGAAGCTGTAAGACTTTCTAACCGCATTCTTATGATAAAAAATGGCAAGATTGCTAAGCAATGGAACATTGATCGCGAGCATCTTGACGCTCAAAATCGCCCTGTAAATCATAGTGAAATAGAAGATGAGCTTAGAGAAGCTTTGCAATAAGTAACGCAAAAATAATGTGAATAAAGGCGACTGCAAAAATAGCGGCCGCCTTTATTTATAAACAGTGCAAGATTTACCTTACCAAGCTAAATCTTCAAGAAGTTGGCGCACCCAATCAAGTATTTCGCGCTCACTCATTGCGCTAGTTCCAAGTAAAGATTCAAAAGGCGATGGAATAATAAGCGTATGAGTAAGCGGACGATACTTAACTCCGCGGTAAATCCTTTGCAAACGCATCCACAATGATTCTTTTGGATCTAAACCAATAACACGAACCGATTTACCTTGAGAGCTAATTTGCGTAATACCAAGATCACGAGCCTTAAAACGCAAGCGAGCAACATCGCACAATATGCTAAACGCTTCAGGCGGCTCACCAAAACGATCAAGCAACTCATCTCGCAACTCTTGCAAATCCTTATTATTGTTAGCGGAAGCAAGCTTACGGTACGCTTCTAAACGAAGCTTGTCGGAAGCAATATAATCAACTGGAAGAGAAGCTTCAACAGGCAAATCAATAGACGTGGAAACAGTTTCTTTATGCTCTGGCTCTTTGTATTTTTCAACAGCTTCACAAACCATTCGCACGTATAAATCAAATCCAACGCCTTCAATGTGGCCACTTTGCGCATTGCCAAGCAAATTTCCAGTGCCTCTAAGCTCCAAATCCTTCATAGCAACATCGAATCCAGATCCAAGAGCAGTATATTGAGCAATTGTTGCAAGGCGATCATGCGCTTGTTGAGTCATCGGCTTAGTAGGATCGTACAAAAAGTATGCGTACGCTCTCTCACGACCTCTGCCAACGCGCCCGCGCAATTGGTGAAGCTGGCTTAAGCCGAATCTGTCTGCATGATCCACAATAAGCGTATTAGCGTTAGAAATATCTAATCCCGTTTCAATAATCGTAGTGCAAACAAGAACGTCAATATCTCTATGCCAAAAATCACGAATAATAGTGTCAAGCTGCTTCTCACCCATTTTTCCGTGCGCAATCGCAACTCTAGCATCTGGAACAAGTTTTTGAATATTAGTCGCAACTTTACTAATATCTTCTACTCGATTGTGCACATAAAATACTTGGCCACCTCTAAGCAACTCTCGCTTAACGCAAGCTGCCACTTGCGCGTCTTCGTAAGCTCCAACATAAGTCAAGACTGGCAAACGGTCTTCCGGAGGCGTAGCAAGAGTAGACATTTCGCGAATACCTGTAACAGCCATTTCAAGCGTTCGAGGAATTGGCGTTGCAGAAAGACTAAGAACGTCTACATTTGTACGCAAAGCTTTCAAAGTCTCCTTGTGCTCAACACCAAAACGCTGCTCTTCGTCTATAATCACCAAACCTAAATCCTTGAATTTTATGTTTGGATTCAAAAGCTTATGCGTGCCAATAACAACATCAACTTCTCCTGATTCAAGGCCTTGAATAGTATTGTTAACCTCTTTTTCGCTTTGGAATCTACTCATTGCAGCAACAGTTACGGGGAATCCAGAAAAACGATTAGTAAAAGTCTCGTAATGTTGTTGAACTAAAAGAGTTGTTGGCGCTAGAACAACCACTTGCTTGCCGTCTTGAACTGCCTTAAAAGCAGCACGCACAGCAATCTCAGTTTTGCCAAAACCAACGTCTCCGCAAATCAGCCTATCCATTGGAATTGGCTTTTGCATATCTTGCTTGACTTCGTCAATAGTCGTAAGCTGATCTGGAGTTTCTTGGTATGGAAAATCATCTTCAAGCTCTTTTTGCCATGGAGTGTCTGCACTAAAAGCAAATCCGCTGCTAGACGCTCGTGCAGAATAAAGTTTAATCAAGTCTTGAGCAACTTCTTGAACAGCTTTTCTCGCTTTTTCTTTTGTAGCAGCCCAGTCCGCACCTCCAAGCTTATTTAGCTTTGGAATCTCTGCGCCAATATATTTGCTAACCAAATCAAGCTGATCTGTTGGAATAAAAAGCTTATCTGCAGGAGCATTGCGTTTACTTGGAGCATACTCAATTTCCAAATATTCGCGCGTAGCTTCTCCGTTTGAGGTTTTTACATTCCTCTGCCTCATGCCTATAAATTTGCCAATTCCGTGCTGTTCGTGAACAACAAAATCTCCTGGCTTAAGGTCTAGAAGGTCGATTTCTTTTTTTCTACGCTTTGGCGACTTAAAACCACTTGCAGAAGAAGACTTTCCCGTTAAATCTCTTTCGCTAAGAATTGCGATTTTACTTTGCGTATCTATAAAACCATCAACTATTTTCGTTTGAACTGCCGAAAAATCAAATACGCCACTTGCACGTACAGCTCGCGCAAGCCTTGATAAAATTCCACTTGAAGCAGCGCTAATATAAACCTTGTATCCGTTAGAAATAAGACCAGATATTCCGCTAGAAATCTTCTCACTATCTCCTCTAAATTCTTGAGGAGATTTAATGCACAAGTCTAAATAGTTATTTTTTACGACTTTATTTTCGTTTTCTTCTTTAGAATCAACGGTTGCTTGCGATTTACTCGTTGAATCCATTGCAAAACTGTTTAAGTTAATTACTTGATGATTGTTATTTTCAAGATTTTCTAAAACACTGCCAAAATCAAGAAAACTCGCTTTATCGAATGTTATTGGAGCGCCAGCACCCTTACCAGACGCAGCAACATGCCAACTTGCAGCCAAAAACTCGTTTGCTGTTTTAACTAAATCATTAGCTGCGCGCTTGCATTTTTCTAAGTCGGAAACCAAAATTATTGCGTTTTTATCAAGCAAATTTTCCACTGGTTCCATGTTGTCAACTAATGCTGGAATCAAAGACTCCATACCCTCTACGGGTATTGCATTTGCGATTGATTCAAGCATATCTTGAGCATTTGGAATCTTACCAATCAAAGACTTCGCTCGTTTTTGAATATCTTTTGTAAGTTGCAATTCTCGGCAAGGTGTAGCCCAAACACTATTAATATTCTTCCCATAAGTGCGCTGATCAGATGCGTGGAATTGTTTGATTGCGTCAATCTCATCTCCAAAAAACTCAATACGCACAGGATGATCCATTGTTGGAGGAAAAACGTCTATAATTCCGCCTCGAACAGCAAATTCAGCGCGATTCATAACAAGTTCCACGCGATTATACGAGTTTTCAACAAGTCGCTTTGTAGCAACCTCAATAGAAATCTCATTGCCACATTCAAAAACAAGCGGCTCTACGTTGCAAAGACCCTTAACAACTGGCTGAATAAGGGATCGAACTGGCATAACAAGAACGCGAATTGGGCTAAACATGCCACTTTTGCCGCTTTTGCCACTTTTGCTATCTTCCCCACTTTGCGGATGCTTTAATCGCCTAAAAACCGCCATTCTGCTTGCTACAGTATCTGCTCTAGGAGAAAGACGCTCGTGCGGAAGAGTTTCCCAAGCTTCAAGAT
Organism: Gardnerella sp. c12Ub_1; assembly: GCF_055804375.1. Taxonomy (NCBI): domain Bacteria; kingdom Bacillati; phylum Actinomycetota; class Actinomycetes; order Bifidobacteriales; family Bifidobacteriaceae; genus Gardnerella; species Gardnerella sp. c12Ub_1. The sequence goes on along the minus strand of NZ_JANUZC010000001.1, from coordinate 205,758 downwards.
TAGCAATATCTTTAGGGTTCCCATTATAAAAATCTCGTATTGATTCAAGTGATTCCAAAGCATCTCTACCAGATGGAACTACTAAAACAACAGGCTTTTTAGTAGCCATTGCAGCAGCTACAGCAGATCTAGCTCCACTTGGACAATACACATTAAGAGGATTAGAAAAATCTTCTTCAAGCAAAGCTAAAGACTTAAACGAATCATTTTTCTTAAAAATATCTTTAAGTATGCTTTCAAAAGAAGCATCAGAAATATTAAAATCTTTAGAATCTAGCATTTTGTTAGCAAAAGAATCATACTTATCTGCCATTAAAATGCTCCTGAGTGGCTGCAAGCCCGCGGAAAATCACACTTTCTACAGCATCTGCGCCATCTGTCAAAAAATTAGGAAGTTCAGATTTTTGCGCACCAGCAAATCCGCCCAAAACCCAATTAACAGTATTATCGTGAGCATGAGCACCACGCTGAGCATGCCCAACACCCATTCTTACGCGCGCATATTGCGGAGTTCCAAGACTGCGATCAATAGAACGAATACCGTTATGGCCTCCAGCAGAACCTCCAGCTTTTACTTTAATGCGCCCAAAATCCAAATCCATATCGTCGTGAACAATCACAATATGGTCAGTCTCAATTTGATAATAAGAACTTATAGAAGATATTGCAGCTCCAGAATCGTTCATAAAAGTAAGCGGCTTAGCAAGGAAGAACTTTGCGGACTTACCGTCTAAATTCATAACTCCCTTGCCAAGTTTAGACAAGCCTTTATGATCAGAAAAAGATATTGACCATCGCTCAGCGAGCAAATCCGCAACCATGAATCCCATATTATGACGAGTACCTTCGTACTTAGATCCAGGATTGCCAAGGCCAGCAATAAGCCAAAAATCCGAAGCCATAATTCACACCCAATCTTATAAACTCAACAACAAAACGGGCGTACCGATTGAAGCTGGATTATACAACTACCCGATACGCCCTCATATACTGTACTTTATTTTAGCAAGACTCAAGTCATTGCGTAAACTACTTCAAAAATTCGTCCGTAGTTAATTCTTTTGCTTGAGGAGTTTTATATGTTACTTTGCCTTTAGAATCCGTATACGCACCTTCCTTGCTTAGGAAGTCGAAGTATTCTTGAGCACCCTTAACATCATTTGTGCCGAACACAAACTTGCCGCTTTTTATGTCTGCACGATTACCCCAATATTGCCCGTCAACAATCATCTTCATGCTTCGCTTAACGAATTTCACATCAAGATTAGATTCAGGAGCTTCTTTTACTAAAATGTTCGCAGCTTCATCTGGATGATTGTAAGCGTATTCATAACCGTGCTTAACGGCTTTAACAAAAGCGCGAACAAGCTTCGGATTGCGCTTAACTGTGTTTGCGTTAGTAATAACACCAATCGTATCTGGCTGACCAGGGACTCCATAATCCGCTGTCTTAAAGCAACGCAACTTTGGACCATACATTTCCGCCTGCACACCTTCCCAAGTACCATAAAAACCACCAAAATCAGCTTTTCCAGATTCAAGCGTACGGAACGTAGAAGTACCAACAGTAACCTTATCGAACTTACCTTTGCCACCATCATGCTGAATCATTCTACGAATCACAGCATCACCTTCTGCAGATCCAAAGGTTGCAAAAGTTTTACCATCAAAGTCTTTAGGAGAATGAATTTTAGTATTTTTATAAAGAGAGCACCAAATTGCGCTAGGCTTTTGCTGAACTTGCAAAACTTCCTTCAATTTAGTGCCTTTTGTACTGAAATCTGCAAGACTAGTAATATTACTTAAAGCAAAATCCGCAGCACCAGAGTCAACAGCATGCTCGGCACCAGTTTGAGACACAGCCAAAATATTCACGTGTAAACCAGCTTGCTTAAACCATCCCATATGCTTTGCCACGTATATGCCAATATGATTAGTATCAGGTATCCACGAAAGCATAAACGAAACGTTTTGAAGACCAGATTTACTATTCTGCTTACTATTGTTTGATCCGCACGCGCACAAAGACAGAATACAGCATGAGCTTATAAAAACTGCTATTGCACGCATAATATTTTTATTAAATTTCAAACAAAAAGCTCGCACATTGCGCCATAATTCGCATATCATGAATTCCCTAGCTTTCTTATAAATAACCGCTTTCTGGGAATGTGACACGAACTTGGCAGAAAACGGTATCAAGGGCCTAGCCCGCGCCGTTCAATGCCCCCAAAAAATTAGAACTTTTGGTTTGCCACACATTGACTCACGAAACGACTAAATTATGCACTAATCGAAAGACAAATACGCATAAAATACACGCTTGCGAACTACATACTAGCTATGTGATATTTTCATACAAGAAAGTTTGTAAAATTTTACGTTGTTTGATTGGGGCAGCAGTCAAGCAGCTACAACAAGCATTATGGCTTGTGTACTGAAAGGAACGATATTCCATGACGCGCGCGCGCTGGAAAACACTACTGCACAATTATCTGCCAACAATAATTTCTACTATTACATTACTAATTTTTTGGCAGCTTTCTTGCGAATTCTATAAAATTCCAGAAAATTCTATTCCAACTCCTACAGATATTGCTAAAGCAACTTGTGAAGTGTGGCCACAATTATGGCCTGCAACCCTTGCAACTATTGAAGAGACAATTGTTGGTTTTAGTCTTGCCATTGTGTGCGGCATTTTACTGGGCGTACTTTTTCACGTATGCAAGCTGGTTCACGCAGCTTTGTTCCCCCTTCTTTGTGCTGCACAAACGTTACCACTTATTTCGATTGCCCCGCTATTTCTTATATGGTTCGGTTTCGAAATGTCTGGAAAAATTGTTATCGTAGCTATTTTTAGCATGTTCCCTATTGCTGTTCAAACAATTAGAGGTCTTGATGCAGTTCCAAGTTTTTATAGCGATGTAGCTCTAACATGCGGAGCGGGACGAGTTTGGACGCTTTGGCACGTAAAATTAAGGATTGCAGCTCGACAAATTTTTGGTGGAATTCGCATTAGCACAGCCTACGTTTTTGGCGCAGCTACTACTGCAGAGTATCTTGGCGCTCGTCAAGGATTAGGTATTTGGCTGCAAGCTGCATATAATTCTTTCCGCACTCCGCTTATTTTTTCTGCAACATTCGTAATTATTGCGTTTACAGCAATATTGATGGGCGTAGTTAATATAAGCGAGCGATTATTGCTCGGTCCTGTAGAAGACGACGAAGACCCAGATAATCAAATGTAAAAACGCATAAAGCCAACACATAAAATAATGCCGAACATAATCTAAACTATGCTCGGCATTATTTTTATTAATCTAAAGCTGCTTTATGCGCTTCTTTGACTTTTGCTTTTACTTTCCAGAGTCTTCTTTAATAGCATCGTTAATCGCATCGCTTAACTCTTTTTGAGCTTTGCCATACGCTTGCCAATCTCCAGATTTCATTGCAACATCCGAATCCTTTAGCGCTTGAGCTGCTCGTTTAAGAGCCATTTTTGCTTTTGCACTAAAATCAGCGTCTGCCTTAGCATTGGCATTTTTATTGCCATTTTCGTTATTCTTAGCCGAATCTTTTTGCTTAGGATTAGAAGCAATATTGTTTACGCCAGAATTATTGGAAGCATCTCCAGCATTTGCGCCAGAGTTTCCTCCAAATACTTGGTTTAATGCTTCATCCAAAGTGTCTGCAAATCCAACTTGATCTCCAAAAGCAACCAATACTTTCTTAAGCAATGGGTAGCTAGTAGATCCGCTAGATTGTACATAAACAGGCTCTACGTAAACCAATCCACCGCCAAGTGGCAATGTAAGCAAGTTTCCACGCTTAACTTTAGTTGATCCAGATTCAAGCAAATTCAACTCTTTAGAAACATTTGCATTAGCATTAAAGTTGTTTTGAGCTTGACCAGGTCCTGGAACATTGGAAACTTTAGGTAACTCTTGAAGTCTTAGTTGGCCATAATTTTCGCTTACTTTTCCAGCAACATTTCCAGCATCTGAATTTACAGACAAGAATCCAGTTAGGATCTCTCGAGTAGATCTTCCAGCAGGAATGTATGTAGAAACAAGCGAAAATACTGGCTTGTTTGCTCCTCTAGTTTGCAAAGTCAAATAGTATGGAGGTTGCAAAATATCTTCTCTCTGAAGACTTTGAGATTCTGTAGGATCTACTGGAGTCTGCCAGAAGTCTTCTCCCGAGAAGAACTGGCTTGCGCTGTCAACATGATACTTTGCAAGCAAATGCCTTTGTACTTTGAACAAGCTTTCTGGGTATCTAATATGACTCATCAAATCGCCAGAAATCTTAGAAATATCGTGATAATGCCCTGGGAATATTGATCTCCAAGCTTTAATCACAGGGTCTTTTTTATCCCACACATACAAGTCAACAGAACCGTCGTACGCATCAACAGTAGCTTTAACTGAATTGCGAATATAGTTTGCTCGCTGATTAGTCAAACCTTTAATCGAACGAGATGTTGTTGTTGTAGAATCTTGAGTCACCTGCCCAAAATCAGTCATTTGCGAATATGGGTAAGAGTCGGACGTTGTATATCCGTCAACAATCCACTTAACTCGTCCGTCAACAACTGCTGGGTAAACGCGCCCATCTAATGTCAAGTATGGAGCGACTTTAGAAACGCGAGTCTTAGGATCGCGATCATACAAAATCTGAGAATTTGCAGTAACTCTATCCGAGAATAAGATTTGATCTGATTCAAAACGAATAGCGTGCAGCAGCTTAGAGAAGAAGTTACCTACACTTGGTCCACCATTTCCCTTAAACGTTGTTAAAGCACCATTTGAGCCAGTTGGATAATCAAATTCCCAAGGAGCAGAGCCTTTTGGAGAACCAACAATCGAATACTTTGGAGCATTTGGCGAGAAGTAGATACGCGGCTCATACTTCTTCAACTTTGTAAGCTTTCCTTGAGTTGGAATTCCATACTCCATAAATTGCGGCTGACCATCTGCAGTAACCTTATTTCCGTAAGCTGCAACAACGCCATACCCGTGCGTATAAACAGTGTGGTCATTAACCCAATTTCGATTATCGTTTCCAGCTAAATCAAGCTCGCGCGCAGCAATAACCGTGTCTTGACTCACGCCATCAATGTCGTACTTATCTACAGAAAGAGTATCTGCAAAAGTATAGTATTGCTTAGATTGCTGCAATTGGCGGAATGTTGGAGAAGTGACTTGAGGGTCTAAAAGCCTGATTTGTGCAGTAGACTCCGCTTCTTTTGCTAGCGCTCCCGACTTTCCTTCCGAAGTAGCGTTATACGATTCTTTTTTAACATTATTTAAGCCATACGCAAACTTAGTTGCATCAATATTTCGCTGAATATAAGTGGCTTCTAATTCTTGTGCATTCGGCGCTACCTTAAAACGTTGCAAAAGAGCAGGCCAAGCAAAAGACAACACCATAGCGCATACAACTAAAGATGCAACAGCTATAGCAGGCGTGCGCCAAGCTTTAACAGCTACAACAAATCGCGTGCCAATTTTTACATTTCCATTAAGAGCGTGAGATTTTAGCAACCACGCTGTTATAACAATTCCAACAATTAGTGTTATTACAGCCATTGCAATGCTGGAAGGCACACCAGCATTCATATCTGTGTAAGATCCGCCAGTAATCTTAGAACCATCCAAATTTACAATCGCAAACACATCTAATATTTGCAAAACGGACCAGAAAATAATAACAAGCATAAACCACGCAGAAATTTGACGCCTTGCGCTTTTAGTTATGCTAAAAATGCCCTTTCCATCTACAGGAAGCGTAATTCTTACAGCTCCCATCAAAGCGTTTGTTATAACGCTAAATAGCAAAGAAACAGCAAGAAGAACAATAAACGCTCTTGTAAAAAGTCGCAAGCCTGGCAAAGTAAACACATAAAAACCGTTATCAAATCCAAATTGCGGATCTTTAATACCAAATGATTGGTAGTTAAACATAAGCAAAATTTGCACCCAATGATTGTAGAATTGCATTCCAAACACAGCGCCTACAATCAAAGACACAACTCCTGCAACATGCATTGCAAGCTTAGAGCTTATTCCCTTTTTAGTGTCTAAAATATTGCCTTTTTCTTTAACATATACGCCATCTTCGCTTCCAGGGCGTTTTTTAATCGCAATATATGCAGACAAATACCCAAACGCAGCCATAAGCAGAGCATACAAAGCCCAAACGCCGATTTTAGCGGCTAGTTGAATCCAGATTACGCTCTCAAATCCAAGTTGCGCATACCACATGCAATCTGTAATAAAAGTAGAAAAACCAAAAATAATTGAGCATATAAACGCTATTGCTACTACTATTGCAACAATAATCCAACGCCATTTTCTTGATTTTCCAACAAACTTATTTACATCAAAATCTATTCTCATATAGCGATTATTCTCCTTACTATTTGAGTTTTTTATATCGCTTTTATTGCTTTTACTATCTTTACTATCTTCGCTAGCATCGCTAGTATCGCTATTTTTTGGCGAGTCGCCTTCGTTTTCTAATTTTTTCTTAGCTTCTAATATATCGCTAAAGAGGTCACCAAGGTCATCATCGTCACTATAATAGTCTGCCAAATCTTTTATTTTTTTTGCAAACTTTGAAGAAGTCTTATCTTTGTTTTCACTATTAGACTCATCTTTAGAAGCATCTTTAGCAACAACATTTGCATTGCTATTATCTTCATCAATGCTTTCTATAACTACATCTTGGTCAATAGAATCATCTGCAGAAGTATCGGCAGAAGTATTGGCAGAATCATTATTTTGATTGCTCTTTTTCTTTCCATCGCTTGTATAATCGGAACGCTTATGCACTTTAGTGTTTTTAGGTTTTTTAGCCATATAAGCGCCAAAAGCAGCCCATGCAACGCCAATGATTATTTCTATGATGACTTTCAACATAAGGTTAATAATACTATACTAATTATTCCCAATCTACGTGTTGTGTTCGTTGTGTTTGTTATGTAGTCAAAAGTAATTACAAAAAGCGCGCTCACAAAGTAGCGAACGCGCCTAATTTGATTAAATTAAATCATATAAGCATTTAAGCTAAGCAACATCTGGATCGTCTTTAGCGATTGTTCCAGTAAGCTTTCCAATAGCTTTCATAATGTGGTACACAACCAACACAACAACTGTGCCGATTGCAATCCCGTTGAACTGAATTCCAGAAACAGCAAATTGGAAGTTAGCAATGCCAATAATCATAACGATTGCAGCAATCATAATGTTAACTGGCTTATCGAAGTTCACTTTGTTCTCTACCCAAATGCGCACGCCAATCATGCCAATCATGCCGTAAAGCAAAGTGGTTACACCGCCCAAAACGCCTGCTGGAATGGAGTTTACAATTGCACCAAACTTTGGGCAAAGGCTTAATACGAATGCAAAGAATGCAGCGCACCAATAAGCAGCCGTAGAATACACTTTTGTTGCAGCCATAACGCCAATGTTTTCGCCATAAGTTGTAGTACCGCAACCACCAAAGCAGCCAGCGATTGCAGTTCCTAAGCCGTCTGCAAACAAAGCTGTACCAATCTTGGAATCGTAGTCGCGTCCAGTCATTTGAGCTACAGACTTAACGTGACCAACGTTTTCTGCAATAAGAACCAGCACAACTGGCAAGAACATAAGCAAAACAGAGAAGTCAACTTGCGGAGTGTGGAACTTAGGGAATCCAATCCAAGCTGCTTGCTCAATCTTACTAAAGTCAACTTGACCCTGGAAGCATGCATACGCGTAGCCAACAAGAACACCAAGCAAAATGTTCAATCGTCCAAGAAGACCGCGGAAAATCACTGCAATAAGCATAACTGCAACCAAAGTTACCAAAGCAGTGTCTGGAGCCTTTTGGAAGTTACCCCAAACAGCTGGACCCAAGTTAAAGCCAATGATTGCAACAATTGCACCGTTAACAACAGGAGGCATAATAATGTCAATCCACTTTGCTCCTGCAAAATGCACAAGCACACCGATTAAAGCAAGAAGCAAACCAGTGCACATAATGCCAAAGCTTGCTACAGCAATGCCCTTATGGGCTGCAGTTACAGCCATAACAGGTGCTATAAGACCAAAAGAGCTTCCTAAATAACTAGGAAGCTTATTTGCGTTAATAAGTAAGAACAGTGCCGTGGAAAGAGCCGTGAACATTAAAGTAGTAGACGGATCAAAGCCTGTAAGAATTGGCACTAAGAATGTTGCGCCAAACATAGCAATAACATGCTGAGCGCCAATACCAGCAGTACGAGTCCAAGTTAAACGCTCATCTGGCTCTACTACTTCTCCTGGCTTCAAAGTTTTTCCGTCTCCATGAAGCTGCCATGTAAACAACGATTTCATCGTTTTCTCCTTGCATAAAACAAGTTTATATATACGTTTGTGATTGAAAAACAACCACCAAAACAAGCGCCAGCTTAAAAAAAAACAAGCACTACTTGTGCGCAGGTTTGGCAGATTTTGCAGAGGCTATACCAACCGCCGCCCCCTAGCCAAGTGGTCATTCTAATGTACTAATCACAAAGTGTCGAGACAATTTGAAAAATAATAAATTTATAAATTTGTTTTGTTGAAATATCAAGGAAAATCGGTGTGTCGAAAACGCATCAAACACCACTAATTATTACTCATAAAAGTTTATAAACATAAACTTTTGCTTATGTATTAGATTCGCTTATTACAATCTTAATTTTGCAAAACATTTTGAATGTAATCTTTTAACACAATTGCATGATTTATACGCGGATCTTTCGCTCCATATAAAAACGTTACTTTTTTACTTTTTCTACATATATCTACGATTTGGTTTACACAATCTTGATTCTCGTCTAGCTCCTCAATATAACGATTAGAAAATTCGTTAAAGCGCTCAGGCTTATGGCTAAACCATTTTCGCAAATCACTTGATGGAGCAATATCTTTACACCACAAATCAAGATTTGCCTTTTCTTTACTTATTCCTCTAGGCCACAATCTATCTACTAATACCCGCAAGCCATCATGTTCATCAAACGATTCATAAATGCGTTTAATTTGAATATTAATATTGCACATAATTACCTCTTTAACTACATATAATGATTACACAATTATGATTTTTTTCAACAAGATTTAATTAATCACAATGTAAATGGAACTAATACAAAACTACGATAGATTTTTATCGAATATGTTTTATTATGTGATTTTTATATAGGCGTGTCGCTTGCCATTACAACAAAATGCTAGAAAATGTGTAAATATTTTTGATTTTTTGTTCGTTTTTGTCCGATTATGAGAGAATAATTGGCTAAATGGTTAATTTCTTTGATACATGGAAAAAGAAAATCTGCACAACAAACATGGCTCTTATAGCTGTGCTTACACTTCTAGCTTCCTTAATCGGCAGCTGGCTCAAGCAGTTCCCAGGCCTAAGCCTTTTGGGAGCTCTTATTATTGCGTTGCTTATTGGTATGGCTCTGCAGCTGCCTTTGCACGTATACAAGTTGAACAATGATTCTAGACGAGCAGGCGTTAAAGCATCTGCTGGCCTAATCGCAAATAAGCTACTTCGACTTGGCATTATTTTGCTTGGCTTTAAGCTAAATTTGCACGTTCTATTTACTCAAGGATTAAAGTGCTTGCCAATCGCAGCTGTACTCGTTGCTGTTATGGTTTGCGTTACATATAATATTGCAAAACTTCTTAAAGTAAGCCCTCAACTTGCAATGCTAACCGCAGGAGGCACAAGCATTTGCGGAGCTGCAGCTGTTATGGGTCTTTCGGGATCTATGCCCGTTCCTCAACAAGAAGAGGACGAAAAAGAACAAAACGAAGTTATGGCTGTTGCAACAGTTGCAATAATGGGCACAATCTACGCTTTGGCAGAAATCTTTATTCTTCCTCACTTTGGAATGACTAAACAGCAACTTGGAATTGCTGCCGGCGCATCGCTTCACGAAATCGCACACGCTGTTGCAGCAGGCGGAGCTTTTGGAAGCATCGATATTGCAACAATCATGAAGCTTACACGAGTTCTTATGCTTGTTCCTACATCAATCTTTATTGCAATTTGGTGGAATGCTCGCCACAGCCAAGTAGAAGATAACGGAAAGCGCAAAATCAACTTCCCATGGTTTATGCTTGGATTTATTGCAGCATCCGTTATTGGTACGTATGTGCCTTTTGTTTCGTCTTACGCATCCCTCCTTGTTGACGCAGGATACGTCTTCCTTGGAATGGCTATGGCTGCTCTTGGAATCAACGTAAACTTTAGAGTTATATTCAAGCAAGGAAAAGCAGCATTCTTAGCAAGCTTCCTGGCATCTATAGTTCTAACTGCATTGGCCTGTGCAGCTAGCGTTTTGTTCTTCTAATAAACAAGAGAAGATAAAACCAACACAAACAAAAATCAGGGGATTCCATTTTGAAATCTCCTGATTTTTTATATTTCTTACTTGCGTAAATGCTTCACATAACTCTAAAACAGATTATTCAATATGTACTGCTGTTCCGTCTGGAATATTCGTATAAAACCAATTAGCATCTGGAACACTTAGTCGCACACATCCGTGCGATGCAGGAGCCCCAAGTTTTTGCGCTTCCTCTACAATATAATCGCCAAAATTAGCGCGAGTTGGAACAGAGTGGAACAAATACGTTGTTCCTATAAAACCAACCCAATAGTCTCCACCCATTCCTTCGATTCTATTGTAAAAGTGGTATCCCCTACGGCCTATTCTAAAATCGCCTTTAGGTGTGGAGTTATTCATTCCAGAGCTAACAATCATTGTGTAAACAATATTATTATTCGCATAAATATAAACACGTTGTTTTTTAAGGTCTACATTTACTTGCAAATGATTTGCATCTATCCCAGAAAGATTTGGATATTGACCACCTGTAGAAATCTTCCATAAGTTAGAAAAATCAATTGCATTCGCATTTTGATTTTGCACATTAGAGCTATCTTTAGACTCATCTTTAGACTTATCATTATGCTCTAATGGCGTCTTTTTTGCTTTCGACTTTGCGCCAAAATTATCGCCTTTTTTACTTTTTACATTACTCAAAGCGGAATCAAGATTATGCGACTTAAAATATTGTGCTTTAAGATTTACAAAAATACGCTTATTAGCTTCTTGAACAACATGCGATACTTGGAATCCAACAAAACTAAAGAAGACCAAAACAATTAGAAAAGCGAGCGCACGCTTGTAGAAAATTTTGCGATTTTTTGGAGATTTAAGCTAATAACATATTTCACTAATCGCGCAATAAGCGACTTTAGAACGCTTTTGAAAGCATAAAATATTTTCATAAAATCTCCATAATAAACAAGATAAAGGCGCTGCTTTGATACTATACTATAGTACCTAAGCAGCGCCGTTACACATTAATATGATTATTGTTTAACTAATCACACATTAAACTTAAATTCAACAATATCTCCGTCTTGCATAACATAATCGCGGCCTTCAAGACGAAGCTTTCCTTCTTCCTTGATTTTTGCCATAGAACCTTGAGCTTCAACAAAATCATTGTAAGAAACAACTTCTGCTTTAATAAATCCACGCTCAAAATCTGTGTGAATAACGCCTGCAGCTTGCGGAGCTGTCCAACCTTTATGAATTTGCCATGCGTGAACTTCTTTAACGCCAGCAGTCAAATAGGTTTGAAGCCCTAGAATATCAAAGCCAACGCGCGCAAGCTGATCCAATCCAGATTCTTGCAATCCAGCATCTGCAAGCATCTCTCTAGCATCTTCTTCATCAAGCTCAGTAAGCTCCGACTCAAATTGCGCGTTAAGGAAAATCGCCTTTGCAGGAGCTACAGACTCCGCTAGCTTAGACTTCAAAGAATCATCCGAAAGCTCTGAATCGTCAACGTTAAACACGTAAATAAAAGGCTTAGCGGTAAGCAAGTGCAAATCGTAAACGTCGTCTTTATTAATCAACTTCTCATTATGAGCCTGATCAATCGTCTTTCCAGATTCAAGAATCTCTTTAGCTTTGTTCACTGCGCCAACGTATTCTTGAGTAACTTTTTTGCCGCGTAAATCTTTTTCTAACTTTGGCAAAGCATTCTCGATTGTTTGCAAATCCGCAAGAATAAGTTCCGTGTTGATTGTGTCAATGTCGTCTGCAGGATCTACCTTGCCATTAACGTGCACAATGTCATCATCGTTAAACGCGCGAACAACTTCACAAATAGCATCCGCTTCGCGAATATTAGCAAGGAACTTGTTTCCCAAGCCTTCGCCTTCGCTTGCACCCTTAACGATTCCTGCAATATCAACAAATGTAACGGTTGCTGGAACGATTTTCTCGGTTTTAACAAGCTTTGCTAAAACAGGCAAACGTTTGTCTGGCAAAGGAACAATACCAGTATTTGGCTCGATTGTTGCAAACGGATAATTTTCCGCTAAAACGTTGTTTCGTGTTAGCGCATTAAACATAGTTGATTTACCAACGTTAGGCAAACCTACGATTCCAATAGTTAAAGACATATTACCTACTTTAGACCAGCTAGCGGAAGTGACTACACTACTATACTCGTACTGTTTTATTTTTGTTGAATTGCGTCAACAGCGCTAATAACATCTCCCCTAAAACCACACGATTCTAGCTTTGCAACACCTCGAATCGTAGTTCCACCAGGAGAGCATACTGCGTCCTTCATAGCCCCTGGGTGAACGCGAGTATCCATATACAACGCGCCTACTCCCTCAATCATCTTTGCAGCCAAGCGATATGCACAATCTCTCTTTAGACCATACTTTACGCCAGCATCTGCTAAAGCTTCCATGTACATAGCAGTAAAAGCTGGAGCGCAACTAGAAACACACATTGCAATATTCATGTGCTCGCTATCTACTCGTTCAACTAAAGATATAGGCTCAAAAATCGCGTTAAAAGCTTCTAGTTGACTATCTGTTAGCGTATTTTCACTTTCTGCTAGAGTGACTCCTTGGCAAACTGCGATTGGCGTATTTGGAATAATGCATTGCACGTTAGCATCTTTGCCAAGTAGATTCTGGTAACGCTTAAGAGTCCAGCCTGCTGCAACGGAAATAATTGCGATTTTTCTTTCTACAATAGTTTTTGCAATAGGTTGCAAAACTTCTTCTATTTGATTTGGTTTTACAGCCAAAATTAAAACATTGCTAGAATCGCAAACTTCACACGCGCTTTTTAACGCTTTTACGCCAAATTTGCTTGCATTATTAGCAAGTTTTTCAAAGTGCGCCGCGCTTGCAACCATATCTTTGCCTTGTAAAACATTAGCGCGAATCAAGCCTTGCGCAATCGCTTGAGCCATGTTTCCAAAGCCAATAAATCCAACGGTTCCAATTGAGTTAGAACTCATTAACAAATCCCCTTAATAAATAAACACTAAAATAAACACTAACTTTTTATTAAGTATCTAATCATTTGTATATATAACTTGTATATCTAATCATTTGTTAGGTACTTTAATCAAAAGTTACTTATCACTTATATCACTTATATATAGACTCTAAATCTCCACGATTCCTTGCTTCTTCCAACAAATGACGGAACACAAAGTCGCCATGAACTCCATCGTGCTCAAACTCGTTAGTTGTCCAATAATGAGAGTTAGAAATATGAGACAAAGTGTCTAGCTGAAGACCAGAATCAACATACAAGTCGTCGAAGTAAACCGCTGCTTGCAAAGGAACTTCGTTATTTGCAAGCTGATCTAAATCGTAAATCTTGCCAAATTGCATATCGTTCATTATGCAATCAACTGCTGGCAAGAATGGTTGCAAAGCTTTTTGCTGATCAAACATCCACGGAAACACAGCTTCTCCAGTAAACAAAAGCGGACGCGCGCTACCAGAAAACTCTGGCATTGTTTCCCTAACCTGCTGAGCTGCCCACAAAATCGGGTGCTCTAATTCACCATCAGCATAAATAAATTCTTGCAGCGGCCAATATAGCGGACTAGAAGATGTTGCATCCATAACACCATAAAGAAACTCATCACTTAAATAGCCATCTGCTGTTCCACCACCATGCTTAAACGCCTTAAGAGAGCCATCTCCATCCGAAAAAGCGGAGTCAATCAGCCAATGAACCCTTTCAAAGCTTGGCTTCATGCCAAAAGACGAACCAAGAGTCTGGAATCGCTCAACCGTTAACTTTTCGCCATTAGGTAAGAAAACATCTCCTTGAGAAATCCTATCTGCAATAGCTGCAGCGCGCGCAACATCTTGCGGATAACGCTCGTAGAATTGCTCAGTTTTTCTAGCCATACGTGGGAATGTGTGCTCGTAAACTTCACGCGCACTAGCTGGAACATGAGGAATACCGCCCGTTGTAAAGCTTGCAAGTAAGCCCTGTGGGAAAAGAGACAAATACGTAAGCGTTAAGAATCCACCATAACTTTGACCCAAAGAAACCCACGGCTTTGCATTGAATTCAGTTAAGCGCAAATGCTCAAAATCGCGAATAATGGAATCTGCTAAGAATCGCTTTAAGTACCATGCTTGCCTCTCTACACTCACGCCGTCGTCTGCCATGCGCTTAATCGTAGAAGCATCTACCCTAGAAGAGCGCCCAACACCACGCTGGTCTGGAAGAACAACACGAAAATGCTTAATTGCCTCTTGAATCCAACCATCGCTAGACGGCGAAAGCGGACGAGGGCACTGGCCGCCTGGACCTCCTTGCAAAAACACTAGCAAAGGCAAATCGTCATGCACATGTTCTGGAGCGCAAATAACTCTGCAAAATAGGCGAATCGTCTCCCCTTTAATAGAATCGCCTGGAGTATTTTGCTCCCAGTCTAAAGGAACATCGATTGCGCGCTCTTCTACATACAATCCTGGTACGTAATACTTTGTTAGCAGTGCCATTGTAAACATTCCTTTCTGCACTCGCATGCAACATTGCAACAACAAATCACATACGCAAACTCGCACTCTTATATAAATCATACTAAAGTTCGATTGTTCTATAAAGTACCGTGTACTAGCCTAGTAGGTATGAAAATATCTCACACGTTTAACAAAGCCATACAACGCTTACGCACTGAGCTTACGCTAAACGATATATTGTGGGGCATTATTCCACTTATTCTTTTTACACTTTCAAACAATCGGTATACTATTATAAGCAATGTTGACGGATTCTTGACGCAAAGTTCGCTAATTACAACCTTGCTTATAAATATTGTTGTTGCATCATTACTTTCAGTACGAAGAATATGGCCCGAACACACAGCTGTTATTTTTATTGTTGCATGCATTTTGCAAGTAATATTTGGCCCTACTCAACTTCTTGCTGATTTCTTTGGCTTTGTGCTACTTGTTAATGCTATTGCACGCGGAAATCCAGAGCATTCAAAAGCTTTTGTTATTGCAGCTTACGTAACAACCGTATTATCTTGCGCAGTAATATCGTGGAATATTGTAATGGGGCCAATATATGGCAACAATCATTCAAAAGCTAGTTATTCTTGCAGCGTAAAAAATATAAATAGTAGTAACATAAAAAATTGCGTTTCAATTATACTTGATTTTGCAATTCCTACTATAATTTTTGCGATTATTATTACTACAATTACGGTTATTATTGGCTACTGGCAGCGCACTCACGTGCACACTATTCAACTTTTACAAGAGAACAATAACGCTATTCGCGCGTACCGAAAAAAAGCTCAGCATATTGCTGTTACTGCAGAGCGCGCTAGAATCGCTAGGGATATGCACGATATTGTTGCTCACACGCTTTCTATTATTATTGTTCAAGCAGACGGTGGTCGCTATGCAGCAACACAAGATATTTCTCTTGCTAAAAAAACAATGCATATTATTAAAAACGAATCAGAGCGCGCCGTTCACGACATGCGTCGACTGCTAGAAGCTTTAACAGACGCTCCATCCGCTCAATTGGATTTCAATCACATACCTTCGCTTATTGAGCAAGCAAAAATCGCATCTCCTAAAAATATTTTTTGGCACACTGTTGATGGCATAAATTCTTCTAATAAACTCAACAAAGATGCACAAACCGTTGCATACCGCGTTGTTCAGGAGTCTCTTACTAATATTCGAAAGCACGCAGGAAATGGCATCAAAATAGACATTCACGAAGAATGGAACGAACAAGGATTAACACTAAAAATCACAAACGAAGTACACAAGCTTGAAGTTAACCAAACGCAAAATAGCAATGCGCAACATAAAAATGGTTATGGTTTGATTGGCATGAAAGAACGCATTGAAAATCTTCATGGAACACTTGATTATGGAATACAAAACGATGGAACATTTAGTATTGCTGCTTTTATTCCATACTCTTACAGCACAGACCAATCAAACACTACTGCTTCTGTATTAAACAGTATTCCTAACGCTACTTATAAAAACGCAAAAGCTAATAATCCATTATCAGTGCAAGAAAAACCAGCAAATACAAGCGATAAAACCTCATCAAAAGTTTTGCCAGAAGCAAATGATTCACAAAATAGGATTGAAAAAGTATCGCAATGGTTTGAACAACATTGGCTTATTGGAGATGTTATTTATGCATCGCCTTGGACTGTTCTAATGCTTTTTATACCAACTTACGATTTTATTGTTGGAAATGTAATGCATTCACAATATTCCAGCTCACTTTTAGTACAAATACTTTATATAGTATTTACTCTTACAACCATGGTGCCATTCATGTTTCGCAGAAAAGCTCCAACTATGTGCGCAATTATTGCAGCAGTATTTTCTGCAATACAGCTTATATGCTTACCTAATATTTTATTCGCTAATTTCTTTATACCAGCCATTGTTTATGCTGCTGTGCTCTATGGTAAAAAGCACGCATGGCAGTGGGTTAGTGCTGTAGTACTCGCCGAATCTGCTATTTTTGCTGTAAAAATTGGTGTTGCATCAAGAAATATTCCGCAAAATGAAACTCCAATACGATTTTTTACTTCTAATGCGTACACAACTAATTTTTATGACATTATGCAAATGGCGTCCGTAGGATTAATTTTTGGTTTTATAGTTGCGTTAATTTGTTTTATTGCCATTGCATTTGCTTATTACCGCAGAAACGATGACAATAATTTGCTGATTCTAAAAGCGCGCAGAACAGAATTAGAGCAAGAGCAAAAACAGCTAGAAGTACTTGCAGCAAATGCCGAAAGGCAGCGTATTAGTGCAAACATTCAGCAAAAAGTTGCAGTTACATTGCATAAAGTAATTGATGCTGCAAATAGTGGAATATATATGCTAAATGAATACGAAAAATCAAATAGCAATGCAGAAAAGCCAAAGTCAACAAAACTAGAGCAAGAGAAAAAGCAAGAACTAGAGCAGGAACAAATTGAAGCAATTAGTAAAGCTTTTAAAAACATTGGAGATGAAGGTCGCTCAGCACTTAGGTACATGCGAAAACTACTTGGAATTTTGCGAGAAACAGGTTCAAGTGTTAATTCATCAAATAATAGTGCAAATATAACTGAGATTGCGGTTCGCCCCGCTCCTTCG
The DNA here is from genome assembly GCF_055804375.1 of Gardnerella sp. c12Ub_1. Taxonomy (NCBI): domain Bacteria; kingdom Bacillati; phylum Actinomycetota; class Actinomycetes; order Bifidobacteriales; family Bifidobacteriaceae; genus Gardnerella; species Gardnerella sp. c12Ub_1. The sequence continues at coordinate 188,247 of NZ_JANUZC010000001.1, read as the reverse complement.
CTTGATGAACAAATTCAACACAGACTTGCCAACAAGCACGAATAAATTGATAGTATGGAAAACATGGAAAATATGGAAAACAATGGAGTAATTCGAGTCGCAATAGCAGACGATCAAGAGCTTGTGCGCGCAGGATTTGCTATGGTAATCAACTCGCAAAAAGATATGCAAGTTGTTGCGCAAGCAGCGAATGGAAATGAAATTGTAGAAGTTGCGTCAAAGGAAAATCCAGACGTTATTTTGATGGACGTGCGCATGCCTAACATGGACGGTTTGGAAGCTACGCGCAAAATCTTGCAAGAAGATGCTAATAGCAATACGCACATTATTATTTTAACAACTTTTGATTTAGACGAATACGTTATGGCTGCGATTCATACGGGCGCATCGGGATTTTTGCTTAAAGATACAGAGCCAGAAACATTGCTTAATTCAATACGAACTGTGTATCAAGGAAACGCAATTATTGCTCCAACTGCTACAAAGCGCTTAATTGAGTCAATGATCTCTAAGCCTAACGATGAAGAAAAATCAAAAGAAGAGATTGCGACTAAAAACGAGCAAAGCGCAAACACGTACGATTCTTGCTTAAATGATTTAACAGATCGCGAGCGCGAAGTTCTTGTAGAGATTGCTCACGGACTATCTAACCAAGAGATTGCTAATAAACTGTTTATTAGCTTGCCAACAGTTAAAACGCATGTTGCGCATATTTTGGGAAAAATCAATGCAAGAGACAGAGTCCAAGCTGTTGTGTTTGCTTACGAAAACAGTCTTGTTTAACTATTTTTATAAAAATAAAAAACAATGCGAATGTTCTTATAGACAATAAATCTTTTCTATAAAAATAATGCGGCTGCAAATTAATCAATTCTTAATTGAATGATTAAAATTGCAACCGCATTTTGTTTTGCGTTTCTAGCGATTAGTCCTCCGCAAGCGCAACTACTGGCGAAGACTTCACTGCTCTACGAGCTGGAAGAACGCTGGAAAGAAGCGCTGCAAGCAAAGCGATTAGAGCGAGAACCGCGTAAATAGCCCAATCAACTACAAACGGAACTTTGCCAATTGCGCTAAATACCATGTAGGATCCAATCCACCCAAACGCTGTTCCAACAATCAAGCCAGAAACAGTGCTTGTTAGGGAGATCAACGTTGCTTCCAACGCAAGAGATCTTCTAACCTGTCCTCTTGTCATGCCGATTGCGCGCAAAGTTGCAGATTCTTTGGTTCGCTCAATAACAGACAAGCTTAATGTGTTTGCAACGCCTATTAAAGCAATCACAACAGCTACTGCTATTAAGCCAACAAGCAACATCATCATTATGTCGATAGCACTCTCCCACTGCGCTCGTTGGAACACGCTTCCACCAGCCATAACCTCCGCATAGCTAGATGTAATATTTCTAATATTTTTAACAATATCTACAAGATTAGCTTTGCTAGAGTCTACCGAAATAAGCAAAATATGCGTTGTAGGCTTAAGGTAGTTATTGAAGTAAGATTTGCTAACAAAAGCAGTATTCCTTGAGTATATATTAACATTTCTATACTTCTTAAACTGAACTTGCTTTACAGTAATGCTCTTATCGTTATTACTCGAGTCTGTATTCATGCCAGTAAATGGCGTAATATTATTACTGTCTGTTTCACCAGAACTATACTTTTCTACGTAAGCTTGCAGATTAAGGTTTCCTTTTTTAAGGTCAAAAGGTTCGCCGCCTTCGTTATTAAACTTAGGCAAAAGTATAGAATCTTTGTTTATGTTAACGCCATCAAGGTCAGTGTGCATTACATTTTTAAGTTGATTTACATTATCAACTCCAGCTGCCATAGCATACTCAGTTTTGCCCTTAGCGTTCTTAAAAGTCATAGGAACTGCAGGAAGCAACTCAGTATGCTTTATTCCACTAATCTTTGAAATGTCGGCAGCTAGAGATTCATCAACATTCTTGCCTTGAATAATAATGTCAACACTGTAATGATCATCAACAACACCTTTAAGAGTTGCTTTACCGCACATTGCGCCCGTTACTACTGTAGAAACAAGCGTTACGCCAATAAGCAAAGCTGTTCCAGTTGCCGCAACTCTTCTAGGATTTCTTTGCACGTTTGCGTTAGCAACTTTAGATGCAGGACCACAAAGTGCCATGATTGCGCCAGTTGCCTTCATAGCAAACGGCATCCAGAATATGGATGTCATAACAATACCAATAAAAACAAGCGCGCAACCAAACATTGCTCCAAGCAAAGTCATCCAAGAGTCAGAACCAGCAGTAGGAGACCTCCTCGCAATCATGCTTGCTAAAGAAGTAGCACTTAAAGCCGTAGCTAAAATGCCTACAACAATAAACACAACACCAAAAACAGCGCGAATAATGCTTGCACGCTTATCTTTAATCAAATCCATTGGTCGTAGCGCTTCCATAGGCGTTACTTTTGTAGCCGACCTCGCAGCACCCATAGATGCAAGAACTGTTACAATCGTGCCAATTGCTATTGGCCACACAACCGCTGGAAGCGAAACAATCAAAGGAATCTTAGATAACGGTCCAGAATTAATATTCACGTTACTAATTGCGCCCATAAATCCGATTGCACAAAGCACGCCAACAGCCGCAGAAATAACTCCAAGTATTGCAGCTTCAAGCAAAACTGCTGCATAAAGCTGGTGCGATTGTGCACCGATTACGCGCAAAAGTGCAAGAGTGCGTCTGCGTTGAGCAACCAAAACTTGGAATGTGTTTGCTATAACGAGCGAAGAAATAAGCAACGCTAGAATACCAAAAGATAGCAAGAACATGGTTACAAAATTGGTACCGTTAGACACATTTCGAACAGCTCTTACGCCAACTTCATGCCTAGACATAAGAGAGAATCTCGAAGGAAGCAAAGAGTTAATCTTAGGAGATAAATCGTTTATTTTAGATTCATCAATACTCATGTACACTTTGCTTTGCACAACTTCATTGTCAAAATTCTTAAGATTGTTGAGTTTTGCACAAAAATCATTCGTTACGCCACCAAGATATGTGCCGCGATTTGAAAATGGTATTTGAGAATGCTCTCCATCATCAACAAGACCAACCACACGAACATCGTACGATTTTTCTTTATCTCCGCCAGTGTCATCTACTTTAACCAAAGTTATAGTATCGCCAATATTTGCATGTATTGATTTAGCAATACTTTTAATAAGAGTTATTTCACCTATTTTTTGCGGTTCTCTACCTTCTGTTGATTTATACACAGGAAGATTTCCATACAAACCATTAGACCAAGCAATACTCGTAACTGATTTATCACCTTTTTCCACTCTTACAAGAGCAGTCGCATCATCACTACGAATGCCATTAACACCAGGCATCTTCGATATTTCGTCTAAATGAAGGTCTTTATAATGAATTTTACTACTCGGAGAACTGTTAGGATTCCTAAATGAGATTGCATAATTTGCGCTACCGAATTCATTTGTTGCGTTACGAACCATCAAGTCATCAACGCTGTTTGCAAAAAGCAAAGTAGCGCTCATAAACATGCTGCCTATAAGAATTGCAATTCCAGAGGCGATTAACATGCGCACGCTTTTACGCATAAGTTTTAGTGCGATTTTCCACATTCTAACTTCACCCCTTTTATTGCAATTGAGCAGGCTGATTATTAACGCCAGCCTCGCTGCGTTCCATAAGCATCTTGCTCATTCCTTCTGCAGTAGGATTTTGCACGTCTTCAACGATTTGACCATCTGCAAACACGATTGCTCTATCTGCATAAGACGCTGCAACAGCGTCGTGAGTAACCATAATCACAGTTTGACCAAGTTCCGTTACAGACTTCTTCAAAAAATGCAAAACTTCCAAACTGGAAGCAGAATCGAGATTGCCAGTAGGCTCGTCTGCAAAAACTACGGAAGGCTTAGAGATTAAAGCTCGAGCGATTGCAACGCGTTGGCGCTGACCACCAGAAAGCTCAGCAGGCCTATGCTTTAAGCGATCTTGCAAGCCAAGAGTATTAATCAAAGTATTAAACCATTGCTTATCTGGCTTTTTGCCTGCCAAAGTAAGAGGCATAAGAATATTTTGCTCAGCGCTAAACATTGGAAGAAGATTAAAACTTTGGAAAATAAACCCAACCATTTCGCGGCGCATAAGCGTAAGCTGATTATCGCTCATACCTGTAATATCTAGGCCATCTACCAAAACTTTTCCAGAATTAACGCTGTCAAGACCAGCCAAAGAATGCATTAAAGTTGACTTTCCAGAACCAGAAGGACCCATAATCGCCGTAAACTTGCCGCGCTCGAAGCTAACGCTAACATCTCGCAAAGCGTGAACAATGCCTGCGCCCTTGCCAAAATCTTTAACAACATGCAAAGCTGCAACCGCAGTCTCGCCAATCAAACCTTCTTGAGCGGAATAATTCATTTGCGTAAAACGCGTATCTTGACTATTTTCAACACTCATTTTGCACCTCACATACTTCTGTGATTACCTTACAATTACAATTTACGTGATTAAAAACGCATTCTCTATAGTGCGTAAGGCTGATATTTTCATTGGAATAATAGGGATTTTGATATTAAATTTTGATATAAAAATGCTCTTATGTAAAATCGTCATACTTTAGTATGAGAAGCTTGCATAAGATTGTTAATGCTACAAGCTCAAATTTGCATTTCACGCGATTAGTCAATGCAAAATAAGTCAATTTTTAATGCAAAATAAGTCAATTTGGCAACTACAACACCATCAATTAAAGAATTTTTCTTAACATGTTTAATATTTTTCCTTCAAAATAAGCATTACAAATCATGTGCTCGAATTTTTATAAATGTGCTTATTTATATCTAAAATAAATAAAAATGCATAAAATTAGTTAGTTTATGTTCATTTTAATTGTTTATTTGTTAATTTTAGTAACAAAACGCTTATTTACACACTCGCCAAATGTCATGCAATATTGTAAAATATTAATCGACTACCAAAAATTTGGCATAAGCCAACAAGAAACTCAAAGGAGATTTTCGCATGGTCTATAGAATGATTTTTAATCAGACTGCTTACTTTGGTCGTGGAGCAATCAAAGAGATTCCAAACGTTGCTAAAGCACATGGATTCAAAAAAGCATTTGTTGTAACAGATCCTGTTCTTGTAAAGACTGGAACCGTTAAAAGAGTTACCGACGTTCTAGAATCCGCTGGTCTTCCATACGAAGTATTCGACAACGTAAAGCCAAATCCACCTGTTGAATGCATTCAAGACGGTGTAGAAAAGTTCAAGGCATCTGGCGCAGACTTCCTTATTGGACTCGGCGGCGGCTCTCCGCAAGATACCTGCAAGGGCATTGGAATTATTGTAGCTAACCCAGAGTTTGGCGATGTTCTTTCTCTAGAAGGCGTTGCAGATACAAAGAATCCTTCTGTACCAATCTTTGGCGTACCAACAACCGCAGGAACTGCGTCCGAAACAACAATCAACTATGTTGTTACCGATACCGCAAAGCTTCGCAAGTTCGTTGCAGTAGATCCTCACGATATTCCAATCGTTGCATTCGTAGACCCAGACTTAACCGATTCCATGCCACGCTCGCTTAAGGTTGCAACTGGTTTGGACGCACTCACACACGCAATCGAAGGTTTCATTACTCCAGGCGCATGGAGCCTTTCGGATTGCTTGTCTTTGCAAACAATTCGCATGATTGCACAAAACCTTGCAAAGAGCGCAGACGGAGATGTTCCAGCAGGCGAACAAATGGCTTACGCAAGCTATATAACTGGCATGGCATACTCCAACGTTGGTTTGGGCTTGGTTCACGGCATGGCTCACCCACTCGGTGGTCGCCTTGGCGTTGCTCATGGCGTTGCAAACGGAATTTTACTCGCTCCTGTTATGGAATATAACAAGGATTACACTGGCGAAAAGTATCGCGATATTGCTGCAGCATTCGACGTTCCAAACGCATACACCGATGACCTCGAAACCGTGCGTAATGCTGCTGTAAAGGCAGTTCACGACTTAACGGTTAAGCTTGGAAATCCTACTAAGATTAGCGAAGTTGGAGCTAGTGAGGCAGATATTGAAGGCTTAAGCCACGACGCTTTGGCAGATGTTTGCACTCCAGGAAACCCACGCAAGGCCACTTTGGAAGATATTCGCAAGATTTACACAAGCTTGATGTAGTCTCTTTGCGTAGTCTTCTAAAAATAAGCAAACAATAAATAAATACGCAATATTTAGAACAAACAATTTGTGGACGCAATTTATCTTGATTTATCTTGATTTATCTTGATTTAAGTTGCGTCCACATTTTGTATGTAACAAGTCATAAAGCCTATATCTACAAGTTTTCTATTAATCAATAACTGGCTGAGTGCTGTCTCGAATAACAACATGAGCAGGAAGAACTAGTTGACTTTCAATCTCCTTGCCTTCTCTAATTGCAAGAATCATACTAACAGCATTTTTTGCCATAATATCAAAAGGCTGATTAACAGTTGTTAAAGAAGGCATCAAATATTGCGCAGGATAAACGTCATCAAAGCCTGCAACCGAAAGCTCTGTTCCTAACTTAATTCCGCGCTCGCGAGCTGCACGATACACATTTACAGCAGTAATATCGTTGCAAGCAAAAATCGCAGTTGGACGCTTGGCTTTAGGCAAATCCAAAAGACTACAAGCCATTTTGTATCCAAGCTCTGGAAGATAATCGCCCTCTTTTACTAAGTCTTTATCAACACTCAAACCAGCTTGTTCCATAGCAGCACTGTATCCAGCAAAGCGAGCAACACCAGATTGAACGTTTAACGGACCTGTAATAACGCCAATTCGCTTATGACCCAAACTAATCAAATGCCGAGTAAGCTCGTAGGAACCTGTCCAATTATCAATAGAAATCGTGTGATCGTTGCCGCTTCCTATAGAAACTGGGTCAATAATCACAAGCGGAATATTGCGCATACGCAAAAAATCTTTATCTTTTTCTTCTAGATCAGACATTTGCGATATAACACCCAAAGGATTTCTATCTACTATTCCACGCAAGCATTCCTCGCGCTTTTTGCCATTGTTAGTTTGAGCAACCGTAAGCGCTAATCCTTCTTTTTGCGCCCAGTGAGACGCGTAAGTAATCATCTCAATCGTGCCATTATTTGCAACGTAATCTACGAGTAGCTCAACTGTTGGAGAAATTTTAGTGCTAACAAGAGAATAATCGCGCCCACTTTTAGCTAGAACTTTTTCTACGCGTCTTCGAGTTTCTTCCGACACTCCCGACCTACCGTTTATTACCTTCGATATTGTAGACGGAGAAACACCAGCTTCTTTAGCAAGTTCTGTAATTCTAGGCTTCGACGATTCAGATTCTTCTAAACCACTTTGTTTGCTATTTATGGCCATTTTCTCCCTTTCTAGATTCTACGCGTTTTTGCTTAACGCATTTTCCATCTAAATCATTTTCTATCTAAATCCTAATCTTAAAGAAAAATTCGCATACATACTTAAGATTATCCGCAATAATACAAGCTGCCAGAAAAACTGAAAAATAGAATTATTGCTTGATTTATCAAGGCTATTACAGGTTCCATAATACACTATTTCGCATTTAACGCGCAAAAAATGCGAAAATTTCTTACGACACGCCGAATAATAAAATTATTTGCCATTAGTCGCAAGCAAAACGCTGACCAAATACGCGATTTTCCTTACTAAAAAGCTCAATTTTTCAATAATCAAAAAATCAAAAATATGACATTTATCACATTGTGCCATTGTCGAAATATTCGCAAAAATCGCTTTACGAAAATTTCTGCTCATACTACAACATTTTTCCATTCTTTTGATATAAAATTACAAATGTAGGTCACAACGATCTTAAAGCAAAGGAGCACAAATCGTTATGAGTACAATTACATCAGTAAAAACCTATGATTTTAGATTCCCTACGTCGCAAACGCTTTCTGGATCCGACGCAATGAACAAAGATCCAGATTATTCATCCGCATACGTAGAAATCAAAACCAGCCTAGACGATGGCATTAAAGGCGTTGGATTTGTATTTACAATTGGCCGCGGCAACGATGTTGTTTGCGCAGCAATCGACTCCATGTCTCAAGTGCTTATTGGCAGAAACGTAGAAGAATTACTAGACAACATGCGTCTTGCATGGGATCTTTTTGTTCACGACTCACAACTTCGCTGGCTAGGCCCAGAAAAAGGCGTAGAACACATGGCAATTGGCGCTATTTTGAGCGCATTGTGGGATATTAAAGCAAAGCGAGCTGGAAAGCCATTGTGGCGCTTGCTTGCCGAGATGGATCCAAAGGAATTAGTCTCTACGCTCGACTTCCGCTATATGACAGACGCTTTAAGGCCAGAAGAAGCAATCGAATTCTTGCAAGATGGTCAAAAAGGCAAGGAAGAGCGCATTGCTGATTTGCTTGTAAACGGATACCCAGGCTACTCCACTGCTGCAGGCTGGCTCGGTTACAGCGACGAGAAAATGGTTGCAATCGCTAAGGAAGAATCGCAAGTTAAAGGCTTTAAGCAAATTAAGCTTAAGGTTGGTCAAAATGTAGATGACGATTTGAGAAGACTCGCACTTGCTCGCGAAGCAATTGGCCCAGACGTTCGTCTTGCAGTAGACGCAAACCAAGTGTGGGATGTTCCAACAGCAATCACTTGGATTAATCGCTTCCACGACTTCGACTTAGCTTGGGTAGAAGAGCCAACAAGCCCAGACGACGTTATTGGCCACGCAACAATTGCTCGCGCAATCAACCCAATACCTGTGGCAACTGGCGAGCAAATGCAAAGCAGAATCATGTTCAAGCAATACTTGCAAGCAAACGCATTTGGAATCATGCAAATCGACGCAACTCGAGTTGCAGGTCCACAAGAAGTTGTTCTCGAATACTTGCTTGCGCGTAAGTTTAACAAGCCAGTTTGCCCACACGCAGGTGGCGTTGGATTGTGCGAAGCCGTGTGCCACTTTGCAATGTTTGATTACGTTGCAGTTTCTGGCACAAAGGAAGGCCGCATGATTGAATACGTAGACAATCAGCACGAGCACTTTGTACATCCAACACAAATCAAGAATGGTAATTATGTTGCACCAACTGCCCCAGGTAATGGCACTGAAATGACGCTGGAAACGGCTGAAAAGTATCTTTATCGCGGATAGTTATGCAATTGTGGCTAGCAGTTTACATTAAGCTGTTTATTTTAAATTGCTAGCCACTTTAATCAAGCAATTATTTGATTAAGCAATTATTAATTAAACAATCAAGATTCATAATTTAAGATTCAAAAAGCAAACCACATCATTTAACAAAGGAGTTCATTATGGATTTGCATTTGGAAGGCAAAGTTTTCATCGTAACAGGTGGATTCAAGGGCATTGGTAAGGGCATTACGCTTCAGCTTGCACAAGAGGGCGCAATTCCAGTAGTTATTAACCGCGCAGACCCTGCAGAAGAGACATTCCGCAAGGATATTGAGCAATATACAAAGAACTACGATGTTTATCTTCTCGACTTAAACGACACGGACGAGATTGCACCAATTATTGAAGAAACCTACAAGAAGTATGGTCATATTGACGGCATTGTAAACAACGCTGGCGTTAACGACAACAAGGATTTGGAATCCACTTCTTGGCGCGACTTCGAGAAGTCGATTCACGGAAACCTTACCCACTACTACGAGACTGTTCATGCTGCTGTAAAGTACTTAAAGGAAAGCCACGGAGCTGTTGTGAATATTTCTTCTAAGACTGCTCTAACTGGCCAGGGTAAGACTAGTGCTTATGCTGCTGCAAAGGGCGGAATCTTAGGCTTGACTCGCGAATGGGCTGCAGCACTTGTTCATGACCGCGTGCGCGTAAACGCAATTGTTGTCTCTGAATGCTGGACCCCACTGTATGCAGATTGGATTAAGACCTTTGGCGATGAAGCCGCTCAGCAGGCTCGCTTGAAGGTTATTACCGACAAGATTCCTCTGGAAAACCGTATGACTACCACGGAAGAAATTGGAAACGAAGCTGCATTCCTGCTTTCGGATCGCTCTTCGCACACCACTGGTCAGTGGGTATTCGTTGATGGCGGCTACGTGCATCTTGATCGCGCTTTGTCTTAAATCACAAATGCAAATTTAAGATTCGGTGCAATTTAACTAGTCGATGGTGCGCAATGCAAAATGTGTGCTTGCGCACCATTGCACAAAATCATTTAAGAACTTAAAATCTTAAACTCTTTGAATTATTCTCACACTGGAGTGACGATGACTACAAAAGAAAACGACAACGTGGTTGTTAACAATAACAAAAGTAGCTCAAAAACTATAATTGCCATCGTATTGGTAACATCTTTGTTCTTCGTATGGGGTTTGACCATGAATTTGGTCAATGCTCTTAATTCCCCATTTGGACATTACTTAAATCTAAACAACACAGAAGCAGCGCTGCTTCAGGTTGCATACTTTGGCGCATACTTTGTAATGGCTATTCCTGCAGGTTTAATCGCAAAGCGCTTTGGGTACAAGGGCGGCGTAATTAGCGGTCTTGCACTCTTTGCAATCGGCGCATTTGCTGTAATTCCTGCAACCGCTACAGCAAGCTATGTTATGTTCCTTATAGCAATGTTTATTATTGCTCTTGGTGCTGCAACTTTGGAAACAAACTGCAACCCATACATTACAAAGCTTGGCGACGAAAAGGGCGAATCCTTTAGAATCAACATGGCACAAAGCTTTAACGGCGTTGGCAGCATTGTTGGCCCGCTTATTCTTGGCAACATTATTGGTAAAACCGTTAAGCAAGGCGAACCAGGATTTGAATTTGCTAAGTCGAAGTTCCTTAGCGATACTCGCATGATTTACATTGTTATTGGCATTGTTCTTATTGCGGTTATTGCAATCTTCTTCTGCTTTAAGCTTCCTACACCTCCAGGAGATGTTGAGGCAGATCAAGGAAATAAGGGCGATTCTTCATTCTTGCATCTTGTTAAGAAGCCATACTTTACACTTGGCGTTATTGCAGAATTTGTATTTGTAGGCCTTCAGGTTGTTGGAATGGCAATGTTCTCATCGTTTGCTCTTAAGCATTGGGGTGCTGGAGTAACAACTGGTATTGCGGCGTCTATGCTTGCAATCGTTTCCTTAATGTTTACTCTTGGTCGCTTTATTACAACGCCTCTTATGACAAAGTTTGATAGCGATAAGATTCTTGGAATCTACATGGTTTTGAGCGCAGTGCTAATGTTTGTTGCATTCCTTGGACTCGGCAAGATTTCTGTAGTGGCCTACATTATCTCCTACCTGTTTGTGTCTATTGGATTCCCAACTGTGTTCTCACTTACCTTAAAGGGAATTCATGGCTCTGCTGCAAAGACTGGCTCTTCCGCTTTGATTATGAGCGTTGTTGGCGCAGCTATAATCCCACTATTCCTTGGATTTGTACAAGATTTTGCTGGCATTGAGGTTGCAGTGCTGCTCACCGTTCCAGGATTCTTGTATGTTGCTTGGTACGCTCTTTGGGGCTCCAAGATTGGTCTTGTAGAAGCTAAGTAATTCGCGAATAACTACAAAGTCTTTATTTGAAAGTCTTTAGAAAGACTTTAGAAAGGAAAATTTATTATGTCTCAACTTCGTATTTTAGATTCCCATTTTCATATTTGGGATCCAACAAAGCAAGTCTTGCCTTGGCTTGATGGCTTAGACAAGCTAAACCACACTTTTACTCTAGAGCAGCTAGAAAAAGAGTATGCAGACTTGGGTGTTGACTTCCTTGGCGGCGTATACGTTGAGGTTGACGCTGCAGACCACGAGCTAGAAGATAGGCTTATTGGCGAAAATCCTAATCCTAAGATTCTAGCTAAAATGCTTAGGGTTACATTGGATCCATTTATGCGCGTGCCAATTCACGCAACTGGTATTCGCGAGCCTCTTCATATTCCAAGCGAGCCACGCGGACGCTGCCTAGAGCCTTCGTTTATTGGCGGCCTTAAGGCAATGGCAAAGAAGGGCATGCCTTTTGAGCTTTGCAATCGTGGCGAAGAGCTTTCAGATATGGCTAAAGCTTTTGAGCAAGTTCCAGAAGTGACTGTTGTTCTAAACCATTTGGGCAATGTTCCAGGATTAGACGATGATTCCTGCGCTGCTTTGCGTGCGTTTGCAAAGCTTCCACACAGCTATATTAAGATTTCTGGAGATAATCCAGTAAATCCAGATATTGTTAAGTTTGTAAAAGACACATTTAGCCCTGATCGCCTACTCTTTAGCTCTAATTGGCCAGTTGTTAAGTTGAATTCTTCACTTAAGCAGCATCTTGACTTAATGGTGGAGCTTTTCGGCGACGACGAAGATTTCTTTATGAATAATGCAAAGAAGGCGTATGGTATTAAACTGTAATTAATTAAGTTATTTGAATAGTCGATTTTAATAGTCGATTTTAGCAATCATTGCTTATGGGGTATAAGATTTTGCAAGTTAAAGTCTTATACCCCATAATTCAATACATAGAATAATTAAATACACAAAATAATTAAATAAAAGGACGAATTTTATGACTACTTCTAATAGCGCAAAGCTCGACTTGCATGCTTTTAAGGGCGTTTTTTGCCCATCAATAACTGTAAGCAAAGATGATGGAAGCATTGACTACGACTTATGGGCAAAGCACTTAGACCATCTGATTTATGCTGGGATTAATGGCATATTAATTTTTGGCAGCATTGGCGAGTTCTACGCATATCCGCTTAGCGTAAAAAAGGAAGCTGCTAAGTTTGCTATTGAACACGTTAATCACAGAGTTCCAGTTCTTATAGGCGTTGGAAACACAAATCTTAACGAAGTACTTGACTTTACTAAGTTTGCGCAAAATTGCGGAGCAGACGCTGTTGTAGCTGTGTCTCCATATTACTTTGGACCAACTGCACAAACCGCAGAACGCTACTTTGGCGCAATTGCGAGCGCAACTAGCTTGCCTGTTATTCTATACAACTTCCCTGCTCGAACTGGCAGCGATTTAACACCAAGCTTAGTTGCAAATCTTGCTGAAAAATACCCGAATATTGTTGGTATTAAAGATACGGTAGATACTATAAGCCATACGCGCGCAATGATTGAAGCAACTAGACGCGTAAACCCAGATTTTGTTGTTTTCTCTGGCTTTGATGAGTATTACACTCCTAACAGGATTGCTGGAGGAAATGGCGTGATTTGTGGACTTACTAATGTAGAGCCAGAGACTTTTGCATCTTTGCATAAAGCGTATGAGGCTGGCGACTTTGCGCATCTTATTGAATGCGCTAAAAGAATCAGTCATTTGATGGCAGTTTACAACACTACTGACTTGTTTATTTCTGCGATTAAAGCTGCTGTAAATCTTAAGGGATTGCCGATTAGCACGCTTGTTCGCGAGCCAGCAAGTCAAGTTAATAGCGAGCAAGTCGAAGTAATTCGCGCGCTGCTTAAGTAACTAAGTCACTCGCAATAAATCAAGAATAAACATAAACCCGCACAACGTTAAGAAGTGCGGGTTTATGTTTTGCGTTGACTTACGTTGTTTTGCGTTGATTTACGCTACGTAAGTTGCATCGCGAATGCTACTTTGTGTAGCGCTCGAAATCTTCTGCAGTATTCACTTGAACGCGCTGCTTAATAATGGACAAAATCCACTCTTTAGCTTGCTGGGCTGGAACACCGTTTAATTGGCTACCATCGCGGAAGCGGAAGCTCACAGCATTGTTGTTCACATCCTCTTCGCCAGCAATCAAAGTGAATGGCACTTTAGACTTGGAAGCGTTACGAATCTTCTTGCCAAAGCGATCGTCGGAGCTGTCCATTTCGCAACGAACCATATTCTCTTCCAAATCGCTAATAAACTTTTGCAAGTGCGGAGCAAACTCGTCTGCAACAGGAACGCCAGTCACTTGAACTGGAGCCAACCATGCTGGGAACGCGCCTGCATAATGCTCAAGCAAAATAGCAAAGAAGCGCTCAATAGAGCCAAAGAGTGCGCGGTGAATCATTACAGGGCGCTGGTGACTACCATCAGCTGCAATGTACTCCAACTTAAAGCGCTCAGGCAAGTTGAAGTCGAGCTGAATAGTAGAAACCTGCCAAGTGCGGCCGATTGCATCGCGAGCTTGCACAGAAATCTTAGGTCCGTAGAATGCAGCTCCACCTGGATCGTCAACGAGTTCCAAACCAGACTCTTTAGCAACTTCTGCCAAAGTGTTTGTTGCTTCTTCCCAAATCTCGTCGGAACCAACAAACTTGTGCTCATCCTTAGTGGAAAGCTCCAAGTAGAAGTCGTTCAAACCGAAGTCTTTAAGAAGACCAAGCACAAAGTTAAGCAAGCTCTTTAACTCATCGCGCATTTGCTCGCGAGTGCAGTAAATATGCGAATCATCTTGAGTCAAGCCACGCACGCGAGTTAAGCCATGCACAACGCCAGACTTTTCGTAGCGATACACAGTACCAAACTCAAACAAGCGCAAAGGAAGCTCGCGGTACGAACGCTGGCGAGACTTAAAGATCAAATTATGCATTGGGCAGTTCATTGGCTTCAAGTAGTAGTCAGCACCCTGGCGAGTTACGTTACCGTTTTCGTCGCGCTCTTCGTCAAGCTTCATTGGAGGATACATGCCATCCTTGTACCACTGCAAGTGGCCAGAAGTCTCGTACAATCCGCCCTTAGTAATGTGCGGAGTTTGCACAAAGCTGTAATGATGCTTTCTGTGCTGCTCACGGGAATAATCTTCCATCGCGTTAATAATCGCAGCACCCTTTGGATGGAACACTGCCAAGCCTGGGCCAATCTCGTCTGGGAATGAGAACAAATCCATCTCTTGACCAAGCTTACGATGATCGCGCTTAGCAGCCTCTTCCATGCGAGATGTGTAAGCCTTAAGCTCTTCCTTGCTAGGCCATGCAGTTCCGTAAATGCGCTGAAGCATAGGATTATGCTCCGAACCACGCCAGTAAGCTGCAGCTACACGCTCAAGCTTAAAAGCCTTAATATAACGCGTATTTGGCAAATGAGGTCCACGGCACAAATCGCTCCAGACCTTGTTTCCTTCGCGATCCAAATTGTCGTACATGCTAAGCTCATGCTTGCTGATTTCGCCAGCAGCCGCAGGATCAAGAGCCGCTTCCTTATCTCCAATCAACTCCAACTTATAAGGTTGATTTGCTTCTTCTTCGCGCGCTTCATCCTCTGTTACAACGCGGCGGCGGAAGCTCTGAGACTCTTTAATAATGCGCTGCATATGCTTTTCGATTTGCTTCAAATCGTCTGGCGTAAATGGAGTATCAACATCGAAATCATAGTAGAAGCCGTCTTTAATTACAGGACCTACGCCCAACTTTGCGTCTGGTCGAATTTCTTGAACAGCTTGAGCCATCACGTGAGTAGCGGAATGACGCATGATTGCGATGCCATCTTCACTATCAAGGGCTACTGATTCCACGGTATCGCCGTTATGAAGAGGCGTGTACAAATCACGCAACTCGCCATTTAAACGCACGGCAATAATATTCTTATCTTCCGCGAAAAGTTCAACGCCAGTGAAGCTTGCATCCACCTCCTTGCGTTCCTCATTTACGGTGATGGAGATGGTATTTTCAGCCATAATTGTCCTTTTCTATCGGGGTCTTGCGTTACTAATGTGCAGACCTGGACTTGTGTGGCGTCGATAAACTTACGCGATTAAACATAAATAAAACGCGCAAAAACGACGTCAATCGCACGCATTTTTCACGCGCAATTCTCTGTTACTCTAGAACAACAGAGCGACTTTTTAACAACGATTTTTTGCAAAAACTAGAATAAATCTCATGAATCTTCAAAAAGATGCTTTCGCTAAGCTTTACAACTAAAAAGAAGCAGCCAGCGCAAATCGCGATAGTTCCACCAGCAGAAAGTCTTAAAATCACCGCTAAGGCAAGTCCTAAAAGCGCTATAAAAATAGAAGACAATACGCACGCAAACACAAATTTGTTAATGGAACGCATTCTGCTTTTAAGTGCTGCTGCAGGAGCTGCGATTAAAGATACCGAAACAACAGTTCCAACAGCTGGAATAATCACCGAAACCGTAATGATTATTAGCGCAAGAACAATTCCTTGCATTAATCCACTTCTGCCACCTAAAGCTTTGTAATTTGTTGGATCAAAAGAGCAATGAATCAAATTAGCACTGTTAAAACTCCACAATCCTAGTGCAAGAGCGAATGCAATAATCGCAAAAATCACGTCTGCAGGAGTGCAATTAAGCAATGACCCTGTTAAAAATCCTTCAATTCGCAATGGAAGAGGAGCAAACCACTTGTTCAAAAAGTAGCCGCTAGCAAAACCAACAGTAAGAGTTATTCCAGCAGAAGCTTGAGAAGATATGCCCTTTAATTTAGAAAGCACATGCATCATAAAAGACAAAACAATGCAAGCCAAAGCAGCGCCGATAAAAAGACCAATAGATAAAACGTTTTGGTCAATCGTATAAACAGATGTAACTACAACTCCGATAACAGCTCCTGGGAAAGCAGCGTGAGTTATAGACTCGGTGAAGAAAATACGCTGATTAAGCAAAGCCAAAGATCCAACAAAACCGCATAATGCTCCAACGGCGATTGCTTCTACAATCGGAAGAGCAATAATTTGCCAAATACTTACCATTATTACTTTCCACCAGCCTCTATTGCGCTAGACTTTTTCTTTTTAGAAAACACTAGTGCGCATGTAACTCTGTATAAGAATCTTAAAATCAAAACAACTACGAACATTGCGCAAATACTTAGTGCCACTGAAGCTTGCGGAGAAACTGGATGATCAAGTTCCAAGTTCATAACGTACATGCCCAATAAAACGCCAGCAATACCAACCGCAACTCCAACAGCCACCATACGCCCAACAGTGCGCGCAACCAATCTTGCACTGGCTCCAGGAATAACAAGGTATCCAATAACAAGAAGTACGCCAACAGCCGAAGATGCAGAAACTACAACAGCTGCAATTGCAACGTTTAGAACAATATCTACAAGTAAAGTATTAACACCCATTAAAGGAGCACTAGCGCGGTCAAACGCAACAACAATCTGCTTCTTCCAAGTTAGCGCAAGCAATGCGATTGCAAATAAACAAATAAGCATTGCTTGAGTCATTCTATCGTCTGTAACATCTAGCAAACGTCCAAACATAAGTGATTCAAGCTGACCAGACATATCTCCCTTTTTAAGAGATATTACGATTCCAAGCGCAAAAAATGTTGTTAAAACTGTTGCAATTATTGACTCGTTGATTTTTTGAGACCTAGATGCCCACACAAGAGCTGCGACCAGAAAAATTGCGCAAATCGAAGCTCCTGGAATGATTTGCCCAATTCCTCCATACAACGCTCCAACTACGATTCCAGGAAAAATCCCATGAACCAAAGCCTCCGCATTAAACTCGGCGCATCTTAAGTTAACAAACACGCCAACTATTCCGCTAGCAACCGCAAGAACAATAAGAAGGCAGAAAGGCCTAAAAATGTAGGGAGCGGACGCAATAAAGTCAAATCCTGGTATAGGCTCGAGGATTTTGCGCAAAGACTCAACCAATTCAGCTAGCATTGGATTCGTCTCCTAAAGCAGAATCTAACGAATCATTTAACGAATCATCTTTGTTTGCTAATTGATTCAAAGTAAGACCCGCACTTGCAGCTGGCATACTTCCGCCATAAGCCAAAGATATGTTTTCTTTAGTCATGACTTTTCTAAGAGGTCCAAAAGCCACTTGACGACCAGCCAAAAGCAGAGCTTTTTCGCAAATCGCGTCCGCGATTACCAAGTCGTGAGTAGACACAATAAACGAAATCCCATCTTCTTTAGCGGACTTCATAATATTGAGCAACTCTTTTCGATTCGGCTCGTCTAATCCATTAAAAGGCTCGTCTAAAAGAATCAACGTAGGTCGCGCAACAATAGCGCGTGCAAGCAATATTCGCTGACGCTGTCCTCCAGAAAGATCACCAAATCTAACATCTGCCCTATTTAGCAAACCAACATGATTAAGAGCGCTCTCAACAGCTTTTTTCTGGCTTTTTTTAAGCAAACCCAGGAATCCAGTTTGCCTGCTTAAGCCCATTGCTACAACTTGACGAGCGGTGATTGGAAAAGTCAAATCCAAATCAACTTGTTGAGGAACGTAGCCTATAGAAACCGTTTTTGGCATTGTTAAGCTTCCATTACTCACTCGCACAATACCAATAATCGCCTGCAAAAACGTTGTTTTTCCAGAACCATTAGGCCCAATCAAAGCTAAAGCCTCTCCAGCTTCTACACTTCCGTTAAGACCAGTAACAACAGTTTTATAACCGTACGCTAAGTCGCAATCTTTCATTGCGAGAACGCTCTTATTCACTATAAATTAGCCTTCTTTTAACTACTTTTGTAACTACTTCTTGTAACTACTTTTGTAGTGATTTATTATTTTCAGCTACTTCTGTAGCTACATATTAACTACTTTTTTAGCGCATCTTTTACAGATTCTGGAAGGTCTGGAATTTTACCATCCCAAGCCTTAACAAGAGTCTGAACGTTGTGAACAATAGAACCAATATATGTCTCGCCAGCCGAGCCAACTGGACCAAGCGAATCGCCGTAAAGCGCATCGTCTCCAATAATCGCCTTTACTCCTGCAGCAGCAGCAACGGCCTTAATTGACTTGGAATTGTTGGAGTTTTCGGCAAAGATTGCTACAGCACCAGACTTTTTAACAGCTTCTGCAGCTTCCTTAATATGGTCTGCGGTTGCGTCTTGCTGGCTGTTAAAGTCAGAAAGCGCTGCGCCAATAAACTTAACGTTGTAGTCGCGCGAGAAGTATCCGAATGCGTCGTGCGAAGTAAAGAGTACGCGATGTTCCTGCGGCACACTGTTCAAAGCTTCCGTAGCCCAAGAATCCAAATCAGTAAGCGACTTAACAAACTTTTCAACATGCTCGTCGAAGATTGACTTGCTTTCTGGAAGAGCCTTGCCAAGGAAGTTACCAATATTCTTGACTTGAATCATAGTGTTCTTAGTGCTGGTCCAAATATGTGGATCATACTGGAATTCTGGCTCCTTCTCGCCTTCTTCTGGTGGGAATGGCCACTTTTCGGCATGAACCTTTTCAACACCGCGGTCAATCTTGTAAGGAAGATTCTTTTCTTTAGCAGCTTGCGCTTTGGAATCCTTGATTTCGTCTGCGGTAAGAATGCCCGAAGTTACACCCATTGTGCCCTTAAATCCAGTAGCTTTTACAGCCTGATCTAAGAAGTGCTCAAGATCTACTCCAGAAACAAGCATTAAATCTGCTTTAGAAAGCGCTTTGGATTGGGCTGGAGTCATCTCGTGCTCGTGAGCAGATGCGTTTGGAGCAAGCAAGCATGTAAGGTTGATTGTTGACTTTGCTTTGTTTGCTGGCGCGCCAATCACAGACTTTTTGCCTTGAGAATCGGTTTTATTAAGGCTTAATCCAGATTTTGCATCTGCAGTGGATGCGATTTGAGTTACGTAATCGCAGATTTGCGTGGTTGTTGCAACTACGTTTACTTGATTGCCGTTAGTCTTTTGATCTGCTGTCTTAGCTGTTGATCCACATGCGCACAAGCCAACAGTTAGCAAAGCGGCGGTGGCTGCGGTGGCAAAAATTCGTGCAGTTTTCACTATTTTCCTTTCCGGAATCTATGAATTCACATTATTGAAATTCACATTATTGCAATTTTTCTTGTGTTTTCCTATGCACTTTAACTTGTGCTATCTTTTTTAATCTTGTAATTAGGAAAGATTATCGTTAGCAATAACGCTTTAAGCATAGAGAAAATAAAAAGCTTGGTCAATAAAATCACAAAAAATTATCGGAATTTTTTATAAAACAGCGTGTCGCAATTTTTTTGTTTGATATAATTGCGATTTTTCTTGCGACCTTTCTTGCGATTTGCCAATAAATGATGTATAGGAACGCAAAATTGTCACTACTATCAAGCAATAATCACACATAATCAACAATCGCACACAATCAACAATCGCATATATTCACTAGAATCGTAAATATGACTCCACTTCTAAACACAGCCAGTATAGATGTAAAAGATGCTAGCAAATGCTTAAAAAAACCAAACGAATCGAGCAATAAGTACTCTAGAGGCGTTCTTGGATTAATAACAGGATCAAACGCATACCCAGGAGCGGCTGTTTTAAGCACAAAATCTGCATCACGCAGCAACATTGGCATGGTTCGCTACGCGGGGCCATTTAGAGCGCAAAATCTTGTTTTACAAGCAGTTCCAGAAGCCGTTGTTTCAGACTGCTTGCAAGGAAAAGTCAATGCTATAACTGTTGGATCTGGAATCCCAGATTATGAGCATTGCAATGATGATTCAACAAAATCGCAACGAGACTATATTTTAGACTTGCTTAAACCATATAGCGCACATAGCGCATGTAGCGCACAAAATCAAGAAAACACAAACCTACCGCCTGTATGCGTAGACGCTGGAGCGCTTGATTTACTGCCTAAAAAAGTTTGTGAAAAAGTTGTTTTAACTCCTCATGCTTTAGAATTAAGCAAGCTATTAAAACGTTATAACCTTGATTTTAGCGCGGAAAATATTGCAAAAAATCCTGTAGAATTCGCTCAAAAAGCGGCAAATCTTACTGGAGCAACTGTTCTTCTTAAAGGCTCTACAACTGTTGTTGCGTCTGCAAAGAACTTGAACTTGCCAATATTTACTTGCAAATATGGGCCATCTTGGCTTGCAACCGCAGGGTCTGGAGATGTTCTTGCTGGACTTTTAGGCGCGCTTCTTGCACAGAACAATTGCGAACTAAATCAAAACGCAAACTACGCATTAATCGCAGCGAGCGCGGCTGTAATCCATGGATTGGCTGCAAAGTTGGCTGCAAAGTCGTATGAAAAGTTAGACGCAAAGTCGTATGCAAAAAGTGTTTACAATTGCGAAAATTACGAAAATTACAAAAATTACGAAAATATTGAGCATCCAATAGTCGCAAGCGATATTATTGATGCATTGCCTTATGCTCTTGGATTTTTAATGAATCTTGATTAGTGAAAGAAGAAAAATGACAAGCGAAAATATCAACACAAATAAAAATGCAGAATCTGTTGAAATTCACGACGTAATGTTCGATTATTGCAAAGTTTTGCTCGAGTGGAATTGCAGAAATTGCTTGCAAAAACAGTTCCCAGATTTGGTAGACACGATTTGCCCTAATGGCACTTTTGGAAAAGACGATTTGGCTGGATTTTATGAGTTTGAAGACCGAATGGACGGCGGCGAACTACTAAAAGACCTTTTGCCAGAATACGATAGGCGATTTGGCAAGGATCTTAGCAACGCTTTTCAATGGTATTGCGCACACTACGATCAAGTTCTTACACGCATGATGCCTGGAATGGTTGATTTATTGCACGATTTGCGCAAAGCTGGCTACGGCGTTTGGGGATTGACTAACTGGTCTAAAGAAACTTTCCCACTAGCATTGCGTAAATTCCCAGAATTGAACACACTTTTACAGGGTACGGTTATTTCTGGCGTTGAAAAATTGCATAAGCCACAGCCCGAAATTTTTGAGCTTGCTATGAGCAGATTTGGGTTAAAACCGCAAACAACTGTTTTCTTCGACGATAAGCCAGTAAATATCGATGGCGCGCATAACGTTGGAATGCATGGGTTTGTTTTTACTACAGCGCAAAAAGCTAGAGAAGATTTGGCATCGCTGGGCGTTAGATTATAAGCGTTAGATTATAAGCGCTAAGCCAAAGTCGCAAGATTATAGGCGTTAAATATAGGCATTAATCGCAAGATTATAGGCGTTAAATATAGGCATTAATCGCAAGATTATAGGCGTTAGTTTATAGTTGTTATAGTTGTAATAGTTGGAAATAGTCAAGTATAAAAAATAGTCAAGTATAAATCCCAAAAATCGGAAGGCTCTTAATAATGACGCTGCTGCAATTAAAGTACATTGTGAAAATCGTAGAGTGCGGATCTATGAACGAAGCTTCGCATGAACTCTTTGTTTCACAACCAGCGTTAAGCTCTTCCGTAAAAGAGCTAGAGCGAGAGCTTGGAATTGAGATTTTTACAAGGTCTTCTCAAGGAATTGCATTAACGGTTGACGGAGCTGAGTTTTTAACATACGCGCGCCAAGTTTTAGACCAAGCAGATCTGCTAGAAGAGCGATACAACAGCACTAAGCCTAGAAAACAGCTTTGCAGCGTTGCGACTCAGCACTACATGTTTGCCGTTGAGGCTTTTGTAGACATGATTCGCAGCATTGATTCTAACGAGTACGAGTTTTCGCTCAGGGAAACGCGCACAAAAAACATTATTAATCAAGTGACTTCAATGCGCGCAGATCTTGGTTTGCTTTATCTTTCCGACTACAACAAAGACGTTATTGGAAAAATGCTTCGAGAAAAGCATCTTGAGTTTCATCCGCTTTTCCGCGCTAATTTGCACGTTTTTATTTCTAGGAATAATCCGCTCGCAAATCGCAAGAAGCTTACTTTGGAGGATTTGCGACCATATCCGTTTATTCAGTACGAGCAAGGAGAAGACGGGAGCTTCTTCTTTACAGAGGAAGCGGTATGGCCTCAACATCCGCCTAAAAAGATTAATGTTACAGACCGCGCAACCATTTTGAACTTTATTATTGGCCTTAATGGTTTTACGATTTGCACTGGAATCGACAATGGCGATTTGAACAACGAGAAAATCGTGACCATTCCGCTGGATTGCGAAGAAACAATGCTCGTTGGGTGGATTAAGAATGAGCGCACGAATCTTTCTCCTGCAGCACTTGCGTATCTTTCTCAACTCGAATCTGTGCTAATTAAACACGGGTATCAGGTTATAAATAGAGCTAAGTAGACGGCTACGTAACAAAACTGCGTAATGAAGCTACGCGTAGCACTGTGCGATAAAACTGTGCGTAGAACTTTGTTAGCATAGCTACAGATTTTGCAATTAGCCCTTATTTTGGGTCATTAACACGAATGTGAGAATGATTGCATGTGCCCCCTGTGGGATTCGAACTATTGAGGGATTTACCATCTAGCACTAGAAAGATGTAAAAAAACCATATGATAGAATCGAATTGAGAGCTGGGGCTCCCCCTTACCCTTGACCCTTCACGGGGTGGGTTTGGGGAAATGACCAGCTCTTTTGTAATAGTTAATTTTCCCGTTTTCTATTATGCAAACGCAATTTAGTTTCGTATCTTCTCTAGATAAACGTTTTTGAAGAATAGTATTTATTGAAGCCCCTGTTACATTGGATATTCTAAAAAATAACGCTATAATGAATGTAACGCGAGGGCCTCGCAGCTGCCGTTTACGTCAGATTGTTAGTCGAGGGGTTCCTCGCAATTTTCATTCTAAGCATATTTTCTAGGGTTATAGGTTCTAGGGTTATAGACCAAAATTTATTTTTTATTCGTCTAATGGATCAACTTTACGCGGCAACCCTAAATCGTCTGCTATATCGTCATGTATATCGCCGCACTCATAAGGCTCTAGCAGGTTATATGCTTCGATTAACAACTCTTTAGGCGCACTCTTGTGCAGCCACGCGTCTACTAAATAAATATCAATTGCAACTGACGGTTCTCCTGCGTCAATAGCATCATTAGCAAATTCTTTGGAAAATTCACTCATATATGGCTCAGCATAGGGACGAAGTTTTTCAGCCATGTCATAACAAAGTTTCATCATATCCATTAGCTTTTCACCCCTCTCTTATCTTCCACAACTGAGAACAAGGTATTAACGCGCATACTTTTAATTGCTTACCACCTTTTGCAAGGTAGCTAAAATCTGATAGTTGTTAATTTAATATAAAATTTATTCTTTATTCATCTGGTGAATGAACTTTACGCGGTACACCTAAATCGTCTGCTATATCGTCATAATCATCGCCGCATTCATAAGGATCTAGCAGGTTATAGGCTTCTATTAGCAACTCTTTAGGTGCGCTCTTGTGCATCCATGCTTCTACTAAATAATAATCAATTGCAATAGACGGTTCGCCCGCTCGAATAGCACTATTGGCTGCTTCTTTAGAGAGCTTATCCATGTTAGGTTCTGCATATGGACGGAGTTTCTCAACCATGTCATAACAAATTTTCATCATATCCATTAGCTTTTCACTCCTCTCTTATTTTCCACAACTGAGAACAAGGTATTAACGCGCCACCCTTTTTTCTTTTCTCGCTCAATCGTTGCAAAAAACTGAAAAACGTGGGGTGCTCCTCAGACTGATGTTCCAGTCTTGAAAGCTGGTTGCCGAGGTCCCCACGCTGGTTATACTGTATCACAATATTTATATAGTATCACCCCCGCGTATGCGGGAAAGACTCGATTCGCGTCACTTCTACGCGCGATGTATTAGGATCACCCCCGCGTATGCGAGAAAGACTGGAAATACTTGTTGCGATTGCAAGTCTACTGGGGATCACCCCCGCGTATGCGGGAAAGACACAAATGGCTTGGAAAATATGAAAATTGACGTGGGATCCCCCCCGCGTATGCGAGAAAGACTCCTTATTGTCTTTTTATTCTGGCTGGTTATCGGGATCACCCCCGCGTATGCGGGAAAGACAGTGCTGCATACAATCAAAGAATGTACCAGATGGGATCACCCCCGCGTATGCGGGAAAGACCATATCGTACCGTTATTATTCCAGAGTTTCCAAGGATCACCCCCGCGTATGCGGGAAAGACATGTTGATTTGGCTAAAGTTTCATATCGTACCGGGATCACCCCCGCGTATGCGGGAAAGACTTTCAACATTTTGTGTTTCAACAGGCGTAATAGGGATCACCCCCGCGTATGCGGGAAAGACTTTTTAACCTTTCTAATAAAAAAACTAGGAAAGGATCACCCCCGCGTATGCGGGAAAGACACTTAAAATCCCAATAAAAATGGCCATTTCCATAACAGAAACAGTCAAATTTCATTTACTTTTCAAATTCAACCTATCACAGAACATGGTACAACAGTATTTTATTTTTATGAAATAAATTTTAACAATCCTTTCAAATTAAAAACAAGATGCGCTGTTAGTCTAGCGTCCAGAAGAGCTCTATGCGGAACGGATTCAGAAATGTTGTATTCGTGCAGCACCGTCTTTAGCTGGTAATTTTTTAAAAATTTCTTTTCTTTCTTTACAAAACGAGAGATATCAAAAATTTTATTAATTAAAAGAGAATCGTCAAATCTTTCACCTAATGAAGATAAAGCAGAATTCAAAAATGACATATCAAACTGTATATTGTATCCAAGTATCGGTAATTTTCCGATAAAATCAATGAATTCTCTTAATGCTAAATCTAATCCTACACCATAAGACTCAAGCATATTAGTTGTAATACCAGTTAGCTCAATAATTTTATTAGGAATAAAATTATTTTTATTAAAATTACTAACGCTATCGCAATTAATCTTTATTAGTTTTTGGAATTCTTCAATTTTCCCATCAATGAACTTAACGGCTCCAATTTCAATGATTTTATCAACTTTGCTATTTAAACCCGTAGTTTCGCAATCTATTACAACAAAATTCTTACTTATTTTACCAATAAAATCTTTCCAGTAATCTGTACAAGTTATTTCTTCATTATTCGTAGTAAAGTTTGCAGTTCGAGAAATATTATCGTAACTTAGATTACTAATATTCTCATTTGTAAGATTATCTTCAATTTTATTAGAAGTAGTATTAATACTTTTACGCCTAGCATTTGAAAATTTCCTTGCGTTATGAAAATGTGCTGCATCGCTAAATCCATGTTTAATAGCGTTTTCTAATGTATCAACTGTTGGAATACGTACCAGAGGTAATCCATCCGAATAAACCACTTCACGATGCGAATGGATAGTCTTAAAATCGTAGCCAATTTCATTTCTGGAAGAAAAACTCATTGTTGCAACACCATTTCCAACACTGTTTTCTATACGCTTCCATAATTCTTCACGGATTCTACTGTTAAAATTGCCGACATAAACGCCTGTAGCTATTTCTTGCATCCACTTGGTTAAATCACCTCTTAAAGATAGTGGGCAGTTAGTCATCGTAATCACAGTTAACGGCATATCAATTCACCTCACTGTAATTTACGCCAGAAGCTACTAGAATTTCCTTATCGTCCCAAAGATGTATTACATCAACAGTAATTTGATCGTCAATCGGTATTTCAAGAAGATTTTGTATGTCATTAACAATACGAGACATTATGTTGCAATTTGCGAAGCAATCACGCATTTTCAAACGCATTAACCGTTCAATATCATCGTCGAATTCACACTGAGAAGCAATTTCAAAAGATGCAGGAATAGTTAATTCAGCTTTATATAAGTCTGCAATATCGTATACTAGAGAAAGATCATGGCCAGTATGCACGAAACCTAATCCAGGCGCTAAACCTAAAGCAGATATTATGCTATGCACTAAACCGTATAGGCATACGTTACCTACAGACAATGCTTGATTAACAACAGTACCACTTTCAAAATCATCGACTTTATAATCGCGGCCATTCCATTGAACATTGTATTTATTAGACATCTCCCTATATATGCTTCTTACACGAGCTCCTTCTCGACCTCTTAATTGTTGCATAGTATATGACGATATATTTTCATTAGGGAAACGCATTTGATACATTTTTCTCGCAACACTCAATCTAGACCTATTATTCGTAACAAGTTTTGCCTGTTTTTCCAACAATCTTGAGCTTCTTGACAATGCTCTACCATGAGCATAATTGCGAACCCCATGCTCACCAACCCAAACTATGCTTGCGCCAACATCTCCAAGTAATTCCATTGCCCTATGAGTAATCTCCGTGCCAGGACCTAAAAGTAAAACGCCAATCATTGCAGCAGGAACTCTTATAGTTCCATTTGCATCAAAGACTGTAACAGCACTATCAAGACGATTAATTTTCGCATGCTCTACGTATATAAAACTCACTCTGTCGCTTATACGTGGAAGCTCTGATATTTCAGCTTTTTGAGCACCGAATTTCTTTTTCATACTGTTACAGCCTTTAATAAAATAGCGTCATTTATTTAATTACCTAAAGGAATTACTGTCATCATTCCAAAGCCATACGCTTTCTTTTTGCCAATTCCTTCTAGCAGTGTTTTACGCATAGTGTCTGCATCGTTAATTGTTAAAATACCTTGATAAACAGCTTTACTTAATCGAATAGGTTTTTCTGACTTTGTAAATAAGCTATATCCACGTTCAACAATAGCGAATTCATTTTCGTTCAACGAAAAACCTAATTTTTGTGCGCGATTAAACAAAAAATTCATCTGCTGATCATAAGTAACATGTGGTACTACTCTACCTCTAGTAGTGCGAGTTTCAGCATTATCAGAAATAGAAACAACAGGGTTAAGCGTCACACGAAATTGCATTCTCATGCCATTCATTAGTGAGTCTAAAAACTTATCATAAGTTTTACTTGACGCTGTTCCTGCAACACCATACATCTCTAGACGTTGCAAATCTGGTTTAGAATCACTTACGATAAGCAAGTAATGTTTTCCATGCAAAACATCAACTCTCCATAGCTTTCTGATTCTTTCATGATTCTCCCATTCGTAGGGAAAACTTTGCTCAACCCAGTTATGAAAGGCACCAACAGATTTAAGATCTCTCAATGATGAGGGCTTTTTATAATCAATTTCAACTCTGCTTAAATAAGACATTTAAGACTCCAATCCAGAAAAAGCATCATGCTCAGCAATAAAATCTCCAGTAGATTTCACATGCTTACTATCTGATGAAATACCTTCCGAATCCGAATTATTGTGGAGAATTCTCTTAATAGGTATTCCCATTTTTGACTCGTAACGAAATCCGAATTTTCTTTCCTTGTTAGAGAAAGAATTAACGAAATCCTTGCGTAATCTACGAACTGATTCCTGAATTTTATAAGTACTAGTATCGTCTTTGACTAATTCTGCTGCAGCTTTATCTACTAAATCAGAATCAGCGTATAAGGATATAAATACTTCATTGCACGATTCAATAGAAGACTCTGATGCTTCAGATAGTCTAGAAGTATTAAATCTTTTTTTAGACCACTTGTTTGCAAGCCACTCATACGTTAATAATGCTTGAATTACTCCGCAATCTTCTACGCCTAGAATAAAATCAGCTGTAGGAGGCAATGATCTTCTGCCTAAACTAGATTGAAAATACGGCGAGCGCAACGCATCGTTAATACTGTAAATAAGTTGCTCATTATCGGATCCTATTGCAACTAGGAATATGGCATCTTCTAGATAGTAACGATTTGTAACGTAATTTTTTTCAAAGTCACCGTTAGGCTTATATTTTGCAGCAATATGATAATCTCTAAGCAAATTTCCTTGCTGATCTATTCGTACTGCAAAATCTAAATCATTAAGCTTTGCAATCTCTTCATCACAATCTGTGCTTCTTCTATATCCAAAAGCTGCAGCAATCATACCTACTACCGCACTTTTAGATGGATAGTAGTCTGTGTGACGAGTCTCAAAATGCGAATCCGTACCCCATGATTGCAACGGTCCAGAAAACTTCAGTAATAAACTTTTCATAAGCTTCCTAACTATTAAACACTAAATATCAACTAATAAGTGTTATTTATTAAGGAATTTACTGAAGAAATTCGGAGACTTTAGAAGAAAAATCATCCAATAATTGCTGCATACTTTGCTCTTCCACTCCTAATTTAAGATTCTCATTTGAAGAATCCATTGTTACATAGAATGATGCAAGTGGCTTATTGACGAATTTTTGAACTTTTTCGTATTCTTGAGATAGTTTCTCAATAGATTTTGAAACATATCCGTCTTTTGCTTTTACTGGATCTTCAAATGCGCTCACTAAATTCACTGGTCTGTCATCTCTTAAAGTTACCACCAGCATTTGCGGCAAAGTTTGATTCGCAAAAGTATTTGCTTTTCCAGTAGGCATAGCGTTAGCGAAAGCTTCAATAAAAAGTCTAAGAGCATTAATTGTAGATTCTTTGTTATCGCTCAACTGATGGCTAAACTCATGTACTGCCACATTTGCATAACGATAAAGCGTTGAAGAATTAAATTCTATTGTTCCAAGCATTCCAGCTCCAGCATTATCCTCAGTAGATAAATCATCAACAGCAGTATAGTAATCAAATTCAGCACGAACAGCGTGAGTGGAAATTGCGTGAGCAACTTGAGAAGAAGCATCCTCATTAAGCGATGGATCGTCTGCAAGCATGCGACCAAATAAAGCAATATCAATAGGTGGATTATCTTTCAAGATTTCTTGCAGTTGCTTCTTGTCAGTAACATTATTGATTGCTGCTTGCGCTAGAGAATTTGCTTGAGTCTCTCCTAAGAAGAATAAAGCTTTTGCTGTAGGAACTATTTCATCATTATCTTTTTTAGTTTTAACGCCAGCATTATTTAACGTTTTATTTGCTAAATCTAATGCTTCTTGCTCAGATAATTCTGGTTTTAATGCAACAATTTTATCTGCAACGTACTTAACAATGTTTTTGCTTCGTATTCCAACATTAGAATCTCCGCTGTGTTCTTTGAAATATTCGCGCATTGAGTGCTTCCAGCATTGAGAGCTTACTCTAGCTCTAGTTACACCGCCATATTGAGCAGTTTTTGGACTACCTGCATCATCGCGATTAATATTGCATGGTGGAACAGCTTGGATTGCTTGAATATCTAAGAATAAATGAGCGTCCATTGTTTTGCCTTTCTAAATTTTAGTTAATTGTTTAATAACGTTGTTTTTGAAATATGTAATTTTTAAAATATGTGATATTGCTAAAAAGTTATTGCTACTTGCTTAAGCGATAATATTCTTGCGCCCAGGAAAGTCTTACTTTTTCTGAATCTTCAAACTGAAGTAAATATAAATCGCGTGCTAGTTTAGAATAATCAATCGCTTGTTGATTTTCTTTTGTTCTGCTTTTTAGTAGTCGAACTAGTTGACGAAGGTAATAGTAAAAACTTTCGTAATCGCTTGCAGTAATCATAACACTAAAGCGTCTATCCATCGCTCCACGCACACCTTCGTCACATCTTAGTGCTCTTAAAGCTGTTCCCATATTGTTATAAGATTTTTCATTTTCTGAATCTTCAGATTTGTTCAAATACTTATAACTTGATTTTTCTACACTACCTTGTTCATACAATGCGTATATTTGCAAAGTGTTTATAACAGATCGCATTTGATAGCTAACTTCACCATATTTATTGATAAAGCTTTCTGGAACATTGCTTAGTATCCATGGCCATATTTCTACAGACTGACTTAATGGCTTACCAATTGTGTTGCGTAGTTGAGCAAGCATAGCTCGCCTTGATGCAATATCTGAGCCATTCAAAAATTGATTGATAATTTTTCTAACAGCATTAGATACTTCAACAGATTTGCTTTGATTTTCAGCCATAATAGCCTCCTTTCTATGTCTTTATTTTTTTGATAATTTTTTTAATCGACTAGTAAAAATGCTGTAAGCCGTAACTATATTTTTTGTAGTTTCTTTCTCACTTTGCATAGCAGGCCTACCTGTAAAATCACGCAATGTAGCATTTTCCAACATGCCTTTTGCTTCATTTATAAGTATGCTATGCAAAGTATTTCTCCATTGAGTACATCGTTCATTCATTAAATCTTTTGGTTTAATATTTGCTAACCATTCTCTAAACGGTTGATCAACTAAGAAATAAGCCTGACTAATGTACTTAGCAGAATATTTAGTTGCATCATCTTTATTTCTATTGCGTATTTCACATATGTCGAGAAGAAATTGCCTGTAAATAAATCCTATGGCAGATCTTGTATACTCGACTTCATTGTTAATTCTGTATACCCATCCATTGTCAGCATTATCAGTTACTACAACTTCATCAATATGCAAAGTATCGCATATTTCATCTGTAGGGACCCAAGATGTAGCATTGCCGTCATCTTTCATACTTATGGCTTGCAGTGAAATAGAAGAACCAGCAATATCATGTTTAATTTTGTTAAGCCATTCCATAATTCCCGGTTTGTGATTTTTTAGGATCCCATCATCTGATTCTTGCAACGTAAGTAACCCGAACGATCTCCACATAGATTCTTCTGCTCTATGCTTCCTGGGAGTGTATTTGTCCTTACTTTCACCTTCCTTGTTATACTGCCATACTGTCATTGGCTCAATAAAAGCATTTTTATGATTAATATCAGGAAGTTTCACTATAGAGACCGATATAGGCTTGTCAATGCTGGTATCAGGATTTATATATATTGCCCTACTCCATCGAGTGTAAAGCTGAGAAATATTGTCGATAAATGTTTCGTAAAATGAATTTTCAACATTTTCTGTTCCTGAATATTCCCAGCATGGCTTTTGTCTTTTCTCAGGAGATTGTATTTCACCAACAAGCACGCAGTTGAGCATAAGAGTTTCAAATAAATTGGCCCCTACTATCTCAATACCGCCGAGATCAAAAAGCCAACCTTTAGAAGCTTTATATTTTTCCGTACCAAAAATGGTCTTATCTGCCAATCCAGCATATGACTGTAAGGTAATAATCCATCTTGCTAATTGTGCTTCAGTAAGTGACGATTTATTATTATCAACATTATCTTTTGGAGAAAATACTGCAATTTTATTATTGCTTTCAGAAATCAATCGATTTATATTTTTACCAGATATCTCGCTAGGAGATTTACCACCAAGCTTTTTACTATCGATATCTTGTTTAAGTACTTGTAAAAAAGGATATTTGTCATCAAAAAGATAGAAACGATCATGCCATTGTTCTAAATATTTGAAGACTACATCTGGAAATTTTTTTGAATTCCAAACTTCGCGCCAAATATTCATTGTTTCTTCATTAAAATCCTCTTTATCCTCTTCATCTGAATCAAATTCACGAGAATTTCCTTGAATGTCATATCGAGAAAAAACAGTATGAAGTACAGCTAGAAGAATACGAAGTAATGCAAAATCTTGAGTTTTCATATCGCCAGCAAGAGCTTTATATTCAGATGCATTCTTAAACACATCTGTTATTGATACGAGTTTATTGTGGCCTTTTTCGTCTACAATGACGGAAATCCAAGGCTCATCCAATAAATTAAATCTGCTCACCTTTTAATTCCTTTCTGTCTTCTTCTGAACTCTTAATACATACAATACCACTTTTTTCAGAATACGCAACTCTGTATTTCGATAATTCGCAAATATTATTTTCATCGAATAGAAGCACCAAAGAGCCTCGCAGCCAAGGCTGATCATCCCAATTTTGGAATTGCTTTTGTTTTCGCATTCTTTCCAATTCTGCAATTGTTTCTTCAACACGATTGCTGTTTATCGTAAACATCCACGGCAATCCTACTGTCTCTTGAGCAAGTTTCATTGCAACTTCCACATCATCAATATTTTGTGAAATATCTTTACAATCATGGAAAGTTCCATAGCCGGATCCAACTCTTTTAACAGCAATAACTTCTATAGATTCACCGCTATTACGAACTTGAGCATGTGCAAATTCATCAGACTCTTTTACAATTGGATTCTCCAACAAGCCAACAATAGATTTTTTACCGATTTCTGTTTTTGGATTTTCAATTCTATATGTTTCAGCATTACTTTCATTGTTATTTCTGTCTGAATCATATTCTCTTTTTGCAGCAACATAAGCATCTGTCAAATCTTCTTGTAACTCTAAAGGATTATCACCATAAACTATTTGTACTAATCGAGAAATATCTTGAGGCATGTTTATAACATCTGGCAAATAGTATTGAGTCCTCATAAGTAAATATTTACTGTAAATAGACTCAGAGCCTTTATCAAATTCATACCGCTCACTGGTTCCCAACACATATAAAATTGGTTCTTTAAGAGAATCTGGGCGCTCTATAGTATGCCTTTGTAATCTGCCAGCACGTTGAAGTAATAAATCTATAGGAGCAAGATCAGTAAACAAAACATCAAAATCAATATCAAGTGACTGTTCTAATACTTGCGTACCAATAATTATTGCACGAGCAGGTCTATGGGCATTCTTGCCAATCATATTGCAAATCTGTTGTTCTTTTCTAACTCTATCCGTAGCAATAAATTGCGAATGAATAACTATCACTTCTTCATCACTAAACTCATCAACGCAAGCATTATAAATTTCTTGAGCTCTCTTAACGGTGTTTACTATAATCCCAGCAATACCTCCATTATTTAATAAAGATTTAAGCTCACTAACAAGTGATTCATGTAAGTTATCGTCTGTTATTTTTCTTACAGAAACAGATTTATTGTCACTAGCATCATTTTCAATAAATTTTTGTTTTACACAGTTTTTATCACTGTATGTGATTAAAGGATAACCATTTGTTTCAAAATCAACATTAGACTTATCACATTCACTCCATTTAAATCCCAACCCGCGCAACAGATAAGATTTTATAAGTTCTTTTCTACGCTTTGCAGGCAAGGTGGCAGAAAGCAATACTACAGGAACACCATATGCTGCCATCCAAATAAGAGATTCTTCAAGATACTTATTCATATAAGCGTCATACGCGTGCACTTCGTCAATAATTACAACTTTTTTACTTAAACCCAAATGACGAAGCATAAGATGTTTTTGTTTTAGCGAAGCTAACAAAAATTGATCTACTGTACCAACTACAAAATCATCCAACATTGCTGTTTTTCGCCCAGTAAACCAATCATTAAGTATTACTCCATTATTATTCGCATCATTATTACTAGAACTACTCTCACAACCATCATTCATATTTTGCATTCCACGCGGCAAATGCGCATAATCTGCATTCAGTTCAGATTTACCATGAACTAAACGTAAACCAATTTCACCCTGAAAATCACAATTCACACTTTTAAGCCAATTCTCAACTCGCCTAAACATTCCGTTAGAAGTGGCTTGAGTAGGAAGACCGAAAAATACTCCGCTTCTTCCAGTTAGATTTGCCAATTGCTCAGCAGCAATCAAAGAAGCTTCTGTTTTACCTGAACCCATCGCTGATTCAAGAATAAAAATTCCAGGTTCTTCGCAATTAGAAATAACGTCGTGCAACGCTATCTGAACATCATTCGGCAAGAAACCAAAACGATGTTTATATATTTGCGAAATATCGCTATAACAATTTAATGATTCCCATACATCTTTAGAACCATGTTGTAACCACTTGTCCCAGCCTCTTCTATATCTTTCTTCATGATTTTCTATTAAATCTTTTTCTATTGAAATAAGCGGAAAATAGTTTTCATTACTAGCAATCCAATCAGCCATAATAACTAATCCACACAATAAAACTTGTGCTGGCTCACTTATTTCAGGAAGATTATCTACATTAGAAAAATCATTCCTTTCTAAAGCCCAATCCAAAATATCATTCTGCATTTTTTTCCATAATTTACTATTCTCACTTTCAGTTTCACTTTGATAGTAATGGTCAGCATATGAAGACTCATTATGTTCATAAACGTAATTATTATCTAAAGGCTTACCATGATGAGCGCCAACGATTCCACAAATCCCTTCAGGAACTCCAGCATTAGAAAGAATAGCTTGACCTGTTATAGTGTGATGACTACTTGACCAATCTGTTGTCTTAAGAATAAAATCATCAATATTTGTGAAACCAACAGCAGCTAACTTATTTTTTAACGCAATATCTAAATCTTTTGAATTTGAATACGATTTGCGAAACTGAAAAACAGGAGTAGCTTTACCAATATCATGTATGCAACCTAAAAATTGAGATAATTTTTTTGCATCAACATGTTTACTTAATGAGGATTCAATCAATCTTCGCTGACCATCACTAAGCCAATGATTCCATAATTGGCCAATAATATTTCCAGTATCTTCAAGATGTTGAGCAAGAGGAAGCCATTGCATTACTCCATTAACTTCTCTCTTTTTACCCCATAATGCAGGATTAACAATATGATTACATCTCATACCTACTATCCCCTTAATCTACAATGATTACTAAATAATGGTAAATATACTCTTAATAAAAGTTTTAAGGAAGATTGTATTGAATATTTATTTATAATTATCTGAGCTTCAAACATATTACATGCATTTGAAGCTCAGATAATGCCTCGCCAATGCGAGAAAGACGATAGAACACGAAACACAGAAGGATCACACCCGCGCATGCGGGAAAGACTATCAAAAGCGATTATACATCAACAACATTGTTATTGTGGTTCTTGTACTGGTTATTCGGATTAGGGGTTATAGGCCAAAAAGTGTGTAAGAAATCATGCCTTAGACCTTGCAATACAAGCGTTTTGCGGTAATCGAATCTGTTTTCTGCGCATTCGCCACCTGGACAAAAAGTGTGTAAAAAATAAGCTCATAAGCCTTATGGCAGTAGGGCTCGTGGTATATCGAATGTGGGTTATTCTTCATTTGTATGAATAACCCACTATGCAATAACTGTCATCATAAAATGAGCAAGAATGGTCACACCAATGCTGGCACTACTAGATACCGTTGTACTAACTGTGGGGCTTCTAAAAGTAGGGCGTATGATAAACAATCAAACGATTTAACAGTTGGCTTAAATTGGCTTTTATCTAATAAGACTCAGGATAAGTATTCATACGATTTCTCAGCCCGTACCTTAAGACGTAAGAATAAGCTTTTATGGGACTTATGGCCGCAAGTACCATTTGTAGACAAAGTTTATGATTACATTCACGTTGATGGTATTCATTTAGGACGTAAATCTGTAGTACAAGTAATTATCAAAAAGCCAAGCTGACTAATTCTATTTCCAGAATATTCATCAGCTTAGCTTTACACACTTTTCGGCCTATAACCACTCTATCTGTGGATAGAGGGGTTCAACTATTAAACATTAATCTTTTCGTTTACTTACTTGAAGCAAAACACCAATCGCAACTAATACACTTCCAATCAATACTAAGCTACTAACGGTCGTTCCTGTCCGCGGTAAAGTGGCTTTGTGCTGTGGCTGCGACTTTGGCTGCGGCTGTGACTCTTGCTGTGGATTTGATTTTGTTTTTTCTTTTACTGTTACTGTCGCTTGTTTTGTTGCAGTTGCTCCTTTGCTATCTGCTACTTTATATGTAATTTTATATGTGCCGACTTTGTTATTGTCAAAACCACCTTTATCTACTATTTCTACTTTTTCTTTTAAGTCGCCGTCTTCTTTGTCTGTTGCACTTATTATTAGTGTTTTTAGATCTAAATCTTCTCCTACCATTATTTCTTTGTCAGCTACTTCTAATTGAGGTGCTTCGTCTAGGGTAGATAGAGGTTTTATGCTAGTAAATTTCCATGTTCCTGT
This sequence comes from Gardnerella sp. c12Ub_1, assembly GCF_055804375.1. Lineage (NCBI taxonomy): Bacteria > Bacillati > Actinomycetota > Actinomycetes > Bifidobacteriales > Bifidobacteriaceae > Gardnerella > Gardnerella sp. c12Ub_1. The sequence goes on along the minus strand of NZ_JANUZC010000001.1, from coordinate 151,865 downwards.
GAATGTTAAATCTTTATCTTCTACTGTTTGCTCTTCAGTATCATATCCTAGGAATGTCCATTTCCCTCCGTCTACTGATATTTCTTTTTGCGTTGGGTCAGCTGGAGTTATTTTTTCGCCTTTTTTATATGTATTTTCATTTTTTGGCAGTAAGTTTGTAACTTTGTCTGGTAATTTTTTGTCATCTTTTGAGTTGAAATTATAGCTTACTTTATGTTTTAATAAAGCATTAAAGTCTACAGTTATTCTTGTTTTTTTATCATTACTATCCAAAAGACTAACTGTAAATTCCTGATTTTCTTTTTCGTTATAGTATGGCTCTGTTAATTTTTTTGCTTTTAAAACATAACTACCTGGTTCTAAATAAAGAAGATTATTTGTTTCGTAATAGCCTTGATCGTTTATTGTATTTTTTTTCATCATTTTTTCTATAGAATTTATAGTATCTTCTTTTTCATTCGCACGAGAATAATTAGGTTTAATAGCAGATTTAACTAAAACCTCTTTATTATCTTCCACACGGTAAAGATCAAAACTATTATCTAAAGATGTTTTTTTATCTTCTTTAAATTGACGAACAACAATTTCTGTTGGCATGGCGCGATAAGTGACATAATAATGTTTTGTAGTCAACATATTTCTATCGTTATCATAGCCATAAGTTAAATAATGATTGCCTTTTTCTTTCGTTGTAGCGTCATCTTTTTTAAATTCTTTTGTTTTTGGCTTATCTATATCATTATCACAGTAAATATATCCCGGAATTGTTTTTGCTTTTAACTGATCTAAAGTAGGTCTTTTTATTGAACTTTTTTCATCACCATCATATGACAATAAAGGAGTGGACAAATCGGCACTATAGACTGGATTATTTCCAAAGAAAGCTTTATCTGTTTTAACAATGTTAAGCATATCTTTTAGATCAAGCTTTTTAAAAGCTTCATTAGAAAAAGAATTTTTATCTCTTTCACTTCTTTCTTTTAGAGGTGAAGATAATTTTTGGTTTGTTAATTTTCTATAACTACTATCATCTACAAAGTGAAAATCTGCATCTACAGAAGTTACAAAAAATTTAAATATAGTATTTCCTTCTCCATATCTATCTACATAAAAAACTTGTGAGAGTGCATCGTCATTTTTAGTTGTTTGATAGCTAACTCTAACAAATGCACGAGTTTGCTTTGGATTTACTTTAAATTTAGTTTCCTCTGTTAAATTTTCTCCAAGGACTTTTTTATTTACCGAAAGAGAAAATGGCGTTTCGGCATATTTACCGTCATTAAAAGAAATTTTATTGCCTTCTTCTAAGGTGTTAAAAGCGTGATAAACTGCTCCAACTTGTGCTCTTGCACTCTCTACATTTCTTTTTGGTAAAAATATAAAGTAATCAACTGTTCCATCTTGTGGATACCAATCTACAAATCTCCATCCTATTAATGTTAATTGTTTGGTATCTTTTCCTTTTGGGTTAAAGTCTTTTCCTTTTGGAGTGAAATAAATTTTTACTTTATCGTCTTTTTCTGCTTCAGCTTTTTGCAATTCTTCATTTGAAAAAACTTCTGGATAGAGATTTTCTGATGTTTTTTCAGTCATTAAATCATAATATCCATCATCATCTTTAGTTAAAGGATTAGTTTTGTTTGCAGAACCTGCGGTACGGCTACTTTCTGAGCCATTCCTTAAATCATTATCTTTACCCACCATGTCAGCGTGAGCAAGTGTCGCTTGAGATAGAGCCATTCCAGAGAACAAAATTCCAACCACCACAACTACCACCACAGCAGAAACGAAATGTTGTCCGAACTTACGCAAACTATAACGATTAACTTTCTCAGGTTGCATAAGATAGCCTCTTTTTCTCAATTAATTAATCAATCACTTTTGATAACAACCATTATAAAAAAAAACGCGGCATAAGCCGCGTGTATCGTGCGCCAGACAGGATTCGAACCTGCAACCTTCTGATCCGTAGTCAGATGCTCTAATCCGTTGGGCTACTGGCGCATGTTCTCCAAAAACTTGGAACTTTAACTTTCCGTTGTTTTTGGCAACTTGACTAATATACAACCATCTTTACAAAAATACAAACCCTGGCGTGTCGCCATCGCCAGGGTCTGCATCTAAAACACAAGAATCTAAAACATAAAATCCTTAAGACCTATGCTCCAGAACCTCGTCTACCATACCGTATTCTTTAGCTTGAGGAGCTGTAAGAATAGTATCTACCTCAATATCTTTACGAATACGATCAACACTTTGGCCAGTGTGCTTTGCAAGAGTGGATTCCAACCATTCACGCAAACGCAACATTTCCTTAGCCTGAAGCTCTATCTCTGTAGCCTTGCCAAAATCTTGACCCATTGCAGGCTGATGAATAAGCACGCGAGCATTTGGCAAAATCATACGCTTACCAGCAGCGCCAGCAGCAAGCAAAATCGCAGCAGCCGAAGCAGCTTGACCCAAACACACCGTCTGAACATCTGGCTTAATGTATTGCATGGTATCGTAAATGGCCGTCATAGCCGTCATAGAACCGCCTGGAGAGTTAATGTACATCATTACATCTCTGCTTGGATCCATGCTTTCGAGAACCAAAAGCTGAGCCATAATGTCATCAGCAGAAGTGTCGTCAACCTGAACACCCATAAAAATAATGCGATCTTCAAAAAGCTTAGTGTATGGATCTTGCGTTTTCATACCATAAGGAGTCTGCTCGCCAAATTGAGGCAAAACATAACGATTCGTAAACACACCACTGGTCTGACCGAATCCACCCAAACGCTTAGCGCGAGCAACAAACTTTGCTTCTTCACTTGCCATTAAAATCACTCCTCCCCACGCATAGAAGCTGGAGTGGTAACAATCTTATCTACAAAGCCATACTCCAAAGCCTGCTGAGCAGTAAACCAATGATCATACTCGTTGTCTCGGTAGATCTCTTCAACCGTATGACCAGTCTGCTGAGCCGTTAGCTCAGCGAGAGTTTTCTTCATATCCATAATAAGTTCAGCATTAATACGCACGTCTGTAGCAGTGCCACCAACACCGCCAGAAGGCTGGTGCATTAGCACGCGAGCGTGAGACGTAATAAAACGCTTACCAGGCGTGCCAGAACTCAGCAAGAACTGACCCATAGAAGCAGCCATGCCAACAGCAATCGTAGCAACATCTGGCTCAATAAGCTGCATAGTGTCGTAAATAGCCATTCCAGCGGTAATAGAACCACCTGGCGAATTAATATAAAGCCAAATATCTTTCTTAGGATCTTGCGCAGCTAGCATAAGCATCTGAGCGCAAATAATATTGGCATTTTCATCCTTGACTTCAGAGCCAAGCCAAATAATACGATCTTTTAAGAGTTGATTAAAAATCGAATCCGTTGGATTTTGTGGCTCCCCTTCTTGCATAACGGGAGAAGCCGTAAACAGATCAGTCACCTTATCTCCTTACAAACATTTTGAATATATCTAGACTATCGTGTGCGTGTGACCGCAAAACAAGAATGCGAAGTAAAACGCTTAACGCAATTAGACACACAACTAGATACACAATTAGACACAATCACTGCAAATAGCATAAGACAAAGTAATGTAAACGGTGCGTTTACTAATTCCGCAACTAAAAGCCACGCCATAATCGGAGCTTTTCTAGAAGACGCAAGTAAAGAAGCAGCACCAATAATAGATACAGAAATTGCGGAAACTTGCGAAATGTCAAAAACTTGCGAAAGCGCCGTTGTTGAAAAAATAGCGTATAAAATCACGCCAAAGCAAGCGCCAGTTGAAATACTCGGTTGCAAAACGCCTCCAGAAGCACCATAGCGCAAAACAAGCAAAGTAGCAGCCATTTTAATTAGCGCAAGAAGCAACAAAATAATCATAATATGCGAGTTTTCTGCCATATACGGAAAGCTAGCTACAGAAAACGCAAGTTGGCAAAGCGACCTACCATTCCCCATAATATGCGGAAACCAACAAGCTGCAACACCAATAACTAAGCCAGCTACAGGCATAAAACACAGCATTTGTATACCACGCAAAGCATGAGTTCTACACCAAATAATACCCAAGCGAAAAACGTAACCAACTAAGCCGCACACTGCACCAACAACAACAGTTAAAACGCAAATTTGCCAAGAAATCACGCAAGAAAATTGCGAAATATTGTAATATCTAGAATGATGCAATAAAAACTCAACAACAAACGCAGCAACATAATTCATAACAAGAGCAAAAGGCAAGCAATGCAAACGCTCCGAGCGCGCAATATTTTTAAGTGCATTAACTATTACAGAGCCATTTTCGCGATTTAGCCACGCATAAAAACCAAAACCTTGAGTTTTACTAAGCAAACCTAAAGAAAGCACGGTGCCAGCTAAAGGCGCGTGGTACACTGCAGCCAAGCCAGCACCTGCAGCAGACGCAACTAGTATACGCTGAGTTTTAACAGACACATTAAAAATACTGCTGCAACGCTGAGCAATCATTGCAGCTAATTCTCTAGGAGCTACTTCCCTTCCGATTGAAATTCCAGAGCCAACAATGCCGATTTGTAATAAAACATGTGCAATAGTAGAAAAAATTGGCATTCTACTGCCACTAACGGCTTGTGGAATAGTAAAGATTCGAGGAGGATTCTCCTTCTTTCGCAAAAAATACCAAGCTAGTGAAGCAATAGTCATAGCAATTGTGCAAGATAGCACGTAGCGATACCAAGGAAGACCTAAAAATACAGTATTTTCAGCAGATTCAATTGAGCCAAAAGCAAGGTATTGTACAGCGTAAAAAATAAGCGTAAGAACTGTTGCTCCTAGGGCAACAAGAACGCCAAGAACAACCGAAGATGCAATAAAACGCGCTACTAGAATTGCAAAACTAAATAATTTGCAAGATTTGCAGAATTTGCCAAACTTGTCAAACTTGCCAAACTTGCAACAAGATTCATGCTTAGTTTTAGCACTACTATCCATAATGTCTCGCAATTCTTAAGATTTCTCTGTAACCTTGTAGTCCTGTAATTCTATAACCCTGTAATTATCGTAATTATTTAATTAGATATAGGTAAGACCCAGCTTAATTAAATATAAGTAAGACCCAGCAGAGTTATGCTCTACTAGGTCTTAAATAACAAGATTATTAGAAGATTCTAATTTAGAAGATTCTAACTACTTTTCAGCAGCAAGCTCGTCGGCAACAGCTGCAGCAGCAGAAGCAGCCTTAACGCTTTCGTCTTCTGGCTCTTCATCTTCCGACAAGAAAGCACTTAAATCAAGAGCTTCTCCGCCAGCAACAAACTTTACAGCACGCATACCAGCAAGCAAGCCCTTAGAGCGAGCAACTTCTTGAACAGCAGAACCAAGCTGACCATTGCGAACAATAGCGTTAATAAACTGGCTTGGATCCATTCCGTACTGTTGAGCAACAGAAACCAAGAAGTTGGTAACGTCTGCTTGAGAAACAGAAACGTCGAGGCTTTCTGCCAAAGCGTCGAGAACCATTTGGTCGCGAAGCTCCTTTTCTGCAGCCTTTTCAGCCTCGTCCTTTTGCTCTTTAGTAGCCTTTTCTGGGTCTGGAGTCATGCCCTTAAGATGCTCGGCAACAGCCTTATCTTTAACACCCTTTGGCACAGGAATTTCAACTTCTTCCTGAATCTTAGCAATAAAGGCATCGCGAGCAAGAGTTGCCTGGCGACCTTCATTTGCTTGCTCCAAAGACTTACGAACGTCTTCCTTAAGTTCCTTCAAGGTGTCGAACTCAGATGCTTCCTTAGCAAACTCATCGTCAAGCTTTGGCAATTCTTGAGCCTTAACGGAGTTAACCTTTACCTTAACCTGAGCCTTCTTGCCTTGGTTCTTTCCAGCCTCAAGAGTGCCTTCAAAAGTGGTTTCTTCTCCAGCGGAAAGACCTTCCAAAGCCTCATCCAAACCATCAAGCATGGTGTTGGAACCAAGCTCGTAGCTTACGCCATTTTGAGAATCGGCAACTTCGTCGTTAATCTTAGCTTCCAAATCGATGTTTGCAAAATCACCCTTCTTAGCTGGGCGATCAACACCAACAAGAGTGCCAAAACGTGCGCGCAAAGCCTCAAGACGAGCCTTAACATCGCTATCTTTAACTTCTGGCTTCTCTACTTCGATTTCTACACCCTTAAACTTGTTAAGCTTGAACTCTGGGCGACGCTCAACAGTTGCAACAAACTTAAGCTTAAGTTCGTCTTTAGCAGATTCTGGGACTTCCTGAACATCAAATTCTGGCTGATCCATTGGGCGAATCTTCTTTTCTTCCAAAGCCTTAGAATAAAGCTCTGGAACAGCAGAATTTACAGCTTCACCGGCAACAGCTCCGAAGCCAACTCGCTGATCTACAATCTTGCCTGGTACGTGTCCCTTACGGAAACCTGGCACGTTGATTTGCTTTGCGATCTCTTTACGAGCCTGATCCATAAATGGCTCAAAATCTTCGAGATCTGCGGTAATGGTGAGCTTAACCTTAGTTGGCTCAAGATTCCTGACGCTGATTTTCACGCTTGCGCTCCTGAAATTACGTTTTCTAGCTTCTGCCATATGGCACAACCGTTACATAATAGCGCGAGTTACGGACTCAGCAATTAAATCGCTTTGCCACGTTCTTGCACCCTGCTCTACAAGAAACTCCTTAACATCAATATGCTCAATATTATCTTGCCAACAAAGATTGCGAATAATTTGCGGTTTAATAATGATTTCCGTAGGCGTGTGCGTATCTTCTGCAATCTTGATTAAAGACTGCTTTACATTTTGTAAGCGCTCATATCTTTTGGGATGATGATCACGCCAATACTTCATAGATCGTGGAGCTGCTTGCGATTCTTGTGCGTCGCTAGAATCAACAGAATCGCCAGCATCCGCAGAATTGCCAGTATCGCCAAAATCGCCAGCATCGTTGTAATTGCCATATTTACTACTTGAATCATCAAGCTTAGAAACAATAGCAACTTCCCCACTTTTAGCGCGACTAATCGCGTCTTCTATAACAGCTTTCCACACATTTGGCTTGATTTTGCGCTGAATCGGAGCATAGCGTTCAAACATCTTGTCTTGCTCGCTGCCCGTGTGAATCCTAACACGTTCGTTAAGAATGCGAATTGAGCGAAACTCCCTAGAATTACTTGGTTTTCGCTTTCCTGCTTCAATAATCGCAGCATCCGAAAGCAATAGAGTTGGCGCAATATCGTATTGACAAGCAAGCTCATCTCGCTTTTGCCAAAGCTCTTTTGCAATCATTAAGCCGATTTTATCGTGCATAAGAACGCTTATATGAGATATTCTAAGCCAAGGATTTGGGTGAGGAGCCTTCTTTTGCGCACCTTTACTTAATAAGTGTGCAAACTCTTGATTTGCCCATAAAAGCTTGCCTTGCTTCTTTAACTCACCGCTCATTACTTCTTCTAATTCGATTAGCAATTCAACGTCTAAAGCCGCGTAATTTCGCCAATCTCTAGGAAGAGGTCTATATGACCAATCCGCTGCAGAATGTTCTTTTGCAAGAGTCAATCCCAAATAATATTCAGTTACAGAGCTTAATCCAAAGCGCTTTCTACCAAGCAATTTAGCTGCGATTTCTGTATCAAATAAAGCACGCGGACGCAAACCAATATCGAAAAATCCTGGCAAATCTTGCATAGAATCGTGAATAATCCAAGGCGCGTCTCCTACTGCCTCATTAAATTCATGCCAATCAACGCCAAGTTTTCCTAAAGCTATTGGGTCCAGCAATCCAATTCCTGCACCTTTGCGTTTGAACTGAATCAGCCAATCTTCGTGACCATATCTAAAACCAGATGCGCGCTCTGCATCTGCAGCCAAAGGCCCCGACCCTGCTGCCAACAAATTACAATATTCTTTATATGCTTCAAGCGTATCAATGACTTCTGGAACTCCTTCTCTAGGCTCTTTTAAAAGCTTTGGTTCCTTATTCAAGAACGCCTCCCGATTGTACGCTTTAGCCAAATTCTTACGCTTTTTGCATCTTACTTTGTAATGCTTGAATATTATTTTGCAAAACATCCGTAAAACATTCTATAGAATATTGCGCAAGATATATTTAAGCCGTGTTATAGATTATGCATCTTTTAACACGGCTTCAACTTTCGCACACAACTACGACTAATCAAAAATAAATAATCAATTAAATAATCATTCTGTTTTATTGTTTGATTCTTATTGAGTTATGCGCTTAACAAGTTTAGTTTTAAGGAATCTAGTAAGAGTAAATGCGACTGCCGAAACTAAAACTGTTGGGATAACGTAGAGAGCATGTAAACCTAAATCTCTTATTGGGAAAGTGGCAAGTTCTGTAGCAATGGTTATAGCAACAGATATTATTGGCACTTCAATAAGAGGTTTTTCATCGAAAGCTGCAACTATATTTACCGGCAGCAAGATTATCGGCAAAACAATTAAAATAATAATCGCTGTGCCAAAGCCAAACTGATCGTTACACCGTGCAAAAATAGCTAACGCTAATGCAAAAGCTAATGCAATCCAACAACCTATTCTGCGCTTCATTGCGTATCCTTTCTCTAAAAAAGGTTATTTGTATAATTATACAAAATCCTTTAAAAAAAAAAACAATAAAATACGCAAAATTTCCCTAAATTACAATTACAGCTTTGACGCAGTCTAAATGCAGTCTAGTACACTACAAAACCGTGGTCTTTGAACTGGTTTACAACTCGCTCTTTAAGCGCCTTAGAAGGTCCTTTTTGATTCTCAAGAGGGTACGGAATCCTAAGCTCATGCCACTTTGGGCGGCCTAGTTGATGGAAGCCAAGCACGTCAATATGCTCAACAGCATCACCAAACGAATCGCAAATCTCAGCAACTTTTTCAACATTTTCTTCACTGTCTGTAAGACCTGGAACAAGCACAAAACGCACCCAAATCTTCTTACCAGCCTTCGCCAAGCGCTGACCAAAGTCAATAGTTGGCTGAAGCAAGCCGCCAGTTACTTTTTTATACGTTTCTTCAGTTCCGGATTTAACGTCAAGAAGGCAAAGATCAATGTCGTCAATCATTTCGTCTGTATAATTGCGATTCAAAAAGCCAGAAGTATCTAAGCAAGTATGCACGCCCATCTCTTTTGCTGCACGAAAAACCCTAGATACAAAAGCTGGTTGCATCATAGATTCTCCGCCAGAAAATGTGATTCCGCCGCCTGTTGCCTTAAAAAGACTTTGATAACGGTCTACTTTTTTAATCATTGCATCTAAGTAGACTGGCTTGCCGTCGCGCATTTTCCAAGTATCAGGATTTTGGCAATATTGGCAACGAAGCGGGCAACCACTCATAAACACTGTCATACGAGTGCCAGGGCCATCAACAGAAGTATTGATATCCCAAGAATGCACAAATCCAATATCGCCAGTTTTAAGAGCGACTAAGCGGTCTTTTCTGTCTAATCCAATTGGAGATTCAAAACCAGAAAGACCACCCATTAAAGTTTGTCGGGCATACTCTTTTGACTCCTTTAACATGTGCTGAGTCGTAGTGCGAAAAGCTGTGTTTTCAACCATTTACATGCCCTCCTATAACCGTCTTTGGTAATCTTTAAGTCTATTTTATTTGAAAAGCCGCCAGGAGCAAAACCATGCTCACTCCCGGCGGCACTCATAAATCAATCAGAATCAGTCAGTAACTGAACCCTGGTGGAATGTACGAGAAATAACGTCGAGCTGCTGCTCCTTAGTGAGCTTTACAAAGTTCACTGCGTAGCCAGAAACACGAACCGTAAGATGTGGGTACTTTTCTGGGTGCTCAACAGCGTCTTCAAGCTGTTCCTTACGCAAAACGTTGATGTTTGCGTGGTACAAGCCGTGGCCGTTGCCAGCGTCCAAAATACCAACAAGGTTGCTAATGCGCTCGCCTTCATCTCTACCCAAACCATCTGGAGTAATGGTGTTAGTCAAAGAGATGCCATCGAGAGCATCGTCATAGTCAATCTTGCCAACAGAGAACATGGATGGAAGCATGCCGTGCGAATCCATACCATTTTCTGGGTTTGCACCTGGAGCGTAAGGAGTGCCCTTCTTGTGGCCAGATGGGAAGGAACCAGTGTTCTTGCCGTACTCAACGTTAGAAGTAATAGTCAAGATGGACTGAGTTGGAACAGCATTACGGTATACAGGCAAACGCTTTACCTGACCCATAACAGTGCTTACAACCCACTTTGCCAAGTCATCAGCACGATCATCATCGTTACCGTAGATTGGGAACTCGCCAACCGTCTTGTAGCCAACGATTAAGTCGTCGTCTGCGCCTTCGATGTACTCATACTCATGACCTTCAGTGGTCTTAGCATCCTTGTTGTAGATTGGGTAAACCTTTGCATACTTTAGAGCAGCCAAGGAATCTGCAGCAATAGACAAGCCAGACATACCGCATCCGAGTGTACGATAGACTTCCCTATCGTGCAAAGCCATCTCAATGGACTCGTACGCGTACTTATCGTGCATGTAGTGGATTATGTTCAAAGCCTCAATGTAGGTTTCGGAAAGCCATTCCAAAGCCTTCTCGTAGTTGGCCTTAACCTTCTCGTAGTCAAGAGTTCCATCAGCTTCTGGCTTGATTGGGTCAATAACACCCTTATCAATAACCTGCATGCCAGTCATTTCATCGCGGCCACCGTTAATCGCGTAGAGCAAAGCCTTTGCGGAGTTAACGCGTGCAGCGAAGAACTGCATTTGCTTACCAACGCGCATTGGGGAAACGCAGCAAGCAATAGCAGCGTCATCGCCCCAGTGCTCACGAATATCTTTATCGGACTCGTACTGAATTGCAGAAGTGTCGATAGAGATTCGTGCGCAGAAACGCTTGTAGGCTTCTGGAAGCTTTGGATCCCAGAAAATAGTGATGTTTGGCTCTGGACCAGGACCTAGATGCTCAAGAGTCAAAGTGTTGAGCAAACGGAACGAAGTCTTAGTAACAAAGGTACGGCCATCATCGCTGAAGCCTGCATCGGACCAAGTTGCCCAGTATGGATCTCCAGAGAAGATTGCGTCGTAATCCTTAGTACGCAAGAAGCGCACAATACGAAGCTTCATAACCAATGCATCAATGATTTCCTGAGCGTCGGTTTCGTTGATTAATCCAGCCTTCAAATCGCGCTCAAAGTAGCAATCGAAGAATGCGGAAACACGGCCGAAGCTCATTGCAGCGCCATCCTGGCTCTTAACAGAAGCAAGATAGCCCATGTAAGTCCACTGAACAGCTTCCTTAGCGGTTTGAGCTGGGCGGCTCAAATCCAAGCCATACTCGTTGCCCAAGTTAATAAGCTGCTTCAAAGCCTTGATTTGCTCATCGTGCTCTTCGCGGAAGCGAATCCAATGCTCAATCTCGGTCTCAGTAAAGTCGTTGCGGTATGGAATCGAATCCTTATCGCGCTTCTTGAACTCAATAAGCATGTTTACGCCGTAAAGAGCCACACGACGATAATCACCGATAATACGACCACGGCCATAAGCGTCTGGCAAACCAGTCAAAATCTTGTTGTGGCGAGCAATCTTAATATTCTTGGTGTAAACACCAAACACGCCATCGTTATGAGTCTTGCGATAAACGGTGAAAATCTTCTTGATTTCTGGATCTACTTCCTTGCCAGCTTCCTTAATGGCCTGCTCAACCATTCGCCAACCGCCGTTTGGCATCATAGCACGCTTGCAAGGTTCGTCGGTTTGAAGACCTACGATTACGTTATCTACTTCTGGGCTTTCAATGTAGCCTGCTGGCATTGCGTCAATTCCTGCTGGAATATGTGTTTCAACGTCGTATACGCGGCGCTCGCGCTCGACAGCCAAGTAGTTGTCGTCGAGGTACTTCCACATATGCTTAGTTTTTTCGGTGGCGTCTGCCAAGAAAGTCTCATCACCCTCGTATGGAGTGTAATTCTTTAGGATAAAGTCACGAACGTCAATATCTTTTTCCCAATTGCCGCTTGTAAATCCATCCCACGCTTTTGCACGAAGATCCTCTTCGCTGAGAACGGATGCATCCACTGATGCCATATTTGACTCCTTTCGTATCCACGACGCTTCTTCACGTCGCCTTCTCTACTATGTTAGAGCAATGTTTAAACAGTACACGTCGATTTTTGGCATTTTTAACGTGAGTTACCTCACATTTTACTGTTTTTTAGCTTATTTTTAATAAAAATGCTAGTTTGAATCCTCAAACTAGCACATATACAACGCGTAGCGAACGGGCGGTTGCTTGCGACTTTTCCCAAGCTTCACCAATCCGTTCCCAGCCTCCGCCTATTCCCTAAACGCCGTTGTTACTGGAATTCGCCTATCTCTGCCAAACGCAATCGCACTAACTTTTGGCCCTAACGGATACTGCCTACGCTTCCATTCTGCGCGGTCTACAAGCCGAATAACTGTATCAACTGTGCGCTCATCAAAACCGTCTGCAAGCAAATCCGCCCTGCCGTGAGCAAGCTCGATATGAGCCTCTAACACTTTGTCTAGCAAATCGTATTCTGGCAAAGAATCCGAGTCCTTTTGCCCTGGCCTAAGCTCGGCACTTGGAGGCTTAACAATAGAGTTTACAGGTATAAGAATGCCATCTTTTGGAGCATTTTCTTTAGGATTATTTTCTTTAGAAAAATCTTCACTGCCAGCAATAGGCAACATTCCAAGACCTACGCCATTTTTAGCAGCGCGATTACGCCATCTAGAAAGCGCCCAAACGCGAGTCTTAAACAAATCTTTAATAGGAGCATACCCACCTACCGCATCTCCATAAATCGTAGAATAACCACATGCAAGCTCCGACTTATTGCCAGTAGCTAAAGCCAGCAAACCTTTTGAATTAGAGTACGCCATAACAATCACGCCTCTAACTCGCGCTTGCAAATTTTCTGCAGCAACACCTTGCAAATCAAGCTGATTTTGGAATGACTTAAAAAGCGGCTCAATAGGCTGAATATCGTAATGTGCTCCAAGGCGCTTAGCTAAATCGCAAGCATCGTCTTTAGAACCAAGCGAAGAATACATGCTTGGCATTGAAATTCCCCAAACGTTTTGCCCTCCGCAAGCATCCGCCGCCATAGTTGCAACTAGCGCAGAGTCGATTCCGCCAGAAAGTCCTAAGCAAACTCCCTTAAAGCCATTTTTACGCATGTAATCTCTAAGTCCTAAAACGCATGCGCAATAAACTTCTTCGTCTGGGTCTAATTTTTGAGCAATCGTCGAGCACTTTTGCACATCTAAATCTGTATTAAAATCAACAAAACTTAAGTCTTGATCAAACATCTTAGAACGCTCAATCAAAGACCCGTCTGCATTTACTACAAAGCTGCCGCCATCAAAAACAAGATCGTCTTGAGCACCAACTTGATTTACATAAACAAGCGGAGCATCAACCTCTTTTGCACGCTTTTGAGCCAGTTTTAATCGAATATCCGTTTTGCCTTCTTCGTATGGAGAACCGTTGATTGTTACTAGAACATCAATACCCTCTTTAGAAAGACGCGCAACTGGGCCGCCATCTTGCCAAATATCTTCGCAAATCGCAAATCCTAATTTTGCGCCTTTAACGTTTAGAATTCCGCAATCGTTTCCAGAAGAGAAAATTCTAAATTCGTCAAAAACGCCATAATTTGGCAAAAAATGTTTGTCGTAAACAAGTGCCACTTTTCCGTTGTTAATAACAAGCAAGCGATTTCTTGGCTTACCTAACTCATCGTCTACACCAACCGTTCCAACAACAACGTATAAGTCACCTAATCCGCTATCTTTTAAGCTTTTTGCAAGACTATAAGCGGCATTATTAGCTGCTTTTCTAAATGTTGCACGCAAAGCAAGGTCTTCGATTGGATACCCAGTTAGTGTCATTTCTGGAAACACAACAATATCGGCGTTTCCCCTACTTGCGTCTTTGCAAAATCGCAATATTTCATCCGTATTTTTGCTTATGTTTCCAACGCAAGTGTCAATTTGAGCTAAAGCTAAACGCAAAGAAGTCATGTTTTTATTATAAGCCATGTTGAATAAGCCATGTTGAATAAGCCATGTTGAATAAGCCATGTTGCAATAAAACGTTTTAGCTTTGCAAATAGAACAATCGCAAAACGCCAATCGTAGAAAAATCGCAAAAAACAAAAAATCAAGCCCTAAATGCAAAAAATAATTGTTGATTATCTTATTGATTTTATTAGCTTTACTAACTCGTCATAAATTATACAAATAGAAAATAGGTAGCGAAGAGGCTGCAAAATCGCATATATTGATATTCCGTTGCTAAGAAACAAAATAATCAACTAGCAAAAAACATTAAAGGACAAGGGGAAAAACATGAAAATCACAAAAAAGAACACAAAGATTATTGCAGCTTTTACAGCACTAACTGCGATTTTGGGTCTTTCGCTAAGCGCATGCGGATCTTCTGCAAATGGAGCAACTAAAGACGATAAGGTGATTAAGGTTGCAGCTTCCCCAACTCCTCACAGCGATATTTTGAATAAAGTAGTTAAGCCGATTTTGCAAAAGCAAGGCTATAAGTTGGTTGTTAAGGAATTTACTGATTACGTTCAGCCAAATACTGCTGTAGAAGAAGGCGAAGCAGACGCAAACTACCATCAGCATTTGCCATACTTAGATAACTTTAATAAAGAAAGAGGAACGCATATTATTTCTATTGCTGGAATCCACTTTGAGCCATTTGGACTTTACCCAGGAAAGACTAAAACAATTAAGGACTTAAAAGATGGCGCAACAGTTGCTGTTCCTAGCGATCCAACCAACGAAGCTCGCGCACTTCTTCTTTTGCAAGACGCAGGTCTTCTTAAGCTAAAGAATCCAAAGGATGTTAACTCAACCAAGAAGGATATTGTTTCTAATCCAAAGAATCTAAAGTTTAAGGAAATAGACGCCTCTTTGGTTCCAACAGTCGTTAAAGACGTTGATTTAGCTGCTCTAAACGGAAACTACGCTATTCAAGCTGGATTTAACCCAACTAAAGATCCTCTTACAAGCGAAAAAGTTGGAGGCGTAGCCGCTAAGACATACGAAAACATTATTGCTGTTAAGAAGGGCTCCGAAAAACTTGCTAAAATCAAGGCTCTTATTAAGGCACTAAAAACCGACGCAGTTCGTGATTTTATAAATAAAAACTACAACGGCGCTGTTCTTCCAGTGTTTTAACGTGATTACAGCGTTTAATCGCAAATAAAAAAAAAGAGACATGTGCCTCTAAAAAAACTAGAGGCACGTGCCTCATATTTGTTTTATAATTCGTTTTACAATTCGTTCTACAATCGGTGGAAAAATGATTCAGATTGAACATCTTTATAAGACTTATTCAAGCGGCAAAACTAAACACGAAGCGCTTAAAGACATTAATTTGACTATTGAATCGGGAGAAGTCTTTGGAATTTTAGGTTCTTCGGGAGCTGGAAAGTCTTCGCTAGTTAGATGCATAAACCTTCTAGAAAGACCTACGAGCGGAAAAGTTGTAATAGACGGAAAAGATATTACAGACGCTAAAAATCGCGATTTATCTAATATCAGGTCAAATATTGGCATGATTTTCCAAAACTTTAGTCTTTTTCAGCAGCGAACTGTATTGCAAAATGTGACTTTTCCTTTGGAACTAAACCACACGAATAAGAACGAACGAGAAGAGCGAGCAAAATATTTGCTTGACTTAGTTGGATTAAAAGATTTAGCAAACCGCTACCCTATTCAGCTTTCTGGCGGCCAGCAGCAACGTGTTGCTATTGCGCGAGCGCTTGCTAACAATCCTTCGATAATGCTTTGTGACGAAGCTACAAGCGCGTTGGATTCAACAACTACAGCGCAAATACTTGACTTGCTTAGAAGAATTAACCGAGATCTTAACGTTACATTGGTTATTATTACTCACTCTCTTGCAGTTGCACGCAATATTTGCGATAGAGTTGCAATGATTGATGGCGGAAAAATCGTAGAAATCGGCGATACTTCAACGCTTTTTAAGAATCCGCAAAGCAATATTCTAAAAACACTTATTGCAAACGAAAATGTTGAAAATCATAGAGATAACAGCAAAAACATCAGCAATAACACAAACAACAGCGATAACATCGAAAACAGCAAAAACAGCGAGGTGAAATAAAATGCCAGAAAATATTTCACAATTTATAGACGAATATGGAGAACTAATTATTGAAGGCACAAAAGACACAATTGTTATGACTTCAATATCTACACTATTTGCATACGTAATAGGACTTCCAATAGGAGTTCTTCTTATAACAAGCGCAAAGCAAGGAATTTGCAAAAACGCGCTGCTTAACACTGTTTTAGGAAGCATTGTAAACGTTGTTCGATCTGTTCCGTTTATAATTTTGCTTGTTGCTATAATTCCACTTACAAGACTTATTGTTGGAACATCTTTAGGTGTTCCAGGAGCAATTGTTCCGCTTGTTATAACAGCTGCACCATTTGTAGCGAGAATTGTTGAGCAATCTTTGGCAGAAGTTGACGGAAGTCTTATAGAAGCTGCTCAAAGTTTTGGAGCAAGCAACACACAAATCGTATTCAAAGTATTGCTTTTTGAAAGCTTACCTTCGCTAATTCGCGGAGCAGCATTGACTTTTATTACGCTTTTTGGATTCTCTGCAATGGCTGGAACAGTTGGCGCAGGCGGACTTGGAGATATTGCGATTCGCTACGGTTACCAACGCTACCAATACGACGTTATGAGCGCAGCAGTAATTTTGTGCATTATTCTTGTGCAATTAGTGCAAAGCATTGGAGATTTAATATCCAACAAAATCAACCATCACGAGCGCTGATATTAATCAAAATAAACAATAAACAGTCTTTAATGTATGGGAGAATCGCAATATGACACTTATTAATATGCATACGTCTGAAGGCGATATAAAGATTAATCTTTTTGACGATAAAGCGCCTATTACAGTAAAAAATTTCGTTGACTTGGCAACTGGCGCAAAAGAATGGGTAGATCCTTTTAGCGGCGAAAAGTCTAATGAGCCTTTCTACAATGGCTTAACTTTCCACAGAATTATTAAAGACTTTATGATTCAAGGCGGATGCCCTCTTGGAAACGGAATGGGCGGCCCTGGCTACGAATTTGACGACGAGATTGACCCATCGCTAAAGTTCGATAAGCCATATTTGCTCGCAATGGCAAATGCTGGAAAGCAACGCGGACGCGACGGTCGCTTGCATGGCACTAATGGATCTCAATTCTTTATAACAACTGTTCCAACTCCTTGGCTTGATGGCCATCATACAATTTTTGGAGAAGTCGTAGATGATGAGTCTAAAGCTGTTGTAGACAAGCTAGAATCTGTTCCAACAGATAGGTCTGACGCTCCACTAGAGCCAGTTGGAATCGTATCCATTGATGTTATTAAGTAAAAACATTAGCTAAAATAAAGCAAAAATAGTATAAAAATTGCAATAATAAAACTTCCAGCCAAAGCATTATTTGACTGGAAGTTTTATTGTTTAGTTGCGCTTTAGCTACGATTTAGTTACTGTTTAGTCGCAGCTTAATCGCGTTCCATTTTTCTAAGTCGCGGTTCCGCACTATCTTTTGCACCCGTAATTCTATAAACGTCAAAAACGCCATCAATCTTACGAATTGCAGCAAGAAGAGTGTTCAAATGTTGAGGATCTGCCATTTCGAACGTAAATTGGCTTGTAGCAACGCGATCGTCTCCAGTAGCAATCGTTCCCGAAAGAATATTTACGCCATGATCCGAAAGAACTCGTGTAACATCCGAAAGCAAATGCTGACGATCCAAAGCCTCTACTTGAACTTTAACAAGGAACAAGCCTTTATCACTAGTCCATTGCACAGGAATAACACGCTCCGATTGCGACTTTTGCAAATCAATCATATTCTGGCAATCCGTTCTATGAACAGAAACACCCTGATTTCTTGTTATAAAGCCAACAATGTCATCTCCTGGAACAGGCATGCAACAGCGCGCAAGCTTAACCCAAACGTCTCCAACACCCTTTACAGAAACGCCAAGAACGCCGTTAGACTTGCGATTACGCTCTGCCCTTCTAAGCGGAAGCGCCTCTTCTTGCGCTTCTTCTGCTACTTCTTCACTTCCCGCATCTTTAACAAGACGAGAAATAACATTTTGCGTAGAAACTTGACCTTCGCCAATCGCAGCATAAACAGCTTCTACGTTAGCAGTAATATTAAGCTCTTCTGCAACGCCTATTAACGCCTGCGGAGTGAGCAAAGTAGACAAAGGCAAGTTACGTTTACGCATAGCGCGCGTAAGCTCGTCTTTACCCTCTTCAATGGCCTCTGAACGGCGTTCCTTGCTAAACCATTGCCTAATCTTATTTCTAGCTCTAGGACTTTTTACAAAGCTGAGCCAATCTCTAGAAGGGCCAGCAGTATCGGACTTAGACGTAAGAACTTCTACAGTGTCTCCGTTGTTAAGCTTTGTATCTAGCGGAACAAGCTTTCCATTTACGCGAGCGCCCATCATTCTGTGTCCAACTTCTGTATGCACAGAATAAGCAAAGTCAACTGGCGTTGCATCTTGCGGAAGAGCAACAATACTCCCCTTTGGAGTAAACACGTAGACTTCTGAAGCTCCAAGATCTTGCTTTAAGGATCCTAGAAATTCGTCGGAATCTGGCGTTTCGCTGGTCCAATCTGCAAGCTGCTGAATCCACTTTAAGTTATCTAATTCGCTAAGCTCTTTGTTCTCTTCTTGCTCGCGCTTAACATCACCCTTATCTGGCTTGCTTAAAGCTCGACCAGCTTGGCCGTTCGCTTTGTACTTCCAGTGTGCAGCAATACCAAACTCAGCACGCCTATGCATATCCCATGTGCGAATTTGAATCTCAACAGGCTTTCCACCAGGGCCTACAACAGTAGTGTGCAAGCTTTGATACATATTTAGCTTAGGAGTAGCAATGTAGTCCTTAAATCGGCCTGGAACAGGGCTCCAACGCGCGTGAACTGCGCCAAGAGCCGCATAACAGTCTCGAATAGAATCAACGATTATTCTAACGCCTACAAGGTCGTAGATATTTTCAAAATCGTGACCGCGAACAATCATCTTTTGGTAAATTGAGAAGTAATCTTTTGGTCGCCCCTTAACAGAAGCTTTTACTCGCTGCTGATTTAAATCTTCGTTGATTTCTTCTAGGATTTGACGCAAGTAGACTTCTCGCTGGCCAGCTCTTCTAGCAACTAACACTACGATTTCGTTGTAAATCTTAGGGTATAAAACCTTAAAGCTTAGCTCTTCAAGCTCCGTTTTAATGGCATTCATGCCGAGTCGATTTGCAAGAGGAGCGTAAACATCTAGAGTTTCTCGAGCTTTTTTATGCGAGCTAGACGCCTTAACGTACCTCCACGTACGCGCATTATGTAATCGATCTGCAAGTTTTACTACTAACACTCGCACATCTCGGCTCATTGCAACAACCATTTTGCGGATTGTTTCTGCTTGAGCGCTTTCGCCGTACTCCATATTGGATATTTTTGTAACGCCATCTACAAGGCCAGCAACCGTGTCTCCAAAGTCTGCTCTGCACTCTTCTAGCGTGTAATCTGTGTCTTCTACAGTGTCGTGCAATAATCCTGCAGCAACAACAATAGGACCCATTCCAAGATCAGCTAAAATTTGAGCTACAGCAAGAGGGTGAATAATGTACGGCTCTCCCGATTTACGCCTTTGACCAGTATGCTGCTTTACGGCTCTTTTATACGCCTTATGCAAAATATCCATGTTTTCATCGGGATGATGCCACTTGCACATTTGCAATATAGGACGCAATGGGTCTCGCATATCTTCGCTAATTTCACACCCGAGCATATTAGCGCCTTTAATATCTTCTTGAGATTCTCCCATTGAATGTCACCTCATTGCACGCCAGTAGAGCCAAATCCTTTAGTGGATCTATCGGAGCCTGGAAGCTGACTTGCTTCAACAAACCTAGCTTCAACATAACGTTGAATAACAAGCTGAGCTATGCGATCTCCACGATTAAATTGCACAGTATTATTTGGATCCATATTGATTAATGGAACCTTAATCTCTCCACGATACCCAGCATCAATCGTTCCTGGAGCATTAAGAACAGTAACACCCTGTTTTACAGCTAAACCAGAACGCGGATGAACCAAAGCCACGTATCCAGCAGGCAAGGCGATTGCAACGCCAGTCGGCACTAGAGCACGCTCAAATGGACGCAATGTAACGTCTTGCGTAGTTCGCAAATCCGCTCCAGCATCTCCAGCATGGGCGTAAGAAAGATGCTCCATTGCAGCCTGGCTATCTGTTCCATCGTTCAAATATTTAATAAGAACTTCCACCTGCTCTGGGCCCGTATAGGTATCATCGTAAGCCATTAAGCTGCGCACTCCTTGCAAATTGGTTGACCGTCTTGAGACATTTGAGCGAGCTGGCTTCTGTGCTTTACAAGGAAGCATTCGGAGCAAATGAACTCATCACCTTGCATTGGTATTACTGTGACAGATGCATCTTCGTTGCTAAGATCTGCGCCTGGCAACTCGTAATCTTCTGCAATAGCGTTTTCGTCATCGTCTATATCGTTTGCAGAACTTTGAGAGCCTTTGCTCAATGCTTCCAACGACTCCTCGTCTTCGTCTTTACTACGAGGAGAATCATAATCCTGTGCCATTATGGTCCTTTCGTTTTTAAGATTACTTATTGCTTAAAACTACTTTTCTACTTTATTTATAGCGATTAGCACTATTTATAGCAATTAGTCTAAATCTACCTACGCGCATAGCATACATGAAAGCTACCCCGCATAGAATACTCGCTTTTTTATTAATAGAAAATGGCAAAGAAGGCATACTATGGACTAAAGTATGTTATAAGTATCGTTAAAAGCGAGGAAAGTGGTGCGCAATGCTTGAAAATCCGCCAAAAGAGGCGAGTTTCGATCATGTGGATAATAATGGCGATTTAATTTTTATTTTTGAAAACACGCCGTTAAAAATTCATGTTGACGACACGCTGGAGCGCGCAATCGCCGAGTCGAAAAAACTAACAAATGTTGATGTGAATAATCAAAATACAGTTAACTCGACTGGCAAATCGGACGATTCGCCAAATGCAACTACAGCAACTCTGCCTATATCTCAAATTCAAGCTTTAATACGCGCTGGATTAGAACCAGAACATGTTGCAAAGCGCTACAACGTAAGCGAATCTCAAGTTAGACGATTCTCAAGCGGAGTAGAAACCGAAAAGCAATATGCTATTGAGCAATTCTTGACTGTTCCAGCACCTAAGCAAAGCAATATGCGAACTCTTTCGGATTTGATTGAACGCACTCTTGCAAAAGCGCATATTGGAATGGAAACAGTAAAGTGGCGCGCTACAAGACGCGGACTTGAGCCATGGCTTATAACAGCAGAATTCAACACTGCTACTCGCACAATAAAAGCCGAGTGGACTTGGAACATGCACGATAACTCCGTTGCTTGCGCTAATCCTTCTGCAAGATTGTTACTTGGCGAAGAAGTTATGAATAATGATTCTTCCAAAAAGTCGCAATTTGGCGGAACTTATAGAGATACTGTAAGCATTAGCTTCCCATTTGCAAACGAAGATCTTCCAGGAAACTCAATTCGTTCTGCAAGAATAGAGCGCGCTGTTTCTCAATGGGAATCGAGGAATAGTGAGAACCTTGCAAATGTTGCAAATGTTGCAATGCAAGCGCAAAATGCAAAAAATGAGCAAGACCAAAATGCGCAAAACGCAAACGCACAAAACGCACAAGAACAATACAATGCGAATAAATCACTAGACCAAAATAACGCAAATCCTTTAGATTCTTTGCAAAGCTACGAGCAAAACAATAATCTAAGTACTTTAGTTGCAAATAGCGAGAACCAAGTGGATGCAAATGCTGTATCTAACAGTATAAATGCCGTACAAATCGCATCGAATATAGCAAACTCGTCCAATTCCGATTTGAGCAAATCTAGCAACAATTCAGATGCGCTTTTTAGTGACGACTCTAGTTCTAACAATGACTCGAGTATCGAAAAAGCAAAACAAGAAGATAATCACATTCAAGCAGACAAAACTGTTTCGATAGAAACGCCAAAGTCTGCGCAAACGCCAAAGTCTGCTAAAGCGCGCGCAAACGAACATTCTAAAGCCAAAAAGAGCAGCCGTGCAGCTGTTCCTAGCTGGGATGAGATTCTTTTTGGCGAAGGATGATAAGGATGATTTAGCGTAAATTAAGCTATATCAACTAAGCACGGAATATCCATTTCCATTGCGCTCATAGAGCCATGAACACTCGGCAAGTTCATGGCTTTTTCTGTTTCGATTCTAGAATCAACGATTGTTACAGATGACTTTGCTTGAACAAGAACATCTCCAATAACGCTTATCGCAAGCGAGCTGACTTCTCCAAAAACGCCATCTTTAACAGCTTGCTCTTTAGTTCTAACACGCGCTTTATCTTGCAAAACATTAGTCCACCTTAACGCAATATCTTCTGGATTTTCGCCGTCTTGCGCATAAAGCATAACAGACCTAGGCTCTCCCCCAACAAGCTTAACTCCTTTAGTAAGACGACTATCTTTTGCAATATCTATTTTCAAATCTGGATTTGACTCAATCATTCCATGATCTGCCGTAATAACGATTAGAGTGCCTTTTTGACAATTTTTTCTTAAAAGATTTAATTGTGCGTCTATCTGCTCAAAAATAGAAACCCAATTCTCGGATTCCCAACCATAATTATGCCCGATTTTGTCAATATCCCTAAGATACAAATACGTTAAACCAGGCGTTTTAGTGCTGTTTGCAGCGTTCATAATTCTCGCTCTAGCAGTTGTTCCGCTTATAAATTTAGCTCCTCTAAAAGCTGCTTGAGTTAAAGGAGAATCCTCAAATTTTGAAAGACTTACATGATTCGCTCTAACACCCAAGCTAGAAAGAGACTCGAATATTGTAGGCTGGCGCTGCAAATCTAATGGATTTGGAGCATCCCTAAATTGGATTAATTGAGATAATGCGCCAGTTTTAGGATTTTTTTGAGTGTATCCTGTCATTGCAGTAAGACCAGGGCAAGTCCCAGTGCCAAAAGTGGCCATTGCTGCAACCGTAGTGCTAGGAACGCAAGTTGTTATAGGGCGCTGATTTGCGCTGTTGTTAAGAAGAGCACGCAAATATGGAGCATGACCTTTTCTAATAGCAAGATTCCAATATCCAAGACCATCCACAAGCACAACAACAGCACTTTTTACTTTAGGAAACCCAAACAAATCTCGCAAAGAATCAGGATTTTTATGGATTTGTGTGCAAATTGGCGATCCTATAGAAGCACTAAGAGCTGGAAGAATCGAAGATAGATGAAGAGCAGATTTAGGATTATTGTATGCGTCACGGATTTTGCTATTTTCAACAAACTTCAACAAGTCATCCAATTGTGGAATCTCAATAGTCATAAGCTACATTGTAGTTAAAAAAGACTACATATAAAGTTAAATTCGAGTTAGCGCTAAAGTTAGATTCAAATCGCAAGAAAAATCGCAAGGAAAAACGCAACTAAAATCACCAGAAAAATCACCACTAAAATGGCAAGAAAATAAGCATTTAATAAACATTTGTGCATATAAATTGATATTATAAAGGCTTGTAAGTCACTTCAAGGAGTTCAAAATTATGCCTTCACGCAGCAAGTCGACAAAAGCAGCCTTCGACCCTAGAAAGGTTAAAGAGAATATTGTTGAAACGCCGCTTAACGAAGAGATGAGCAAATCTTTTCTGGAATACGCATACTCTGTGATTTACGCACGCGCATTGCCAGACGCAAGAGACGGAATGAAGCCCGTACAGCGCAGAATCGTGTACCAAATGGGAAACATGAATCTTACGCCAGAGCACGCTTATATGAAGTCTGCTCGCGTTGTGGGCGAAGTTATGGGAAAGCTGCATCCGCATGGAGATTCCGCGATTTACGAAGCAATGGTGCGCTTGGCTCAGCCGTTTTCTCTTATACTCCCATTGGTTGACGGTCATGGAAACTTTGGTTCCTTAGACGACGGCCCTGCAGCATCCAGGTACACAGAAGCACGACTAGCTCCAGCAGCGCTTGGAATGAATGCAGACATAAACGAAGATACTGTTGACTTTGCGCCAAACTACGACAATAAGCTAAAAGAGCCAACGGTTTTGCCTGCTGCTATACCAAACTTGCTTGTAAACGGAGCTTCTGGAATCGCAGTTGGAATGGCTACAAACATGGCTACTCACAATCTTGGAGAAGTTGTAGCTGCAGCGAAATACGTTATGAAGCATCCAAATGCAACTCTAGACGATTTAATGCAAATAGTTCCAGGACCAGACTGGCCGGGCGGCGGCATAATTATTGGGCGCAGCGGAATCCGCGAAGCATACGAAACTGGAAGAGGCGCTTTTACAACTAGATCAAAAACGCATATTGAAAACGTTACAGCACGCAAAAAAGCGATTATTGTTACAGAATTGCCATTTATGGTTGGCCCAGAGCGCGTGCTCGAACGCATATCTCAAGGTATAAAAGCGCGCAAACTAGACGGAATATCTGGAGCAATCGACTTAACAGATAGGCACAATGGAACGCGAATCGTAATCGAAATAAAAACAGGATTCGACCCAAACGCTGTTCTTGCGCAACTTTTTAAGCACACTCCGCTGCAAGAAAGCTTTACAATTAACAACGTTGCACTAGTTGATGGAAGACCTCACACAATGGGACTTCGAGAGCTTCTAGACGTGTGGATTTCGCACAGAAGAACCGTTATTAGAAGGCGCAGCGAATTTAGACTAAACAAAGCCAAAGAAAGATTGCATCTTGTAGAAGGCTTGCTTCTTGCAATGCTAGACATTGACGAAGTAATTCAAGTAATTAGGTCTTCCGAAGATGCAGAAACCGCTAAATCAAAGCTTATTAGCGTATTTGATTTAGACGAGATTCAAGCGCAATACATTCTTGACTTAAGGCTTAGAAGACTTACAAAAATGAGTCGAATCGAGCTAGAAGGCGAAAAAAACGACTTATTGCAAAAAATAGATGAGCTTAACGAGATTCTGAGCTCTGCAAATCAGTTAGACAAAGTTGTGATTGCAGAGATGGATTACGCTGTAAAACAGTGGGATACTCCTCGCAGAACGATTCTTTTAGACGAGCAAGAAGACGGCAGTTTTACGCCTGTTTGCACTAAAAACACTAAAGTTGCAAACAATGATTTAGCAATGGATGCAGTTATTGCAGCGAATAAGATTACAAGCACTCAAGCAGACGTTGCAGCAGCCGCTCTGGCCGCCAAAAAGTCTGGGAGCAGTGATGCTTCTGCAATAGCTTTGCAATTAAGCGACGATCCGTGCGCTGTAGCTTTGAGCACGTCTGGACTTATAGCAAGAACAAGCGTTGAAACGTTTAATAGATGGCAATCACATTCTTCAAATGTTTTTGATACTCCATGCTTAAGCGTGTTTGAAACAACAACGCGCGCAAACTACGCTTTAATAACATCCGCAGGGCGATTAGTAATAGCGCATGTTGCAGATTTACCACACTTAAATCAAGGTAACGAAGACGTTTTAGAATCGATTTCTAATGGCGTTAACGCAAACGAATTGCTAACTTCTACTCAAAGCACAGACCCGATTAGAGGAGAAAAAGTCGTAGCTGCTATTGCACTAAGCGATGATTCTAAAACTCCTACATCTTCTAAAACTCCTCTTGCAATCGGAACAAATAATGGCGTTGTAAAACGATGGAATTTTGAATCGCCAACAACAATGGATTCTTGGAGCATTATTGACTTAAAAGATAATGATTCAGTAATCGGAGCAGCACTTGCAAAAGACGAAGACAGGATTGTGTTTATAAGCAGCGACTCTTCCCTACTTACTTTCGACGCAAAGCAAGTGCGCGCACAAGGACGAAGCTCTGCTGGAATGGCAGGAATTAGGCTTAACGAAGGATGCGTTGTTTCTGCTTTTGCTGTAGTTGCTAAAAATGACGTTGAATGGAACTACGAAGAAGGGCAAAACGGACTATTTTCTGCTTCTGGAAGCGTAGTTTTCACTCTTGCTGGAGACAGCGACGCGCTTGCTGGAACAGAAAACGGAGCAGCAAAGATTACACCGTTAGAAATGTACCCTACAAAGGGCAGAGGCACGGGAGGCGTGCGATCGCAGCGATTCCTTAAGGGGCAAAATACACTTTTGCATGCATACGTTGGAAACTATCCGCTTTACGCGACTACACAACGTGGAGCAAATGTAGAGCTACCTAAGCCAGATATGCGAAGGGATGCTTCGGGAACCGAACTAGTCTCCCCTATTGCGCATATTGGTTAGTTACGTTGTGTAGTTACGCCATTTATGCCATTGTTTCAACGTATGCTATAGCTGCAATTTTCGTAACTAGTTTTTGCGAGCATGCTTGGAATAGCTACGAAGTGATTTTCTAGCTCCTACAAGTACGAAAATTCCTGCAAACACAGATGCAAACAAAGAATTCATGGCCATAGTCACTGAAGAGCCAGTTTCAGGCAAATGCTTAGCAGAATTAGCTTGAATCTGCATTTTCAATGGCGCTTCATCTTGTTTCTTTACATCAAACGAATAATCTTGATTCTTTGTATATTCTTGCACATGCGAAGGAACAAAATCTGTAATAGGCGTAGAATCTGGAGCTGGAGTTTGCTCTTCATCTGTATCTGGCGTCGTATCTGGCGTTGGCGTTGGCTTTGGCACAGGCGTTGGAATCGGAGCAGGAGCTGGCTTAGGTGTATAAATAGCATAAACCGTCATATCACTTTTTACTGGAGTTTGATCAGTAAATATTTTGCTTTTATCCTTACCTGTAGAGTCGGCATTCCACTCTACAAAAGTATAACCTTCTTTAGATGGTGCCGATGGCATCATCTGACCTGCAACACTGTTTTCACTTATGCTTTTGCCTTCCTTAACTTGCACAGAAGCATAATTAGAATTATTGCCATTTACAAAAGTAACAGTGTAGATCTTAGCCTTAGGAATAATGTTGTAGGTAAAGTGCGATCTACCAATCATCCTAGGCATATTATTAACAAAATCATAAAATATACACTGACCTTCAAGGGTGCCAGTCTTCACTGCTACATATTTGCCATCAGAGTTTTTCTTAAAATATGGCGAGCGGTCAATCGTTACGGGATTCCCATTCTCCTCAAAACCCTCCATAACACTGATTGTATGACCAGAGCTTTCTTGAGTAATTGTAATAGGGCGCTTATATTCCTCTCCTACCTCAATAGTAAAAGGTCCAGGATTTTGATTGTCAAACGGTGAATCATTTTCCCCTGAGCGAAACTTATATTGTCCTAAATTACCTTTTACAACAATTTCAGAAATTTTATTACCTTGGAAAGCAACACTACCAACTCCAGCAAGATAATACGGGTCAGCATCCGTATCATGCTCTTTGCCAGTTCCATCAATTACACCTTCAAACACAACTTTTTCAATTTCATTAGCAACAAAGGCTGCATTGCTTACTGAAATAACATTTTTTGGAATAACAACAGTTCCCTTAATTTTATTCCAACCGAAAGCGCCATATTCTATAATCTTAAGAGACTGCGGAAGAGTTACACCCTCAATATAAGTTTCGCCATCAATGTGTTCATGCTTATTCCCAACCTGCTTTGCACTTCCAGTAAAAGCACATTCATGAATAACTTCAATACCTTCAGGAATAACTATGTGATGATTTTTCTTAAGCTTTTCCTTGCCTTTGGCGCTAAGTCCATCCACATATTCATTTACTGTTTCATTCGTTTCAGGATGATAAACATCTTTCCTGCCACCAACAGTTTTACCATCGGCAGAAATATTAAAGTCGTCCTTCGTCCAAGTTAAAGATTCATCATTTGCAGCAGTTGAATCAGTTGATGCTGCTCTGGATTCTTCAGATGCAGTTACGCTTCTATCTTCATGATTATTTGTTGGAAGATTAGTATTGCTTACATCTATAAGAGTTTGCGTAATCTTATTAGTTTCAAAATTTTCAGTATCAGTTACAGATTCAGAAGTTTTAGCAGATTTAGCAGATTTTGTAGTTTCGTTAGTTTTTTCAGTTTCGTTAGAATTTGAAGAGTTAATACTTTCAGAAGGTTTTACGGAAGTGCTATCTAAAGCTCCCCTCACCCCATTGGATGTTTTAGAATCTACGGCAGAAGAATTTACAGACGTATTAACACCAGAAGCAGTTGAAGTTTCAACAGCATTAGCACTTTGCGCTACGCAAAAAGCACACGCAGCAGTAGCAATACCCATCATAGCGCTAGTCAAAATTATATTAGTTCTCTTACTCATTTTTTCCTCTTGCAAAACCAACTCTTCTAAAATTATTAGCGATTAAAACAAATATAATACATAGCTTAACAGTATTAGTTTGAATCTTCACATATTCTACAACTTACACTTTCAATAGCAATCAAATGTAACCAAACTCACAATAATCTTAATAAATCTTAAACCAAAACCAGCAAACAATCACACAAAAATATTTTCATACTAAACTTTTGCAAGTCCGAATCAATTTCATATGCATAAACGCCATTGCAGATAGCAAAATAATCAAATATGCTGGCAGCAAAGACATAGACACGTTTTGACCAATAAACCCAAAGATTGCAGGCATTAGCATTGATCCAATATATGCGCTAGCCATTTGCACGCCAACAATCGCTTGCGATTTATCAGCTCCAAAATAATGCGGTGTGGAATGAATAATGCATGGATAAATAGGCGCACAACCTAAACCAATAATCACAAATCCTGCAACCAATGCTATATGATTTGGCAATGGCAATAACAATACAATAACGCCTAAAATCATCACTAGTTGCCCAAGACGAATCATGGTTTCATCATTAAAACGCATTGTCAAAAATCCGCTTATAAATCGTCCTGCTGTAATACCAACATAAAATAAACTTGCCCAACCCGCTGCAACAACGCGGCTAACTCCCCCGTGCAAAACCATGTAACTACTAGCCCATAATCCTGCAGTTTGTTCAATAGCGCAGTAGCAGAAAAACATTATAAAAATATTTTTAGCTCCAGGAATGCGCAAAACTTCTGCAAAAGATAGCGTTTTAGAATATTCTTTAGATATCTGAATAGGTTTTAGTAATTTATGCGATTTACGATTATTCCACAATGGCAAACTTGCAAACAATATTACAGTTAATATAACTTGAACAATAGCAATATATTGATACCCTGCAGACCATCCAAATCCGCAAGAAAGCGCAAAACCCATAACGTAAGGCCCAGCTGAAGCTCCAATACCCCACATGCAGTGAAGCCAGCTCATATGACGGCTTTCGTAGTGCAAAGCAACATAGTTGTTAAGAGCAGCGTCTACTCCTCCAGCACCAAGTCCGTACGGAATTGCCAGAAAAATAAGCACAAGGTAATTCGGCGCAAAAGAAAAACCCAATAATGACAACGCAGTTAAAGCAACAGATACAGAAGTAACTTTTCCTACGCCAAATCGCTTAGTTATTCTGTCACTCAATAGAGCAGACACAATAGTTCCTGCAGAAATAACCATTGATATTCCGCCAGCCCAAGAAATTTGCGCGCCAATATCGTGGCTCATAGTCGGCCAAGCAGATCCTAAAAGAGCATCTGGCAAACCCAAGCTAATAAATGCTAAATAGATAATTGCAAGAAGAAGGTTAATCATATTCACATATCAATTCATCAAACGAGTTATAAGTTTTTGTATTAGGATTTAGGTAGGATTAAAAAACGCCAGCACTATAACATTTACAAATTGTTTTTCTCACTAGATTCGTGCATCTCATCAAGCAAATCTTGAACCAAATATCCGTCGCTCATACAATGCATATCCGAAATACCATTACGCATCAAATCGTAAGTAACAGAATGGTAAAACACGTCAAGCGCCTGCTCATAACTCAACCCAGCACGCTCAGCCAGAAGACTTACAACCCTAGCATACTTCTTTTGCAACAAAATAGGATTCGCCATCAAAATCCATCACTCCCCTAAAAACTTACTATTTACACACTCGCTTTTTATGTATGTAAGACACAAATCAATAGCTTTCTGACTTCTAAAACATATTTGATTATTAGTCTTTTCATATTTTAGTCTGCCTAAAGCTTCAGACTTAGTAATTAAATCATCAAACAACAATTCAAGTGTGTTATAAACCTTATCGTTTGCCACACCGCCAATTACCACTTCAAAACTACTTGTATCATTTCCAGTACGAGCACTAAGTATGAAATTAAGCCATTCTTCAGAATATGAATCAAACTTAAGAACAGATAATTCACTAAGCACATCATCGTCAAAATTATAAGAAGAAACAAACGCATCATTGCCTTTGCGAATAAATTTCTTCGCCCAATTATCAGCCTGGCTACGTATTGATGTAACGTAGAATCCTGCGCCAAAATCAACATCTTTACGCGAATGCAATACATCTGGAAATTCAACAGGCATAAAAGAACCGTGATAAACAATCATACTTTTACACCTTTTTCGCGCATGAAGGAAATAATATCGTTTGTAATATACTCTTTGCCTTGAGTGTGCAAAACGTCATAAGATGGAATAATATAAGACATAAGAATATTACTCTTCTTAGTCAAAGCATCATACGTATCGCGAGGGTTTTGATTAAGCTTCTTAGCAACATTTTCAATACAAAATATTGCAAAATCAAGCTTATCCTTGTCAAAGACTTCCTGCTTATTACCAACCATAAAACCCTCCTTTTTAAGATAAAGTACAATAGAACACTGACTACAAAGTAATAATTCTTAAAACAAGCTTTTAATACAGTTTACATCAAAAATTACACATGCAATAAGGCTTCTAACTTGATGCTATAAAACATTAATCAGAAGCCTTATTCCAATATTCTTAATTCTTATACGCGATTATATTCGAGTTTCGCATTTAATGCTTGCGGCGAGACTTGAACATAGACAAACCAAAACCAGCAAACAAAAACTCAAACAAAGACTCAAACAATGGTGCAACACCAACACCAGTATCAGGCAAATGCTTGGCAGCATGCTTAGCTTCAGGCTGCTTTTGCTGTTCCGACTGCTCAGGCTGATCAAGAGCTGGCGCTGGCTCAAGTTCCTGCTCAGGCTCAGGAACAGGAACCGGTGTTGGCTCTGGCTCTGGTGGTGTCGGTGGCGTTGGCTTCTTAGTAACAGTTACTGTGGCAGATGCTGTTGCAGTAGCGCCACCATTATCTGTTACACTAAACGTAATCTTATAGGAGCCAACTTTAGTATTATCAAAACCACCGTTATCGGTTAGCTTTACATTACTGGTTATATCACCATCTTCCGGATCTTTAGCAGACACTATAAGACTATTCAAATCAATCGAATCGCCTTCAGTAATCGTTTTATCTTGCAAAGTAAGCGTTGGAGCAACATTCATAACAGTCGCATTCAAATCATAAATAGCATAAACTGTCATATCGCCTGTTACTGGTGTGGCAGCACTAAATTCCTTGGTTTTATCTTTACCAGTTTCGTCCGTGCTCCAACCTCTAAATGTATAACCCGTTTTAGAAGGATCAGCAGGCATAGACTGATCAGTCCACTCATCGCTATTAATAGATTTACCTTCTTGCACTTTTACTTTCGCATACTCACTGCCCTCATTCATAAAAGTAACTGTATGATCAGCTTCTTTTATCCACTTTGGGAACACAACGAATGTGTGGTTTGTAGTGCAATATTGTGTACCTAGTTTACTTCCAAACGTATTTACACCCTTGCTATCTCTAATCACAGCAAATAAATATGGGTAGGTAGTAGTTTGTTCGTTAAATGGTACATAGTCAACAGTTGTGTTATCTATTATCTTTTTATCGTCATCAAACATACGGTCATACGACGTATACGGTTTGCCGTTTTTCTTTTTAGCAACATAGAACTGCCAACCAACAAACTTGTAACCTGCTTTTGTAGGATTAGTTGTCGGGAACTGAATAACATTATCTTTTACACGAAGACGTTCAAATATATTGTCCGTGGTGTAAGTAAACTTCCAGTTACCATCAGAGCGATAGCTTCCGTCAGTATTTTGAGGCTGCGTGTACGAGAAGCACTTGTCTGCCACCGATTCATCTTTGGCATAAACAACTTCCAAAACATTCAGGCGGAAATATTTGTTTTGATACGTTTTATTAGACCCTTTAGACGGATTCCACGTAAAGTGGTATATATCGCCTTCAAATTCGTTTCCCTCATTGACTGAAACATTGTTATACGTCACATAATACGGGCTTGGAACTGTGCTGTTTACCACTGACACTTCGTACGTATGGCTTGAATCATAGCTGCCCAAGCTTTTGGTTGCACTAGTAGCAGTATCAGGATCATAAGTGCCAGTAGTTGTTGCTACTACCTTGTTATCAGTTGTATCTTTTATCTGAAATTCAATTTTAGCAAACGCATCCTTTACGTCTTTCCTAGAAGAATCTAGCGTGGAACCAAAGTCCCAATTCTCAAAATTCAATTGACCAAAATCACTATCGCTCTTAATAAATGCTTTGTTATTATCGCTGTTCATGGTTTCCCAGCAAAGGCTTACTTTAAGCTCGGTTTTTTCTTGCTTTTTTTGATTAGGAGCTGGCTTACTACTAGCAAAAAGCGCTTGATTAAAAATTGTTGGAGAAACTGAGTTTTCATTAACTTTAGACTTTGAATCAATGTTTGATTCAGCTTTTGTATCAGTATTTTCAACAGAATCTACATTAGATTTAGCGGTAGTCTTAACGACAGTGTTTACATTAGTCTTTGTATCAAGCTTGACATCAGACTTTGCATCAGACTTTACGCTACTCTTAGTTTCAAGCTTGGATTCAGTTTTTGTATTAGAATTTGGTTTCGAATTCGTTTCAGGTTTTATATTATCTTTATCAGAAGAATCAGAAGGATCAGAAGACTTTATGCCATTTGTCTCAGAAGAATTGGTTTCTTGAGAAGAAGTATTTTCAATTGGGGGGGGGGTAGTAACTTTTGCAGTGGAAGTGCCAGAATCCACGTAAGTATCAGCAGCATTCGCGGTCTGCGCCATGCAAAAAGCGCAAGCCGCAGTAGCAATACTCATCATCGTAGTCGATAATAAAATCACAGTTTTCTTGTTCATTTTTCCCTCTTATAAAACAAATTTTAAGAAAATCAGTAAATGCAAAATCCCAGACTCACTTCCACTATTGAAGCA
This sequence comes from Gardnerella sp. c12Ub_1, assembly GCF_055804375.1. NCBI lineage: Bacteria > Bacillati > Actinomycetota > Actinomycetes > Bifidobacteriales > Bifidobacteriaceae > Gardnerella > Gardnerella sp. c12Ub_1. Next base: position 118,578 of record NZ_JANUZC010000001.1, on the reverse strand, counting down.
AACCTGCATTCGCAATTATATCATAAAATCATTATAACTTAACTAAATGTCATAATGTAATTACAATTCAAAATTTGTCATACACATCATGCAATGCGAAGAAAATTACAAATATTAAGTAACTTAACGCGCAAGTAAAACAAAATCAGGTATCGATTTTGGAACGATCAAAGTCGTCTGCGTTATCAACAATAAACTGCTTGCGCGGAGGAACATCATCGCCCATCAGCAAATCGAATACTTCGCTCGCCTGCTGAGCATCTTCCATACGAATCCTTCTTAACATGCGAGTTCTAGGGTCCATAGTGGTGTCTGCAAGCTGATCCGCATCCATCTCACCCAAGCCCTTGTAGCGCTGAATATCGCTGTTAAAATCAATGCCCTTAGCTTGCAAGTCATCAAGCTTTCCAGCCAATTCGTCATCGGAATACGTGTAAATATACTCGCCTTTGCGCTTTCCAGCGAGCGCAATCCTGTGAAGCGGAGGCACTGCAGCATAAACGTGCCCGTGCTCAATAAGCGGACGCATATAACGATAGAACAGCGTTAGCAACAAAATACGAATGTGCGCACCATCAACATCAGCATCTGTCATCATAACAATCTTGTTATAACGCGCTTGCGAAATATCAAAACTTGCGCCCGACCCTGCTCCAACAACCTGAATAATTGCAGCACACTCTTTGTTAGAGAGCATTTGAGCAAGACTTGCTTTTTGAACGTTCAAAATCTTACCGCGTATTGGCAAAAGCGCTTGGAAAGCAGAGTTTCTAGCAGCTTTTGCAGTACCAAGCGCAGAATCGCCCTCAACGATGAAAAGTTCTGCAACATCGTCGTTTCCAGGCTGGCAATCAGAAAGCTTCGGCGGCATAGAAGCAGACTCAAGCGCATTCTTTCTGCGAGTAACTTCCTTAGTTTTACGCGCTTGAATACGCGCATGCATCTCGGAAACAATTTTCTCTAAAACTCTAGCAGACTGCTCTTTGAATCCTCGCTTAGACCCACTAATCATCTCGCCGAATTGAGCATCCGTCATTTTTGTAACGATTGGCTTAACTTGAGCAGTTCCAAGAACATCTTTAGTTTGACCCTGGAATTGAGGCTCTGCTATGCGAACTGTTACAACAGCAACCATTCCAGCTAGAATATCGTCTCGCTCAATCTTAGTGTTTGAATCTTTAAGATTGACTTTAAGTTTTCTAGCATTGTCTTCAACAGCCTTGCGGATTTGCTTAGTCAATCCTTGCAAGAATCCGTCTACGTGCATGCCTCCGCCAGGAGTTTCAACAACGTTCACAAAGCTAACAATCGTTGAATCGTAGCCGTTTACCCATCGCATTGCAATGTCAACACCGCACTTACGCGTCACTTGTTGAGCATGCAAATCTCCAGCAGAATCAACAGCTTGCGTTTCTTCTACATACGTATCTTCGCCAGAAATACGCCAAATATCGGAGATTGCTTGACCTTTTGAAAGAAAGTCAACGAAATCTTTTACTCCGCCATTATGCAAAAATTCAACAACTCTAGGATGATGATTATTTTGCAATTCTCTAGCAGACTCACTATTTGCAACAGATTGTTCGGTGGATTCTTCTGATTCTTCGGATTCTTCGGATTCGCTATCAATTTCGCCATCGGATTCAACTTCCGATTCGCCATCAGATTCAGATTCTTCTGATTCATATTCAGATTGATTTAGCTCATTAGATTCATTATCTACGGTTGCTTGCGATTCATCCTTAAAAGCCAAATCATCTGTTAAATCACTAGTATTAGCATTCGCATCATCACTAGCGCTAACATCAATCTCTTGAATATCGCTAAATTCGCCTTCTGGAACATGCTCATCAATAACAGTAATGCGCAATCCTGGAACCAAAAAACTGGTTTGACGAACTCTGTCAATCAACTGTTCGTAACTAAAGCGAGCTGTTGAATTAAAAATCTCAGGATCCGCCCAATAACGAACTCGAGTACCAGTAGTTTTTGGCGAAACCGTACCAATAATCTCAAGCTCAGTAGGCTTGTTCTTGCGCGTGCGCTTAAAAGGAGAAGCAGGAGACGGATTTGCTGGATCTGCATCGCTATACACACCAGGATGCCCCTGATGGAAAGCCATATGATGCGTTTTTCCGTCTCTATCTACTTCTACGTCTAATCGCAAGCTCAACGCATTTACAACAGAAGAGCCAACACCATGCAATCCGCCTGCAGCATTGTACGAAGCGTTACCAAACTTTGCTCCAGCGTGAAGCTTAGTTAGAACAACTTCAACGCCAGTAAGCTTTGTTTTTGGCTCCACGTCTACTGGAATACCGCGACCATTATCCGCAACTTCAATAGAACCATCGTTGTGAAGAGTAACAATAATATGATTGCAAGCACCAGCTAAAGCCTCATCAACCGCATTATCAATAATCTCCCAAAGGCAATGCATTAAGCCTTGACTGTCTGTAGTGCCAATATACATGCCTGGGCGCTTTCGTACAGCATCCAAGCCTTCTAGCACAGTCAAACTGTCGGCATCATATTGCTCTTGCTCTTTAAGAGAAGCCACTTTTACTCCTTATACAACAACAATTAAAGCTACTAGAGCGTATCTAATAACAAATCACTGATCTAAGAAGTCGCGCAAGGTTTGCGACCTAGAAGGATGACGCAACTTAGACATTGTTTTAGACTCGATTTGACGAATGCGTTCGCGAGTAACGCCATACACGCGACCAATATCGTCCAAAGTCTTAGGCTGGCCATCTTCCAAGCCGTAGCGCATTTTAATAACACCAGCTTCTCTAGGAGCCAGAGTTTCCAAAACTTGCCTAAACTGCTCTTGAAGAAGCGAGAATGCTACTGCATCCGAAGGTGCGATTGCATCGGTATCTTCAATCAAATCACCAAACTCAGAATCGCCGTCTTCACCCAAAGGAGTGTGCAAAGAAATAGGCTCACGACCATACTTTTGCACTTCTTGCACCTTTTCTACAGGCATATCAAGCTCGCGTGCAAGCTCATCTGGCGTAGGCTCGCGACCCAAGTCTTGAAGCATTTGACGCTGAACTCTAGAAAGCTTATTAATAACTTCCACCATATGCACTGGAACTCGAATTGTACGAGCCTGATCTGCCATAGCACGCGTAATCGCCTGACGAATCCACCAAGTTGCGTAGGTTGAGAACTTAAAGCCCTTCTTCCAATCGAACTTTTCTACTGCACGAATTAAACCAAGGTTACCTTCCTGAATTAAATCAAGGAAAAGCATGCCCCTGCCCGTATACCTTTTAGCAAGAGAAACAACAAGTCGTAAGTTTGCTTCTAGAAGATGATCTTTAGCTTTCTTACCATCTGCTGCAGCCCACTTAAGCTCGCGCTTGCGCTTAAACTCCATTTGGTCGATTTGCGTATCGAGCAAATGCTGAGCATATAAGCCAGCTTCGATTCGCTCCGACAAATCAACTTCCTGCTCTGCGTTAAGAAGGCTAACGCGACCAATCTGCTTTAAGTAGTCTTTAACAGGGTCTGCCGTAGCACCAGTAGCAATTACGCGACGCTTTGGGTTTCCAGAAGGCGTAAGATTATCGTCATCGTCGTCATCGCGAACAATAAAAGCGCCTTTTGCTTGAGGAACTTGCGGAGCTTCTGGCTTATTTTCTTCGCTGTCTTCGCTATCTTCGTCTTCAGAAATATCGTCTAAATCATTAATGTCGTCATCATCATCCAAGTCGTCTACGTCGTCTACATCAAGATCATCGTGAATTTCATCAAAATCTTCTAAATCCATGCGATCTTCGTCTGGATCCATTGGCGCATCAACATTAACGTCAACATCTTGAGCGTCAACGTTTTCATCAATCTTAAAGTCTTGTTGTTCTTCTTTGCTCGTCTTGGAATCGACACTTGCTTTATTTTCGCTCGCCAAACTTTTCCTCCTGTAGATTCCCCGCTAACACAAAGTAATCAGCCAAAATAGGGTATTTAATTTTGCTATACCCTAAAGGCACTCTACTATACCATAAAGGTACAGTTATGGCAAGGGCAACTTTTCATTAAGAAGTTAATCATCTTCTAAGGACGATTCCTTATTACTTTCTTCTTGCGGCGTGGCGAATTTTTTACACCACGCTGGCTCTACATGATTCCTATATGCGTTATCTACTATTCTAACCATTGAGCAATCAGGATCTATATCTAACGCCATTTCAACATATTTTTCAACATCACCCAGCCTTAACCACCAACTTATATAGCACATTAAAGCGTAAACTTGCACTTTTAACTCTGGGATTCCATCTACAACACAAGCCATAGCTTTTAGTAGATTTACAACGTCTAACGCTTTGCAAATATCTGGAAGCTCGTGCTCTTCGTTAAATTTTTCTTCTAGAAAACATCTTAAATCCTTAGATATTTCTTTTGTTCTAGGCTCAAAAGCTAGAGTCAGCAACGAATCAATATTGTAGTACTCCCCTTTAGAATCCAATAAATCTACAAGCAAAGTGTCTCGAACGTTAATATTGTCAAACATTGCAATCGGAAGCATTATAAGGTCGTAGCCAACAATATTTCCTTCTTTTTTGAAAATCATATTATGCCAGTTGCGTATTGATTGATTTGCAAAAATATCAAAAGCCGAGAATGCTTCCTGCTTACATTTAACATCTAAATCTCTGTTTATGTAATCAATATACTTTTCAAAAAATTCTGGAGCTAAAGATCTAAGATTTTCAATCCAATTATCGCTGTAATCATGATGATTGTTAACATAATCTTTAGTAATGTCTAAAACTGCTATGCACTCTTTTGGAATATTATTAAAATCCACCTTTTCTATTGTTTTTCCAGCAACACAGCTCATAGCAAAATACTCTTCGGAGTTGTTACAAATCATACTTGCAGCATAAAGATTTGTCATCTCCTTAAAAGTTGAATATTCATGATCTTTGTCTTCAAAAAATTGCGTTTCGTTGATTTCGCAACCTTTAGATTCGTTTTTTAATGTTTTCATAATTCCTCCCTTATTATGTTTGTTATTTTTTATTTTTTATTTGTTATTTGTTATTCGATATTCGTTATTCATTACTCGATACTTGCTGTATTGATTTCGCTGTTTCTTTTAACTTTGTAAATAAGAGTTTTGCATTACAAAAGCGATAACGCAATAAAAACTAAGCAATGTGGTTAAAGGCTATAAATCCTAGAAAAATCCTAGAAAAGTCTTAGGAAATACTCACTTCTGCAATGTCTAAGCCATGTGAATAACTCGTAGATATGAGTTTAGATTCGCAAAAGTCATGCATCGATACGCGTATAGGCGAATTAATTTATAGTCAATTTGATTCTTTAGCTTGCAAAAATCTTATTTCTAATTGCAATAAAACACTTAAAAACGTTGTTTCTCAAGCAATTTTGTCTAGCGAAGGCGGAAAACGACTTAGAGCTTTATTCGCATTATATGCTTTTGATGCAGCAAAAGAGAGCTACTCAGCTACGCAAAGTGACGACTCTTACAAAAACTCAAAAAACGCAATGCTAGACGTTGCTTGTGCTCTAGAAGTATTTCAAACAGCAGCTCTTGTTCACGACGATATAATCGACGAATCCGCTTTAAGACGAGGAAAACCAAGCGCATATTGTGCGCTATCTAAAGCCACAAACAATAGTCATATTGGAACTGGTCTTGGATTAATGCTCGGAGATATTCTAGCGTCTCAAAGCTTCGACATAACCAGAAAAGCGTGCGAAAACTTGCAAAATCCTAATGAGGTTTTATGCGAGTTTACAAACATGCAAAAAAACGTTGGAATTGGCCAAATTCTAGACCTTTCAATCGAAATGATGAGCCTAGATAATCCACAAAAACTTGCAGAATCTTCTATAAACGTTTTTAGGTGGAAAACTGCAAGTTACACAACTATTGCACCTCTTGCTCTAGGATTTTTGGCTGCTGGAATGCAAAAAGACTACGCAATCAATTTAGCAAATCAAATTGGAGATCCTTTAGGAATCGCATTCCAACTTGCAGACGATCTTTTAGATATTGTTTCGGATTCTGCTCACACAGGTAAGCCAATCGGAGGAGATATTCGGGAAGGAAAACGCGCTGTTCTTCTAGCAGACGTATTAGAACTTTGCACTCCCGAAGATAAGCTCTTCCTTATAGACGCATACACTTCTAAAAGCCGAAACGAAGATGACGTTAAAAGAATCATTGATATTTATAGTAAAAGTGGCGCTATAAGTAAGTCTAAAAAGCGCATTCACAATCTTTGGGTTGAATCGCAAGAAAAAATAGACGCTAGTTCGCTAAGCAATCATAGTAAAGTCATTTTGCACAATATTTCTAGCATGTTTATTCCTAAAGAATGGCAATAAGCGCAAATTGCGACTATTCTTTACTGTATTACCTGTACACTTTTAAATAGTGTGTTTTAATACGCGTATAAGGGATTTACTATATGAGTGAAGTTCAAGCGCAACTGGGAATGTGTATTGAAAATCGCTATCGCATAGTTAAAAAGATAGCGGAAGGTGGCATGGCTACTGTTTATAAAGCGCAAGATGAGCGTCTTAATCGCCCTGTTGCGCTTAAAATCATGCATACTCAGCTTGCTCAAGGTCTTCACCGAGAACAATTTATTGCAAGGTTCCGCCGAGAAGCAACTTCTGCAGCATCAATCGCAAATCCGCATATTGTTCAAGTTTACGATACTGGCGAATTTGAAGGACTTGACTACTTAGTTATGGAATATGTTCATGGCGTAAATCTTAGATACGAGATGAACAAATACGGCACTTTTAGTGTAAAAGATACTTTGCGCGTGCTGGCTCAGACTTTAGATGGTCTTGCATCCGCACACCTTGCTGGCGTTGTACACAGAGATATTAAGCCAGAAAATATTTTGATTAACGACCGCGGAAACGTGCAAATCACCGATTTTGGACTTGCGCGTGCAATTTCTCAAGCAACTCTTTCTTCTACGGGTCTTCTTCTTGGAACGGCTGCATACCTTGCTCCAGAAATGATTGAGAAGAATCTTGCAACTCCTCAAGGAGATTTATATTCCGCAGGAATGATGGCTTGGGAGATGTTAGCTGGCAGAGTTCCTTTTAACGCGGATAATTCAGTAACTCTTGTTTTTAAGCATGTTCACGAAGACACCCCTTCTATAAAAACTGTTTGCAAAGATATCAATTCTTCGGTTGCTGATTTTCTTAGTTCGATTACTGCTCGAGAAATGGAAAAAAGACCAAGTGATGCTTCTAAAGCGCTTAATATTTTAAGAAGAGTGTGCTCTGGCTTAAGCGAAGAAGAGTGGCAATATAAGTTTGAAGTAGATTTAGACGCAGAAAATCAATCTTTTGAAGGCTCGATAATAACAAACAAACTTGAAGATAAAAACTCTAATCTAAAATCCCAAATACCGCTTCCGCCTAGCATTAATAGCAATACTTTTAATAGCAATACTTTGGGTAATTCTGATTCGTCGAATGATACTATATCTAACACAAAAGAGCTAAATAAAACTGTAGATATGGATAAAACTACAGACATAGATAAAACAGCTGATATTGACGCAACTCAAGCATTATCTACAAAAAACTCCGATTTTAATGAAGGTTCTTCAAACTATTCGTCTTCAACAAGTAGCAATCCTCTAGAAGACTTTAACGATAATAATATGCTCACTGTTACAATGCGCGCACCGCAATTTATTAGTGAACGATTAAAAGCTAAAAGAAATAAGTCTAATAATGCAAACGACAATGGCAAAAAAACGCGCAAAAACATTATTATTATATCTGCAAGTTGCGCAGCAATCGCAGCAGCCGCAGTAGCATTTGGCGCGTACTGGTACTATTTAGGCCCTGGAAGCTATTGGTCTTTACCAAAACCAAACACGCAAGAATGCGCATCACAAAGTGCATGTAAAATAACAAACGTTCCGTGGGCAGACTACGAGCGCACTCTTAAAATATCTAATATTCCTTATTCGGTTTCTAAAGACTTTAGCGACAACATACCCGAAGGAAACATTATTTTCACTAATCCAGATTTTAGTGGCAGCAAAATCTCTAAGCGAAATAATGGCCGCGTTAAAATTGTTGTTTCAAAAGGCGTACGCAAGTCAACTATTCCAGAAGACATTATAGATCCAACTTCCAATGCTGGAAAAGATCCTATAAAAGCATTAAAAAAGGCAGGATTTACTTCTATTACGCATAAATCAAGCGAAGATATTTATTCTTTGGAAATTCCTAAAGGATGCGTTGTTGAGATTTCGCCAACTCCTGGAATGCAAATGAATCACAATAAAAATATTACTGTGATTCTTTCTAAAGGGCCAATGCCTGTTTCTATGCCAGACGTTGTTAATCTTACAAAAGAAGAAGCAGATAAGGCATTTAACGAAGCAAAATTAGTTCCAAACTACAGCGAAGAGTTTAATGACAAAGTAGGAAAAGGCAAGATTATTAGCGCGTCTGTGCAAAAGGGAACGCAAATGCATTGGGGAGATAAACTCGATGTTGTTGTTTCTAAGGGACCGAAGACTATAACAATGCCAGATGTGCGCAATAAGAACGCTAATGAAGCTAGAAGAATACTTGAATCGCTTGGATTAAAAGTTAATATTTCTGCGCCTTTGGGCGATCTTATGCACACTGTTAGATTCCAATCCGCGGCTCCAGGGTCTCAAGTTAGAGTTCTAGACGAAAGCGGAAATCCAACAACAGTAACGTTAACGATTATTTAACTATTTAACTTAACGATTATCTGTTTTTGCTTGCGACTCTTCTAGCATGCGCTTTTTAACAGTTTGCGCATATTCGTCAACGTACTCTTGACCGCTCATTTGTTGGATTGCTTTTGTTACTTTATTAGTAAGATCTCGAAGAATATCGTGCGTAATTTCTTCTGGACTCATCTTGCTAACTTCGATTGGCTTTCCGTAAATCGCCTTAGTATTGCCCTTTGCAGGCATAATCTGGCCATGTTTTTGAAGTTCGCGAGTGCCAACAATCGCAACTGGAACAATCGGACATCCTGTTTCTAGAGCTAATCTTGCAGCGCCTGAATGACCCTTATATAGCTTTCCATCTGGGCTTCTTGTTCCTTCAATGTGAATACCAAAAAGCTGACCTTTTTCTAGGATTTCTTTAGCGTGATTCAACGCGCCAAGCGATTTTGATCCGCCAGAACGATCCACTGGAAACACGCCAACAGACGTAAACCACCACTTTTTGAATCGCCCCTTTAATCCTTTGCCTTCAAAATACTCAGCTTTTCCCATAAAATGAATCATTCGAGGGCATGTAAGAGGTAAAAGCGCGTCGTCAATAACAGCAAGATGATTTGCTGCAATAATCGCTCCACCTGTTTTAGGAATATTATTGACTCCTTGAGCAGTAGGGTGAATCCTTAAGCGAGCAATGAATCCAAACCCCTTTACAAAGAACCAATACAACATGCTAATCCCCATTCTAGCAAGATTCACAAAATAGCATTCAAACTATCAAGCAGACTTGCTACAGTATAATTCATGACTTCTTCTAAGAATACCAACTCCCATAACCGTTTGTATAATAACGAAAACAGCAATGGTGACGATTCGTTTAGTAAAAACTTTAACGACGACTGGTCTCAATTCGTTAGCGAGCACAAAAAAGATTTTAATGATTTAGAAAAGTCCAAAAGCGCAAAAATCTTTAGAAAACGCATTAATCAAGCTGCAGAACCATTAAGAAACATAGCATTTAACACTAAACCTGGTCCAAGAGATAACACAACATCAAGCTGGCTCGATGTTGATAAAACAATGGACGAATACGGAGATGACTTTGTTGCTCCAAACCCCCATTTTAAGAACGTTTCCATTACCCTTATAGTTTTATGGAGCGTGTTTGTTTTGGGCGTTCTAGGCATGATTTTGAGCGTTCTAGTGCCATATTTTGCGATTTACACTGGCTCTGTTAGCGCTTTCCTATTTTTGATTGGTGGCGCAGGCCTACTTATGAGCAGAAAAAAGGACAATACTTCTAGCGAAGACTATAACGAGTTTGGAAAAGGCGCGCGAGTTTAGAACTAGCGAGTTTAAGTGTATTCGAGCAAAAAAGAAAAGAATGAGGCTGATGCATTAACACCAGCCTCATTTTTATAAAACGTTACTTTTATAAGACTTTGACTTTAATCCTCATTTTGACCGTGGCAAAGCTTGTACTTTCTGCCAGATCCGCATGGGCATTCGTCGTTCTTATTTGTTCCAGGGAACGTACGACCATCTGCCCAAGGAGTCTTCCACTCCTCCGCCTTTGGACGCTTGCTTAATGGAACTTCGCCTTCTGCATGGCTCATAGGAGCAGGGCCGACGATTCCAGAATGCTCGTCTTCTTGCTCCTCTTGCTCAATGCTTTCGTCCATATAAGAATCATCTTGGTTTTCTGTTTCTGCAACAATCTGCTCAAGATTCATGCGGAACAGAAGCTGAATAGACTCTTCCTTAATGGCCTCAATCATAGAGTTGTACATTTGGAAGCCTTCGCGTTGGTACTCAACCAAAGGATCTCGCTGACCCATACCGCGCAAGCCAATGCCATCCTTTAAGTAGTCCATCTCATAAAGATGTTCACGCCACTTTCTATCAAGAACAGCCAAAACAACTCTGCGCTCAAACTGACGCAAGCTATCGGAGCCCATTCGCTCTTCAAACACAGCGTAAATAGTTGTTACACTATCTACAATCGTGTCTCTTAAAGTATCAACAGCTTTTTGACCTTTAAGAGGCTCAATTTGCAAGCGAAGCTGATCCCAATCAACAATAATTGGCATAACTGCGTTCACAGCATCTTTAAGGCCTTCCCAATCCCAATCCTTAGGCTTGTCGGAACCGTTCATTGCTCCGCGAACGTAGCTATCTGCAGTATCTTTAATGAACTTTAAGATATCTTCGTGAATATCTTCGCCCTTAAGAACAGCTTGACGTTCCGAATAGATAACCGTACGCTGCTTGTTCATAACGTCGTCATACTTCAAAACATTCTTACGCATTTCAAAGTTACGAGCTTCAACAGTCTTTTGAGCTGTACGAACGCCGTTAGAAACATACTTAGATTCGATTGGTTCGCCTTCTGGCAAACCCTTAGCCATAACGCGAGCAACAAGCTGAGTGTTGAACAAGCGCATTAAGTCGTCTTCCAAGCTTAAGTAGAAGCGCGATTCGCCAGGATCACCCTGACGACCAGAACGGCCTCTAAGCTGATTATCAATACGACGAGATTCGTGACGCTCAGTGCCTAGAACATACAAGCCACCAAGCTTTTTAACTTCTTCGTGCTCGTCTTTAACTTGTTCCTTAACTTCTGCCAAAACTCCTGGCCAACGCTTCTCATACTCTTCTGGAGTATCGTCTGGAGAATAGCCTTCTGCTTTAAGCTTTGCATCTGCCAAGAACTCAACGTTTCCGCCAAGCATAATATCTGTACCACGACCTGCCATGTTTGTAGCAACAGTCACAGCACCCTTACGACCTGCAACAGCAACAACAGCTGCTTCCTTAGCGTTTTGCTTAGCATTCAACACTTGATGAGGAATACGAGCAACGTCCAAAAGCGAGGAAACGATTTCGGAAGATTCAACAGATGCTGTACCAAGCAAAACAGGCTGACCCTTTGCATGACGCTGAGCTACGTCTCGAACAATCGCAGCAAGCTTTTCCTTCTTAGTGCGGAAGATCAAATCGTCCTTATCCATACGAATAACTGGACGGTTAGAAGGAATTGGAAGAACGCCAAGCTTGTATGTTCCCATAAACTCGGCAGCTTCCGTTTCTGCAGTACCAGTCATGCCAGCAAGCTTGTCGTACATGCGGAAGTAATTTTGCAAAGTAATAGTTGCAAAAGTCTGATTTTCTGCTTTTACTTCAACATTCTCTTTAGCTTCAATCGCCTGATGCAAGCCTTCGCTATAACGACGACCTGGAAGAACACGGCCAGTGTGTTCATCAACAATCAAAACTTCGCCATTAGTAACAACGTAATCGCGATCAAGAAGGAATAATTCCTTAGCTTTCAAAGCATTGTTCAAGTAGCCAATCAAAGCAGTGTTGCTTGGCTCGTAAAGATTATCAATACCTAAATAATCTTCAATCTTTGCAATGCCTGGATCCAAAATACCAGCAGTCTTACGCTTTTCGTCAATTTTGTAATCAACATCGCGATCAAGCTTTAGAACAAGCTTTGCAAACTCGCGATACCAACGCGTAACATCGCCTTCGGCAGGTCCCGAGATAATAAGTGGCGTACGAGCCTCATCAATAAGAATAGAATCAACCTCATCGACGATTGCATAATGATGACCACGCTGAACAAGATCACCCTTTTCCCAAGCCATGTTGTCTCGCAAATAGTCAAAGCCAAACTCGTTGTTTGTGCCGTAAGTAATATCTGCGTTGTATTGCTTCCTGCGCTCTGGAGGCTGCTGATCTGTAATAATGCATCCAACGCTCATGCCAAGGAACCTGTAAATACGACCCATAAGCTCACTCTGGTAGCTAGCAAGATAGTCGTTAACAGTAACAACATGAACGCCCTTGCCTTCCAAAGCGTTCAAATAGCTAGGCAGTGTTGCAACGAGTGTTTTACCTTCACCAGTCTTCATTTCTGCAATATTGCCCCAATGCAATGCTGCACCGCCCATAAGCTGAACGTCAAAGTGACGCTGACCAAGAGTACGCTTTGAAACTTCTCGCACTGTAGCAAAGGCCTCTGGCATTAAGTCATCAAGCTTCGCACCATTGTCTAACTTTTGCTTGAATTTTGCCGTTTGTCCTTTAAGTTCCTCGTCCGAAAGCGCAGAAATCTGATCTTCAAGCGCATTCACAGCCTTCGCAACGTTCTCAAGGCGCTTCAATTGACGGCCTTCACCCATGCGCAAGGCTTTATCAACGATATCTACCACGTTTAGCTCCCTTAGGTCGTGTCTATTATTCGGCTAGCCAATATAGACGTAAACTGTGCCTATATTACGCGACGGCTACGATTTTTGCAGCTCGCGAGTCCAAAACAACGCATAAAATGCCCGCCTAGCTTATTACTAGACGGGCATTGCACTCATATGAGTTATTTTATTTACTTTATTTACCCTTATTTTTCTATTGTTTCTTTACTGTTTTGTTACTTCTTTTTAGCAACATTTTCTGGAGTATCAATCTCAAACACACCATAACTCCATCCATGCCTACGGTATACAACCGATGGACGCATGGTTTCTTTATTTACAAACAGGAAGAAATCGTGACCAATAAGTTCCATCTCGTACAATGCTTCATCAATGCTCATTGGCTCGGCAATGTGGAGCTTACGACGAATCACAATAGGAGTATCTCCAACACTCACTTCCACTGATTCGCCAGGACCCAAGTCGGAAGCAACCGCAGCATCTGCACTATTTGTTCCATCAACTTGAACAACTTCTTCAACAGTTGTTTCAACTTCTGGCTCTACAACACCCAAGTCAACTGGAACCATCTGCTCGTAGCCACGACGATGATCCTTGCGGCGATCTCTAGTTCTACGCAAGCGAAGCGTCAACTTATCTAATGCCATATCTAATGCACTGTATTGATCTGTGCTAGACGCTTCTGCGCGAATAACCGTACTTCCTGCAACTACAGTAATTTCAACTCTTTTTGCAGTATCTGCCTGCCTTGGATTGCCCTCAGTGTTAAGCACAATCTGAATGCGCTGCGCATCTGGAGCAATGGCGGTCACACGATTCATCTTGCTTTCTACAACGTCACGGAATCTTTGCTTAATTTGCGTATGACGTCCAGTGATGACAATCTCCATGCGAACCTCCTTAAGTAATCCGATATAAAATCGGCTTGTGTACACGTCAACGGCACCAGCGCCGCTGATACATCTATTATATCCGCTAAAAGCCGCCATTTTCTAGCGAGTCGCAAAATATGCGCAAAATTAAGACGTCTGCTATAATTGGGAAGGTTGAGGTTTCACGATGACCGCGGCTGCAATGTTCATTCGGAGTAGCTGAGGAACTTCCGGGCTCCGTAGAGCACAATGGCGGATAACGTCCGCCCAGGGCAACCTGAGAGATAGCGCAACAGAGAATAGACCGCCTAAACTTTTGTTTAGGTAAGGGTGAAACGGCGGTGTAAGAGACCACCGGGCTTCTGGTAACAGTTAGCCGCATGGCAAGCCTCATTGGGAGCAAGGTCAAGCAGAAGGTGTTTAAGGGCTGCTCGCCTAAGTCTTCGGGTAGACTGCTAGAGTTTGGCGGTAACGTCAAATCGAGATGGATGGTCATCCGTGTGCATTTTGCACGCGACAAAACCCGGGGTATGTGAAACCTCACCTCAACTTTTGGATTTTATTTTTGGCTTTTATTTAAGACTCTTATTTAAGACTCTTTGGCGCAAAGTCAAAGTCACCATTTATTAAATCCACTACCCCACAAGTTTTCATTCCAGCTAAACGAGCTGATTTTAGTGCTGCATCAGAATCCTCAAAAACAGTGCAATCGCTTGGTTTTACGCCAATTCGCTTTGCTAAGTCAACATAAGTTTTATAGCTATTTTTTGCATTACTTTCTAAATCTTCTCCAAAAATCATCAAATCAAAGTAATCATACAAATCCGTACGCTTTAACGCAGCAACGCATAAAGACTTAGAAAGAGTAGTTATAAGAACAGTTTTCGCACCCGTTTTACGCAAATAATCAACGTAATTTTTAGCGCCTTTTCTAAGTGGCAAATGCTTTGCGTATGCGTCAAAAGCCATGTCTTGCCACTCTTTCATTAAATCTTCGGGAGAATCCGTAAAACCAAAGCGCTCAATAACGTAATCCGCAACTTGGCGAGGTGTCATTGTTGCCGTGGAATCAGCAAAATCGGCAGGCACTTTAATACCGCGCTTAGCAAAACTCTCTTCGTCTATCTTGTCCCAAACGTTCAAAGAATCAAGCAAAGTTCCGTCAAAATCAAAAATCGCAGCACAATTTGAATTATCAACTAATGCATTTTCGCTCATATTATTAATCCCGATTATCTTTGATATTAACCCTATTATTCTGTTTTAGAAAAATCTGTTTTAGAAAAATTACTTTGAATTAGCTTAAGATTTTTCATTAGACTTTACTATTTTCAAGCAATTCTTTTGCATGATCCAAAGATGCTTGCGATTGGCTTCCCGAAAGCATTCTTGCGATTTCGCTTTGGCGGCTAATCTCATCTAATTTGGTAACAGTTGTATCTGCAAAACTAGAATTCTCGCCAGAATCCGCACTAGAATCAGCTCCAGAATCAGCTCCAGAATCCGCCGCGCTTTCAATCTTTTTTCTAACAACAAATTGAACGTTTGCAAAAGCTGCTACTTGAGCTAAATGCGTTACAACAATCACTTGTGAACTTTTAGCAAGCAAAGCCAGGCGCTTGCCTAACTCTACTGCTGCAACGCCTCCAACACCTGCATCAACTTCGTCGAAAATAAACGTCATTGATTGATTATTACTGCGATTTTGTTTTGCGCTAACAAGCTCCATTGCAAGCATAAGCCTACTGAGTTCTCCACCCGAAGCACTACTGCCCATTGGCAAATAGTTAGACGCAGGGAAAGGCTTAAAAAGAAACTCAACACTATCTAAGCCGTGCACGTTCAAATCAAATTTTCCGTCCTTGTTTTTATCGCGCTTAGAAACATTAATAAAAAGTTGCGCATCTGGCATAGATAAGGATTCAAGCTCTTTGCTAACTTCGTCGCTAAACTTTTTTGCAACAACTTTGCGCGTGCTATAAAGAGCTTCGGCAAGTTTTTCAGCGTCTTTATAAGTCTTCTCGCACAAATCTTTAGCGCGCGCAACAGCTTCTGGCGAATCATCCAAATCTTCAAGCTCAAATTGCGCTTTTTTGGCCCACTCTAAAACATCGTCAATTTGCGGGCCCCATCTGCGTGTTAAATCGCTTAAATCGTGAATACGATTGTTAATAGCGTCTAAATCTTCCTGACTTTCATCAACATCTAACTGCTGCGCAAGTTGCATAACAATGTCGGAAATTTGGGAAGAAATATCGTCAAGTTGATTTGCAATCGCGCTATAATCTCCGTCAACTCGAATTGAGCGAATTGCCTTAGATGCATTGTCTACCAAATGTAATGCGTCAACTGAATCTATTGCGCCATAATCAATTTGACTTGCGTCTAACGAAGAGATTGCTTCGCTAATAGCTCCAACGATTTGAGCAGCGTTTTCTATGCGATCTCTTTTAGCTTTAAGATTTTCATCCTCATTTGGTTTTGGATCGATTTGGCGAATTTTTTCTAACGATTCACGCAAATAGTCTGCGCGCTGCCTAGAAGACGATTGCTGATTTATAAGGCGATTATATGATTCAACGGCACTTTGCCACTTATTAAACGCGGATTCATAGTCTTGCAATTCTTTAGAATTACAAGAGATTGAATCCAAGAATTCACGCTGCTTTGAGGCTGTTGCTATGCGAAGCTGATCGCTTTGACCATGAATTGTTATTGTGTGCGAGCAAACGCTTTCTAGCAATGATTTTGGAACAGAATAACCAGATATTACAGCTCTTGATCTACCAGTTTTTGGAACAGATCTAGATACGTAAACTTCTTCTTTAGAATCGTCATCTTCACATTCTTCGGCATTAATCCCAGATTCTTGCAATATTTGCGCAACATCGCTGGATTTTGACACAGAAAACACGCCTTGCGCCCACGACTCATTTGCAAAAGATGATACTTTTGCAGAATCTGCTTTTCCTCCAGATATAAGCTTTATAGCACTTAAAAGCATAGACTTTCCAGCACCAGTTTCGCCAGTTATTGCAGTCATTCCTTTAGAAGGCGTAATAACAGCGTTAGAAATTGGGCCTAAATTACGAATCTCAAGTTCTTCAAGCACAAATACCCCCTATAGGTTTAGATTATTAGGGACGATTGAATATTCTGCATTACAGTCAGCATTGCCATCAGCGCTATCTACACTTGCACCATCTACGCATGCGCTATCTTCATAATTTCTATCGGTTTCATTATGAAGATTTGCTTCATAAATCTTAGGCTTAGCGGCCACTTTTCTGCGATTTTCACGCCATCCAACAACTGGCAAATCAAACTTAGTAACTAATCTTTGCGTAAATGGAACGCCAGAAAGTCGTGCCAAAAGCAACTCATCTTTAGATTGCCTAATTTGAATCCTAGAACCTTGCGGCAAAGCTCTTTGACGCCTTCCATCGCAACAAATCCACCCACCAGAAGCTGATTCTTGCAAAATATCAATCGTAAAAGTAGAACCTGCTCCAATAATCAATGGTCTAGAAAAAAGCGCGTGTGCAGCCAAAGGAACAAGTTGCAAAGCCTCAACATTTGGCCACATAATCGGCCCACCTGCAGAAAACGCGTACGCAGTAGAACCAGTAGGCGTAGAAACAATCACGCCGTCACAGCCAAAAGACGACATTTCAACATTGTCAACGCGAATCGAAAGCTCCACCATTCGCCCACGATCTGCCCTATCTAAAGTAATATCATTAAGCGCCCAATCACTTAAAGGCTCGCTCGCTCCAGGGAGCCAAACATCTACATGCGCTTCCATTCTATGCTCTAAAAAGTAGTCTTTTTGCGCAATTCTTCGCACAGCTTCATCTATCTGGAAGCTCTCAAATTCCGCCAAAAAACCAACATGCCCAAGGTTTATTCCAATAATTGGAACAGGAGTGCAATGCACTAATTCTGCAGCTTGAAGCATTGTGCCATCCCCACCTAGCACAACAACAATTTCCGTATTTTTATCTACTCCTTGAGCGATTTTTTGCGCAAAATCCGAAACTGCAGCACTATGAAACACACTAACATTAAAACCAGCATTTTTAAGCTGAGTAGTAACTTGATTTACAACAGCACTGTTGCCATCAAGACGCGCATGCGTAACCACAAGAGCATTGCGAGAAGCAGAATTACCTTCTAAACGTTCTTGCATAGCACCCCCTTTGTAGCTATTTGTAGATTAATCGTAGCTTATTTACAGATTAATCGTAGCCTAATCGCAGCTTTACAAACATTAATAGTTATTGTAATTGTTGCACTACATATTGTGCATTAATCTACATATTGCAATATTGCACATTAATCTTATGCAAATATTTATCAAACAATCTCTTGACTATTAAATTTGACTATTAAATCGCGCATAAAGAAGATATTCAACGTTCCCGTGAGTTCCCTCTATAGGTGATTCGCGAGTTGCAATAACGCTTAAACAATTGTTTTTAGCGCATTCTTTAACATTTTCTAAGGCTTTAAGTCTTAGGTTTTTATCTGTTACAATTCCGTGCTTGCCAAGATTTCCTTTACCAACTTCAAATTGCGGCTTTACAAGAAGAACAATATTCGCGTTATTTTGCGCAATACGTGCAATTACTGGAATCACAAAGCTAAGAGATATAAAAGAGACGTCGGAGACTATAAGATTCGGCTTGTATGGCAGATCTTCCGCGTAAACATTTCTAATATTTACGCCACTCATTTCAATAACGCGCGGATTGCTTGCGATTTTTGTGTGCAATTGACCGTGTCCAACATCTAAAGCTATAACGCGATTCACGCCATTTTGCAACAAATAATCGCAAAAACCGCCAGTGGAAGCGCCAATATCTAATGCTTTAGTATTTGAATCAACTTTTAATCCTAAATTCTCAAATAAACAGAATGCACCTTCGAGTTTTAGTGCTCCTCTAGAAACGTATTTAACACAAGAATTTTCTTCTTTTGATTCGTCAAGACTTATTTTTTGCGATTTTTTCACTAAAAATGACGATTTTTTAACAATGCGATTATCTACTTTCACTACTCCAGACTTGATTAAGCGTTGAGATGTAGTTCTACTCTTCACTAAACTGCGATTTACAAGCGCGCAGTCTAAGCGCTGAGCTAAATCATCTTCGTCTAGCATTAAAAACCTCGCTTAAAGTATAAAGTCGTAAATCGCAAGTCGTAAGCCACAAATCACAAAGCCACAAGTCACAAATCACAAAGAAAACTCTGGAAGAATGTAATCTTCAAGCGATTTTCCACTATCCATTAAGCTCCAAGCGAGCGCACAAGCAGCTCGCAAAGCATTGCAATCATTAGGATTGTTTACTTCAATAGTGTTACAAACGATTTGTGCTCTAGAATCGCCGCACGTAAACGTAGAATCGTCAACGCGCTTTGAAGCAACATGCACCTCGTTCAATCCCCTTAAATCCTTAGAAACAAAGCTTGGTCGCAAGTGTTTTGGAGCTTCAAGCAGCATGCGCGGATTGGTAACGCCCGTAAGCACTAGAAGCGACTTATACCCTCCTCTGGTACCTGCTTCAATGTCTGTGTCTAATCTGTCTCCTACAGCCAGCGAGTGCTCAATACTTATTACAGGATTTCCAAATTCGTCTTTTTGCGCATATTCTTTAATATCTTCATCGTTGTGCTTTGCGTTTGCAGCAACCAACAATCGCGCTTCATCATACATTGCACACTCGGGCTTTCCAGCAGACGCAATAGGCTCTACTCCAGTGGCATTTACTACAGCTTGAATCATAGAACCGCATCCAGGAGCTATACCGAATTCACGTGGAATTGTTAAATCGCGATTAGTAACAAAATACTTAGCTCCGCGCTCTACAGCAAAAGCGACTTGTGCCATTTCTTGCCAAGTCATTTGCGGATACCAGCCTTGAATAACGGCTTTTGGATTATCTTTACAAGACTTTACTGGATTAAGACCAGCGCTACGAACCTCTTGTACAAGATGATCTGCGCCTAAAACTAAAACGTTTGAACCGCTTGGAACATATCGAGCAACCATTCGAGCAGCTACAAGTGAAGACGTTATGATTTGCCACGGCTCTACTTTTAAGCCAAAACTTTCTAGCTGACTTGCTACAACTTCTTGAAAACGAGAAGAATTATTAGTTGTGTATTCAATAAACATGCCATTTTTTTGAGCATTTTCAATTGATTCGGCTGCGTATTCAACGGATTTTCCGCCTCTATACACTACGCCATCTAAGTCAAGCAAAGCTAAGCGAAAATCCTTGCTTAACGCAGATTTACTATTTGAAAAATTCGCTCGTTCATCAAGTTGCATAAAATATCCTCACGATTTTAAGAATACTAAAGTAGAAAATGCCCAGCTTACTATACTTTTACAATACAGAAGCCGGGCTTAGAAAATATGATTTATACTATTCCTCTTTAGGATTAACTGCATTCATCTCTACAGTTTCAGTATTATCTGCGATTTGTGAATCTTCGTCTGAATCTTCGTCTGAATCGTCGTCTGAATCGTCGTCTGAATCATCATCCGAATCATCATCCGAATCATCATCAAAATCATCATCTGGAGCAAATTGCGCATCATCTTCACTAATGCCAACTTCGTCCATAATCGCATCATTAAGATGTTCCAAATCATAGTCAATTACAACATCTTCTGGATTTTCTTCGTCTTCAATATCTGCATACTGCTCTTCTAAGCGATCCAGCAAAGAATCAAGCTCAATCGCTTCATCGCTTCGCCCAGCCTCCTCAAGGAAGTACTGCTCCGCTTGCACAGCGCGCATTCTATACTCGCCAGGCAAGCCCTTAGACCTGCCCATTGCGTGAACAAGCTCAATCGCCTTATCTGCATGGTTTGTATCCGCCAAAACGCCTGCATACACAAGGAACATTTCTGCCTTAACTTCGCCACTAACGCTTTTAGCTTCGTCCGACATACAAATTTCTAGCGCTTTATCGAGGTTGCCCATACCGCGCTCGCAATCTGCAATAAATGGAAGGTAATCCGTGTAACCATTCATTCGCATAGCCGTTCTAAACTCGCGTGCAGCAAGCTTATAATCGCCTTGGCGGTATGCAATAAATCCTAGCGTTTCGCGCGAAAAATCAATGCGAGATGCCTGCTTTGCAGCCCACTTTGCATGTTCTAAAGCAAGCTCTGGATCTTCGTCTTGCAAAGCGTATGCAGCGAGAATATGCAAGCCAATGTTTTCGGAATGCTCCTTAGAAAGACCACGCAGACGCTCACGAGACTCCTTAGAAAGCATTGAATATTCTAAGCCCTTAGGCATTTTTGGCTCGCCTGGACGCCTATCGGTATACGGGTTTTGAGATGGGTAAGAAACAGTTCCATCCGAGTTTCTACGAGGACCATTTTCAAAGCGGAAAGACGACTTCGAATCGTGCTTTCTAGAATCGTTCTTCTTAAATCCACTCTTGTGGAATCCGCCGCGATTGTCATTATTATCGCGGTTAAACCTGCGCTCACCATCGCGATCAAACCTGCGCTCGCCACGTTCTACGCGATTATCGCGATCAAACTTCTTGTATCTTGGATTTCCCGATTCTTTTGAATCAGACTCAAAACCACGATTCGTGCGCTTATTGTAATCGCTATGATTGTATCGATTATCGCGATTGCGCTTATCTTCGCGATTATACCTATCTTCGCGATTATCTTTTCTGTCAAACTTGCGATTATCGCGATCAAACCTGCGCTCAGTATCGCCATCAAACTTGCGATCCGCGTTCTTCTTAAAACCGTTCTTCTTAAAGCCACTCTTGTGGAATCCATCCTTGTGGAATCCATCCTTGTGGAAACCGCCGTGATTTTCCTCACCTTTATGGAACCCACCTTTGTGGAATCCTCCGCGATGTTCCCCGTTCTTACCGCCATTTTGACGGCTAAAATGGCCACGATTACCAAACGACTTACCACTACGCGATCCGCGTTCTTCGCCCATTATTGGCATACCTTTCAAAGTCTAAAAATATAAAATTATACTAAAATCTAATGCTAAAAACAAATCAAGCGCACTTAAAAACTACGCGCGCTCAACTGCACCAATAGCCTTCTTGCCTCTACGAATCAAAGCAAAACGACCGTGCAAGAATGAGCTATCGCTCAAAACGTCATCAACGCTTTCTACGCGATTATTGTTAACGTACAATCCTCCAGCTTCAATAGCTCTACGAGCCTCGGAAATAGTGCGGAACAATCCAGCAGCAACAGCGGCTTCAACAACACGATCTGCAACATGCGCTTTAGCAAATTCCAAAGTGCCATCTTGTGCTTTAACTTTAACGCCGTCTAAAGCAGCTTCAAGAGTTTGCTCGTCAATTCCAGCTAAATCACCCTTGCCAAAAAGCGCTCCAGAAGCAGCAATCGCCTGATTTGTAACATCCTCGCCATGCACAAAACTTGTAACTTCCCAAGCGAGCACACGCTGAGCTTCACGACTTCCTGGATCTTCTTGAATCTGCTTTTCCAAACGCTCAATCTCGCTCTTAGGTAAGAACGTAAAAGCCTTAAGAAGCTTAACAACTTCATCATCTGGCTGATTAAACCAGAATTGATAGAAGCGATAAGGGCTAAGAATTGTAGGATCAAGCCACATTGCGTTACCCTCAGATTTTCCAAACTTACGACCTTGATTATCCGTAATAATTGGGCTTGTAAACACGTTTACAGAAGCTCCGCGAACCTTACGAATCAAATCCATGCCAGAAGTCAAATTACCCCACTGATCAGATCCGCCAAGTTGCAAAGTAACGTTGTAATTATCAAACAAGTACAAAAAGTCGTTTCCTTGCAAAACTTGGTAGCTAAACTCAGCGAAAGAAATGCCTTCGTCGGAGTTTAAGCGGCGAGCAACAATATCTTTAGAAAGCATTGTGCCGACTCTAAAGTTCTTGCCAACATCGCGCAAAAAGTCGATAGCAGACATTTTAGAAACCCAGTCGTAGTTGCTTACAAAACGAACAGGATTTTCTCCATCAAGAGGCAAAATGCGGCCGATTTGCTTGCGCAAACGCTCCGCCCATCCAGCAACAATATCTTTAGAATTAAGCGTGCGCTCTCCGCTTTGGCGAGGGTCTCCAATCAAGCCCGTAGCACCGCCAACCAAAGCAATAGGATGATGGCCTGCAGCTTGCAAATGACGCATGTTAATAAGCTGAACAAGATTGCCAATATGAAGCGATGCAGCAGTAGGATCGTAGCCGCAATAATAAGTTAATGGTTCTCCGTCAAGTGCTTGAGCAAGTTGATTTTCGTCAGTAGATTGAGAAATCAATCCACGCCACTTTAGCTCTTCAAACAAAGAAGCAAATCCAGCTTCTTTGTAATTCCTCACCTGAGCCATTTATATCTCCTTATTATTGCAAAAATTACCGAAAGTATCGGGCGCATTTGCGCGCTACAAGCCTTTCAATTTTGGCAGCACATGGAGACACTCTTATAAGCTGTTCCGTCGCTTACAGATTCAGCGAATTTCTTATACTCACTAATCGCAAGCTGAGCTTGATTAATTTGCTCTTTTACGCGCACAAAAGCTGTTCCGCCTTTGCCACATCTAGAAGAAACAGAGCCATAGCTAGAAAGAACAAGTCTAAGATCTGGTATTTTATTTGCATCAATAATGCCGTCTAAAATCGTTGCATAATCGTCGTTACTCAAATCGCTTAAATCGCATTTAAGACTTTCGGCACGTTTTACGCATAATCCCGATAACGTATGAGCATTGCGGAAAGGAACACCTTGTTTTACAAGCCATTCTGCAATGTCTGTAGCAAGAGCGAAACCAGTTGCAGACTGCTCAAGCAAGCGAGGCGTGTTAAATCGCATTGTTCTAACCATGCCTGCAAATGCTGGAAGCAAAACTTCTAGAGTGTCGATTTGGTCAAAAACCGCTTCTTTATCTTCTTGCAAATCGCGAGCATATGCGGTTGGAAGGCCTTTAAGAGTGGCCATTAATCCAGTTAAATCTCCGATTAATCGCCCTGCTTTTCCTCTAGCAAGCTCCGCAATATCTGGATTCTTCTTTTGAGGCATAATCGAAGAGCCAGTAGAATAAGCATCGTCTAAAGTTACGAACGCAAATTCTTGAGTATTCCATATAATAATCTCTTCGCTTAAGCGAGAAATATCAACGCCAATCATAGATGCAATAAACGCAAATTCCGCAACAACATCGCGGCTTGCTGTAGCATCAATCGAATTTGCGCAAACAGCGGAAAAACCAAGCTCTTTAGCAACTTCTTCGGGGTCTAAGCCAAGAGTGTTGCCAGCCAATGCCCCTGCTCCGTATGGACTTTTGTTTGCGCGCAAATCCCAGTCCGCAAGGCGATTTACGTCTCGCAAAAGCGGCCAAACATGAGCCATTAGCTGGTGTGCAAGCAAAATTGGTTGAGCGTGCTGCATATGAGTGCGGCCAGGCATTACAGCATCTTTTGCTTCTAAAGATTGAGCGACTAAAGCATTGCAAACATCTAACACTAGTGCCGCTAACGCGCGCGCGTGTCTGCGCAAAAACATGCGTATTAAAGCTGCGATTTGGTCGTTTCTAGAGCGGCCAGCTCTAAGTTTTCCGCCAAGTTCGCTTCCTGCAATCTCAAGCAAGCCGCGCTCTAATGCTGTTGCTTCGTCCTCGTCTTCTTCAATTGGAGCAAAAGTGCCATTATCTACGCGGTTTTGCAACTCGTCTAGCGCTTTGCAAAGATCTGCGTATTCTTGATTTGTTAATAAACCTGCACGATGCAAAGCGTGTGCGTGCGCGCGAGAGCCTGCAATATCGCCATCCGCTAACCGCCAATCAAATTGCGTTGACTTGCTAAGCTTTGTGAGTTCCGCAGAAGGCCCCGAGCTAAAACGGCCGCCCCACAAGGCTATTGGATGATTAGTGTTGGCATTTGCGCTGTCATTGGCATTTGCATCGTGCATAGTTATTCTTTCGTCTTTTTAGTTGTTTTTAGTCGTTATTAGTTGTTCTTAGTCGTTCTTTGCAACGCGCATATCTCGAGCGGCAGCAACTTTACTAGACAATCCGTAGATTTCAATAAATCCGTTGGAAGCGCGCTGGTCGAAGGTATCGGAAGAATCGTAAGTAGCCAAGTTAAAGTCATACAAAGACTCATCCGACTTTCTGCCTGTTACAACAGCCTTTCCTGCGTACAAAGTCATGCGAATATCTCCAGAAACATGCTCCTGCGTCTCGTTTATAAACGCATTCAAAGAACGCACAACTGGCGAGAACCACTGGCCGTCGTACACAAATTCTGCCCACTTTTTATCTAGAGCACGCTTAAGCCTGTGCTGTTCGCGCTCCAAGCAGCAATTTTCAAGCTCTTGATGCGCTGTAATCAAAGCTTGCGCGCCTGGAACTTCGTACAATTCGCGAGACTTAATGCCAACTAAACGATCTTCAATAATGTCGATTCTGCCGATTCCTTGAGCGCCTGCCCTTTGATTCATCTCTTCAATTGCTTGAAGCGGAGTTACGCTGTGGCCGTCAATCGCAACTGGCACGCCTTTTTCAAATGTGATTGTAACTTCGTCTGGAGTTTTAGCTTCCAAAGGATTCTTTGTGTAAGAGTAGCATTCCTCGATTGGAGCATTCCACGGATCTTCCAAAAAGCCCGTTTCAATGGCCCTTCCCCAAACATTTTGGTCAATGGAATATGGGCTTTTCTTGCTTTGAGTAATCGGAAGATTATGGTCGTTTGCAAAAGCGATTTCCACATCTCGAGTAAGCGACAAATCACGAATTGGGCTAATTGCCTTTAATTCTGGGTCTAAAGACTGAATCGCAACTTCAAAACGAACTTGATCGTTTCCTTTACCCGTGCAACCGTGCGCGATTGTATCGGCATCAAATTCGTGCGCTGCGTGAACCAAGTGACGAGTAATAAGCGGCCTAGAAAGCGCGGAAACTAAAGGATACACGTCTTCGTAAAGTGCGTTTGCTTTTAATGCGAGCATGCAATAGTTATCTGCAAATTCTTCGCGAGCATCAACTACATACGATTCAACAGCACCGCATGCTAAAGCGCGGTTTTTAATCACTTCTAGCGCTTCTCCACCTTGACCAACGTTTAGCGAAACAGCTACAACGTCTTGGCCTGTTTGCTCTTTAAGGTACGGAATTGCTACAGATGTATCGAGGCCACCCGAATACGCCAATACAATACGCTTCTTATTAGTCATAGCGACCTCCCACGGTCATATATTGAATAAATAATATTGAATAAATAAACAATACATAGTATATTATACAACTATATATACAATCTCAACACGCGCAGAAATACACCATTTTGGCGATTCGCGCTTAGAAGTATTTAATCAAAAACCAAAACAAAGATAATACTTATACAGTTAACAGATATGCTTAGTAGGCACAATTTTAAGGCATAATTTTATAAGCATAACTTATAAGCATAATTTATAAACATAATCGCAAATGCGTTATAAATATTTTTTATTCGGAACTGTTAACTCAACCTTAAACCCACCGTATTTGCTTCTGCTTATATCAACCGTTCCATTATGAGCGCCAATAATCTGCTGAACAATCAGCAGACCCAAACCATGACGCTGTTCTGCAGTACTTGTATCGCAAATCATATAGTGCGGTGCATGATTAAGCTTGTCGATTTTTTCATCTGAAGCACCTATACCGTTATCTTCAACACAAATAATACAATTATTATTATTTTCAGCAACGGATACATAAATCGTACACCCATTTTCATTGTGAGATATGCTGTTCTGAATAAGATTAGATATTGCTCGTTTTAATAAATCTTTGTCTACGCTAATATTGCAAACAGTCAATTTAGCATCTGTTTCCCACTTAATCGAAAACTCATCTTGCATACCCATATTCATAAAGTCCACAACAACTTGCCTAACAACAGCAACAACATTTTCTTCTTTTTTCATAATTGGTTGCATATTATATTCAAGTTTTGAAGCCAAATTAAGGTCATTAATCAAATTCTTCATTCTTGCACTTTGCTTAATAATCATCGTCGCTTTTTTACGATCTTCTTGCGAAATATGGAGAGAATTTTCTAACTGTCCTGCATACCCCATAACCATAGATAACGGCGTACGAATATCATGTGAAACTCCAGCTATCCAATTCGCTCTTGCAGTCTCCTTTTTTCTCAATTGTTCTTTTTGTATTTGCAAAATATCGGAAGCAGAATTTATGTTAGATGAAATTTCTGAAAGCGCTCCTGTTTCTGGAATATGCACGCTTTCTCCACTAGATAAACGTTGTATCCCTTTTGTAATCGGATTAATTGATTTTAGTAGTTTTATATTAGCTATTAAATAAATTCCAAGAATAAGCAAAATGTTGATGAAGAATACGCTTAAAAGAATCTGCGGAAAATTTGAGATTAAACTGTATTTCCAACTTGGTCGTGTATGTTTCCAAAAGCTTTTATGCGGAAATCCGACTACGACAACTCCATTCTTATTATCACCCGTGTAAGTTGGATAACCATCAATATAACCAACGCTCAAATTAGCTACATCAGACAAAGTATAATCGTTTGGAATAGTTGCAGGAACGTCTTTTGTTTTCCATACGACTTTCAATGTATTATTATCAATCAAAATTGCCCATGCGCCAGAATTTGTCAATTTGGAAGACATATTTTTTGATAATACATAATCCCCACTTGCGGATAATTGTAATGCTTCTCCCGTCTCTTTGGCTATGCTATAAGGAGACATCTCTTTATCGGGAGCGTAATTTCCTATAAGTACAATAAACGCAATAATATTCATTAATACTATAAGCACAGCGCTTAGTAGAAAAATACTTATAAAGCGTTGTATTAGTTTTGGTATGCTTTTCATTCTGCTTTACTCCACAATCAGCTTATACCCTAAGCCTTTAACTGTTATTAAAGAAACAGGCTGCGATGGATTGAGTTCTATTTTTTCTCTGATACGACGTATATGTGCCATTAAAGAATTTTCATATCCAAAAGGATTATCACCCCATGCAGCTTCACATAACGCGTCAATTGTTACAATGCATCCAGCATTTCTATAAAGTGCAGAAAGTAAATCATATTCTTTGGCTGTGAGTGGAATATGTTCGTTATTTTTTATTACTTGGGCAGAAGAAAAATCAATCTGACTATTTTTCAGTTTAACAATGGGATTTTCGCTCTTGTAGCTTCGTCTTAAAATTGCCATAATGCGAAACGTTAGCTCT
This sequence comes from Gardnerella sp. c12Ub_1, assembly GCF_055804375.1. Lineage (NCBI taxonomy): Bacteria > Bacillati > Actinomycetota > Actinomycetes > Bifidobacteriales > Bifidobacteriaceae > Gardnerella > Gardnerella sp. c12Ub_1. Next base: position 90,493 of record NZ_JANUZC010000001.1, on the reverse strand, counting down.
TTTGGAAGAAACGGCTTTACAATATAATCGTCTGCTCCTAAGTCAAATCCCTTAAACTTATCTTCATCTTCACCGCAAGCAGTAAGGAATAAGATAGGACAATCACTATATTGTTTTATCTGCTTCATTAACTCAAACCCATTACCGTCGGGGAGCATAACATCAAGGATTGCTAATTCTGGACGTAATTTTTGTGTTGCCTCTACAGCATCTTTCATGCTTTTTGCAGTAGTTATATTATGAAAACCATATTCGCTTAATATGGATACAACCATATCTAAAAGTTCCTGCTCATCATCAACAAGTAGCAGATGCTTGTTCAATAAATAATCATTCCGATTCATGGAGAACCCCCTAACATATATTATGCCATGTGAATATTCATTTTTTGACCTCGAATAAAAATGTAAGGTAGATGTAAGGTGAAGAGAATGTTGTAGAAAGGTTGACGCAATATCATAGATTCCGAAAGGAGATATTGCCATGAACAATATTGTTACAACAGAACATTTAACAAAAAAATATAAGTCATTTATTGCTGTTAATGATGTTTCACTTCATATTCGCAAAGGTAGCATTTACGGCTTTCTTGGGCCAAATGGAGCTGGAAAATCTACAACAATGAAAATGCTCCTAGGGCTTACAGCTCCAACAAAAGGTGCATTTACAATCGACGGAAAAAAGTTTCCTGCCGATCGCATACCTATTTTGAAAGAAATAGGCTCATTTATTGAATCACCATCTTTCTATGCAAATCTAACAGGTAGAGAAAATCTTGACATTATACGTCGCATTTTAGAACTACCTAAGAGTGCAGTTGATGACGCATTAGAATTAGTAGGTCTTTCTGAGTTTGGAGACCGTCTTGCAAAAAAATATTCGCTTGGCATGAAGCAAAGGCTTGGTCTTGCTGGAGCATTGCTTGGTAGACCACCTATTTTGATTTTAGATGAGCCAACAAATGGACTCGATCCATCTGGCATACACGAAATCCGAAATCTGATTAAGTCACTGCCAGATCTTTACGATTGCACGATTCTTATTTCTTCTCATATGCTATCCGAAATTGAGCTTATTGCAGATGATATTGGAATACTTAATCACGGACACTTGTTATTTGAAGGTAGTTTAGATGAACTACGACAGAATGCATTACAATCTGGTTTTGCTTCCGACAATTTGGAAGATATGTTCCTATCCATGATTGATGAAGACAATAAGATCAGGAAGCAGAGTGCAAGACTATGAAAACGCTTGTAATCGAACTAAAAAAATGCAAGAGAACTGGCTTTATAGCTCTTATGATTGCTATTGGCATTATGGGAGCAGCGTACGCTTTTGTGAATTTTATTGTACGAAAAAATACATTATTAAACCTGCCTTTAGCTCCTATGGATATTCTTCTTACACAGCTTTACGGCATGATTATGGTGTTAAACATGTTCGGCATAATAGTCGCAGCATGCATTATCTACAACATGGAATTTAAGGGAAATGCAGTAAAAAAGATGCATATGCTGCCTATGAGCGTTCCTGCTATGTACCTATGCAAATTTATTCTGCTGACTGTTCTATTACTAATCGCTATTTGCATACAAAATTTAGCACTTGCAAAAATCGGTGTAACAGATTTGCCACAAGGTACGTTTAATGTAAGTACTCTTATATCTTTTGCTGCATATTCATTTATTACGTCAATGCCTGTATTGTCCTTTATGATTTTTGTATCATCACGATTTGAAAACATGTGGGTAACGCTTGGAATTGGTGTAGCAGGATTTTTAAGCGGCATGGCATTGGCTTCGTCAGACATTGTGCTTTTTATGGCATCACCTTTTATAGTTATGCTAAAACCAGCAGTTGCCATGAGCGCGCAACCTAATACTACGGTCGTAATCGTATCCATAGTTGAAACACTTCTGTTTTTATGTTCTGGATTGTGGGCGGCTAAGAACCTGCACTATGAATAAAAACACGCACTATAAGTAAAAACTTGCACTATATAACTATGAATAAGGAGACTATGAAAATGAGATTTTTTGAACTTCTTAGAATCGAATTTAAGAAAGTAAAGCGTAGTAAAATTATTCCTTTGATTTTTATTGCACCACTAATTGTGGTTGGATCTGGTGTAGCAAGCCTTCATAGATACTTCACTCCAGAATATACACACGCATGGGCTGCTATGTTTATTCAAAGCGCATTAGTCTATTCATACTATTTGCTTCCGCTTAGTATGATTGTTATTTGCGTGATGATTGCAGGACGAGAAACAAGCAATAACGGAATACTAAAAATGCTGGCACTGCCTGTTAGCAGATACGCGATTTCTGCTGCAAAATTTTGCGTACTGCTATTTTATTTGCTTATGGAAATGGTCGTATTTTTTGCCGTATTCGTTATAGCAGGATTGTTTGCAACCAGTAGCACAGGAGTTACAGAAACGCTCCCAATTATGTATCTATTAAAATGGTGTTTAGATCTGTTTTTGACTATGATTCCAAGCGTAATAGTCATGTGGGCGATTACTGTGCTTTTTGAAAAGTCAATGCTATCCGTTGGATTAAATATACTTCTTGTTATTCCTGGCGTATTAATAGCAAATACTCCACTTTGGATAGTTTATCCTTATTGTTACAGCGGATATATGGTTTCCCGCTCTCTACATGCAGTTACATCAACAGGATTAGGAAACGGATTTAATCTTATACCATTTTTGCCATGTGCAATTGCAATATCTGTGTTTGTATTTTTGATTGCAATAACACAATTTGGTAAAAAAGAAATGAGATAACAAAAGATACTAAATAACAATGCAACGAAATAACAAATGCAGATGTGAATTGCAAAATTGCGTATAAGGTTTTAGCTATACACAAAACGCGTAAAACGTTCAAAACGCTCAAAACGCAGTATGGAAACAGATAGAACAAAAACAAAAAGCTTTCGGTTTTGAATGCCCCTAGTAGCAAACAAAACCGAAAGCAACACACTCAAAGCTCTAATCTCTCAACAAGGTTCTAGCGACGAATGGATAAGAATATCACAGATAATAACAGTAAAAACTAAATAGACAGAATTGAAGCCAATAAAATCTTGTTCCAGTGTATGCATAGCAACATGTTATGCATACAGTTATGCATACACTGGAATAAAAGAACTACATAGCTGCCGCTAGCACAAACAACATTGACACACTTTTTAATTAGATAATAGAATTAATGCCTAATACAGATGTTATTAATAAAAAGAGCGCTGACATCATAAGATAATTCGTTTCCATTACCTTATAATACTTTAGATAAGACTTCCTTTTAACAAGAAGTTTACTCTCTCTTTCATGTTCTCCAATCTTCGAATACTTATTTGTTGTAGGCATATAGTCTATATCAATCTTAGTTAAAGCATATTTGCTATTGCAAGATTTCACTCGAAAACCAAGAACACAAGTAACTAATAGAAGGGCAAGAGATACAGTAATTTTAGTAACATAATTTGAAGAAAAGCAAGCAGATATAAACAAGCAAACAACTGAAAATGCTGCACTACACGCCATAAAATTGCGATTAAATTCTAAATCATCATAAATTTCTTTACACTTAGCTTTTTGGGGTTTAAAGTACACTGAGTAGATCTTAAAAGTATATATGAATAAAATAACCGCATAGATAAAAGTACAAACAAAAATATCAGCGTTGAAATTAATTCCAATATAATCAACAAAACTACAAACAAAGCTACAAATAGAACAATCAGTAGAACAATTAACTTTACACTCAATAGAATTATTTGTTTTATTAAATGCATTAAATATAAATACCGCTGATACTGGTATAGCAATCAAAAATACATAAAATACTACTATATAATAACTAATACTGTCTAAAGTTTTTTTATCTATACACTCTTCACAAGTTTTAACTTTAGAATCATTTTGCAAATTACGATTTTTAAAACACATAGGCAACGTCGCCTCGATTCTATAATAATTTTGACTAATTTACATATTCAATTAGTTAGAAAAATGGTGGCTGCAGGAGAACCCACAACCACCATAAGTATAACATTAGCGTTTACAAAGCCACTACACTACAAGCGCTGGCAGCTATGCATTAGCTAATGCACGCATTGCTTAGTGACGAGCCTTGCGAACAGCAGCACCCATGCCAGCAAGCATAGTGGCAGCCAAAGCGGTCAAAGTTACGCCAACACCAGTAGCAGGCAACTTCTTACCGCCATCCTTCTTCTTCTCAACCACAGTGGTCTTAGCGACAGAAGCAGCACCATTAGCACCAGCCTGGCCAGACTGACCCTGCTTAGCCTTTGCATCCTTAGAAGTCTCAGCTGGCTTTGTGTCCTGAGGATTCTTTGGATCAGCTTCAGCTGGAGCAGGCTTAGCTTCATTCAAAGCCTTCTGAGCTTTCTCAAGATCTTCCTGAGCTGTGCTCAATTCCTTCTGAGCTTTCTCTACAGCAGCCTTCTTCTTTGCACCATCAGTATCATCAGCATAGGTAGCTGTCTGAGCATCATTTGCTGCCTTTGTCTTCTCTGCAACAGTAGCCTCAGCATCTGCAACAGCAGCTTCGAGCCTCAAGACCTCAGCTTTAGTAGCAGCCTTCTTCTGAGTAGAAACCCAAGAACCGTCTTTATCCAAACCAACATTAAAATCAAATGCCATTGCTGGGGTTGCCATTGCAAAGCCAGCGAGCAAAGTTGCGCCAGCAGCGAAAGCGGCGATAGCCTTCTTATTCATCATTTTAATTTCCTTTCTTCTTCTCCTATGCGTTAGGGGCGCATAGAAAAATTTGCCTTTGCGGTTTCCCGCGTAGTAACCGAGAACTAGGGATTCATCGGTAACTGACTTAAAAGATACAACATGCTCTACCGAAAATCAACTAAAACATTCAGCTAACGTTAAGGTTTGTTCTAAATATTTTATTGTGATTTTACTAAACTAATACTATTTTCCGTAAATTTTACACATAAATTACTAACCAACCGTAAAAATACGCATTTCAAGGTTTTTGAAGAATTTTCCCAGGTTTTTTTAAGGAAACGATCTTCTCGCGTGTCGCAAAACAAATAATGGGAAAAGAATCAGGAAAATCGTTCGCACGGATTAGCCGTGCGAACGTCTTCGCCGCCGTAGAAGCACACCGTGCTTCTACGCTAAGCGGCTCAGCGAATCGAAGTGATTTTTCGCGCATTATGCAGCTCAAAATCGTCGATTCGCGGGTGTGTCGCACTATAAAAAACCGTAGTGCGATTGTACTGAATTTTGTTGTGTCGAGTCATTAGCTCGCTCTAAGCGAAAAGGCAGGTCGGAGCGCAAACACACTACAGTTTTATCAATGCCAATCTCTTCATTTACTAGCAAACTATACTTTTCACACTCCTTCAGGTTTACCAATACGTCTAATTCACATCCCACAACAATACCTAAACCAACAATGGAAAGCTAACTTGACATTTGCTTTCAAAACAATTATATTATATGTAAAGCTAGCTTTCCATTAGAAAGGAGAATGTAATGTGAAAAATAGACTTGAACAAATTAGAAAAGAAAAAGGCATAACACAAGAAGAACTTGCCGATGCACTCGAAGTATCAAGACAAACAGTCGGTTCTTTGGAAAACGGAAGATACAACCCATCAATCATATTGGCATACAAAATTGCTAAGTACTTTAATTTAACAATCGAAGAAATATTTATATACGAGGAAGATAAAAAATGAAAAAACAAAAAAACCAGAATTTTTGGTACATAGGATATGTAATAGGTATTTGCGGACTAATTCTTGCACTGACTCTTAAACTGAACGAATCCGTAGAAATTGTACTGTCAGTTGTTTTTGTTGCAATTATCTCACTTTCACACGTAAAAATCATGCACTATAAGATGATGGAAAAAGACCACGCCTACAAAATAAATGTGAACGATGAAAGAAACGAGAAAATCAAAGATAAAGTAAATGCAACAATGGCATTCATACTAATGCACCTAATGGGAATAATTGCCATAATTGCATTTATAACAAAAGCATATTTACTAGCTGCTCTTTTAGCTATTTCGATTGCCTTTTCTCCATTAATCATGTTTTTTGTCAACAAATATTATGAGAAAAAATATTAAAACCAGACCCACCCACCCATTTACTACTTATTACGAAGCTTACCAACTTTCATAAATTCTTTATCTCCAATACGGAACTTTTTACTATTAAACGCCACTCCCATAATTCTGCTAATAATATACTCATCAGTTATAAGCACGAAATACTGCTTATCTTTTTTATCCACCAAATAATACTGATCAGCCCCAAGAGTGGAAACAGCTTTACTGAAATCATATATGCCAAACAATGGTAATCCTCCAAGGAGAGTAGAAAACCATCCAACAAAATTATCCACCATTTTCTCAGATGAACTGTTATAAGTCTTAACAACAGTTAGCATATTGATTTCTGAGTCAGGATATTCATCTAATACAATCTGCTCTTTAATTTTCGACTTCTTAAAACCGCTCAACCTACCGTCGAAACCATATTTATTGAGATTAATAGGCTTCTTAGTAATAGAAAAATCAACGCTACTGTTCTCATCCAAAAGATAATCAACAGTCACGCTTAGAGCAGATGCAATAAATTTCAGATTCTCTATATCTGGCAAACCCCGATTCGTTTCCCATTTTGCTACAGCAGCACGAGATACCATCAATAATTCCGAAAGCTCCTCCTGCGTCAACCCAGCTTCCAGACGAGCCTTTTTAATTTTTTCTCCCAAAGATATAACACTACTCATAATGCAACTCCTTTCAAATCAGTTATTACACATAATGAAATTACTTGACGGAAACCAAATTAGTATTGAAATATTTGATTTAGATACCGCCTAATTACAAACTAACAAATAATTTACAACGGAAAAAGAAACAAGGTGAAACACTATAGTTACCAACTGTAACAGCATAAGAAATCAAATAATGTAGGGAACTTTTTTACAATTTTTACACCGATTTGTTCCCTAAAACATAAGCAACTAAAGCACGCAAATATGGATGCTACTATCTGACAATCACTATCTGACAATCACTATCTGACAATCTTCAGATACTCTTCGATTCTGGCATCCAACCACTCTGCCCTACTACAAATAAACCCTACTACCAATATGCCCTACTGCTCTTTGCAATTAGCCCAGTGCTATATTCATAAGTATAGGTGTTCTGCATATGAGCATCACTCTGCGACCAGCTTCCATCTGAAGATTTTGAAGCCTTAAACAGAATATAAAGACCACATTTTCCATCCTGAGAGTCCCTGTTATACTGCAGATAGGTAATGTCCGAACTGTTTTCATTCAAAACAAAGTACATATCCCCCTTGGCAGTATAGTTCTCCTTGAACGTAAAGCCTTGCACCGCAAAATACTTATCAAATATCTTAAGCGCTGCATTTCTTTCCCTCTTTGATTCTAAATCACGCTCAGTGGCATCATGCAAATCGGAATTTTTCTCTGGCTCTTCAGCCTTTAATCTTGTATCTTTTAATCTTGTATCTTTCCTGTTATTGCGATCGATTCTGCTATACCACTCAGATTCACTTATTTTTGGATCAGTATCACTTGAATCTTTCATTGGTCGAAGATACTTAAGGAAAAATGGGCCTTCAGACTTATAAAGATAATACTCAAAAGGAGCATACATATCATCCACGTGCTCTGTGTATGTACCATTATCATTTTGTTTCACAGAATATCTTCCAACAATAAATAAAACGTCAAAAAATCCAAGACCTAAGATAATCAATACGCAAAGTAGAACAGATAGATAACGAAGTACAATTCTTATACCTATTTTCCGTATACGCGAAATAAGATAGAGATTATAGAAAACACATTCAAGAGCAATCGTAATCATCCAAACAACTGGCATTGCCGCGCATATAACATATACCCAAGTCTGCAAAAGCCACCGATTTGGAAGATGCAACGCAGTTATTTCAAAAAATGCAGTTAGAATACCACTTAACACAAAAAAGCAACAAAGAACCAGTGAGAGTCTACCCTTCCCCTGTTGATTATCATAGCTAAGAAAAGATTTGTTACAATCTACATTTTCACTACGAAAACGACTGTGTAGATTGCGTTGCCAAATAACACAAATAACCCAAATAAGAGAAACTCCAACAAGAAACAGAATTGCAAAACAATAGGTGATCCATCCAAAAAGCTGTAGCTTATTGGATGCCATAAAAACAGTTCCAATAATCATTAAGATGGAAAAGATTTCCGCACTCAGTTGTAAAACCTTATACTTGTACAATTCTTTATTTGCACTGTTAAGGTTTTCACATATTTGCTCATGTGATTCACAACATAGAGGATTTTTCTCATCTGTGGGAGTATTTTCCTGCTTTTCTTTCTCTTTCATCGATGAATCTGACATTTTTCTGTTCCTACATTCTGTTTCCTATATTGCGCTTACGATTTACAATTGTTCTAATTATTCCAGTCGCTTAGTCTGTTCTCTTCTAGCGTAAATAATCGCGAGTATTTGAACTTCTTTTCTACTCTCATCAACACAACGCTTTCGACGTATGTAGAACCTTTTGCTCAAAAGAGAAGAAAACAGTCTTACAAAATCTTATGCAGCTACTGCGGTTCTTCTCCATGGATGATGCTTTATAACGATAACAATATCTGTAAGCACAATGCCAGCAACTACACTCACCCACACTAAACTCGGTGTAAGAAGCCAAGCGAGAACACCAAAGATCAGCAGTCGAAGCAATACAACAATAACTAAGAAAGGCCAACTTTTTGTTAGGCATTTCTGTTGATCAGCCTTCAATGCGCCCATCAGAACCATAACCGCAGCAGCCGCGCAAGAAAATAGCATATTGCCAAAGAATATGACGAGTAGCGTGCTCCAGCCAACGATACTACCCAGCATCCACCATTGCAGCATCAGCGCAAGCAAAAATGTTGCAACATCGCATACTGCTTCAATCAGCATATTCGCAACAATTAACGAGGAGAATGTTAGAGACGTACCTCTAGGAGTGCCTGTTTTACCTGCGCTCGCATGCTGTAATGCAATCATGTTTCTCGCCTCGGCGCGCTTTACGCGCTCTTCTTCAAGCATTTGAACGCCAAGCTCAACCGATTTCTTTGAAGCTTCCTGTAATTGCGCATCCGTCATACCTGGCTGCCAAGGCTTTTCGAAAACAAACAGCAACACACTAGTAATCGCTGCGCCAAGAATAATGCTTAGCAATGTGATATCGGAAACAAGCAATAAAGCAATACCAGAAGTCACCAGCAGTCTGAGCACAAAATCGATGATTCCTCTGAGTAAATCGACAGACCCGTCATTCGGTCTACGATGCCTATCCCACTGCAAATACGCTGTGCTTAGTAGCGAAAACACCACAACACTCAACGCGAGTATGACCACAGTTTCCCAACATAGTACGCGGTGGCCTACGAACTGCTGTACAAGCAACGCAATAATAAGAGTGCAAATACCAGCAACAGTTTCTGTAATCACATGACCCCAAAAAGCATGCTTGAAAAGCACTGGCCTTACCTTCGTCTCACTCATCATCTTCTCCTAGAAAAAGCAATTACGGAATATCGTGCTATGATTGCACAGCTTTGATTGCACAAAATGTCTAAAAATTGTCCTAAGCCACGATTAAGTGGTCAGTATAGATAAAATTTAATATTTTTCCTATATATTAATCCAATACCTTCTTGTTGTAACGTTTCCTCTTGATAAGCTATTTTTCACTTTGTCTTCTAAAATTCCACCATTATTTTCTATAACTTTTATCGAGCCAATATTGTCATCATCACACGTAATCAAAACCTTATGCAGATTCAAAGTCTCTTTACAATATGTAAGTGCCATAGAAAGCATTTTTGTTCCATAGCCATTCATACATTCAGATTGTCTAACTTCGTACCCTATGTGACCACCATAGTTAATTAGAAAAGAATTTAATTCATGCCTAATATTAATTTCACCAATAAATTTTTCATTATCTATCAGCCAAAACGTAGTAGCTTTAACATAATTTGCAGGTAAATTTATACCATGTTCAATATTATAAGAACTCTCTATAATTGTCTCAGGGTGTATAAAACGTCTTTCAGCATTCGGCCTAAAAATTTCATCTTCTTCATTAGCTTCTATATAACCTTGAATATATTTACTATCTGGTCTAATTAATCTCATAAGCTCTCCTTATTTTTAATATGTGATTCTAATAAGAATACAATTCTATTAAAATTAGAATCCATAATAGTCTGTTTAGCTTTAATAGTATTACTATTAAAAAAAAAACCATACATACAAGCTTTTATTAAAGAAAAAATTTAATTTTTTCTTTCAATTAGTGCGAGCTTTTCAAATCCATAAAATTTTTCTTTTCCATAAAGCACAGCTTCTACTAGAAAAGTAATGTATGATATAGCCAAATATACAAACAAAAAGTGGGTGCACTTTTTAACGATAGGAAAAAATATCGCAAAAAGGTTTAAGATTGGCTTAATAGCTTGCTGAACAATCTTACGCAATAATCAACATGCCACTAGTCTTACACCCACTCCCCATACGCGAATTTAATATTTATATAATTAACTAAATCCCATATTTATCAGCTAAAATCCTATATTTGTTAAAGTACCTTTACGTCGTTGAATCGCCACACCAACATTCCATATGATCACACCAACAATTGCCCACAACGCACCAACAATAAGAATCACAAGTAGCGATACACCAACATTTACAGAACCATCAACTATGCTACGCGATACTTGCGTAACATGAGTTACTGGAATCACATATAACACGTATTGCATCATCTTAGGAAATACGCTAATTGGAGCAATCACACCACAAACAATAGGAAGTATTGCACTAAGCGCGTTAGAAATAGTATAAACATCATTCATCATCATGCTTATAGCAGCTATAGCAATACCAAATCCCGTAGAAGCAACAGGAACAATAAGGAACAACAGCATCAACGCACTCATATTAATCACAAAGAAAGCACTCGGGCTTACTACAAGCATTGTTATAAACAAAGTCACAACATCACTCACCAAAGAAATAGTCACGAGCGCAATAATACGACCGAGCCATAATGGTAATGCAACTTTTGCGCTTGTAAGCACGAATGGTGTTGTGCCTTCAAAACGGTCCCATGCTAGTGCTTCTGACACAGTCATACTTGTGGAAATAGAACACGCTCCCATAACAGCAGCAAGAGTTGATGCAATCAAACTATGGTTAAAACCCGCGCTAGTCGCATAACTAGCTGCTCCATTGAATCCTCCGCTTACAGCTCCAGCTAGAAAAACGTATAAGAACGTGGATAAAAGAGGCTCAACAATCATACGGATAACAGCGGTATTCCAACTATTTAAGCTAGGTATACTCTGTATACTCACTCTTGCACCAGTTCGTATACTAGATAAAACGCTTACGTGACCATACTGAGAATATTGACTATATTTATGCAATCTAGCGCACTTACTATTTTGAATAATTTTATTTCGCATTTTATTTCGCATAGTTTTAACCTGATTATTATTTCGTATCATATTATGTTCAAACTCCCATTAAGCGTTGCAAGTCGAATAGCATGACGTAACATAAAACCTGCAATAACAAGCAGAACGCTGGATAATACAACGCATAACACAATCGCTAATACAGTAGTAGTATTAAACGATTGCGCATGAGCCACCCACACTGCAGACGTGAGCGGATGAATAAACGCAATAACGCGAGCTGGCAATGGCATTGATTCTACAGGTATCACTATTCCACAAACCATCCATACAGGAATTAAAATCAAACCTTCATAAACTGTAGCTTTACGGCATAATACAAAAATTCCAGATAATAATGCAGCAGAAGCTACGCAAGCGAGCATAGAAAGTAAGTATCCAACTAACTGCGTGAATGTTATCATAAAGAACCCATGGCAGAAAACAGCAACGGTAATAATCGCAAGCGGCATACCAATACAACCAAGTAAAGCTGCGGATCCTACAATAGGAAGAAACACTGCAGAAGGTGAGATAACACTTAAAGTTAAATATTGCAATGTCCCTAAATAACGCTGGTATCCAATAATTCCAACAGCAGTAGTTGTAGCAGACCATAATCCAGCTATAGAAGAATCAACCCAAATATTATTAAGACAATTAGCACAATTATGAGAAAAACCATAGTAGGCAACAATTTTCATCAACGCAAAACATACTGGAGCAAGTATCGCATTTTGCAAGAAAAACGTTGTTTTCGCTAAGCTTTTAAGCTGAAACCATAAGCCACGAATCACAGAAGCGTATGAATGAGTAGAAGTATTCATATTAAGCCTCCTACTTATTCAATGAAAGTGAAGAAGACGAAGAAGACAGCGTAGCAGCAGAAGAAGTAGAAGAAGTAGAAGTATTTGATGCAGAAAAATTATCATTTTGCACAATAGCAAGATACGTTTCTTCCAAACTTGCAGCGCGATCACCTAAACGCGTAATCCCATCAACAGGAATCTTAATATTTCGTTCTTGAGATAATGTTTTGCTCCACGCGATAGTAATATTTAACACTCCATGCGATTCAAAAACATCACACCACAACACTCCATCAAGTTTTTGCAATTCTTCCTTAACACTAGGAGTTCCACTTGATACTTCACCGTCATACGCGTACATTGTTACATGATCAATATGCTGCAAAGAAGCCAACTGCTGAACACTTCCCTGAGCAATAATATTACCGTGATTTATTACAGCAACAGTATCAGCTAATTTCTCAGCCTCACTCATCTCATGCGTAGTTAACAAAATCGCTATTCCTTGATCTCGTAAAGCATGAATAATTTCACGTACTTTCCTAGCATTTTCAGGATCCAAACCAGTGGTAGGCTCATCTAAAAGCATAAGATCCGTTCTAGCAACCAGCGATCGAGCAATATGCAACCGCTGCCACATTCCCCTTGAAAAAGTTTGAACAGCATCATGGGCTTTATCAAGTAAATCAACTTGCTCAAGAGCATCGTGAATACGCTTTCCTTGCTCCCTATATGGAACAGCAGAAAGATCCGCAAAATAACGAAGATTATCTAATGCACTTAACTTTTGATAAAATCCTCGCTCACCTCCAAGAAGTAACGACACGTGCTTACGTGCTTCTCGAGGATTACTCACAGCATCAATATCGGCAATACGAACACTACCACTATCAGGAGCTAACAATGTACCAACAATTTTTACAGTAGTTGTTTTACCTGCACCATTCGGACCAAGCAAGCAAAATATTTCACCAGAATGAATATCAAAAGATACGTTATGTAAAACTTGGCGAGTTGTCTTCTTACGACCAAATCCACGAGAATAAGATCTTGTTACATTATCAATACGCAATATTAACTGCTTATTATTGTTATCGCGACTATTAGTTGCGTCTTCTATATTATTATTCATTATTATTGCTTCGTTCTTACTTGTTATTAAAGCTTAATTTTTACTGTTATTAAACCTTAATTCTTACTGTTATTGAATAAATTTCAACAATGAAAATCAGTTAGATAAAAAGATAACGCTTGCTTACAAGAACGATAAGAACGCGCAAAAACATGCAAAAAACGTGCAAAAACTAGCGCGCATGTGCAAACATAATGACAAAACATCATGTGCAATGCGTGTTTATACTGCTAAAGAATATATATATCTTAAGCTGTTTTATGTGCTTTTATATGCCTTTCAAACCGTTCTTAAGACTAGCGATCATTTGGGCAGTCATAGCGCAACACCTCATAAACTTAAATGTGCTTTACGTGGAAAATTATACGAGCATTACGTCAAAAACTCAAATATAAGCAATCACAAAACATTTGTTTAACATTTGCAAAATACTACTATTTCTTCTTATAACCTATAGCAACATTACCTGCTTTATTAAGCCCTGGTACTTTAAGAACACAAGAGCTTGACTTACAAGAGCTTGGCTTGTCTTTTAAATCAAATTTTCCAACCAAAAATAAAGCTTTAAGTCCTGGACCAGGTAAATTGAACGATGAGTCAACTAACTTAATACGCTTATCTCCAAGAGTGACTTTAGACAAATCATAGTGAGAATCAAGAATATCTCGTGACACAAAGAGATACAATTCATCCTTATTCATATAGTTTTCTGGTATACGAAACTCTTCTTGAGACACCGCTACTGTTTCCCAATGATACGAAGCAAGCTCCGCCTTCTCATCATCATCAGCACATCCCGCAAGAGAAAAGAGAGAACCTATCAGCAGAAGTACAACAAGACAACTTTGAAAAATGGTTTTACCAAAAATAGTTTTACTTCTCATAACACTACTAGCCTCCTTTTCGTTAACACGACTCTGTATCAAATAATCATAAAACAGATTATTAAGCAAACAAGATCTCCCATTCGCTCTGATTACTATAATAATCTTAATAAATATATTATTTTTTTTTATTAATTTGTCTAGATTATCGACACTAATCTCTTCGTTCACTAGCAAACTATACTTTTCATAAACAGTAAGATTCGCAGAGCCATAAGAACCAACATAATCGTGAGCGTTTAATGCTTCCAACAATATTCCCTCATAAACGAAGCAATCACCTGCAAATCTTCACCCTCATAATATTCAACAAGCAACTTCTTAAACTCAGGAACCTTAGTTTCTGGAATAACCAACAAGCCTTTACCGTGAGAAATCAAACAGTGTAGGGAACTTTTTTACAATTTCTACACCGATTTGTTCCCCAAAACACAAGCAACTAGAGCACACATAGGCTATCTGTCATTTATAAAATAACTCTCAAAATACTTAGGATTTATTTATCCTAAAATATATGCTATAATTCTTCTAAAAATGGAGGTTCTTGATATGAATGTAAATACAGACACACTTGTTTCTATTTCCGAAGCAAATCAAAACTTTTCTAGAGTTGCGCGAGTTGTTGACACATACGGATCAGCTGTTATTTTGAAAAACAATGCTCCTCGCTACGTAATTTTAGAATTCCCAAAAGCCAAAACTGAAAAAGTTACTGTTCCATCAGACGATGAAGTTATGGCTTTATCCAACATGTTCATCAAAAAGAACAAAAAAGTTTATGAGGAACTTGCTAAATGAAGAACTGATTGATATTATTCTCAAAGTCGCAACACTTGGATTAAAAACCACCAAGCCTAATACTCCAACATTCTGAAGCATTTTTTAGAATATGCCAAACTCTATTTCGTGCGATTGGTCAAAGTAACGGACATAAAACACCACAACAGTATTACTTCACTACAGCTTTTCCATTCAAGCAGTGCACAGCATAGTGAGCACATCCATTTGTTTTGCGCCCAAGATCTGCTTTATGCTTATCACAAACTTCAGCCATACCATTCTCACAAACTACTTCAAGACATGCGCCTTTGGTAATTTCTCCTTCTAAAACACTCGTACCATTTAACGTATCCACCATGCAAGAAACAACAACCTTAACATTATGCGCCACAGCAGAACCATTAAGACACTTTAGAAAAACATCATTCACCTGAGCATTCCTTGCTTCCACCCTGCCGTTATGAACTTCTGCATAAATCTTGTCAGCTTTAATATCTGCTACTAATACTTGATTAGACTCAGCTTCAATCTCACAAAAATCAACATTCTCCGGCAACGTAACAATGACCTCAGGACTGCCTTTAGCAAGCCACTTAAGCCAGTAAAAAGCCGACACTTTTTCTGTTTGAACGAGCTTTATACCGTCTTGATTTTCTTCAACACAAAATATATCTTTTTCACAATTAACATAACTAATACTAAAAGAATCAGCCCTTCTGACCGTTAAGCTAACATCTTTCGTTTTTGCTACAAACTTCCTACTATTCGCCACTTGAACAACTCCCTTGTTAAATATCGTGTTATAGACCAAAAATCAAAAGACCCGACTTGATCCGCATTGCTAAGAGGCGCGTCGGGTACTGTTAATTATTGTAATATACCATTGGCGGTGATTGTCAATTTCAATGAAATAATGTTTATGTAACGATCTCTTGCCATAATAGCGGGATTCATTAATATCGCTCATCTGAAATTATATGCTCTATTCCACTATGCTCCGATTTAAGATATTCTTTCATAAATGTCGGGTAAGCCTTGAACTTATCAAGCTCATCTATAGGTAACCAATGCATTGTCTCTTTAGCACCTGACTCTGTAGTGCTTTGGCTCGTAAAATCTCTTTTGCCAATGGACTTCATCAAGTAGTAGAGTGTAAGCTCATGGAAGTCTACTCCATCTAAGCCGGAGCTGCCGATGAAGAAGTGCTCGTGTATGACGGCAAGGTGATCTACTTCGTAATTAAGACCTGTCTCTTCAAATACTTCTCTCTTAACGGCTTCTTCTGATGTCTCGCCCACGTGAACCGCTCCGCCAACTGAGTAGAAATAGTCGTCCTCATCATTTCTTGCAAATAGCACACAACCTTCTTCGACTATGATGGCTGCTGCTCTATATCTAAATGCTTTTTTATCGTTAATAAATCCGCAATTATGTTCCATAGTTTATTCCTTTATTTTTTTATCTAATTACTGTGACTTATGGTTCAAATGCAAACAAGTTCCCAATCTGAATTGAAAACCCAAGTGATTGATACATTTGTATATCACATTGTGCACAAGCAACAGTCATTGAACTTATTACACTCGACCCTAGAGCGTTGATATCTTCCCTCATACAGCCAAAGTGGGCTCAAAAACCGCTCCAAGCCAGCCTAAAGCCGCCACACGCTAAACCTTTTAATAATAGCCCTCGCAAACCCCTGCTACACAAGGGCAAAAGCACCCACCTAATCAGCCTCCTGCATCTTATAGTACGATCAAGCGCCGTGAGGGTGGGAAGCACCACTTATTTTCTCGTTTGAGCCTGAACGTAAAAATAGCAGATAAAGGAAAGGAAATGAATTTACACCACTTTTAGGACTTGACCTATGAAATAATTAATCGTTCCATTTTCAATCAATATATAGAGACCGAGTCCAATAAACACGACAGGTACAATTATTTTTTCGTACTTTTCCACAGTCTCTCCGATAGCAGAAATTGAGGCGAGATTTTGAGATAATTTGCATAGAACCAAAATCCCTAAGGCAAATATTACTAAACTTATACCAATCTCAATCAAACTCTTTCCTGTAAAATAAGGGATATAAATTCCTAAATTATCTCCACCCATTGCCACTGTTAAACTTGTAAATGCTAAGATTTTTGATCCATTTCCGGTAATTTTCCCCTCGATATCTTCTTCATCAATATCTTCATCCACAAAAATTGCTCTTATACCAAGACCTAGCGGAATTAGACCAAGGAGTCCGATAATCCAATCTTGTGGAATAAAATTTAAAAAGTAAGCGGCAATAAGACTAGCCAGTACAAGCAGTCCTGTACCTAAATACTGCCCTACATAAATTGATTTCAAACCTTTCTTTCCTTGACTAGCGAATAAAATAGTCAAAACAACTAAGTAGTCAATGGATGTAGAAACAAAAACTAATAAAGCGGATACTATTGTTTCCATTATTTCTCCTTTCAAAATGTTTAATGTTTATAGCCAATCAAAATTGACTGCACACACATTGTGCCTCGGCAGTTGCCAATGGAGACATTTTAAGAAATAACTTCACAATTTTCCCACCTTTCCTTGAAATATTACTTGTGAAATTTACTTAAACTATATGATTTTGTCAAATATGCTGATAGATATCCACGCAAACTGTGAAGATTGAAAATATATAAAATTAGATAGACCAAACATTATTCATCTAAATAAAGCCATTGTTTTCAAAAGTCTTATAGTATATTATTTTATTTTCTTGACAACAAACAAATTGATTCTAAATGGATTAAGAGAACGGGTAGTATAGCTACACTTTTTTGAGTGTCAAGCCACTAATATAATTGTAATCTTGATAATATTATGATACTTTTTTGATAAAAGGAGGTTGATACTATGATTAATATTCGCCCAGTTTCCGATTTAAGAAATAAATTCCCAGAAGTAGAAGAAACAGTTATAAATTCAAATACACCAGTATTCCTTACAAAAAATGGTTATGGGACTATGGTTCTCATGAGCATCAAACAATACTCTGCCCTCACTGACAACATTGAAAGAAAACTCGACGAAGCAGATACTTTTGCCGCAAACACTTCTACGCGTCTTTCTAAAGACGATGTCTTTGATAGCGTAAGGAGTAATTAATCAAAAAACACAAGAACACCTCTACTACAGGATTAGCGTACGCAACTTTTCTGTTTTTTACGTTGTCATCGACGACACTATGGAAGTGCGCAGACTTCTATATTCAAAACGAAATATTGACGCACTACTGGAATAACTATTCTCAATAACTATCATTATTATGCTAACGATTATTGAAAAAGCTATCGTTAAAAGGTTTAAGATTGGCTTAATAGCTTGATTTTAGGCGATACCCATTCTATTAACACCATACCCATGCGATATCAGCTTGTTGGCTGGAAGCCGTGATGTTCTAATAATGGGCGTAAATTTCAAGTTCAACTTCAAAACAAACGCACTTTCTAATAAATCATTTCCTACAATAAACTATAATTTATCTCACTTCTGCGGATTTAGGTATGTAATCGGATTCTGCGCCGACTGATTCAATTTCAATCTGATTATAGATTTCCCTAGATAAAAAGCTTCATTTTCATCAAGTGTAAATCCTTGTTCATATCTATCATCCACAAAAAATAATCTATTCGCCTTTTTTGGCTCAAGAATGATATCCTGCCTTGGAAGTCTGTCCTTTGCCTCTTTGCAAACAAACCACTTTGACGGCTTATATACAGCCACAATCAAAGAATTGTATACACCAAAAACATATTCAACGGTTTTTACTTTTTCTTTTGATACTCTCCAGATACCACGAACAGCATCATACAATACATTCTCATCCATGCATCTCCGATAAAGCCTATTTATTTTTATAACAAGAATTCTGTGCTTTATGTCTTTTTCTTCAAGTTCGACCGCGCCATTTATTCTTTCGTATTCATCAACCGATAATGCCTCTGCAGAATGATGCCCAGCAACAATATTAGTGAGGCCTGTGTCACTGACGTAATTAAATGCATTGATTAAAGACGCCTCTGACGCAAACGCCTCTTCTTCAGTAAGGTTTGAATTAATGATAATCTTTTCAACTTCAAGTCCAGCAGCCTTAATTTCTGATATTGTCTTAAGTTTCAGGTTCTCACTTTCAGAACTACCCAGGATTTTTTTCTCGTGTTCAAATACTCTGTTTCCTGCGCCTTTTCCAATATAGAAGATTCGCTTACTACGTGGATCGATAAGCCCATACACATAATAATCTCCAAGTGAAAGAAGACTTTTTTCTGAAAATCTATCCATCGTTTTCTCCTAATGAGCAGTTTCCCATTATTCGTATACAACTAAAATAAGACTTAACAAAATCCAATACAATAATCTTCATCTGTTGATATAGCATAACTCTACATCCGTTTTTCTCTGAAATATTAAAGTCAATCAGCGTTTTTATCATAAAAATCAACAAATTGCATGATGTACTTCAAATTGTAATTTCCCATTGCAATTTGTTACTCTTTTAACATTAACACTAATCATTGAGTGCAAAATATTACTATTTCTTCTTTATTGCTTGACAACGTATACTGATTGTATCATAATCGTCTTAAAAAGGAGCTAATACTATGGCAACAAGTCCTACTCAAATTCGTATCGATAGTAATGTCAAAACAGAAGCAAATGAACTGTTTAAAGAACTCGGTATCGACATGTCAAGCGCCGTAAACATCTTCTTACGCCAATGCGTTTTGCATGGAGGACTTCCTTTTAAAGTAGAAATCCCAAAGTTCAATACTGAAACACTAGCGGCCATGCAAGAAGCCAAAAGAATTTCCAGAGACCCTAACGTACCATCGTATTCTTCTATGGAAGACCTTAAGAAAGCGCTGTTGCAAGGCTGATGTACAACGTTAAGTTCACGAATGCTGATACTCTCACCCTCACACTTATCGATACTGGTAGCCACGCAGACCTCTTCAACCTGTAATCGTAAAAAATGTACGATTAACAAATATCCACAGCCAGAGCCAAAACAAAGCCAGAACCAAGACTTTTCACCACACTCATCACTTATAAGTGAAATTTAATGGCAAAATCGATAATTTATAATTTATAACTGATAAAATAGCAAATTCATATCTAAAATCTCAAAAAACTCAGTAACAAACTCAAAATCAACAAAATCAAGTCACAAAACTTACACAAAAACACTACTCATCTTGATATTCAAGCAAAGCATCAGTATCAATCGTTTTAATCTCAAACGTTTTTCTTGTTGAAACACAAAAATTATGCTTAATCATAAGATTTGCAAGCTTCACACCATCAACCAAAATAATATGATGATTGTCAGCGTAATCTTTAGCTTTCTGCGAAAACCTAGACGTTGTAACAAAAAGACCATGCCCTTGCTTACCAGCTAGCCGAAAACCACGCTTGATTAACACCATTCTTCTTTTTCAGTGCCTTATAATTCGGCCATATCCAACCCTCACCCCATTGGGATATGTTTTCACGATATGATACTCAATGCCATATTTATCCAGTTCTTTAAGTCCTGTCTGCAAATGACCGCTAGATTTTAATCGGATATGATTATCCCAACTTTCTAAGTAAGATAAATTAACGTAAAATAAGTGAAAAATAGTCTGTCTATGACAGTAGGCATCCACTTGACTATATAAATTTAAGGAGGTTAGTTATGAAGAAATCTGTATATCAAGCTATACGATTATTCCTTTTTTCATTATTACTCCCTCTTTTAGGACTTATTATCAATTCTCTTAAATCACTCGATTGGGAAATTGTTTATGACTCACCCTTTTTACTCATTGTTATAGCTCATGCACTTGGTTTAACAAAAATTCTTCTTTACTCGATTGTTGTCAATCAAAAAACACTCGAAAACTTAGGAGTTTGTAAAACCATCGCTATCGCGCTTATCGCCCCTGCTATTGATTTATTGATATTACAAGAGTCTCCTCGGCAATTGGGTAGTAGCTGGACTTGCACGTACATTACATTTTTTATTACTCTTGAATGTATCCCAACTATAATTCCAATCATTGTTAAAGAGTTTTTACGAAGAAGAAACCAAAAGCACAAAGCCTAAAAATGCACCCACCTAATCCACACGTGACATCAATACGACAGTCTCCACGTGTGTCGGGTTATAACTATGGATTGAATTTGATATGTTGTGTAGGTGGTTTAGATGCCACAAATTACTGATACTATTTTCCTACATTTAAACTCATCATTTACACAACTTAAACATGTTGCTATTTTATTAACGCATTCACATTATTTATAAATTGATTCATGTTTTCCACAGCAATTTTTATTAATTCAGTTCTTTTATAATAACAATCTTCAAATACATAATATACTTTATTATCAATAACTTCTAATTTTATTCTACCATGTGCTATTGCATTTCTTATCTTATGTAGAATATATATAGTGTTTCCAAACTTTTCATCCCTACTTCTAATCGTACCATCTGATATTTTCTTTTTAACAAACAATGCCATTTGTGAACTATCATATTCAAAGTCATCTACGTTTAAAACAGAATATTTTATCGATTCTAGGTCAGTATCTTCCAACCTCAATGAAAAATTAATAATATATATAATTTTAAAGAACCATCGGAATTCTATCCATGAATCACTGTCTTCTTTTAATTCATCAATACTTTTCAATATTCGATCGATCATCTTAGCTTTTTTTGAATCTATAGCAATTTTATAATCTATGATTCTATCATTCAACTGAATTAGGTGAGTTAAAAAATTTGAAAATTCGGTTTCTATATCATAGATGCTTTTGACAAAATATCCTAGCTCATTCTTTGTAATATCTTTACCTAGATATTTATGTAACATTTCACAATACTTCGTTAATTCTTTTTCTGTAATTTCCGTTTTAGTAATTTCAAAGCAATCCTCATTATTAACTAAAAATTCTTTTAAAGCTTGAAATTCTCCACTCGAAAAGACCTTATTATTCATAGGATGTAGCTGATTATCAAGAGTATATTTTCGCTTTCCTTTATATTTAACTTCCATAAAATATGGAATTTCTTCACTTAATTTAATATAGGTATGTTTGTAGGCAATAGATTTTGTCATTTGATTTAAGTATAGTTTTCCTATTAATTCATGACAAAGTGGTTCTATAACCAATCCCTTGCTTTTTAAAATCCCCTTATCTTTATTGAATGCAAAATAATATGGAATTGGGCCGTTCTCTCCATAACTCATAAAACATCCGTACTGCATATGTGCAAATGAATTTCTTAAAATTTTTCTACTATCCCATAATGACTTAGGTTTATATTTTAATTCTGATTCATTAAATTCATAATAAAACGTGTCATCAACAGTTATTTTAAATCTGTCTTCAATTTCTTTAATCGTTTCTCCATATTTATTCTTAATACTAGCAATATAATTTTTAGAATCAAAAGTATCTTTTAAATAATCTTTTTCTAATTTTTCTTTGTTAAACAACATCACACAAGAATCTAAAAAAATTCGAAATCTGAATAAATCTACTAAATTCATATCTATTTTGTTTGTGCAAATATCCTGCTTAATTTTATCGATATCAAAATTATATTTATAATAATCCTCATATTTTTTTATTTGTATCACATTATTCAAAAGATAATTAGTCAAAATTTGTACCCCCCTCCGACCAACTTTTAATTTGTTATATATTATACATGCTCATCACTTATACTATACAAAAAAGAGAGACACAGAACTATGTAAAGAAGGCAATCCTACATAGGTCTATGACTCTCTTACTTTTTAATATTGATAACTTGCCCTGTTTTCAGCTTTAACTCTAAACTAGCATCTTTCGCTCGTACTTCATCAACTAGCATCCATCGTATGGATGTTTTCCTTTTCAAAGTAAATAGCAACTTGTTTAGCCTTTAGCTCACGAGCGTATTGTAAGCAATCTAAAGTATTTCTGGCAAAGCGTGAAATAGATTTAGCAATCACTAGATCTATATACCTTGCTTTACACTCTTCAATCATTCGATTAAACTCTCACCGATTCTTCATGTTAGTCCCAGAAATACCTTCATCTGCATAAATATCTACTAAGTATATAGAATTAATTAGTAACATCCATATGCTGTCCCTTTCACGGGAATTCTGCAGCAAAAACTAGGACTTTTTTGGACTTCTATTGTAATTACTTTTATAGTTACTTTTGAATAAACCACCCCGGGTGCAAGTGGGTGCACCTTTTAACGTTAACATCCTGTGCACTCGACCCTACACCATTGACATGTTCCCTCATACAGCAAAATCACGCTCAAAAACCGCGAGAACCCAGCTTAAAGCTGCTTCGCATTAAACCTTTTAACGATAGCCCTCGCAAACCCCTGCTACACAAGGGCAAAATTGCACCCACCTATTAAGCCCTAGACATCAATACGACAGTCTCGACGTGATGAGTGTTGGGATATATGTCGAACGCGCGCAAAGACTGAACGCTGTAGCCAAGCTCCTTAAACGTGCCAACATCGCGAGCAAGACTAGTCGGATCGCAAGCAACATACACAACAGCTCTTGCTCCAGACTTCGCAATCTGCTTACAAACTTGAGCTTTAGCACCAGCGCGCGGAGGATCCAACACAACAACATCTGGATGCGCAAATCGGCGCACAATCTTAGACGACTTACTCGCCTTAAACACCTGCGATTCAAGCGTTTGCGCAACATCACCTTGCAAAGCTTCAACAACATCCCTGCTAAGCCCTGCGCGCCCAATGTTTCGCCTTGCGTTCTTTACAGCAATCGGCGCACCCTCAATGCTAAGCACGCGAGCTGGCTCTGCAGCGCCAGCGAAACCTGCATCACCAGCAGCATCTCCGCCAACATTAGCCAAAGTCGCAAGCGGAATCGTAAACAAACCCGAACCAGAATACAAATCCCACAAAACCGTATTCTTAGTGCGCCCACCAAGCGCAGAACGAACTAACCCCAAAACGTAGTTCACTAAATGCTCTGGAGCTGCGCGGTGAATCTGCCAAAAACCGCGCGCGTCAACATCGTAGTCAAAAGTACGAATACGCGATGAATCGCCAGCAACCGCAACGCGCACGCGCTCGCGCAACAATGCCGATCCTGCAACCAACTCATCATTTACTATAAGCGCATAATTTTCGCCAATCGCACTAAGAAGCGCAGCCTTATCATTAAAATCCAAACCCTCAACCCTAGGCTCTGGAACAGCAAGGCGAATTTGCGCATTTGGCGAGAAAGAACGATTCCACAAGTCCAAAGAATCCGCAACAGCCAAAACCGCGCGCGACGCAAGTGGCATAGTATCAATCGCAATGCGGTCATGCGACTCGCGCTTACGCATAGACAATCGCCCTTCATCATCCGCAACCAACTCCATGCGCGTACGCCAATTAAATCCGTTAAGCTCCTCGTCCCCTGGAATGCGCTCAACACTAACATCGCTTTCCGCAACATCCATATGCGCTAAACGCTGGAATTGATTGGCAATTACGGAAGCCTTCCAACGAATCTGACCAGGCAAAGAAACGTGAATTAAATCCGCGCCGCCAACTCCGCCGCCCTGAGCCAGCGGGCCCGCAAGCTTCCATTGCGGCTCCACACGATCCGCACTAGGCTCCAAAACTTCTACAACTTCGCCAGTAAAAAAGTGCGCTTTTGAACGCATCGGCTCATCCATGCGCACAACAACCAGCTCACCAGGGAGCGCAAATCGCACGAATACAACGCGTCCTTCGAGATGACCTACGCATCTGCCTTGATCCGCATATCTCTCGATTCGCATCGTTACTTGCATGTACTACCCCTTAGTTTTGCGTTTTGTTAAGCTGATTTTTTGTTAAGCTGATTTTGCTTCGCTAGATTTTACTTCGCTAGAATTTACTTCACTCTGCTCTACTTCACTCTGCTCTACTTCTCGATTTTTATGATGAAGACGCATAAATGGCGTTGCAATAATCAAGTAAGAAACCCAAATTGCCAGCGCCCAGAACGGCAATCCCATAAGCAATCGAACAGTGCCAAGCCACACAACGTGATTCGTCAAATATAATGGCACTTGCAAAACAAGCCTCAGCGCAAAAACACCAATCCACAATCCAGTAACATACATGTATGCACGCTTAAGTGGCCTGTAATCAAGCCATTCGTGCAGCCACGCGCCAAAATTTTCCGTAGGCATTTTGCGAATCGACTCAATCACAAGCCCAAGAGCTGGCACGCGCGCAATCAGCGAAATCGCAAGAAGCGCACCATAAACAGCGTTTGTAATAAAGCCCATCATGTAGTAGTCGCGCGCTTGATGACTAGTCCACACCCAAATAAGGCATATTCCAACGGAAACAAGCCCACTTAGCGCGCCCATAATCGACTGACGTTGAATAAGTCGCGCCACCACTTGCAAAACTGCAAGAGCTGCAGACGCAATAACCGTTGTTTGCACGTTTCGCGTTACAACAAAGCAAATAACAAACAGTAATCCTGGAAGCATGGATTCGATTACGCCTCGAACTCCGCCAATGGAGTCAATCACAGAAAACGCTTTTCCTTCGGAACCGATGGAAGCTAAAGAGGCTAATCCTGAGCGTTTTTTGCTGCTCGCATTTTTTTCCAAGACAATATCCTTTGCTACATGACTTTTGCTAACGACTTTTGCTATTCAACTATTCGACTTTTGCTATTCGACTTTTACTATAAAGCTTTACTAACGAACTTCAGAGAACATTGGACCGCGAGTTAGCGTAGTTTTGACTTCTACCTGCTGATCTGCGCCAAGCGGACCCTTTGGACGGCCTGGAATTTCACCAGAATCACCAGCAGAATCGCCAGAACCACCATTGTCAGAATCTCTAGGAACCGAAACATCATGCATTGGAATCATATCTCGAGGAGCTAATGGCTCACTGCCTCGGTCTACAACAATGTCGCTAAACCACTTGTTAAGCAAAACTGCTTCATCACTCGCCTTTTTTGCATCACCAGCAACCGAAGAATCGCCAGCAGCTACACCAGAAAAAACTCCGCGAAGCATCCAACGCGGACCGTCAACTCCAACAATTCGCGTATCTACAGTCTTATCTTCAACTTTAACTGGTAATATAATCTCTTTGCCAAAAACGCCATTCACTTCCCTGGCATCAGAATTCCCCTTAAGCAAATCCGCGCGAACTTCGTTCCAGATTCCTTCTGTTTTAGGAGCTGCAAACGCTTCAACTTCTACACTAGAAGACCTATACGTAACTGTTATGCCAAGAACTTGGTTAGACTCGCGCTGCTTTTTTACGCGCAACTCTATTCCTTGCAAATACGGAATACGAATAGCTCCGAAGTCAATATATGTACTTAAATCAGGAACTTTTTCGTCTGAAATATTCCAAGGACCTCTAAGATTTCCTCGACCCAAATACGTGTCTGCGCTGTATCCGCCTTCAATAAGCTCGTTTAAGGCCGAATTTTGGGATTGCAAATCCGCAAGATTTCCAGCATTTTTACTATCAGCTTTAGCCTTGCGCTTCGACTTAAACCATCCCATGATTCCTCTTTTCTAACGGCCAATGCCACTTTTACTCAACTTCACAAGATTACCACAAGCAAAGCAAAATCACACATTGTATCTTATGCTTAGCGCAGCATGGTCCGACCAACGCGAATCGTAGCTTGGCGCGCGATCAATCACGAATCCGCAAGCAGTTTCCGCAAGCTCTGGAGTAGCAAATTGATAGTCTAAACGCCATCCAACATTGTTATCAAAAGCCTTGCCGCGCTGACTCCACCACGTGTATGGCCCTTGAATATTGCCAGCAAGCATTCGCATAACGTCTACAAATTCATACTCGTTAATCCAGCGGTCGATGTACGCGCGCTCCTCTGGCAAAAATCCAGCACTTTTCTCATTCGCTTTAGCGTTTTTAATATCAAAAGGGGTGTGTGCAATATTAAAGTCACCACACAAAATCGCCTGATTTCCGCCACTTGCAGCAATATCTCTAAGCTCCCCTAATCGCGTAAGCATAGTGTCTAAAAAGCGGAATTTTTGATGCATTTTCTGCGGATCGTCAACATTTCCAGCGTGAACATACACGCAAGCAACCGTAATATCATACCCTTCAGGCGTATGAACGTCGGTTTCTATCCAGCGGCCAGAATCCACGTCTTCGCTTAAACCAGGCAGGCCATAGCGCTGACTTACAACTGGCAAAGATGTTACAAGCGCTACTCCAGCACGCCCTTTTATATCGCAAATCTGATTTGTAACGCAAAATTGTTTGTCATTTTGCACAGATTCATCTTGCACAGATTCATCTTGCACAGATTCACCACTTTTAGACGCATACAAATCCTTGATTTTACCCATAATCGGGTCAATCGCATCTTGCGGAGCGCGAACCTCTTGCATACACCACACATCTGGAGTGTGATTTTGCACCCAATCAAGCATCCCCTTGCGCTCTGCAGCGCGAATACCATTCAAGTTTGAAGTTGCAATAGTAATCATAAAATCCACTCTAATCGAATATGCATATTACAAATGAATATTACAAATGAATATTACAAATGAATATTACAAATGCATATTACAAAATAACGAATAATTGTATATTTATATCAATAATTGTATCTTTGCGCGCAGCTTTGCTACAGATTTTCAACTACCGTGACGCAACAGAAAGCATCCAATTTGCACGATTTTCCGCTTCTTCGTTAGAAACACAAACCATAAGCACGGTATCATCGCCAGCAACCGAACCTAAAATCCCCTTTAACGGCTGTCTATCAATAACACTAGCAACATATTGAGCAGCACCCGAAGGAGTGTGAATCACAACAATATTATTAGCAAATCCAACTTCTGTAATAAGACCAGAAAGAGTTCTTGCAACTTGCTGATCAATCCTAACCGTATCCATTGCGTGACGGTTGCCAGTTCCATCTCCCAAGACGTACGCAATTCTGCCATCTGTAAGACGAATTTTAACAGCATTTATCTCGTCTAAATCGCGACTCAGAGTTGCTTGAGTAACATCAAAACCATTACGAGCCAAAACAGCAGCAAGCTGCGATTGAGAAGTAATAACCTCGCTTAAAAGCGCCTGCTCAATCGCGTTTAATCGCGCAGCCTTAGTTGCAGGACGCTGTTTGCCAGCAGAGTCATTATCATCAAAATTCCCAAAATTCTTCTTTGCATGAACCATAGCTGACAAACCTTTCTAAAAAAACTATTCCAATCTAATATACATGTATATATGCATAACTTTCCGTATATTTACCAAGATTGGCCAATATTTACTAATATATATTGATCTTTATTAATATTTGCATATTGGATATAACGAATATACTGGATAAAAATCACAATAAAATCACAATAAAAAATGCGGCCAAACAACTAAAGAATAGTTATTCAGCCGCATTAATCAAAAGCTAATTCACGATTTTACACGCGCAAAGTTGCATGCAAATCTTTAGCCGCTTTTGTAATTGCTTCTCGAACAGCTTCCATTTCTTCGCCAGAAAGCGTACGATCTGCAGCTCTAAAAGTCACAGAATAAGCAAGAGAGCGCAAACCATCTGAAAGCTGCTCGCCTTCATAAACATCGAACAACTCTATAGACTCAAGCAAATCGCCAGAAGCTTTAACAATAGCTTTCTCTAAGTCGCTAGCACTCAAAGAAGAAGGAGCAACAAACGCAAAGTCCTGTTTAACAGGTGGGAATGTAGAAACAGGCTTTGCTTGAACAGGCTTAACTTGCATAGCATTAAACAATGCGCTCAAATCAAGCTCGAATGCTGCAGAATGCTTTGGCAAATCCAAATTCTCATTCACGCTAGGGTGAAGCTCGCCAACAATGCCAATTTCAACATCGTCGCCGCCATCAACAGCAACAAACACTTTGGCAGTACGGCCTGGATGCCAAGAGGCAGGAGCATCGTTTGCACTAAGCTGACAAATCTTAAAATCAACGCCGATGCGCTTTCCTAAACGCTGAACAGCTTCTAGAGCATCGCTGTAATCAACGTCTCGATGCGTACCAAGCCAGCCAGTTTCTTCTGCTTTACCAGTAAAAAGCGCTGCAACATGCAAAGGCTGCTTAGGCAAACCTGCATCCAAAGCTGCAAGCTGAGCATCCGTAGGTCGAACCGAGCCAGGCAAAGCAGGAATTGCAGGAGCATTAGGATCTGCAAAATACACGTGGCCAAGCTCATAAAGCGAAACATTGCTCAAACCGCGGCGAATATTTCTGCGAACCGTTCCAGCTAAAGTGGTAAGAACATTCCTGCGAAGCCAAGGACGATCGCCAGCCAAAGGATTTGCGATTTTTACGCTAATTTTAGCAACAGAATCAACGTCTTCGCGGAAAGCATCAAAATCTTCCTTACCAACAAATGGGTAGCTCAAAGATTCAACCAAGCCCATTTCTGCAAGCTCATAAGCAATAGCTCTACGAGTTGCTTGT
Source organism: Gardnerella sp. c12Ub_1 (assembly GCF_055804375.1). NCBI lineage: Bacteria > Bacillati > Actinomycetota > Actinomycetes > Bifidobacteriales > Bifidobacteriaceae > Gardnerella > Gardnerella sp. c12Ub_1. The sequence continues at coordinate 60,813 of NZ_JANUZC010000001.1, read as the reverse complement.
TCCTGCGTTAAACCAGTTTTGCCAGTAACAGGAACAGCTGGAACCTTAACAGGAATTTCATCGTAGCCAACCAAGCGCGCGATTTCTTCAACCAAATCGCATGGATCATTCAAGTCTGGGCGCCAAGTTGGAGGCAAAACAGAGAACGAACCATTTCCGCCGCCAGCAACCGAGCATCCAATATCCGTAAGAATATCGCTAATGCGGTTCAAATCAATGCTTAATCCAGAAACACGCTCTACCTCGCTAGCTTTGAAAACAATAACGTTTCTATCAACAGTATTGTTTACGTCTGTAGGCGTATTAGAAGGCTCTCCAGAGCCAAGCTCGCTAAGCATTGTAACAGCCATTTGCGCAGCTGCAGGCTGAAGCTGAGTATCTACTCCGCGCTCAAAGCGGCGAGAAGCCTCGGTTGGAAGCTTGTGTCTACGAGCTGTACGAGCAATAGAAACGGGATCAAAGTGTGCAGCTTCAACAAGAATATTCTTTGTTTCGCTCGTCACTTCTCCATACATTCCGCCCATTACGCCAGCAAGTCCAAGAACACGCGAACCGTGATTTCCCTTTGGAGAATCGCAAATAAGCAAGTCCTCAACGTTAAGCTCTCTATCTTTGCCATCTAAAGTTGTTAAATGCTCCCCAGCTTTAGCGCGGCGAACAACAATAGGACCTTCAATCTTATCTAAATCATAAGCGTGAAGAGGCTGACCCAAGTCAAGCATTACGTAATTTGTAACGTCTACTGCAAGAGATATTCCACGCATTCCAGCGCGAGTCAAACGCCTACGCATCCAATTAGGGCTTGCGGATTGTGGATTAAAGTTTCTAACTACACGCGCGTAGTATCGATCGCATCCAACAACACCATGAATAGGGTTTGTATCTTCAATGCTAACTTCAATATCTGTAGACGCGTTTTCAACAGAAACTTGACTTGCCTTATTATTAAGTTCCACTACAGGATCCGTGTATGCAGCACCAGTTGAATGGTGATATTCGCGCGCAACACCCCTGTACGAGAACGCGTATCCGCGATCAGGAGTGATGTTAATCTCTAGCAAAGGCTTGTTTAAGTGAAGAAGCGACATTGCGTCATCTCCAGGCTTTAACGCCTCATATTCTGCTTTAGAGAATCCATATTCGCGAAGCAAAATAATGCCATCGTGACTATCTCCCAACCCAAGCTCGCGCTCGGACGCGCACATTCCATTAGAAATGTGGCCGTAAGTTTTGCGAGGCTCAATCTTAAAATCGCCAGGCAAAACAGCGCCAGGAAGAGTTACAACAACCTTTTCTCCAGCAGCCATATTTGGAGCACCGCAAATAATTCCACGAGGAACCTTATTGCCATTTTCGTCTACCTCGTTGTATTTATCTCCAACATCAACATGGCACCAATTAATAACCTTGCCATTCTTTTGTGGCTCTGGAGTAGCATCAACAACGTAACCTACAACAATAGGACCTGTAACTTGAGAATCGTGAATCTCTTCTTCTTCTAAGCCAACTCGCACCAAATCTTTAGCAAGCTGATCATAAGTCAAACCTTCTGGCACTTCAACATGATCTTTAAGCCAGTCAATATCTACCATTGGCATGAGTTACTCTCCCATCACAAACTGTTCTGCGAAGCGCTTATCGCCTTCAACCAAATCGTGCATATCGTTAATATCGTGACGAAGCAGCAAAGTGCGCTCCAAACCAACACCGAAAGCAAATCCCGTATAAACATCTGGGTCTAAGCCTGCAGACTTAAGAACGTTCGGGTTAACCATTCCGCATCCGCCCCATTCAATCCAACCTGGGCCGCCCTTTTTATCTGGGAACCAAAGATCCAACTCTGCGCTAGGCTCCGTGAACGGGAAGTAGCTTGGACGCAAACGGCTTTTTGCATCTGGGCCAAACATTGCAACAGCAAGGCGATCTAGCACACCCTTTAAATCTGCCATGCTTAAGTACTTATCTACAGCCAAAGCTTCGCATTGATGGAAGACTGGCGTATGCGTTGCATCAAGCTCATCCGTGCGGAACACGCGACCTGGGGATGCAATGTACAGAGGAACGCCTCTCTCAATTAACGCGCGAACCTGGTCGGAAGAAGTTTGCGTACGCAAAACCATGTTAGATCCAACAAATCCTGCAGCATCCTTTGCTTGATTTCCTTGCACGTAGAAAGTGTCTTGCATTTGGCGAGCAGGATGATCTGGACCAAAGTTCAATGCATCAAAGTCGAACCACTCTGTTTCAACTTCTGGACCTGCAGAAATCTGCCAACCCATAGACACAAAAAAGTCTTCAAAATCTTCAATAATACGCGCAATCGGATGGCGAGCGCCAAGCGGCTTACGATTTATTGGCAAAGTCATATCGACTGTTTCTTTTTGAAGCATGTTTGCTTCTTCTAGAGCTTTAATACGCTCTTGAGCCGCTGCAAATTCCCTACCAAAATCAGCACGCAAAGCAGACATTACTTTGCCAGCTTCTTTCTTTTCTTCTACTGGAAGACTTCCAATAGCTTTGCTAGCAAGTGTCATTGCAGACTGAGCGCCAGCATACTTAGTTTTTGCCGCTTTTAAATCTTCCATTGTTTTAGCGGCTTGAACACAAGCAATGCCCTCTTTTACTACCTTTGTAATTGACTTTGCGTCAAATGGCTGACTCTTTGCCACAGCACCCTTCCTATCCGTGTATGCGTACTTTTGTGAAGCATTCAAAAAACGTCTCAAATCCCCATTTTTCGCTCATGACTAGACATAGCCAAGCCCATTAGCATTACCGCTGCACTGGTTGCTAAGTTCATTGATTCTGCTTTTCCGTAGATTGGTATTACCGATATTTCGTCTACTTTATTTAAGACTTCTTGCGGCAATCCTCTGGCTTCGTTTCCAAATAATATTGCGACATTAGAGGTGACATTATCGGCGATATTAGACTCATTTCTAAACGAATCTAAAACACGCGCAAACGACTTTGGCTTTTTATTTTCCGTGCCATAAATATCAGCAGCAATCACTTTAATCTTTGCATTTTTTGCCCAATCAAACCATTCGTTTTCGCTCATTTTTACTACTGGCAAGTGGAATAACGATCCTGCACTAGATCGAACAAGCTTTGAGTTAAATCGGCTTACGCAATCGTCAACAAAAACAACAGCATTGCATCCAGCTACGTCTGCAACGCGAATAATCGCGCCAGCGTTGCCTGGATCTCTTACTTGCCAACATGATGCAATTAATATGTTTTTGTTTTTGCAAGATTTAGTATCATCGCTGCTCTCTAGCCCAGCTTTATTAGCCTCACTAATCTTATTAAATTCTTTACTAAATTCTTCGTCTAAAACCTTAGAATCACAAAGCGCAACAATCCCCTGGCAATCCGTGCTGATTTTTCGCATAACTTCTGCCGTTGCAGGATGAACATAGCAATTATTTTTTAATGATTCGTCAACGATTTTAGCGATTACTTCTATAGGGCCACCATTACTCGTGACGCCACTATAACTACGATTACTGCCACTATTAACAGCATCTTGCAAAACATAAATGTCTAAAATCGATTTACGCGCGTACCTTACAGCTTCCCTAACGCTTTGCGGGCCTTCAACTAAAAAGCGCCCATCCACTCGCGATTTTGCGCGAATTATTGCACAAATGCGCTTAACGCGATCGCTATGCGCGTTGTCTATTAACTCTTTTAACGGCATAATATCACTCTACTTTACATGTATTTACATTTACATGTATTTACAACACACGTAACTGTTGCAATACAAAACTACTCAACAAAACTACTCGTGATGCTCCGACGAACTTTGAGTAGTATAGCCCTCTGGCTCCAACTGGAATGTTGTGTGCGAAACAGAAACTGGAAAATGCTCACGCAAACAATCTTGAAGCTGGCTTAAAATATCTGCACACTGCCCCATCGTCAAATCGCGCTCAACAACAACATGCGCCATAAAAATAGGCATTCCTGTAGAAACAGTACTTGCATGCAAATCGTGAACAGCAAGAACGTGAGGAACGTGCTCAAGATGGTCACGAACTTTTTCTATATCCAATCCTTCTGGAGTTTGCTCAAGCAAAACTTTTACAGCATTTTTAAGCAAGTGCAACGCTCTAGGAATCATCAAAATTGCTATAATTCCGCCAGCTACAGCGTCGAAACCGCTCCAATTTGTAGCTATCATAACTAATGCAGAAACAACTACTGCTACAGAGCCTAAAGCATCGTTCATAACTTCCAAAAACGCTGCTCGCATATTCATATTGTCTTTAGATTGAGAAACAAGAATTATAAGCGAAGCAATATTTGCAAGAAGACCTAGAATACCAAAGAAAAGCAGCTGACTTACACTGTGAATTTCATTATGACTTGCGCCAAAAAGACGCATCCCCGACTCCACAATCGCATAAACGCCTACAAAAAGAAGCACAAGAGCGCCAGCTGCAGCAGTAATCACTTCTAGCCTTGCCCACCCCCAAGTGCGCTTTGCATTAGGCTTTTTGCGCATTAAAATCGCAGTAACCGTAGATGCAGCTAAAACGGAAATATCCGTTAGCATATGACCAGCATCAATCAGCAAAGAAATCGAATTAGTTAAAATAGATCCGATTACTTCTGCCAAAAACACAATTGACGTTAACGCTAGTGATAGCGAAAGCTTATGCTGATGCGCGTGACTTGCGCTAATAGCATCTTGCAAAGAAGCGGCATTAGTTCCAGAAGTACTTAAATCATTCTTCTCTAAGATTTCACTGGAAGAGTTTGACAAATGATGATTATTCACACAAATCTCCTATGTTCATACAAATAAGTATCTCGATATCGTTTCTCAATATCATTCCCAATATGCCTTATACGCAATGAACCCCAGCCTAAGCTAGGGTTCACGCATAAACATCTAAAGATTAATTATCTAAAAACTTATTCTATTATTACTATTCGACAATTAACGCGCCAAGATGATGAGAAGTTGATTCAGCAATCAAATCATCTTTAAAATTACCATTATCCGCCGCGTCGATTATTTCCATAGCATCGTCAACAACATTTGATTTCAAAGCATTAATCCAATGAATACGCGAGTCTCTTCCAAACCAGCCCATTTGCTTGCGTGCAAGTCGCCTAGTTTTTTGCGCAATATCGTCAAATGCTTCGTCTTCACTACACAAACCGTCTAAATAGTCCATTATTTGCTTGTATCCCAAAGCCCTTATAGCAGTAACACCAAGCTTTGAGCGAATCTCTTTAACTTCGTTTACAAAACCCTGCTCGCGCATCATTTTTGTGCGAAGATCCACTCGTGCATCTAAATCTTCTCTACTTAAGTCCAATCCGATTTGCACGCAATCAATCAAATACTTGTATTTTGGCAAAGTTGCAGAATACGGTTTGCCTGTTAGCTCAATAACTTCTAGCGCGCGAATTGTTCGGCGCGAATTTCTTGGATCCATATTTTTAGCTGCAACGGGGTCTAGCTTTTGTAATTCTTCAAAAAGCGCCATTGCTCCTTGCGATTTTTCGCGCTCTTCCAAAGCTTTGCGAACATCAGGATTTGTGCCAGGAAAAGTTATATCGTCTACGGCAGCGCGAGCATATAGACCAGATCCTCCAACAAGAATCGGGCGAATACCTTTTTCTTGCAAATCGCGTATGCATTGCCTAGCAAGCGTTTGAAACTTTGCAACGCTCATTACCTCTTGCGGGTCAATAATGTCTATTAAATGGTGCTTAACCGCGCTTTGCTCTTCTTTAGTGGCTTTTGCTGTACCAATATCCATGTAGCGGTACATTTGATATGCGTCTGCGTTAATAATTTCCGCTTTTACACCACGTTCAGCAAATTTCTTTGCAATCGCAATACCAAGACTCGTTTTGCCAGATGCTGTTGGTCCTACAATCGAAATCACTTTCGGCGGTTTGCACACAATGCGCTCCTACGTAGCAAATTTAAGCTAATAAAATTTAAGCTAATAAAATTTAAGCTAATAAAAATAGACTTACTTCTTCTTAGCTTTTTTAGACTTTTCCGCAAGCAATCTAAGAGTATCTGCAGCTGCTTCTTCTGGAGCATGAGTATGGTGTTCCTCGTCTCCAGGCAAAGGATTAGCATATCCAAGATTCACATTAAGCAAACGTTCTGCTTGAGTCTCGTCAATCTTTTCCGATAATGCGATTTCCGATATAAGAATACTGCGAGCGCGCGCAAGCATGCGCTTTTCTCCAGCAGAAAGTCCGTGTTCATCAACGTCTCGCTGCGACAAATCGCGAACAACTTCCGCAATCTTATTAACATCGCCCGTGGCAATTTTCTCAACGTTAAGCTTGTATCTTCTAGACCAATTCATTTCTTTTTCAATGATTGGCGTACGCAAAATCTCAAAAACTTTAGCAACTTCTTTGGCGCCAACAATGTCTCTAACGCCAACTTTTTTAACATTATCTACAGGAACGTTAATCTCTAAACCATCTGAAGACAATACGACTAAGCGCAAATATTGCCTAGTAACACCCTTAACAGTACGTTCACTAATTTCCTCGACTCTAGCCGCACCATGACGAGGATAGACGACCATATCGCCGACTTGATAACCCACAGAACCCTCCGTATGCACAGAAAAACTCATTTCAGTTTCCCATAAGGCAAAGACTTGAACGCTTCTAAATTATTTTTTTGACTTATTAGTCAAACTTTGCTCAAAACACACAAGACATACGCAAATAATGTTGTATGATAGACAACATGAGTACAGTATCTAACATCAATGAAGATGCAATCGCAGTTGCCGTTCGTCAGGACGTGCTTGCTGCGGTGAGCAATGCAGAATATTACAATCCTCACGAGGTCCTTGGTGGACATCTCGGAACTGGCAATGGCGCCGGTACTGCCACGGTTCGCGTTTTACGACCAATGGCCAAGAAAGTAACAATTCTCACTAAGAGCGGCGAATACGAAGCTCAGAACGAATACAATGGCATTTTTGTTGCCACTATTCCTGCAACTAAGCACGCTAAAAGCAAAGAATGGTCTGTTCCTAGCTACCGCATTCGTACCGTAGAAGTAGACGGCACAGAGTCTGTAGACGACGACCCATACCGCTACTTGCCTCAAATCGGCGACATGGACATGTACCTGTTTGGCGAAGGCAGGCACGAAAGACTTTGGGAAGCACTTGGCGCTCATGTTAAAAGCATTACTGATTCTTGGGGTCTTGTAAGCCCAGAAACAGGCAAAATGGTTAAAAAAGTTACTGGAACATCCTTTACTGTGTGGGCTCCAAATGCTCGCGCTGTAAGAGTTGTTGGCAACTTTAACTATTGGAATGGCCGCCGTCACGCAATGCGTTCACTTGGCTCTAGCGGAATTTGGGAGCTTTTCATTCCAGGAGTAGGCGCAGGCGAGGTTTACAAGTTTGAGATTATGACTCAAGCTGGAAACTGGATTATGAAGGCAGACCCAATGGAGCGCTCGCACGAAGTTCCACCTAACACTGGCTCTGTTGTTGTTGACTCCGACTTTAAGTGGCACGATAGCGAATGGCTTGAGCATCGCGCAAAGACGAATGCGCACGATGGCCCTGTTAGCATTTACGAAGTTCAAGCAAATAGCTGGAATCGCGATTACGACAATTATCGCGAGCTTGCAGATCACTTGGTTGATTACGTTCAGCAAGAAGGCTTTACTCACGTTGAGTTTATGCCTCTTACACAATATCCATTCTCGGGATCTTGGGGATATCAAGTTACTGGCTATTATGCTGTTGATTCCAGACTTGGAAGTCCAGACGACTTTAAGTACTTAGTAAACAAGCTCCACAAGGCTGGCATTGGTGTGATTATGGATTGGGTTCCAGCACACTTCCCTAAGGATGACTTTGCTTTGGGCAGATTCGACGGCACTGCGCTTTACGAAGACCCAGATCCACTTCGCGGCGAGCACCCAGATTGGGGAACGTACATATTTAACTTTGGCAGACACGAGGTTCGCAACTTCTTGGTTGCTAACGCGTGCTTCTGGCTTAGCGAATATCACGTTGATGCTTTGCGAGTAGATGCCGTGTCTTCTATGCTCTACTTGGATTACAGCCGCGAAGCTGGCCAATGGCGTCCAAACATGTATGGTGGACGCGAAAACCTTGAAGCTATTGACTTTATTAAGGAAGCAAACGCTACTGCATACAAGAATAATCCTGGAATTATGATGATTGCAGAAGAGTCCACTGCATACCAAGGCGTTACTGCTCCTACAGACATGGGCGGCTTAGGCTTTGGCTTAAAGTGGAACATGGGCTGGATGCACGACACTTTGCAATACCTTAAAGAAGAACCGATTAATCGCCGTTGGCATCACAACGAAATCACATTCTCTATGGTTTACGCGTATTCCGAGCATTACGTGTTGCCTCTTAGCCACGATGAAGTTGTGTATGGCAAGGGATCTCTTCTTGGAAAGATGCCTGGAGACGAGTGGCAACAATTTGCTGGCCTTCGAGCGCTCTTGGCGTATCAATGGTCTCACCCAGGAAAGAATCTTCTGTTTATGGGCGGAGAAATCGGCCAGTCTTGCGAATGGAACTTCAACAATTCGCTTAATTGGCACGAGCTTCAATGGCCATTCCATCAAGGAGTTCAAAAGCTGGTTGCAGATCTTAATGCTTTGTATAAGAGCTCTAGGGCATTCTGGAGCCAAGACTTTACGCCAGACGGATTCCAGTGGCTTACTAGCGACGATTCCGACCACAATACATTAAGCTACATGCGAATCGGAGACAACGGCGAAGAAATCGTTGTTGTTGTTAACTTCTCTGGTCAAGCTTGGCAAGATTACCAAGTGGCATTACCTAAGGGCGGAAAGTGGCAAGAGATTCTTACTACAGACGACGCTAAGTATTGCGGATCCGATATTCACAACGGCACATTTACTGCTGCAGCCGAAGAGTATCATTCCAGGCCGTATTCTGCAAGGATTACTGTTCCAGCACTTGGAGCTGTATTCCTTAAGCCACTAGATTAAGTTAATAATTAAATAGCTAAAAAGGAATCTAAACTAGGTAAAATGTTGGACACTCCATTACAAACAAGTGCTCCTCGAACAATTCTTGTTGTAGAAGACGAGCCAGATTTAGCTACAGCTATAGCACAAAGAATTGCTGCTAGAGGTTGGAAAGCTAGAGTTGTTTGCGATGGAGTGTCTGCCGTTAAAGCAGCGTTAAGCTTAAAACCAGACCTTATAATCATGGATATTATGCTTCCGCTTATGGATGGCATAGAAGCAACGCGAAGAATAGTATCTAAATGCCCGATTCCTGTTCTTATGCTTACAGCAAGAGACTCAGAAGCAGATAAGTTGGCTGGACTAAGCGCAGGAGCAGACGACTACGTTACAAAGCCATTCTCCCCTAGAGAGCTTATTGCAAGATGCGGTGCGCTTTTAAGAAGAGTTGAGCGCGCTGCAATAATAGCAAAAAGAGAACAATACAACACTTTAATTAAGTTTGGAAACTTGATTATTGACACAAAGCAGAGACTTGTTACGATTGGCGAAAAAGCAATCCACTTTACGCCTACAGAATTTTCTTTACTTACGACTTTTGCAAATCATCCTCACGAAGTGTTAAAAAGAGAAACGCTTTTAGAAAAAGTCTGGGATTGGCCAGATGCTTCGGGAACGCGCACAGTTGATTCCCACGTTAAATCTTTAAGACATAAGATTGGATCTGATTGGATTCGCACAATACATGGAGTAGGCTACGCTTTTGAGCCACCTAAAGAAGATTATGAGCCAGAATTTGATTCTCAAAAATAGCAAAGATCATAAGAACATAAAAAATAGCAATCTGCTAAAGCGTTCATTAAAAAATTCAATGAAGAATACTCTAAAAAGCCCACTAAAAAACCCACTGCCTCATCCTAAAAGCGCAATAGGATTTTTTACGTCATTAAAAGGCGAATTGTCTGCGATTATTGTTTTTGCAACCGCTATAGCATTTGTTATGGCATGGTTTTTACTAAAAGTTGGATTAAGTGGTTGGATTGCAATGCCACTAACTCTTGCAGTTGCATTAGGAATAACATACGCGTTTTCTAGAGGATTAACTTCCCCACTTAGACAAATGCGCGATGCTGCAGAAACGATGGCAGATGGCGACTATTCTGTGCGTGTTCAAATCGAAAGCAGAAAAGACGAAGTTGGAAAACTCACTCTTGCTTTTAACGAGATGGCAGAAGAACTAGAGCACGCAGACAACATGCGCCGAGACCTTATAGCAAACGTTAGCCATGAGCTTAGAACGCCTGTTAGCGCTTTGCAAGCAATGGTAGAAAACCTTGCAGATGGCGTTGTGGAGCCAACGCCTTCCAATATGGAAGCAATCGTAAATCAAACACATAAATTAGCTGATTTAATCACTTTTCTTCTTGACTTATCTAGAGTAGAAGCAGGCGCAGAAAGCCTTGTTATTACAAGCTTTGACTTTAAAGACTTTATTAACAACATTGTAGAAACAGTAAAAATCGCAGACGCGGGTCACAATCACAGCATAAGTCTTAATATTGAGAACAACATTATGCTTGTTGGAGACAAAAATCGCCTATCTCAATTGTTTACAAACGTAGTATCTAACGCAATCAAACATTCTGCAGACAACACTAAGATTCTTATAAGCGCTAAGTCGAATCACGAAAAAAATATTTTAGTTTGCAATGTTATTAATTTTGGAACACAAATTCCTGAAGAAAATCGAGCAGACATTTTCCGCAGATTTGTTAAGGGAAATCAAGGAATGGGAACAGAGTCTGGAGGAACTGGATTAGGACTTTCTATTGCAAGATGGGCTGCTCTGCTTCATCACGGAAACATTAGAGTTGTAGACGATAAGCGCGGAGTTAATTTTGAGATAACATTGCCGCTTACATATAGCGAATAGAAAGATTGCGCAAACTTTAATAGCATAATCGCGCAAGGCTCATAATCATGCAAGGCCCATAATCACGCAAATCTAAGAGTATAAAACGCTTTCTTTAGACCACACTCCAGCCAGCGCAAAACACGCAAAAACAGCAACACCGCTTTTATTTAGCTCTTTAACACAGTTTTTTAGCGTAGACCCCGTGGTAATAATGTCGTCTATAATAATCACTTTGCACCCGCTTTTAATGCCCTTTACGTTTACAGATAAACCTTTAGACGTGCGCAAAGACCTTTGCCTACTCCCACTTGCTTGAACCGATTTTCCCCTTACATTAATCATTTTAATTGCTTTAACAAAAGTAGCATCAATACCTTGTTTTTTAAGACTTTTAACAACATTTTTAGCTATTGGATCCATATGACTTCTGCCGCGCTTTCTTTTAGATGCAGAAGACGAAGGAACTGGAATAATGGCCACTTTGCTTGAGTTTCCAACAACACTAATAATCAAGCTAAAAAGCAAGTCCGAAAAAGGCTTATCTAAAAGTTGGTTTCCATGATCTTTCCATTGCAAAATACACCTTCTTACAGCCCATCCGTATGTTGCACAAGAATAAATATTTTTGCAAAACACTCCGCTAAACGGATCCATATGCCACTTACTAAACTTTGATTTGCATTCGTTGCAAAGTACGCAATCTGCAATTGAGCAGCCAGCACAAGAAATTGGAAAAGCAAGATTAAGAATGGTCTTAAGCAAATTTACCCAAGAAACGTTGGAAATAAGCCGATTTTGTTTGCTTTTGTTAAGGTTTTTGTAAATCATAAAAAGACGATAGCAATGCTAAAAACAAATAGCAATAAAATTAGAGCAATGTGGTTAAAGGCTTTTTACTTAAAACTTTACTTAAGACTTTCTAATAGCTTAGAGCACAATTCAAAAGTGTTATTAGGGTTTTTTACGCAAATCGCAAGAGCTCCTGTTAAAGAAGTTGGGTAATCGTTACCACCTTTATACATACGATCTCCCACAAAAGCAACAGATTTTAGCGAAATTTCGCAAATACTACAAAGAGAATCAAGAGCATAAGCCTTGTTGTTTCCTTTGCAAACAATATCAACACTTGTCTCTCCGCCAGCTCGCACAGAAAAGTCGGGCAAATATGCAGAAATTTGTTCAGCTAGCTGCTCCTTTAGCTTGCCGCTAGGATCCCAATTCTTTTTAAGTTCGATTGGAGCAAGCTGCCCTAGTGCAGAAAAAGTGATTTGAGTACCACGATTTTCTATTTGACTACCCCAAAGGTCTTTGTCTCCAACGCTTTTTAGTAATCCCATTTTTTTAGCGCAATCTTTAACAACGCAAATAATTCGATTTGCGTCTTTTACGGAAATCGTGTGAGAATACACGCATTTAAGACTGCCATCAACAATTCGATAATAGCTTGTTCCATTAGTTGGCATAATGTGAAAATTGTCTAAATTCGTAGAAGCAGGCAAAACGCTTAGAACTTGACTTTTAACAAGTCGCAAGTCTCCACCAGTAATTAGCGCAATTGGCATTTTATTGATTAAATCGCCAAAAACCTTGCACATTGGACTAGTCATAGGCTTTTTAGAACATGCAAGAGTGTTGTCTAAGTCAAAACCAATAAGCGAACACAAAGCAAGACGCTCACAAATCCCCTGCTCATTGTACTCATGAATATTTGGCTCCAACGCTTTCCTCCTGTACAAACTGTGCAATTCAAGTATTCCATATTATCAACATATTTACTACACCGTTTTGTGTTTGCATATTAATCAAATGCCCTAGCGTACAAATAAAGTTAAGTGTATGACGTCTTTAGTATGGGAACAAAAAAGATATAGAAACCGCCACGGACGCGGCATGCGTGCGCCAATGTTTGGCACGCGACTTCCTAGATACAGAACAGCCAGCGGAATGTTCGATTCAATGGTAGCAGCTCAAATTAGAAGACTTAACAGTGCTTGGTCAAATCTTATAAAAGACGTTCAATTTGCTGTAGAAGATGTTCCTCCAAGCCAGCCAGTTTTGTGGGAAAGTAATAAAAGAATAATGTCTCAAGCTTTTCCTGCATCTAAAGGAATACCACAAAGAATAGTTTTATACCGGCTTCCACTATGCACACACGTTACTAGCAGAGCGGAGCTTCAATACGCGATTAGAGACGAAATAGTGCAACGTTTAGCAGAATTGTACGGAAGAAGACCAGAAGAAATCGACCCAGATTGGGGATTGTAAATAACAGCCTAAAAAGCCCTAAGTCTACTTTACAATCGAAGGATTTGAGCGAACTTTAACACTTATACTGTTAGGGTCAAGCGACTTAGAAGGAATCCATGCAACGCTTGCAAAACCAGCGTCGTTTACTGCTTTTGATTGAATCCTAGACGCAAACGAAACGCCAGACTTAGACTTAAGAGTAAACATAACAGCTTTAGGATTAATATCTTTCGCTAAAATCGTGGAAACAGTATAAGACTTAACTTCAATAGTCTTAGACACTACTTTTAAGCCAGAAGAATCGTAAGCACTAAGCTTTACATTGGCATTATCAACAGATCCGTTTGCAATATGCAGCGAAGTTTCGTCTGCAGAAAATGGGGAAACAAGCGCACTATTTGTAATAGAACGAACTGAATTAACAAAAGCAATATCGCTTTGACCATCTTTGCCACTTTTTTCAACAGAAGACATAGCAAAAATCGGAACGCTACTTTGCGCAAAAATCGCCCCAACGCCCTTAGGTACTTCTGGTAAATCAACAACTTGAATTTGTCTTGCACTAAAATCTACTTGCTTTATGCTCTTTTTTCCAGAATCATCAAGCCAATACAAATCGACTTTTCCGCTTTTATTAGACCAAATATAAGCTTTAGCTTGATCACCCTCAATAACACCTGGCAAAACAGGCTCTAAAGATGCTGATTCTTGCGGAGAAATAACATCCACGCCTTTAGAAACAAGACCAGATGAACGAATAAACTTAACGAACGACGAAACTGGAGCCTGTTCGCTTAAAACTTGAATATAAAGGCCATCCGACTTTTCTGCAGCTGCAGAAATGTTAAAGTAAGCGTCACTATGCGCTGGAACAGTAAAAGTGCTTCCTGTAGAAAGATTTAGTTGCGCGCCCGATTTATTAGTTGACCACGCTTTAACGCTTACAACAGTAGGCTTAGACGAAAGATTAACAGAGTTTAATCTTACAGAAACACCTTCCGCTATTCTTGGAATAATAAAGTTTTGGCGCATTGAAGGAGATACGCAAGAAGTGGCCGATAAGCCTTTTAAGTCGCCGTTTTTAGCCCAAGATGCAACAGATGCAGCAGACCCAGTTCCAGATTGCGCACTTAAAAGACTACTTTCCAAAACTTGAGCGTCTTTATCTACATTACTTTCTGCAAAATAAGCTCTATCTTGGCTTTCGCTTGAATCACTAGGATCACTAGAAGAACTAGAAGGATTGTTAAAAGATTTGTTAACTAAATCTTTAGAATCGCCAGCATATTTTATGCCATTAAGAGTGGACTTGTAAACGCTTCCAAAAGACGCATATCTGGATACTGACTTTAAGTCTCCTTCGGATTCTTGAAACTCGCTATCGCCATATTTTGCTGAATCTGGTAGAGCTATTCTGCTAGGGCAAACTGTTTGCAAATTTGTAGAACCAACACGCTTTTCTACGCTTCCAATAGGAAAAATCGGGTCGTCTGTTAGCTGTTTTAGTGGGCATACGCAAGACGCAACAACTGCACAAGAAACCAGTATTGCTGCGCTTAAAATAGACAAAGACCACAGTTTGAATCTTCTAAAACGAACAGAAGCGCTAATCGAAGCAGCATCTTGTGCATGACGATGACTATTTTTAGAATTCGTATCTGACTTCATTAATCTACCTGCCATTTATCCGTCTAATCAATCATAGCTTCTAACTAATCATCCTAATTATTCACGCTCTAATTATTCACGCTCTATTACGTTATTGCTGTTAAAACGAGGCAAAGCAACCAGGCAATACAATAGCAGCACTAAAGCAAAAACAACAATCCATGGAATTCTCCAGGAAAGTGGGCGCGAATGGCTATAAATCGAAGTTTTAGAAGAAGACATGTCTGCTACATCGTCGAATCTGCAATACGTTCCATGACTAGATGAAACAACAAGCTGAGTTCCTTCCGAAGCGTTTACGTTTGCAATCAACTTTTCTGTTGCGTCTTTATTTGCGTCTCCTTCTAATCCAATAATTGAATTATTAGCCGCTAAATTATTTTTGGCTTTAGAATCATTAACAATGTAAATTCCGCCAATACCAAGCTGCTTTAAGGTTACAATCGACTCATCGCTTGCGTGAGAAAGAAGCTTAGAAGCCGCGTAATAAAGCGTATTTGTGCTAGGAGAATGCCCGTATAAAACATCTCTAACTTGCAAAGATGGAGATAAGTCAACTAAATCGCCACGAGTGGTACGCATAAGCGAAATATTCAACTCACGACTATTCACAGCTTTAATCGCAAGAACGCGATTTGCACTATTCTTATTCAAGTAGTCCGAAACAACCATCGGCAGGCCACTATCGCTTGCGTAAACGGATGTTACAGGTCCGCTAATAATCGCAAATAATCCAAGCAAAACAGCAACAGCAAAAATTCCAAAAGCTAAAATTCCTCTTGCAAGATGAATAATCTTTTTCATCATTGCCTTAGCAGAACGATTCATAGCTGCACGCTTAGAAACGCGCGTAGTATAATCGTCTGGATTATTGTCTTGATTAGCAGAATTAGATTTTCGCAAAGGCTCAAACCTACGAACAGCTTTTCCTGCAACCATGCACATGCATGCAAGAACACCAAGTGCGCTTAAGCTTACGCCTGGAAGAACACTTGCGCTAATAGGACCGTCAAAATCTGAAGCAACAACAACGCGGCAAGCGACTAAAGAAAGCGCCATTCCGCTAACTATTACAACCCACATCATTCTTGAAGCTCTTAAAGCAAAAGGAAGAGCAAGCGCGCATAAAGCCATTAATACAGCTAAGGCTGCAAACACAATCATGATTATTCCGCGAAGTTGCAAAATTAACATTGAACCCGAAGAAAAATGATTCAAATCAATGTTAAACGCTCGAAGCAAAACATCTATATAATTACTAGCCCTAGGAGCACCATTTATTTTTTGAGAAGGCAAAGCCATACTAGCAAAAATTTGACGCCACATTCCAGTTCCAAAATAGCGCACAACGCTACCAAGCGTTGGCAAAAGAACCAAAACAGATGGAACAGGCATTAGCGCAAGCATAAAACGATGCGAGCGCACCATAATTATTGATGCAACAAAAATAACAAACATTGGCAGCAAAAGCTGAGGACTTGCAGCAAGGGGAACCATAAAGCACAAAGATGCGCAAGCCGCGCTTTGGATTGACGCAACTGGAACAACAGGGTCTTCTGTAACGTACATTCCTACAGCGTGGAAAGCGAATGCAAATGCAGCTGGCAAAAATACCATTGTTAGAATCATTGGCAAATCGCCTCTAGCAAAAACGCCAAAAGCCATCGCAATCATTGTCCAACAAAGACCAGAGCACACTCGCACAATGTCTGATCTAGTAAACACGCCTGCTAGCGCCCAAAAACTTAGAAGCATTGCAGGAGCAGCAAGGAAAAATATGGCGTTTATTGCAGCTAACGTATTTCCACCAAACACAATGGAAGCTAGCATCCAAATTATAAGAAGCGGAGATGGAGGAAGAGGAGACGCAAAACCGTCGTCTGGAATATATGCTCCAATCGCAGCATTAAATAAATCACTAAAACTTGTTCCAGTAGAAAGAAGCTGGCTTGAATAAAGCGAAGAGCCAGAAAGAATCTTGTTAATCGGCGCTCCGTAAAGAAGTATTACGGTTGCAAAAACAAGAAGAGATGCACAAATTGCTGCGCTCCATCTAAACAAAACTCTTCTATGCAAGTGTTTTCTTGCAAGTGGACTTAAAATAACACCCTTTTTTTGAGTCTTAAAAGCAATAGTTTTGTCTTTCCAACGCGTAATTTGGCTACGACTTGCTATAAGAGAAGTGAGTCGTTTTAATGAAACTTTTGAAACTCTAGACACTCGTCTTCTTGCAAAAATAGCGCTAGGTAATTGTGCTAACGCAATCCAAGGAAGCATAAGACGCATAAACGCAACATACGGCTGCTTAGCAAACAAAGATTGAAGTGCGCGGATTATTGACATTGGAACAGTGCAAAGCCAAATAAGAGGCCACATAATAACGCTAATATCTGTATACATGTATCTTTGCTTTGCCATAATCGAATAAGCTAAGCCGTAGCAAACATTGGTTTTTTCTGCATCGCGCTCTTCGCCGCTCCTAGTGCGAAGACCATCAAAACGCGCTCTTCTATGCGCAATTCTAGCTTGCGGAACAACAACAACTCGCCCACCGCTTAAAACGACTCGCCTACAAAAATCGTTAGACTCTTCAAAAGTGGTAAGCCAAGGCTGAGTTCCTCGCATTGTCTGCCAAGTGCTAAGCGAAACTAAAGCGCCTGCAAGAGAAACAGAATAAACGTCTCCCCTAAAATCGTATTGCTCTTGATCTGGCTCGCCTTCTACGCTAAGTGAATGCACTTTATGCTTCCACGCATACATGCCAACGTTATGAAGAATTTTTCCTTGCCAATCAACTTGTTTTGCACCAAGAACGCAAGCTGTTGGAGTGTTTCGCCAAGTCTCTCTTAAAGCTTCCAAGCATTTTGAATCGCAAGGTTTTGAATCGTCGTGCAAAAGCCATAACGACTTAACGCCTTGCAATGGCAAAAGTTTTCTTAAAGACTTTTCTACAGCATCTCCAAATGATTTTGCAGACTTAATTGGAAGAATAACAACTTTTACTTGCTTATATTGTTTGTAGGAATCAGTGTTATATCCATTAGCGTACCCATTGGCATACTCGTTACTGTACAACTGATTACTGTTGGAAAAATCTGCACTAGAAATTAATCCCGATAATTGAGTTGGCTCTATTTGAACGTTAAAAGACTTTACTAACTCTTTTTGTGTTCTACTAGCACAATCAGCTACAACAATAGTTCCAGGAAGAACACTTTGATTTATAACCGCTTGCAAAGTTTCTTCGTAAAACCGCGTATCTTGCTCAACGCTCATTATTGAAACAATAGAAGAATCAACCTCGCGAGGCTTTATTCTATTCATAGCAGAAAAGACTTGTAAAACATCGTTTTCAAAAGTGCAAGTTTCAGCGGTTATTGAATCCATACATAACAGTTTACGCAAGGGGTATGTATTATGCATGTTAAAATCTCAATAGAATACACTATAATGATGATTTATATGTGCATTTACGAAAGAAGGAAGCATGGCAGCCTCTCGGTATAATCAAGACCGTCGGTACCAAACTAACTATTGGGACTCATCTGCACCACACCATACTCTCAATAGTCAAATGCTTAATAATACTCGTAAAATCATTTGCATGGCGATTATTGCCGTTCTAGTCTTTTTAACTACAATAATCGCATCCGTATGGCTTGACTTTTCTTCTACTATTAGTTCGCGCGTTATAAAAACCATCTCAACAAGCACCAAACAGATTCAGTCAATAGACCCTAATGCTGGTAAAACTATTAATATTCTTGTTCTTGGTCAAGATACTCGAGAAGGTAAGAATCGCGCTTTTCAGGGCGGCGGAGAAGACGAAAATCATCAATCAGACACAGCAATGATTGTTCAAATCAGCGCAGACAGGTCTTATATAAACATTGTTTCAATTCCAAGAGATTCAATGGTTAAAGCCGCATCGTGCAATACGTCTAAAGGCAGAATTCCAGCTAGACGTAAAGTTATGTTTAACTCGATTTTCGCACTTGGCTACGCTAAGGGAGGCGACTTAGCAAGCGCAGCATCATGTACGCTTGCAACAGTAAACGAAATTACTGGCTTAAACATAACAGATTTTATTGTTGCAGACTTTAGCGGTTTAAGCGATATGATTAACGCGATTGGCGGAGTAACCTTGTGCATTCCTGTAAACACTAGGGATTATTACACGGGCGTTAATCTAAAGCGCGGACTTCAACACCTTGATGGCGTGCAAGCAACACAATATGCAAGAATGAGGCACGACAGCGCAAGCGACGGAAGCGATATTATGCGAACAACGCGCCAGCAATATCTTCTTAAGCAACTTATTCATCAAGCTCTATCAAAGAATCTTCTAACACAGTCGAGTCAGCTTTATCAACTTGCAAAATCAGCTCTAAAGTCACTTAATATGAGCCAGGGTCTTGCAAACCCTACAACACTGGTTGGTTTAGCTGCAAGTCTTCGTAATCTAAAACCTTCGCACATTTACGCGCAAACAATACCGATTACAACCGACCCATACGATGCAAATCGTGTTATTTTAGACGAAAGTGCTCAAGACGTTTGGGATTTAATGCAAGAAGATAAGCCGTTAACTAAAGATTTAGGCGAAAAATCAAGTAAAAGTGAAAAGTCTTCAAAAAAGAACGCAAAAAATGGCGAAAAGTCTGCCTCTAAAGAAAACTCCGATTCTTCTAGTGCAGATTCTAACAACTCTGCGGAGTCTACAAATTCTGGCGAGAATAGCCTTAATTCCTCTAATTCCTATGCAGATTCAAATGCAGTTAAAATTGGGCGCGTGGATCCAAAAACTGGATTAGCAAAAGACAGCTTAGGTAGACTTATTGATCCAAATAGCGGCGGAATTGTTAACCCAGAAGACGGAACAATAAGAAACCCGCAAACTGGTCACTACATGGGAATTGCAGATAAATACCTAAATAATACAATATGCGCTGTTCCAAAAGGAAGATAATACACTAGAAAAAGCACGTTGTTAAATCGTTTATAACTACGTTGTTTTATAATGCCATTGGTAGTTTTCACTAATAATTATGCATACATATAGACGCCATCAATATTGCAAATGTATGGCTTAGGGAGGATAAATGAGCCAGCAACGTCCAGAAGACGCTTTGGGGAATCAAAATAATCCACCTAGCTTTACTCCATCGAATAAACACAATAAAAACGCGAATTCAATACCGAGCTTTCCGCCTAAAAACGCACACAATAACGCGCATAAAAACAGCGAATTAAACAAGCAAGAGACTGTTCAGCGTGCACCGTCGTTTGAGCCAAAGCCTAGAAAAGTAAGCCAAAACTCGCAAAATTATCGCACGCAAAACACTGGCACACAAGCATATAGCGAGC
The DNA here is from genome assembly GCF_055804375.1 of Gardnerella sp. c12Ub_1. Lineage (NCBI taxonomy): Bacteria > Bacillati > Actinomycetota > Actinomycetes > Bifidobacteriales > Bifidobacteriaceae > Gardnerella > Gardnerella sp. c12Ub_1. Next base: position 40,621 of record NZ_JANUZC010000001.1, on the reverse strand, counting down.
AATACTACCCCGAACAAAGTCAGCGTTTAAGCCAAAACAATGCAAGTGCATCTAGTTTTACTTCAAAAAGAATCCAAAACTTTAGTCAAAACGAAGTTAGACCAATAGCAAGTAATTCTTCTGCTGGAACTCTTGCTTTTAGAAAAAAACATCGCTTACTAAAGTACTTATCCCTGCTTTTAGTAACAATATTGATTCTTGTAGGAGCACTAGGCGTTTTATCTTGGAACTGGGTTGACTCTCAAATTAAGCGAGATAATTGGCTAACGGATACTCCAGATACTCAAGAAACAACTTGGCTAATCCTGGGATCGGATCAGCGAGAAGGCGAAGAAGCAAAAGAAATAACTGGTTTTAGAACAGATACGATTCTTGTTTTAACAAAACCAGTAAGTGGGCACAGCTCCTTAATATCCATTCCAAGAGACTCGCTAGTTTCTGTAAACGGCCAGCAAATGAAGATTAACACAGTTGCACAAGATCTTGGAAATAGAGCATTAACAAAAACCGTTGAAAAAATTACGGGTCACAAAATAGACCACGTTGCAGAAATAAAATTCGCAGGACTTACAAACGTTGTAAACTCGCTTGGAACAATAGACTTATGCTACGATCGCACAGTTAGCGATGTCTACAGTGGGCTTAATTGGACTGCAGGATGCCACAGCGTAGACGGAAACGTTGCATTAGCATTTTCTAGAATGAGATATGCGGATCCTCAATCTGATTTTGGAAGAGCTGCAAGACAGCGAATGGTAATTAGCGCAATAATGAAAAAAGCTTTATCTAGCAGCACGCTTACAAACTTCTCGAAAGTAAAAGGCTTTGCAAAAGCATCGCTTGATTCTGCAATATTAGACGAAAACTCAAATCCTGGAACACTGCTGAACATGGGTCTTGCTTTTAAGGAAGCAACAGGAAAAGACGGCGTAACAGGAACAGTCTATTGGACTAATCCAGATTATTGGGTGTATTCAGTTGGATCAGCCGTTTTGTTAGACGATGCTAAAAACATTGAATTATTCGATCAATTATCTGCTGGAACGCATGCGCCTGGAAACGTTGGAACGCTTGCAGAGCAATAAACATAATTTTAGCTAATCATATTTAGCCAATTTAGCCTTTAACCACATTTATAGTTTTTACTTGCATATTTCTTAATCGCAATACACTATTGCGTTATGGAATACGAAAACAATGCAAATAATACTAAAAGCATAGCTTCAAAACCAATGTTTTGGATGCAAATAATGGCAAATATTGTGCCTATTTTAGCCAATATTGCTCTTGCTATAATGGCGTTTTTGCAAAAAAGTTGGATGATGCTTGCAATGATTGTTCCTAGCATAATGATGTATATTGCTTGCTTAATACCGCAAATTGTTCAATATAATTCAAACAAAAACAACAAAAATTTAGTAAAAAATAATACGAATCAAAGCATTCACTTTAGCAAAACAACAGTCGATTCTCATATTAAAGGTGTTCCAGAAACTCTTGTTCCAATTAACCTAGAAGCAATGCTGATTAATAACGCAAATCAAATTGTTTCTACAAATTACTCCAAAAACATGCAAAATCGTGTTCCTCCATGGAAAAATGTTGTATACGCTTGGCTAGTGTCTTCTAAAAACTCTTTAGAAGCTCCGATTGGAATAAACAGCAGCGGTTATTTTTGTATAGATCTTGTTAAAAATGGTCCGCACGCGCTTGTAGCAGGAACAACAGGGTCTGGGAAATCCGTTTTACTAACATCTTGGTGTTTAGCTCTAGCTTTTAGATATTCACCTAAATTATTGCAATTTGTGTTTATGGATTTTAAGGGAGGAGCTACATTCGATTCACTTTCTACTCTTCCACACAGCGTTGGAAACGTTGGAGACTTAAATCTTAAGCATGCTGCAAGAGCATTGCGCGGATTAGAAATGGAATTAGACAGGCGAGAAAGATTAGTTGCAAATCAAGGCTGCCACGATATTAGTCAAGTAAAACCAAGCGAGCCTTCAATGGTTATTGTTATAGACGAGTTTCATGCCCTTAAAAATCAACTACCCGATTACATGAATCGCCTAATACGCATAGCTTCGGTTGGAAGATCCCTAGGAATGCATCTTATAGCGTGCACACAAAACCCAATGGGACAAGTAAACGCAGATATGAAGGCGAATATGTCTATAAACATTTGTTTAAGAGTTAGAGACGCAATGCAATCGCACGAACTACTTGGGTCTCCTGCCGCCGCAAGCATAAACCCGAATAATCCTGGAGCAGCATATTGCAATACAGGAGACGGAATAGTAGCATTACAATGCTCACAAAGTCAAAACAAAAATTCGCTTATAAAAGCAATCGAATTGGCTGGAAAATTCTATTGCTACAAAACTCCTAAGCAATTGTTTAGCGCTCCCCTACCAAGATACTTAAATAATTCAACGCTTAATAAATACTGCAAAAACACAAAAGATAGCGAGTTTGGACTTTTAATCGGCTTAAAAGACGACGGAATTAACCTAAGCGAAGCAATTTTGCCAATAAATCTTGGAAACATAGCGATTATTGGCGGAAGCAAACGAGGAAAGTCTAATCTTATAAATGCGATTAAAAATGCGATTAGTATGCAAAATCTTGATTCAAAAAACATTCACATTCAAGACAACGCAGACTCACTTTTAGAGCCTTTTAACAGCGACGAAAAGTCTAAAGAATTGCAATGCAAACTAAAAGACACTAAAACAACAGTAATATTTTGCGCTCAAAACGCAAGACACATACGCATACCAGAGCAAGCGCCAGTAAGAATAATCTTCCCAACAGGCGATGCTGCAACAGACTCAATGCTTGGAATACCTACCGACTTACTAAAAACACTAAGCGTGGAAGATTATCAAACACCAGGAAGATGCATAATGGTGATTCCTGGAAAAGCCAATTTGCTGCAAATATTGAGTTTTACATAAAAATATGACTTAAATCACTCAAAAAGATTAAAAAAATTTTGTAAAAGTCTTGAAAAAAAGTTATATTCATGCTTTCCTGGAGTGCGGATAGTTTTATACAAAATCTAGCAAATTTAGTAAAAATATACGCGTATTAAAAAGAGGTTATTTACTTATGAGTAGCGCATTCGACTGGCGTGCAAAAGCAGCTTGCCGAGATAAGGATCCTGAACTTTTCTTCCCAGTAGGAAACAACAGCTCATCCAATCAGCAAGTTGAAGAAGCCAAAGCAGTGTGCAGAACTTGTAATGTTGCCGACAATTGCTTAAGATGCGCTCTAGAAACAAGCCAAGATTACGGAGTTTGGGGCGGACTTAGCGAAGATGAAAGGCGCTCGCTAAAGCGTAGAGCAATGCGAGCGCGCAGAAATCAAAGCACTGAATTTTAAGTAAGAGACTACTCTACTCCAGGCACACGTAGCTTAATATCTAGCAGAACGCGAGTTCCGCCTTCTCTGCGCGATTCCCACTTAACAGTGCCACCAAAATCGTTAGTAACAAAAGTGTTGATTAGCTGAGTGCCTAATCCAGATCCAGAAGACTTTGCCATTCCATGCAAGGATTCGCTTTCGATTCCGCCGCCATTGTCTTCTACAACAATACTAAGGTTGTCTCCGCCACGACCAACAGAAATCGTAATATGGCCTTCGCTCATTCCTTCAAAACCATGCTCAACTGCATTTGTAACAAGCTCGGTTAAAACAAGAGAAAGAGGCGTTGCATCTTGAGCTGCAAGCTTGCCGAATTTACCACAAAAATCAACCGTAATATTTTGATTTTGCGAAGCAAGCTCAATCGTCATTTTAAGCAAGCTAGAAATTACTTTGTCGAAGTCAACAACCTCATCGGCAGTCTGGCTTAAACCTTCGTGAACAAGAGCAATAGTTTGAACTCGCCTTTGAGCTTCTTCTAGCTCTTTTCTAACTTCGTACGACTTGGTTTTTCTAGCTTGAAGACGAAGCAAAGCAGAAACAGCTTGAAGATTATTTTTAACGCGATGATGAATCTCGGAAATGGTAGCGTTCTTAGTCTGAAGCTCCTTTTCTCTTCTAAGAACCTCCGTAACATCTCTGCAAAGAACAACTGCGCCAGTTCTATCGTTAGGCCCATAAAGCGGCAGCGAGCGCATAGAAACAACGGAATTATTTACTTCTAACTCGCAATCAACGTCTGCTTTACCGCTTAAAACTAAAGGCAAGCTTTCGGGAACAACATCGTTTGTGTGAAGAAGACGCGCTCCAAACTCGCACAAGAACTCGCCTTGCATAGTGTTTAATCCGCCAAGTCTGCGGAAGCAGCTGATTGCGTTTGGAGAAGCATAGCGAACAACACCACTTTCTTCTAAAATAATAAAACCGTCTGCAACTCGAGCATTGTGGCGCTGATTTAGCATTGAATCGTGGTACGGAAACTGCTCGCGCGCAATCATGTCGAACAACGTTTTGCCAGCATTAATGCTTTCCGTCTCGTACCTACCGTTTGATTCTCTTGTTGCAAGATTTGTTTCCCTAAGAACAAGACCAAGCGTTTTGCCGTTGTGTCGAACTGGAGCGTAAACGTTGCAAACAGTAGCTCTGCCAACAGTTCTTAAAACCGAAGAGTGGAAACTTGTTTCTTTACTCATTGCTGCTTCTAGCTCATTATGCATTGATTCGTCTAGCTTTACGCCGAGTAAATCTTCGGTTCTAAGTGTGATTGCTGTAGACGGACGGCATTGTTCTGCTACAACGTAATCGCCATTGCCATTTTGAATAACCAAAAGCAAGTCTGCAAAACTTAAATCTGCTATTACTTGCCAATCTGCTACAAGGTGATGCAACCATTCGCGATCCGACTCGTCAAAATCTGGACGCGTTGCAAGAATATGAGAAAAATCAGCCATGATTTAATAATATAAACACGCGAATATAAACACGCGAATATAAGCAGACTAAATAAGCAGACCAAGATTCTAAAGTCTATTAAAGCGCGTTATAAAACAAAAGTGCAGAAGTTCTAACTCCTGCACTTTTATCTACATCTATTAGCTTGCACTAATACGAGTCTTGCGACTAATCCAATCCAAGCTCCAAGTTTCCACCTGGAATTGCGTCGAGAAGATCGCGAGTATATTCCTTTTGAGGATGATCAAACACTTCGTCGGTTGTAGCATGCTCAACAAGCTTGCCGTGTTGCATAACAACAACCTCATCTGCGATTTGACGAACAACAGCCAAATCGTGAGTGATGAACAAGTAGCTTAATCCGCGCTCCGCTTGCAAATCGTTAAGCAAGTGCAAAACCTGATCTTGTACAAGCACGTCTAATGCAGAAACAGCCTCATCGCAAACGATTACGTCTGGATCCAATGCCATTGCACGCGCGATTGCAATGCGCTGACGCTGACCGCCAGAAAGCTCGTTCGGGAATCGAGTCATAACAGAAGCAGGCATGCGAACCATATCTAAAAGCTCGCGTACGCGATTCTGACGGCTCTTTTTACTTCCAATCTTATGAATACGCAAAGGCTCTTCAATGGAACGATAAATCGAATACATTGGGTCTAGCGAGCCGTAAGGATTTTGGAATACTGGCTGAACATGACGACGGAAATCAAGCAAATCCGCGCCCTTTAAGTCAGCAATATTCTTGCCCTCGTAGGTAACAGTTCCACTTGTTGGCTTTAGTAATCTCAAAACCATGTTTGCAACAGTAGACTTACCAGAACCAGATTCGCCCACAATTGCCAACGTTGTTCCGCGCTTAATAGAGAACGAAACATCGTCAACAGCTTTGAAAAGTTCCTTCTTGCGCGGAAGCTTAAACTCGCGAGTTAAGTGGTCGACTGTAATAATATGCTCGCTCTTTTCAAGAGTTTGCTCACCTACTACGTGATGCTCAAGCAAATTATCCGCGTTTCCGCCATGCTCCTTAACGGAGATGATTCGCTGAGAAGCAAGGCTTGGAGCAGCAGCAACAAGTCGCTTAGTGTACGGATGCTGCGGATGCTGCAAAACGTCCAAAGATGGACCAGACTCAACAACGCGACCCTTATACATAACAACAACGTGCTGAGCACGAGCTGCAGCCAAACCTAAATCGTGAGTAATAAAGAGCACAGAAGTGCCGAGAGAATCGGTAAGCGTATGCAAATGGTCAAGAATACGCTTTTGAACAGTTACATCTAGTGCGGAAGTTGGCTCATCTGCAATCAGCAAATCTGGACGGCAAGCCAAGCCAATCGCGATTAACGCGCGCTGACGCATACCACCAGAAAACTCGTGCGGGAACTGACGTGCGCGAGTTGCAGCATCTGGCAAACCAGCTTCATCAAGCAAACCAGCAATGCGGTCTTCAACGCTTGCACCAACAACATACTTTTTGGCGATTTCCCAAGCCTTGTCGTCGTTCACACCGTACTTGATTAAATCGTCTGCAACGCGCCAACGAGTTTCGGAACCTGGAACCCACTCTTTTTTGTAGTATTCCATAGCTTCATTAAACTTTTCGGCATTCGTTTGCTCGCTAAGACCAGCCTGCGCCAAAGCTTGCTTTGCTTCGTCTAATAATGCGCTCAGTTCTTTAGAGCCAAGGAAGATTTCGTCTTCGTTGCTTTTAACTTCTACAGCGTCTCCTGCTAAAGCTTCTGCCAAAGCGGAGCGCTTCTCATGGCTTACGTCAACGCCATTTGCAAGAAGAGCTTCTTTAACTTGAGTTCCAATTCGCCAAACAGGGTTCAAATTACTCATAGGGTCTTGCGGAACCAATCCCATTGCTGTACCGCGCAAAGCCGCATAATCTTTAGGCTTTAGATTGCTTATTTCTTGACCTTTAAGCTTAATAGAACCACCCGTAACGTGACCTGTTCCAGGGAGTAAACCAAGAACCGCCATTGCAGAAGTAGACTTTCCAGAACCAGATTCGCCTACGATTGCAACCCACTGACCTGGGTAAACGTTAAAGCTTGCATCGCGAACAGCGTGTACGGCCTTTTTAGAATCCGTTGTAAAGTCAACTTGAAGATTTTTAACTTCCAGCAAAGGACCCTGCTCGCGTTGCATTGCAATAGTATCTACATTTTTACGTGTTGCTGTGTTCATAATCACTATTCCTCCACGCTAACTTACGCCTTACGGCTCTTTGGATCCAACGCATCTTTTACGGCGTCGCCCATCATAATAAAGGCGAGCACGGTAATGGCGAGCGCAATGGATGGATAGAACAAGACTTCTGGATTTGTAGTAAGAACATTTCTAGCGGTAGAAATATCTACACCCCAGCTAACTGTTGTTGTTGGCAAACCAATACCCAAGAAGCTAAGTGTTGCTTCCAAAACAATGTAAGAGCCGAGAGAAGTTGTACCTACAACAATGATTGGAGCCAGCGAGTTTGGAATAATGTGCTGGAACAAGTTTCGCATTGGAGTAGAACCTAAAGCAGTAGATGCTGTGTTAAATTCAAGATTCTTGGATTCCATAACAGCACTTCTTGCGATTCGAGCAACGCCTACCCATCCAAAGAGAACCATAACAAACACGATTTTCCAAATCGACTTAGATGTGCGGAACATTTGCAAAACTACGATTGCACCTAGCAGCATTGGCAAAGCCAAGAAGATATCGGTGATTCGGCTAAGAACCGCATCAATCCATCCTCCAAAGAATCCAGCCAAAGCTCCAATTAGCGAACCAACTAACACCACTAAGGCGGTTGCTAGCAAGCCAACGCTTAAAGATGTACGTGTTCCATATACAACTCGAGCGTAAATATCGCATCCTTGCATGTCGAATCCAAACGGATGCGCAGCAGAAGCTGGCTCAAGCGAGTGCTCCAAAACACAGTAATTAGGATTGTGCTTTGTAAGAGCGCCTGGGAAGAGCGCAACAAAAATAATTGCAATAATCAAAACTGCAGAAACAATAAACAATGGATTTCTGCGCAAAGATCGCCAAGCATCAGCCCACATGCTTGTAGCTGGAGCGGATTCGTCTACAGAATCAACTTCTTGAAGAGGCGTATCGTCAAGAGGAGCAACATAGCGTTCCTGACCTGGCAATGTATTGTAATTTGCATTATTTGTAATCAAATTATCTTCCATCAAATTATCTTCCATAATGTGCTCTCCTTACGCGTAACGAATGCGCGGATCTAGAGCCGCGTACAACATGTCAACAAGAAGATTGCTGACTACAAATATCAACATAAGAAGCGTAACTATAGAAACAACAAGGTTTCCTTCTCCCTTTAGAATTCCCTGATATGTAAGGAATCCAACGCCATGAATGTTGAAGATTGTTTCCGAAATCATTGCGCCGCTCATAAGAGCGCCCAAATCTTGACCTAAGAATGTAACAACAGGAATAAGCGAGTTACGCAAAATGTGTCGAACAATAACGGAGCCTTCTTTTAAGCCCTTTGCACGAGCCGTGCGCACGTAATCAAGCGATATGTTTGACGAAATTTCCGACCTTGTAAGTCGAATAATATATGCCATTGAAACGGATCCAAGAACTATTGCAGGAAGAAGAAGATCGTAGAATCCAGGATCATTGCTTGCAGTAACAGGCATAATATGCCACTTAACACCAAACAAATATTGGCCAATAAAGCCAGTAACAAATGTTGGCACAGAAATAAGAAGAAGTGATACAACTAGGATTACGCTGTCGTACCACTTTCCTTTCTTTAAGCCAGAGATTATACCGAAAGCTACGCCGAACAAGGCTTCGAAAGCAAACGCCATCAACGCAAGCTTAATGGTTACAGGGAATGCGCGGCCAATCTCGTCAATTACTGGCTGACCAGCAAAAGTATGACCAAAATCAAGAGTAAGCGCATTCTTTAAGAACAACAAATATTGAATAATAAATGGCTTATCCAAGTTATACTCGGCACGAATTTGCGCTTCTACAGCATGGTTAATTGGCTTATCGCCAAACATTGCTTTTACTGGATCTCCAGGCAAAGCAAACACCAAAGCGTATACCAACAATGTTGTGCCGAGAACCACAGGAATCATCTGCAAAACGCGGCGCAGAACATATTTACCCATTGGTTTCTCCTTATATATTTACTTAAAAATTCGCATAGCACACACCCAACTTGTGGCTTGCATATTGATTTAACCCAACCTAAGTAAAAACACAAAGTGCTGCCTCGAACAGCGGATAGAATTTTGTAATTTTATTCGCCATTCGAAGGCAGCAGCACGTTTTTACATGCTATTTAATTATGATTTATTTTTTAATAGCTACTTGATTTTAATAGCTACTTGATTTTGATCTTTACTTGTGGAGCTTGTAGTAAAGTGGCATATTCTGCCAATCCATTACAAAGCCCTTCAAGCTTGGAACCATAACAGCCTTGGCGTTCGAGTAGAACAGTGGGACGTATGGAAGATCCTCAAGAAGAATCTCGTTAGCCTGCTGATAAAGCTTAGTTGCCTCAGCTGGCTGAGAAGAAGAAGCCTTCTTAAGCAAAGCATCGAACTTAGGATTCTTGTAATCAGCTTCGTTGGAACCATTGCCATCCGCAGCAACGGAAGCAAATTCCTGAGTCAAGTAATTTTCTGGGCTTGGGTAATCTGGCATCCAGCCTGCACGCCATGCACCCTTAACCTGACGCTGTTCGCATGCGTTACGGAACTCTTGGAATGTTGGAACTGGAGTTGTTTCAGCATTGATTCCAAGATGATTCTTAATGGAGTTTACAACTGCGTCGAACACAGACTTAGCGTTGCCATCGGCGTTGTAAGTAAAGGTAAGAGGACCATCATACTTAGAGATCTTATCTGCCTTTGCCCAAAGTTCCTTAGCCTTTGCGGCATTAAACTTAAGGTTTTCATGTCCCTTAAGATCTGCCTTGTAGCCTGGAGTCAAAGGAGAAGTGAACTCGTTTGCAGGAGATGCAGTGTTGTTAAGAACCTTCTTGATGATGGTTTCGCGGTCGATTGCCATAGAAACAGCTTGACGACGCAAGCGGCCTTCTTCGGTAGTTACATCGAAGTGTGGCAAGGATGCAGGAATACCAAACTGCTGGATTACAGAACCTGGACGGTTGTATGCCTTAACAGTTGTGTCCTTTTGGAAAGTCTTGGTTTCTGTATCTGGAATGTTGTCCGTCATATCAAGATTGCCAGACTGAACATCGCGGTAAGCAGCGGTGCCGTCGGTGTAAATCTTAAAGGTAACGCCATCATTCTGAGCCTTGCGTGGGCCATCATAATCTGGATTCTTTACAACTTCGATCTGCTTGTTGTGATCCCAAGACTTAAAGAGGTATGGTCCAGAGGAAACTGGCTTTTCGCCGTAAGCCTTTGGATTCTTGTAGAAGGATTCTGGAAGAGGAGCGAATGCAAGGTAACCAACCTTAATGGCAAACACAGAATCTGGCTGGTTCAAATCAACAGTAAAGGTGTACTTATCTACAACCTTTAAGCCAGAAAGCTGCTCGTCGCCCTTAGTATCATTCTTCTGCAAGTCTTCGTAACCCTTAATGGTCTGGAAGAAGGAAGAGCACTTCTGAGCATTCTTAGCGTTTGCTACAAAGCTCCAAGCCTTAGTGAAGCTTTCTGCGGTGATTGGAGTGCCATCGCTGAACTTCTTATCTTTTTTAAGCTTAACGGTGTATTGGGTTGCATCGGCGTTTGGAGTTACGCTCTCGGCATCTTCGTTTACCGTGTTGCCCTTTTCATCAAAAGTGACCAACGTGGAGTTGACCAATACAGCAGGACGAGCACCAGCATTCTCGTTAATGTTTCCTGGAACAAGCTCGTTCTGAGGCTCGGAGTCGTTTACGGTAATAACAACCTTGCCACCATTTGTTTGAGCGGTCTTCGAGGCAGAAGAACCTCATCCACCGAGCAGCATAGCAACCGAGCACGCAGCTGCGGCAAAAAGTAATGCCTTATTCTTCATATGTTTTCTCCTAACGTTGGGTATGGCAGGATTCCATTAATTATCACGAAAAAGTCTCATTACAAGCTTTGCAAAGCCTTTACGCTTTACAGGCTCTATAGGCTTAATAAATAAAATCCACCTAGTATTTATTGCCAGATGGATTCTTTGCAAAGCCAATAAGGAGGCCTCTTCGTTGATTAAAATTCAATCATACGGATTTTATTAAACAACGCAAGCTCAAAGTCTAAATGTAAAATTTACTGTTATTTTGTCTATAAACAGTAAAAACAACTATTGTAATAGAAAAATATTAGATTAAATCGTATTCTATGCGATATTTTGCCAAGTCTTTTACATCTGCAGTGATATTACAAAAATGTAAATTTGCATCTGGAATATGTAACAATCATGTTAAACGATGCAAAATATGCAACAAGATGATTAAGTATTAATCAAAATAAAAAGTGGTGTAAAATCGCACCCAAAGTCACGAGTTTACACCACTTAATAATTTAAGTCAAGTAGATAATCGAATCTAGTCAACTAGTTCGATTTAATCAAACAGCTAGTTTGATTAAATCACTTAGCGTTATTTGTTTGATGCTCAAGAGCAGCCGCCACTAATCCAGCAAACAAAGGATGAGGCTTAGTTGGACGAGACTTAAACTCTGGATGAGCTTGAGTTGCAACATAGAATGGGTGAACACTCTTTGGAAGCTCCACAAACTCAGTCAAATTACCGTCTGGGCTTTGGCCGCTAATACGCAAGCCAGCTTCGCGCAAACGATCCTTATAAGCCACGTTCACTTCGTAACGGTGACGATGACGCTCGGTAACATGCGTAGAGCCGTAAAGCTCAGCAACAATAGAGCCTTCTTCAAGAGTTGCAGGATAAGAACCGAGTCGCATTGTGTGACCCATATCTCCCTTGCCAGCAACAATATCTTTTTGCTCTTCCATAGTTGCGATTACTGGATCTCCACAATCCTTTTCGAACTCTGTGGAATTAGCATCTTCAAGCCCAAGCACGTGACGAGCATATTCAATAACCATAGATTGCAAGCCAAGGCAAAGACCAAGCGTTGGCAAGCCATGCTCGCGAGCGTAACGAAGCGCGCCAATCTTACCTTCAATGCCGCGAATACCAAATCCGCCTGGAATAACCATGCCGTCCATTTGGTCCAGAGCTGCAGCAGCACCTTCTTGAGTTTCGCACTTATCAGCAGCAACCCATCGCACGTTAACCTTAGCCCAGTTTGCAAAACCTCCAGCCTTAATGGCCTCCGTAACGGAAAGATACGCATCTGGTAAATCAATGTACTTTCCAACGATTGCAATGTTTAGCTCATGCTTTGGATGATGAACGCGCTCAAGCAAATCTTCCCACTCGTTCCAATCAACATCGTGGAATGGAAGCTCAAGCTCGCGCACAACGTAAGCATCCAAGCCCTCGTTGAACAAAATCTTTGGAACATCGTAAATGCTTGGAGCATCCACGCAATTCACAACGCCTTCTGCATCAACATCGCACATAAGAGAAATCTTGTCTTTAATGCCTTGATTAAGAGGGCGATCCGAACGCAAAACAAGCGCGTCTGGAGAAATACCAAGAGAGCGAAGCATCATTACGGAATGTTGAGTTGGCTTAGTCTTCAACTCATGAGCTGCAGCAATATAAGGCACCAAAGAAACGTGCACAAACATGCAATTTTCTGGGCCTAAATCGCGGCGAACTTCTCGAGCAGCCTCCAAGAATGGCTGCGACTCAATATCTCCAACAGTACCGCCGATTTCCGTAATAATAACGTCTACATCGTCGCTAGCTTGCGCACGCATACGCGATTTAATTTCGCCAGTAATGTGTGGAATAACTTGCACGCACTGACCCAAATACTCGCCAGCACGTTCTTTTCTAAGCACGGATTGATAAATCTGGCCAGTTGTAACATTTGCTTTTTGACTTAAGAAAACATCAAGGAATCGCTCGTAGTGACCAATATCAAGATCTGTTTCTGCGCCATCTTCTGTAACGTAAACCTCACCATGTTGGAATGGGTTCATTGTGCCTGGGTCAACATTGATGTAAGGATCAAGTTTTTGTTGCAAAACATGAAGACCGCGGCTTCGCAAAAGCCTACCTAAAGACGATGCAGTAAGACCTTTTCCGAGGGACGAAACAACGCCACCAGTAACAAAAATATGCTTTGTAATATGCTCCTGAGAGTTACCATGTTTTCTTCTAACCATGGAACTCCATAGTATCTTCGAGCCTCGACTCGGGTGTTAAACAATGAGCAACAGCTTCTAGTGCAAGCTTGTAGCCATATAGCCCCATGCCTGTAATAGTTCCAGTTGCAACAGCGCTAATAACGCTAATTTTACGAAAAGCATCGCGCGCAGAAGGATTAGAAATATGCACTTCCACTAGCGGCACTCCAGCATCCAAAACCATGTGCGCAGCATCCGCGAGCGCATAACTGTAGTGCGTAAAAGCAGCAGGATTCATAACAACAGGAGTATGCGTATCAGCTGCTTCGTGCATCCAGTGCACCATTTGTGCTTCGTCGTCACTTTGACGCACTTCTACTTGCAAGTTAAGCTTTTGCGCCCACTTTTTGCAAAGCGAGCACAGTGCTTCAAAATCTTGATTGCCATAAACGTCTGGCTGGCGAACGCCTAATCGCCCCAAATTTGGGCCATTTACTACCAAAACCTTGCGCATATTTATAGCGTTTTTTGAATTTTCTCGATTTTGCGCGTTTTCTACATCTACCATTTTCTAACCTCTAATCTTATTAAACGCTTCGCGAATCGCCTCCAGCGGCGGATTATCTAAGTGAATCGGGTTTCCAATCCCGTCTAAAACAACAAATCGCAAAGTGTTGCCTCTAGCTTTTTTATCTTTATGCATCAAATCAAGAACCTTGGCAAAAGCATCGTCATTATTGCCGCCGCCATTCCAAGATATTGGCAATCCAAGTGACTTTAAAAGTGAACGATGATACTCAACGTCTTCTGGACTTAAATAGCCCAAAATTTTCGCAAGCTCCGCCGCAAAAACCATTCCAACAGCAACTGCGTTTCCGTGACGCCAAGAAAAATGCTCTATTTGCTCAATTGCATGACCAAGAGTATGGCCGTAGTTCAAAAACTCGCGCAAACCTTGCTCTTTTAAGTCGTTAGAAACGTGGTATGCCTTAACGCGCACGCTTTTTTCTATTAAATCGCAAACCATATTGTTCAAATGTGAATCGCTTAAAACAGAAGAGCCATCGAGAGTGCGTAATTTGCTAGCATTTTGCGGATTTTCCAGAATTTTTAGGATGCTCGTATCGCCAATAAACCCTGATTTTGCAACCTCTCCTAAGCCTTCAACAAAAATATCGTTACGAAGCGTAGAAAACGCGCAAGTATCTGCCAAAACACCTGCAGGCGTGTAAAAACTACCAACCAAATTCTTGCCAAATGCAGTATTTACGCCAGTTTTTCCGCCAGTCGAAGCATCTACCATAGCAAGAAGCGAAGTTGGGCAATTTACGTAGCGGATTCCACGCATCCAAGTAGATGCAACGAATCCAGCCAAATCTGTGGCTGCTCCACCGCCCAAGCCAACAATCGCGTCTGAACGCGTAAAACCAGCGTTTGCAAGATGCGACCACACAAAATCCGCAACCTTAACGGTTTTGCCAGCCTCTGCGTCTGGAATAAGAATGTCAAAAACATCGTAGCCAGCAGCGCGCAAAATAGTTCTTGCTTTATCGCTATGCCTTTGAACAGGCTGAGTGTGAATCAAAGCTACTCGAACAGGCTCTTTTCCAAGCATTTGCGGCAAAAGACTCATAGCACCAGCGCCAATATTAACATTATAGTTTTCAATATCTTTGCCACTTACATGCACAATTCGTTGCATAATCATATCTTTCAGCTTTCTTGCGGCAGGTTTTGGCGTTAATCCGTAAACGCGAGCGTGCAGATTCGCTACTTTACAAAACACGGGGTCTCTTTTAGCAAACAAATCCAACCACCGTTTTGCTCCGTCTTTGCCGCTTAGCATAGGGCGATTTGAATTCCAGCTTACGCGCTCAATTGCATCGTTTGGATCCACTTGCAAGTAAACAACGCAGCCACCGAGTTTTGTATATTTTTTTAAGACTTCTTGCGTTTGTGGGCGCATTGGGGAGCCGCCGCCGAGGGCGATTATTGGGGAGGATTGCTCAGAATCTGCAAAAATAGCATCTTTAACAATTTTAGCTTCAATATCTCTAAAAGACTCTTCACCAAAATCCTTAAAATACTGGCTAATCGGCATATTGATTTTTTGCTCAATTAAATCGTCTGTATCTATAAAAGGAACATTCAAAATATGCGCTAATTCCTTGCCAACACGCGTTTTTCCAGCTGCAGGCATGCCGATTATAACAGCTAATGGCATTTTGTATTTAGGCACACCGTGAGTGGAACTTTGCAAAGATTCTTCGCTCATCTCATATGCTCTTTCCAAGATTGAACGTAACTCTTAGCATTCCTAGCAGTTTCTTCTAGCGAATCTCCACCAAACTTTTCTAACGCATACTTTGCAAGCGTTAATCGAACCATTGCCTCTGCAACTACAGAAGCGGCTGGAACTGCCGTAAAATCGGAGCGCTGATTAATTGCCTGCGCTGGCTGGCCAGTAAGCACATCTACCGTTCGCAAAGCACGCGGAATGGACGGAATCGGCTTCATTGCAGCGCGCACGCGAATTGTCTCTCCATTTGACATTCCGCCTTCAATGCCTCCTGCGCGATTGCTAAGGCGTGCAATGTTGCCATCTTCGCCTGTTACGATTTCGTCGTGAGCAGCCGAGCCAGGGCGATTTGCTTCTTCAAAACCGTCTCCAATTTCCACGCCTTTAATCGCCTGGATTCCCATAAGCGCCGCCGCCAACGCCGCATCTAATCGGCGATCCGACTCAACATAAGTTCCAACTCCAGCAGGCATGCCGTATGCCAAAACCTCTACAACACCGCCAAGCGTATCTGCATTGGCTTTTGCTTCATCGATGCGAGCCATCATGCGCGCTTCGGCATCTTTATCTAGAGTGCGAACTGGAGAAGCATCCAGAGCAGCAAGATCATCTGGTGTTGGCAGGGCTAAACTTTTGCTTACATATTCGCCGCCGATCCCAATAACGTGCGCAACTGTGCGCACACCCAATGCTTGGTGCAAAAACGCATCAGCTACAGCGCCTAAAGCCACGCGAGAAGCCGTTTCCCTGGCACTCGAACGCTCCAAAACCTCGCGAGAATCACTAAAACCGTATTTACGCATGCCTGTTAAATCCGCATGCCCAGGGCGCGGCCTAGAAAGAGGCGCGTTACGGCCTTCTTTTGGCAAATCATGGTCTAGCGGATCTGCACTCATCACTTCAACCCACTTTGGCCACTCGCTATTTGCGATTTCGATTGCAATTGGAGACCCAAGAGTAACACCGTGGCGAACACCTGTAAGCAAACGCACTTTGTCTTGCTCAAACTTCATTCGCGCTCCACGACCATATCCAAGTCGTCTACGCGCAAGAGCAGAAACAATGTCTGCGCTAGTAATCTTAACTCCTGCTGGCACTCCTTCAATCATTGCCACCAGCGCTTCACCATGCGACTCCCCTGCCGTTTGCCATCTAAGCATGCCTTCTCCAATCGCGTTGTGCGTTATATTTATTGTTATACTTCTTGCACTTAATACTGTTCTTTATTTTAAATCAATACTCGATTCTAAATCTGTATTCTACTAACCACTAAGTATTGCTCACAATCCACGTAATCAATCGCAAAATCTGGCAAACTTTTCTAGAAACCACTATCTTTATTTGGTATTGTGTGATTCCTTGTTTGCTGTTGCGCGACTTCCTATTTAGTATTGCGCGAGGTTTGAGTATTTCTCTCCTCGCAGGCGCGCCAACCTGCCGGAGCGCTTAAAGCGTAGCGCGCGAAGGCAATTTGGCGCGCTGAGCAGCTCAAGGCAGAAGCACTGCTTCTGCGCTGCGAAGACGTGAGCGCGCTTAGACCGCGCGAACGAAACATCTCATTCAGGGCGAAAAATCTCGAATCTCCACCTTACTTATCACTATAGAATTGCAGCAAAAGTTCAAAGCATAACAGCGATGAGCGCAGATACAGCTAGAACAGGCACGAACGGGATTTTATTTTGCACATTTTTAGACTTAACGCGGAAAAATCGCCAGCAGACTCTAGAGCAGATTTTCCACACTAAAATCCAAATTAATCCAAATATTCCGACTGATGCAAACCAGTAGATTATGCAATCAAATCCAAATAGCGCCAAAGCTTGAGCGATCATAGAAGCGCATGTAACATCGCCAAATCCAAGTGCTCCGCGCACGCAAAGTTTTTGCACCAAAACATAGATTGCAAAAACTGATACTGCACAAAGCCATCCGCGCAAAAGAAAATTAACATTATGAAAAGTAATCAGCGAAAAAATAAGGTTTGCTGCAGATTGTGTAAAAGCAGCTAGTACAACCCAAAGTCTAGGCACAATGCGGCTTGTTAAATCCGTTGCGCACAATGCAATCATGCATATAAGCGTTGGCGTTGTAAATAAACACGCGATAATAAACTGACTCATTTGATTATGCTAAATGCGCAAAAACTGCGAACGCAACAAATTATGCTCAATGTGGTTAAAGGCTTTTTGTAATTACGCAAATACGCAAAGTGAAGTAGAGAATCTCGGTGATGAAAGATACGCAAAAGTCCTAAATATTCAGAAGGTTTGATGTATTTCTCTACGAGCAATAAAAGAGGAGCGTAGCGACGGGATTTGCGAGGAGAGAAATACTCAAACCTCGCACAACGCTAAATAGGAAAGCGCACTACGCTTTAAGCGAAAAGGCAGGTCCTGTCGTTCGCACGGATTAGCCGTGCGAACGTCTTCGCCGCGCAGAAGCAGTGCTTCTGCTCTAAGCGGCTCAGCGCGCCAAATTGCCTTCGCACGCTACGCTTTAAGCGCTCCGGCAGGTTGGCGCGCTAGTTAGCGTTTTCGTTGGAACGCTTATACTCGTCGCGAATCTTTAAGAAATCGTCGTAGTTATCCGCAAACTTAGTTTCGCCTGTCTTTAAGTTAGTAGTAACAAAATAAATCCATGGACCATTTGCAGGATTAAGAGCCGCCAAAATCGCGTTATCTCCAGGAATGCTTATAGGAGTAGGCGTCAGCCCCTTGTGAATCCTAGTGTTGTACGGGTTGCTTGCATCGTCTAGCTGCGATTGCGTAAGGTTAATCGCCTTAATCCCAATTCCGTACGCAACCGTAGTATCCATTCCCAAAGGCATGTCTTTAGCTAAACGATTTAAGATTACGCGCGAAACTTTGCCGTAGTATTCACGATTATTGACTTCTGCTTCTGCAATGGAAGCAATTTTAAGAACTTTTTGACGCAAATCACCCTTAGGAACGCCTAGAGAATCAAGCTTTTCAATGCGCTTATCTACCATTTTTGCCAATATCTTGCTAGCTGATTTAATGGCTTTTACGTTGTAAACTCCAGGCTCCAACCATCCTTCAAAGCTTCCGCCCGCCTCTGGCGGCAAAATCCCCTCGCCGTCCGCTTTTTGAATCGCGTTAAATTGAGCAATGTCAATTCCCGAGATTTGTGCAGCCTTGCGAATAACCTCCGTTGCGCGCTCCCCTGCTTTAACGTCTAAGAATCCACCAGCCTTGCTTTGGTCGGAAAGAATTTCCACTACGTCCATTGAATTCATGTGTTTTTTAAGCGCGTAAATTCCTGGGTACAAAATCTTGTTATTTGCTGCAACAATATTAGAAAAAGTGGATTGCGACTTTACAACCTGCGCCTTAACAAGGTTATTTCCCACTTCTACAGATCCTTGACCTGGTTCAATCGTAAATTCAACGAACCCACTTCCAGGACCTGGCCAGTCTTCCATAATTGACGACTGACTATTGTTTCTTACATAAACTGCAACTCGATATAAGCCGTATCCAACAACAAATAGCAACGCAAAAACTAGCGTAAGAATAAATGCGATTATGCGATTCCGCTTGTTTCTGCGATTTTTACGCGCAGTTCTTGCTTTTCGCGATTTTGGCGGAACAGGAGGATTGGATGAATTGTGACTCCATTTAGCGTTTTGATTGAAAAAATCGTCTATATTCTCACTCATTAAACGCTTCCTTTCTGATGGAGTTACTTTGCGAGTCACTTTGCGAGTCGCCTTTTACATTTTTGCAAGCATTTCTGTAATCGTCAATCGCAGATTGCAAAATCAACACTGCCGATTGCTGATCAACCATTGGACGATGCTTTTTAGTGGAAAAATCAGCATCTAACAATTGCCTATGGGCAGTAACTGTTGTTAGTCGTTCGTCGTTAAAAACGATTTCTGGAATAAAATCAAGCGACCAATCGCCATAATCAAAAAGCGATTTAATGCGCTTGGCTAAATTAGCACCCCATCTGCGCGCTTTTTTAGCAGACTTTCCTTCGGATCCATCTAACTGTAAGGGCAAACCAACTACGACTCGGCTCACACTATTGTCTTCTATAACGTTAATAACGTCTTCAATCGCATTAAATGAGTCGCCATAAGCTTGAATATTACCGATTGGGTGCGCAAAAGTCAGCTCAGGGTCGGACTTAGAAAGTCCAACCCTGGCATCTCCTAAATCAACGCCAAGCCAAATCATACGAAAACTCTAACTTATTAATTCGGCTCGAGTGTTAAACATCTTAAACATTCAACCTTTTGACTATAGCTTCAAAACTTCGGCTTTCACGGCCTCGAGTGCTTCATCAATCTTAGAAGCATCCGCACCGCCACCTTGAGCAAAGTCTGGCTTGCCGCCGCCACCGCCGCCAAGCACCTTGGAAGCTGTACGCACCAAGTCGCCAGCCTTAGCGCCAGCCGAGCGAGCTGCATCGTTAGTAGCAACAGCAACCATTGGCTTATCGCTCTCGTTTACACCGCACAAAGCTACAACTACTGGCGCATCTTCGCCCAAGCGAGAACGAACGTCAAGAACAGTCTTGCGCAAAGCGTCGAAGGAACCGAAGTTTCCAACATTCTTTACAGCAAGCTTAATCTTTGAGCTGCTTTGCTTAGCTGCATCAACTAATTCTGGAACAGCCTCATTAAGCTGGGATTCGTAAACAGAAGCAAGCTTGCGATCGGAATCCTTCATCTTGTTAAGCAAAGACTCTAAGCGCTCAGCCAATTCGTCTGGACGCGCATTAACCATGTCTGCAAATTGAGCAACCAAAGCATGCTCGCGAGCGCCATATCGGTACGCTTCTTCGCCGCAAAGCGCGTCGATTCTGCGCACACCAGAGCCAATAGAAGACTCAGAAAGGATTGTAACCATACCAATCTTGCCAGTGCTCTTAGCATGAGTACCGCCGCAAAGCTCGCGGCTCCAGCCATCGCCAATCTCTACAACGCGAACAATATCGCCATACTTTTCGCCGAACAAGTGCATTGCGCCAAGCTTGAAAGCATCGTCAATCGGCATCTCTTTTGGAACAACTTGCAAGTCTTCGCGAATACGCTCGTTTACGCGAGCTTCTACGCGTAACAACGCATCTTTATCAACAGCCTTTGGCCATTGGAAGTCAAAGCGCAAACGATCTGGATCTACTACCGAACCGCGCTGAGTTGCCTGCGGGCCAAGCTCTTCTCGCAAAGCCTTGTGAAGAGTGTGTGTAGCAGTGTGGCTTCTAGCCAAAGCAGCACGGCGCACCTGGTCAATATTTGTGTTTACAGGAGCACCAACGCTAAGAGTTCCTTCAGTAAGTCGGCAGCTGTGAACAATCAAATCCTTAATCGGACGCTGAACATCGTCAACTTCCAAAATCGCGCCGTCATCGGAAATAATCTCGCCCTGATCAGCAATCTGACCACCGCGCTCAGCATAGAATGGCGTGCGATCAAGAATAACTTCAACGTTTGCAGGAGCGCTAACACTTTTAACAGCACCCTTACCGGCTTCAACAATCGCCAAAACGTTTGAACGGCTGGAGAAGTCTGTGTAACCGAGGAAGTCGATTGGCTTTTCAAGTTCTTTCTTAATGTCGTCGTAAACGCTAACATCCACATTGTGACGCTTCTTCAAAGCATCCGCGCGAGCGCGACCTTTCTGCTCGCTCATAAGCTCGCGGAACTTAGCTTCATCAACCTTAACACCCTGCTCAGCAGCCATCTCAAGAGTCAACTCGATTGGGAAGCCGTAAGTATCGTGCAAAGTAAATGCGTCGGAGCCGCCAACAATAGGGTCATCCTTGCGTTCTTTCTTAGCTTTTTCAACAGCCAAGTCAAGAATAGTCGTACCCTTTTCTAGAGTGCGGCGGAACGCATCTTCCTCACCGTATGCAGCTTCGCTAACCTCGTGGAAAGTGTTATTAAGCTCTGGATAGCTTGGCTCCATAGCGCCCTTAGAAACTGGGAACAAGGTTGGCAAAACTGGGTCTTGCACGCCAAGCATGCGCATTGCGCGAACAGTTCTGCGAAGAAGACGGCGAAGCACGTATCCGCGGCCAACGTTGCTTGGACGCACGCCATCGCTCATAATCATCAACGCGGAACGCACGTGATCTGCTACAACGCGGAAACGAACATCCGCATCGGCGTTGCTGCCGTACTTTACGCCGCTAAGTTTTTCTGCAGCTTCAATAACTGGATAAACTTCGTCAGTCTCGTAAATGTTTTCCTTGCCTTGCATAAGGTAAGCCAAACGCTCCAAACCAGCGCCTGTATCAATATTCTTTTGATCAAGCTCACCAACAATGTGCAAATCGGTCTTAGACTTTACGTTGTCTACCTGGAAGTTCTCAAAAACCAAATCCCAAATCTCAATAAAACGAGATTCGTCTGCAGCAGGACCGCCATCCTTTCCATATTCTGGACCGCGATCCACGTAAATCTCGGAGCATGGGCCGCCAGGGCCAGGGCCACCAGTAGTCCAGAAGTTATCTTCCATGCCAAAAACTTGCATGTGCTCTGGATCAAAGCCCTCATTCTTCCAAATTGCGCGAGCTTCGTCGTCGTCGGTATAAGTAGTAACCCACAGCTTTTCTGGGTCAAAACCGTAGCCGCCCTTATCTTGAGGAGTTGTTAAAAGCTCCCAAGCGTAGTGAATTGCTTCTTCCTTAAAATAGTCGCCAAAACTAAAGTTACCAACCATTTGGAAGAAGGTACCGTGGCGAGTTGTTTTACCAACTTCGTCAATATCGAGCGTACGTACGCACTTTTGGTTAGACGTCATTCTGCGAGAAGGAGGCGTTTGCTCTCCTAAAAGATAAGGTATGAATGGAACCATGCCTGCAATCGTGAAAAGCGTCGTTGGATTTGGAGAAATCAGCGATGCAGAAGGCACGACCATATGTCCATGATTACCAAAATAGTCAAGATAACGCTTTGCAATTTCTGCTGTGCGCATGGGTACGAACTCCTTTTTTATTTATCAGACTTAGTATAAGACTACTTAGTAACTACTTAGTATAAGACTTGTTTGTAAACGAATCGTCACGCTTATCAGCATACTTACTAGCATACTTAGAGTTAAGCTGCGACTCGTGGGCTTTTCTGCTGGAATTAAAATCATTGTACAAAGACAGAATCGTGCTTAAAGTAAGATTTTTTGGATCTTTATCGAAGAAGAAATTCCTAGCGTTTTGCGGGAACTTTTCCTTAACGTACGCGCGAGCTTTTGTAACAGACATAACTCCCATTACAAAACCGATGCAAATCCAAAATAAACGCTTAAACATCACTCCCCCTTAGGCGTAAACGACTCGCCAGAATTTGCCGCATCCCTAGCGGAAGATTCTGCTGCATCCGTTGGAACAGTAGCCTTATTAAAGAACGCATTAAAAGTGTCTTTAAGCGCGTAGCAAGCAGATGCAATTTTAACAACTGGCTTTCCAAGAAAAGCGCCATACAAATCCGTAAGAGCGCCAACATTTGTAGCTGTAGTGCGAGCAGCATCTGTAACGGCATTAACGTCTTCAAGGGTTTTGTTCACTTGTTTTACTGTGGTAACAGATTCGTCGATAGCAGGTAAAGCGTGCTCGCCCGATTCCTTAACAGTTTGAGAAATCTGATTGAACATTTTACCCAGCCGAATAAGCGGATAAATCATAAATCCCGAAAGCACCGCAAACGAAATCGCCGCAATTAGAGCAGCAATGTCTCCAACGCTCATCGTAACCTCTTTCCTGCTGTTTTACACACGACTACCCACGCAATGTATTAAAAGATTAACGAAGAGTCAAGACTCTTTTTGTAAATTTAGCGAACATTTTTTGCGCAAACTAATCACATTTACTCGTTATATCCCTTAATTGTTATAGCTTGATCAATCGTCTCTGCTGTGTTGAAATCAAGGCGAGTTACACTTCCATTTTGCGGGCGCTCGCTTAAATCGTAACCAGCAGGCGCAAAACGATGCATAAGGCTTAAAAGCGTGTTTCCGTGGGAGATTTGCAAAACGTTGTCTCCGTCTTTTAACGCTGGATTGCTAGCGATTATTTTGAAACCGCCTTCAACGCGCTTCCAATACTCAATATCTGACTCCGCATCGTGGAATGGGTCGGCCTCTTTAAGCATGTCTCGAGTTGCAGCAAGACCAAATTTTTCAACGATTTCGTTATACGTTTTTGCTCCGTGAGGCGCGCCTGCAGCCCACCAAGCCATATTCATATCTTGGCCTTCAAAATAGCCGTAGCATTGCTCACGAAAATGCATATCGCTTACAAGATGCGGACGAATATGCGTATGCTTTTCGTTTTCGCTTAAAATACGCTCAGCTGTGATTTGCGCACGAGTTGTATCGGAGCAATATGCGGCAGCAAAAACAACGTTCTTAAGCTTTTGAGCTGCTAAATCGGCGTCTTTGAGCCCTTTTTGAGTTAGTGGAGAATTGCTCCATCCTTGCAAGCGATTGTAGCAATTAAACATGGTTTGGCCATGACGAACTAAATAAAGATGCAACAACATAACTTAATCATCTCACTTTTTGAGTAAAACGTGTAAAAATCAGAGCAATCAAGACTGACTAAACAAATTAAGACAAGACTAATCACAACTAATCAAGTCAGACTAATCCAAGTCAACATCTCCTAATTCTTGGAATCTGCTTGCAATCAACTCTGGAGTAGTATCGGAAATCCAAGATGCCATCCCTGCTTCCGACCCAGCCAAATACTTGATTTTATTAGCATCTCGCATAAACGAGAAGAATTGCAAATTAAGGCGATAATGCGAGCGGCGAGAATCATGCACAGGGGCTTGATGCCACGCTGCAACGTAAGGCAAATCAACGAAATCGCTGGAATTTGCATCACTCGCGCCAGAAGATAAGTCGAAAGCAGCCGAACTTGCAAACGATTTAGCGCTCGAATCGCCCGCGTTTGAAGACGATAATCCAAAGAACTTATTAGCACGCTTAAGAAGTGTTATGTAGATTTGCGCCAAATCCCAACGCTCTTGGTCGTCAAGCTGATCCAAAGTAAGAACGTCTCTAACAGGAGCAACATGCACCTCTAGCGGCCATCGAGCAGCAGCTGGAACATACGCAACCCAACTGTGATTATGCATAATCACACGCTTTTTAGCTTCAATCTCTGAATTCATCAAATCCTTAAGAAGATTGCTGCCAGTGCGCTCAAAATAAGCCTCAGTGTGGCGCAACTCCTGCTCTAACCTAGGAGCAATAAACGGATACGCGTAAATCTGACCATGAGGATGATGCAAAGTTACGCCGATTTGACTGCCGTGATTTTCAAACGGATAAATTTGCTCAATTCCTTCGATTTGGCTAATTTCTGCGGTTCTAAACGCCCACGCTTCAACAATCGTGCGCATGCGCAAAACAGAAAGATTAGCTGGAAGCATATTCTCGTTTGAACTAAAGCAAATCACTTCGCATCGACCAGCTGCAGGAGCCTGCTTCCACAATGGATTTCCGTCAACGTATGTTGTTGTATTTGGCACGCCTGCAACCTGAGCCATAGCTGGATAGCGGTTTTCAAAAACAACAACGTCATAGTCTTCGTCTGGAATTTCGCCATCTTGATACTCGCATTGCGCTTTTCTGCCAGCAAATGGGTCGATTCTTGATGGCGCAGAACCTTCTGCAGAATCCGCAGAATCATGATTATTTGAATCCTCACCAAGAATCGCAGCTGGCCGCTTTGCCCACAACCTAGACATAGGAATCCAGTCTCCTGTAAGCGGATCTTGGCGCATTTGCGGAACTTCGCTAGGAACTTCGTTGCCTTCGCTATCAACATGCGAAGTAAAACGATACGCCAACTTTCTAGGGTCAATCAGTTCCCTTGTTTTGTGGCCGCTAACGTATTCTGGATTGTCATCTATGTAGAAAAAGTCTCGCCCGTCGGAAAGTTTTGTTGCTGTAATGCGCATATGCTCGCGCGCGTAAGTTCCAGGGCGATACAACTTATACGGATACTCGCCGCCAAAATCGCGAATCGGAGATTGCGTTGCGTGCGGCGGCTCTTGCGGCGTAATACCACTTAAAACCGCAGGTACTGCAGGCATTTGCTGAGTTACATACAACGAATCGCGCACATCGGCAGCAGCTTCTCCTTCGGCTTGAGCTACAAGGCTACTAAGCGAAGAATCCCCAACACCCGTGCTTGTAATCTTGCTCATAACCGTTTCGTTTGCGCCGCTAGCTTTGTTTCTAGCACGAATCGCGTTAACGTCTATTGCATCAAAAGCATCTGTGTCTTCTAGACTTTTTTCGACTTCTCGTTCATCTGCCTTCTTATGCACAGAAGCATCATCAATCTCGAATCCTGCAGCAGCACCACCTTCAAAGCCGCCGCCTGGGCCTGCAAATCCAGCCGTAGTTGGAATATTATGCAACCCGTCAATCTTTTTAGGCTCTACCACAAGACCACCCCTTCAAAAGTGTTATTGTTTAGCGCGTCTTTTGCGTGTTTGTTGATTGCGCATGCGGCAAGTTGTTGTGCTTTTAGCGCATTCGCTTTGGTATTTTGTTGAGACATCTTTGACTCCATCGTCTCTTCTACTCTCTAGTCTTCTTTTATTGCGTATTCTGTTTTACTTGTATTTTGTATCTTCTTTTATTCTTTTATATATTCTTTTGTATCTTAACAACACGCTTTAGACGCTTAGTTACCTATTATATATTTTCTGATTCAACACTCGCACAATGTTATATTTTGTAATATAACGGGCATTAATGTAATTATTATATGTGATTTTGTTTTATTATTAAAGCGTTTTGTTGCATAATGTTCGGTTACTTGCGACCTTTCCCTAACAAAAGTTAATGCGCACCAACACACAACCAGCTTTTACGTAGTTCATACTGATTTTATACAAATGCACTACGATTCGTGCAGTATTTTCCGCACTTTGTAGCTCTAAACAGCGTGTTGAACAACAAAACGCGGAAAAACTTCCGCACTTTGTAGTCCAACACACCAATCAAAATACAAAACACGGGAAGAATAGCAAATAAAACGCATTGACCCCCACTATGCAATGCACAGCAGGGGTCAAGCGGTATGTCCTTAAGAATGAAATCCAGAATTTAGCGAGCGTAGTACTCGACGACGTACTGGATGTTGACTTCAACTGGAATCTGATCGACTTCCGGCTTACGAGTCAAAGTAGCCTTCAAAGAGGCAAGATTCACATCGAGGTAACCAGGAACTGCTGGCAAAACGTCACGATGAACGCCTTCAGCAGCCATCTGGAATGGCACCATTGTCTGGCTCTTAGCGCGAACCTGAATGGTCTGGCCTGGCTTAACACGGTAAGATGGGCGATCAACAAGATTGCCATCTACCAAGATGTGACGATGCACAACAAACTGGCGAGCTTGAGCGGTTGTACGAGCAAAACCTGCGCGCAAAACCAAAGCATCAAGACGGGTTTCCAAATCAGTGAGCATTGCGTCACCAGTCTGACCTGCAGTGTGCGTACCCTTTTCGTAAGCTGCACGAAGCTGCTTCTCGGAAAGACCGTACTGAGCGCGAAGACGCTGCTTCTCGCGAAGACGTACTGCGTAATCGGACTCGGTACGACGACGAGTGCGGCCGTGCTCACCTGGAGCATATGGACGCTTCTCGAAAATACGCTGAGCCTTTGGGGTCAAAGCGATGCCGAGGGCGCGAGAAAGACGCACCTGACGGCGAGAACGCTGAATATTAGTCATTACTAATCCTTTATTCTGTCGTTATCTGAACGGAACGTGAACCAAACTTTTACGATTATTCACGCTGAGCCGGCCTCTCCAGTGCTTCTTCGTGTAAACACACGAACGCGAAAGCATTAAAACGCTTAAATAACGCCATAATTCTTGCGCGCCGACCCACTGATGGGCTAAGGCTCCAGATAATGCCTACGAAAAATAGGCATCGTTCCCTATACTACTCCGCGCCGTAGAATATACGCGACGACCTGCCTTTGTGCTTGAGCGTAGCGCACAAAGGCAATTCGGAGCGCTGAGCCGCTTAAAGCAGAAGCATTGCTTCTGCGCTGCAAAGCGCTCTGACTGAGCTTGAAATTGCATAGCGCGTTTCAAGCTCCTTCAAAGCGTGATTTGGCTCAAATGTAAAGTCCAGTGGACTTTACATGCCAAATCAGCCGAGCGGCTACTAATAGCCGCGAGGAATAGCGCGGCTAATCCGCGCGAATGCTTTAAGCTACAAAGTACGGAAACGGTTGACGCTTTTTGTACGTGATTTAGGCCAAATATGGTACAAAGTGCGGAAATGGTTGACGCTTTTTGTACGTGATTTAAGTCAAATATGGTACAAAGTGCGGAAATGGTTGACGCTTTTTGTACGTGATTTAAGTCAAATATGGTACAAAGTGCGGAAATGGTTGACGCTTTTTGTACGTGATTTAGATTAAATATGGTACAAAGTGCGGAAAATCGCTCTCGCGTTATGCTTTAAGCGCTCAGTCAAAGCGCGCGCGAAGAACGCCAGAGTCCATTGCGTAAACACAGTCAGCGCTTGCAGCAACCGATTCATCGTGAGTCACAACTAAAACAGCCGCTCCAGAAGCCGCACAATCGCGCAGCAAAGACACAACAGTTTGCGTGTTTTGCGAATCCAAATCGCCAGTAGGCTCGTCCAAAATCAACAAACGCGGCTTATTAATCAAAGCGCGCGCAATCATAACGCGACGCATTTCTCCGCCAGAAAGCTCGCGCGGATAGCAATGCGCAAGATCGTCCACGTTAAGTTGCTTAAGCAAATCCATAGCGAAGGAATTTAAATTCGCACAATCTTCTGTCTCAAGTTTTTGCGTAAAATCGCCTACTCGCTTAGAAGAAGCACGCGCAATCATAACAGGCAAAATAACGTTATTTATCACATTCAAATTAGCAAGCAGCGTCTGCGATTGCGTAACAAAACCAATGTTTTTTGCGCGAATCGCAGAAATTTGCTCGTCGCTTATAGAAGACATCGAAATATTGCATCCAAAAATCGTAACACTTCCGCGCGTAGGCTTTAAAAGCCCTGCAATCATGTTTAATAGAGTTGACTTTCCATTTCCAGACTTGCCCACAATCGCCGCAAAGTCGCCAGCTTTAAGCGAAAAATCAACATTGTCTACAGCAATAAACTTGCGATTTTTGCGCTTAAATTCGCGAGTAACGTTTTTAAGATTTACGACTAAATCGCCTAAATCGTTACTAACCACTTTATTCGCCATCTTACTCGCCATCTCTTAAAGTCAAATACGCTTCCCTGCTTGCGATTCGCCCAACAATAATCGCAGAAGTTACCAAAACACTAGCAAGCGAAAACGCTACAGAAATCGCAGCAAGCGCGCACACAAGCCAAACATTCGATTCCAAGTACGGCAATTGTAACTGGCTAGAAATCGCAATATTGTATGGGAACAAAATAAGCGAAGCAAACGCAACGCCAATCACGCCACCTGCAACGCCAATCACAGCCGATTCGCGCGAAATCATGACAAAAAGCATGCGCTTATTTGCGCCCAAAATCCTCAATGAAGAAAATTCCCTCTTGCGCTCCGATGTAGATGCCGCAAAAACGCACACAAGAATTAACACGCCCACAGCCCAAAACGCAAAAACGCCAAGGAAAATCGCCTTGTTTAGCACCTCTAAACTCTTTTTAGTCTGCTCTGTAATTCCGCCTGGAAAAACCATTCCAAGACTTTTAATTCCGCTAGTTTTACGAATATTTTCCGCAACACTCTTAGCGCTAAAACCCTTGCGAACTTTTACAAGAACAGCACTAACGGCCTTGCGCGCGTATTTTGCAGGAATCGCAGTGTGCCCAACTTTAGAAGAATACTTAACAACCGCTGGAATCGTGTCTCTGTTTACAAACACTGAGTTATCTAGGCTAGTGCCCGTTTTAGCAAGTTGCGCAACAATCGGCCATTCGTGCCCATACAAGCGAACCGTGTTTTGGTAAGAAACAAGCACATTTGCGCCTGCAATCATCTGACCTTTTTTAAGCTCGTTTTTGTGTTGTGAATAAATCCATGGCGCGATTACAAAGTCACTCGTAGGGTCAAAACCTATGATTTGCAACTTTTCCGCGCAGCATCCAGCAGATAGAGAAGATATGTAAGTTTGCATGCTTGCTTTTTCAACGCCTTTTGATTTTCGCACAAAATCTTCAATATTGTTCGTAAAGTAAAACGTGCTCGATCCGCCATTAGTTAGCAACGCTTCCGCGCGATTGTATGTGTTTTGCGGAATCACCATAATATCCGCGCCAAGGCGAGCGCGCATGCTATTTAGGCCGTTTGAAAGATTTAGGGAGATTAGCGAGCCGCCAAAAAACACTGCAGCTAGGCACGCGGAAACCACGATTAACGCGGCGGTTCTTAGCGGCTTTTGCTTTAGGTTTTCTAGCGGCAATCGCTTTAATGTAATAGTGTGCATAGTAAATTACTTAGATACACACTAGCAAGCAGACTTAGTATCGAGATACACGCTAACGGATGCAAACACCAACGCTAGTACAGATAACACAATCAACGTTGGACGCATAACAGATGCGCAATGCATCATTGGGCTTTTGCAAACACCAATAAGGAATGTTGTAGTAGCAATCATAAACAGAGAGTTAGCAATTACAGCAATATTTAAGCCAGCGCGAACGTGTTCTTTAACAAATAGCGCAATAATGCCTAGAATCGCTATAACAACGCCAATTCCAATAGCCACGCGGCTTGTGTAGTAGCATGTCATAGGTTGCATCATCATAGGCATTTTAGCCATTTTAGACATTTTGCCCATGCCACCAGTTGAGCATGGTTTTGCAAATGTTAATGGCGCTATAGCAATAAGAATTCCAAACACAATTGCGTGAAGCGATGTGAATAATTTGTTCTTCATAATAAATACCTCATTAAATCTAGTTATTATTTTTTAGTGTTGCTTTTTGTTTAACGCAACACGCTTTACGGCACTCACATTTGCAAGCGCCACGCCTTTTAAATCTCGTTTATAACTACAATCGCAAATATTCAGAACTTAATCGACTTCCCCTTGAGTCTAAAATCTTGAACATTTGCAGTTTTTACTTTTATTCTTTTTTACTTTTATTCTTCTTACTCTTATATTTTTCTTGCGCTTATATTTCTCTTACTCTTATATTTTTTCTTATAGCTTAATAGAAAACAAGTCTTGAATATTTTGTTTTAGTGTATATAATCACGCACTAGTTATAACAATATTACAATTAACAATTTAAAGTAATCTTCAATAAGATCGCATTATTTTAAGTGTAAAATTTATAAAACGAAAAATTTTACAATTTCTCAATCGGAGCAACTCTTAGCATAAGTCGCTTTACGCCATCCGAACCAAAGTCAACTGTAATAATTGAGTTTCTGCCCTTGTCTTGTGTTTTAAGAACAGTTCCAAGGCCGTATGTGTCGTGCGAAATTTTATCGCCTTCATGAAAATCGTTGATGTTTAGATGATTGTCTTTTTCTTGCAAACTTTGCTTTTTGTAAGATAATGACGATGCTGACGATTGCAAATTTGAGGTGGACGATTGACTTTGGTACGATGCGCTTGATTTTCTTGCGATTCGCGTGGTGACTTTGCCAGATTTTGAGCCATACGACTTGCCGTATGAGCTGCCATACGAACTAGAACCATACGACTTTGAACCACACGACTTGCCATAAGACTTTGAAGAACCATATGAGCTGCCATAATGCGATTTGCTGTAGCGAGATCCGCTATAACTCGAGACTCCGTAAGTTGTGTACGAATCGTCGCTCCAACCGCCGTCGCTTCCAAAATCGTCGGAGAAATCGCCAGCAAAATCGCGGTCAAAATCTCTGCCTGCTCCCCTTAGTCCAGCTCGCATAACGGCCGCTTCTGTGCGTTTCCAGCAAATCAAATCCGCAGGAATCTCGTCCAAAAACTGGCTTTGAATCATCTCCGCAGATTTGCCCCATTGAGATCGCTCAGCTGCCCAAGTAACGTACAAAATCTTCTTAGCACGAGTTATGCCAACGTATGCAAGACGACGCTCCTCGCAAAGCTCCTTTTGATTGTCAACACAGCGCGAATGAGGAAAAGTGCCCTGCTCCATTCCAGTCAAAAACACAACAGGATACTCCAAGCCCTTAGCTGTGTGAAGCGTCATAAGCGTAACTTTTCCAGTATCTTCGCCCTGGTCTGGAAGCTGATCCGAATCAGCAACCAAAGCCGTAGTCTCCAAAAAACCAGCAACATTAGCATCAGGCGTATTCTGCTCATACTCGGCTGCAACCGATTGCAATTGAGACAAGTTATCTACTCTAAATTCGTCTTGAGGGTCCTTAGACTCTCGCAAATCCTGCAACAATCCGCTTTCGTTAAGCACGTTCTCTACAACCTTAGAAGGCTTGGAATCGTTAGCTTTCATAAAGTCAATAAGCGAAGTCATAAGATCCCTAAAACTCTTAAGCGCGTTAAAAGTCCTAGATGAAATACCAATTTGCTCCGCAATCTTATCTATTTGACTAAGAGCAGACCAAAAACTTATAGAATTTTCTTTTGCATAAGACGTAATCTGCGACTCAGCGCGCGCACCAAGACCACGCTTTGGAACGTTCAAAATTCGGCGCATATTAACATCATCATCAGGGTTTGCAATCGATTGCAAGTAAGCAAGCGCATCTTTGACTTCGCGACGCTCATAGAACTTAGTTCCGCCAACAAGTTGATAAGGCAAGCCCGACTTAATAAGCGCATCTTCTAAGCTACGCGATTGCGAATTTGCGCGATACATAATCGCAATATCTGAGTAGTTTACGCCATCTTCGCTTGCCAAACGCGCGATTTCTTGAGCAACCCAAGAAGCCTCACCTTGCGCATTATCGGCCACGTAACCGACGATTGGAGATCCCTTGCCTAAAGATGTCCACAACTTTTTAGGCTTGCGATTAGTGTTGTTAGAAATCACAGCATTTGCAGCGTCCAAAATTGTTTGCGTAGAGCGATAATTCTGCTCCAACATAATTGTTGTAGCGTTTGGAAAATCCTGCTCAAAGTCTTGAATATTGCGAATATCTGCACCGCGGAAAGCGTAAATCGACTGGTCGGAATCGCCAACAACCGTGATTGAAGATTGCGAAAGCTGGGGAGAATCTGGTGAAGATGCGGAAACTGGTGAAGATGCGGAAACTTGTGGAACTGAGGAATTATCACCCACACCTGCATCACCCACACCTGCATCACCCACGCCTGCAAGCTGGCGAATCAAAACGTATTGCGCGTGATTAGTATCTTGATACTCGTCAACCAAAATGTAGCGGAACTTTCGCTTGTAATACGCGCTAACTTGCGGATTTTGGCGCAAAAGCTTAACCGTTAGCATAATCAAATCGTCAAAATCAACAGAATTCGACACACTAAGCCTATTTTGGTACTCCGCGTAAACGGCAGCGTAAAGCGCATCAGCATTGCCAGCAGCATTAAAGCTAGATGCGCCAGATACAGACGCGCCTGGCTTATAATCTGGTGCGTAATTTTTAAGATTTTCCTGCCATGTAACCAAATTATTTTTGAAATCAGATATCTTAGACAATAAAAGTTTCGGCGTAAACTTTTTAATATCGATGTTCAATTCGGATGCGATTATTTTAACAAGACGCTCGCAATCGGAAGAATCGTAGATAGAAAAGCCCGATTTTAAGCCGATTGAATCGCCATGAGTGCGAAGAATCTTAACACAAGCAGAGTGGAAAGTAGAGACCCACATGCTATTTGCGCTATTGCCGATTAAGCTTGCCAGGCGCTCGCGCATCTCCGCAGCTGCCTTGTTTGTAAACGTGATTGCAAGAATCTGGCTCGGCCACGCTTTGCGATTAGCCAAAATCCACGCGATTCGGCGCGTAAGAACACGCGTTTTACCGCTGCCTGCGCCAGCTCCGATTAAAAGTGCGGGACCAGTGTATTGGACTGCCTTGGATTGCTGGGGATTTAAGCCTTCTAAAAGCGATTGTGGGTTGATTTCGGGAAGGTTGGAAGATTGTGCGGATGTTTGAGCGTATTGTTCAGCTGCAGAAGATTGAACTATTTGGGAAGATTGTGCGGAATTTGAATATTGTGCGGAAAAATCACCAGCAACCGTAGAAGCAGAAACTTCGCTCGTCATATCTTCATTAATAGGAGCATCGATAATAGGGGCATCGCTAATAAGAGCATCACCAGTGAAGGCATCGCCAATGGGAGCATCACTCTGCTCGTCGAAAACTTCATTAATAGTAGCATCGCTCTGCTCGCTGGCAGCTTCTGGATTGCCAAACAAATCAAAATCGTAACCGTACTTGCTCAAAAGCCACTCTCCCCCGTGTTCCAAATCGCAAAAATTAAACTCTAACCAATTTTAACGGACGGCAGCCAAACACAAATCGTGCGTTTTGCACTGTACGCATTACGCAAATCTGTAGTGCGATTGTACCTAATTTCGGTGTTTTTTGGTACAAACGCACTACATAAACATGTAAAACTGTAGTGCGATTGTACCTAATTTACGGCGTGTCGTTATACAAACGCACTACAAGGCAGGTACTGTCGTTCGCGCGTTACAGCGCGCTCACGTCTTCGCTTGCGTTGAAAGCACACCGTGCTTTCAACCTTAAGCAAGCTCAGCGCTCCGAATTGCCTTCGCGCGCTACGCTTTGAGCGCTCAGGCAGGTCGGAGCGCGGTCAAAGCGGGGGGTAAGCTATACAGATACCGCTGCACACGCAAAATACGCGCAATTTGAAAGGAATAATCGTGCAAGAACTTGAAGAACGCATCCAAAAAGAAGGCATTGTTAAGCCAGGAAATGTTTTGAAAGTCGACGCATTCCTTAACCACCAGTGCGATTGCGCGCTTTTTGACGCAATGGGAGCCGCTTGGGCACAGCATTTTCAGAACACGCAAATCAACAAAATCCTAACAATCGAGTCTTCGGGAATCGGAATCGCGTGCGTTGCTGCGCGTCATTTTGGAAACATTCCAGTGGTTTTTGCAAAGAAAGCGCAATCAATAAACCTGGATGGCGATCAATACGTGTCTACCGTATTCTCGTTTACAAAGCAGCGCGAGTTCCCTGTAATTGTGTCTAGAAAATATTTGAGCGCAGACGACCGCGTTTTGATTTTGGACGATTTTTTGGCTAATGGCAAGGCTTTGCAAGGGTTGATTGACATTTGCAATCACGCTGGGGCCACGGTTGCTGGCATTGGCATTGCGATTGAAAAAGGCTTCCAAGGCGGCGGAGACGCGTTGCGCGAAGCTGGATATGACTTGGATTCGCTGGCGATTGTGGAGTCGATGGATCCTAGCGATGGCTCAATCACATTCCGCAAATAGCGATACTTTCGCATTTTATACCACACGATACTTCCGCATTTTGTACCAAATTCAGGCCAAAACACGTACAAAAAGCGGAAAAAATTGACGCACTTTGTACCAAAATCAACCCAAAACACGTACAAAAAGCGGAAAATGCGAAAAATGTGATTGTGCGCAAATTGTGAAAAAATTAAACATAATTCTTCACAAATCGCAATTTTGCGTAAAAATACGATAAAGTAGTTCGGTTGGTGTTTGAAACCTATTACTCTAAATGTGCTAGTTTTCAACATGCAATTTTTAATAATTTTCAATAAGATAGCTTGATCAAGATAGCTTTAATCGGCTAGTTTTCAACTGATTGGCGGCTAAACGTATGAGTGATGTTGTGATTGTAAGCGCAGCGCGCACACCGATAGGCAAATTCGGAGGCGCGTTGAAGTCGCTCACATCTGTTGAGTTAGGAACAATCGCAGCAAAAGCCGCAATCGAACGCGCAGGAATCAGCCCAAAATCCGTAGATCAAGCGATTTTTGGCAACGTACTTCAAGCAGGCAGCGGTCAAAACGTTGCGCGCCAAATCGCCCTTAGATCGGGGCTTGACGAGTCAAGTTGCGCAATGACAATCAACGAGGTTTGTGGGTCTGGTCTTAAAGCCATTCGCCTTGCGCAGTCGGCGATTTGCATGGGAGACGCACAAGTCGTAGTTGCTGGCGGCACGGAAAGCATGAGCAACGTGCCGTTTTACGCGCAAAACGTGCGATTTGGTGGCATTCGCTACGGCAACAGCGCGCTGGTTGATGGACTAAAAAAAGACGGTCTTTGTGATGCTTTTACTGGCAAAGAAATGGGCGTTACTGCAGAAAACGTGGCTGCAAAGTTTGACATAACGCGCGAGCAGCAAGACGCTTTTGCACTAAAATCGCACCAGAAAGCCGTTTTTGCGCAAAATAACGGCGATTTTGACGCGGAGATTGCTCCCGTGCAGCTTGCGGATGGAACTTTGATTAGCCGAGACGAGCATCCGCGAGCCAACACTTCTATGGAGAAATTGGCTAAGCTTAAAACGTTGTTTGAGGCGGATTTTGGAACGCGCGAAGCTGATGGAATGCGTGGAGCGAACTGTGGCTTGAGTGAGGCGGATTCTGGCAGTCGCGAAACTGGTGGAATGAGCGAGGCAGATTCTGGCACAAAACACTCGCCTACCGTAACCGCTGGAAACGCGAGCGGTATCAACGACGGCGCAGCAGCACTCGTCTTAATGAGCAAAGACTACGCAATCGCGCACGGAATCGACTATTTGGCAGAAATCGTGGGATTTGCCGAGGGCGGAATCAGCCCAGATCTTATGGGATACGCGCCAAAACACGTTATGGAGCGCATGCTAAAAAACACGGGCTACACCGTTGAAAACATTGACCTTTTTGAGATTAACGAAGCGTTTGCTGCGCAAAGCATAGCCGTGTGTCAGCAGCTGAACATAAGCGAAAACAAGCTGAATGTAAGAGGCGGCGCGATTGCGCTCGGTCACCCGCTTGGCGCTAGCGGAGCCAGGATTTTAACAACACTTCTTTACGCGCTTAAAGACAATCACATGCAAAACGGCGTTGCAGCGCTGTGCGTGGGAGGCGGAATTGGAGTGAGCATGCAAGTTAGGATGCGAAAGTAGACGTAGCAATGCGATAAGTGCGGAGTGTGCGTATACAAATGACACAACTTACGGAGTGTCGCGACACGCACGAATTGTGGCAGAATGCATACGGAGTGTTGAGACACGCGCGGTTGCTGGCGACGAATATGGCGGCTGCTTACGATTCGCGGTTGCTGCGACTTTAATCGCGTCAATCGCATCAAAGAGACATTGCAAAAGTGAAAAACGTAAAAATGAAAATCGTGAAAATAGCGCAAAAAATGGAGAAACATGGCAGCTTTTCGAGAATTAAGCGTAGAACAGCGCATAAAAACGCTGAAATCAGAGTGCGCGCTTAGCGGCGATTTTGCGCAACTTCTGCTCGAACAACTCGCGCAAAGCAGCGAAACAAACATTCCTGCAAGCGTTGCAAACAGCATGGTCGAAAATCAAATCGGGCGATTCAGCCTGCCAGTAGGCGTTGTGCGCGGCCTAAAAGTAAACGGAGTTATGCGAAACGTGCTTATGGCTACAGAAGAGCCGTCCGTAATCGCTGCCGCATGCAACGGAGCAAAAATCGCGTCAAAAAGCCTAGAAAACGGCGTTGTTGCACTCAGCGAGCATTACGTTACGCGCGCGCAAATCGTTTTTGAAGATGCGGACGGAAGAGTGGCCAAAAAACTAGATAACATAATGCGCGACGAGTCAAAACGCGCGGCGATTAGTGAGGTTGCGCGCTCCGCACACCCATCAATATACCAACGCGGCGGCGGATTAGAACGCGCGCAGGCGGCGGCGTTAACAGGCTTCGCCAAGCTAACACTAGACATAAACGCGTGCGACGCAATGGGGGCAAACATTGCAAACACCATTGGCGAAGCTGTTAAAACCCAGCTGGAGAGCTGGGTTGGGCGCAAGGCGCTGGTGGCAATTCTTGCCAACTCCAGCCGCGCGGCAACAGTCGCCGAAGTGCGCATACCCGTAGAAGCGCTTGTGCCTAGCGCAAAAACTGCCGCAGCTGGAGATGCCGACGGCATGCGCCTTGCGCGCCGCATCGCCGCCTTAAGCTCCCTGGCCGCCGTAGACGCGGAGCGCGCTGCAACACACAATAAAGGAATCCTAAACGGAATAGTGGCTGCAGCACTCGCATCGGGCAACGACACGCGCGCATTGCAAGCCGCCGCGCACGAATGGGCTGCAAAATCTGGCCGCTACATGCCTCTTTCAACGTGGACCTTGCAAAATAACGACCAAATCCTTTACGGCCGCATCGAAATCCCGCTGCAAATCGGCACAGTGGGAGGCGCAATCGCCTCACTCCCAATGTCAAAAATCGCGCTGCACCTTGCTAAAGTCAATAACGCCAACGATTTTCGAAACGTTCTAGCAGCCGTAGGACTCGTGCAAAACCTGGCGGCTCTTCGCGCACTCGCAGGCCCTGGAATCCAAGCTGGCCACATGCGCCTTCAGGCCGCAAACATCGCTATAGCTTCTGGAGCGCGCGGGGACGAAATTCAAAAGGTTGTGCACGCGCTTCTAAACGAAAATTCTTCCGATTTGAACACGAATTCTGCAAGAATAATTCTTGATGATTTGCGCAAGCGCAGGAACACGTAAAACCGCAAAAACGCGCGGTTAATGGCCATTTTTCCGCGGAAAAGTCGGAAGCTTCCGCGCCGTAAAATTTACACCACTAAAATTACACTTAAAAAAATCGCACTTAAAAAAAAATAGGAAACCATGAGCAACACACAAAAAATACCGAGCAACACACCCAGCACGCCCCAAATTCCGCCAAAAGTCGGTATCGACCGTATAACTTTCGCAACCCCAAATTGCTACCTAAGCATGCGCGACCTTGCGATTGCGCGCGGAATTGACCCTAACAAATTCACAATCGGAATCGGCCAAAGCCAGCAAGCAGTGCCGCCAAATCATCAAGATATCGTAACGCTTGGCGCTCAAGCTGCTCTGCCACTGATGCCGTCCATCGACAGCAACCGCCTAAAAATGGTGATCGTTGGTACAGAAAGCGGCGTCGACGCCAGCAAATCCAGCGCGCTCTACATTCACAAATTGCTGAACATTAGCGAGTGGGTGCGTTGCGTGGAAGTAAAAGAGGCGTGTTATGGCGGAACTGCGGCGCTTATGATGGCTCGTGATTACGTTTTGGCGCACTCTGGCGCGCAAGTTTTGGTGATTGCTGCAGACATCGCGCGCTACGGCGTTGGCACTCCTGGCGAGGTGACGCAAGGCGCTGGTGCTGTGGCGATGCTTGTAAGCGAGAATCCGCGCGTGTTGCAAATCAACAACGACAGCGTTGTAAAATCGGCGGAAATCCAGGATTTTTGGCGGCCCGTATATCAAAGCACGGCTTTGGCGCGCGGAAAGTTTTCAACCGAGCAATACATTCGTATGTTCTGTGATGTGTGGCAGAAATACAGTGCGGAAAACGCCTGCAATTTCAACGATTTTGAGGCGATTTGCTTCCATCTTCCGTACACAAAAATGGGGCTTAAAGCGCTTCGAGCTGGGCTGGAGGAAAATTCTGGCGTGTTGCACGCATGCGATGGCGCGCCGCACTCATGCGATGGCGTTTTACACACAAATGACGGCGTGTTGCGCGCAAATAACGACGCGTCCCTTACAAGCGATACTCGCGAACGTCTTCTTGCGCGATACCAAGACAGCACACAATACAGTCGCCGAATCGGAAATATTTACACTGGCTCACTCTATTTAGGCTTAATTTCTTTACTTGATTACGATTATTTTAGGAATTCTTGCGATTCATCAGAGTCTGCTGGCGATTCGTCTGCGGTTGCTTGCGATTCGTCCTCCGCAACGCACACAAACGAATCGCCGACGCGCCTGTCTCCCCTACTCCCAGGTCAAAAAATCGGCTTATTCTCTTACGGTTCAGGCGCTGTAGCAGAATTCTTTAGCGCAACACTTGTTCCAGGATGGCGAAGCGCGCTGTTTTCCAATCAGCACATAAAAACATTAAACAATCGCACGCAATTAACCGTTTCGCAATACGAGGAGATGTTCAACAGCGCAGCGCCTTATTCTCCGCAAGATTTTGTAAGCAGCCAGAAGAATCGAAGTGGCGCGCGATTCGTGCTTGACTCCATCAAATCTCAAGAGCGCAACTATCGTTCTATCTAGCTGTAGTGCGATTGTACCTAATTTCCGTGTTTTTTGATACAAACGCACTACACAAACAAACAAAACCGTAGTGCGATTGTATCTAAAATACGGCAGGTCGTCGCGCAAACGCACTACACAAACACGTAAAACCGTAGTGCGATTGTACCAAATTTCAGCATTTTTACATACAAACACACTACACAAACAAACAAAACCGTAGTGCGATTGTATCTAAAATACGGCAGGTCGTCGCGCAAACGCACCACAAAATCATTAAAAATAGCCTTTAACCACATTGATAAAAATCTATTTACAAGAAAAACGTTGCCACTTATTATCAGTCTATGAAAAATAACAATGTTCTATACAACACAGAGACATCTTGTAGAAATACAGATATCCCTGCCAGACTCATGAACAATTTACTTGAGTCGGAGCGAAATAATTCATGCCTAATGGCCTCAAAAGTCAACTCTCGCAATAATTTGCGTCCTAATTTCAAATCTGGAAATTTAGTTGAACCGTATCGCGGTCTATATGTAAGAACTGAAATTTGGAACAACATGCACTACAAGGACAGAGTTAGATTTGTTGCTACGGGAATTTCACAAAAAATAAAGATGAAAAAATGGAAATTCACAGCATCAACTGGCGCAGCATTGCTTGGACTGGAAGTTGTTGCACTACCAACAACACATGCCAACAATATAGAAATTTTTATAGCATGTAGCAAAAAAGCTAAGCGCAATCATGAGATAAATATGCGCAAAATCAAAAATCCTGTGTTGCGAAATCAGATTAAAAAGATTGCAATTCAAGATATTATTAAAAATCAAAACGGAATTTATCTAGATTCAGATGCTGACAATTTTAATAAATTAGATGAGAATACGAATTTTTTGACAGCATCGTCATTTGGGCATATTGCGACTGATGAAGAACTTGCTATTAGTCATGTTGCCAGCATTTACAACGTTATCTATGTGTGTGCTTGGAAGGGGTCGTTCGCCGAGTCGCTGGCAACTTTCGATTCTGCTGCTCGAAAAGGTGAAGATCTTAACAAAATTTTGCGTGTTTGTCGTAAATTTTACGGCTCCATGGATTGTTGTAGC